>JAJEDJ010000030.1 GCA_022821545.1 Caldilineaceae bacterium
TCCTCGAAGAGGCCGACCGCATCTATGCCCAGCTCGAGCGCCGCCGCGCCGAGGCCCTCGTCGAACAGGGCTATGCCCGCTTCACCGAACCGGCCGGCCCCGGCCAGCCCCCCCAGGTGCTCCTCAACAAAAAAGGACAGACCCGCTTCGGCCACCTTTACTTCGAAAGCAGGCAGAAGATGTTGGAAGGAATAGAGGACACTCTGGTTCAATTCCAGATCGATGGGCCTGACGTTCCCGAGATTCCCGATCTTCCCGTGTTCACCAACATGTTGAATGATCTGCAACTGGATATCGAAGACACGCAGTCCCAGATGGCGCAGCAGAGCGCCGAGGCCCCGTTCGACCCCCTGTCCGGTCGGGCATTCACCAAACTCCCGGCCTGCGTGATGGTCAGCCCCACGCGCGACAACTACCACTACTGCCTCAACGACCCGCACGAAGCGCTGGCGGAGCAGCTCGAATATATCAAAGAGGTGCATCACAGGATTGAAGAGACCTCTGAGATGGAAGAGTACAAACGCAGGAAGGCAGCGCAGGAAAAGGAGGCGAGAGACCGGGCATACTTTGAAGCCCGTCTCAAGGCCGCAGGGCAAGCTGACAAATCTTAGCTGTCAGTCCTTAGCTGCCAGCCCTGTCCCCTGCCGCCGCAGCATCCGCCGCAATAGTGGGCACAGACAGGGCACAAACAAATAATATATAAACACAACCTGCGCCCACCGGCCAGCCGCTGTATACCCCTACCCGCCGCCCGCCCCCAAAACCGCAAATCCACCCCAATCTCCCCCAAAACCGCCCCAAAACCCCCCTCGCGCCCCCAATCCCCCGCCCAAAACCCCCCGTCATCCCCGCCCCACCCCCCCAAACGCCGCCAACCAGCCCTCCCCTCGCCCTCCCCCCCTCAACGCCCCCCAATCTCTCGTAATCTCTCGTACAGCGCCCCCAAGAAACCCATCCAACCCCTGCCCCCTAAGTCGCCGCCGCACTAAAAACTGAAAACCAAAAACCAAAAACTGCCCTTCCGCCCCCTGAACCGCCGCCGTACTAAAAACCAAAAACAAAAAACGGCGTTGTAAGAAACGCAGCTTTATGCCATGATAATAAATGGCCTTTACGGCCGTAACGTTCGTCGGTTACTTTGCCATTTCCCGCAACCCCTTGACTACGGGCTCGGCCTCGTAACCAATGCGATCGAAGTCATCCTGATCGTGCTCCTATTCCTGCCATCGAGGTAACGTCATGCATATCGAGGAACTGGATACACCCATAGGGGTCGTCGACCTGGACCGCCTCGCCGCCAACATCGAGCGCCTTCAGAGCTATCTCGCCAGCCACGACATAGACAACCGTCCCCATATCAAGACCCACCGCATCCCCGCAATCGCCCACATGCAGATGGAGGCCGGCGCGGTCGGCATCACTTGCCAAACCCTCAGCGAGGCGGAGGTTATGTGCAGTTCGGGGATCAGAGATATCTTTCTCCCCTACAATCTGCTCAGCAAGACGAAACTCAGACGTCTCATGCTCCTGTCGCGGCGCGCGCAGATGAGCGTGACGGCGGACTCCGCCCGCACTGTAGCCGGATACGCGGAAGTCGCTGCCCAAGAAGGCACGGTCCTCCCCGTCCTCATTGAAATGGATGGCGGCTACGAACGCTGCGGTGTGACGACGCCGGAAGGCGTCCGTGAACTGGCCCGGGAGATCGACGGCGCGTCGCATCTACACTTCGGCGGGCTGATGGTCTACCCCTCAAACCCCGAATCGAACGCCTTCATGGGAGAGGCGAAGATGCTGCTTGCCCAGGACGGTCTGTCCGCCGAGCGGGTCAGCGGCGGCAGTTCGTTCGTCATGTGGCAGGCACACGAGTTCACCGAAATGACCGAACACCGGGCCGGCATGTACGTCTACGGCGACCGCAACCTGGTCGATGCGGGCGCCATGACGATCGAAGACTGCTCCTACACGGTCTTGGCCACCGTCGTCAGCCGCCCGACCGGCGACAGGGTCGTCCTTGATTCAGGCAGCAAATCGCTCGCCGCAGACGGCGCCCGCAAGTCTTCCGGGCACGGCCTGATACTGGAGTACCCACATGCGGAGGTATTCAAACTTTCAGAGGAACACGGCCACGTGGATGTGTCGCGCTGTGACCGCAAGCCGGAGATAGGGGAACGGGTCAGCGTCCTCGTCAACCACTGTTGCGTCTCCAACAATCTCTTCCCCCGCATTGTCGGACACAGAAAGGGCGAAGTTGAGCTGGAGTGGCCGGTGCTGGCTAAGGGATGGTGAACAGGCCGCCGGGACCGGTCAGAAGCTGATGCCAAGCAGACTGGGCGCGACCACGATGCCGAGGTAGCCAAGCAACAGGATGACAAGCGCCAGTCGGATTTTCCCCCAACCGCTCAGATTGCTGAACCAGCCTCCGCCGTCCGGATAAGGTCGACCGGCAGGGGGTGGAAAGTCACCGGCCGGGTTCGGCTCAGGTCGTCCCGGCGCAAAATCTTGCGGCGCTTCCATCGAAGGTTCGATGCCTGGCCGGGGCGGCGGCTCCGCATAGACCTCCTCACGCCCGGCAGGCTGGCTCAGTATGCGATGCAGGTCGGTGGCAACCGAGGGCAATCGCGATTTGAGAAACGCCAGCCCGGGGTATTCAACGTAGAGCAGGTCTGCGTCGGTCTCGGCGAAGGCGCTCTGGCCGTATGGCTCGTCCGACAATATGGCCTTTTCCCCAAAGACCTCTCCCTCACCGCGGGTCCAGCTGCCGGCGCCGTTCAACAGCTGAAGTCGGACTACCCCCCGCTCAATGAAGTAGAGCGCATCGCTGGGCGCCCCGGCCCGGAATACCTGCTCACCCGGCCTCAAATGGGCCTGTTTCAAGTGGCGCGCCACTTCCCTTAGCTCATTGATGTCGAGGTTGGCCAGCAGGGGGAAGCGCCGCAGCCTCTCCGCAGTCACGCCCCCATTGGCTGTTTCAGGCCGCGAGTCAGAACGCGCCCCGGCGGCCTGGTCGAGCGCCTCTCCGATGTCAGGAAGCCGCCCCACCAGCTCTTCAAGATCCGATCGGTAAAGGACCCAGAGATTCGTGTTGCGAATGGCGGTGGCATTTTCCGTTCGGTCCTCGCCCGTCAGCAGGCCCATGGCGCCAAAATAGCTGCCTACGTCAACGCGGGCCAGCTCCTGTAGTACGCCGCTCTCATTTTCTGCAGTCAGTTCCACCTCGCCGTCATCGACCAGAAACAGGGCGTCACTGCTTTCTCCGAGCCGGTAGATCGACTCGCCTGACGGGACATGCTGGAGTACAAGCCTCTGGGCAACGGCGTGCAAATTGGAGGGTTCCAGCTTGCCAAAAAGCGGCGTCTGAGCCAGCCGGACGACCGCCTGGGTCTGGTCGATCAGGCTGAGGCGGCTGCGGCTGTGTCGGCCCAGCGCCCGGCGCAGGTGCGGATACTGGCTGCTCAAGCTGTGAAAGGTAGCCGCGGGCAATGACCAGATCAGGCAATCGTCTACCGAAAACGCGCTAGCGTCATACGCCTTATTCGTCAACAGCGGCAGAACGCCGAACAGATTTCCCGGTTCAATCATACTTGCCGTCGGGCTTGGCTCCTCCGGCGTAGGCGAAGGCTGCAACTCCAGCGCGCCTCTCTCCAACAGGTAGAGCGCCTCTGCCTGCTGTCCGGTCTGATAGAGGAAACTGCCTCTCTGCAGCTGGCGGGGCTGCATACTTCGCGCCATGGGCCCGATCACCCGGTGAGGAAGTCCACCCAGCGCCCGCGTTCTGACGAGCTGTTCTACCAGGTAGTCTTCCAACTGCGAAATCTGCTCGCCGAAATTCTGGCTGAGCTTGATTCCAATGCTGTTCTGCCTCTGCAGGAGTTGTCGCAGTTCTGCGTCCGGCAAGGCCCACAAATGAACATCCGAGGCCGCCACCGCGCTCGTGTTGTGGGCCAGACCTCGCAAAAACTCGGCTTCGCCCAGCAAACTGCCCGGGCCGAGCGTCGCCAGAACTGAGCCGTATGAATCAAACAGCCGGACAAAACCGCTCCGAATCAGGTAAAGGTCACTGCAGTTCTCGTCACTGCGAAAGATGGTAGCCCCGCCCGGCTGACTCTCTTCGCGCAGTATCGACACGATCTCTTCCAGCTCTGTTTCTGACAAATCGTGAAAAAGAGGCGTTGCGCGCAAGAATTCGACAGACATGCTCACTCCTTTCAAGCACGGCGGTGCAGGCAAAGACAACCTTTATTGTGCCAGAATGACCAAACGAACTCCAATCGCCTTTCCAGTCTTCAAGACTGCTCAATGGCAATCGCAGGATGCTTTGGGCATAATGGAGAAACGGCCACGCGCCTGATATAATGAAAAGCAACAGGGATGCACTGTGGGTAGCGATGGTATGCAAAACGGTCTGCCTCTTGCGCAGACCGTCAGAGAAACCGTGTTCTCCCCACGATGGGCCCGCCTTTTTCTTGGCTTACAGGGGGATTTTCTGCCTGAATCCTGCTCTGTTCGAGCGGGGAATGCCTGCCAAAATCTGGTGCCGAAGGTGGGAGTCGAACCCACACGGGTTTCCCCACACGAGTTTGAGTCGTGCGCGTCTGCCTGTTCCGCCACTTCGGCCTGGCAAAATTATAGCGGTTAGGGCCGATTTCAGTCAAATAGCCGGCAAATGCGCTTGCTTTCCTCCCTGGAAATCTGTTCGCATCTGCCTCTACGCAAACTGTTCATGGACCAGGACAATCTGATAGAACGCTCACTGCAGGGAGAGTTGGAAGCGTTCAACCAGCTGGTTATCGAATACCAGGGTCTTGCCTACGGTGTCGCCTATCGCCTGCTTGACGACCCCGATTCAGCCGCAGACGCCTTGCAGGACAGCTTCATAAAGGCCTTTCGGGCGCTTGAAAACTATCGCGGCGGCAGCTTCAAGAGCTGGCTGATGCGTATCGTCGTCAATACCTGCTACGATCATCTGCGCAGCCGGCAGCGAAAGCGCACCGAGAGCCTCGATGACATGCCCGTGGAAGAAGAGTATGTCACTGTCCTGACCGACCGCAGCGAATCTCCCCAGGAGTACGCCGAACGGCGGGAGCTTCAGGCGCTTATCGGCTCGGCTATCACCTCACTGCCGGAGGTCCTGCGCACGGCCATCGTACTGCGTGATGTGGAAGGCTACGCATATGAGGAGATCGCGGAGATCACCAGCGCTGCCGTGGGTACGGTCAAATCCAGAATAAATCGTGCGCGCGGCAGGGTGCGCGACTATTTGAGCAAGAACGCGGAACTTTTGCCTTCGGTCTATCGTCATTCATTGGAGTAGGGGGTGAACTCTACCCTCTGCCGATTGCAATCTGTAGTTGCACACTGTAGTTGCAATCTGTAGCTGCAAACCGTAATTGTGAAAGCGCAGATTCCTTCAGGAAATGGCGGTTAACCGGTGACAGACAAACAGGTCATTATGGCCGGGACGTCGGCAAAAAGAGCAAACGAACTATGGATCCTCAAAACCTGAATTCGGTCGATGAAGATCTGGTTGCGGCTTACGTAGACGGTGATGTTTCAACCGAAGAACGTCAGCGCGTCGAAGCTGCCATGGCGGCCAGCGAGCAGGTCGCCTGGGAAGTGAATACGCTGCGCCAGACCGTCCAGCTGTTGCAGGATATGCCACCTGTGCCCCTCCCCCGTTCGTTTACTCTGACCGAAGATCAGGTCGCGGACGTGCTGCAAGAGCGCCGCAGCCTGGCCAAAGTTGAGGCGCCGCCTCCCCGTCAGGTCGAAGATCCTGAAGACACGGCCTGGCAGCGGTTTCTGAGATTCCTGAATGGCGGCGATCTGGCGCTGCGCAACGCAGCCGCGCTGGCCGCAGTCCTTCTGCTGGTGGTCTTTGTCGCAGAATTTCAGTTGCAACGGAACCCGTTTGGGCCGCCCACCGGCGAAAGCGCGCAGATCTCCAGCGCCCCCTCGGCGCCGCAGGCTCAGGTGACTGCGGTTGGCGGCGCCCTGTCAGGGCAGGTGTCAGGACAACCTGGTTCCGGCGCCGGAAGTTCGCAAGAGACCGCAGATGAAGGGGCCGGGCAGGAGGACGACGAACCCGTCTTCGGCGTGATGGCTGCCGGAGAAGAAGAGCAGAGCGCCGCCGGCTCGGAGCAGGAGCCGGTCGCCGCCGCGCCCGTGCAGCCGGAGACGAGTTCCCCGGCTGTCGAATCGAGCCAGCGGCAACTTACCGCAAGCGAGAGCGCGGCTCCGTCCGGGCAACCTTGGGTTACTGTCTTCAGGTATGCCCGAATCCTTCTTGTCCTCGCCGTGATCGTGCTCTGGCTGCTTAGCCGGGCCAGGACCGGACGGGGCCGTGCCTGAACTCCCCGAAGTTGAGACCTATGTACGGACGCTCGAACCTCTGCTGAAGGGAAAGACTGTCCTCAAGGCAGAGGTGCGCTGGCCCCGCACAATCGCGGTCCCCGATGCCGCCCGTTTTACGGACCTGGTCCGCGGGCGGCGTTTTGCTTCCTTTGGACGGCGCGGCAAGTACATTCTGCTCGGTCTGGACAGCGGAGAAACGCTTATCGTCCACCTGCGCATGACCGGTGAACTGCGTCTTCACCCGCCCCCGCCGTCGGACCCAGGGGCGGCGGCGAACCCCGCAGACAAGCACACCCACGTTCTGCTCGCGCTGGATACGGGAGAAGAACTGAGGTACCGCGACATGCGCAAGTTCGGGCGAATCTGGTTAGTCGAGGATGAGGCGAGCGTTGTCGGAAAGCTGGGTCCCGAACCGCTGGAGGAAGCCTTTCTCCCCCGGGTTCTGGCCGACAACCTGGCGGGACGCAAAGCGAATGTCAAAGCGCTCCTGCTCAATCAGACCGTGCTTGCCGGGGTGGGCAACATCTACGCCGATGAATCGCTCTTCCACGCCGGGATCGACCCGCGCCGCGCCGGAGGCTCTCTGGACTTCGAGGAGATAGAGCGTCTTCACCTGGCTCTGCGAAAAGTGCTTCTCGCGGGGATCGAGGCCCAGGGTAGTTCGCTGCAAAACTATGCTCCGCCTACGGGAGCAAAGGGCGGATTTCAGGAACAGTTCCAGGTCTTCCGCCGCGGCGGCGAGCCCTGCTTCCATTGCGGGGCGCCCGTCACCCGCACCGTCCTGGCCCAGCGCAGCACCCACTTCTGCCCATCCTGCCAAAGCTAGGCGGCTCACCTTACACTGACATACCTGCAAATACTCCCGTCCCGATCAATGCCGAGCAAAAGAAAACCGCCACCCTGTGGGGTGACGGCCGCTTGCCGGCGATCCAATTGGCTTGATCTACACTAAATTGCAGGTTGCGCTGGCAGGCGCGTCAGACAATTACCGCACGCGTATTCCTGTGCCAGTTATGTTATTCGCCACTGCTCAACCCCTCTGTCCTGGCGTGTTCCGCCGCTTCGTCTCGGCCAGCTCCTCCTCCAACTCTGCCTTCCGCTTCAGCTCAGCCTCTTTCCCCTCGGCAAGCGCCCGGTCCCAGCGTGACTGGAACCTGGCGTCGAAGGTAGTGGCTCGCGATGGCCCGAAAATGTAGGCCACCGCGGCGCCAACTGCAGCGCCCAGAACGAAACCGATAACAAAGTTCTCAGACTTGCCCAACTTTCGCGCTCCCTGCCTGCTCTGAAGTTCTTCTTACCGCGCGTAGTCGCTGCCCCGATAAAGGCGAGCTTCTCGCGCCCCGGTCTCAGCCAACCGTCCCGTCTATGACCGTTACGTCCTGGGGCTCCTGTATCCGCACCGGCTTCACACTCTCTTTTGCTTCCGGCAGCAGCAGACCTGTCAGCACGTATACCAGAACGCCTGTCCCCACGCTCCCGATCGCGAAGGCAACCCAGATCAGCCGCACCAGGTTGGCGTCCAGCCCGATCGCCTTGCCGATGCCGCCGCACACGCCGAAAAACATGCGGTCCTCCCGGCTGCGCTTCAGCGGAATGCTCGACTTGACGCGGCGCAGTCCTTCTTTGGCCGATTCGCGGTTCAAACTGGATGCGGCCCGCGTCTTGCTCTCCCGTACCCTCGCGCGGGCATTGAAGAAACGGCCGCGCCACGTTTTCTGGTTCTTCAGCAATAGGAAACCGGCGCCGATCAGCAGCGCCGGCCAGAAGACCAGCCCCATCACGCCCCAGAAGACGTGCCACAGGGCCGGCAGAATGCCCAGGTTCGCCAGCAGCCAGACCACGCCGAACAACACCAGCAGAAGTCCTGCCCGCCCTACGTTGCGTTCGTTCAACTCCAGCGCCGCCGGCGCATGCTGACCCGCTTTCGCAGTACCAACGGGAAGCAGGAGCCACAGCGCGGCGTAGGCCAGCAGGCCGGTGCCGGCCGTCCCCAGCGTCAAGACCACCCACATGATACGTACAAGCACCGGGTCGATCCCGAAATAGTCACCCATGCCGCCGCAAATCCCGCCAACCCTCTTGTCTTCGGGGTGACGGAATAGAAACGTGTCCCGGTTCTCCTCCGCTCCGGAAGACTGCTCACTCTTGATCGTCTCTACCGGCACGGCTATCTCCTCCGCCGGCTGCTCGGCCTCGGGCGCCTTAACATCCTGATCTTCCGGCCCCACTGCCTGTTCGGGCTCGCTCGGCATATTCTCATTCATGGCTGACTCCTTGGGATCTTGGGCAGCGGCCGGTTCGCCGTCTCCCCTGCTCGATGCACTCACTAAACAATTCTACGCAGCCCCCGGAAGAAAGTTTCGCGTGACCCGGCAGCCATACGCACTTCGCGACAGGGATCATCCCGACCGCAAGTTCTTTTCTCCCCTCTCCCCTCACTACTCGCCTTCCGCTCCTCGCCCTACGCGTACCTCCCGGCCCTCTTCCTGGCTGCGGTAGATGCCATCCAGAATCTCCTGCACCTGCAGCGACTGCTCAGCCGGAACCGGCGACGGAGCGCCCTCCTGGACGGCCTTGGCAAACTCAACACATTCCAACGCGTGCGGCTCCATCTTGTCCTGGGTCAGTTGCAGAAATCGGTTTGAGAACTGTTTGGTTTCGTAGTTCGTTTCGAGGATCTTCGTAGTGGGCCAGTGGCAGCCGCCTTCCGTGCCGTAGAGCCAGATCTGCGTGTCCTCGCCCGGCGTGTCATGATGAAGCAGCCAGCTGGTCTCCAGAACAAGCGTCGCGCCGTTGTCGAAGCGCACAAAAGCCGCCGCGAAATCCTCCACGTCCATGTCCTGGGGCACTGGGGCCAGCTTCCACGCGCTGAATGCCCCCTCTCGCAGGGCCAGAGGCGCCTTGGCCACGCCGGAAACCGCCACCGGCTGGGGGTTGTCCATCAGCCACAGGGTCAAGTCCAGGATGTGGACGCCGACGTCGATGGTCGGACCCCCGCCGCTGTGTTTCTTGTAGATGAAGCCGGGCCGGACCGGCAGCCAGCCCCGGCGCAGCATCCAGCTGCGGGCATGGTAAATTTCACCCAGCGTCCCCGTACTCACCTCCGCCTTCAGTGCCTGGGAGTCCCCTCTGAAGCGAAAATGCTGGGCTGTCATCAGCAACTTGCCGGCGCCGTCGCGCGCCTCGATCATCTGCCGTATCTCGCCAGGCGTCGGCGCCAGCGGCTTTTCGCAAAGCACGTGTTTGCCGGCGTTCAGCGCCGCGATCGCAATCGGGGCATGGTACCGGTTGGGCGTGCAAACATCGATGATGTCGATCTCCGGGTCCTTGAACAGCTCTGCCGGATCGCTCGCCAGCTTCTTGACGCCGTAGAGCGCGCCCCACCTTTCCAAGGCATCCGCAGAAATATCGCTTCCCGCGACGACCTCTGCATCCTCCGATGCGGTCCACCCGGGCATATGCGCCCTGGCAATCCCGCCGACCCCCACCACACCTACTTTCAGAATCTTCGACACACCTGAATCCTTTCAATCCTTGGCACCGGCTGCGCAGCAACCGGCAACTGTTCAACTGTCAGACATAAGGGGGTCGCGCCCCCTATGATCCGTAGCAATCCGAATGGCTCCCCGGATCATAGCACGTATAGCCAGCGGACTCAATCGCCGCAGTCACTTACCACCGCGGATTGCAAAGATATCCAACTGATGCTATCAATATATCAAGTCCAAACAACACACTTGCCCCGCCAACTGCGCGCCCATCAGGAGAACTCCCTATGCCCAGCATGACCGGTGGTCGGTTCATCGCCGAGACGGTTCACGGATATGGAATCACCCACGTCTTCTTCATGCCCTACATCGGCCCCAGGGCCTTGATGGAAATGGAAAAACTGGGGATCAAGCGCGTGCAGACCCACGGAGAAAAGGCCGCAGCTTACATGGCGGACGCCTACGCCCGCGTCAAACGCGCCCCAAGCCTCTGCATGGCCCAGGCCGTCGGCGCCGTCAATCTGGCGGCCGGCCTGCAAGACGCCTATCTGGCCTGCTCTCCTGTGGTCGCGCTGACGGGGAGGGAGCTACTCGTCAATCAGCAGCGCCACGCCTACCAGGAGGTCGATCACGTCAATCCCTTCTCGGCTGTATCGAAGTACAGCGCCTATGTCTCGACCCCCGAACATCTGCCCGTCTACCTGCGCCAGGCATTCCGGGCCGCCACTGCAGGCACGCCCGGCCCCACCCACTTGGACCTGGAAGGCATCGCCGGCCAGGGCGTCGTGGAAGCGGAGGCCGACCTGGAAGTCATCGTTGAAGAGGCGTTTACCCGGTTGCCACCATTCCGGCCCGAGGCCGAACCGTCCGGTATCGACGCGGCCCTTCAGCTACTGGATAGCGCGGAACGCCCGGTCATCGTCGCCGGCGGCGGTGTCCTGGCCTCAGACGCCCGCGCCGAACTCATCGAACTGGCGGAGAAGCTCTCGGTCCCAGTGGCCACGTCGCTGAACGCCAAAACGATGTTCCCGCCCGATCACGATCTGGCCGTAGGTGTCCCCGGCTCCTACTCCCGCGCCTGTTCAAATCAGACCCTGTGTGAAGCCGACCTCGTCTTCTTCATTGGCAGCCACACCGGCGGCCAGGTGACAAACGCCTATCAGATTCCTCCCCAGGGCACGCCCATCATCCAGCTTGACATAAATCCCGAAGAGATCGGCCGCAACTACCCCGTTCAGGTCGGCCTCCAGGGCGATGTCAAGAGCAGCCTGAGACGCATGATCGATCGCGCCGGCCCGCGCGAACGCCGCGCTGCCTGGGTGGGCCGCGTCCAGGAGTTGGTGCAGGAGTGGAAAGCGGGCGCGGCGCATCACGTCAACTCGGAAATCCTGCCGATGCGACCGGAACGCCTCTGCCGCGAACTGAGCGACTACCTGCCCTCCGATGCCATTCTCGTTTCCGACACCGGCCACGCCGGAATCTGGACCGGGACGATGCTCGACCTGAAACATCCCGGCCAAAGCTTCATTCGCTGCTCCGGTTCGCTGGGCTGGGGCCTTCCCGCAGCCATGGGCGCCAAGTGCGCGCAGCCCGACCGCCCCGTCCTCTGTTTTACCGGCGATGGCGGCATCTGGTACCACATTGCCGAACTGGAAACCGCAGCGCGCTGCGGCATCAACACCGTAACCGTCGTCAACAACAATCACTCTCTCAACCAGGAACAGGGCGGGGTAGAACAGACCTACGGTGGCAGGACGGCAGGTTCGGACGAGCTCTGGCTCTTTGAAGACGCCGACTTTGCCAGGATTGCCGAGTCGTTCGGCGCTCTCGGCATTACCGTTAACGAGCCAGGCGAGCTTGCAGGCGCCCTCGATCGCGCCTTCGCTTGCGGCCGGCCAGCAGTTGTCGACGTGAAGACGCACTTGGAAGGCATTGCCCCGCGGGCCTGGATGCCGGCCGGCCAGCCATAGACTGTAGAATTCTGCTTTTTCCAACCAGGTCGGGGCTGCCTCTGACCGGCTCTTGCAGGGCGGCTGGAACGGGGCTTACAGTTTGCTCTCGCCATCGGCAATCTGCTAGAATGCCACAGGCTTGCGACAGTTCCCTTCGCTGCGGCGCGCAGCGAGAGGCGTCGCTCCTACATTGGAATCCGGGCAATGCCGGCCGCCGTCCGTGGGCCTGCCCGGGCAGGCCGGTTGCAACGAATCGACCTCAGAAACTGGAAGGCTTTGCATGAAAGCGATGCTCTACCTGGACCAAATAGCCGAGCCGGTGGCTGTGCTGGACGACGTGAAGATCGTAGAGTTCGGAAGCGACAATCACCCGGAAGGTGACCGCATCCGAATCTACTACCATACCAACAACCTGAATGCCACCAGGACGATGGTCGAACTTCACCGGGATCGTAAGATGACGGTTGAACTGGAGGACGGCCGGTCGGCTCCGGCGCTGATCACGCACGCCAGTCTGGACGCCAAGGGGCAATTTGTCGGCGTTTTGAGAGTGCTCGGACCGCTGGCCTGAGTTCGAAGTGTGCATCCAGTCCTCCCCGGCCCACCCACGGCTCGATTCAACCCCTGGGAAAGTGCTCTAACCCGTCTGCTGTCGGTCCGAACGCTCGGCAACCGCCAACGATTTCATGGCCGCTGAACAGCCGCTGCGCCCTGCACAACAGGAGATCCTCAAGTATGAGGGAGGCCGCCTCGGAATCAGCGCGGTGCCCGGCAGCGGCAAAACCTTCACGCTGAGCCGGCTCGCCGCCAAACTGGTGCATAGGCTGGCAGCCTCAGGCCCTGTAGATGATCGGGAAGTCCTGGTCGTCACATTTACGAACGCTGCGGCGGAGAATTTCCGAAACAGCATCGGCCGCATCGTCGAGAGCCGTCGCCTGCTTCCCAGCGGCTTCCGCGTGGGAACAATTCACAGCCTGGCCCACGACATCGTGCGCGAGCGCCCCGGTCTGGTTGGCCTGGGTGAAGAGTTCGACATCATCGACGACCGCACGAGCCAGGAAATCAAGCGGCAGGCCGTCGACAACTACCTTCAGGCCAGTCCCGACTTTCTGGGCGGTTACATCAAGCCTGAAATCCTCCACAGTTCCCGCAACTTGGCGCGTCAGCTCAACCAGACTGCCCAGGAAGTCGCAGAAGCGGTTATTCGGCGCGTGAAGGAGCTGCGCGCCGATGCCGGCGCACTGGAAAACCTCCTTCAGCGCCAGTCCGGCGCCTGGCCCCTACTCTCCTTCGGACTCCAGGTCTGCCGCGACTATCAGCGCGGGCTGAGCGTGCGCGGCGGCGTCGATTTTGACGACCTGATCCTGCTTGCGCTTCAAGCGCTCGAAACCGATGATAACCTCCTGGCGCGCCTCCAACGGCGCTGGCCCTTCGTCCTCGAAGACGAGGCCCAGGACAGCAGCGCCCTCCAGGAGCAGATGCTTTCACTCCTGACGGCCTCGCATGGAAATTGGGTCCGGGTGGGGGACCCCAATCAGGCCATTAACACCACTTTCACCAGTGCCGATCCCCGCTTTCTCAGGCAATTCGTGGATCGCGAGACGGTGGTCAAGCTGCCGCTGCCCAACTCGGGCCGCAGCGCACTGCCGATCATCCGTCTTGCCAACGGTCTGATCGACTGGAGCGCTGAAGAGCATCCGCTGCTTCCGCCCGGCAAAGCGCTTTCGCCCCCGCACATTCAGCCCACCGGGGAAGACGACCCGCAGCGCAATCCGCAGCCGGGGAATCCGGCCGTCTACTTCTATGACCGTCCGCTTGCGCCCGTCGATGAAGTCCGCATCCTGATCACCAGTCTGCAGCGCTGGCTGCCAAAGCACCCCGCGAAGACGGTCGCCGTGCTCGTCCCGGACAACCGGCGCGGCGCAGAGTTCAGCAGGGCTTTCGAAGAGGCCTCTCTCCCATTTGACGATTCGCTTCTCCGTTCCACCAGCACAACTCGTATTGCCGTAGACGCGCTCGTGAAAGCCATGCGGTACATCAGCCAGCCTGCCTACCCCTCCCATCTGCGTCTGCTTTGGAACGAGGTCTGGTGGGCGCGGCGGAGCTGCCTGTACAGTCCTGCAGAGACAGACGTGGAGTCAGCCCCGGTTGACACTGGGGAGGGACGTCCATCCTGGCTCCCGGACCAGTCCGATTCCGGCGAGAATACGGAGGAAAGTGATCTGCCTCGTCCAGTATTTCTATTTGGCAAGGCGCTCGGCCAACTGCGGCTGCCGGAACGTTTCATCTTCCCTGCCGCGGGCGACGACTGGATGCAGGAACTGGGCTGGCTCGACGATTATGATGGCTTTCGGCCCATCGTCCACCGGTTCCGGCGGGACCTGAGACGCTGGTGTTCAGCCGCAGTTCTGCCTGTTGACGAACTGGTCCTGACTCTGGGCCAGGATCTGTTCACAGAAGCGCCTGAACGCGCTCTGGCGCACAGCGCCGCCATCCTGCTGGCAAATCGGGCCAGGGAGCGGCCCGGCCTGCGCCTACTCGAGTTGACGAAAGAGCTGGAAGAGACCGCCGTCAACAAGCGCCGACTGCTGGGGTTCACCGAGGAAACGCGCGGCTTCGAACCACCCGCAGGCAAGGTGACTATCGCAACGATGCACTCAGCCAAGGGACTTGAATGGGATCGAGTCCATCTGGCCTCCGTCAGCAACTACAGCTTCCCGGGCGGCGGCGACGACGAGTACTACCGGGGGGAGCCGAAATACATTCGCGACAGCCTCAATCTGACCGAGGAAGCCCTGGAGCAGACAAGGCAGCTTCACATGGGGACGCTCGACGAATATGTCCATGGCGAGGCAACTCGTGAGGCCCGCCGGGAATTTGCCGCCGAGCGCCTTCGCCTTCTCTATGTCGGAATCACCCGCGCCCGCCGGGAACTGGTCCTGACATATAATACCGGCAGGTTTCATGACACGCGGCCAAATGAGCCGGCGCTTGCCTTTACGGCGCTAAGCCAGGCCTGGCGAAACGGCCAAAGCCGCAGCTGAAGAGAAAGACCGGCTCTTCGAGCAACCTCCTGAACCTCAGATGCGACACACGAAGATTCAGCACTACTGCGAATCCGTCATCGAGGCCGGCTGGCTCGCCGCCCTGATCGTCGCGCCGCTCTTCTTCAATACCTACTCCAGCCGCGTCTTTGAGCCGGACAAGATCAGCCTCGTTCGTTCCATCTCCCTGGTCATGCTCCTGGCCTATCTTGTAAAGATTCTGGACGGCGGTCGAATATGGCTACCGCGTGGTGGAGGCGGTCCGGCGGGAGGCAATCAGACCCTTGCAGCCGGCGAAGGTTCACAACCCGGGTTCAAATGGAGGCCGGGCAGCCTCTGGAAACAGCCGCTCCTGCTGCCTTTCGTGCTGCTGGCGCTGTCGTACGCCATAAGCACTCTGTTGAGTATATCGCCCTCCGTAAGCTGGTGGGGCTCCTATCACCGGCTGCAGGGCGCCTACACCTTCGCCAGCTATCTGATCATCGCTCTACTCACGGCAGCCCACCTGCGGCAGCCCTCCCAGCTGCGCCGGCTTCAGCATACAGTTGTCATCACCAGCCTTCCCATCGCCGTCTACGGCGTGTTCCAACATTTCGGCAAGGATCCTCTCCCCTGGGCCCAGGATGTGACCGGCCGCGTTACCGCCAACGCGGGGAATCCAATCTTTCTCGCCGCGCATCTGATTATGGCCTTCTTTCTGACGCTCGAACGCGCGGTCTCCTGTTTCGGTTTCCTGTTAACCGGCGGGCCGCGGCCGGGCGGCGATACTACGCCTGGTTCTGCACCCGGTACTGTGCCCGGTTCTGCGCCCGGTTCTGCGCCCGAAGACGAACAGACGGCCCCCACCCCCGACTACAGCTGGGCCGGCGTCCTGGCTGGCGGCGCCTATCTGTTTGTACTCGTCATTCAGCTGCTCGCCATCTTCTGGTCGCAGAGCCGCGGCCCCTGGCTCGGCCTCGCCAGCGGCATGTACATCTTTGTGCTGCTCCTCCTGACCACCATGCGTCCCCGCAACTACCGCGCCTGGACGGCCGCCTGGGCAGGGCTCGGCCTGGTCGGGCTCGTTCTGCTCATCGTCCTGAATACCACCTCGATTGGCCGCTCTTTGCGACAGGTCCCGAACTGGGGACGCCTGACGACGATGCTGGATAGCGCGACCGGCACGGGGCGGGTCCGCGTATTGATCTGGGAGGGAACCGCAGAACTGGTCTTCCCCCACGAGCCGCTGACCTATCCCGAAGGAGATGACGACCCCGTAAATCTCATCCGTCCCCTGATCGGCTACGGTCCGGAGACACTCTGGATGGCGTTCAATCGCTTCTATCCGCCGGAACTGGCCCAATTGGAGTCCCGCAACGCCAGCCCCGACCGCGCGCACAACGAAACCTGGGACAGCCTGGCCATGACCGGCGTTCTTGGCTTTCTGGCCAATTCACTCCTTTTCCTGTCCATCTTCTTCTGGGCTATGCGCTGGCTTGGGCTGGTCCGTACACGCCGGGACGCCATTCTATTCTTTTCCATGCTTGCAGGCGGGGGTATCCTCCTTAGCGCCCTGTTCCAACTGCGCGGCGTCAGCGTCGGATTTCTAGGTGTAAACTGGCCGACCGGAATGATACTGGGGCTGATCGCGTATGTCACCGTTGCCGTCTTCCTGCAACAGAAAAGCTCAGCCGGGGTCGAGCAGCGCCCGCGCCAGCTTCTCCTGGTCGCCTCCCTGTCGGCAATCATCGCCCACTATGTCGAGATTCATCTTGGAATCGCCGTCGCAGCCACCCGCATCTATTTCTGGACTACTGTGGCTCTGCTGCTGGCCGTGGGAATGAACTGGCTCCTCCCGGAAACCTTCGCCCCCAACCAGCTCTCTGCAGGCCAGGCGCCGCCGCAAGGCGGGGAAGACCGGAGCGCACGGAACAGGCCGGCCGCCGCGCGAGGAAGGGCCGCGCGCGGCCGTCGCCAGGCTCGGTCATCCAGCAGAGGTTGGAACATCCATCTGCCGGCTACAGTTCTGCCTGACCTTCTGGTCATGCTGACTATTGTCTTTCTCTTTACCATCAATTACCAGGGAATTTCGAACACCCTCGCCGTCCTGTTCGCTGGTCTGGGCGCGGCCCCTCAGGACCGGGCCGGGGTCGCGTCGACAGACATACTGTGGCTGGTATTTTTCACCTGGTTTATCGCAACCGGCTTAGGCACGGCCACCGCTTTGCTGCGCCGTCACGGCCTGGGCGCCGGGAAGCAAGCAGGGAAGCAGGCTGCAATCGGAAGCCGGGGCAAGGAGGAAGCGTCCCGCAGCAGGGATTCAGAGCCGGCCCTCGCCTCGGTTCGTACAACCCTTCTCTATGGCCTGGTCCTCTTCGCAGGCTGGCTGCTCTATGGCGTCATACACGCCGCCCGGCTGCTTCCCGGCGCAAGGACGGGCACCGTCGCTGAGCAACTGGAACAGATTGCAGGCCACTATAGCCTGTACACCTGGATCGTGGTTCTCTGGTGTCTGCTTGCCGGTCTGTTTCTGTCGCGGCGCGAAGTGGTGGATGCGCGCCGTGCGTGGTTGGGGCGCGGCCTGGCTACTGCAGGCGCAGGGGTCCTCATGTCTGCCGCCGTCTTCTACATTATCGCGAACATAAACATCGCACAGGTGCGGGCCGACGTCTTTTACAAACAGGGCCAGAACTTCGATTCCGCAGGGGCTTGGGTCGAGAGCTCCGACCTCTACCGCCGCGCGCTTGCAGTCCGACCGTCAGAGGATTACTATATGCTCTTTTTGGGTCGCAGCCTCCTCGAAAGAGCGGCGTACGCGCCGAAAGAAGGCTCGCTATCATTCCCGTCCGACCCGACCCTGCAGCAGGTTCTCGAATTGAACGCAGAGGAGATTGCGCTCTTGGGGCGGGACGATCTCCTTTCCGCGTCCGAGGCCGTACTTTTCCGCGCACAGGAAGCAAATCCGCTGAACACGGATCACACTTCTAACCTGGCCCGTCTTTACAGTCACTGGGCAATTCTCACCGATGATCCGCTAGCGCAATTGCCGGCGCTGGAAAAGAGCTTGCGCCACTACGACGCCGCGCTCTCACTCAGTCCCAATGCAGCCCATCTGTGGAATGAGAAAGGGCAAGTCCTGGTCTCCATGGACCGTGAGGAAGAGGCGGAGATGTCACTATTGCACAGTCTTTCGCTTGACGACCGGTTCGAAAATACCTATGCTCAGCTGATCGAGTTGTACACCCGGACGGACGAGTCGGATAAGCTCTCCCGTCTCTTGGAAAGCGGCCTGGAAATACTTCCTCATAGCCTGGCTTTGCTCACACACAGAGGGGCGGCCCAGTCCCGCGCCGGAGACCTGGAGGGCGCGCTGGCAACCATGTCGCTGGCTTTTGAGAAACACCCCACCGACCTCAATGCCGCCCGCAATCTGGTCGTCCTTTCCCGCCTGCTGGACCGCCCTGAAGAGGCGGCCCGGTGGGCCGAACGCGCCATCGCCCTGATAGAGAGCGGCCATGAAGAAACGGATAAGATCATCGCCGCGTACAGCGTGATTGCGGAGTTGAACGTGGAGAATGGGCGGTTGCTGGAGGCAGCCGGTATCCTGCATCGCCTCATGGAACTGGCGCCGCACGACTATCGTTTTCCGTTTCAGCTGGCCCAGGTGCATACTGAGTTGGGCAACAGCCAGCAGGCTCGCCTGTTCGGAGAGTCAGCTCTCGCCCTCGCCCCGGACAGAGAGAAGCCCGCAATCCAATCTTTTGTCGATTCTCTTGAGTGAACCGCTTTGAAGCCGGTCCCTGGTGAGTGAATGAGCTCCTTTATCCTGATGGCGGCAAGCGCCTTGATTATCGCCATTGGCGGGACGCCCCTGGTACGCTACGCAGCACTGCAACTGGGCATCCTCGACCAACCTTCCGCTCGCAAAGTTCACCGCGCGCCTGTGCCCCTGATGGGCGGCGCAGCCATCTATGTCGCCTTTATCGCTGCGCTCACGCTCTGGGGTGAACGCAGCTACGTCAACGAAGTCGTCGGAATCTTCGTCGGCGCCACTTTGGTCAGTCTGGTCGGCGCGCTGGACGACAGCCGCGGCGTAGGGAGCTATTTCAAGCTGCTGTTTCAGGTGGCGGCAGCCTGCATCCTGGTCTTCAGCGGAGTCCAGGTCCGCCTATTTGATGGGTTCCTGGACATTATTCTGACGCTCCTTTGGGTGGTCGGAGTCACAAACGCGTTCAATCTGCTGGACAATATGGACGGGCTCTCCAGCGGTGTCGCCACAATCTCGGCAGCCTTCTTCACCCTCCTGGCTGCAATGAGCGACCAGTATCTCGTGGGCACCTTGGCTGCTGCGCTTTGCGGCGCCTGCGTCGGCTTTCTCGTCTACAACTGGAATCCGGCCCGCGTCTTTATGGGGGATACCGGGAGCCTCTTCCTCGGTTTCCTCCTTGCCGCCGTGGGCATTAAACTGCGTTTCCCCGCCAACACGGCGAGCATAACGTGGATGATTCCCATTCTCGTGCTGGCGTTGCCCGTCTTCGACACGAGCCTAGTCTTCATCAGCCGCCTGCGCCGCGGCAAAAACCCTCTCACCACCGCCGGCAAAGATCACGTCAGCCACAGGCTTGCCCTCCGAACGGGAAGTCAGCGCGAAGCGGTACTTCTGTGTTATCTTATTACCGGGGGAACGGGTCTGGCCTCCATTTTCCTGACGCAAGCCAACTTGGAGGAAGCCCTCATCGTCGGGTTGACTGCCCTCGCGCTGGCAGTCTTTGCGCTGTGGAAACTTGAGTTCCAGAACAACTGACTGTGAATTGCCGGCCTGCTTCCAATCCGTGCTCACCTATCTTATCCGCAAAGGAGACGACTTTGTTTTCAAAAAGAGTGCGCTTCCGGAACTTCGCCGGGCGCTTCACGCAACTGCCGGGAAACCTTGCGGTCCCGGTCCTTGTCCTTTTCGTGCTTGTCATCTCAGCCTGCGCTGTCCCCACCGGAGAAACCGAAGAGTCCCAGGAAGTTGAAGAGGGCGCCGCGGCGGCCCTTGAGCCTGCCGACCGCAATGGAATGTACGACGACAGCCCGGAAATGACCATCGATCCGAATGTCGAGTATCACGCCGTTTTCAAGACTGAGAAAGGTGATATGCGGGTAAAGCTGTTTGCCGAAGAAGCGCCGGTTACTGTCAACAACTTCGTCTTTTTGGCGCGCGACGGATTCTACAACGACACGCACTTTCACAGAGTGCTGCAAGACTTTATGGCACAGGGCGGAGATCCCACCAATACCGGCGCGGGCGGCCCCGGCTATCAGTTCCAGGATGAGATCGCGGCCAGCCTGCAGTTCGATCGCGCGGGTCTCCTGGCTATGGCGAACGCAGGCCCAAATACGAACGGCAGCCAGTTCTTCATTACTTTCGCTGAAACGCCCTGGCTGAATGGCAACCACACGATTTTCGGTGAGGTGGTTGATGGAATGGACGTGCTGTTCTCGCTCTCACTGCGGGACCCGATGGCGGCCGACTCTCCCGGAGACCGTCTTGAAACCGTAGAAATAGAGGAAGGCGAATAACTTCAGGCTCTATCACCTGCATCCCTTTCCCGTTCCCGGCGCCCTGGATTCTCGCATTCGTTTCGCTGGTCAGAGCGTGCAGAACGCCAACTTGAGAGAGACATGAACACTGCCGGCGATACTGAGGAAATTCAAAACGAGACCCACCCTGCGGCGGGCAGCGACCGACTGACGCTTCTCGAAGAAGCCGGGGCGGAAAACCTGGATTCCGTCAGACCCAATCCATGGTTGACGGCTCTTCAGATTATCGGAATCCTTGCAATCGTGGTGGGCGCATTCTGGCTGGGAACGCAGAGAGAACTGGTGCAGCAGTTCAGCCAGTGGGGGTATTTGAGCAGCTTTCTGATCAGCCTGATCGGAAGCGCAACCGTCATTCTGCCCGCCCCCGGACTGGCCCTGATACTGGCCCTCGGCGCACACTTGAACCCCCTTCTCCTTGGGATCGTTGCCGGCTTCGGCAGCGGACTGGGAGAACTGTCGGGCTACCTTGCAGGCAAAGCAGGCCGCAATCTCGTCAGCGGCGGGGGGCGGTTCAACGCCTTTCTCCACCACATGACCACTCGCTTTACCACGCCCGCTCTCTTCATTCTTGCTATCCTTCCCTTGCCGATCTTCGACTTCGCCGGCATTCTCGCCGGCGCCCTGCGGATGCCCGTTTTGCGCTTCCTCGCCGTGGTCATCAGCGGCAAGACGATAAAGCACGCACTGGCCGCCTACCTGGGCGCAGAGTTTTTTGAGATGATACTCAACAGGTATGGCTTCTGATTCCAGCGACCCGACACCACCGGTCTGACGGTGGACGCCTCAGCGCAACGCCCGATTTCTGCGAAACGATCCACTTCACGCAGGCGGGTCTGTTCCTACAGGAGCATAAAACCATGTTCAAACGTTTCCTCCCGACGTTTCTGACGATTCTGATCGCTCTTGTGTCTCTTGGGTGTAATGCAAACAGGTCGGAAGGTCTGGCTTCCGGCGGCGGCGGTCTGTCCGTCGTACATGATGAAGGCCCGATAGTCGAAGTCTTCGGGGACGACTTTTCTGACGACTTCGGACATGAGTTCGACGAATCGGGCTCTCCGCCGTTTTCACTTGGCGAAGGCCGGCCCGGTTGGGACGCAGGCGAGGCCCGCCCTCCTCTTGCCGATACGACGCCTCTTTCCCTGCAACAGATTCAAGCGCTGTTGAACCGCCTGCCTCCTCTTCGCCAGGAGGATGGGGACGCCGCCCAGTTCCGTCTTCCGGACCGGAGCTTACCTCCCCCGCGCCCCGGCCGGGAAGTCGAGCTGTCCTTTCCGCCGCCCCAGCCCGAGTCGCCGCTCGACGTTGAGGAGGACGCGCCCCTGGCCGTCCTTCGTTTTTCGCCGGAAGGGGATGTCCCTCTCGCCCCGCAGCTGAGTGTGACTTTCAGCCAACCCATGGTCTCGCTCACCAGTCACCAGGAGCTGGCCGCGGGGGACGTACCGGTCGATCTTGAGCCTGCCGTAGCCGGCCGCTGGCGCTGGGTGGGAACGAAAACGCTCCTGTTTGAAGCCGGCGCTGACGAGAGGGCCAGAATGCCGATGGCAACCGAGTACACGGCCAGGATCGCCGCCGCTACGGAGTCCGCTTTCGGAACGAATCTGGCAGAACAGGTAAGCTGGACTTTCCGAACGCCGGCGCCGACTCTGCAAACCGCCTATCCGGTCGGCGGCCCCTTTGGGCTGGAGCCGGTCTTCTTTGCCTCATTCGACCAGCGCATAGATCCTGCCGCAGTCCTCGGGCAAACGCACCTGACAGCCCAGGGCCGCCGGTACTCTGTGCGCCGGGCCAGCGATGACGAAATTGCCGCGGATGCGCGGGTGCAACGCCTGATAGAAAGGTCAGCCGGCAACAGGTGGCTGGCTTTCGTCTCCGATGAACCGCTGCCCCCCGACACGACCGTAACGGTCACCTTCGCAGCCGGCACGCCCTCCGCGGAAGGACCTCTCGTTACGGCTCAT
This sequence comes from Caldilineaceae bacterium, assembly GCA_022821545.1. GTDB lineage: Bacteria > Chloroflexota > Anaerolineae > Caldilineales > Caldilineaceae > Bin5. Next base: position 22,359 of record JAJEDJ010000030.1, read on the forward strand.
CCCCAGAGCTACAGCTTCAGAACGCCCGGCCAGTTTTTGCTCCGGCAGCGGGAGTGCGCGTGGGGAGGAAACGCCCAGTGCCCGCCCAACAGCCCCCTCGCCCTGCGATTCAGCAATCCCATCGACACCGAGTCGTTTGACCCTGCCCTCATCGCTATCGAGCCGGAACTCGATTACGTCTCGTATGAAGTTTTCGGTGACTCAATCTGGATCGTTGGCAATACAAAGGCAAGGACAACCTACGACGTAACCGTGGCCTCAAGCCTGACCGATCTCTTCGGTCAAACGCTGGGCGAGGAAGCACAGTCTCAGTTCAGGATTGGGCCGGCGGGGGCTCTTCTTACGCCCGGGAGCAGGGGTCCGATTACCGTCCTTGACCCCTACGGCAAACCGTCCTTTCCCGTCTACTCGGTAAACGTCTACGCGATCAACGCGCGGGTCTATCGCGTCTCTCCGGAGCAGTACGTCGAATACCAGCAGTGGCTCAGCAACCTCTGGCGCGACAAAGAGGCAGAGCCGCCGGGCGAACTGGTCATGGAACGCAAGCTGGAGATCAACCGTCAGTTCGACACCCTGGTCGAAAGTGAAATCGATCTGACTCCCGCGCTCGATGGCGGCACAGGCCACCTGATCCTGTACATAGAGCCGGAGAGCGGTCTGCTTTCAAACCTCCTGGACAGACAGCTGCAGGGGATGAGAATTGTCAGCTGGGTCCAGGTGACCGAAATCGGTCTGGATGCCTTTGTCGACGCCGATGAGATGCTTGTGTGGGCCAACAGCCTGGTTGACGGTACCTCCCTGGCCGGAGTCGAGGTCACCCTCTGGCCGCAGGACGTGCAGGGAACGACCGACGCGAGAGGCTCGGTTCGGCTGCGGCTGCCCCGCAACAGCTCCCAACTGCTCATCGCCAGCCGCGGCGATGACGTTGCCTTCCTGCCGGAAAACCGCTACGAATACTACCGAACCGAAAGCGGTTGGAACGGATGGCAGCGGCGCGCCGAGCGCGCCGGCGTCCGCTACCTGGTTTTTGACGACCGCAAAATCTACCGCCCCGGCGAAACCGTCAGCGTCAAGGGTTGGGTGCGTCAGATCGAGCCCGGCCCGGAGGGCGGCGTCAGCCTGCTGCCGGAAGGCTCGGCCTCGATGCTCAGGTATACCGTGCGCGACTCGTCGAATAACCGGATCCACTCGGACAGCGCAAGAATCAACGCCCTGGGAGGCTTCCACTTTCAATTTGACCTTCCGGAAGCGGTCAACCTGGGCTACGCATGGATTGAGCTGCGTTCGACCGCTGACGGCGACTACGAAGCAGGCCACGACCATGTCTTCCAGATACAGGAGTTCCGCCGGCCCGAATATGAGGTCAGCGCCAGCGTCAGTGAAGGACCGCACGTGGCAGGCGGCCGCGCCCTGGCGACCGTAAGCGCCAGCTACTTTGCCGGCGGTCCGCTTCCCGGCGCAGAGGTCGGTTGGGACGTCGAAGCCTCGGAAGCGTCCTATGATCCTCCTAACTGGGCCGACTTTGTCTTCGGAAAGTGGTACCCGTGGTGGGGATACCATGGCGCCTCCGGCTACCTCGGACGCGCATCCTTCAGGTCCCGCACCGACGCGGCCGGCCGCCACAGTCTGCGCATTGACTTCCTCTCCGGCGCCGGTGACGGCTCTGATACAGCCGGCGCAGAGAGTGTAAGACCCTTCCCTGCCCGCATTGACGCAACGGCCACCGTCATGGACGTGAATCGGCAGGCATGGAGCAGCGGCGCCGGATTCCTGCTCCATCCGGCCGACCGCTACGTCGGCCTCCGTACTGCGCGTTACTTCGTCGAACGGGGGGAGCCCCTGTCGGTCGACGTGGTCGTTACCGACATCGACGGCAGTGCGATCGAGGGTCAGCGCGTGTCGGTGAAAGCCGCTCTATTGGACTGGGAATACCGCGAAGGCGAATGGCAAGAGGTCGAGAAGGAGACGCAGGAATGTACGGTCGAGACAACGGCGGCCTCGCGGCCGGACGGCCCCGACCAGGGCTTCGCCTCCTGTTCCTTTGAGACGGCGGTCGGTGGAGCGTACCGGATCACTGCCACCGTCGTCGACGCGGCCGGCCGCCGTAACCGGACCGAACTGACCCGCTGGGTGACCGGCGGCCAGCGCCCTCCCAGCAGCGAACTGGAACAAGAGGAACTGCAGCTCATTCCGGACAGCGAAGACTATGCGCCGGGTGACATGGCCGAAATCCTTGTCCAGGCGCCCTTCTACCCTGCAGAGGGCCTCCTGACATTGCGGCGCGACGGCATTGTGTCCAGCGAGCGGTTTGCCATGGAAGGGCCTACCCACACGCTGCAGGTGCGAATTGAAGAGAAGCATATCCCCAACGTCCATGTTCAGGTGGATCTCGTCGGCGCAGGCGAGCGCGTGGACGACGCAGGCAACGCGCTCCCGGATCTGCCTCGCCGCCCCGCCTACGCACGCGGACAGCTGAACCTGTCGATTCCGGCACTGAGCCGAACATTGCAGGTAGAAGCCAAGCCGAGGGCGACGCGGCTGGAGCCTGGGGCAGAGACAACGATTGACGTGAGGGTCACGAAAGCGGACGGCGCCCCCGTGGACGGCGCCGAATTCGCCGTCGTAGTCGTTGACGAGGCAGTACTCGCCCTGACCGGCTATCAACTGATCGACCCTGTCAACGTGTTCTATAGCCGCCGCGGTCGCGGCGTTAGCGATCTTCACAACCGCGACGATCTCCTGCTTGCCAGCCGCCAGTTGCTGCAAGGCGCAACGGGGCTGCCGGCCGGAACGCCCCAGCACCTTTCGACGATGGCGCAGTCAAGGTCGATGGGGATGGAGGCTGCGGCCCCCGCCGCCATGGCGGAAATGGCCGCGGCCGATGAGTCAGCCGAAGAAGGCGGCGCAGACGGCGGCGCGCCATCGATTAGGGCCCGGCTGAACTTTGCGCCTTTAGCCCTGTTCGCACCCGAAGTGCGTACCGACCGGGACGGCCAGGCCAGTGTATCGGTCGAACTGCCTGATAATCTAACCCGCTACCGCGTGATGGTTGTCGCAGTCGCCGAAGGCCGTTTCTTCGGCGCCGGAGAATCCAGCCTGACCGCGCGCCTGCCGCTCATGGTTCGTCCTTCCGCCCCGCGTTTCCTGAATTTCGGCGACAGCTTCGAACTGCCGGTCGTCCTCCAGAACCAGACCGGCGAGGCTATGGAAGTACATGCAATCGTTCGCGCCGTGAACGCCAACGTAAGCGGAGAAAACGGAGTGGAAGGCGTAGCCGGTTACGCAGTGACCGTCCCTGCCGACGACCGCGTGGAGGTGCGCTTTCCCACAACCACGGCCAGCGCGGGTACAACCCGCTTCCAGTTCGGCGCGATCGACGCCAATCGTCCGGCCGTCGCCGACGCGGCCGAGGTCAATCTGCCGGTGTTCACGCCTGCAACCACCGAGGCCTTCGCCGTCTACGGCGAGATCGACGAGGACGGCGTAGTCATGCAACCGGTCCGGCCGCCCGCCGGCACAGTTCCCGACTATGGCGGCCTGGAGGTCACACTCTCCTCCACCGCCCTGCAGACCCTGACGGACGCCTTCATCTACCTGGTGAGATACCCCTACCACTCCTCCGAGCAGATGGCTTCACGCATCCTTGCCGTGGCCGCATTGCGGGATCTGCTGGCGGCATTTGACGCTGAAGGACTGCCTGCTGCGGATGAGATTGAGATGACCATGGAAAGGGATCTGCAGACACTCGAAGCTCTGCAAGACCACGGGGGCGGCTTCCCCATCTGGCGGCGCGGTGGTGAAATCTGGCCCTACCACAGCGTGCATGCGGCCCATGCTCTCGCCCGCGCCCGACTGAAAGGGTACGCCGTGCCCAACCACATGGTCGGCCGCTCTCTCGATTATCTCCGCAATATCGAGCGGCAGATTCCCTCCTGGTACACGGTCGAAGCGCGCCGCGGGCTTTCCGCCTACGCTCTCTATGTTCGCAAGCTGCTCAACGACGACGATCCCGCCAAGGCGCGGTCCCTGGTAAATGAGGCGGGACTGGAAAACCTCTCCCTGGAGAGCATCGGGTGGCTGCTCTTCGTCCTGACCGGTGATGCGGCATCGCAGGCGACAGTTTCCGAAATGCGGCGTTACATCACCAACAGGGTGACAGAGACGGCAGGGGCAGCGACGGTGGCGACCGGCTATACCGACGGCGACTACCTGCTGCTCCATTCCAGCCGCCGCGCCGACGCGGTCCTGCTGGAGGCCCTTGTCCTGGATCAGCCGGATAGCGATCTGATCGCGAAGCTGGTGCGCGGCCTGCTGGGGCATCGCACGGCCGGTCGCTGGAGCAATACGCAGGAAAACATCTGGGTCCTGCTGGCGATGGACCGCTATTTCCAACGGTTCGAGTCCCAAACGCCCGACTTTGTCGCCAGAATCTGGTTGGGGGAGCAGTTCGCAGCGAGCCGCGCTTTCCAGGGCCGTTCGACCGAAAACGCGGGCCTAGTATTGCCCATGCGGTTCCTGCATGAGAGCGCGTCGAATGCGGAGGGCGACCTGCCCCTGCTGGTCCAGAAGGAGGGCCAGGGGCGGCTCTACTACCGGTTGGGACTCCGATACGCTCCCGTCGACCTCAGCCTGGATCCGTTGGACCATGGCTTCACTGTGGAACGCATCTACGAGGCCGTGGACGACCCAGCCGATGTATACCGAGATGAAGATGGCGCCTGGCACATCAGGGCCGGCGCTCTTGTGCGCGTCAGGCTGACGGTGGCGGCTCCCTCCCGCCGCGTCCACGTTGCCCTGGTGGACCCGCTGCCAGCCGGTCTTGAGATTCTTAACCCGGACCTGGCCGTGACCGCCGCTCCACCGCCGGACCCGAACAGGACCGGTCCCGGCCGCCGGTGGTGGGGCAGCTGGTATCAGCATCAGAACCTGCGCGATGAACGGGCAGAGGCCTTCACGTCCTATCTGTGGGCGGGCGTCCACGAATACAGCTACCTGGCGCGCGCGACGACGCCCGGCGCCTTCGTAGCGCCCCCCGCCAAAGCAGAGGAGATGTACGCGCCCGAGACTTTCGGCCGTACGGGAACCAATTGGATTGTCGTGGAGGTCGGCGAAGAGTAGGAACTGTCCGGATCGATTCTCAATTCCGGCTCAGACCCGGTCTGTAGAAGGGGATACGAAGGCCCGGCCACTCCGCCGTACTAGCCATCCGGCCGCGCCAGCTGATTCCTGATCTCCATCCAGATTTCCGCCAGTTCCAGCCGCTCAATCCACTGTGCAAGATAGACCTGTTCCAGATTGTCATCTCCCACCGTAGCGATGATGCTTCCGATGTCGCGGATGTGTTTGGGCTGGCTGCTTATTCTGTAGTACTGCAGCTTATACAGAATCAGATCCTCAAGGGCCCTTGCCGCGTCCGCTGCGCCGTCGTCAGATTTCGAGTGACCGAGATCTGCGCCGGATCGACATCCCTCAGCGCGCCGGCAATCTCCCGCTCCTGTTTGTCAGTGAGGGCCATGGCAGTATCTCTTGCAGGGGCTTCACAGCATCGAATTCGCAGGTCAACCGGCCTGAAGCCGATTTACCGACTCTCAATCGAGCCGTCCTCCGCTTTAGGCTGAGACCTTTTCCAGTCCAGCCTGCCCAATCGGGCGACAATCCGCTGCATGATCGCCTGCGCGACCTCGTCCTTGCTCATTAACGGCCAGGCCTCACGGTTGCCGTCTCGCTCGAACAGAGTAACCCTGTTCGTGTCAACCGCGAAGCCGCTGTCAGGCGCGCTCACGTCATTGAGGACAACGAGATCGAGGTTCTTGCGCTCCAACTTGTCTACGGCGTTGGCCTCCAGATCGTTCGTCTCAGCCGCGAAACCGATGACAAGCTGCGGCCCCGGGCTGGCCTCCCCCCGCTGTCTGCCGACCTCATGCAGAATGTCCGGGGTCCTTTCCAGCGAAATGACCTGTTGCTGCGGCGATTTCTTCAGCTTGTAGTTGACGCTGTCTGACGGCCGGTAGTCGGCGACCGCGGCCGCGCCGATCAGGACGTCGGTCTGCGGCAGTTCTTCCATGACTGCGGCGTACATCTGCTGGGCCGTATGCACCGGCACGAGCGAAACGCCGCCGGGTGGAGGCACGGCCAGAGGCGCATGCACGAGAACCGTCTCCGCGCCCAGATCACGCGCCGCCCGCGCCAGCGCCGCCCCCATCTTCCCAGTCGAGTGGTTGCCCATGAACCGCACCGGATCGATCGGCTCCCGCGTGCCGCCGGCCGTGATCACCACGCGCAATCCGTCCAAAGGCCCCCCGCGGCCGATCACCTTGCACGCGACTTCGAAGATGTCCTCCGGCTCCGCGACCCGCCCCTCGCCGACTTCGCCGGACGCCAGCCGCCCTTCCTCCGGGCCGATGAAGTCGACGCCCCAATCCCGCAGTGTCTGCACATTGCCCATCGTCGCCGGGTGGGTCCACATATTGGTCTCCATCGCCGGCGCCAGCAGCATCGGCCCCTTGTAGCTCAGCGCAGTAATGCTCAGCAGATCGTCGCTCAGACCCAACGCCAGACGCGCAATCGTGTGCGCCGTCGCCGGCGCGATGATGAAGAGATCCGCCGCGTGGGCCAGCGCCACGTGTCCAATGCGCAACCGGCCCGCATCGTGCCAGAACTCGAAAGTATCGGTCGCAACGCTCCGCTGCGTTATCCCCTGAAAGGTTACGGGCGCAACAAACTTGGCGGCGGAATGTGTCATGATCACGTCCACAAGCGCATTGGCCTGCGTAAGACGGCTCGCCAGCGTCACCGCCTTGTAGGCCGCGATGCCGCCGCTGACGCCGAGCACGATACGTTTGCCGGAGAGAATCGGGGCCATGTGATAGCTCCAGGTCAGGTTGACGTTGGACTGCCCGCCCCTGCAGGGCGCGATAGCAGATCAGGAATCGGCAATGCCGCCGTCGCGATGGCGGGCCAGGTAGGACTGATAGGAGTTTCGCACTTCCTCCGAGCTGAAGTCCGGCGCATGGCGGGCGCAGGCCGCTTCGTCCACCTCGATGCCCAGGCCCGGTTTCTCCGGCGGCAACATGTGGCCGTCGACGACTGTCAGTGGCTCGACAACGAACTCTGTCATCGAGAGCGGCATATCGTCAGGGTCAACCATCTCCTGAATGACGAAATTGGGCGTCGTAAAGTCAACATGGACGCAGGCTGCCGTCGAGACCGGACCATAGGGGTTGTGCGGGGCGAGACCGGCGTAATAGACTTCAGCCACCGCGGCGATGCGGCGAATCTCGCTGATGCCGCCGGCGTGACAGGCGTCCGGCTGCAACAGGCTGGCCGCGCCCGTTTCGAGGATCTCGCGAAAGCCCCAGCGGGTAAATAGCCGCTCCCCCGTTGCAATGGGGATGTTCGTTGCCCTGGCGACCTGCGCCATGGCCGCCGGATTTTCCGCCTGAACCGGCTCCTCCATGAAAAACGGGTAGTAGGGCTCAAATCGATGTGCGTAGCGAATCGCCATCTGCGGCGTAACCCGCCCGTGCATATCCAGCAGTATGTCCACGTCGTTGCCGACCGCCTCCCGCACAGCCTTCAGCCCGGCCTCAGCTTCATCCAGTACCCCCGGCCCGTCGAGGATGTTTGTAACCGGCACGGGAACGGTTTTGACGGCGTCCCACCCTTTGGCCGCCTTGGACAGTGCGCTCTCCGCCATCGCCTCGGGCGTGCCGCCGCCAAAGTGCGTGTACATGCGCACACGGTCGCGCACCTTGCCGCCGAGAAGCTCGTAGACCGGCTTGCCCGCCTCCTTGCCTTTGATGTCCCATAGGGCCTGGTCAATGCCGGAAAGAGCGGACAGGCCGATAACGCCCTGGCGCCAGAAGCCGCTGCGATAGAGGATCTGCCAGCAATGTTCGACGTCAAGCGGACTCATGCCCAGGATCATCGGCTCCATATCCTGTACACAGCCGGCCACGGCCCGCGGTTTGCCCTCCACCGTCGCTTCGCCCCAGCCGATCAGACCGGGCTGATCAGTTTCGACCTTGACAAAGACGAATGTGCGCCGCTCCCCTTGCGCAAAAATCGGCCTTATTGCTGTAATTCGCATCGTAATTTCCCCCGTTCGTTATGCCAGCCGGCGCACGCTTCAGTGTACGAATGCCCGCGGTCGGGGCCGCTCAGGCCGCCTCCAGGATAGCGCGTACCATTGACTTGGCAAGTCTGTATTCCGCCGCGCCGGCCTCTATTTCTCCATCGAGAAGAGCCGTTCGCAATCGGCGTATAATCTGCCCGTATTCCGGGCCGGGCTGCAACCCCAGTTTCATCAGGTCTCTTCCATCCAGTGCAGGGTGAACGCGCCGCCAGGTCCGTTCGTAGCAGTTCAAGCGCTTACGCAGTAAGGCGTCCTCCTCGACCAGCGAGAGCAGCAGCAGCACGGCCGGTTGCGCCCGGTCGAGAACCGCCACAACTTCGCTCGGCCGCTGCCGCGGGTCGGTCAGCTGCGGCAGCCGCGTCTTGACCATGCGGAGTTCACGCATCAGCCGCTGTGTTCTTCCACGAAGTCTCAGCCGTTCGCTCAGTTCTCTTTCAAGCGAGGACGCCCCGCCGTCGTTTCCTTTTTCTGGGGAAAGCAGATCGTAGATCAGCAGTCCCCAATAGAGTCTCTCGACCGGCGTGTCCTCCAGCGTGAAGCGCTCAGTCCGGACCTTTGCCGGAGCCCCGTCGGGGCCGTTTCCCCCTTCACGAGCTTCAGCCCGCCTTCCCTCGTCCAGTAAGTCTCTGAGGGAGGCGCTGCGCTTCGCGAAGGACGGGCCGGCCCGCAGTGCAGGATGAATCCGACTGAGTATGCCCAGCTCGTCCAGGCGAAGAACTGCGTCTTCCGGTCTCTCTTCCTGGAAAATCCGATCCAGTTCCTGACGAATGCGCGCCGGCGTGACGCGCCTGAGAAGCGGCGCAGCATCCAGCAGATGCTCCTGGGTACGCGCCTCAATTTGGAACCGGAAGCGCTGTTCATAGCGAACGGCGCGCAGGATTCTGGTCGGGTCATCCACAAAGCTCAAGCTGTGCAGGACCCGCACGACCCCTGTCCGCAGGTCTGACAAGCCGCCGTAGAAGTCGAGCAGATCGCCCCACCTGTCCGGGGTCAGAGCGACGGCCAAAGTATTGACCGTGAAATCCCGGCGGTGGAGGTCCAGTTTAATGCTGCCCTGCTCCACGGTGGGCAGGACGGTCGGCTCCGTATAGAACTCTGTGCGTGCGGTGACAAAGTCGAAATGAGGCGGCAGCGGGCCCTGGTCGGCCCCGGCCGGCAGCTCCGGGAAGGTAATCGGACACGCGGGCTCGTCGAGAATCCATTTGGCAGTATTAAAACGGGCATGCGTGACGATCCGGCCCCCGCACCTGCCCTGCATGCGCTCCGCCAGTTCGATGGCATCACCTTCGACCACCAGGTCCATGTCCAGGGAACCGCCTCCGCCGGCGCTGCCGAAGCGCCCCAAGAGCAGGTCTCGAACAAAGCCGCCAACGACATAGACGGCATGTCCCATCTCGGCCGCCGTCTCACCGACCAGCCAGAGGAGACGGTGCTGCCCGGCCGGCAGGACCTGCCCCAGCTCTCGACTGACGTCCGGGAGCTCCGGCGAACTCTCTCTCTCTTCTCCCCAAAGTTTGAGCAGATCGGTACGGGTTACAATTCCAGCCAAATCGCCGGCGGCGTCCACAACCGGAATCTGCCCCCAACCGCTCTCGATCATAAGCCCATGAAGCGCACTGACAGGAGCGTCCTCGCGGACCGTATGGTCACCCTGGCGCATTACCTTATGGACCGGCAAGGCGCCCAGCCGGTGTGTAATGGTCCGGTCCGCCTCCCGCCGGGTCAGGATGCCAACAAGCTTGTCGCGACCGTCTTCGCCTGTGCGCAGGACCGGGAACCCTTCGTGGCCATAACGCTGCATCATCTCCATCGCGGCAGCGACTGAAATCCCTTCGTCCAGCGTATGAGGACGGCCCCGGCTCATAATTTCAGCAACCTTTGCCGGGGCGCGCGCGTGCTCCTGCAGCAGGCCGGCGATTCGTCCTTTTACGTCCGCCAGGGTTGTCCCTTCCAGCATGGCCGCCGCGGCGCGCTTGTGACCTCCGCCGCCCAGAAACTCGGCGATCAGGCCAACGTTGATGGCGTCGGTGTTGCTACGAGCCACAACCTGCACGCGGTCCTTCAGCTTGACGACGAGAAACAGGGCATCCGGGTTGAAGAGTTCGTTCAGCCTGTGGGCAAGCCCACTCAGTTCATCGTCGTAGTCGGGCGCGTCGGCTACGGCGAGCGCCACGCTTTGACCGGCCACTGTCAGGTGCTGCGCGTCCTCAGTCAGCTGCCTGGACAGCGCCTTCTGGGCAGGCGTGGGCGGGAAGTGCATGAATCGGCGCATCACTTCGAGGCGGGCGCCCTGTTCGACCAGCCAGGCCGCGCAACGAATGTCCCGATGCGTTGTGGAGGGGTACAGAAGGCTGCCGGTGTCTTCGTATATGCCCAGCGCCAGCAGGGTGGCCTGAAACGGGGAAAGCCCTCTGTTCGGCTGCATCAGCCGTTCGACGAGCAGTGTTGTGTTGGCGCCCGTCGTGTGAGGGCCCAGGGATTCCTGCCACACCTCCCATCCGGATGGCAGCGGTTCGGCGGCGGAGTGGTGGTCGATGACCAGGTGACGCGTGTCTTCGTCCATGCCTTTTACCGCGTTGAATGACCGCGTGTCAACGACAATCGCCAGAGCGACGTTGCCGCGCGGCAGATGGCGCGGATCGACGAAAGGGAACTGGTTTCGGTATAGCGACAAGAAGGCCTGGACGTTGCGTTTCAGCTTCCACGGGAGGACCGGCAGCGCCTGTGGAAACAGCAACGCCGCGCCGAGCAAGGATGCCAGCGCGTCAAAATCTGCGTGTTCGTGGGAGAGGATAACTGTTTGGCCGCGCATGTCGCAATCGGTTCGGCTGCCCCTGGAAACTGCACCCTACTATACGCCTCGCGATTGGGATTGCGCAAGCACAGGGCTACAAGCGTAACTCCCTTCGGAGCCAGCCCGGACCGGCCCGATCGACGCGGAAGTCAGCAGCCTTCCGCCCGGCGCATCAATGCCAGCGCCGCCTTGTTGTGGCGTTCAGCCAGCACCGGCACGTCAATGTGAAGGGGAATGCCGTCTTCCACCAGCAGCCGTCCATTGACAAAGGCAAAGTCGACCGGCTGCGGTGAACAAAAAACGAGCGCCGCTACCGGGTCATGCACCCAGCCCCCTGCAAAAGTGAGCGCGGACAGGTCAAACCCGATCAGGTCGGCGGCCATTCCAGGCGCCAGCGCGCCAACATCGTCGCGGCCCAAGACTGCGGCTCCGCCCAGAGTGGCGATTTCCAGCGCCTCCCTCGCCGTCATTCCCCTGGGATTGCCCATTACCCTCTGCAACAACAGGCACTGGCGCACCTCTTCCATCATGTTGCTGCCGTCATTGCTGGCGCTGCCATCCACGCCCAATCCCACATGGACGCCGGCGTCCCGCATCGCCCGCACGGGGGAGATGCCGCTCGCCAACCGCATGTTGCTCGTAGGGCAGTGGGCCGCGCCGGTCTTTGTGCGGGCGAACTTACCGATCTCCTCCTCGTTGAGATGCACGCAATGGGCATGCCAGACATCATCGCCCAGCCAGTCCACCTGCTCCGCGTACGTTCCCGGCCGGTACCCGTACTGGGCCATGCAGAACTCTTCTTCGTCGAGCGTCTCAGCCAGATGCGTGTGAAGGTGAACATCCATCTCGGGCCCGAAGGAGCGGGCCAGCGCCGCGCAATCGCGCATCAGCTCCTGGGTAACGCTGAACGGGCTGGTCGGGCCAATCACGACGCGGCGCATGGAAAAACGGGAGGGGTCATGATAGTCCTCGACCAGTCTGCGCGATTCGACGAGGATGTCCGGCTCCTGTTCCGTCATCCAGTCCGGGGGCAGTCCGCCCCTGCTTTCGCCGAGGCTGACACTGCCTCTGGCGCCGTGAAAGCGAACACCGATCTCCTCTGCAGCGGCAAACTGATCGTCGAGACGCGTACCGTTTTGCCACAGGTAATGGTGGTCGCTGCTGGTGGTGCATCCGCTCAGCAGAAGCTCAGTCAGCGCCACCTGCGTGCTCAGGCCCACATCCTCCGGGCCAATGCACGACCAGATGGGAAAGAGGGCGCGCAGCCAGTCGAAGAGCACACCGTTCTGTGCGGCCGGCACCACTCGCGTAAGCGTCTGAAAGAAATGGTGGTGCGTATTGATAAAGCCGGGAAGGACGATCCTGCCGCGTGCGTCCAGATAGGTCGTGGAAGAGGAATCTGCGGCCCCTCCGTCCCGGTAGCGGGCGGGCAGATCGCCGGTCGCGCCCACCCAGACAATCTGCGCGCCTTCCATAACGAGCGCGCCGCCGCTGATCTCCGCGCGCTCTTCGTTCATCGTTACGAGGCAGTCGGCATTCGTCAATACGGTCCTGTTGTCCATCGCCGGTCGCTGCTCCCTTCAGGTGAATGTCGCCGCAGGGCTGTGAGTGGAGTACCCGCAGTAGATGTGGAGAGTCCCGCTGGGAATCAGGCGCGGCGTCATTGTCCGCGCTCATTGCGTCAATGACAGCAGGCTTGGGGTCATTCCCTCCTCATCCAACATCTCTCTCAGTTCGGTTGTTGACAGCGGACGGCCCTTGCCTGCCAGGGCCGTAAGGGCCGCTTCCATCACGTTGGTCCCAAAGCTGCGCCCATCCAGCCTCGGCGTAACCGTCGCCAGATAGGAAACGCCTCTCTCCTTGAGAAGAGCCACGTCGTCGTCCGTGGTTGTATTGGTAACGATCGTCTTTTTTTCCAGGCTCGGAGGCAGGTGCTTCCTGACGTAGTGGAAGTCATCGGCGATGATCGAGGCCCACCTGTACTGCGCGCCATATTTGGGCACGATCTGCTCCTGTCGTTCCCCGGTGGGGTAGATCCAGGAGAAGGGCACGCGAGCCAGTACGGGAAGCAGAATCCGGGCCAGCAGGTGGAGTGCGCTCAGGCTTCGTAAAAAGACAGGGATTCCCAGACCGAAGGCCAAGTCGCCAAACAGCGGCTGATAGCCCATGTCCAGAAAGCCGCGCACCATGGCGTAGCGGCCGACAGCCACGCAGAACAGTACGCGCTTGGGATGCGGGGGCAGGAGAGTTTGCAGCCGCTGCGCCGCCTGGCGCTCGACTACGGCGCGGATGCCGCCCCCGTCCACTACGGGGGACTGAACGCCGTCAACGATGCCGCGAACGGAATGGAGAGGAAAGTAGCGGTCGTTTACCGTAAGGCCCAGGTCTGCGCCGCCAAAGCCGAAGGCATCTACCTGGCCGTCATACTCCAGAAACAGCTGCCGCATCCGCTTCTGGTCTCCATCGGCGCCGATCCGCTCCAGGACGATCCGCTCGTTCCTGAGCGTGGTCTCGACCCGTTTGTTGCGGTTGCTGCTGCCCAAGCTGATGGAGACGACCCGTTTCATTTTGAATCCGCCCCGGCACAACACTGTTTCGGCCCCGCGGCGCGCCGAAAATAGGCGCCGCTTGCGCACCTGCAATCTGTGCCGCCGGCCTCAGTCGATTACGCCAATGTGGCGTCCGGCCTCGATGAAGACACTCAACGCGAACTCGATGTCTTCTTCAGTATGGGCAGCCGTCACATTCGCGCGCAGGCGGGCGGCGCCTTCCTTAACGGCAGGCGGCAGTACGGGCAGTACGAATATGCCGTTGTCTTGACAGAATTTGGTCATTGCAAATGCGCGTTCTTCAGTTCCGACCATGATTGGAACAATCGGCGACTCCGTCTGTCCGGTGTCGAAACCGGCGGCCTGCAGGCCGCTCGTGAAGTGTTGCGCATTGCGAAGGAGGATGCGGTTACGCTCTGTGCCTTCGTCTTCAAGCACATTGAAGCCTTCAGTGATGGCCGCCGCCACGGAGGGCGGCAACGCGGCGCTGAAGACAAACCCGCGCGCGGTATGCCGCAGGTAGGTGACCATCTTTTCGCTGCCGGCCACATAGCCGCCAATGCCGGGAATTGCCTTGCTGAGAGTACCCATTTTCAGATCGATGGAACCGTACATGTCGAAATGTTCCTCGATCCCGTGTCCGGTCTTCCCCAGTACACCGATGCTATGGGCCTCGTCCAGCATCAGCCTCGCGTTGTGGCGCCTGCAAATCTCATGCGCGGCCGGCAAATCAAATATATCGCCATCCATCGAGAATACAGCGTCGGCGATGACCAGTTTGCCTGCGTCTTCGGGCGCGCGGCGCAACTGTCTTTCGAGGTCATCCATGTCGTTGTGCCGGAAGCGGACAAACTTGCCCCGGGCCAGCAGGCAGCCATCCACGATACTCGCGTGGTTCCATCTGTCGGAGAAAACCCAATCCCCGCGCCCGACAACTGTACTCACGGTGGCAAGATTGGTAACATAGCCTGAACTGTAGACGATGGCCTCTTCGCGGCGGGCGAAATCGGCGATCGTCCTCTCCATTTTGGCATGAAGGTCCAACGTGCCCCCGAGGATGCGCACGCCATGTGTACCGGTTCCGTACTTGTCTGCGGCCTCTTTGGCCGCCGCCACGATGCGGGGATGGTTGATCAGTCCCAGGTAACTGTAGGTTGCAAACATCAGTTTGCGCTTGCCCTCAGTATGTACCCAGGGTCCCTCCAGAGAATCGACCGCCTGAAAGTAGTAGTAGTGCTCGCTGGCCTTCGCCTCTTTGGTGCGTTCCCACCAGGCATCGATTTTCTGACTAAAGGCGTCGACCTGTTCACCGCCTCCATTGAGGAAGGACTCAAGCGGGGGGGCGTCTATGGCTGCCGTGGAGATACCGTCCGGATGGACCCCAATCGGCTCCGCTCCCAGGCGCGCTAACTGATCAACCATTGTATGAGACCTCTTTTTCCACTACAGTACAATATACCAGGGCGGAGATGGCGCCGGGATAAAAGTCTTTGCCACTGTCAGCCCGCAAAAGGCAACCGGCCCATTCGACGCGGCGAAGGGCGCGAGAATAATATCATAGAATTGTAACGTATTGTAGTCCACTACGCAAAGAACACAAATGTTGGGAAAGATTCTTGGATATGGGCGTGAAATTCGACGGCTCCCTCCCCAAAGCGTTGACCGCGGGAGCGGCGGCATCTTCCCGAAGCGACAGATGATGAAAGAACAACCAAACGCTGGTCCGCAGCAGCGGTCCTCTGACCTCGACAGCGTCTATCTGCCCCACGGGCTTCTACGCAACGGCGACCTGCAAACAATCCTTGGGCGGCACGTCCCCCTGGATGCCAGGGTCGTTATGGAAGGAGAGCAGATGATCCTGTTCAACGCCGGCCCTGACCGGACCGAACTGGAGAGGGGTCGGTCCGTGCGGCTGCTCGGCGTCTACACGCCATGCCTGTCCCGCATCGACGCGCCTTCCAGACCCGAGGGGCTGGCGATGCTGCTGCACGGATGGGAAGGAGACAGCCACTCCGCGTACAATCTGATCCTGGGCAGCGAGCTGCTGCGGGCGGGGTATGACGTCGTGCGCCTCAACATGAGGGACCATGGACCGACCCACCACTTGAACAAAGGGCTCTTTTTTGCCACACTGATCGAGGAGGTCCACGCCGCGACGCAGCAGGTCGGGCTTCTCGCCGCGGGGAAACCGTTTTACATCATTGGCGCGTCCCTTGGCGGCAGTTTCGTCGTTCGCATGGCCCTTCGACATTCCGGAAATCCTATCCCCAATCTTCGTCGGGCCATTGCAATCAATCCCGTTCTCAATCCACGAGGCGCATGTATACGCCTGGACGGCCACCGGCTCCTGCGCCGCTATTTCCGCGGCCGCTGGCTGGATTCTCTCTTGAAGAAACAGAGGCTCTTTCCGGACCTGTACGACTTTACGTCTCTGGCAGCCGTCCCGACGATCTGGGAGATGAGCGACTGGGTGACCAAGAGCATGCCATTCTACAGCGACGTGGAAGAATACCTCGACGCCTACAGTGTTAAGCCCAGGGACATCCACGACCTGGCCGCACCGTTGACAGTACTCACGGCGGCCAACGACCCCCTGATTCCATCCGACGATATCGAAGCTCTACCGACACATCCCCAGCTGCAGGTAAACGTCCTGCCCTACGGGGGGCATGTAGGCTACAATGATCTCTTCCCGCTGCGAAATCGTCTTCCGGACCTGGTCAAGCACGTGCTGAAAGAGGACGCGGCCAGCAGTTGAAAGCTGACTCACCAGGGCCTGCCGGAACTTTCCATCTGCCTCCCGGATAGAGAAAAGGGCCGGTCGCCGCTAATTCTTCGGTCGCGCCTAAGATGTCGGTTATACTGAACCGCAGTAATGCTGAACCGCGGGGAGGCGACGTTCTCCAAGTGGACCATTTGATCGAAGCGACGCGCAAGAGGCAGCACCATGCCGCACATCCTGATCACAGGCGCTAACGGACAGCTCGGGCAGGCTCTGAAAGCCCAATTCAGTTCCGCCTCAAGACTGACTTGCTGGACGCGCCCGCGATACGATATCGCCGACCCGGCGATCGCCGGCGCCGTGGCGGAATTGGCCCCCGACGTCGTCATCAATACAGCCGCATGGACCGACGTCGACGGAGCCGAGGAGGCACCCCGGTTCGCTTTTGAAGTCAATGCGCTTGGTCCCAAGTACCTTGCAGAAGGTTGCGCGCGTTGCGGCGGCGCGCTGGTACAGATCAGCACGAACGAAGTGTTCGCCGGGGAGATGGGCCGCTTCTACCACGAATATGAACAGACTTCTCCCGGCAGCGTCTACGCCCGCAGCAAGGCCGCCGGCGAACAGGCGGCCGCCGCAGTCCTAGACCGCCTCTACGTGGCGCGCGTCGCCTGGCTCTACGGCGCCGGCAGCGGTAACTTTGCCGCCAAGATCAGCGCCGCAGCCGACCGGCACGGCGCTCTGCGCGTCGTCAACGACGAGTTCGGGAACCCGACCTACGCGCCTGACGTTGCCGCGGCGGTGGCAAAGCTGATTGAAACGCAGCGCTACGGCATCTACCACCTCGTAAACGAAGGCTGCGCCAGCAGGTACGACTGGGCGGTCGAGCTGATGCGCCTGACCGGACGCGAGGCGCTCCCCGTCGAGCCGATCAGAGCCAGTGAGTGGCCGCGCCCGACGACGCCTCCCCGCCATGCCGTCCTGGTCAACCAGGCCGCAGCGGCCCTCGGGATTGCTCTGCGCGGCTGGCGCGAGGCGCTGCGTGAATATGCGCAGACAGAATTCAATTCATGAACCGGATAAAGCCATGAACGTGAACGGAGCAATAGGCAGTGCGGGCAGTTTCGACGAGAGCCCGGCACGCGCCCCTTTCTTTTCAGTACTCGTACCCAACTACAACGGCGTCCGGCATCTGCCCGACCTGTTTGCCGGACTGGCTTCACAGACTTTCACCGATTTTGAAGTCGTCTTCGCAGACGACGCCAGCAACGACGATTCCGTTGCCTGGGTGCAGGCCAGCGCCGTTCAGGCGCGCATTGTGGCCGGCCGCGAGAACCGAGGATTCGTCGGCACGGTCAACAGGGCTGCCCGCGCCTCGCAAGGACGCGTGATGGTTCTTCTGAATAACGACACACAACCGGCACCGGAGTTCCTGGCCGAACTGGCAAAAGCGGTCTGCTCTCAACCCCGGGCGGGAATCGTAGCCGCCAAGCTCCTGCTCTTTGAAGAACGGGACCGCATACATTCGGCAGGAGACATGATGGGGCGGGATGGGATTGCGCGGAATCGCGGTGTCTGGGCCACCGACGGCGGCCAGTTCGACAACGCGGAGGAGGTGTTCGGCGGCTGCGGCGGGGCAATGGCCGTGCGCCGCGAACTTTGGGAAGCCCTGGATGGCTTTGACGAGGCGTACTGGATGTATATCGAAGACGTCGATTTCTCGTTCCGCGCCCAACTCCTCGGCTGGCACGCGGCATTTGCGCCGGCGGCGCGTGTCTTCCACAAGCTGGGCGGCAGCGGCGGCGACGAATTAAGCAGCTTCTACGTGGGCCGCAACACGATCTGGACTCTGGCCAAAAACATGCCGACCCCGCTCCTCCTCAGCCATTCTACGCAGATCCTGAAGGCCCAACTTTCGATCGCGGCTGACGCTCTGCGCAACTGTCGCGGGAGCGCTGCCCGCGCCCGCCTGCGCGGACAACTCGCCGGCCTGCTCGGCCTGCCGCGCGTCCTGCAACAGCGCGCCCTGGTTCAGTCCCGCAAAAGGCGTCACGACGCCGAGATCGACCGTTTACTGACTTAGGGGCTCACTCCTCCTACGGAAGAGGCGCTCCGCTCGACTCACCCGGCGCAGCGAAGGCAACTTCGCGACTGGCTACGCCGGCGCGAACAGATCGTCGAGCAGACTGGCGTTGACGCGCTCGCCGATGATGTAGCGCCTCGCTCCCGATACTCCTGTCGCGGTGATGAAATACCGGCCCGGCTCTGGACCGAGGTAATGGTCCAGCAGCTGATTTGTGACGTCGCGCCAGCGCTGCGCGGCCGGCTGATCGCGGCGCTGCAGCGCCACCCAGTCGGGAGGGATCTCGATGGCGATGCGTGCGCTGGCAGCACTGAAAAGCGGCGCTCCGTTACCCTGGTTTACAACGGTCAAGTCCGGGTCGGACTCGATCTCTACAGGACCAAAGTGCCCGCCGCCCAGCAGCGCCCTCTGCACGCGCTTCGTGCGAACAGCCCACAACAGGTTCAGTCGCGAAGCGGTCACACGGTTCAGCTCGTTTCGAAAGGAATACAGGTTGGGCTGAAACTCGCAGGCGACAGCGCCCAAGCGGGTGAAGTTGAGCAACCCATTGGCAAACAGGAGCGGGTCGGTCGTCCAGTTAATCAGATCTATGCCCATCGCGAGGGCCTGACGCGCTTGCAGCCGTTTCAGCGCACGACCGATACGGCGGCGGCGCATGCCGGGCGCCACGGCAAGCAGCTGAGATTCCAGTTGTAGTTCCCGGCGGTATGGATGAAGCGCAGGCATGGCAGGACAGGTGGGAAAACGGAAGAACCCCAGGAGGAATCCGGCCACAGCCCCGTCGACGCGGGCCACCAGCGAGCAACCGATGCCTCCTTCGGCACTATGCAGGTCGCTGGGATAGAGCCCATCCGGCGGGCTGTGCCATATCGACTGCTGCATCGATCGGATTTCCGCGGCCTCTTCCTCGTCGGGGCGCCCGCAGTCGATTCCGTCAAGGTCGATGTGCGTGGGTTTGAACGGGTGGCGCGCCGCGGGTAGGTAAAAGCAGGTCTTGCTGTTCGAAGGAAGAAGCCTTTCGACGGCGCCGGAAATCTCGCCGGCGCCCAGCGGGACCGAACCGGCAATCTGCTCGTAGCGCAACGTATACGCGGCGGCGCCACCACTGATGTCGCGCGGGAGCAAGAAGGCGTAACCGCTGAGCGTTTCCGCCCGGTCGGCCTGGCCGCAACTGAGCGCAAAGCAGGCCCCGCCTATTTTGGGCAAGACAGCTTCAAGGAAGTGATGCGGCAGCAGCGAAGGCCGCTCTTGCAACTGGTTCCTGAGTTCCCGCAGCCTGTGCGGCCAGGCGGCTGACGATGAGTCAACCCGTTTCGCACTGACGAACCGGCTCATTCGTAGGCCTTTTGATAGCGCTGCCGCCACTCCTCAACCGTCATGCCGTAGTAGAGCTCGTCCAGGTAGCGCCCGTCGGCAAAGATAGCCCTGCGCACGGCTCCTTCGCGTACAAAGCCGAGCTTTTCGTGCAACGAGCGCGAGCTACTGTTTTCGCTGTGCATCTGAACCGTTACCTTCTGGTAACGCAGCTCCTGAAAGTAGTAGCGAAGAATCAGCAGAATGGCAGCAGCGGCATAGCCCTTGCGGCGGTAGGCGGCATCTACACCCAGTCCGTACTTGAAGATGCCGTTTCGGGGATGGCAGTTGTGGGTGTGAATGAAACCGACCGGCGTCCCGTCGTGACCTTCGATAACCCAGCTGAACGAGTCGTTTTCCAGCTTCTTCTTGGCCTCGTCGGCTGCCCACTCCCGCACCTGCGAAAGGGAAACCGGCGGCCAGACGAATTCAAGATTGCGCGCCATCTCGCTGTCCTGGTTCCAGCGCCAGAAGGTGTCCCCGTCCTCCGGCTCCACCCCGCGCAGCCGGATCAACTCGGTCTGCCAGTAGTTCATCCAATCACTCTCTGAGTCCTCTCTGCAACGTATCTGCGTTCGCCAAATGCAAACGCTCCGAGCGCATAGCCGCTCTCGTCTGCGGCGCCGCCGCGGCCGGTATCGAGCTGGTGGTGGAGGTTGGCGTTGCTTTGGAGAGGGCCAGGCCCTGGCGGGATGAACGGGCCTGCACCGCGAAGATGACCAGCCCGTGCCGGCATGGCCTCAATCCCCCGATCAGGCGGTTGGCGGCGGAGACTCAGCCGCCTTTTGCGGCGGGTCGGCGTCACCGGCGCGGGACCGGCGCCGCGGCGGTGTCATCTCACCCATCGAACTCTTCAGTTCCGACCTGATCACCTGTACGGAACGAACGATCCCGGCCAGTCTGCCGCTCGTGGAAATGAGAGGAGAGATGAAACTCGTGCTTACAAACTCTGCTGAGCCTTTGACCGTGCCGACCGTCTCCTGACTGTCTCTGATTACCGGTCTCATTTCGGCCCTGATCATTTTGACCAGACGCCAGACCTGCCAGATCAGTACGACCAGCAGACCGTTCATTATGAGAATCTCCAGCGCAACCAGAATGATGGCGATGTCCCGCACTGTGGCGCTGACCACGACGCTCTCCTTTTGCGATGGGTCGAGTATAGAAGGTCCGGGTCGGCCGGCAGACAGTTCGGCCGCGCTGCGCGCTTGACTCGGGACTAGTGAATGACGACCCTGACGAGAAACAGTGCAGACACCGATGCCAGAGTCCCCTCCAACAGGCTGAGTTGCCCGACCTGCCATGTATCCCATTGCAGTGTCTGGCTAACCCAATGCCCCAGGATAAATCCCAAGCCAGCCGCAACCAGGTACTGCGGCAGTTCCCGCAGCGAACGGCCCGTCCACAGGTGAAAGATGCTGGCGTAGCCCGTGACGAGCAGTGTGGCCAGCAGGACTGACGGACTGAGAATCAGCGACGCAAACGGCGAACCGGGAGTCAGTCGTGTACCTCCTCGACCTCAATTGAGGGAGACACGACCGGCCGGCGCGCTCTCAGATGCCGCCGAAACTGCGGCGGGATCCGCTCTGTCGATCAGTCCTCCGCCCAGACAGTGGGGACCGTCGTAGAAGACCGCTCCCTGACCCGGACTGACGCCGCGAGCCGGCTCGGCGAAAGCGACCCTCACAGCGCCGTCCTGCCGTGGATAGATCGTACAGTCCAGGGGTTGTCCGGTATAGCGAATCTGGCACTGAACGCGGCTGCCCGCGGGAACCGGCCCGCCAACCGTCCAGTTCACGCCTGTCGCCAGCAGTTCAGTCTTGCCGAGGGCCTCGGCCGGTCCTACGATTAGGCGGTTGCCGTCCGGCTGCAACGCAACCACGTACATAGGCGCGGTCGCGCCGCTCAGGCCCAGTCCCCGCCGCTGCCCTACGGTATAGTTCGGCAACCCGTTGTGCCGGCCCAACACATTGCCATCGACGTCCACGATTTCGCCTGCGGTCATCGCATCTCCGGCCCAGTCGGTCAGGAAGCGGCGGTAATCGTCATCAACGACGAAGCAAAGGTCCATCGAATCGTGCTTGCTGTGGATGGGCAGCCCGCGTGCAGCCGCCATCCGCCGCACCTCTTCCTTTGCGAGTTCGCCCACGGGGAAAAGCAGGTCGCGCAACTCGGCCTGGCCCAACATACTCAGCACGTAGGACTGGTCCTTTTGCATATCGACGCCGCGCAACAGATGCACGTTGCCGCCGGCCTGCCGCCGCAAACGTGCATAGTGGCCCGTCGCCAGGTAATCGGCTCCCAGCCGGCGGGCGTAGTTGAGCAGGTAGTCGAAGCGGATGTGCCGGTTGCAGGCCAGGCAGGGGTTGGGCGTCAGCCCTTGGCTGTATCCTTCGATAAAGAGGTCAACCACCTTCTCTTTGAAGGGCCGCTCGACATTGATCAGATAGAAGGGCATGCCGAGCCGGTCGGCGACGCGACGGGCGTCTTCCACGCTCTCCTCATCGCAGCACTTGTTGCCTGATCCTTCGCCGCCGGCCACCTCAGCCCACAACCGCATCATCACGCCGATGCACCGGTAACCCCGCTCTGCAAGCATCGCTGCCGCGACCGAACTGTCGACGCCGCCGCTCATGGCGACAACGACGGTCGTTTCGGCAGGTGGGTTATCGTGGGTGCGCCAGGTTGTCTCGTCGATCATGCTGCGCATTCTAACACAAGGGCACAGTTTCCGTCATGGCCGCAGCAGTGTGCGGGGGACTGCGAGGAGTGAGGGGAACTGCGAGGAGTGAGGGGAACTGCGAGGAGTGAGGGGAGAGGAGAGAGGAGTGAGAGGGGGAGGGCGCCGATGGTTATTGCCGCCTTTTTTCAAATTTTGACACCTTTTTGACATGTTTCATTGGGGACTCCCCAGTGCCAATCGACGGTTCAACAGAGAGAGAATCCGGGGATTTTGACAGGATTTGACAGGATTTGACAGGATTTTTTATTTTTTTCGGGGCCGTCCCTCCTTCCCATGCGGTGGTTCAGTCGTGAGAACGCTGAAGGATTTTGACACGTTTTGACATATCATGGCACGCTCTGTCATATTATGATATATTCTGGTATTTTCGTTGGGGAGCCCACTGTTTCATTCAGCGGCTCAACAGCGGGAGCGTAAAGAGGGAACAGTGAAGTATAGTGACTTGATCTCAATGGTATAATGGTGCAAAGCCGCCGCACTGGCAGGTGTTCAGCTTTCTGAAAACTGTCAACGGCGCCCAAAGTCAGCGTTCCGCAACCGAGGAGGCGCTCCAATGGCAATACCGGCCGTTATGCCGAAACAGGCTGTCTCGCCTACGCTCAAAAAGGCGCTGGAACTGGCCTCCGCACGTCACAAACACCTCTGTCCCCGCCAAGTGCTTGGCGCCCGCTGCGCGATCGCCGCGGCAGCCATGCTGGAACTGGAGGCGCCCCGCAAGGACAAGCGCTTGCTGGTCATCGTGGAGACCGACGGCTGCTTTGCAGACGGTGTTGAGGCGGCCGCGGGGGTGTCCGTTGGGGGCCGCACGCTGCGGGTCGAGGACTACGGCAAGATCGCCGCCACTTTCGTCGACGTGAAGACGGAACGGGCGCTGCGAGTTGCGCCGCGGGTCGATGTACGCGAGCGGGCGTGGGATTACGCGCCGGAGCAGAAGCGGCGTTATTTCGCGATGCTGCACGGCTACCAGCGGATGCCGGACGAGGAGTTGCTCTCGTTCGAGTGGGTGGTCCTGGCAACACCGGTCGCGGCCATCGTCAGCCGCGCCGGCGCGCGGGCGATCTGTGTGAAGTGCAGCGAAGAGATTATCAACGAGCGCGAGGTCGTAAGGGAAGGCGTGACGCTGTGCCGTTCTTGCGCAGGCGGGGGGTATTACTCGTTATGCACGGCGTCGTGTTGCGTATAGGAGGCTGATGAACTGTGTTGAAGCGAGTTGTACATCCTGGAGAGAGCTTCGGGTTGGCATGGCATGGAGAGCATGACGCCAATACAGTCCTGGAGGGAGTTTTCGCCGCGTGGGCAGCTCCAAAAGGCGAATGTTGAGCGATGACCAGTTGCGGCTGGCTCAACAGCGTGCCCAGGCGCGCTTTCTCTGGTTCGACAAACAGCCCGTTCCCGGAACAGGGTTCGGCACATTGGATGAGTCTCTGTGGCGGCCGCTGTTGAGCGTGCAGGGCGCTTCTGATCCCGAGCTGGCGCTGACCAAGCTGGGCCTATTGAGCGACGCGGCCGGCGGCCCGCAGACGGCGACCGTCGCCGGCGTGCTGCTGTGTAGTCGCGAGCCGCAAGAGTGGCTGCCGAACGCCTGCATCACCGCCACCCGCTACCGCGGAACTGACCGCGCCTCCGGGCAGGTCGACGCACAGACGATTGGCGGGCCGCTGAACCGGCAGATCACCGAGGCCGTAGCCTTCGCGGCGCGCAACATGCAGGTTGCCGCCCACAAGGACCCGGCCCGCATCGATCTGCCCCAATTCAGCGAGCGGGCCATTTTTGAGGCCGTCGTCAACGCGGTGGCGCACCGCGATTACTCCATTCCCGGCAGCCGCATCCGCTTGTCCGTTTTTGCAGACCGCCTGGAAATCCAGTCGCCGGGCACTCTGCCAAACAGCCTGACGGTCGCCAACATCGCCGACCGCCAGGCGACGCGTAACGAACTGCTCGTGTCGGTGCTGGGCAGGATGCCGACCGAGGATACGCGCGGCCGCGGGGAGCGGCGCTATTTCATGGAGCGGCGCGGTGACGGCGTTCCGATCATCCAGCGCGAGACCATGGGCGCAAGCGGGAAACCGGCCGAATTTCGGATTGTGGGGGATGCGGATCTGCTCGTGCTCCTCCCCTCCGCGCCGTTGGAGCCAAGCGCGGCGCAGGCGCAGATCGCGGTACGCGCCGCCGACCGGCCCCTGCCGGGCGTTGACGTCCTGGTACTGTTCCCCAACCACACGTGGCAGCGCGCGACGAGCAGTGACGAGGGAATGGCGACCGTCTCTCTGCACAGCACAGAATTACCCATGACCGTGTACGCGGCCGCCGAGGGGTACGCTGCCCACCTTGAGCGTGCGTGGACGCCGAGCCAAAGAGCGCTCGTAATCGAAATGAAACATCTGCCAGACGGAGGCGGCGTGATCTTCCCAGAGGGGAGCGGAACTCTTCCAGGACTGGCGGGGCGGCTGAATCCCGTTCGAGACACACATGACAGAACCTATCTTTACACCTCCGACGTCGCCGTCAACCAGGGGCTGCCGCAGCCGGTTTCCTTCTTTCTGAAGGAGGATCTGCGACTCACCGATGCCGACGGAAACGAACTCTTGGCGAGGATTGTGGATATTTCCGGCAGGTCGGCGCTCGTTCAGTATTGGCCCTTTTTAAGGGGGGAAGAGCGGTGAATTTTCTGGCAGGGTAGTGGCGGAAAGTAAGTTTTTTCCGTCAGAAAATGAGTCCCCGCGCACGGATTTTGCAGTCGGCGATGTCTGAAAGCAACAGGGCTTTCGTCATTGGCCTATCTGCCGCTCGCAAAGTTGGTTCAATTCGGTCTTTTCATCTCCAAAGCCAATCCGGAATCAATTGAGCTATAGCGCGAGCAATCCGGTATTCATGTAGAAGCCTAATTGCCTGAACTATTGTAACGGCTTTGAGTTCCAATATCTGTGAGGCGCCTTCACTTGCTTTTTCAGCCTGACTTGAAAGCGAACTAATGTAAGTTCAAAATGAATCCACGACTATTCAGGCCGACAAGAACTCAGAAGCACAGAAACTCGGCCTTTGCTTGCGAAATACGCAAATTCCAAGATTCAATTGGGAGCCACACCAAAAGATATAATCATCGGTGTCGAACGAGAACTCAAAGAACAGATTGGAGACTTGAGAACAGAAATGAAAGCTGGGATTGCTGAACTCAAAGGCTTGGTCAAGACGATTAAGGTGGAATCAGAGAACAGAACTCTCAAGCAGTTCATCGTTTTTTGGGTGGTGGTGGCGGGCATCGTAATTCCTATCCTGAGTACTGCATTTACCGTTGCCAAACGACACATAATTCCTTGATGCAGGAATTGCCCCAGCCTACAGCAATGGAGGGCGTCTTGAAGAAAGGATGCACAGTTACAACATTGATTCTTCTAGTTGCATTGGTGGTCTTCGGTGTCTTTGTTTCGTTCACTGACGACGGAAAACTAATCGATCTTGACGCCTGCAACAATATCGACGACGGTAGTTACTTTCTTGAAAACGAGTTTCAGTGCGAAAGTATGGATTTAATCATCTGGTTCCTCCTTCCTATCTGGTGTGTCATTTTTGTCGCTTGGCTGCTCATACACTTCCTGTCGAGGGACAAATTTCAAATTGGGTCTTGATAATTGTGAATTTCTCGCAGCATTCCAAGGGTTCGAGAAGCAAGCAGCGAAGCGGCTTTCGATACTTAACGCCGCGCCATCTCTGAACTCCTTGAGAGCGTTGCCGAGCAACCGGCTTGAAGCTCTTAGCGGCGCGCGTGAAGGATACTATTCCATCCGGATCAACCGGCAATGGCGCATCTGCTTCTTATGGGTTGAAGGGCTGGGCCCGACCGACGTCGAGATTGTGGACTATCACTAATGTAAGCCCAATTTGAAACCAAGATTTTACGCGGTCTGTATCCTGCGGTCACGGGCCTCTCGCCCACTTTCCCGCTATGTGCAAAATCTTGGTCACGTTTGGGATCTGCATTAGAAGCAAGAAGGAGGTGAAAGGTGTTCAAGCGAGTTGTACATCCGGGGGACATTCTTAAGGATGAGCTTGCGGAAATGGGCGTGTCCCCTACGGCGTTCGCGCGTCAGATTGACGTGCCCCCGAACCGCATCAGCCAGATCATTGCGGGCAAGCGTTCCGTCACCAGCGACACGGCATTGCGGTTTGGGCACTGGTTCGGTGTAGATCCTCTGTTTTGGCTCAATTTGCAAACTCAGTTCGATCTTGTCGCAGCCGACCGCGAGGTGGGTGCGGCAGTGCGTGCCTTGCCTACTGCTTCTGATAGAGGAATTTCGGGGACTGGATAGTGTAGCCGTCGCCGCGTATTCCTATATCAGCCCCCGCCCATGTTCCAGCTCAAAGCCACACACAAGATTGTCAAGGATTATTTCGCCGAGGTCCGCAGGCTAACTCAGCTCGGCGCGGTGCATGAGGGCGCGGTTGCGCCAGCATTCGCCAATCTGCTGCGCGCCGCGGCGAAACCGTTCGGCTGGACGCTGGCGGAGCAGTACGCGCGCGCCATGCGCGGCGGACAGGCGATCCGCATCGACGGCGCGCTGCTGGACAGTTTCAGGCTGGCGCGCGGCTGGCGGAAGTCCACGTCGGATATGAGGAGGTGTCCCCTTATGCGCTGGAGGAGATCGAGACGTCGGGGAATGGGCACGAAGCGGAAGAGTCGTGACGACTCTTCTAACTTATTTCCTACTGGTAGCACCCTTGTGCTATGCTGGGCGCGGAGCCGGAGCGATTGAGAGAGGCGTATACCCCTCGCTTCCTTAAAGGAGGCCTGAAGAGTTGAACATAGGGACGAAACTCACATACGCCGACTATCTGAAAACGTCGGATGACGAACGCTACGAGCTTCTGAACGGAGAGTTGGTCATGCCCCCGGCACCGCTTACAGGCCACCAGATGATTTCAATGGCACTGGCCTCCCGTCTCTATCTATATGTAAACGAGAAGGGGCTGGGGACGGTTGTTGCTGCCCCCACCGACGTTGTACTGTCGGACACGGACGTAGTTCAGCCGGATGTTCTGTTCGTTTCCTCCCAGCGGAGCCAGATCGTCACACGCGAGAACGTTCGCGGCGCGCCGGACTTGGTGGTGGAGATTCTCTCCTCTGCAACAGCAGAGCGCGATAGGACGGTCAAGCTTGACCTGTACGCCCAGCACGGCGTGATAGAGTACTGGATCGTGGACCCTGACGCCAGGACGATTAGCGTTCTGTTGCGGGGGGAGGGCGGATTCGGGGTGGTGGGAGTCTATGGTGAGGGGGAGACGTTGCGTTCGCCGACGCTGGCGGGGTTCAGCTTGGCGTTGGAGGAGATTTTCTGAGAAGGGAAGGAAAGAATTATGAATATCAGTTCAGACCGGGACAGGCTATCGCAGAAGAAGACGCTTGAATTTCTGCGGCACGAACTAAAAGCGACCGAGATGGTTACGGTTTATCGGTCGGACAGGGATTGTCATTTCGATAGGGGAATCTATTGCGCCTTGATTCCGTCTGATCAGATTGAGCGGGCACTTTCCAAGTCGACCTGGGACCTTTCACACGGCAGCGGTGTACCCGGAACTGTCGAAGAACTCATACTCGGGGAATGGAAACCTAAGTACCTGCGCTACGGTGACGATAGCGGGGTTGAACCACTGGTCATAGACCGGGAATTCCATGGGATCAGGGAAGACTACAAAGAGATATCGGAGGAATTCCGGCTTTTTCACAATCTGTACCATGACAGAAGGTCGGATGAATACCTGAAGATCGATGACGCTGGCAATGTAGTGAGAGTTGCCGTCGTTAAGCCGGACCTTATCCAAATAAGGCTCAAGGAGATCCGGCAGTTTCTGGCAGTAAAGGAGATGCACTTATCGATCCAATTTGACTGTGTGGAACATTCGGCACACTGGTTGGAAGAACTCGAAATAAAGAAGGGCGGTGTCGAACAGCGGCATGGACTCATGTTTTGGAGGCTCTACTACGACGATTTCGGTGGCTCTGGCAGCCATAAGGCATATAGCCGGTTGTGGGGAAAGCGGCTTGTTGAACCGCTGCCGAAGTCCAAGAGCGGATTCTGGGGATTTGCCGAGAAGCCAGAGGAAAAGCACGTCGAGTTTATCATTGATGTTGATGAGGACGGTGATGAAGTTACCCACACATGCAATCCGGACGCTCTGGCGAATTTTTTTGGGACAAATCCGGACGCTCCCGATTATCTGACTCCAGTGCATTTCAGCAAGCAGGTCCTGGACAAATACTATCAGGAGCCCGGCAAATACTCGGTTGAGGACTCTCTTTTGCGTTGCGGCAGGTTGTGGATCATGGATATAGACAACCATCATTCCGATAAGGTCTGCGCGTGGTTGGGTGATTTAGGGCGAGATCTCCCGTACAATGAACAACTGCACTGGCAATCATTTAACATTTCTCCCGAGGGGGGCATGAGTGAAATCTACCTAGGGCGTCAGTTGATGGTTCAGGCCATGGAATCGGACCAACCTGATCTCCTGTTTAAGGAACAGTACGATGATTTGCAGAAGCTGTGTATAGAACACCTGGGATGGCATTTGTTGCAACCACTGGTCTCAGACGATCAACACCACTTACAGAGCTTGCGCATCCCAGCCGCTAACGAGCAGCGTGATTTCGACGAATTGATTCTGAGCCTTACCAAGATTCTGATCGACTCCTTGCATGTGAAGCGTCTGAATTCATTGCTTTCCGATGAACAGAAAGAAGGAGTGGGGGAAGGCGGCATAGCTCGCCTCGAAGCAGTTCTGGCCTCTCGCAACGCCGAAGATGCCACAGAGCATATCACCTTCTTGCGTAACCTCCAGAGCCTGCGCTCAAGTTCTTCGGCGCATCGCAAAGGAAAGAAATACAAGAAGATTGCGAAGCAATTTGATGTCGATGGCCAGAATCTGCGCGATGTGTTCTCAGGAATCCTTTGGCAGGCGCTGGACTTCCTCAATTTCCTAATCCCTCTCGTGCAGGGAGGACGCGTTGAAAACGCCGAAGAGAACAGAGCAGAGGAAATGTACGCGATTTTGAATGAGATGGTTGGATTTGTAGATTCCGGGGCAACCGATGGCTCAGTCAACCATGACGACCTCATCTATGAACTGCGTACAAAGCCATGATTTTTGTCGATAGCGGAGCCTGGATTGCCCTTTTCAATGCGAGGGATCAGCATCATACGGACGCACGAG
The DNA here is from genome assembly GCA_022821545.1 of Caldilineaceae bacterium. Taxonomy (GTDB): domain Bacteria; phylum Chloroflexota; class Anaerolineae; order Caldilineales; family Caldilineaceae; genus Bin5. The sequence goes on from JAJEDJ010000030.1 coordinate 51,940, forward strand.
TGATCTACAGTGAACTGGGGCAGAAGCAAACGAGGATCATAACGACAGATTATGTACTCGATGAAAGCGTAACGCGGCTCAGGTATGATGCTGGCTACCCACCAGCGAATCGCTTTCTCAAAATGATTGAACGCGCTGAAGGAACAAATGACTTAGTGATAGCACGAATCGACGCGTCGGTCTTTGAGCAAGCCAAGCGGCTATTTCGCCAGTATAGTTCGGAGAGGCTGTCATTCACCGATTGCACCAGCTTTGTCGTGTGCCAGAGTCTTGGAATCTCGTCCGCCTTTGCCTTCGACCAGCATTTCCCGATCATGGGGATCTCGCTGATTCAGTAGTTGGCTTCGGCTTAGAGTCCGCCGTCCTTCCTCGTCCCGCAGCCGCCACTGGGGCCCAATGTGACCGCTACACAGGCCAAACTCACATACGCCGACTATCTGGAAACGTCGGATGACGAGCGCTACGAACTTCTGAATGGCGAGTTGATTGAGTATCCATCCCCCAAGGAGATTCATCAATACATTTCGGGTATTTTGCATCTTATGATTGGTACATTTGTAAGAGAGCGCAGCTTGGGAAAGGTGTATTTCTCACCCTTCGATGTCGTGCTATCGGACACAAACGTTGTGCAGCCAGACATATTGTTCATCTCGAACGAACGCGCGGACATCATCACTTCGGATAACGTGCAGGGCGCGCCCGATCTGGTTGTGGAAATCCTCTCCCCCGCCACAGTCGAGCGCGATAGGACTGTTAAGCTGGAACTGTACGCCCACCACGGCGTGAAAGAGTACTGGATCGTGGACCCTGACGCCAAGACGGTTACGGTTCTGTTGCGGGGGGAGGGCGGGTTTGAGGTCGACGGCATTTACGGGGAGGGGGAGACGTTGCGTTCACCGACATTGACGGGGTTCAGCTTGGCGATGGGGGAAGTGTTTGAGGTGTAGGGGAGGGAAGAATCCGCTTTTGGCCCAAAGCGATTGACTGAGATTCTCAAACAGCAGTGTATAAAGGGGCATCAGGTTCTCGGCTATTGAAAGTCATTAGATTAGCAAAACGCTCTCAAGTAGAAGCCTAGCGTCTCTACCTTACTCTACCTCTTTCGTGCTCTTAACATTGCCACTATCCACATAGTGTTACGATATGCGTTCTATGCCATTTCGTACTTTGAAGTTTGGAACTGTCAACACAGACTATAGCAGCAGATACTTTTCAATAGGCCCAGTACGTATAATCTAACATATCAAATGCCATGTCTTCATCTCGATCGAATGCTGTATCTAGGCACCAACTTAGCAACTCAGGATTGTCTGTTCCATACAAGCAAGCAAGTTCGCGAAAATACATGTTCGAAGATTCAAACAGATTTCCTACCTCATTTCCCCCTCGGCAAAACGTCGTCATGGTATCGTCAGGTATTTCGTTTGAAACTTCGAGAGGTACGCCGTTAAGCTGAAGGACTGCGTAAGCTTGGGACACTTCTTTTCGGGAATTCGGAATCGAACAACGGACCGGCTCGGAAGCTACCTTGAGTGGTTGGACCGCTGATTGAACTGCTTTCGGTCCTAATTTCAAGAGTTCCGAAACGTCGCGCTCCACTAGAGCATTGTAAATGCTCACAAAGATAGCCACCTCATTAACGCCGCCGATTGCGTCAGCAATAATCTTTAGTTGTTCGGTTGTTGCCAAATATCCGAGGCGAGACAGTAGAAAACGAAGGCGGGGAACTCTCATCTTTTTGCCAACTTGGTCACTATTCTGCAATTGAACTAGGAGTTCACCCAATTGAATTTCGTATCGTTTGCGTAACTGAAGTCCTTCTGAAATGATCTGTTCAGGGCTTAGACTCTGCATGCGAAATCTAAGCCAGGGGCTTTTCAGTAATGAACTGATCTTATTTGTGTAATCGCGGTTCTGCACGACTTCTGAATAGTCTAAAGGACGAATGCGAATGCCTGCTTCGCGAAATCTATCCTCCATTTCGTGGCGGCTGTCAGGTCGAAACAGCATCAGCTGTTTCAGACCACCAATAAAGGTTTTCCACGACACTCTAGATTGATCGTCTTCAAAGACACTTTGAAATTCTAGCCATCTTGCTGAAGGTACGCTCATTCTCTTGTCCCTGTGCAGGTCTAATCCTATTCTATTCAGCATGCCGCCAAGGCTTTTCTCGAGTTCAATGGCCTTTTGTTTGGAGGCGACAATGACGAAATCATCAACATAGCGGAAGTATTGGCCGGGAGCATCCTGTGCCATGGTTAAGTCGATTTCACGAAGAACAAGATTGCCAATGAGATGGCTGAACATTGGCCCAATTAACAACGCGGGATTGCTGGACGTCGTTTGCTCGTAGCTTTCGAGAAGCTTAAGTCCTAGCAGCGAAAATCTGTCGGATAATCTGCTGCCCTTGCAAATAGCATTCCATACGTTCTTTGCCTGGTCGATCGTTACTGAAGGGTAGAACTTCCTAATGTCAGTGTAGAGGACAACAGCGTCACCCTGGTCGCGGCATGCCTGCGCGATTGCCCGATGCCTGTTTCGGAATCCATGAAAGTAGTATTGGAAAATCCCTTGGGTTTCGGCTCTGGATGCAAGCTTGTAGCTATACACTCCACGAGGTAGTTCGAAGGCCCCCGCGTTGTTCGAACATTCCGCCAAGAGGGCCACTTCTGCAAGAATCTCATTTGGTCCGGGTATATAAAGGTCGCGAAATTCGACACATCCGTTTTGGTGAATTTCTTTGAATTGTAGAATGTGGTTATACCTGGGCTGGGACTGATTAACCGCCAATTCAGTAGCAATCCCGCGATTCCACCTATCACGCATAGCACACTGATTTCTCAAGTACAAACGGAGACTGACGTAAGCTAAAATATCCCTTGGGCGATATTCATACACCGCTCGCTTAGCCAAAACTTCCTGTTTCATGCTCATCACGTAGGCTCCTCCATTTGATACAGTAGAAGCCTTACATTGTGAACTCTTTCGCTACAAACCGGGTCCGCGAACTTGGCTTCAGAGATATAGCGTTCGCTGGATTCTGCCGGCTCGTAGGACCAAAACTTCAGCTTGTCAAAAATACCTTTCAATATCTGATTAAGCGGCAAACGCTTGGCCTGTCTGGTTGGGGGCTCGATCCATGCTATGGTGGAGCGTCGGGTCCCCGCCCAATTTATTACTTGTCTCAGTTGTTCTCTGGCCTTCTTGATCTTTCCTTCATTGTTTAGGAATCCGGAGAAATTCGAAATGAGAAGGAAAAACCTTTCGCAATCTTGATCCCTCAACCATTTGTCCACCAAATCTGTAGTACTTGCATCATCCAAAACGTCCCATGGGTAAAGTGCCACCTTAACAAATATCCCCTGGCTTCGAAGCTCCTTTTTCAATGCATCAAAAACACAATCTGCGTATCTTCTAGCATTGTCTGATATGTCTCCACCTATAATAGCAACGTCAAGGGGTTCGCGGGGTAAGACCCTCTGTCGACGTAGCTCAGCAACCGTCGTAAGCAATGCCGCGCTCGCTGCACCGCATCCACACGGAATGTCAAGCAGCCTAATTTGTCCACCTGAAAATGCTCGAATGAAGTAGTCGGAAGCATTCCTGAGTTCCTCCTTGGGATCCAATACAGCCAATTCAACCCGGGCACAGGAGCCGTCGAATTTGCGAGCAAAATGCAGGTCTGTTTCTTCTACTGACTCTCCACCAACAGATGCCTCTGAGGAGACTTTGAGCGCTTCTTCAAGAAGTCCATTGGTCGTCAATGTTTCAACATAGGCTATCTTCAGCGGAATAGGAAGTCGCAAGAGATTATCGCCATCCCATAATGAATTCGGTATGTCCTTGGGCATAAGAAATCTTTTCATAATTCCTCTGATTACCGAGCAAGTTCGTGAACGCCGATTCTTTGTATAGACTATCTGGACATCTTCTATTGTTTCTCCTGGATATCGGAAGATCCAAAGTTGAAATTATGGAGACCACTTTTCGCTAAAAATGATTTGCGCTTCTTCTGTGCAGTGTGCTCTGCGGTGGTTGGCTACTATAACGGTTTCCTTCTGGAATCGGAGCTTGGCCAAGGAGAGGCAAACAAGAGAAAGGACGCCGGAGAGTTTCCATCCCCGGCGCCCTTTTCGATTCTTTTCAGTTCACAGACCAACCGACTCTACATCATGCCGCCCATGCCGGGGTCGCCGGCGGGCATTGGCTTTTCTTCCTCGGGGATGTCGGTGACGAGGGCCGCGGTGGTCAGGATCATGGCCGCGATGGAGCTGGCGTTCTCGACGGCGCTGCGGGTGACTTTGACGGGGTCGGAGAGGCCGGCGTCCATCATGTCGACGTAGCCGTTCTGAATGACGTCGTAGCCGGTGTTGGCCTGACCGCCTTCGTGCAGGCCGCGCACTTTCTCAATCACAACGGCGCCGTCCAGACCGGCGTTGGTGGCGATCATGCGCATCGGCTCTTCAAGGGCGCGCCTCAGGATGCGGGCGCCGGTGGCGGCATCGGCATCCTCAAGATCGACACTTTCCAGAGAAGAGACAGCGTTGATCAGGGCGACGCCGCCGCCGGGCACAACGCCTTCCTCGACCGCAGCGCGGGTTGCGCTCAGAGCATCCTCGACGCGGGTCTTGCGGTACTTGAGCTCGGTCTCGGTCGCGGCGCCGACGCGCAGAATGGCGACACCGCCGGCCAGCTTGGCCAGCCGCTCCTGCAACTTCTCGCGGTCATAGTCGCTGGTGCTGGCATCGATCTCAGCGCGGATCTCTTCGATCCTGCCCTGGATCTCCTCGGTGGTCCCGTGGCCGCCGACGATCGTGGTGGCGTCCTTGGAACTGATGACCTTGTCGGCCTGGCCGAGGTCCTCCAGCTGGGCGCTCTCAAGCGTGCGGCCGACCTCTTCCGAGAGGATCTGCCCGCCGGTGAGAATAGCAATGTCGCGCAGCATGGCCTTGCGGCGGTCGCCGAAACCGGGGGCCTTGATGGCCATGGCGTTGAACATGCCGCGCAGCTTGTTCAGCACGAGCGTAGCCAGCGCCTCGCCGTCAACGTCCTCGGCGATCACGATCAGTTCGCGCTTGCCAACCTGGACCAGCTTCTCCAGCAGAGGCACGATGTCCTGGGCGCTGCTGATCTTCTTGTCGGTGATCAAGAGATAGGGGGCGTCGAGCTCCGCCTCCATCCTCTCGTTGTTGGTGACGAAGTAGGGGCTGAGGTAGCCGCGGTCGAGCTGCATACCCTCGACATACTCGGTCTCGAACTGAAGACCCTTGCTCTCCTCAACGGTGATGACGCCGTCCTTGCCGACCCTGGCCATCACTTCGGCGATCAGATCACCGATCTGGTTGTCGGCGGCAGAGTTACTGGCGACCTGGGCGATCTCTTCCTGCCCGGCAACCGGAGTAGCCATGTCCTTCAACGAGGCGACAATGGCGTCGCAGCTGGCCTCGATGCCGCGCTTGAGAAGCATGGGGTTGGCGCCGGCGGTGACGTTCTTGAGACCTTCGTTGACAATCGACTGGGCCAGCACAGTGGCAGTGGTCGTGCCGTCGCCGGCAATGTCATTGGTCTTGGTCGCGGCTTCCTTGAGAAGCTGCGCGCCCATGTTCTCAAACGGATCTTCCAGTTCAATCTCTTTGGCGACGGTGACGCCGTCGTGGGTAACGGTAGGGCTGCCCCACTTCTTGTCCAGCGCCACATTGCGGCCCTTGGGGCCGAGGGTGGTCTTTACCGCGTCCGCCAGGGCGTCGATGCCCTTCTTCAGGCTGCGGCGGGCTTCTTCTTCAAACACAAGTTGCTTTGCCATTGCGGTCTGTCTCCTCCAGTTTGACCCGCGCTACAGTGGCGGGTGAGTTGAGCCTGTCCAGTGTAGGGCAGATTAGTTTTCGACGAGCGCCAAAACGTCCGATTCCTTGAGAATCAGAACCTCAGTCGAATCCAGCTTAATGTTGGTGCCGGAGTACTTCGCGTAGAGAACGATATCACCGACGGAGACATCCATGGCGATGCGCTTGCCGTCTTCGTCCCGTGCGCCGGGACCCGCTGCGACCACCTCGCCCTGCTGCGGCTTCTCTTTGGCAGTTTCCGGCAGATAGATGCCCGTGGAAGTCTGCTCCTCTCCCTCCAGGGGCTGGATTACCAGCCGGTCACCGAGCGGCTTAAGATTCATTCGAACTTCCTCCTTGCCTTTCGACTTTTTCTGATGAGATGCTTGTTACAGTAAATTGCCCGCCATAGGGTAGCGGGAAAAGAATCCGTTGGCACTCGATTGATCCGGGCCCACAACCCGCCAGCAACAGCTGCGGCAGGCGTTGCAGAACCTTCACTTTCGGTCTTAGCACTCAAACGGTTTGAGTGCTAAACCAACAGAAAGTTTAGCACAGTTCATGCCGGCTGACAAGAACCTGATCGAACGAAAGTGTAAGCGTTTTGTTAGCGTTGGGATCTGCTCGGGGAGGCTACGGCGGCCACGTAGGCCAGCATCTCATCCTCTTCGGCCACGTACTCATCCAATTGGAAGGCGGCGTACAGCTCGCGGCTGCGGCGGAAGTACTCGGCCGCCTGCGCGTGGTCCTGCTGTTCCAACGCGACATGACCGAGGTTATGCAGCGTAGCCGCCTTATCCATCCAGGCGCCGCGCCGGTCTGAGAGCTCCAGGTCTTTTTCATACCAGTCGAGCGCGGCCCCAAAATCCTGTCTCGCGTAGCAGACGGAGCCGAGATTGTTGTAACAGGTGCTGATGCCGGTGTCGTCGTGGATTCTCTCAAAAACAGTGAGGGCGGACTCGTAGGCGCGTTGCGCCTCCGCGTACATCGCCATCCCTTCCATGGCCAGTCCCAGATTGTTGTGCGCGCTCGCCACCAGCCCTTCGTCGCCGAGACGCAACGCGACACGCAGCGCCTTGCGATGCTGCTCGATTGCGCGCTCGAAATTGTTCAAGCTGAGATAGGCGCTTCCAAGATTCATGTAGGCGGGCGCCAGCGAGCGAGGATCACCAATCTGCGCCGCGGCCTCGAAGGCGAGCCAGAAGTGATCGAGCGCCTGTCGAGGTTCTTCCAGCACGCGGAAAGAGGTGCCGAGATCGGTGTGCCCGTAGGCCATCGCCATCAACATGTCGCGCTCGTCAAAGATGCGAAGCGCCCTCTGCAGCCACTCAATCGCCTCTTCGACTTCGCCGTTGAAGAACCGGTGGCGGCCGATGTTGGCCAGCATCCAGCCGAAGTCGCCGGCGTCGCCGAGGGCAATCGCAGCCACGGCGCCGCCGCAGAGCCAGCGCCAGATGCCCGGCGGGTGGCGCCAGTAGGCGTAGTGGGCAAGCGCGAGCGCGTAATCCCGCATCAGTTTGAGGTCGTCCTGCACTTCTGGAAAGTTGATGGGCATATCGCGCAAGCCCTCAGTCTCCAGCCGTTCCAAGACCATCTTCTCAACGGACTGGCCGAAGATGCGCTCCACCCGATCGGTAGCCCAGTCCGCGCCCCAGTGAACGTTTCCCCAGAACGGGTCGATCTCCTGCCAGCGCTGGATCGGCAGCTCCTGATAGCGTTGGGCGAACTGCAGATAGTAACGTGCGTGCTGGCGATGCCAGTCCTCGCCGAGCATGGCGGCGCCCTCGACAAGGTAGCGTCGAACGACCGGCTGCACGACGATCCTGCGATCAAAGAGGTCGACTTCGACCAGGGCACGGGTGACCAGGCCTTCAAATGTCTGGCGCTTCTCAGCTTCAGTTCCCATCCCCACCGTGAACAGTTCTGTCAGGGCCTGGTAGGTTGCGCCGCCGGCCGCGCTGACCAATCGATCGAGGATGAGGCCCGCCTCCGGCCAGAAAGCGGCGAAGTTTTCGACGGCGAATCCAGCAATACTGGACATCCCCAAGGCACCGTTCTCAGAGGGCAGTTCGGCCAGCAGCTGGTCCAGATCGTTCCACAGCCCAAAGTCGAGCAGCAGCCCCATCACCAGACGCATACTGAGGGGCCTGCCGCCTGTCCGACGGTGCAGGGCCTCAACGTTGCGCAAGGCGGTATCGCGCACGGCTTCGGGCGCGCGGGCATGGACAAAGCCAACTGTTTCAGAAAGCGGCAACCCGCCCAACTGAAGGCGCCGGTCACCTACCAGCTCGGCAAACTCAGGGTGAATGTCGCGGTCAATCAGCACAATATGGGACTGATTTTCGGTATCATGCAGATGACTGATGATCTCGGCCAGGATCTGAATCTCGCGTTCGGTCGCTCCCGAGAGTTCGTCCAGAATGAGCAGACGGCGGCGGCGGTAGAGCTGTTCGAGGATACCGATTCCCCAGCGGTCCTCGCTCACGCGCGTCAGCGTGGTGCCGAGCACCGTGTCCAGCGTGCGGACAATGTCATACATGCGGAATCGATCCCGGCCCGCGGCCCCCACCCAGATGATCCCGTCGGGAAAGTGGTGAATCGATCTCCAAGCGGCCGCGGTGGCGAGGGTGCTCTTTCCATTGCCCTGCCCGCCACTGATCGCCAGGGCTGGCTGCTCGTGCCTTGCGAGCAGCCAGCGGCGCAGGTCATTCAACTCCGCTTCGCGCCCGCTGAAGCCCCGCAGCCTGTATACGCCCAGATTGTGCCGGATTTGCGACAGTTCGTCGGTCATCTTTCAACTTCTGATAGTGATAGGAGAAAGAAGCAGTAGACAGTAATAGTAACAGTAATAGCAGTAGTGAGGCAGATGCCTCCAGCTTACTGAACGGCGCCGTTCAGCTATGGTTAGACAGCGAAAGGATCACGCACGGGTATTCGCTGGCAATCGTCGTCTCGTAGTTCAGCGCCTCGGACAGGGCCTTGCTGCCTTCAACCGCACCGAATCCCTGTTCACCGATTCCGGGAGAAAGGAGAATCAGGTCCGGGCGGACGCGACGCGCAATCTCATTTACGTTTACGGGGGAGATGTTGGCGACGAGATCGACCCGCTCGATCAAGCCGCTCTGCACAGCTTCCGGCTGATCGGAAGGGTCACTGACGAAGATTTCGAGAGCCGGGTTCTTCAGAAGTTGGCGCAACGCCACCGAACCGATATTGCCGGCGCCAATTAGCCAGACGCGCATACTCTACCCCCTGTCGCACTCGCAAAGAACTGCGATATTGACTTCAATGCCGTTGGAGAAGTCGCAAAAGTGCCACCTTCCATCAGATCATGCCCAGCTGACTGAGTGTCAGGAAGAACATGAAGATAACGCCCGAACATGCCAGCCCAACGATCACACCTGTGCGCAGCATCTCCTGCCGGTTCACCACACCGGTGACCGCGATAAGAATCATCCGCGCGGAACCGCTGGGCAGCGCGAATGCCAGGGCGACCGCGAATATCGTCGGGATGACAAGCCGGACCGGGTCGATGCCCGAGGCCAGCCCCAAAGTGATGAGTACCGGGGCCAGGATGGCTCCAAGCGGCACATTGTTCATAAACTGCGTGATACAGAAAGCCAGCAGAATCAGCGCGGCCAGGACGCCGAAAAAGGGCAAGCCCTCAAGCGACGGCGCAACGAGGTTGGCGAACCAGGAGCTGGCCCCGGTCTTCTCCAGCGCGTCGCCCAGGGTCAGGCCCGCGCCAATGACGAAGAAGACACCCCAGTTCACGCCTTTCAGGTCGCTCCAGTCTACGATTTTTTCGACCGAAAGCACCGCGACCGCGCCGATTGCGATCACCGCGCTGCTCAACAGAGTTGCCGGCAGCTTGAGCAGATGCTCAATATAGCCACCGGCAACCCACAGGCTGATCGACACGAGCAGCACGGCGATGATCTCCCTCTCCGGTCCCGACAGCCTGCCCAGCCTTTCGATCTCCCGTCTGGCCGGTTCGATGTCGATGGTCAGCTCGGGCAGAGCAAACAGCCGCGGCAACAGCAGCCACACAAGCGGGATCAACAGCAGGGCTACGGGCAACCCGTATTTCATCCAGTCGACGAATCCGAAGCCGTATAACTGGCCCAGGAGACCGCTGGCAATCGCGTTCTCGCCGCTCCCCATGATCGTGGCAATCGCGCCGATGCTGGAACTGTAGCCGATGGCGAGAATGAGGACCGCGAGGGCCTTGCGCCCGTCCTCCGGTCGCGGCACCTGTTGGGCAATGGTAATCGCGACCGGAATCAGCACCGCGGCCGTGGCCGTGTTGAGGACGAACATGCTGAGCCCGCCGGTGATTGCCATGAGCGCCAGCAGCAGCGGCCCGAACCGTCCCCTGCTGCTCACAATGGCCTGGAGGGCCAGGCGACGCGTCAACCCATGTTTTCGCAAGGCCTCAGCGAGGAAAAGGCTCCCCAGGATGAGGAAGACGACCGGCGTGCCGAACGGTTCGAACGCGCCTCCAGCGTCATCCACTCCGAGCGCGATCTGGACAATCGGCACCAGCAGAGCGACGATTGGCAGCGGCGCCGGTTCCAGCGCCAGGATCAGGCCGGAGAAGGCAAAAAGGGCCAATGCCTTGTGGCCGTCTATGCTCAGGCCGGCCGGCGTGGGCAGGAGCAGAACGATTGCGGTTACGCCCACCACAAAGAGGAGGCGGCGCAGGTCGAAGACCTTGCGCATTCCCGCCTGAATCGGCTGCTGCAAGACTCTAAGGGTCGGGCCGGGACGCTGCAGGCGTCGCTTGGAAGTAACTGTACGGGTGGCGACCCGCTCCCGGATCAAGGCGCTGCGTTCGGCCTGGGAAGGCGGCCGCACGGGCGCGGGCGGCTGGGCATCCTCTTCCGGCTCGGGCCTGCCGTTGGCGCGCGAGGGAGCCCCGATAGTGGGGCGGGGCAAGGAGGATTTCAGACGGGCGCGGTTGTAAGACATTTGTAACGACAGTTCGTAACGGTAGGACCGCTCTGGTTTGCCAGCGCAGAGTTGGGAGCGTCAACAAAAGCCCAAAAAAGGAATCGCCAGCCTGCTAACTGGAACTACACTGACGCAGGCCGTATAGAGCGGAAGACAGCCCAGGAGCGAACTCCAGCGTCTTGTGCAGCCAGGGAACGCCCAAATGGCATTCCTGCGGCTTCTTCAGGACGTGAGACAGTCCCAGAATCAATGTGAATTGGGCATTGAGTTCATCTTCTTCCAGAAGGCTTGCGGCGCGCTCCATCGTTTCGGCTGCGCTCTCGTAGTTGAGACGGCGATAATACGCCATGCCCAAGTGGGACAATACAAGGCCATTGTCGGGTTCCAACTCTGCCGCCCGACGCAATATCCGCAACGCCTGCAGGAAATCGTTGCTCTGCCACAACGCCCAACCGAGAGCGTCGAGCGAGAAAGCGGTCTCTCCCGCGGCTACGGCCTTCTCGTAGGTCTCGATCGCGAGATCCCACTCGTCCAGGCGTTCGTATTGGCGTCCCAGTTCTATGAACAGATCGGGCCGATTCGGCGCCAGCTCGATGGCCCGGCTGTACTCGGCAATTGCGCTCTCGTGCTCCTTCTGAATTTCATACAGATACCCCAGGTTGCGGCGGGCCATCACATTCGCCGGATCAATGGCCAGAGCCTCCTCCAGGTAGTCCAGCGCGACTGCGTAGTTCCCCACGTCACTGTAGATTTCGCCCAAAACCGCCAGAACGTCCGGGTTGTCGGGCTCCAGTTCGAGCGCCTGGAAAGCGAAATCGCTGGCCGAATCGTAGTTCCCGCGCCAGTCCAGGACGCGTGCATGCATCGCCAGCGCAGCCACGTTTTTTGCCTCGAGCCGAACTGCCTTCTGCGTGAGAGCATGGGCCTGTTCGACGCGGCGCGCCATCAGGTGCAGCCCGGCCAGGGCAACCAGGGGGTAGGCATTCTCAGGTTCCAGGGCGGCCATCTGCTCAAGCGCGGCGGCAGCTTCGCTGAAATGCCCGGCGGCAATGTGCGCTTCGGCCTTCGTCTGCCAGTAGAGTGCGCTGGGCGTAGGCGTTGTCGCGGGGGGCGGCGGCTGCCTCACAAGCCAGTCCGGTCGCTGAATGTAAAGATAGACGGCCAGAAGCAGAACCAATCCGCTCCAAACGAAGCACCCTCTGCGCTGACGACGGCGCGGCCTGTAAGTCCAGTCAAGGTCCATACCAGGTAAGTATAACGCAAGTGGACAGCTTCATATGTATCGTGTTTCAGCCAGTACGGGCGTGCAGCCGACCTTTGCGAAGGGGATGAAGCGGAGATGGATCGGGGCGGCCCGGCCGGAATTTACAGGGCCGTACCGGACTCATCGCGGGAATAAAGTTCCAGGACAATCGAAGCCTCTGGGTGAAAGTCGTCGACCAGGGCTGTGATGTCCTGGCCGGGCCGCAGGCTCGCCCGCTTTTCCCGCCGCCAGTTGCGGCGAATGGCATTGCGGCCGGCGTAGGCTCGCTGCTGGAACCAGTACACGTAGTCTACGCTGAACTCCAGCGGAGTGAAATTCAGACTCCTGATCTGACCGGGGACGGTTGTAGTGGAAAGCAGGATGCGGCGGAAGTGCTGGATTCGCCAGTAGAAGGTCGGAGCCGCCAAGAGGAGGACCGTTCCCGCGCCTACCAATAGCAAAGGGATCTCCGCTCCTTCAAACACCAGCCTATCCATGTTGCCGCGACCGAAGGCGGCGTTGAGAAGGCTAAAGGGCAGATAGCCGAGTGTGAGGACAAGCGATGCAGGAATAATGGCGCCAATGACAAAGATGACGCTGACGATTGCGGGCAGGTCCAAGCTGAGCATACCGACGAGCGTCAGGCCGTGTCCGCTTGAAGAGATCTGTTGAGAACGATTTCGAGGAGAGCTGCTCATGCCAAGGTGTAGCCGCCGCGGTCAACATCCGGGCGGCGATGAATTCGCTTACAGAGGCGCCGGCGAGAACTGACGGCTCCGGTCGACGATTTGCGGCAGCTTCTTCAGCAGGAAATCGATCTGGTCTGCGTCGTTGCTGAGGCCGAGGCTCAACCGCAACCCCCCCGCCAACTCCTCTGCAGGAACTCCGACCGCTTCCAAAACGTGACTGGGCTGCTGGCGCGCGCTTGTGCATGCGCTGCCGCTGCTGGCCGCAATCCCGGCCAGATCCAGGGCGATCAGAATGCCCTCCGCCTCGACGTCACGAATCGTGAAACTGGCGTGATTGGCCAGCCTGTTCATCGGGCTGCCGGTCAAGCGCGCCCCCGCAACCGACTCCAGCGTCCGGCCGATAATCCGGTCTCGCAACCGGCGCAGTCGGGCCATTTCCGTTTCTCGTTCCGCTTCGCACAGAGCCAAAGCGGTCGCCATCCCCACGATGCCGGGCACATTATGTGTGCCTGCCCGCCGCCTTCCTTCGTGACTGCCGCCGGTAAGAAAGGGATGATAAGACGTCCCTCGCCGGAGGTAGAGAAATCCAACGCCCTTGGGCCCGTAAAATTTGTGTGCGCTGGCACTGAGCGCATCCACGTTCAACCTCTCGACATCCAGCGGCAACTTTCCCGCGGCCTGCACGGCATCGGTGTGGAAGGGCACGCTGCGTTCCCGGCAAAGCGCGCCCAATTCGCCAATCGCCTGCACGCTGCCTATCTCGTTGTTGGCATACATGACGCTGACCAGCGCAACGTCGGAGCCGTCGCCCAGCGCCCGCCCCAAGTCGTCCGCATTGACCAAACCCTCGCCGTCCACCGGCAGCAGCGTCAACTCGAATCCGAAGTAGTCTCGCAGGTCTTCGGCGGTATAGAGCACTGCATGATGCTCAACCGGGGTGGTAATGATACGGTTTGCGCCGAATTGGGCGCGGCGGGCGAGGGCAATCCCGCGCAGGGCCGCGTTATCGCTTTCGCTCCCGCAACCGGTCAGAACGACTTCGTCCGGTTGGGCGCCCAGGACGCCGGCAATCGTGCGCCGGGCCTCGCTCATTCCAGCATGGGCCGCTCGACCCGCTCTGTGGATGCTGGACGGGTTGCCGTATTTCGAGCTGTCCGGCAGGTCGGTCGAACCGTAATACGGCTCCATGGCCGCCAGAACTTCAGGGCGTAACGGCGTTGTAGCCGAGTGGTCCAGGTAGATTATGGTCATGCGCCAATCTTTCTTTCGCTGCCGGCATCCTGCGCAACTTGCAGGATCACTGCATGGGCACTATCGTAGTGGAAAAGCATACTAACTTTTGCGGTTAAGTCAAGTTCTCCACCGGCACACACGAGCAGGGCTTGCAGCCGCAGGCAGTGAATGCGACCGGCGCTCCTCCACAGGGACCGAAAGAAGGCCGTACCGGGGGTAGAAAAACAGGGGAAAATGCGATGACCCATATCGAGACCATTGTTGGACGGCAGATTCTTGACAGTCGGGGCAACCCCACTGTCGAGGTCGAAATCCGGTTGCGCGGGGGCGCAACCGGACGCGCAGCGGTGCCCAGCGGAGCCAGTACAGGTGTGCATGAGGCGGTAGAGCTGCGGGACGGCGACGCGGCGAAATATGGCGGCAAAGGCGTCTTGCGGGCCGTGGAGAATGTCAACACCGTTCTCGCACAGCGTCTACAGGGCGCGGACGCGCTCGATCAGGTAGCCATCGATCAGACGATGCTGGAGCTGGACGGCACTCACAACAAGAGCAAGCTGGGCGCGAACGCCATTCTAGGCGTCAGCCTCGCGACCGCTAAAGCGGCCGCCACGGCATCCGGCTTGCCACTGTACCGCTACCTGGGGGGCGTGAGCGCCCACGCGCTTCCGGTGCCCATGATGAACATCCTCAACGGAGGCAAGCACGCGGCGAATAGCACTGATTTCCAGGAGTTCATGGTGATGCCGGCTGGCGCCCCCTCCTTCAGCGAAGGTGTCCGGTGGGGGACCGAGATCTATCACGCCCTCAAAGATGTGCTGCATGACGCCGGTTACGGCACAAACGTTGGCGACGAAGGCGGATTCGCGCCGAGCCTGGGAGGGAACGCCGCCGCAATCGAGGTGATACTACAGGCTATCGAGAAGGCAGGATATCGACCGGCCGAAGATGTTTTCATTGCCCTGGACCCGGCCGTGAGCGAACTCTACGTGGAGGAGACCGGGCGCTACCAGCTTGAGATCGAGGGCCTGGAACTGAGCAGTGAAGAGCTTGTCGACCTCTGGGCTGACTGGTGCGACCGCTATCCCATCATCTCAATTGAAGACGGCATGGCGGAGGACGACTGGGACGGCTGGAGCCAACTTCACGCAAGAGTAGGGACACGAGTCCAGCTGGTAGGAGACGATCTCCTGGTGACGAATGTCAAGCGCATTGAGCGGGCCATAGAGCAGCGCGCCTGTAACGCCCTGCTGTGCAAAGTCAACCAGATTGGCACGCTGACCGAAAGCATCGCGGCCATCGAGATGAGCCACCGGGCGGGCTGGACCGCAGTTGTCAGCCACCGGTCCGGGGAGACAGAGGACGACACCATCGCCGACCTGGTCGTGGCCTTTAATACCGGGCAGATCAAGACAGGCGCGCCTGCCCGCAGCGACCGGGTCGCCAAGTACAATCAGCTGCTGCGAATCGAAGAGGACCTGGGCCCTGCCGCAGTTTACCGGGGAATGGGGGCGTTTGCCCATCTCGGCGAGTGACCGGGTCTGCGAAGCAAGGGTGGGGAAAGAGAAGCAATAGAGGGAGAATCAATTGAAGGAGAAACAGTAAAGGGATGCGTGAGCGGACTCCTCACGCATCCCTTTTGCGGTGCCCCCGCTCCGACTCGAACGGAGATGCCCTGAAGGGCACAGGCCCTCAACCTGCTGTGTATACCAATTCCACCACGGGGGCGCACACACCTGCAAGCATAAGCGCCGGCGCCGAAACTGTCAAATGCGGGGCTCTCCCAAAACCTTGCTCTCCCCAATCAATCCTCTCTCAGCTTCTGATCGGGCCTACCATGTGAAACGGCCGGCAGTCCGCGCTCAAGCCATCTTGCGCTTTTCCTCTTCAATCAGCACACGCCGCAGGATCTTGCCCACCTGGCTTTTTGGCAGTTCGTCTCGGAAGTCCACCAGCCTTGGCACCTTATAAGGAGCCAGATTTTCCCTGCAGAAAGCCTCGATTTCTTCCTGTGTACTCGTCTGGCCCGCTTTCAGAACAATATAGGCCTTGACCGTTTCGCCCCGAATCGCGTCCGGTACGCCTGCCACCACGGCTTCCTGCACGGCCTCGTGCATGTACAGAACTTCCTCAATCTCCCTCGGCACGACGTTGTACCCGCTGGCGATGATCAGGTCCTTCTTCCGGTCCACAATGTAAAAGCAGCCGTCTTCGTCCATGCGGGCGATGTCACCGGTGTGGAACCAGCCCTCTTCGGTAATTGCGTCCGCCGTTTCCTCGGGGCGCTTCCAGTAGCCCTTCATCACCTGCGGGCCCCGGACGATCAGCTCACCTTCTTCCCCGGCGGCGACAGTTTCGAATTCACCCGCTTCATTCGGGTCGAGGCCTACGATGGCGACCTCAGTGCTGGGCACGGGAAAGCCGATCGATCCCTCCTTGCGCATGCCGTTGATGGGGTTGGCGCAGGCCACGGGAGAAGTTTCGGTCAGGCCGTAACCTTCCACCAGCTTGCCGCCGGTGATCTGTTCAAAACGGCGCTGAATCTCAATCGGCAACGACATACCGCCCGAAAGGCAGGCCTTGATCGAACTGAGATCGGCTTCGTCCACCTTGGGATGGTTGATGATCGCGGTGTACATCGTGGGGATGCCGGGGTACATCGTCACTTTTTCGCGCTGAAGAATGTCAAGCACCAGATCGGTCTGACGGGGGTCCGGCGTCACGATCAGTTCGGCGCCCGTATACATGGAAAAGAGCATGGCAACGGTCATGCCATAGACGTGGAAGAACGGGATCGCGCCCAGCATCCTCTCGCCGCCGTATTCCAGGTCTCGGTACCAGGCCTCGATCTGCTGCACGTTGGACATGACGCTGCGGTGCGTCAACATGGCCGCCTTGGGAGAGCCGGTCGTGCCGCCCGTGTACTGGAAGAGGACGACGTCATCCGGCGAGACGTCAATGCTGGGCGGGTTGGGCGCGCTCGTCTCAAGCAGATTCTCGAACGCCCACACGCCCGGGCCGTCCGGCACGTCGGTCATCATGCCCGAAGCGCGGACCTTTTTCGCCACCAGCTTGTTGAATGGAAAGCCCAGCGGGTCGGGCACGTCGGTTACGATAACGTGCTTGAGATCAGTACCTTCTTTCGCCTGCGCCACCCGTTCGTGAAAGCCGCTCAGAATGACGATGGCAGCCGCGCCGCTGTCCTCCAGCAGATGGTTCAGTTCCCGGGCCGTATAGGTCGGGTTCGTGTTGACAATGACGCAGCCTGCCTTGAGCGCGCCGAAAAAGGAGATCACCTGCTGAGGGATATTGGGCAGCATGATGGCGATGCGGTCGCCTTGCTGCAATCCGATGCGGCGCAGGGCAAAGGCGAAGCGATCAGCGGCGTCCTTCAGTTCCGAATAGGTCTGCTTAGCCTGTACCGTGATGCCCAATGGCAGGTATGCGAGAAGCAGACGGGTCGCCACCTGGTTGGCATAGGTCTGGGCCGAGGCATCCAACATTTCATGTGTGAGCTGGCCGTTGTACTCAATTGAGTCCGGTACACCCGATTCGTACTTCTCTACCCATGGTTTCTGTTCGTATGCAGACATCGCAACCGTTTCTCCTTTGGTATAGTCCGCGGAGCCCAGTGTTGCACCGACCAACGCGACTCAATTGCCTGGAACCGCCTGCGCAGCGGAGGTATTCTGCCGGTCGAATGTGTGAAAAGTATATCAGAGAAAAAGCACGATTGGCAATGAAGTCAACTTAAGCGGGTATCCGCCCCTTGGTCGACATGGCGCCAAACATTGAGCGAATGCCAAGCCAGGGAGAGATTCTCAGCTACGCAAACCAGATGCCGTACTGCCTGAACGGACTTGACCATTTGTTGACACAGCAGTTCGGACGAAAGTATACTTTTGCGGCAGGCAGGCCGGCATCTTGTCTGAGGCATGTCAGTTTGAAAGATCGACCCATTTTCAAGGCAGGAAGCACGATGCAGGATATGAACTCCCTGATCGAGAAATATGTAAACGAACCGGTTTGGGCTGTTGTGGGCGCCAGCAACAGCAGGGCCAAATACGGCAATCGAATCTATCTGAAGCTCAGGGAAGCAGGCTATACGGTCTATCCGGTGAACCGGCGCGAGCGACTGATAGAGGGTGACACCGCCTACGGCAGTCTGGCAGACCTGCCAGAACCGCCAACGGTCATCAATATGGTCGTACCCCCGGTTGAAGCCCCTGCGATCGTGGAGCAGGCAAAAGCCGCCGGCGCGCAAGCCATCTGGTTCCAACCGGGGGCCGAAAGCGCGGCCGCCGCGCGGTGGGCGCAGGCACACGGCCTGGACGTGATCGAAGCCTGCATTCTGGTCCAGCTTGCCCTGATGCCCCGGCCAGAGGGAACTGAACTGAACCGGCCGCCATCGCGATCGCGGCCAACCCCCTCCCCAGACCCTACATCCTCCACCCGCTGATATTTTTTCGCGTAGACACGGGTGGAGGAACCGCAGTAGAGCAGTATTGAAGCCATTGAGCGTCAAGGGGCACTCTGACACAGAGGCTTTCCCTTGCACGCAGTGGTAAGAGGCCGGTTGTACAGGAAATCAATCAAGGACAAATTGAAATGCGGATGTCGAAACTGTTTTTCCAGACACTGCGCGAAGCCCCCGCGGACGCCGACGTGCGCAGCCATCAGCTGATGGTGCGCGCGGGCCTGGTCCGGCAAGTGGGCGCCGGGATTTTCGAATACATGCCCCTGGGGCTGCGGGTCAAGAAGAAGATTGAAAGGATCATGCGGGAGGAGATGGACGCCATCGACGGGCAGGAGATCGTCATGCCGGTCGTGCAGCCGGCCTCGCTGTGGAAGCGGACGGGCCGCTGGTACGAGCTCGGCGACGACCTGGCGCGCCTTACCGATCGCGCCGGCCGGGAGCTGGTCCTTGCCATGACGCACGAGGAGGTCATAACCGAGCTGGCCGGCGGCGTGATCAGCAGCTACCGCCAGCTGCCGGTCATGCTCTACCAGATTCAAACCAAGTTTCGAGATGAGCCCCGTCCCCGCGGCGGCCTGATTCGCGTGCGGGAGTTCACCATGAAGGACGGCTATTCTTTCCATCCCGACATCACCAGCCTGGATGAATACTATCCGCTGGTATATCAGGCCTATTTCAACATTTTTGGCCGTGCCGGGCTCGAAGTAATCGCTGTCGAAAGCGATACCGGCATGATGGGCGGTACCATGGCCCACGAGTTCATGGCCCTGACGGCAGTCGGAGAGGACACGCTGCTCCTTTGCGACGAATGCGGCTACAAGGCAAATCGTCAGGTCGCCACCTTCGTGAAGAAGGACGACAGTGAGCGGTCTGAAGAGTCGCCGCTGCCACTGGAGGAGGTCTCCACGCCTGGCGTGGACACGATCGCCGCGCTGGCGGAATTCCTTGAAATTCCCGAGAGCCGCACGGCCAAGGCCCTGTTCCTGGTTGCAACGGTCGAGGAGGAGGGCGAAGAGAAGGAGCAGTTTGTCTTCGTCGTCGTGCGGGGCGACATGGAGCTGAACGAAACCAAGTTGACAAACGCGCTGAATGCCCGCCAGCTGCGTCCGGCCCAGCCCGAGGAGATCCGGGCGATCGGCGCGGAACCGGGATACGGCTCCCCCGTCGGCATCCGCGGAGACGCCGTCCTTCTGGTCGTTGACGACCTGATCCCCGACAGCCCAAACCTGGTGGCGGGCGCAAACCGCGAGGGATGGCACCTCAGGAATGTCAACTGCGGCAGGGACTATCACCCCGATCTGATCGCGGACGTGGTTGCCGCGGCCGATGGACATGCCTGTCCGATCTGCCAGGCGCCCTTGCGATCAGTGCGCGGCGTGGAAGTGGGAAATATCTTCAAGTTGGGGACGAAGTACAGCGAGGCGATGGACGCTACTTTCCTCGACGAAGAGGGCGGCAGCGCGCCGATGGTCATGGGCTGTTATGGGATCGGCTCCGGTCGACTTATCGCCAGCGCGATCGAAACGAGCTACGACGAGAACGGCATTGTCTGGCCGATAACGATCGCTCCCTATCAGCTCTATCTGGTCAGCCTGGCGACTCGCCGGACGCCGGAGGTGACTGAAGCAGCAGAGCGAGTTTACAGTCAGCTTCAGGAAGCCGGTGTCGAAGTACTTTATGACGACCGCGATGAAAGGGCAGGCGTAAAGTTCAACGACGCCGACCTGTTGGGAATCCCTCTGCGACTGACAATCGGAGCAAGGGGCGTGAAGAACGGGGTGGCCGAGCTCAAGCTGCGAAATAGCGATGAAGTCCGCGAACTGCCTCTCGACGAACTCGTTGAACAGATTCAGTCGGTTGTGGAGGCCGAGACGGCCGCGGTTCTGGCAAGGGTGGTCACCGAGCCGCTGCAGTAGACTGAGCATCCCGCCATCAGAGGAACCATACACCCGATGCCCCGCATATTCGACAACATCGACAGCGACCTCCGCGACGCCCTGGCCGAGACCCTGCAACACGCCCACCGCGCCGACTTCTGCGTCGGTTACTTCAACCTGCGCGGCTGGAGCTCCATCGACAAGCACATTGAACCCTGGCCCGGCGGCGAAGGCAACTGCTGCCGCCTCCTCGTCGGTATGCAGAACCTCCCCCACGAAGAGCTGCGCCGCGCCCGCAGCCTCGCCCCAGCCGAAGACCAGCTCGACAACCAGGCCGCGCTCCGTCTCAAAAACAGACTGGCCGCGGAGTTCCGCGAGCAGCTCACCTTCGGCGCGCCCTCCAACCGGGACGAAGCCGGCCTGCGCCGGCTGTCAAAGCAACTCAAGGCAGGCAAGGTCGTCGTAAAGCTCTTTCTCGCCCACCCGCTCCACGCCAAGCTCTACCTGCTGCACCGTAAAGATCCCATCAATCCCATCGTCGGCTACCTCGGCAGCAGCAACCTCACCCAGGCCGGGCTTTCCCGTCAGGGCGAACTGAACGTCGACGTCCTCGACCATGACGCCTGTAGCAAGCTCGCCGCCTGGTTCGAAAAGCGCTGGAACGACCGCTGGTGCATCGACATCTCCGCAGAGCTTGCCGCCATCATCGACGAAAGCTGGGCGCGCGAAGAGCTTATCCCTCCCTACCACATCTACGTCAAGATCGCCTACCATCTCTCACAGGAGGCACGCGCCGGCCTTACCGATTTCCGCATTCCCTCCGACTTCGGCAATACCTTACTCGACTTCCAGACCGCCGCCGTCAAGATCGCCGCCCACCATCTCAACAAGCGTGGCGGCGTCCTCATCGGCGATGTCGTCGGGCTTGGCAAAACCCTGATGGCCACCGCCCTCGCCCGCATCTTCGAGGACGACTACGGTCTGGAAACACTTATCATCTGCCCCAAAAATCTCGTCCCCATGTGGGAAAACTACCGCGACGAGTACCGCCTCCGCGCCCGCGTGCTCTCCATCAGCCGCGCCATCAATGAACTGCCAGACATGCGCCGCTACCGCCTCCTCGTCATCGACGAGAGCCACAACCTGCGCAACCGCGAGGGCCGTACCTACCGCGCCATTCACGAGTACATCAGAGAGAACGACTGTAAGTGCATTCTCCTCACCGCCACGCCCTACAACAAGACCTACCAGGACCTCTCCAGCCAGCTCCGCCTCTTCGTGCCCGAACACGATGACCTCGGCATCCGTCCTGAACGCCTATTGGCCGAGATCGGTGAGATCGGGTTCATCCAGAAGCACCAGGCCCCGCTCCGCTCGCTCGCTGCTTTTGAACAGTCCGAGCACGCCGACGACTGGCGCGAGCTGATGCGCCTCTACCTCGTCCGCCGCACGCGCAGCTTTATTCAGCAGAACTACGCCCAGACCGACCCGGAAGACGGGCGCAAGTTTCTTACCTTCGAGGACGGCAGCCGCTCCTACTTTCCAGTGCGCGTGCCGCGCACCGCGTCCTTCGATATCGACCAACAGTACGCTCGTCTTTTTGCCGATGACGTCGTTGACGACATGAACGCCCTTGAGCTGCCCCGCTACGGCCTCGGCAACTTCGTCGCAGCCTCGCCCGCCGACCCGCCGACGCAAACCGAGACCCAAATTCTGGGCGACCTCTCCCGCGCCGGCAAACGGCTTATGGGCTTCTGCCGCACTAACCTTCTTAAGCGCATGGAGAGCAGCGGACATGCCTTTCTGCTCTCGCTTGAGCGCCATATCCTGCGTAACTTCGTCTTCCTCCATGCCATCGAGACCGGCCAGCCGCTCCCCATCGGCGCCACCGACGCCGGTATGTTGGATACCCAGTCCTACGACAAGGACGCCGACGCCGCCATCAGCAATATCTTTGACCAGGAAGAAGAAGACACTCCGGCCGATCCGGTCGCACCCGTCCTCCTACGCACCGAAGATGAATTTCGCCAGCGCGCTGCCCAGGTTTACGACAGTTTTACCTCGCGCTACCGCCGTCGCTTCCGTTGGCTCAGCCCACATCTCTTCACCGACGCCCTGCACCAACACCTGCGCTCCGACGCCGACACCCTGCGCGCCGTCCTCGAAAGGTTCGGCCAGTGGGACTCCGCTCAGGACGCCAAACTCGCCGCGCTGCGGCAAATCCTTATGGAGACCCATCCCGGCGAAAAAGTCCTCGTCTTTACCCAGTTCGCCGACACCGTTCAATACCTGGAAGAGCACCTCAAGGACGGCGGCGTTGCGCATCTTGCCGCTGTGACAGGCGGTTCGACCGACCCGACGCAACTAGCCTCGCGCTTCAGCCCCGTTGCCAACGGCAAGCGTGCCCAGGTATCGGCCGAACAGGAGCTGCGCGTCCTCATCTCCACAGACGTGCTCAGCGAAGGCCAGAATCTCCAGGACTGCGCCATCGTCATCAACTACGACCTGCCTTGGGCCATCATCCGCCTCATCCAGCGCGCCGGCCGCGTCGACCGCATCGGCCAGCAGGCGCGCGATATCCTCTGCTACTCCTTTCTCCCCGCCGAGGGCATCGAAAAGTTGATCCGCCTCCGCGCCCGTGTGCGCACTCGCCTCAACCAGAACGCCGAAGTCGTCGGCACCGATGAGGCCTTTTTCGAAGACGAAGACACCCGCGCCGTCCACGATCTTTACAACGAGCAGGCCGGCATCCTCGACGGCGACGACGATACCGAAGTCGATCTCGCCTCCTTCGCTTACCAGATCTGGAACAACGCCACCGACGGCAACTCCGCCCTCAAGAAGGCGATCGAAGAGATGCCCGCCGTCGTCCACTCGTCCAAAGCCAACCAGCCGGTGCTGGCGCGGCCCGATGGCGCACTCGTCTACATGCGTACGGCCCAGGATCTCGACGCTCTCGTCTGGCTCGACCGTGACGGCGGCAGCGTTACCGAGAGCCAGTTCGAGATACTGCGCGCGGCCCATTGCCGACCCGATACGCCCGCATTGGCCCGCCATGAGACGCACCATGATCTGGTCCGCCAGGCCGCACAGCAGGTTGCCAGCCACGAAAAGCAGGTCGGCGGCCAGTTGGGCCGCCCATCCGGCGCCCGCTTCCGTACCTATGAACGTCTCAAGCGCTATGCCGAAACCGTAACTGGCCAGCTTATCTCTGAGCCGCTGCGTCGGGCGATCGACGATATCTACAGCCATCCCCTGCGCCAGACCGCGGTCGACACGCTCAACCGCCAACTGCGCAGCGGAATCTCCGACGACGATCTGGCCTATCTGGTCGTCGAACTGCGTGAGGACGACCGTCTTTGCATTGTCCACGCCGAAGAGGGGCGCCGTGATCCAAACATTATCTGCTCAATGGGCCTCATCGGGCCGGAGGAAGATTGACCATGCCCACAACCCTCGACCGCGTTAAGGTCAAACAATACCTCGATGATTTCGATCTTCGCTCCCTCTTTACTCAGGAACTTGGCTGGGACTATGGCGGCAGCGACACCGAAGTTTCCGTCAAAGATCGCGCCTACCCCCTACAGGCTATAGCCCACAAGCGCGGCATGGTCGCCTACCAGTATCTCGCCCAGCCCGGCGAAGAGCTTCCCGACCATCCCACCCGCCAGCAGATCGAAAGAAGGGTCGCCAGGCAGGTGCGCGAGCATATCATTATCTTCGCCAATCACGACCGCACCACCCAGTACTGGCTCTGGGTCAAGCGCGAACCGGGCAGGCCGGACCGCCCGCGCACCCATATCTACCGTTCCTACCAGAGCGGCGAACCCCTCATCCAGAAGTTGGAAAGGATTGTCTTCACACTCGAAGACGAGGCTGACCTCTCGATCGTAGACGTCACAGGCCACGTACTCGCTGCCTTCGACGTCGAACAGGTCACCAAACGCTTCTACGACCGTTTCAAGAGCGAACATCAGGACTTTCTTGACTTCATTGAGGGTATAGCGGAGGTGGCCGACCGCGAATGGTACGCCTCGCTGATGCTCAACCGCATGATGTTCATCTATTTCATCCAAAAACGCGGCTTCCTCGACAACAACTCCAACTACCTGCGTGACCGCCTCCACACCGTGCGCCAGCAGCACGGAGCCGACAGGTTCGATGGCTTCTACCGTCTCTTCCTGTTGAGCTTGTTCCACGAGGGGTTGGGTAAGCCCGAATCCGAACGTGACGCGGAATTGGTGGCTGAGCTCGGTCAGGTTCCATACCTCAACGGTGGCCTTTTCGACGTCCACGATCTGGAGCACAACTACCCGGACATCACTATTCCCGACGAAGCATTCGAGAAGATCTTCGCCTTCTTCGACGCCTATCAGTGGCATCTCGACGACCGACCGCTGCGCAACGATAACGAGATTAACCCCGACGTACTCGGCTACATCTTTGAAAAATACATCAACCAGAAGCAGATGGGAGCCTACTACACCAAGGAGGACATCACAGGCTACATCAGCCGCAACACCATCATCCCCTTCCTCTTCGACCGGGCGAAGAAGGAGTGCTCAATCGCCTTCCAACCAGGCAAGGGCGTATGGCGACTGCTCCAGGAGGACCCCGACAGCTACTTCTACGCGGCCGTCCGTCACGGCATCACCTACGACATCCACAACAACAAGGAATTGGCCGTCGTACAGGAGTTGCCGGCCGGCATCGCCGCCGGACTAGACGACGTCGCCCAGCGCGGCAGCTGGAACGAACCCGCCCCGAAAGAATACGCCCTCTCCACCGAGACCTGGCGCGAGCATGTCGCCCGCCGCCGTCGATACGAAGAGATCCATGCCAAGCTGGAGGCCGGCGAGGTCACGTCGATCAACGACCTCATCACCTACAACCTCAATATCGAAAAGTTCGCCCTGGACGTAATAGCCAACAGCGAAGGGTCCGAACTGGTGAGCGCCTTCTGGAAAGCCCTTGCCAGCGTCTCCGTACTCGACCCCACCTGCGGCTCCGGCGCCTTCCTCTTCGCTGCCCTCAACATCCTCGAACCCCTCTACTCCGCCTGCCTTGAAGCCATGGAAGGCTTTCTCGACGACCTGGAACGCTCGCGGCGCAAGCACAGCCCCCGGAAGCTGAGCAATTTCAAGGCGGTGATAAAGGAAGTTGACAAGCACGCCAGCAAGGAATACTTCATTCTCAAGTCGATCATCATCAGCAATCTCTACGGCGTCGACATCATGGAAGAGGCCGTAGAGATCTGCAAGCTGCGCCTCTTCCTCAAGCTCGTCGCCCAGCTTGAGACCTACGACCAGATCGAGCCGCTCCCCGACATCGACTTTAATGTCCGCGCCGGCAACACCCTCGTAGGATTCACGACGCTACAGGAAATAAAGGACGCCGCTGAAAAAACACCGGTCGCACGCGGCAGTGAGACACCGGCCACACAAGACAGAATGATCTATGCCGAGGAAGAAGCCAAACTGGACCGCATTGACGAGGACGCCGAACTGGCCGCCCGCTCCTTTAGGAAGTTCCGCGAAATGCAGACCGATTATGGTATGGACGCCGGCGACTTTGCCGATGCAAAGCTCGATCTGCGCGAGCGACTGGACGCGTTGCGCGCCGAACTCGACCGCTATCTGGCCAGCGAATACAGCGTCCGCGAGGGGGATGATGCGGCATTCAGGCAGTGGCGGGCCAGCCACCAGCCCTTTCACTGGTTCGTCGAGTTTTACGGCATCATGCACAACGGCGGTTTCGATGTGATCGTCGGCAATCCACCGTATGTTTCGACAAAGAAAATCCCATACAGAATGCTGGGGCCGTCAGACACAAAGATTCCCGACATCTATGGTCACATTTTGCTGAAGTCTCTGGCGCTCACGAAACGCGGCGGACGAACTGGAATGATTATTCCCCTTTCCATTACCTTTAGTGGTGGCTTCAAAACTATTCGTCAAGAGCTATGCGACTGGGGAGAGGCTTGGTTCTCGTCTTATGACAACATTCCGGCAGCACTGTTTGCGGGCGTCAGCCAACGTTGCACGATCTGGATTGGCAGCCGCGTTCCATCTGAGACGTTTGTTGCTCCTATGTACCGATGGCGCGCCGTCTCTCGAAAACATCTCTTGCCAAATCTGTCGTACGTTCCAGTGAGAAATCGTCTAGATGTTGGAGCATCAGGACTGCCAAAGCTCGCAAGCGGCTTCCAAGAAGCCACGTTAAGTGCCATTCTTGCTTCAAGTCCTTCGAGATTTAGAACAGTTATTGACACAGGCAAGGGCACACACGCATTGGGTTTCTCGCAGACGGCCCGAAACTTTGTTTCGGTTTTTCTCGAAGATCCGCCAAACATTGATGCAACTTCGCTCATCAATGTTGCTTCTTCTGTAAACGGAAACTTGAGCTTGAACAACAGCTCGGACAGATTTGCGGCTCTGGCTGCCACGGCAGGGGAACTTTTTTTCTGGTATTGGATTGTTCGGGGCGATGGATTTCATGTAACCAGCTTCTTGGTTCGTGATTATCTCACTACATTGGAACATCTATCTCCTGCTCACTATAGGCTACTCACACGACTTGGCCATTTGCTCCATACTGAACGAAACAGGTGGTTAGTATTCAAGAAGAACGCAGGGAAATATGTAGGTAACTACAACTATCGAGGAGCTTTCCGCATAACGAGGAGAGCCGATCTCTTGATTATGAATGGCTTGTCCAGGAATCGAGAAGAGGCTCTTGATATCTTCGATTATGTTCAGCGAATACTGGCAATCAACAAACATGCCGGGGAAAAGGGAATCCCAGCGGAAGTAAAAGCTATGTTTCCCGCCCCGCAATCGGAATCTGACAGCGCTTCTCAGGTCTTCACGGAGACTGATTCGAAGTTAAGCAAGGGATATCGCTTCTTGCAAGAAGAGTTGGATTTCATTTTTAACTACGACGTCAAGTATGTTACTGGACAGTGAGGGTTAGAGCATAAGAAAGTCGCTTCCGCAGCTCGAGAAGTCTTGCGTTATTGAGAAGAGAATTGCGGCTGCACAGTTAGGAGGCCAGATGGGTTCTAATTTTCCCAGACGAAATCATTACATAGCACAGATGATAGTTCGAAATTTTGCGGACGACAGCCGACGTCTCCACATGCTAGACAAGGAACGAGGCAAACAATACAAGGTTAAGGCACAGAATGCCTTCGTGGAAAAAAGACGTTATGTCCGGTACCGCGACGGAGGACGGCAGGATGACTTCGCAGTTGAGGAGCAACTCAGCAAAATCGAGAGCGCCGCAGCACCTGCGCTAAGGAAAATGGTGAAATCTGCAAGGGAAGGGGATTACCCCAAACTCACCCTTAACCATTGGTATGCTTGGAAGCAGTTCTTCTTTACGTCCCTTCTCCGCACACCCCAACACGCCACCCGCATATTGAGTGAGCTTGCCTCTGAACAAGCCTTGGATGAAGCAATCAATCACGTGCTCCAGGAAGGAGGCTTTCCTGCCCTCGACAGAAGGGCATATGACTTAAACCCGCATTGGGCCAACGTAAAAGAAATGGCCAGGCACAACAATTTGGCAACTCTCGCCGCTGGTTTGCCTCCCCAAGTAAACAGCGAGTTAAGACGCTACAGTCGCCAAGTCGGCTTGCTGGTTGGCTTCATTCGGGATTCTAGCACTGCATTCATATTGGGAAGTTGCGGCCCCGTCGTAATCCCTTCTCAGGCGGAGAATGACTCACTGGCGGGAACGTGGTTTCCCATATCCTATGACGTTGCTATCAGTCTTACGGCGTTTCCTGATAGGGAGTACTTGCTGCCACTTGGACCGGCGGAACTTCAGAAAATCAACAGTGCTTCGTATGAACAGAGCGAGATTATCGCTGCACGGTCCAAATCACAACTGCAACCATTCATGCAGAAAACCTCGAATTAACTTGACCACGGAGTATGGTGAGCCCCAAACTTTGGACCACATGATGGGAAAAATAGAGTGCATCCAGACGGGTGAACCCGGCCCTGATTAGAACGGGTAGGGTCGCTATTCCGGCTTGAAGTTCACTCGATAAATCCTTTCTTCACCCTGAAATCACTATAGGCCTGCTGGCGGGCTTTTCCAAACCGGATCCTTTTCCCGTGGACCGTCTCTCTTGACAAGCTGTCGACGGTCTAACACCTTGCCTATGTCCTCAATCTCAAAAAATGCAATCGATGCCTGTGGCTGCCCATGTAAGTGAAAAATCTGTCTCTTGAACTGATCGTGAACAGGCCAATAGGCATTGCTGCCTCCGTACAGTCCATTGTTTACGACGACTACATGTTGGAACATATGATAATTTAGCGCATGCGCCATCTGATCAAAGGTGCCGACATCTTTGTTGAAGGAGGGGATCGCGAATACATCTGATTCGTACCGCAGATCGGCAGCCAAATTGAGGTCGGTGGCGTCATAGCAAACAGCCGCCGACAGCCACAGTGGTCTCATATCGGTCTCGCTCCATGGGTAGCCAATCAACCACTGGCATGGTCGAAAGCCATCCACATCATATTTTTTCTCCGTGGGAGCAAGATGGAGTTTACCCTGCCGCCGAGTCAGGATCTGTAGTCCCTGCTCTTCGGGCTGCTTGGGCAGGATCCATAATGCAGAATTAACTGGTTGTCTATCATGAAGTAACTTCTGATAGGTAAGACCGGCCAAAACAATCGACTTGAATTTCTGCGCGAATGGTATCAAATGTGTTTTCACGTCATTCGGATGGACGGCTAACTCTGGCAAAATAAGCCAGTCAAGGCGGCCGTCGTCCTCTAAATGTGTCTTGCGCAGGTAGAGCATTTTCTTCACCGCTTCAAGTGCGGCTGATAGGTGGTTGCGGTGTCTTCTGCGAATCTCAGGTTGTGAAAAAGTAATGTCACAGTTGTCGAAATCCTTGTCCTGTGGCACGACCGTTTGCACTACACAACCGCGTAAAGATCGAGTCTTGGCTCTTTGTGTGGGCCAATCCGCAATCATGGGCATCATAAGAGTTTGGGTCGCAGCCCCCCTCTGTTTTTCAAGAGATTCAATCCGATCCTTGATTTTCCGCAATGATTTACTGATCCCCTCTTTGATCCACTCAAAGTCAGCAGGCGTTCTGCAACCGGGCCAGCGGAGAAGCGTCAGCAGAAATCGTTCCATCCAGTCGGTAATGGGTAGCCAGTCATCACCGAATGCCGACTGACCGTTGTATAGGCCATAGATCCGTTGGTGCCAGTGACTCCGAACTGGCCTGTAGGTCGCGTGATGGACTTTCCAATACTCGGGTCCTACGAAGGCGGTAAAATCTGGCCGCCGGGTAAGGATGAAACGTAAGAGAAACCCCAACTGGAACCGCCAACGGTCATCTGGTTCGCACCACTCTGGAGGCTGATAAAGCGCACTCGTGGGAAGAGGTTGACTCACAGACACATCTAACTCCGAAACGCTAACGATGTCACCATCGTCTTCCAATCTTACACTTACACTCCCAGGAGGGATTACTTTGTCCTGAAGTTCTTTCTGGAGACGAAGTCTCTTCAAAAACGAAACCGCGAAGCGTAGAATAGAGAGCTCATTTCTCAATGGGCTCACAGCAGCCGTGCCCAATACTGTCTCCGCAAGACTCCGAAGGCCAGTTCCTGTCACACGGTTCTCAAGGCACAAACTGTCTTTGACGCCTGCCGATAAACCTTCGTCAAAGTTTAGGTCAGCATTTCTGAGTTCAAGGGCGAACGACGGATCCATCTCTGCAATTGCGTTTTTGCGTTCTGCCGTCAATCCCCAACGAATCAATTCAGCGGATTTGTCGGCATCCAATATCGCGCGGCGAGCAACTACCGATAGCGTCGCGAATTCCGAACTGCTGAGGTTGCTACTCTCCCCCCGAAGAAACAGTATAAGCTTGTGGTACTCCATTAACTCTGCTTTTCGACTTGCGCGCTTATTCGGTGCTGCGGCAGGGGCAAAGCAGGCAAGGAAAAGAAGCGCTTGCTGTCGGAGATACCACGGGATAGTCGTCAGCTTGGGCGAAGCTAGTTTTGCCGCTTCTGCACACAGGATTTCCCTGTACCTTCTGGGGTCGGCGACTTCTGGGAGGCAATCCTTGTCGTCTACGATACTGGTTTCCGTTGCGCCTCTTCGCAAGACCTCGGAGAGACAGTACCAAGCGACTTGTCTCTTTTTCCGGCTCTGTTGGCCTTCACTGGTGTAAATGTAGGGTCTCAACAACCTGAGGACTTCCTTCAAAATCTCGGGATCGGGCCAAATGTCTAGTCCGACCCATAAGAGCCGAACATTCGAGGGATCTTCTATCCATCGCTCGATTATTCGGAGAGCAAATTCCTTTGCGTCTTCATCAAGTTCCTGCCGACTATGGGGTCCTACGACATTTAAGAAGAGTTCAGACTCGCTAGGAATGTCTTCAGATTCAGCATCAGCTTTTTCAGGCTCGCTGGCGGACCGTCTGTCTTCAAAGAGAGGTCTGATGAAGCGATAAGTCGTGCGAAAGCGGTTTGCCGCAAACCTAGCAACCCTCTCTTCACGCACATCGGATTTCGGAGAGAAGTCCCAACCGCTATCAGATTGCGTTCGGTCCAAATCCTGCTGTGACCGAACCAGACCTTGGATCATATCCAGGAGAACCCACCCTTCGGCAATACCAAATGGACCGGACACTGCTTCCTGAATACGCTTCATCCTTTCACTTTGCCGCACAATTGGTCGTTGGGACGCACCGAACTCCACAGCCTCTGTCTTCTTTTCGGATATTAAGAGCCCTTTAGCCTCGCTGTTTAGTAAGCTTTGAAGCCACTTCTCTGCGGCGATTCTGCATTCATCTGCATCACGATCTGATGTTACGACTAAACGCAAATCGTCGACATATCGGCAGGCATCTTCAAGGCCAATTCCGCTTTCGATATTTAGTTCGAACTTGCTCCTGAGCTGTTGGTCGAAGGACAAAAGAACCACATTGGCAAAAAACCCCGCGGCAACCAAGCCTTGAGGAAGCGCCACTCGCGTGAAATCATCAAGGTCCGAATGCTTGGCGTATTTCTCGATGTCATCCTCGTCGTTTTCGTCCCACTTCCAAGTCAGCACCCTTTTTGCAAAATCATAGAATTCCGGATCCTCGTCACTTTCTTTCAATTGATCAAGAGCATACATGAGCATTTCTGGACGTACCCGGTCGTAAAATTTGTCTAAGTCTGCCTCAACAATGATGACTCGTTTCCCATCCTTCGATTCTATCGACTCCGCCACCGTATTGGGCCGGGAAATGAACGAACGATAGTCTTGATAGTAGGATCGATAGAGCTTTGATGAACCCCATCGATGGTGCAGCTCGTGTTCTTCCCTGTCACAAAACAGTCGATTGCCGTAGGAAACCACCCTTTTTCGAAAATCGGACTTCTCAAATCTTAGCCGTGGATCCTGTTGTGCTGTCTCGACTCCATTTGCTAGGCATAACATCAGTGCGGTTGCAACGACCTGATCGCGCAGGCTCACGTGAGCAAGTGGCCGCATTTGAATTTTGTCGTCACCGCTTTCAACTGGCTCCCATTTTTTGTCCTTTGACACACACCACTTCTGGCTTTTGGGTGCCAGCACCAAGCGAAGAGGATCGCTCTCCCACTGCTCGGGAACTTCTAGACATCTCATGATTTCGGCAATGAACTTCGGAAGGTCGGACGCAGCCCTATCGAGCGCTAAAGTGTCAGAATACCAGTTATGATATCGAATGTAGTTCGAGGTTTTCTTCCAGGCTTGGACAAGAACGTACTCTTGGCGCAAACAGTCTAAGTTCGGTTTGAGAATTTCGTACGTCATATGACTTCCTAAGTATGTGATTCGCAACTTCTGCGTCAGATAGCGACTGAGAGTGGTTGGCAACGGTATTTATACCACGAAGTCAGGCTCACCCGGCTTTTTCGCTTGCGCTACGTTGAGCGCAAGGATTTCGCAGCGGCCTTCTAGCTCCCTGCTTCGCAGAGTGGACCCAAAAACTGGACCACGGGTTTGGGTCTACTATGAGCCAATAACCAAGAGCGTGCAGAGACAGAATTGGGACCAAAGCCCGTCGACAAACTTTCTGCTCTAACGTATACATTGCACCGAACTATAACGTGGCGCGCCATCTTACCGGCATCGAAAGCCTTGATACCACGCCGCGCCTGGGTAGCCTGGAGCCACTCAGATAGCCCATCTTCGAAGACAGCGCCCACAACGAGACAGACAACCAAATCACAGCCGGGTTGTAATCTTGTCACTTCTCTAATCCCCAGAATCTCGGTTCAAATATACGCCCCCAACAACGCAATCTTTTTAGCGCGTCAACTGCTACATTCAGCAATGTCTGGGGAGGTAGCGCCTTATCAGGAAAATGACACCGCATCAATGACAAACTGCCTGCTGCCACAGTGGAAAAGGACGCGCCGCGCAGGTAAATCTGTACCAACCTGCTAGATCATTTTTTTGACAAGAGAACCGTTAATGGATTAGATCGTAGCGTAGATTCCGGGGATAAACGCACAAGTCTCAACATGTGGTGAAGGGACGACAGCAAAATGCAGAGAGAGTTTGATGTTGCCTTGTCCTTCGCAGGAGAAGATCGACAATACGCAAGGGAGTTAGCGGATCTTCTCAAGTCTGGAGGATATGAGCCCTTTTACGACGACTACAGCCAAGCGGATCTTTGGGGCAAAAATCTGTACGACCACCTATCATCGGTTTACAAGGATAAGGCGCGCTTCTGCGTAATGTTTCTGTCAAGAAACTATGCAAGGAAGTTGTGGACGCGACACGAACGCGAAAGTGCTCAGGCGCGGGCGTTTGAGGAAAACAGGGAGTATATACTTCCTGTGCGGTTGGACGATACTGAGATCCCAGGAATCTTGTCGACGATTGGGTATCTTGATCTGCGTGAGGTGTCAATTAAGGAAGTCTATCAGGCATTGGAACAGAAGCTGTCGGGCACGCTTCAAACACAGGTCGCCGTTGCCACTTCCATCACCACTAAGCGCGAATCCACGACTCACTGTTGTCGGAACTGTCATTTCTTAGCCAAATACGCGCTTACTGATGGGGGGCAGGAGCACAGATGGACATGGGACGCAAAAGAGCGATCCGACCTTGAAGTCAAAGAGCACTATGGCGTTGAGTGTGCCAAAGGCATTTGGAGCGCAGGGATTGACCCTGAAATCAATTCACGTCTCGAGGAAGAATTACTGAAGGAGAGAAATGAGTGCTTCTTTCTTGAATATGACGAGGCTAACAAAAGTATGACGTTCGATGCAGCATCCGAGCTTATTCAGTTGAGGGGGGAAGAATCCCATCAAATTCGAGAAGCCACGGTACCGGTGGAGAAAGCATCCGAGCCCCGTCCACTTTCTGAGGAATCTGCTGTCACAAGTCTAAAACGTTTTCTGGCGGAACCAAGATACCGCATTCAACTTGCAGACCTGATTGATGAGACTGTCGAGCGTGTGATAGAGGAAACGTCAGGACACGACTTTGATGCAAACCACCCGCGTCCGACAACAGAAACTGTTACAGCACGCATTCGCGCATATGAGGAGGTCTGCTCTACGCTGATCGAGATGGCGGTTGTGGGGGGCCGTTGGGCAGAACAACAACATTGTGAATTCTGGCATCGAGCCTTGCGGCGGCTCTCTATGGTTCTTCGCACTGGCGGGATGCCCGCATGGCTAGATATGCAGCTTTATCCAGGCATGCTTCTCCTGTATGCTTTGGGGCTTGGTGCCGTTGAGGCGGACCGGCTTGACTTTCTCGGCCGCATATTTCCAGCCGCGGTTCGTCGTGAGAACAACGAAAGGATGACCGTTGTACAAGCCTTCGCGCCTTATCAACGATTTGAGCCCGGAGGACCGATGACGATGTTGGAGGGAATGGAGAATTATCAGCTTCCTCTCAACGAATGGATGTTCAAAACCTTGCGGCAGTTCACCAACGGATTGATTCCTGATGCAGATCGATACCGCCTTAACTTCGTCAAACTTGAGATACTCATGTCAATGAACAGCGTATACCGACGCAGTCCAGCTTGGCAGGGTCAAACCAGGGGCATTTTCTTGTACTACTTTGAGACCGCTGGGGTTATCCTCCAAGAGATCACAGATTCCATTGCCGACCACCGCGACGAGTCGTCTTTCGTCAGGGCAGATATCTTCGGTCAGACTTCTGAAGATTGTATGCAGCGTATCGGTGACTTGAAGCAGTGGATTTCTAAAGAAGTCATTAGACGGTTTTCTTGAATGGAAATTCCTACAGAAGCAGGCAGATTATGACCACCTTTATCTGGAGAGAACATAGAGAAGGAAGCGGCCCCTTGCAGGACGGAATTGCCGCGTAACCCTGTCATCTATTGTACCTTATGCCGCCAGCAGCAGCTTGCGGCGACTCCACACGACACGAGGTGAACCATCACATTGCTATTGGACGAGGTCTTGGCGACTCTGACTTCACAGCTGGATGACCAAGCCGAATTAGGCGTGAAAATAAAGCAGCAGACGGAAGTACCGTCGGAGGGGCCGATCGACAAGGGCCTGTGGTTTTATATGCAGAATGTCACCGCTGTGTTTGTCGATCTGAAGGGTTCCACTGAATTGAGCGCTTACAGAAGCCCGAAACCTTCAGCTTTTGCATATACCTACTTCGTAAGGGCAATGGTCGTGATATTCGAACGTTTCGGTTCAAAGTATGTCGATATACAAGGCGACGGCGTCTTTGGCCTTTTCAGCGGTCCGCAGTCTGAATTTTACGCCGTGGCCAGCGCGATCACGGCAAGAACCCAGATTGAACGCGACATTGATGCCCGCTTCGAGAAGGATACGTCGTCCGAGTGGAAAATGACGGCCGGAATCGGCATTGATAGGGGGCCGCTGCTTGTCCGACGATTGGGCCTAAGGGGCACCAAGCAGAATGAAGTGTGGGCGGGTAAACCTGTAAACATGGCGGCGAAACTCAGTTCGGTGGCATGTTCCAACCAGGTGGTGGTTTCGGAGAGAGTTTTCTCTCAGTTCCGAAAAGCTTCCCCTATCCGGCGACGGGCGCTCCTCTGGGGCTGCGGTTGCTGTAAGGAAATCCAGGGAGACGGCCTTGGCATAACCATCGGCGAGACGAAATGTCTGTGGACGAAAGAGCCGGCGCCCGCGGAGATGGGTCTGGATTTCGATCAACTCTACAGATTGAAATCAAAATGGTGCTGCGTACACGGCGCCGAGCTCTGCGAGACGATAGTGACCGGCTGCAGACCTGAAGCATGATTATGGAAGAACGTCTGAACTCCCATTACGAATCGTTGTCGCGCTGCATTGCGTTTACCAGGACGGCCGACGCCAAAGCGGCGCCCGTCCTGGCGCTCCAAATCGCGGTCCTGGGTGCATTGGCGGCAAGATTCGAGAAGCTTATTCCCGCTCTTTTGGTCGAGTCATGGTCTTTTGAGAGAGCGCTTCTCTGGGTCGTTCTCGGCATTTACCTTGTCTTCATGGGCGCCGCCGTTGCCATGGCAGCCTGGGTCTACATGCCGACGCACCCGCGAACCGGCCAATCCCTCATCTACTTCGAAGACATCGCGGCGATGCGAAGCGAGGAGTTTGTGAAGCGTTCCAAGGAAATGTCTTCAGACATGATTGAGGAACAGCTTCTCAGCCAAATCCACATTGTTTCCCAGATAGCCAGCGCCAAAATGCGCAGGGTTCAGTGGGCTTTCTGGTTGAGTATGCCGTCGCTCGCCCTGGGTCTCACTCTTCTGGCCTGGGGGAGCGTCCGACTCTGACTATGCAATGCACCGCGAAAAACGCCTTTATCCAACACAGCTTAACGGCACTACGCGCTCTGATCAGCGCCGGCTACAACCGTCCGAATGCACCTTATTTTTCCCATTTCGTGGTCTAGGAGTCGTTGACATTTCAATGAGGCAGGCAAGATCCGCGCAATCGAAAGCGGGGAAGTGGGGGGTCAGACGATACCTGACCGTGCGCCAGGGGCCCAGAACCCTATCGTTTCTAATGTAGATCCCAAACGGGTCCACGAGCTTGCGAGTTTCATTGGAGCGAGTGAGACGCCTGCCATGTCAGACGTCAGCCCGTGCGAAAACTCTTGGTTTCAAATTGAACGCACATGAATTTCCTTTCATCATATAATCTCTATATCATTGAAAATGTGCGTTGTTCTGTCTCTTGAAAATTTTTTCTCGTAAACGCTCGTAAACGCTCGTGGATCGCTCGTAAACGCTCGTACGAGCGTTTACCTGTTCCCTACGAGTTCCCGTACGAGCGTCCGACCTGTGTTCAGGGAGCGCCCAGCCCAGCTTTTCCTGCAGTTACACTGAAACAGTGTCTCTTCAGCCCGTTTTGAAACCCTGCCTTTTCACCGAACGCAGCCGGAAGAGCTTGCCTTCTTCGACACTGAGCTTGGCCCCAAAAACTGGACCACCAGCTAAGGTGTATAATGGAGCAATTCACCAAGCCTGTGGAGGGGCAGAACGATGGTCAAGAAACAGCGGCGACACACAGCGGCCTTCAAGTTCCGGGTTACGCTGGAAGGCAGCAAGACGATCAGCCAGTTATCGAGTGAACATGAGATTCATGCCAACCTGATACGGGCCTGGAAACGGCAGTTGCAGGCAGACGGGCCCCGGGTCTTCGCCACGAACGGCGAACGTAAACAGCGGGAGCAGGAGGCGCAGGAAGCAGAACTCTATGAACAGATTGGGCGACTCAAGATGGAACTTGAGTGGCTGAAAAAAAAGCTGCCCGCTTCGGTCAGGGAGAGACGGTGCATGGTCGATAGCCAGCATGCGGTCCTGAGTGTACGACGGCAGTGTGAGTTGCTGGGGCTGAATCGGGCCTCCTTCTACTAT
The DNA here is from genome assembly GCA_022821545.1 of Caldilineaceae bacterium. Classification (GTDB taxonomy): domain Bacteria; phylum Chloroflexota; class Anaerolineae; order Caldilineales; family Caldilineaceae; genus Bin5. The sequence goes on from JAJEDJ010000030.1 coordinate 89,113, forward strand.
ACAGACCAGGCTATCGTGTCTACTTCGGTGACTTAGAAGGCGATATCGTCATCCTCTTATGCGGAGGCACAAAGAAAACCCAGAGGCAGGACATTCAAAAAGCCCAAGCCTACTGGGAAGAATTCGGGAGGAGACAGCCATGAACAGAGACTTTGTCTTGGAAAACACAGGAAGTTACGACGACTGGCTTATCGAACGCTTAAAGGATCCCCGAGAAGCGCTTTCCTATCTGGAAGCCGCGCTTGAAGCATACGAAGAAGACAGTGACACCATTGCCTTGCTGCTCGCTCTGCGGAGTGTTGCCTATGCGCAGGGTCGCATCGGGAAATTGACGGCGGGAACCGGAATCAGTCGAGATCTTCTCGACGCGGTGCCGGCTGGTAATCTTAACCCCCGACTGGACAATCTGCCGGCGATTCTTTCCTCATTGGGTTTCCGCGTCCGACTCGAGCGCGTCGAATCCGCATCCGCCAACGTCTCTGCCGCCATTTTGTAGACCATCAAACGACAAAGTTCAATTGCCGCGCCCGAGCCACGCGCATCACAATTCCTCGTAGTATGGTTGGCCCCAATCTTTGGACCACAAGACGGGAAAACCAGGGTACATCCAGATGGGTGCGGTCAGGGCTGATCAGGGCGCATAACGCCGTTCGATGTGTAGACTCTTTGCCTGTCTTCTTGCAGTTGCCGCTTCTAGGCCCGTATCCGGTGGCACAAACATCGTGTTCACTCGATCACTGGGCAAACCGTCTTGCTGCCTTCAAGCGCCCCCAGCGCAGCCCGGAACTTGAAGGCCGCCGTGTGTGTCGCCGCCGTTTCTTGACCATCGTCCTGCCCCTCCACAGGCTGGGCAGTTCGCTTAAATATACACCTTACTTGTGGATCAGTTTTTGGGGCCCATTTCACCAACAAGGGGCAACACTACATGAAAAGATTCCTTTTGTTCCTGAATTTATTTCTCGGTGTACTCTTAGTTTTGCATCTCGTTGCTATGTGGAATCTGGTGGAGACCGTGACCAGTCCTCCACCAGAAGATGCGATCAGAGATCTGAATATGCGAATGAGCTATTTCAATGAATATTTTCCTCTTCTTGAAGACGCCCATTTCAAACTTGAAGAGAAGTACAATGAAGACTTCGAAGAAATAGTCCGTGTCTTAAATTCCCACACAATTGCCTTGGAGATTCTTCTCCAGGTCCCCGAAGGATCCTTAGAAGAAACCAAGCCTCCCTCACCTGACCTATCCGAAAAAACTCCTAAATATATCCTCGGTGTCAGAATTGCTCCAGAAGAACGCTGCTCACCCTACAGCGAACTTGACTATACTTATCCACAAAGCACTGAATCTGCCATTGTTACGAAACTTGACGGACGTATTTATAATCCCTACACTGGACAATTCTTTCAAGATACATCTGAAACCGAAATCGATCTTATCGTTGCACGTTCAGAAGCACATGACAGCGGTCTTTGCGGAGCTTCTCCAGAGACCAGAAAAGCCTTCGCAAGTGATCTCGACAATCTAGCCCTTTCAAGTTCCAGCCTAAGTCGCGATTCCAAGCGAGCACACGATCTTGCGGAATGGTTACCCATAGTGAACGTATGTTGGTATGTAAACACTGTTGTCGAGGTAAAGAAAAAGTACAACCTAACGATGGACTTGGCCGAAGGCCGAATGGCTGAAAAAGTCCTATCTGTCTGCAAATCTACTGAAATGCTCATTCCTGACTAGAGTGGAAAGGTATGGGTGGCCCAAATCGCTAAACCACAAAATGGGACAAACAAAGAGCTCTCGTCCTGTTGCGGCAGACCGCCAATTGTCGACTGCGCGCTCTAATCCTTGAACTGCCCCTCGAAGTGCTGTGTGAATTGGCCTTTGATGCTCTTTGGCTTATGGTGGGTCCTTATGACTGAACCACGGAGCAGAAAAGGAGAGTACATTCGACTTGCTACAACAGCCCACAATCTGTCGACCCCGTTTCTTGCCCATCCAGCTACCCCTCCACGCATAGGGTGCATTGTTGCGTTTTGCGCCCTGGCCCCCCGATTCAGATTCGGGGACAGAATTCTGAAGAGTCGCCTAGGGTTGGCAGAACCGTGGCTGGAAAGTGGGTGAAATACCGCATCGCTGAAGGCAAGAGCCGACGCTATGCTAACAACGCAAGCACAGAGGTAAGTCATGTCAGATCACGTCCGGGAGATAAGAGAGCAACGGCGCGTGAAGGAAATCAAGTGGATCGTGCGGGATCGCAAGATAGACGTGCTGTTCCATTTCACCCGGCTTGAAAATCTGACTGGTATTCTGCAGAATGGCTTGCTGAGTCGGACAACCTTAAGTGAGCGGCACATACCGTTTTGCGTAGTCGACCACGAGCGACTGGACGGCTGTCAGGACGCAGTCTGTTTGAGCGTTAGTTTTCCAAATTACATCTTGTTCTATAGCAAGAGAATGAATTATTTTAGAGAACAGCAGGTGAGTCTTTCTCAGTGGGTTGTCCTGCTCTTGGATGTAAGAATACTTTGGGAATTGGAGTGCGAATTCTGCCAGGTGAATGCGGCGAGTAATGTTGAGAGGAGAATTCCTCAGTGGGAAAGACGAATGCCAGAGGCCTTGGAGAAAATGTTCAATGACTTTGAAGATATCAGGCGTTACGATCTGAACCTGCCTCGCGGCTTTCCTACGAATCCACAAGCGGAAGTCTTAGTCTTTGGGAATATACCTGCAGTGTACGTAAAGCAAGTACATTTTTGGGACTACTTTACTTTTACTAACTGGCAGGAACATGTGCGTTCGTTAACGGCAGCCTGCGTTTGCCACAATCCCGATTATTTCAGCGCGAGAATGGACTATGAGGTCTGGAGTGGCCGGTCGACATGAGAGTTCGTAGTCAGCAGATTCCTACCTTGCCCGACCTACGATTCTGATGACGATGAAGCTGGCTAATTGGAGACAAAATGGCAAGACGCCCTGTTTTCATCCCCGACATCAGTGGATTTCCCTACGTCAGTTCCATTGACATTGAGTTTCAATGGTTCGCTGGCTTCTCGAAAACGCAAGCGCAAAAGTCTATCGCCTCTTTGCACGAAGCTGCTAAGAAAATGGAGATATACCCAATTCTGGAGGTATCCGGAAAGTCGGAGTTTGCCTTGGGAGTCTCCCTGAGTGCATTCGACCTCTCACTAAGTAACCAGGGTTCAAAAACGATCAGCGTTGAATGCGCCTATCAGGGAAGCAAAGTGTTTGAGGACGGTGGCCCATTTCACGATCTCTATACTGTCTCAAGCCGGGAAGCCAAGACCGACCTCAGGCTGCGTAACTCGGGAGAGGTGACCGGTTTCGATCTCTTGGGTGAAAGATTCCCAATTGAGCCTCAGACAGCATTTTATAACTGGTTGTATATGACAGCACTCAGTCAAATGGAGCCCCCTGTAATACAGGAACTGAACCAGTTCAAAGGGTTCTCGGACATCGCTTTCAATCCAAAACGCTCGATAAACTGCCAGGCACGTGCTGTAGCAGTTTATGTCGCCTTGCACAACACTGTACCAGACGAGCTGCAAACTCTGGGCGATTGGGATTCGTATATTGAGCTAGTGACAGGCGCGAAGAACGGTTCGCCGGATGAGCCAGCTCCGCGCCAACTTAATCTGTCATTTGAAGACGTACCCGATGCGCACCCGCCGCCATAGAAACGGCTGCACTGTCGTAAGCAAGGCTGACTACGAGGCCAGGGATGATCCATTAGTTATTCCCTCTCACGTTCAATGGCTCTTTGGCCGAGTTGCTGAAAGCCAGAAGTTGAAGGGGTAGGATCTTCCTAAGGTCATGCCATTCATTGACTGACTCAAAACTCCGGCCCGGCCTGGTATCCCCTCCTCGTCCCGACGGAGGGGATGGCGGCTGGGTTTCCTGTACACATGAACAGTCCAACAAGGAGGGAGTATGACGATCAGACCGCCTATAAATCTTGAATATATAGGTGTACCGGTAGGTGCGATTCTGACGCTGGCCGACAAGGATCATGTTTCGGTTGTCGTAGTCCAGCAGTATCCCCCCAGAGTTGCCTATGAGGAACACGTTCTCTCATTGAATCAGGCTGCGAAACGGGCTTACGACACACCTGATGATGAGACGATTCAGGCTACGCTGTACTGGCGGTATGAGGGGGAATCTCTCTGGGACCGCAGGATGCGATTCGAGAAGCATCATAACAGCCGATTTCAGGATCTGTGAAGGAAGGAAAGATCGACATGGCTCCGGAACAATTGCACCTTCTCACTGAAGATGCTTTCGAGCCGATCTCTTTCCTTCCCGCTACGATTTCCCTCTCGATCGTCGATCTTCTCTACTGGTTCACGAACATATTCCTTCCCGCCGTTTAGACCATGTTCTCTGCTTGGCCAGGCCGATACGTGGAGGTGTCAGGATTTGCATGCGAACCCCCATCTACCCAATTATAGCTGGCTCCAATGACTTGACCACGAATTAGGCAAAACGGAGTGCTTTCGCTCTGCTGCGACAGGTCGCCGTGAGTCCCAGCCGCCCCTTGTCCCCTGACCTGCCCCTCCACGCATCTGGCGAGCAGCTCCATCAGGCAGGCGGCCAATTTATCGGTTTCCGTACTTTCTGCATACGCTTGTTATGCGAAAAGCATGTGAACTACCTACAAACTTTCTACGATTTATCTGCGGAATACCTACGATCCGCTCACTCTGTCACGTTTGCCAAGTCAGCTGGAAAGATGAAACCCCGGTGGATGCAAACGTCCCGTCTGACTTGCCAGTTCAATGAGCTGAATAAGCCATTAGTTTTGATACTCTTCTGATCTGTTCCTAGGCTTGCCCCACGGTGCAGTTGATCCGTGAAGGGCCGCGCAGTCACGCAAAGAAAATGCGATACACCTTTGATGTTCTTCGCGACCTTTCGCGTATCGAGCGGTTCTGTCTATCACAAGAGTCAGGAGTTCAATGTATGGTATCATGTGGTCTCAGCGATCTGCCGTGGCTGCCGTAGGTGACCTGAAGTGAGCTATCTCACTGCGGACAGAAAAGCATGGACGATATGGTCCCATACTGTCGGCCCCTAATCGACACACCGCGAGCGTAAAGACAGGTCGCCAACATCGAACTTTTCCAACCTTCGAAACGGCACCTACAATCTGAATCTCTCCGCCCTGGAAACTCTCACCACATACTCGCCCCACCTTGAGTCAGGATCTTTCCCTTGCAGATCACGCGATATGAGTCCGGTTCGCCGCTCGCGCCCCCTTGCCTTCGCCCCTGCGCCGAACTTGCAGGAACTCCCGCCATCTCCCTGATCGGCGATCCCGCCCTCCTCGACCGTAAACTCATTGCCCTCTTCTGCTCAGTCCAATGCCCCGGCGACCTCATCATCAAGAGCTACGACCTCGCCCGCGCCCTGCGCGCCCACCCCGTCACCCTCATCGGAGGCTTCCAATCCCCCATTGAAAAAGAGTTCCTCGAACTCCTGCTGCGCCAGCCCGCACGCCAGCCCGAGTCCCCGCCGCCATCGGTCATCGTCTGCCCCGCTCGCGGCCTCGCCAATATGCGCATCCCTCGCCCCTGGCGCGATCCCCTCGCCGCCGGCCGCCTCCTGCTCCTCTCCACCCTCCCCGACAGCCTCCGCCGTCCCACCGCCGCCTCCGCCTCCCGCCGCAACACCTGCGTCGCCGCCCTCGCCCACAGCATCCTCATCCTCCACGCCGCACAGGGCGGCAAAACCGAAGCGCTCTGCCGCAAGGCCCTCGCCGCCGCCAAGTCCGTCTACACCCTCCCCTCCCTCCACAACGCCCACCTCATCGCCCTCGGCGCCCAGCCCATCGCCGCGGACGACTCGTCCCCCCTTTGACCGTCTGAACCGCGCCGCGTCCCAAACTTTTGACTTCAGTTCGGTTCCGTGCTACGCTGTGGGTTGTGTCTTGACACGAAATCGGCAATCAGAGCAGACTTACACAGAAAGGAGCGAACACCGTGCGAACTGATACGACCGTCAAAACCGGTGTCAACGCGTCCTTCGTGAGGGGTTCTGCGCCTGGCTGTTGAGTCAGCCCTGAACTGTTTTCTAAACCGTGGACGCGTGTTCCGACCGCTCCACGGTTTTTTTGTTGTCTGGAGAAGTCGAAGGCATCAGATAGGAAAGGAGGCGCAAAATCAACAGTTTCGTCGACTTCAATCCCCGGAAATCCGATGAACTTTCAAAATGGAGCAAGAGCCTTGATCACAATTCGCCCCTTTGAGAACAACGACCGCGACTACCGCCAGGCGGTCGACATAATGAACGCTGTCTGGCCGGAATATCCCGATACAGTGGAAGAGTGGAAAGAGTCCGATGAGAAGCGCTCCAAGCTGGTCAAGAGAGGCAGATTCTTCGCCGAAATCGATGAAACGCCTGTCGGCTTCGCCAATTACGGCCAGTCCTTGTGGCTGAACCATCCTGGCAAGCTGTTTATAGGCGTGGAGGTATTGCCGGCGTTTCGCAAGCGCGGTGTGGGAACGGCGCTGTGGGAGCGCCTCTGCCAGGAGATCCAGCAGTTCGACCCTTTGCGCCTTCTCGCCCACACGCGTGAAGACTACGAAGACGGAATTCGATTTGCACAGAAACTCGGCTTCAACGAGTGTATGCGGGACTGGGAGTCCCGCCTGGACCCGGCGAGCCTCGACCTTGACGAGTGGAGCCGGTATCCCCGGCAAGTGGCAGAGCAGGGGATAGAGATCAAGACCGTCGCCGAGCTGGCGTCCGATCCAAACCGGGATCGAAAGCTTTACGAACTGGAATGGCTTATCGACCGCGACGTCCCCAGCCCGGAACCTCCCTCCAAAGTGCCTTTTGAGGAGTTTCAGAAGGTGTGGGAGCGAACGAATCTGCTGCCGGATGCCTGGTACGTCGCAGTCGACAATGACGAATATGTGGGCATGACCAATCTGTGGACGAGCCAGGCAGATTCCAAGTTGCTCTATGTTGGAATAACCGGCGTGGCCAGATCCCATCGAAAGCGCGGCATTGCGATGGCCCTGAAAGTCCGTTCGGTGGAGTTTGCGCTGCAAAAGGGTTTCAGCGAAATCCGAACCTGGAACGAGATCAACAATCAGGCGATGCTGGGGATCAACAACCGGCTTGGCTTTGTGCGGCAGCCCGCTCACATCGAGTTCATGAAAGCGATGCGGGAGGAGCGTCCCGAGGACGCCGATCTGAAGATTCAAAACGCGGACAAGGAAGAGGAGAAGCCGGAAGTCGGTCCCAACTGAGAAACTTTGGCAGGGCGTCCGGCTGAAAACCCTGCATAAGAACGCAACTGGAAGGTACTCTTCCAGAGTACTCTTCCGGAGGGGCGGGGGCCTGCACAGCGGGGCTCTGCCCTTTCTTTCGCGGCCCCGACGGGCTACAGCCGTCCCAGTACGGCCGTCAGCAATGCCGTCAACTGCGGCACAACGACTCTGCCCGTTTCCATTACCTCTTCCGCGCTGGTCTCCTTGTCCGAATCCAGTTGATCGACCGCCACATTGGTGATTGTGCTGATGCCCAGGACTTCAATCCCGGCATGAACCGACACCAGCGCCTCCGGCACTGTGCTCATACCTACGGCATCGGCCCCCACCAGGCGCAGGAAACGAACCTCGGCCGGGGTCTCAAAGTTTGGGCCGGCGAGAAAGGCGTACACGCCCTGGCGCAGCGTGATCCCCAGTTCCTGCGCCGACGCCAGCGCCGCCCTGCGCAGTGACCGCGCGTACGTATGCGTCAGCGAGGGAAAACGCGTGCCGAACGCAGAGGCGTTCGGACCTATCAGAGGATTCTGACCCGCCATGCCAACGAAGTTCAGGTGGTCCACGATCAGCATGAGATCGCCGGCGCGAAAGCCGGGATTTACCCCACCGGCTGCGTTGGTCAGGATCAACTTGCCCACGCCAAGCCGCTTCATTACCCTGATGGGAAAGGTAATCTCCTCGGCCGTATAGCCCTCATAAAAGTGGAAGCGTCCCTGCATCGCCACCACCGTCTGACCGGCAAGCCGGCCCACGATGAGCCGCCCTGCGTGACCGGGCGCCGTGCTGGCGGGGAAGTAAGGGATCTCCTCGTAAGGGACTGCTACTGCCCCCTCCACCGCCTCCGCCAAAGAGTTCAGCCCGCTGCCGAGCACCAGCCCGATCGGGCGGCCTTCGACCAACTGCAATCCCCTGCGCTCGACCCGTTGGCGTAGCAGCTCCGCCGCGCGGTCATATTCGGCCAGACCAAACTTTTGGGTCATTGGGTAACCTCTGCGCCATCCTGTCTCTTTTGGGGCGCTGAAGGCGCCCAATTGCGACGCCTATCGCCCGCCGTCAGCGTCGCCATGGTACCGCGAGGCCTCCTGCCCGGTGGTGTCGGGTGAGAGGTCGCGCCACCGAAACAGCTCGGCCCATTCATTTGGCTTGTCCTCGACCACGTCGGCGATCAGATCACCGAGCACCGGCCCGAATTTGAAGCCGTGGCCGCTCCCCCCCGTGGCTACACTTAATCCCTCTTTCTGCGGATGGTGATCGATCCAGAAGTGCTCATCCAGCGTGTCGTTGTACAAACAGCGTCGCGTATAGGTGATTTCAGCATCCACGAGCGCTGGAAAGGTGTCCTCCAGGAAGGCGCGCAGTTCGGCGTAATCCTCTTCGTATACCGTACGCTCGTCGTGCTCCGGGTGGAGCGTCACGCCAACCCCGTGCCGGGAAACCTTGACGATGCCTTCCCGCAACATGGGGAACCCGTACCAGCCGGTGCGCGCAGTGTCGCCAAAGTAGACGACGAAGTCAGGGGCAAGGAAGGGCGCCGGATCCTGCGGCTTCAGGTGGAAGATCGGGTGGCCGGTCGCCGTCATCACCGACTGCAGTTCAGGCAGCAGCCAGGGCGTCCACGAACCGGCCGCTATCACGGTGTGATCGGCGTTGAACGTTGCGCGCTCACGCGTACGCACACCCTGCACACGGTCGCCATCCAGCAAGAGTTGCTCCGCGGTCTGACCGGGCCGGACGTCGATGCCGACAGCGGCGGCCCGTTCGGCCAGCTTGCCTACCACGCGCCCGCTTTCCGCGTAGCCCCCGCGCGCATTATAGAAGCCGTCCGTGTAGACCCCGGTCGACCAGGCGGGAAACCGCCGCGATATCTCTCCATCGGGCAGGCGTTGCGGCTTCTGTCCCTCCTCCAACAACATCTGGAAACTGCTGTTGACGAACTCGTTTTCCGACATCGGCCCCTTGGAGGCGGCAAGGACGCCGGTCTCATGGTACAGAGTCTCTCCGAAAAGTTCGTTCCAACGATGGAATCCCTCGATCGAGCCGATCGCCATGCGCGTGTACTGGCGGTTGCTGCCGTACTCCATGCGTACAACTTTGCTGACATCCGTGGAAGCAGCCAGAGGGTAGGGAAGAGGCCCAGGGTCGATTAAAGTAACGGTGTAACCGCGGCTGCGCAGCGACAAAGCAGTCGTCACTCCGAATATACCGGCGCCGACGACAAGAAAATCAGATGAAGAAGACATCACTCCACTCCTAACCGTTTATCTGCCCTGGGGAAGCGCGACTCAACAGGCCCGTTTCCGGCACACCAGCCCGTTCAGTTTCAGGCTCCCAGGCAGTTCGGGCAACCAATTGGGAGACAGGCTAGGCCGCGAAGTCAGCCAGGCGAGCGACCGCACTGGCTGCGCCGGCGCTCAACAGGCCTCCGTCGCTGGTCGCGGTGACAAACCGAAAGCCCTGGCCGGCCCTACGCAGGGCGTCTTCCACGCCGCCCCCTGCAATCCCAGGAATTTTGCCCGTGTTTTTGCAGGCAGTCAGGATAGTTTCAAGCGCCCGTGCATGCTCGTCGCGCTCGTCCATTTCAGAGGGGTGAAAGCCCAAAGAGAGAGACAGGTCGCTCGGCCCGGTCCAGCAAGCGTCGATGCCCGGTGTACTGAGAATCGCTTCCGCATTCTCTACAGCCTCCACGCTTTCCAGTTGAACTGCGACAAAGAGCTGCTCGTTGATCCACTCAGCATAGTCGTCCCCGTACAGTTTGGCCCGGCCCCAACCCCACGAGCGGCGTCCGTGGGGAGGAAGGCGGCAGGAGTCCGCCGCGGTTCGGGCCTGCTCCGCGGTATCGACCATCGGCACAATCATGCCCATGACACCTTCGTCCAGCAACCGGCCGATGAAGGTGTAGTCGTTGCGGGCGACACGGGCCATGGGAACCGCCGAACTCCCGTTGATGGCGACGAGGGCGGCAATGGCACTGTCTTCTCCCCAGGACCCGTGCTGCCTGTCGATCATAACAAAGTCGATGCCGCTGCGGCTCATCAGCTCCGCATTAAGCGCCGACCCCATTCCCAGCGTGAATCCGAAGGCGGGCTGGCCGGACTGCATCTTCGCTTTGGCTGTATTTGGAATCACAAAATCCCCCTCGTCTGGAAAGTTGGAGAGACGCTCAAGGACGCGTCGCTCTGAAGCAAAACAGAATGTGTGCCTGAATCGAATCCAGGAATAGAAGCAGAGGCAAAGAAAGTTCGGGACGAACCGTCACTTCGATAGTAGCTGTAGACGCTTGCCCTGTCAAGAGATTTCTCTCACCCCGCTCGATTCGCAGTGAACCTGTTCTTATGCGTGTATGTTACAATGGCTCGAATCGGTTAACCCCTCGCAGTCGAGAAAAGAGGCCAAAACTGCAAGCGGCCGCCTGCCATTGCAGTTTGGCTGCCGTCATGTCCCGAACCGACTTGAAACCACAGCCCGACCCGTCTTCCGTGGAGCGGCCTTCACGCCTTTCGTCCCCCTTTGCCCTGGTGCTCGTGGTTTCGGGGGCGGTCGCCTTTGCCATCATGGGCGATTCGCTGCTCTATGCAATTCTTCCTCTCGCGGCGCGACAACTGTTACTTTCGCCCCAGCAGGTCGGCCTCCTTTTAAGCGCCAATCGCCTTATCCGGCTTTTCTCCAATTCGTGGCTGGGAGCGATATTCGCCCGTTTCGGCCCATACCGGGCGTTCGTCGTTTCAGCAGTTCTTGGGGTGCTGACGACGGCCCTTTACGGCCTAGAGGTCGGCTTCCTCCTGTTCCTCGCGGCTCGCATAGGGTGGGGTGTCGCCTGGTCCGGACTTCGACAGGGAACCTTTCAATCTATCTGGACGGGGGATCGAGCCGATGCAGGCCGGCTGATGGGCGTAATGTGGGGGGTTGTACGCGGCGGAAGTGCAGTCAGCGCCCTGATTGGAGGGTTTCTCTTTGACCATTTCGGCTTTCAGACCACGGTGTGGATAATCGCGGGCCTGTCAGCGGTCGCCATCCCAATCGCATTCGGCCTGTCCTGGCCCGCCAGCGCATCTCCCGGGCACGAGGAAGAGCAGAAGGGTTCGGGCTCCGGTTCCGTTGCGAGCAACACAGAGAGCGACCGGAAGTCACAGCGCGGCGATCACGAGATCCTTGGCGGCTGGGTTGAGGCCCTGTCCGATCCATTGCAACGATCGGTGCTCCTGGTAGGGTTCTTCAAACTGCTGCTGAACTCCATCCTTGTCGCCACGGCTTCCGTCTTCCTGGCGGACCGCTTCGAAAGCTTCACCGGCGGATTTCTGCTGGGTCTTCAGGTTGGCGCGCTAGCTGGAATTGTGCTTGGCACCCGCTGGTTTTCCGACCTGTTTCTCGGGGCCGCGATGGGCGCACTGGCAGACCTGGTTGGGCGGATTCGATTGAGCCTCGTGCTGGTCTTTCTGCTCTGTCTCGGGCTGACAATGATGCTGACCGTTCAGAACAACTTGTCTTTCGTCGCGTTGCTTGCCGTCCTGATCGTCAGCACCGGAGTGAACGTAGTATTGGACGCATACGCAAATCAAGCCGCCCTGGTCACTCACCATCCCCAGATGTTCGTTGCTACCTATGCAACCGCTTCGGACCTGGGCTCCGCGGTGGGCCCGCTGTTTGCGTTCTCGCTGGTTGCGTCCTGGGGATTCGCGATGGTCTACGGGATCGCCGCGCTGCTGGTCGTACTGACTCTCTTGTACCTGGTCATGCTCGACGCGCGCTACAACAGGCCGCAGGCGCCAGTGTCCGGAGGTCTGTGAGTAACCTGCCCGCAAATTGCGCCGCTGTACAGAGGTGAACGGATGCAATTCATCGGTCGCGAGATTTCAGTGAAACTGCCCCCCGGCTTCTCGCTGGAGAAAAAGCCGCCTGTTCCGGACACCTTCAGCTGGCAAGGCAGGACACATGCGGTTGTCGAGATGCTTGCGAACTGGCACCGCTATGGAAAGCCGGAGATTCGGACACAGGGCGGGCGGCCCCCTTACTTCGTCCGCAGCGGCCGTACCCAGGGATCCTGGGGACAGGGCAGGGTCTACTACCGCGTGCGCACGGAAGAAGGCCGCCTGTTTGATCTCTATTACGACCGGGCGCCCAAGGGGCAGCGCCGCGCCGGGGCCTGGTTCCTGTGGCGGGAGCTGTCCGCCGAAGAAGAGGAAGTTGGACTGGAAGAGGACCTCTAGCGCCGGAAGGTCCGGGGTGGTTCCCGTTACCGTTCGTCGATATTCTGCACCGTGGGCAAATAGACCCTGTAGCCGCTCGACGCGCCGCCTTCCTGGGTTGAAGGCGTTGTGGAATTGGGAGGCGGCGGCACGTCCGCAGGCCGCGGTCTGGCCGACGGCGCGCTGCTTGTCGGGCCAGGCGCCGGCACGTTGCTGAGCGTTACAACGTCGACAAGCGCGGTCGTGCGGCGGTTCGGCGAGGTTTCATAGACATTGAAGATCAGGTTGATCTCCTTGCCAGCGTACTGCGCCATGTTGAACGAGCGGTACTGCCACCCGCTGCTCTGGCGCTGCACTAACATGTAGTTTGCCGGCTGACCGTCCTCCACGGCAATGACCTCGAAGGAGTCGGCGCCCGCGGCCGGTTCTGCGGTATCCACCTTGTACGCTATTGCCAGAAACGGCCTTCCCGCCGGCACAGTCACGCGCTGAGATACCGTGCTGTTTCCCCCGTCGCTGCCTTCGGTCCCGGGTACGCCATCATTCGCCACGAATTCACTGGCCAGCCGCAGCGCATGATCCGACGCGCCGGTCTGTGCTTCGATCCGGGAGGAAGAGCTGCCCGACTTTGTCCAGCCACTGAAGGCATTCTCGAAGTCCCCGTTTGTTACAGCGTTCGTCCCGGGCGAGTAAAGCAATGCAAGGCTCTCGCTCGTACCGAAAACGCGCCTGCGCATGAGCAACTGGCTGCCTACCGAGATATTCCAGCTCCCAATCGGCACCGTCATCGTAAACCGGCCGCTTGCATCTGTCGCGGCCGTCGTCGCGCCAATGCTCACCTGAACACCGACCGCAGGCTCATTTGCCGGGTTGATCACCCTGCCGGTAACTGAGCTGTGCTCGGCAACCGTCGTAGAGGCCAGCGCTGTATCGGGCTCCAGTCTGTAGCCCAGCGCGTCCTCAGCTGCAACGCTGAATGCGTAGCTCTTTCCAGCCTCCCCACTGTAGGACGCCTTGCCGTATGCATCGACGCCTTCCTTCCAGAGTTCCCAATCTCCATCATCGACCTTGACATAGACCGAAGTCGATTTCACCCCGGAGCCCCAATCTCTGGCGTGCCATGTCACATCAAAGGTCTGCGGGGAGTAGGCCGGCAGATCCAGAATCGAGGCTGTGGGCGCGATCGTGTCCGTTTCTATCAGCAGGACAGGTTCACCGTAAATGCCCATGCCGTAACCGCCCTGTCCGTCAGGCCAGTTGGCATTCGTCGCGCCATTGAGGCTGATCTCATAGATACCGGCGACCGGAGTGAGGGTAGTGGTCGTCCCGTCCAAGCGAATCAGTTGTCCACTCGTACCCGTAGCCGGAATCGCGGCCGTCTGCGCCTGCGAATTGAGCGACCACGTCAGCAGGCGCCGCTCCTTTGTCTCCGGGTGATAGAATGCAATCCTCCGCACGCGGAAACGCTCGATGTCTGCCCAGGCAACCTCCGTGCCCGTCAGGTGCTGATTCGCCAGTTTGAATGCGGTATAGGCCAGCCGCGTTTCGGCATTCGAAGGGGAGCAAAAACTGGAACTTTCATTCCTCGCCAGCCCGAAACCGTCCGGCGAATCGACCGCCACCACGTTCCCACAATCATCGTGGAGCATAAAGTGGAAGATGGGACCCCCGCCGGCCAGTCTCGTATAGGCGATATTCTGCCAAACATAGGACGCCTGTTCATTCGCCGTGGCCCGCCACGGGCTTGGGCAGTTTGGTCCAGGGTAATCGTTGCAAACGGGTACCCCGCTCTCCGTTATCCAGATCGGCTTGTCCGTCCAGCCCCGCCTGTCCAGGGCACTGCGAACTTTCCGTGTGTACTGATAGCCGACATAGGAGAGGGAATAGTGGTGGCTGCCCGCCGCGTCGAAGAAACCATTGTACTGTTCACTCAGTGCATCGGCATCCAGCGCGTCCAACATTATGTCGAGCCACTGCCCGTTTTCGAAGTGCGCCAGGCCGCCAAACACAACAAAGGCCTCCGGGTCGATCCACTTTATGACAATGTAGGCAACCTTCAGCAACCGGGCGAACTCCTGCGGCGTCCCTGACCAGAAGTGACACAGGTCCGGTTCGTTCCAGATCTCCCAATGACGAACGTTGGCGCCGGCATGGCCCCCGGGCCGGTACCGGTTCACCGCCGCGCCGACAAACCGGGCCCACGGGTTTGTTGGATTCAGGCGCCCGTCGTCTGGCGGCACATCGGCGCCGTTTGTAAATATCGGGTTCCACAGCCCGAAGGGTGCAGGAGGACCCTCGTGGCGGTGGCAGGCGCCGGACTGTACCTGCAGCCCGTCCTGGGCAGTTCGTACCTGCCTCCCTGACGCATCTGTCGCTTCCAGGACGTCGCACTCGCCACCGGCCTCCTGCGCGACGCAGTCAGCCGACCTCGGCGCCATGCCCGCCGGCAGTTCAGTAAACGACCCGCCAAGAGGTGTCGACACAGTCCGGACGCCGGCGCGGTATTGACGCGGCGTACCCAACAGAATCGCCAGCGTATTGAGGCTTTTGCCTTCGTTGGCTCTTATGGCCGCGTCCTGGCCGGTCCAGGTGAACTCGCCAATTCTCTTTTCGACCTGTTCCCAGTAGACGGGGAAGCGGTCCATGCGGACGCCGGTGTCCACGCCCCGCTGAATGCGCCCGGCGGCGCTGTTGGATTCCGCCGAGTTGACAAATGCAAGGCCGAATTCGGATATATCTAACGTCTTCGTAAAGGGGACAGGTGCCGTATGGTTCGTAGAAACGCTCAAGAGAGGGCGGCTTTTGGGCAACCTGCCGCGCCGAGCCTGTGTCTCCGGCGGATCGGTGCGTTCTAACTCAGTTGACTGGTGTACATCCTGTGCGAAGACGGGAAAGTCCGTTCCGCCTTGATAGAGCAATAAGAGGAGCATGGCGCCCGCCACCGCCACGGCCACTGCCAGGCGGCGGGCTACAAATAGCGAGCGTCGAATGGGAGGAAATTCGCCTTCGCGGTCCGTTTTTCGACAGTTTTTCTCTGCCCAGGCCCTCATGCGCCCGCCGGGCAACAGGCCGCTGAGGGCGCGTTTCGACATCAGCGATTGCAAGAAATATCGATTGAGAAAAAAAAGGCGCTGCATGGGGCCAGCATCCCAACTTCATGGAGGGGGCCGCGCCTCAGTCCGAAGAAAACGCAACTGAGGCTTTCAGCGAATATGGCTCGCCTCTGAAGTGTACCATAGGCAATTTGCCTTGATAACGGAAAAGTAATGAAAACCTGGCCGGTTTGCGGCGCACTTTGCGTCTGCCGCGCCAAGAGGCGCAGAAGCGTCGTTCATTCGAACGGCATTCGTAGAAACTTCGACGGTTCGCGGGGGGCCTGCCAGAGGAACGAAAAGTTGAGGCGGTCTCAATCCATCAGGGCGAGAATTCGCCAACTGCGACTGACCGCTTCTCCCGGTACGACTTCTCAGCAGCCAGAGCCAGCACAACCGGGGCCCTCCCGTCGCTGCCGGTTACTTCGACTTCCGTGTCATTCAGGATAGCGCGTATGAAGGAACGCAGCTCATCTGCATAGGCCGCGAGGTACCGTTCAAGGAAAAAGTAGAGCGGCTTTGCGTGGATCACCCCGGCCTCGGTCTGCCTGATGACCCGGTCGGGCGTGTTGTTTTCGCACAAGACAGACCCAAGCGAGCCAAGAACTTCAACTCTCTGGTCACCACCGTAAACAGCCTGGCGCGAGTTGGTGATGACCGCGAGCGCGCCGCATGCGTAACGCAGCGTAACGATGGCCGTGTCGATGTCGCCTGCCTCGCCAATAGCCGGATCGACCCGAACCGCCCCGGTGGCCGACACCTCCTCCACCTCATCGTCGAGCAGGAAACGGACCATGTCGAAGTCGTGGATCATCATGTCCAAAAAAAGGCCGCCCGAGTCCCTGATATAGCTTAGCGGCGGCGGCTCCGGGTCGCGGCTGGTAATCTGTACCAGGTAAGGCGCGCCGACCTCACCATTGCGCACAGCATCCCGAATGCCGCGGAAGTTGGGGTCGAACCGCCGGTTGAAGCCGATCTGCAGCTTCGTCCCGCTTTCGGCCACAGCCGCCAGTGCAGCGTCGACCGCGGGAAGACGGAGCGCAATCGGCTTCTCGCAGAAGGCGTGCTTGCCTGCACGAGCCGCCTGAGTGATGAAGTCGGCGTGCGTCTCTGTAGAAGAGCAGATGGCGATCGCGTCGACGTCATCTCGACGGATCACTTCCGCCGGGTTTCCGCTGGCCTCCGCAATGCCGAATCGCCTGGCCGTCTGCTCCGCCGCCTCCGGGACAAGATCGGCGATCGCGACCACCTCCGCTCCCTGGATACGGCGCGTCAGATTTTCTGCATGAACCTGCCCAATCCGCCCGGCGCCAATGATCGCGAATCTGACCTTTTGCTCCACCTCAGTCTCCTCAGATGATCTCCTGCAGGCGGACCCAGCGGCCCTCACGCGCGCTCAAATCAGCCGCGTCGGTAATCCGCTGGACGTAAGCGCCGTCTTCGAGACTCGGGCTGAAGGGCTCGCCGCCGGCAATCGCGTTGATCCAGCCCCGCGTCATGTGGTCCTCGACGCGAAAGACGTCGCGGTAGGTGTTATGTACGGTATCGCGCCGGGCCGCGCCCCATACACGCCCCGGCAACTCCAGCGGACGCGTCGGACCTTCGCCGCGGCGCGTGCCCTCAATATCTTGCCGCTCAACCCAGTCGATCACGCTGCGCAGCGTACCGTCTTCCCCGTGCAGATCGAATTCATGCCGCTGGCCGAAGACCGACTCCTCAGTGCAAACGGCCGAGGCTTGCACAAGCCCCTGCGCGCCGCTGGCGAAGCGCAGCAACGTGTACGCCGCGTCTTCGGTACGCTCATACGGCTTCCCCTCCGGCGTGACATCGGGCCGGTCGACAAACTCGCCCGCCAGGCAGAATACGTCGGTAACCTCGCCAAACCACCAATAGGCCAGATAGAAGAAGTGCGAAGCGATGTTGCCGAGCACCCCCGTAGCCGCAACAGCGCGATCGTGCCTCCAGCCGTAACCCGGCTCGCGCGCATAGCCGGTGTAGTAACGCAAATTGAGGTGGTAGGGCCTGCCGATATAGCCTTCCTCCACCAGTTCCTTAATGTACCGGTTGGTGGGCATGAAACGGTAGGTAAACGGCGTGCAGTGGATGACGCCCTTTTTTGCTGCCAGCGCCGCCATCTCGGCCGCGTGATCGTATTGCAGCGCCAGCGGCTTCTCGCATAGCACGTGAAGGCCGGCCTCCAGGGCCTGCATCGTGATCGGGTAGTGACTTTCGTGACCCGATGCCACTATCAGCGCCTCGATCTCACCGCTTGCGAGCAGCGACTCGTAGCTCGTGTAGACTTGAGGAATGTTCCAGCGCGCCGCGAAGGCGTCTGCCCGCTCCCGGTTTCGACCGCAGACTGCTACTACATCGGCCCCAGGGTGGGCGTCCAGTGCCGGCAGATACATTGCGTCCGCCCACCAGCTGGTGCTGACGACGCCTACCCTTACAGTCTCAGACATCTCAGTTCACTCCCTGATTCTTGACTCCGGTTCCTGTTGAAGGGTCTGTCTACCCGATGCTCTCGGCGGACAGCGGGCGCACGTCCTCCCAGGCGCCGCTCTCCCAAGAGCGAGCCATCGCCTGCTGCACTTCCGCCAGACGCAGGGCATCGGAAAAGCTGGGAGATCGCTGCACACCTTCGGCTATCGACATCAGGAAATTGTGGGCCTCGAGCACCTTCAGGTCTTCATAGCCCAGCCCGATGCCATCCCCCGGATTGAAACGGCCGTGGCCAGGGTAGGCGGGTCCGCCCAGCAGCGTTGTATAGCCGTCGTGCATTCCGTCCGCGCCAGGCAGGTACAGCTCCAACTCATTCATGCGCTCGAAGTTCCATTTGGCGGCGCCCGCAGTCCCGTTGACTTCGAAAGACATTTCGCACTTGGGCCCGAAGATTGCACGGCACGCCTCAAAGCTGCCCTGCACGCCATTCTCAAATTCGACCAGCGCGCCAACATAGTCTTCGTTTTCCACTTCGCCGGTCGGGTCGCCTTCCTTGCCCACCGAAAAATGCGTGCCCTGTCCGGGCACGGGCAGAGGACGCTCGCCGATGAAGACGTGCCGGCTGCTGACAAGCCGCTTGATCGGTCCAACAAGCATGTGGGCCATATCTGCCGTGTGGGACATGATATCCCCCAGGACACCCAGCCCGGCCTGCTCTCGCTTGAAGCGCCACGTCAGCATGCCCAGGGGGTTGCTGCCGTACATTGCAAAGAAGCGGCCCCGGTAGTGGGTCAGGCGGCCCAACTTGCCGGCTTGGATTAGCTCTCTGCAATGCTGCACCATTGGCGCCCAGCGGTAGTTGAAGCCGACAAAGCTCATCACACCGGCCTCACGCGCCAACTGCTCGATGTCAGCGGTCTCCCGCGGGCTGCGTCCGACCGGCTTTTCGCAAAAGACATGCTTCCCGGCCGCGGTGACGGCCTCCACCATCTCCTTGTGCAGAAAGTTTGGCGCGGCGATGTTGACGACATGCACCTCGGGGTGTGCGACGACCTCATGCCAGTCGGTCGTAGACTCGGCGAAGCCCAACGTAGTTCTCGCTTCCTCCGCCCTGTGCGCCACGTCGTCGGCGCAGATCACAAGGCGCGCCCGGACGCCGCTGTCGTGGAAACGGTCGTTCACCAGCCTGTACGAACGGCTGTGAGCCGTACCCATCCAGCCCATGCCAATTATGCCTATGCCAATCTCCTGGGCCATGCGTTTCTCGCCTGCCTCCTATCAATCTGATGCTGACAAGCCAAAACGGCCCCACCGCAGGCCGCGTCCACAAGACACTGCTGTTGGTAGGGCCGTCGCAGTTCCGAACCGATCTGGCCGCCACCGCCTAGAACTTCCGGCTCCACTCCTGCGGCCACCTTTCAACAACCACCTTAGTCTGGGTATAGAATTCGATACCGTGGCGGCTCTGGGCATGCAGATCGCCGAAGAAGCTCTCGTTCCAGCCGCTGAAGGGGAAGAAGGCCATCGGCGCGGCTACCCCAATGTTGATGCCTATGTTGCCGGCGTCAACCTCGTGGCGGAATTGACGAGCGACCGCGCCGCTGCTCGTGAACAGGCAGGCCATATTGCCGTATGCGCTCACGCTGCGATCGTTTATCAGTGCAATGGCGTCTTCGATTGTATCGGCGTGCATCAGGCTGAGAACCGGCCCGAAAACCTCTGTGCGTGCGATCTGGCTGGTGGGATCTACGGCGTCGAGGACCGTTGGGAAGACCCAGTACCCATCGTCATAGCCAGGCACGCTCTTCTGGCGGCCGTCCACCAGGACGCGCGCGCCCTCTTGCGCGCTCGACTCGATCAGGCCCTCAATGCGATGCTGGCTCTCGCGAGTTATGACAGGACCCATTTCGGTCGCCTCGTCCAGCCCGAATCCAACTTTGCGGCTGGCGGCCAAATCTGCGATTCCTTCGGTGAAAGGATCTTTGGCCTCGCCCACAGTCACAGCGACCGAGACTGCCAGGCAACGCTGGCCCGCGCAGCCAAAGGCGGAGTCGCCCATCATCTGGGTTGTCATATCGAGATTGGCGTCCGGCATGATGACAACCGGATTTTTTGCGCCTCCCTGGCACTGGGCGCGCTTGCCGTTGGCGGTGGCGCGACTGTAGATATATTTTGCCACCGCGGTCGAGCCGACAAAGCTGATGGCGCGAATGTCAGGGTGGTCGAGAATGGCGTTTACCGTATCCGCGCCGCCGTTTACAAGCTGCACAACGCCCGGCGGGAAGCCGGCCTCTTCGATCAACGCAAACAGCTTCTGCGTCGTCATCGGCACCTTTTCGCTGGGCTTGAGAATGAAGCAGTTGCCGGTCGCAACCGCATAGGGAAGAAACCAGAGGGGAATCATGCCGGGAAAGTTGAACGGCGTGATCGCCGCCGCGACGCCCAACGGCTGCCGCAGCATATGCTCGTCGATGCCGCTCGCAATGTCTTCGTTATTCCACCCTTGAACGAGCGACGGCGTACCGCAGGCGACCTCGACATTTTCGATACCCCGCCTCAACTCACCCACGCTCTCTGCAAACGTCTTGCCGCACTCCTCGGTGATGACGCGGCCAATCTCATCCAGATGCTCTTCAAGCAGCATTTTCAGCCTGAAGAGTGGCTGGACACGGTCGACAACCGGGGTCTCTCGCCACACGGCGTAGGCTTCCAGCCCCGCGCGAGCCGCCGCATCCACCTCCGCCGCCGGCGTCAGACCCACCGTCGCGATCGTGCCGCCCGTGGCCGGGTTATGCACGTCAAGCGCGTCGGCCGCCCCGCTGCGCTGCCACTGGCCGTTGACGTAGTTAAGCAGTTCCTGATTCTGTGTCATATTTCTTTCCTCTTCTAAGAAAATATCTTGTCCAGCGCGACCTGGACGTCCAGCGTAGGATCAGTGACATCGCCCTCTACAAAAACGTGCGGTTCCATATCCGGCATGAATACGGCAACCTGCTTCAAGGGCGGTTGCACCAACCATACCGACTTTATCCCGAACCGGAAGTAGGTCTCTATTTTGGGGATGACTTCATTGACGCTCTGAGAAGGGGACAATATCTCGACGACTGTGATTGGAGGGTCCGCAGCACGCACTTCATCGTGCAGCCAGTCAGGCTGCCGCAGACTGCAAATGGAGATATCGGGAGTCATTGGAGGTTTAGACGCCAGGGAGAGCTCGCCTCCGACGAGAAACCTGTCCCCGCAGGCTTCATGCAGAGCAAACTGCAGCTGTGACTGAACGTAAAAGTGATTGAAACTCGGCATTGGTTTCCCACGTTCCTGCTCGTATTGCTCCGAGAAGGTTGTTTCCGATGGAAGCATTGCATTCACTGAATTAATCCTCCCAAAAATAGTCGGGCATGCCGAATGGGCCACCCCACCTTCAGTGCAGACCTCTAAACTGCAGGCGTAAAGTCGACCCGCTCTTCACCTTAAAGACGAGACAATCGTAAAGATTCGACACTTACCCCCATCGTTCAAAAGTCAGCCTCAAATATAGTACCGCTCCTGCGTGCGCATCTCTTCCCATTCTTCACGCGCCGCGTTGACCGCGTCCAGCTCGCTCACCTCCGCCACCGGCACATCCCACCAACTGTAGCCCTGCACGCCCAGGTAGCGATCGTCCGGCACGTAGATCACAGTAGTTCTGTCGACCAACTTGGCGTCCTGCAGCGCCTGTACGACGTCGCTCACGTTCTGGCAGCGGATGACATGACACCCCAGGCTTTCTGCGTTCGCCGCCAGATCGACAGGCAACGGGTTGACGTCGTAGCCGGGCTCGTCGGTCGGCAACCCATTAAAGGACTGGCCGTTGCGGTGGGCCGCTTCGACCTGATCGGGATAAACGTAGCGCGTGCCGAAACCGTCCTGCCCCAACGAGCGGCTAAGAGAACCGATCGAGCGGAAGCCGGTATTGTCCATGAGAATGACGGTGAGCTTGTAGCCCTCCTGAATCGAAGTGATCAGGTCAGTGTTCATCATCAGATAACTGCCGTCGCCAACCATGACATAGACCTCGCGATCCGGCTCCGCCATCTTGATGCCAAGACCGCCCGCGATTTCGTAGCCCATGCAGGAGTAACCGTACTCGAGGTGATACTGCTTCGAATGCCGCGCCCGCCACAGCTTGTGCATGTCGCCCGGCAGACTGCCGGCCGCGCCTACCATCACGGCGTCGGGGTCGCCATGTTCATTTACCGCCCCGATCAGCGCGCCCTGGTAGGGCAGTCCGCTCTCGGCCTCGTGCGTGTCATAGTTGCGCTGCACCTCGGCTTCCCACTCCTCATGCAGTCTCCGGGCCTGCGCAACGCTTTGGTCGTCGTTGCGGTAGCCGGCCAGCAGTCCGCTCAACTCCTCGAGCGTGACACGCGCATCGCCCACCAACGGAATGGCGCAATGCTTGTAGGCGTCAAATTCGGCAACGTTGATGTTCACGAACTGCACGTCCGGATGCTTGAAGGCAGTCTTGCTGGAGGTGGTGAAGTCGCTGTAGCGCGTGCCGATGCCGATCACTACGTCAGCTTCGTCGGCCACCTGTTCCGCCGCAAATGTGCCGGTTGCGCCGGCCGCCCCCAACTGCAGCGGGTGGTCGTACGGCAAACTGCCTTTTCCGGCCATCGTCTCTGCCACGGGGATGCCGAAACGGTCGACGAACTCTTTCAGAGCGACCGTCGCCTCACTGTAAAGGACGCCGCCGCCGGCAATGATCAGCGGTTTCTTCGCCTCGTGTATCGCCGCCGCCGCCCGCTGCAGCGCGGCCAGATCCGGCCTGTTGCGCGGCACGGACCAGACACGCTTCTCGAACAGCGCCGCCGGGTACTCATGCGCTTCGGTCTGCACGTCCTGCGGAATCGAAAGCGTAACCGCTCCCGTGTCCGCCGGGCTTGTAAGCACTCGCATCGATTCGATCAGCGAGGTGGTCAGCTGATCCGGGCGGTTTATCCGGTCCCAATACCTGCTGACCGGTTTGAAGCAGTCATTGACGGAAATGTCCTGGCTGTGCTCTGACTCCAGCTGTTGCAGAACGGGCGCGACATTGCGGCGAGCGAAAATGTCACCGGGCAGGATCAGCACAGGCAAGCGGTTGATCGTGGCCGTCGCCGCTCCCGTAACCATGTTGCTGGCGCCGGGGCCGATCGAGCTTGTGCAGGCCAGAGTGCGCATTCTGTTGCTGTGCTTGGCGTATGCCGCGGCCGTATGCACCATCGCCTGCTCGTTTCGCGTCTGATAGTAGCGAAAGTCCGGATACTGCTGCAGGGCCTGTCCGATTCCGGCTACGTTGCCGTGGCCGAAAATACCAAAGCAACCGCCAAAAAAGGGTTGTTCCACGCCATCCCGTTCACTGTACTGGTTCTTCAAGAACCGTACGATAGCCTGCGCCATAGTCAATCGTTCAGTGTCCATTTTTTCCTCAACTTTGCTGCTGTATCCGGATTCTCAGAGCGGTCTCATTCTATGCTCAATGCAGGCGAGCCTACTTACCGGTAGATAGCCGGTCTCTCCGGCAATTTGACTGCTTGTGGCCGGAATTGCAGACCAGATTCGATGCAAGCATCGGCCACAAGCATCGAAACATATCCATCCCACGCGCTTGGCCCAGCGGCTTCGCCGTCCAATACCGACTGTACCCACGCCTGGGCCTCAAGGACATAGGCCTCATTGAATCGCTGCAACCAGTCTTCCTCCACCCACTGGCCGCTTGCATTGCTGTGACGCACGACGGGGCTCTGCAGCGGACTCGAATGGACCACACCAGTTTCCCCCGTGATACTGACTTCGATCTCATAGCCGTATCCGGAATCGGCGTTGCACTCGAGCCCGCCCAAGGCGCCGCCGGCGAACTCCAATTGGACCATGACGTAGCGCGCGCTGTCCGGTGTATCGGCCGAGAAGGGAATGTAGGAAGTATGCACGCGCACGATCTCATCGCCCATCATCCAGCGCGCCGAATGAATGTCATGGATGAGAGAGCCGGTTATGACGTCGCCAAGGGAAGGAGACCCATCACTGGACGGGTTGATGTGTACGCTGCGGAATACGAGCGCATTCCCCTGTGCCCCGCTGTCACTGATCCGCTTGACGGCAACGTGGGCCGGGTCAAACTGACGCATCAGGCCGACCTGAACGAGCCGTCTCCCGCCCGACGCCTCGGCCTCAATAACTTCCCTGGCTTCCGCTCCGCCTGTGGCGAGCGGCTTTTCGCAAAGCACCGGTTTACCGGCATCTATGCAAGCCTTCGTCAACTTGGCGTGAAAGCGGTTAGGCGCCGCAATCACCACTGCTTCGACCTCAGGCGCGGCGATGAGTCGCTCGGCGTCACTGTAAATCCGTGCGCCCCCGCACCTCGCCGCGATCTTCTCGGCGCGCGCCGCATCAACATCCATGATCGCCGTGACTTCAGACGCGGCGACCATGTAGGTCAGATTCGACGCGTGCCGGGCCCCCATGCCGCCTGACCCTATAATGCCGACATTTACGGTTCGGCTCACTCCCAACCCCTCTTGTCCCGCTTATTTTTCGTCCGGACCTACCGAAACACCCACTACCACGCGTTGCTTTTTGCCCCAACGTTCCAATATGGGTCGTCCAACGGAGGGGGCTTCGACACCGGACCGCCGCCGCGAACGGACTGGTCGAAGTCAATCAGACTGCCCGTCATCATCCCTGATTCGTCCGACGCCAGAAAGGCGATACCCCGCGCCACCTCATCCGTCTTGAGCAAGCGCCCGAAAGGTTGCTCAGCTTCAGCCTTCTGCAACCAGTCTTCCCCGTCGGAATGAAATGTACGCTGAATATAGTCTTCGGCCGGTGAATCCATCCAGCCCACCGCGATGGCGTTTACACGGATCCGGTAGCGCATGACCGCGAAGGCGACATTCTTGGTCATCGCGTTGAGCGCACTCTTGGAGGCCGTATAAGGAAGCAAAAACTGCTCGCTGCCGAAGGAGGCCACGCTGGAGATATTGACGATCGACCCGCCCTTTCCTTCGCGCCGCATCACCTTGCATGCGTCCTGCATGAGCAGTAACGGCGCGCGCGTGTTGACGGCTATCATCCTGTCAAAGAGTTCAGGCGTCGTATCCCAGATATTTGCGCGTACAGTCAGGGCGCCGCAATTGACCAATACATTCAGCGCCCCAAACCGTCTGTCCGCTTCGGCTACGATGCCGCGGCAAGCGTCAACGTCGGCCAGGTCTGCCTGAACGAAGTGGGCCTGGCAGCCGCCCCCGCGCAGGTCAGCCGCCACCGCGTTGCCCCTTTCGGCATTTCGGCCGCTGACGATGATCCCCGCCGCCCCCCGTTCTGCAAATAGCCGCACCGCCGCCTCGCCAAGACCTTGCGTGCTGCCCGTGACAACGGCATACCGGCCCTCCAAGGAGCTGTGCATGTTCGATCGCAACTGCTCGTTTCTATCCACTATTCTCTCTGCCCTATTTTTCTCTTGCGCCGGTTATCGGGCCGGCAATGTCCTGCTGCGACAGGTCACCTTTCTGGTAGGTCCCGACCCTTTCTCCCTGGCGTATGATTGTATAACTGTCAGACACCTGGTTGATGTGATTGACGTTGTGGGTAATGAAGATGACGGGCAGTCCCCTTTCTTTAGCATTCTCGATATTAGGTCAGCACCTTCTGCGTCTTAGCCGCGGACAGCGTCGAAGAAGGCTCGTCAAGGATTAGCAGCTTTGCCACACCTACGACAAAGATGCCTTTGATACTGGCGATTGTGAGTATGTTCGTCAAAGAAACGAGGGAAAGGAAGTTCTCAGCGCGAATGGAGAAGAAAAAGGGCCTTTTCTCCTACCATCCGAGACTCTCCCGCAAAAACGCGCGGTTTCGCTTTGCGCTTTCCAGCGCATCGATTCCCATTCCGGGCAGAATGTCCTGTTCGACCGTTCCCCAACCATCGAAATCCATCTCATGCAGGATACGATTGATCCCTTGCCAGTCAATCGTACCCCGTCCCAGTTCGGGGAAGACGCCCGAAGTAACTCCGTCGTAGTAATCGCCATCACGTCCGACTACTTCCTCGCGAACGCGGCCGTCACACTCTTTGATGTGCAAATACCAGGCGCGATCTCGCCACTTGTCGAGCACAGCGACCGGATCGCCACCGCCGTAAGAGATGTGCGCCATGTCAAAACAGAGGCCGACAAGCTCCGGATCGGTGCGCTCCAACAGAGCATCGATTTCAAACTCGGTCTCCAGGTATCCGCCGATGTGCGGATGGGCCGCGCACTTCATGCCGTACTCGTGGTGGACCACTTTAGCGAAGGCATCGACGTTCGCGGCAGCCTGGTCCCACTCGGCCGCGCTGAGAGAATCCTCCCGGCGTATACGCCCGGCGCGGCGCGCGCGGCTTTCCTTCACAAACAGCGCGTCCGAAAGCACGATATGCGTACAGCCCATCGCCGAGAGTACCTGGGCAGTCTCCAGCGCCTCACGATAGACGGTCTCATCCTCCCTGCCAGCCAGAAAATTGAAAATCGTGAACGCTGAGATCAGTGTTAGCCCGCGCTGTTCAAGCTCATCGCGCAGCTTGGGGATGTCGAACGGCAGGTAACCGTACGGCCCCAACTCAGTTCCCACATAACCGGCTTCATGGATCTCGTCCAGGACCTGACTATAGGGCGGGACGTTTGGCGTGTCTTTCATCAGTACGCCCCAGGATACTGGGGCTGTCGCAATTCGGACTTTCATTTCTTCCTTTTCCTAGTCAGTTTGCGCTAAGCGAATTCGCAACTCTTGAAATAGAGGACATTTGCCACTCACAACTTCTGGCGAGATTTGTCGCAAAAACCTTGCTGTATGGATACCTTTGGAATACCGGGCGCGTGCGCCGCAATGTACTGAGGATTCGATGATTGCATCGGAAAGCTTGTCACGACACGAAACCTTCTCCTCGTCGAAGATCCCAAACGTCTCCGGTTGGGCAAAGGGAACAGCCTTCTGCGTGCTGAGCCAGTGACGCATCTGACCATGACAACTCCGAAAACCGGGATCCGTTGCAATTGAATGGTCCCAATCGGCAATTATCCACGATTCGATTTCTGGTGAGGCAAATCCAACAAAGTTTTCGATCTCTGCCGCATTCTCCACCTTCCCAATCGATGATTCGAAGAGTTCTCGCCTGACGTTCGGGTCATGGCAGTCAAGATCATCAATGATGAGAATCAGATCACATCGTTCACCAGAATCCAGCGATTTAGAGAGGAGCTCTTCGATCTGTTGGCCCAGGCTCTTTCCCGTCCTCCCATAACCCGGCACCTGTGGCGCTTGCGGTCCGGGCTTTCGCCTGACTGGAGACTTGCGTTCGTAACTGTGATCCGAACAGATTCTTTCGAGAATAGGAATCAGCCCCTTTACCTCAGATTCTCCTCCTCCTGCAAAGACCCACACTACCACGGCCACCCCCCAATCGCGGGATTGCCTACTCTATAGAGATCGCCCAACTGCCACCCTTCCTCGAGCCAACCTGAAACTGCCTCTCTGGAGATTCGATGAGGTGTAAAGTGATTTGGGCTCTTGTCGACAGGCCCAAATACGTATATGAATCCACCACTATCGAGTTGGTCTGTGAAGTGATCCAATAGATCGGGGCTGTGAGTGCTTACGATTATCTGCGTCCTCTGAGAAGCCATTTTAATCCACTCCGCCAGAAGCGGCATCCAGGCAGGGTGGATTCCGAGCTCCGGTTCATCTATAACGATTAGTCTGGGAAGAGTAGGCGAGTGCAAAACGACAGCCCAACTCAACATGCGTACTGTTCCGTCCGACATTTCCCTGAGGAAGAAGGGTTTAGAGCAACCATCTACGTACCATTCAATGGTAAGTGAGAGCATTCCGGATGTAACGGCGCGAACTCTTCTGGTTAGGGGCAAGATGTCTTTCATTACCAGATTGAGCGACTCTTCAAATTCAAGGTCTCTCTGAAACAGGTTGTACAAAACAAGGGCCAGGTTTACTCCTGTCGGTGACAAAAAACGGTCCGCCTGACCCAATTTGGGTTCCGCCGACCGAATTCGCTGCGGGTTCATTTCGTTTGCACTGTAGAACACGCTTGTAGCAGCAATGGCTCGGATTGCTGCACGCGGTCCGTAAAGGGGAGTTGCCTCAGGAGAAAAGTTGCTTCTTTCAAGCAGACGAGGCATTACATCAAGTGCGAGTTCATTTAGCGGTACCTCCTGAATCTTCTCGAAGTGGCTCCTGGGCGACTGACCAGAGGTCTGAGGGTCATCGTATACGGAGACAACACCGTTGCCGCTGCCCCCGCTGAGCTGGTTGTGGGTATTGTAGTAGACAAATGGTTCAGGCCGCCCCTGATCCCTGGTGAGAGATTCCCTGGCAATTATAACCGGGTGATGGGCGCTCTGAACCAGCAGCTCGATGTTCAGAACCGTATCTCTTTCCGAAAGAGGGAAACTATATTCGATTCCCACGCGCGCGGGAGATTCTCTGAAACCATCCAGAATGCGATCACCACCCAAGTTAAAAACGGCGTCCTCGAAGGTCGTCTGACCCCGCTGGTCATCCGATACGGAGCCGGCAATGCCTTGCTGGAGGAATCGCAAGAGCGAGACAAGGTTGCTTTTGCCAGAGCCGTTTGACCCGATGAAGACGGTCAAGTTTCCCAAGTCGATCCCGTCTTCCAATCGGAGATTCTTGAAATTCGTTGCAGCTACTTTCGAGACACAGAGCGTACTCATTGGCAATAGACCTGAATAAACGTTGCCAAGACAGGACTACAAGTCACCTAGGCGGAATCCTCGCAACTCTCCAAATGTATCGCGGTCAGACTAAAACCCACCCCGCTCTTCAACAAAGGCCATCACCTCATCGTACGTCGGCATAAAGTTCGCGCACCCATGTGCCAGCACCACGATCGCGCCGCACGCGTTGCCCAGCCGCGCCGACCGCTGCCACCCCCAGTCGTTCACGAAGCCGTAGATGAAGCCGGCGCCGAACGCATCGCCGGCCCCCAGAATGTTGTAAATCTCGACCGGAAAGCCGGGCGCCTCCAGGACCTCTCCTCCCGCCAGGTGTACACGCGAACCAAGCGCGCCCACTTTTTCCACCACCGCCTTCGGCCCCAGCTGCAAAAGCCATTCAATGGCCGATTTGACGTCTCCCTCAACCTTCGCGTCGGACACCTGCGAGTGGGTCAGCGACATTTGACTTGCATCGCTGAGCACAGCCGCGTTAATCTCATCCTCCGTACCGATTACGACGTCAACATTGGGAAGCACAGAGCGCGCGACCACACCAAACGCACGCGGGTCATGCCACTGATCGGGCCGAAAATCAAGGTCGAAAATGACTGTCGTGCCTACCTGCTGGGAATACTCAGCGCCAAACATCGTAGAGCTGCGGCTCGGCTCCTTGCTCAGATTCGTACCGGCAAACTGGAATACCTTCGCATCTGCGACAGGGGCAGCCAGCACGTCGTCAATCGTCAGCTCGATATCGGCACAGTTTTCCCTGTAATAGACCAGGGGAAACTTGTCAGGCGGCTCGATGCCCAGAACGACCGCGCTGGTGCGGTGCCCTGGCTTACGCGGGCTGAAACTGAAATCAACGCCCTCCTTTTGCAGAAAGTCGGCGATGAAATCTCCCACCGGGTCCTCGCCCAGCCCTGTAACGAGTGCCGTCCTTAAGCCCAAACGCGCTCCGCCTACACTGATGTTTGTCGGAGAACCGCCGACGTAAGCCGCGAAGCTGCCGATTTCCGCAAAAGGCGCGCCGACGTCGTTGCTGTAAAGGTCGATAGAGGAACGCCCCATGTGCAGTGAGTCGAACGTTCTGGCTTCGTTATCAGTTGTCATCTTCTTGGCTTCCTCTGACTGCGTCCGGGAGTTACTTAACCCGTCACTAACTTCGTGGGACCTGTCCAGATTCAGTACAGCGGCTTCAGTACAGCGGCAATCTCTCATCTACGCCGCCATACTTCTCCTTCACCCACCCGTAATTGGGATCCTCCTGGTTGGCCAAACTCTGCGCGCTGCCCGCCAGGACGTTCAGATAGTATGTCGTGTATCCAGGCATGCTGACCACCGGATGATAACCCTCCGGAACAAGCACGGCCTCATTGTGGCCGACGCGGACCAGCGCGTCGATCGGATTGCCCGCCGCGTGCATCGGCGAGTTCTCGTCGGTA
Source organism: Caldilineaceae bacterium (assembly GCA_022821545.1). Lineage (GTDB taxonomy): Bacteria > Chloroflexota > Anaerolineae > Caldilineales > Caldilineaceae > Bin5. Next base: position 119,304 of record JAJEDJ010000030.1, read on the forward strand.
TATACTCTCTGGTAGGCAAAACCTTCCGGCCGGTCTATCTGATAGAAATAGACCTCCTCCAGATCGGCTTCAATCAAACTGCCCGCGTCGTCCTCGATATGAACATCGTGCTTGTGCGGCGGATAGCTGCTCCAGTTGCCGCTCGGCGTGTAGACCTCGACCAGCACGATCCTGTGGACCGGCGATCCGGGAGGCAGTAAATCATTGATCTGGCGGCTGACGTTGTCTCCCCCGCGAATACTGACATCAACGTCCTCGGGCCGGACCAGCCACGGTTCGTGGTCCTCGGACGTCGGTATCCACGTGACGGCAAACTCGCCGGCCTCCTCCGCTGTCACTGTAAGACTGGTCCGCCGCGGCAAATAAAGAGCATGGCCCCCACCCGCGAAAACATGAGGTCGCCCGCCTATCCCTGCCCAGGAGCCTCTGCTACTGTTTATAGTGTAACGCCCGCTTAAGTTGACAAACGCAAACTCGTTTTCTTCTGTATCGAAGGACCATTCTTCACCTGCGTCCAGTCGCCTCGCCTGGAAAGATATATACTCCCAACCCGCGCTTTCGGGTGTAATCGAAAGGATCAAGTCCGGGTCTTTACCTTCACTGTTCTCTCTTATCAGTACGCTTTCTGCCGTGTAGAGCATTATTGTTTTCTTTCCTTAGTTCGGCTGCAATGGCAGACCAACGGATGCCTCACTTACTCTTTCCTCCTCATGGCAAAGCGGCCAAAGCCGAGAGGCTCCGTCGGATGCCCCAACTGTGCCAAAACAGGAGTCATCTGACTGCGGTGTTCGGTGGCGTGATTGAATACGTGGCGCAACACGTCTTCCACCTTCAGCTCATAGTCCGTGCCTTCGATGTTGCGGTACTCAAGAGACTCATCAAACCTGCTATCCGTCAGCGTGCCCAGGAAATTCCCCCATGCCTCCCAAAGGGGATCCCACGCCGTCCGAAGTTCTGCGAAAGAGGCAAAATCAGAAGCTCCAGGCAATACCGTAGGGTTGGCTCCCTCCAGTCGCTGAAGCCACACCCTTTCAGCGCCGTAACCGTGAGCTGTCAAGCCATGAAGCGACTGCCAGAAAAAGGGGCGTTCCGCGAAATACTCCTCTTGCGAGAGCGCCTCCAAACTGGGAAAGACCCGCCGCCAAGCCCACTTGTTGTATTCAAAAAGCCTGCTTACGGATTGAACGGTCATCTGACTCATCCTTTCAAATCGTGGTTGCGAGTCCCACTCAGGTACAGCTTCTCTGCACTGTAACGATGTACGGTATTTGACAAGTATGCGGGGTATGGGGCTAGCTTGGCCCGCCTCATTCCCACATGGCCGGCGCCTGCAGCAACCACAGGGACTTATAGCACGCAGGGGGTGAAAAGTCAACCATTTGTGCGTTTAGGTGTCACGCAGAGTGCTGGACAGTTCCCCTTCGCAGCAACTCCGAGAGAGTGTGCCCGCTACCGCGTGGAGAATACGTACGCGTCGAAAAGAGTGACCGCAGTCGCCATTCCTCTTTCCGGGAGTAGAATGTGGTGCGGAGCCATCTGTCCGCAGATCAGGCAATTGGCGGCCAGACCAAGTGTGCGAAGCTCACCTTCTATCAGTTATCGCAAAATAGGCCAAATCGAGAGGCTCCGTCGGATGTCCCAGCTGAGCCAGCACCGGAGTCATCTGGCTCCTGTGCTCTGTACCATGATTCACTACATGCCGCAACACGTCGCCCAACAGAATGCTGAAGCCCTCACTCTCATCACTTCGGTACACCACTGGGCTGGTTAGCGCAGTCGGTGTCAGCGAGCCGAGATACTCTTGCCACGAATCCCAAAGTGGTCCCCACGACTCGTGTAAGGCCGCAAACGTTGGAAACTCCCCCGCTGTCGCCGGTTGCGGCGAACTGCCATCCCTTGATCGAAGCAGCCAGTTTCTCTCAGAACTGAAGCCGTGGACGGCGAGGCCATGAAGAGAGTTCCAGAAAAAGGGGCGTTCCGCGAAGTATTCCTTTTCGGGGAGCGCCTCTAAACTGGGGAAAACGCGGTTCCATGCCCACATATTGTAGGCGAAAAGTCGTTCTGCAGACTGTGTTGACATATCTACTGTCCTCTCAAAAACTTGGTTATGGAATGTTACCAGATCCAGCTGTTCTTCGCCTTTGCACTGACAGGATTCGAGACCAGTCGTTAAGAGTTACTCCTTCAATCCTGATGCCACACACTACCCGTTCGCGGCAATTCTGTCAGGGGGCCGGAAGCCGCCTGGACCCTACTTACCCGCAGAAAGTCTACCGACTGTTTCAGGACGTTCTCAGCCGACAGAAAGCTGGTGTCGATAACCAGGTCGGCATGGAGACGCGCATGCGCCAGCCGTTCCAGTTCCGTCCGGCGCCAGGGCTCGTCCCAACTGACGTCCGGACGCCTCTCACCCTGCGCCGTCAAATCTGCATCCAGAAATATCAGCCAGTTAGGAGGCCTGATACGCTGCCACATGTCGGGCACTTGGCTGTGCTCCTGCGCAACAGGGCGGGCATTGTAGCCCAACTCCCTCAGACCGGCCACTAAAGTCGACTTGCCGGCCGCGCTCACGCCCACGATTTTGACAAGGTCCAGATTCATTTGGCCGCCCCCGCCGGCGGTCAGAAAGAACCACACGACGTCCTATACTATAGGAGAGACCCTATATGGGCAGAGAAATCTCCATGCGGCGGATTTTCTGTTCCCAATGATGCGACCCAACCTTGATGACAAGGACTGTTGAGTCGTCTTTTGGGCGTCCATTGTCCAGTTCAAGCGCCGCCTCCAGAACGCGATCGGCGATCTCTTTGGCTCTTCTCTCCCCCGCAGAAGCATCGATGCTCGCCTGGCTTGCTTCGTTCAAGCTCACCGCCCCGGCCACATCCATCGCGCCGCCGCTGCGGTGCCCGGCGCTCCAAATCCCATCAGTAAACACGACCGCGGTCAATCCCGGCACGAGCGGAAGTTCAACGATACTGGGTTTCGTGTTTCGATAGATGCCGATCGCGTCGCACTGTTCGTCTAACCATTCCGTCCCGCCATCCCTCTGCACCAGGACGGGGCATCGGCTGTTGCGGCTGAGAACAAGCGTCTCTGTGACCAGATCAACGCTCGCAATGACCAGCTCCGCGCTGACCTTACCGCCTCGATTCGTGCGCAGATAGTCGTGCGTGGCGCGCGCCACTGCGCCGTCCCGCACCCCTTCGGCAATCAGGCTCATCGCCTTCCTTGCCACGACATTGCTGATCGCTTTTGCGCTGCGCCCACTGCGTTGACCGTCCGATACGATGATGCTGATTCCCCCGTGAGGACGTTCAACGACCTCAACCGTATCCCCGCTCTCGCTGGACGCGTACTTTGACACCTTGGCAACCGCGATTTGAATCTCGATTCGGTTCATTGCTCAGCGGGGTCTCCAAGTGATGGAGTTTCTCTCCCCCTTCGACTTCCGGCAGCGAACTCTATGTCGATGAGTGAAAGAGGTGACTTATTCGTGTCTGCCCGTAGGGCAACTTAGTGGGGGTTCCCCATTTGCTCGCCATCAAAACACAGCAGCAGCGATATGTCAATCGAGAACGGAAAAAGTACTCTTGAACTCTTGACACGGAGAGCGGAGTCAACGATAATTCCTGCAATCCGCCACAGGAGCAATTCCCATGAAAATCACTCGCATAGACACGCACTTGACCGAACTGGCCAATCGCTCGATTCCCTACGTCGTCGTCCATACCGACGAAGGGATTCACGGTGTTGGCGAGCCATTCTCCTGCGGGCCGGACGGCGCCACCGTCGCCGCCATTCATGATTTCGCAGAGTGGCTGACCGGCCGCGATCCGCGCGATGTCGAGGGCCTGTATCACCTCATGTACGCAGGGGGTCGCTTCCCCGGCGGCTCCGTCGTCAACGCCGCCATCAGCGGCATAGAACACGCACTTTGGGACATCGCCGGTAAAGCTGCCGGCCTGCCCGTATACAGGCTTGTCGGCGGCAAAGCCCGCAACCGCGTTCGCGTCTACCAGAGCATCGGGGGCGATACGCCCGAAGAGGCGGCCGACGACGCCGTTCGCCTCATCCAGACCTACGGCTATACCGCCCTGAAGATGGGCCCGCTGCCTCCCGGCTGGCACCAAATGCCCTGGAACCGCGTCCTGCGCGAGACCGAGAGGAGAGTCGCTGCCGTGCGTGATGCGGTCGGACCCGACATCGACATCGGACTCGATCCCCACGCCCGCATCCTCGAAATAGGTCGCGCCGCACAACTCTGCGACGTGGTGGCTCCCTACCGTCCCTTTTTTGTCGAAGAACCCCTGCGGCCGGAGAACTATGAGGCCCTTGCCAAGCTCAGCCACAAGGTCAACGTTCCCATTGCCACCGGTGAGATGCTCTATAGCCGCCATGAATTCCGGGAGTTGCTGAGTCATCACGCCGTGGACATCATCCAGCCTGATATCTGCATTACCGGCGGCCTCTGGGAAATGAAAAAGATCGCCGCCATGGCCGAAGTACATTACGCCAGCGTCGCCCCCCACAATCCCTGCGGTCCAATAGCGACCGCCGTCAACGTCCACTTCTCCGCCAGTACCTCGAACTTCTTGATACTGGAGTACAAGGCCGATGAAGGCCGCCGCGCAGACATCGTGGATGAACCGGTCAAACTGATTGACGGCTACCTGGAGTTGCCCGATCGGCCCGGCCTCGGCATCGACCTGAATCTGGACGCCCTCGCCGCCCGTCCCGGCCGCTCCTGGCACAGACCGTTCCTCATTCGCCCGGACGGTTCCCTGGCCTACCAGTAGACTAATCTACTGCGGACAGAGCGTCTTGACTCATGTACTCCTATGCAGGATTCCGTCTTCAGCACTTGCCACAAGGAAGTGATTCATGCACGCAATCGAAGTCGAACAAACGCGATCAGGCCCCCAGCTTGTCTGGCGGGAGGTGGAAGACCCGGTTCTGAAACAGGGCGAAGCGCTCGTGTCCATCCATGCGACAACGCTCAACCGCGCCGACCTGTCTCAGGCCGAAGGCAACTATCCTCCGCCCCCCGGAGCGCCGCAGATCATGGGTTTGGACATGTCGGGAGAGATCCTCGAACTTGGCGCGGAGGTAGAGGGATGGCGGATCGGGGACAAAGTCTGCGCACTGCTGGCCGGCGGCGGATATGCCGAACGCGTAGCCGTTGACCAGCGGCTCATGATCCCGGTCCCAAGCGGTTGGTCTTTCGAAGAAGCGGCCTGTTTAGCGGAGGTCTACCTAACCGCCTACGTCAACATCTTTATGGAAGCCGGTTTTCAGGCTGGCGAGTCAGTCCTCATCCACGGTGGAGCCAGCGGGGTTGGAACTGCCGCCATCCAACTCGCGAAGGGCGCAGGGGGACGCGTCATCACGACATCCGGACGCCCCGACAAAGTGGAGACCTGTCTCGACCAGGGCGCTGACCTGGCGATCAACTATAGGACCGAAGAGTTCGCCGCCCGAGTCTTGGAGTACACGGAGGGTGAAGGCGTCGATGTCGTCCTCGACATGGTGGGGGCAGAATACCTGGAGACGAACATCGGCCTGCTGAAGGTGAAAGGCCGCCTGGTATTTATCGCTACGCTTGGAGGCTCAGAAGCAATGGTTGACATCAGGCAACTCATGGGCAAGCGCGCGCGCTTGATCGGGTCTGTGCTTCGCCCCCGGCCAGTCGCGGAGAAAGCCGAAATCATCCGACGCTTCCGACAGCAGTTCTGGGGCCAGATCGAAGAGGGCCTGATCCGACCCGTCATCGACAAAGTAATGCCAGTTTCCGAAGCCCACGCTGCACACGAACGCATGCGCGCCTATGAGAATATCGGCAAGATCGTTCTCAAAGTGCGCTGAGTTCATCCAATAGCGCCAGCACTGCATTCTCAATCGCCGCCAACCCCGAGTCTGCGTCCGCCACATCCAGGTCGTACATCTGCCAATAGCGGACACTTTCTGCCCATTCGGGAAAGCGCGCCTCCATAAGGGGGCGGTGCTCGATTTCGTTCATAGCGATCGTGAGCGCCGCCGCCGTCAGATCTGACGCCTGCAAATCCATGGGCATTCGGACAGGTTTGCGCGGCTCGATTCCAAGCTTGCGTAGCCGGTCCAGGGTATGCTTGGACATATAGCCGAGATTCTCCAGACTTAGCTGCAGACCGCGGCTGCCCGCCTTCCAGTCCAGATTTCGCTGACCGGCCTGCTCGTTGAAAAAGTGCTCGGCAAAGCGACTGCGGTAATAGTTCCCAGTGCAAACAAAAAGCACAGTGGCGGTCATCTGTCCCGCCCCTCGGTTCCTATCGAAGATTGCGTAATGATACCGCCTGACGACTGTCACCGCTTTCCTCGCCTCTCGTGATCACCTGGAAGGAAAGTACTTGAAAAAAGCGCTCCAGAATCCTCCGTAACTCGTCATCCGCGTAGAGCGCATAGAAGCGTTTGGGCTCATAGAAGTCCTTCTCCCGCACGCCTTCAAAGCTTCTGCCGCCGTGCATTACGATGAAAATCAACCCTCCCGGCCTTACGACCCGACGGACCTCCCGCAAGACGTCCGCGAAGTCCTCCTTCGGCACATGTAGCAGACAGTTCTGGGCGAACAAACCATCAAAGTGGCCGTCCGGGAAATCCAGCCGCAAGAAGTCCATTTCGTGTGCATCCAGCCCCTTCTTCCGGCACAGACGAACCATTTCCGGAGAAAGATCTGTGCATACGACCTCCAGTCCCGCGCTCTGAAAGAAATGGGCTGCATGGCCCGTACCAGCCCCGATTTCGAGGAGCGATCTCAATCCCTCTTCCTGGAAGCTCTGCAAGCACTGCGTCCAAAGCGCTTTCTGCCAATCCCTGACGGGATTCCTGTCCCGTTCTTCAGCCTTGGCGTCGTAAGCGCGTTTCAAGTCAGATGCGACCAAACGATAGTCTGTCACCGAGCGTCGCTCCCTGTTAGGCCCTCAGGAAGAGTCAGTCTGGCCCAATGCCGACTGTTCAAAAAAACCGGGCCCGGGCTGGGCCAGCATGCGCGCCAAGGGACGCAACTCCATCCACCACTGCTCAAGAGGCCGTTGATGAACTTCGTCCATCAGCCTGGGAATCCGGTAAAGTGGGGTAGCGGTTACGTCGCCCTCCTGAATCCCCAGACAGACAGCCCCTACATCTGAAAAACGTCTTGCTCCCGGGCGGCTCGCCACCTCTTCAATTCTTCGCACCGCTTCCCAGGCGAGTCGCGCCGCCAGAATGCGGTCGAACGGGGACGGGTTCCCGCCCTGCTGCAGGTGTCCCAGAATAGACTGGCGCACCTCGAACAGGTCACCCCCCTCTTCTTCGAAGAGAGCGGAAATGAAGGAGGTTGTATAGAAGGAGTTTGCAGCTTCGTTTCGTATCATCAGCCCCAAACGTTTGCCCTGCTGAAATCCCTGCTTCAGAAGCTCAATGTCCCGTTCTAGGTCCTTCAGCGTTATCCCCTCCTCGTGCAGGTAGACGCGTTCAGCCCCTGTGGCAATAGCGCTCATCAGGGCCAAGTAACCGCAGAATCGTCCCATTACTTCCACAATAAAGCACCTGTTCAGGGCCACTGCCGACTGCTTAATCTTGTCAACCACTTCGACGATGCTGTTCAGGGCTGTGTCGGCCCCGATACTCAACTCCGAGCCTGGCAGGTTGTTGTTTATGCTGGCGGGGATGCAGATGAAGGGAATGTCGAATGCTGGAAAGTTATGCCGCTCTTCGTACAATTTGTGCGCGGCGTGATACCCGGCCCAGCCGCCGATCATGACGATAGCATCCACTCGATGTTTCTCGAGCACCTGTGCCGCGGCATACAACTCCGCGCCCTCCGGGGTCTTCCGGCTGCTCCCCAGTTCCGATCCCCCGGTGGGCGCCCAGCCGTTGACAGCCATCCAATTCATCTCTTCAATGTCGTCGTCAATCAGGCCCCGAAAACCCCACTTGACGCCGAGAGGAATGTGGCCGCTGTCTTCGAGCATGCGCACGACCGCACGTGTCGCAGCATTCATGCCGGGCGCCGGCGCTCCTCCCGTCATGACAGCGACCCGCAGACGTCGTTTGTTCGGCGGCGGAGGGCGCGGGTTGGCGCGAATAAGTGTCCGCAGAATGCGGAAGGAGTCCCTGTAAGCTTTGCCCCGGTACTCCATCGCCTCGTCGAATCGGCATTCATGGATACATCTGCCGACCTTGTGCGTCTGTTCCACGCACTCCGTCAATGAACTGTGAACGATCTTATTGTTCTCGAACCCGATCAGGACCGCTTCATCACTGGATGTGGCATTGAGGACAGCTTCGGCTGCCGCCGCCCCCAGCAGGGTCGCCATAACCCGGTCAGAAGCGCTGGGCGAACCACCGCGTTGCACGTGGCCAAGAACAGTCACCCGCGCCTCTTCTTCCAGGTACTTGGTGAGTACCTCTTCCACGTAGGCGCTGGATATTTTGTTTCCGTGTCGATCCTGTGCTCCCTCCGCCACCACCACTATGCTGTCCCGCCGGCCCATTTCGCGGCCAGTCCGCAAAATTGAGCACATCCTCTCTTCCCACTCGTCCAGATTGGGCGGGTTCTCCGGAATCAGAGCGAAATCGGCCCCCGATGCCAGTGCGCCCATCAGCGCCAGATGACCGCAATGATGCCCCATCACCTCGACAACAAAGGCGCGCTGGTGACTGGCCGCCGTACTGGTGATGGCGTCCAGCGCCTCGGTGATGCGGTGCAGAGCGGAGTCCGTTCCTATCGACAAATCCGTTCCGAACATGTCATTGTCGATCGACCCGACCAGACCGGCGACGGCGAGAAATCCATACTCTTCCAGGTTGGACGGATCCAGGCGACCTTCGTTTACCAGTTCCTCCAACAGTGAGCGCCACTCCTCCCGCAGGACCTGTGCCCCGGTCAAACTGCCGTCGCCCCCAATCACAATCAGCCGGTTTATGCCTTGGAGCAGCAGATTGTACACCGCCTCTTTGCGCCCTTCCCTCTTCAGAAAGTCCGGGCTACGGGCAGTTCCCAGTAGGGTCCCCCCTTCTTGCAGCACGCCGCCCACCGAGTCCCAGGAAAACGGGCGAATCAGCTTGCCGCCCTCGATCATCCCCTGAAACCCTTCGAAAATCCCAAATACCTCCGCCCTCCGCTCCAAAGCCGCACGCACGGCTGAACGCACAGCCGCATTCATGCCCTGCGCATCGCCTCCGCTGGTGAGGACGCCAAGCCGAGCTGTCTTTGCCATGCGCCACCCTCCTTTTGCGGCTAAACTTCCTCCCTTTGCCGCCTTGCAGCGGCATTTTTTTATTCTAGAAGATTATAGCATGTAGCAAGTTATTCTCGTACCTCGAATTCAGAACCGGTTGTTCCGCTGCCGGCGGCTGCAATCACGAAGAGATCGCCGACTTCCCCGTGCAAGCTGTATACCTGTCTGTATGGCTTCCTTCCCAATCAATGAGATTACTCTCTCCACTTTGACAGAAACAGCCCTCAAACTGTAGACTATCTGATCAGAATCAGGACTGTGATTGGCGAAACGAATCCGAAGCTCAGTGTCGAAGTAACGTTGTATCCGGCGCAGAGGGTCACCTGGACGAGAGGTTTCGATTATGGCTGCCAGACGTAGGACTTCCTTCAAATTAGGGGTGACGGGCCTGGGCGAGCGGCAGGAGATAGCGCCGGGACTGTTTATCAACACCTTCTATAGAGGCTGTACGCCGGGTTTCGTTGTCACCGACGAGGGCCTGATACTCATCGATACACCTTTAATCCCAAAACAGGCCAGGGACTGGCGGGAACAGATAGAGGCGGAAGCGCCGGGCCTGCCTATTCTCTATGTGTTCAACACCGATCACCATCGCGGCCACGCCTTGGGAAACCAGTATTTCCAGCCTACGACTGTGATCGCACACGAACGCGCCTTTAAGGAGATGTCAGGTTACACTGACAACTTCAAGGAACGTGTCTACAACAGCTTCAAGCGAGAGCCCGAGATCCAGGAACAGTTGACCAACATCGAGATTGTTCTCCCCGACGTTACCTTCACCGACCGCGCTCGTCTCAAGTATGGAGGTCGTGAAATTCAGTTGATCTACGCCGGCGGCCACACGCCGGCCACCAGCATTGCCTGGCTGCCGGAAGAGAAGGTCGCATTTGTCGGTGACATACTGTGGGTCGACCAGCATCCGTACATGGCCCAGGCCGATTCTCTCGAATGGATCGACGCCTTGCGACGCATCCGATCCCTTGGCGCCGAGAAACTGGTCCCGGGTCATGGCCCCGTCTGCAGTCCAGACGATACTTACCGGGTTGAGGAGTACATAAAATTCAAACGAGAGCGCGTCCGCACTTACTACCGCGACGGGAAGACCAAGAATGAAGCCAAGAGCGGACTGGTAGGCGAAATGCTGGAGTGGTTCCCTGTTCCGCTGGAACGCAAAGCGAAGATAGAGAGCCAGATAAAGTCCGGAATCAACCGGGTCTACCGTGAGATCCAGAGGGAGGAAGAGTTGGCTGGAGTAGAGCCTATGAACGGCGCTATGCAGCCTCCGTCAAATGGCGCCCCCGTCCTGCACGAACCGCAGGCAGAAGCCAACCTGGTCCCCACACCTGTTGCAGTGGAGGCCAACCAGTAGTGGCCTACTCGGTTCGGGAAGAACGCCAGAGCCTCGCCACGAGTTTGCGTGAGGATCTTGGCGAAGCGGAGCGGATGATCGTGCAGCTGCGGCGCGACACCGTCGAACAGTTCCTGCAGCTTCTGGACCGCATCGAAGATCGTTTTGCCCAATTGGAGTCCAGCGGTCTTGACCTGCGTCCTGAATTCACCCGGTGGGGCAGCCTCCAGAGCAAGTTGCGGCGCGAAGCAGGCCGCGTCGTTCGCATCATTGATGTGGCCGGAGGTCTGGATCAGCTGCGTCAGGCCAATCCGCCGGCCGAAGGGCTCTGGTGGCACCTTGACGCCGTTGTGGCCGAAGCCCGCCGCCGTCTTGTCCGACGTCTGAGCATCACTCTCGGGACAATCGTCGTCGTCGTGGCGGTGGTCTGGGCGCTGCTTACCTTCGTCTTTCCTCCGGACCCCAATACCGTTGTTGCCTCGGAAGCGATCTCCACCCTCCAGCAACTGGCCTTTGAGGGGCGTTGGGAAGAAGCCCTCGCAGTTATCGAGGACGCCAAGTCTCAACTCACCCAGCCTGATGCTGAACTTCTGATCTGGGAAGGGGTGATCCGCGGCAAATTAGGCCAGCATGAACGCGCCGGCGAGGCGCTGGCTGAAGCGAAATCCCTGGTGCCAGCTGGAAAACTCGTGGCCTACTGGTGGTCGCTCGGCTCGGTTCAGCTATCGGTTGGAAATCTGGAAGAGGCCCGCGCCTCAGGCTTCGAAGCAATTGATTTGGACGATTCCGATCCTCAGGGATATTTTCTCCTCGCAAGCGTTGCTGAGATGAAAGGCGATACAGTTTGCGCTGTCGACCTCTTCGAGGAGACCTTCCAGCTCGCAGCTGACAACAACCCGCAGCTGGCCGTAATCGCCCGCGTCCGTATGGGAAACCTTCTTCAGCGGCCCGCGAATCTGGCGCTCTTGGGAGGCGACGAGGAGGAATCTGACGGCAACAGTGAGAGCGGCGAAGGCGGCAGCCCAGCCGACAGCGCCGTTACCGGCCTACCTGAAACCTGCGGAGGACTATAGCCCGCTTCTCTCGCTGCCCACTTCGGCCGTCACACCTTGGATCGCGACCTGAATTTCCATGGAGGAGAAGATTCGAGTAAAATGGGCCTGCGTCCGTGACGTCCTGATTCGCCCCCTTAGCTCAGAGGATAGAGCAACGGACTTCTAATCCGTCGGTCGTAGGTTCGACTCCTACAGGGGGTGCCTCAAACGCCCAATGACATTGGGTTTGCGCGCGACCCGGGCACAGTGAGTCGTTCTGCACACGATGAAGCTGCTTCTTGGGCCCCGACTCCAACTCCATAATCGATAATCAAACGGCGCCGCTTATGACCGTTCGGGCATGGCGGCGCCGTCTATTGCAGTTTTGCCAGTGACATATCTGCGGCTTTCTGCGCAAATTTTAGCCAACCCGGTCCCGCACCGAACCCTTCTCCGCGATCGTCTCCAACGGCTCCTTCTCATTGAAAGCAATCAGGCTTTTCTCGCCCTCTCGATAGTAAGGGAAGGTCGGGCCCCCGGACGGCGCCGCCCAGCGCACGCCGTTCGCGATTACCTGGCGGACGATGTCCATGTGAAAGATCGGGTACGTCTCATGTCCTGGCCGGAAGTAGAAGATCTTGCCATTGCCGCGATGGAAACAGGCCCCGCTGCGGAAGACATTGCCTCCCTCAAACCAGCTGACGAACACCAGGTCGTCCGGCGTGGGGATATCGAACAGCTCCCCATACATCTCGCACTCCTCAATCTCAAAGTAGGGCGGCAAGCCCTGCGCAATTGGGTGGGACGGCTTGACGACCCAGATGCGCTCCTTCTCGTCCGCTTCCCGCCAGCGCAGGCTGCACGTCGTGCCCATCAAGCTGCGGAAAATCTTGGAGAAATGGCCCGAGTGCAGGACCACCATACCCATTCCCTCCAAGACCCGTTTCTTGACACGCTCAACAATTTCGTCGTCAACCTGCGCATGCGCCCGGTGCCCCCACCAGGTCAACACGTCCGTCTCCGCCAGTACTTCATCCGTAAGACCATGTTCAGGCTCATCCAGCGTAGCCGTGCGTATTGAACTGAATCCGTGCAGACGCAGCCCTTCGGCAATGGCCCCGTGAATTCCATCGGGATATATGCCGCCGATGAACTCGTTGATGTTCTCGTGTTGAAACTCGTTCCAGACAGTTACCCGAATGTCTCCCATCCTGTCACCTCCATAACGTGAGAGCTGAAAAAGGGAATTGGAACGCATCGATCATGATGCGATCCTCCCCTTACTATGCTGGTTCCCTTAACCCTGACTGTTTGGCTAACTTCCTACCGTCACCGGCTTTCCCCCCTGACCGGCCGACTCCTTTATCGCATCCCACAACCGCGCCATGCGCAGACCGATTTCCGGTGGGCAGGGGTTCTCCATCTCACCGGCCCGCACTCGCAGAAACTGCTGCCAAGTGCCCAGCGATTCGGGCAACTCGACCTCCATCAACTCCTCGTCTTCGGTTTCCTGAATCAGGAGACGCTCTCCCCAGACGCCGGTCTGCAGCATCCCCTTCTCGCACAGAACGCGAACGTCCGAGCCTATCTTACACTGTGTATCCCCTGCTGCATTCATCGACACCAGCGCGCCCGATTTCAACCGGGCGATCACCGCCCCCGTAATGTCCACGGCAGAGCCTTGGTTGTCCATCCACGCCGCGACCTCGACAAAGTCCTCCCCCGCCAAATCCGAGATAGTATTGAGCATATGCGCGCCAGTGTCAAACAGGAAGCCGCCTCCAGCGATCTCGGGATCCTGACGCCAAAGACCCGTCGTGAAGGACATCCAATTCTGCCACACAACGGCGCTGATGTTCAGAATTCGACCCAGCCTGCCCGAGCGCAGAATCTTTACTCCGGTGCGCACTTGTGGCGACATACTGCCGTTGAATGACACTGACAGAAGTTGTCCGCTTCGGTCTCGAACATCGATCAGCGCCAGAGCTTCCTCCGCGTTCATGACCATCGGCTTTTCCAGCAGCACGTCCAGTCCGGCTTCTAAACACGCCTTCGCTTGAGAAAAATGCAGCACGTGCGGCGTGATGATAAATGCCGCGTCGAGTTCTGTGTTCTGCAGAAGCTTTTCCAGATCCGGCTCGTTCGGAGGGGGAGGCTTGCCCGCCTCCTCGAAAAGTTCACAAAACGCCTCATAGGAATTGGCCGATGGCTCGCATACAATCGTTATCTCGGTCGTATCCTGCTGATTGAGGATCCGCCGCGTATGGCTACGCGCCATGCCGCCGCACCCAACAAATGCCATTCGAACGCGGGGTGACGCCCCGCCGCATTGACGTTCTGTCATAGACCGACTCCTGACTGTCTTTATTGTGGAAGTTTGCAACATCGCAAAGTGAGCCGGATCCACGGCGCTCCCGCCCGCTCTTGGAGCGGCCTCGCGCAGTTCGGCAGTGGGGGCCTGCCCACCGACTCTCACCTCAGGCACCGGACCAGTTTCTGACCGGTCAGGCAATCATACCTTGCGATACAGTCACCGGCAAGATTTCACCGCCAACTTCGGATGAAATGTCACCCCCAGCCCGCAGCAACGCTTCCCGCACTTACATCCACTGCAAGACGCGCCATGTTTTGCGAACACCCGGCAGACTCTTAGAATACACTGCGGCGTCCCGCTCTCGCAGACGCTGACCTGACCTGGGTCAGATGGGTCTGGGAGACGGGGCAGAGTTCCACGGTGCTCCAACCAGCTGTGTTCTCCCGGGACTCGCCAGAAAATGGGACCGGCGGCAAGACTCGCTCCTCTTGACTCACTTACGCGACCATGAACTCGTCCAAAGTCATTCTTGCTTCAAACAGCCCGCGCCGCCAGCAGTTTTTCCACGCCCTCGGTATCCCCTTCCTGGCCCTGTCCGCTGACATTGACGAGTCGCCCGCGCCCCATGAGTCACCCGCCCAGGTGGTGGAACGGCTCGCCCTCGCCAAAGCCCTGACCGTGGGCCGTCGCCTTGCCTCCTCTGCGGACGCGAAAGACTCAGGTCCCACGCAAGAATTCCTCGTCATCGGCGCCGACACGGTTGTGGCAATTGATAACGAGGTCCTGGGCAAGCCTGTCGGCGCCGGAGAAGCCCGTGCCATGCTGACGCGGCTTCGCGCCCGTCCCCACCAGGTCCATACCGCGATTGCCGCCGTCCTTCATACGGAAGGGGAACCGAAGCGCACGCGCAGACTGTTGAACTCGACGACGGTGGAAATGCGCCCCTACAGCGACGAGCAGATTGCCGCCTACGTGGCAACGGGGGATCCGCTGGACAAGGCCGGCGCGTACGCAATCCAACATCAGCAGTTCCACCCCGCCGAGAGCATCTCAGGCTGCCCCGCCGGCGTCATGGGTCTCCCGGCCGCCGACCTGGTCCACCTGTTGTCAGAGTTCAAAGTGACCGTGACGCGCTCGCCTTTACAGGTCTGCCCCGCCTTGACGGGACTCGAATGTTGCCAGCGGCAGGTCGCTTCTTCCCCTTGATTTCGGCAAGCGTGCGTAAGCCGACCGCGCTGGCCGCTTATTGCCAATTGTGCCCCTGAATTGATAAACTTGGGCCGAATTCCCTTCGCCTGGATAGGGCGAACCCGTAACCCGCGAACTGCCGTCAGGAGAAGCCTTTGCCAAGAAACCCGGAAGCCTACGAAATGTGGGATGAGGCCTACGAGGACGACTACTTTGACGCGCCGGCCAAAAGCAAACCAAAGCCGAAAAAGAAGGACCGGACAGTTGATGGAATCGTCGTACGCGCCAGGGGCCATCACTACGATGTCGCTACCTCCAAGGACAAACTGATTAGCTGCCGCGTGCGCGGACGCCTGCTCCAGGAACGTACCAAGGACCTGACACTCATTGCCGTCGGCGATCGCGTTCAGGTTGTCCTGGAAGGCAGACGTTCAGGCCTCATCGACTCCGTCGAAGAGCGCGATTCAACGCTGAACCGCCAGCTCCCCGGCTCCTCTCGTCCCGCCGAAGACGTGATCGTCGCCAATCCCGATCAGGTGCTTATCGTATTTGCCGTAAAGGACCCGGAACCGCACCTGCGGATGCTGGACCGCTTTCTTGTAATCGCCGAAGCGAACGAGCTTCCCGCGGTTATCGTCGCCAACAAGGTCGACCTGATCGGCCTGGAGGCTGCTCGCGAGATGTTTCTCCTCTACGAGAGGTTGGGCTATCCCCTTCTTTACGTCAGCGCGACCGAACGGTTCGAAGTTACTCCGTCCCCCGGTGAGTCCGGTACCTTACCGTCTGAAGACTTCGAACAGCTGCGTCGGCTGCTGACCGACAAATTGACGGTCGTTACCGGGCCGAGCGGCGTAGGCAAAAGCGCGCTCATCAACGCCATCCACCCGCAGCTGAATCTGCGTGTTGGCGACCTGCGAAACTTCGAGGGCAAAGGCCGCCACACAACGCGCAACGCCCAGCTTTTCCGCCTTCCCCTTGGTGACGCGACCTTTATTGCCGATACCCCTGGCATACGCGAACTGGGCCTGTACGAACTCGACGCGGGCAGTCTTGGCTTCTTCTATGTTGACCTCAAGCCCTACGTAAACGACTGCCGCTTTCCCAACTGCACCCACGACCACGAGCCGGACTGCGCCGTGCGCAAGGCAGTCAACGACGGCAGAGTGTCCCACGAACGCTACGACAGCTATGTGCGCCTTCTGAACGGGGAGAGCTTCCAGTTGGAGGAATGGTAGATGCCCCGAATCCTTGAAGGTCTGAACGACCAGCAGCGGGCCGCAGTCCAGGCCACCGAGGGCCCGGTTCTCGTCCTGGCAGGCCCCGGCTCCGGCAAAACCCGCGTCCTCACCAGGCGTATCGCCTACCTGATCGAAGAAGAGAAAACCGATCCCTGGCACGTCCTCGCCGTAACCTTCACCAACAAAGCCGCAAAAGAGATGGCCGACCGCGTTGAAGAGCTGATCGGCCACCGCTTTCCGCCGCCGGCCGAGGGCCGCCGCCGCAGCCTCGGCGGGCTGACCATCGGCACCTTTCACTCCGTCTGCGCGCGCGTACTGCGCGTTGAGGTAGAAGCCGCGGGCTTCCAGCGCAACTGGGTCATCTACGACGTCACCGATCAGCTGGCTCTGGTCCGAGAAGTCTTGAAAGAGATGCAGCTGGATGAAAAGCGTTTCAGCCCACGCGCCATCCTGTCACAGATCGGCGAATGGAAGAACGACCTGCTTACACCGGATCTCGTCAGTGCCGACGGCTACATGCAGGAAATCTGCGACCGCGTCTATGGCCGCTACCAGCAGCTACTCCGCCTCAACAACGCCATGGACTTCGACGACTTGCTGATGCACGCGGTCCTCCTCCTGCGCAAGAACAAGGACGTCCGGCGCAAATACCAGGACAAATGGCGTTATGTGCTGGTGGACGAGTTTCAGGATGCAAATCCCGCCCAGGTCGAACTGGCAACGCTCTTTGTCGGCACTCCGGTCAGCAAAGGGAATCTCTTTGTCGTTTGTGATGAAGACCAGTCGATCTACCGTTTTCGCGGTGCAGACTACCGGAACGTGCGTCGGTTTCAGGAGGAATTGGAACCAGAAGAGATCCTCCTCGAACAGAACTATCGCAGCACGCAGAACATTCTCGACGTCGCCAACGCGGTCATCGAAAAGAATGCGAACCGCACTGATAAGAGTATGCGTACTGACCGGGGCGCCGGGTCTAAAGTAAGAGTCCACGAAGCTTTCAACGAGGTAGAAGAGGCTGAATACGTGCTTGACGAAGCGTCCCGCCTGGCCGCGCAAAGCGGCATGGGTCTCGGCGGCGCCGCAGTCGTCTATCGTACAAATGCCCAAAGTCGCGCCCTCGAGGAGGCATGCGTCCACCGCAACCTGCGCTACCGCCTGGTTGGCGCAACCCGCTTCTACGAACGCCGCGAGATCAAGGACGTTCTCGCCTACCTCCGCCTCGTCCACAACCCTTCAGCCACGATGGCGCTCGACCGCATCATCAACGTGCCCCCGCGCGGCATTGGCGCCAAGACCTATGAACAGCTGAAAGACTGGGCCGCGGCCGGCGCTGTGAGCGAATGGCAGGCATTGCAGACCCTGATCGGTGACGGCCGCGCAGGAGATGAAAACGACGCCTCTCTCGCCGTTCTGCCACCGCCGCCGTTTGCCGCACGGGCCCGTAACGCCCTGATCAGATTCGCTTCGATGTTGAGCTCCTGGGTGCGGGTGGCGTCCGACATTCAGTACGAAGACATGGCCGCCCTGCTCGACCTGATCCTGACCGACTCCGGCTACCTCGACCGCCTGCGGGACGGCAGCGACGAGGCCGAGGAACGCTTCGAAAACATCGAAGAGCTGCGCGGCGTCGCCGCAAAGTACCGCCCCGACCTCGACGACCTCGAACCGGACCAGGATCCACTCGGCCTCTTCCTCCAGGAGATTAGCCTCGTCAGCGAACAGGACGATTACGATGAGAGCGAAGCGGCCCTGACTCTGATGACACTGCACACGGCAAAAGGGTTGGAGTTCCCAGTCGTATTTGTGGTTGGGATGGAAGAGGGCCTGCTGCCGCATATCCGCAGCATTCGCAGCGAGGACGAGGAGGAAATGGCCGAGGAGCGCCGTCTCGCCTACGTCGGCATCACCCGCGCCAAGAATCGCCTCTACCTGGTCCACGCCTCCCAGCGCGCGATGTGGGGCAACTTCGAACTGCAAACGCCCAGCCGTTTCCTGGAAGACATCCCCGCCGAACTGTTGAGCGGCCAGGTCGACCGCCGCAGCCGCCACGCCGCCGCCTACGACAGAGCCACCAGCTGGCTGGACGGACCCGCCATGTTCGGTAGATATAGGGACGGCAACAACAACGCCGGGGCGACCAACGCCTACAGGACCCCCGCTCCCGCACGCTCCAATCGTGCCCAGTCCCGTCCCGCCCGCCGCCGCCCGGCCACCACCGCCGCCCCCACGCAATTCAAACGCCGCCAAAGCGTCCAACATCCCAAGTTTGGCGTCGGTACCGTGATCGACAGCATTGTAATCGGCGGCGAAGAGGAAGTATCAGTCGCTTTCCCGAACTTGGGCGTCAAGAAGTTCATGGCGTCACTGGCAAATCTGAAGATTCTCTGAACGGCGGCAACGCCCGCAGGCGCTCAGGACGAAATCGTGCAATCCGCTTCTCCCCCCTGGAACACAACCACCAAGGCCATCGTCGCCGTTTCGGCGCTGGCTCTGTTTTGCCTCCTGGTTTGGGTCTTTCGCGGCCTCTTGCAACAGGTAGTGTTGGCCGCACTCCTGGCCTACCTGCTCCACCCTCTGATAACGTTTATTGACAGGCGCACACCCGTCAATCGTGTCACGGTTGTCCTGGCCGTCTATCTGGCCCTGGCAATTCTCGTCGTCGCGACCTTCATGCTCGTCGGCGTCACAACGTTCCAGCAGGTTGTCGATCTCTCCCGCCGCCTGCCCGCCTGGTTCGAAGACGCTCTCGCCCAACTGCAGATTCTGCTCGAGCATCTGCCGGAATCGATGACAATTGGAGGATTTGAAGTTCCAGTGGCCCCCCTCCTGCCTCAACTGCCGGGATGGGACCAGCTTCTCAGCCAGGTCTTCAACCTGCTCCAGCCAATCTTCGGACGCGGCGGCAGCCTGGCCGCCAGCGTCGTCACCGGCGCCGTCGCCGTGCTCGGCCAGATCCTCCTGATCTTCATTATCTCAATCTATGTCGCCGTCGACATTCCCCGCATCGGCGGCATGATCGCAAACTTCGCCCACAAGCCCGGCTATCGCCGCGACGCCGAACGTCTGACCTCACATGTAAGCCGGGTGTGGGCCGCCTACCTGCGCGGACAGGCCCTCCTCGCCATCATCATTTCCGTTCTCGTCAGCGCCGTTCTTGGCGCCCTGGGCGTTGACAATGCTCTCGGCCTGGGTCTACTCTCGGGCGCCATGGAGTTTCTGCCGGTTATCGGGCCGCTGGCCGGCGCCGGCGCAGCCATTCTGGTCGCATTCTTTCAGGGTTCGCCAGGATTCGGCCTGACCCCTCTCCAGTTCGCCCTCGCCGTCGCCGCGGCCATGTTTGTGATTCAGCAGATCGAAAACACACTGCTCGTCCCCCGCATCGTCGGTAAAGCGCTGAACCTGCACCCCCTCCTGGTGATGGTCAGCGTCATCATGGGCGCATCCCTCGCCGGTCTGCTCGGCGCGATTCTCGCCGCGCCCATCGTCGCCTCCATTCGCATCCTGGGTGAATATGCCTGGCACAAAATGCTCGACCTCCCTCCTTTCCCCGACGACGATGAGTTGCAGGTAGAAAACACGCAACAGAACGACCTCCCGGCAGAACGGCCGGCTCCTCCCCCCGCCCCAGCTGTCTACCCCCTCTCCTTCCGGCCCGTATTCAAAGACTACATCTGGGGCGGACGCAACCTGGAAACCGTTTTGGGAAGAGAGCTGCCCGCCGGCATGGTCGCCGAAAGCTGGGAAATCGCTGCCCACGACAACGGGCATTCGAGGGTCGCAGCCGGGCCCATGGCCGGCTCCACAATCGAGGAACTCCGGCAACGCTGGGGAGAGAAACTCCTGGGCAATGCAGTTGAACTGGACGCCTTCCCGCTGCTGATAAAGCTGCTCGACTCCAACCGCTGGCTCTCTGTCCAGGTCCATCCGGACGACCCTTACGCACGGGTACATGCGGGCGACCTTGGCAAGACCGAACTCTGGATCATCCTTCACGCCGAGCCCGAAGCCGAGATCATATACGGGCTGAAAGCCGGCATCGACCCGGAGCGCTTTGCCCAATCCGCCGCCTCCGGCGCCATCGACCCGATGCTCCACCGCATCCCCATTCGAACCGGGGACGCCGTCTACCTGCCGGCAGGCACCGTACACGCCCTCGGCCCCGGCGCAATTGTCGCCGAGATCCAGCAGAACAGCGACACCACCTATCGCCTCTACGACTGGGGGCGCACCGAGGCCGACGGCCAGTCCAGACCGCTGCACGTGCGCCAGGCTCTGGACGTCATCGACTGGGGCATGGTCGAACCCGCCGTCGCCGCCCCTCCAACTTTGACCGCCCCCGAAGGATGGGAGAGAGAGGCGCTGGCCGACCTGCGCGCAATTGGCGGCCCCGCCGCCGAAAACCTGTACACAGCCGCCGATTCCGACACGACCTGCCCCTATTTTCAGGTCGACCGTCTCACGGGCCGGCCCGGCGCCGTCTGGCGCGGCGCCTGCGACGGCAGCTCCTTCCAAATCTGGGGATGCCTCTCCGGCAGCGCCTCCCTAACCTGGAACGGCGAGACCGCCGATCTGCAAGGAGTCTCCTGGCTCCTCCTTCCCGCTGCCCTTGGCGCTTACCAAATCCGCGCAGAGACTCAGTGTGTCCTGCTGAAGATCAACTGATGTGAGATTCTAAGGAGAAGATTCGTGCTTGAAACGGCCAAACGCGCAGAAACTTCCTATCCAATCAACGACCTCCTCGCCAGCCGCTGGAGCCCCAGGGCCTTCGCCGATCGCGCAATCCCCGCCGATGTCCTGGGCAGTCTCTTTGAAGCCGCCCGCTGGGCGCCGTCTTCCCGCAACCTGCAACCGTGGCGGTTTGTCATCGCCGCCCGCCATCATGACGCCGATGGATTTGCTCTCATCCTCAGCACGCTGGTGGGGGCGAATAAGTCCTGGGGAAAGAACGCCTCCGTTCTGCTTATCGCCGTGACCGAGCCGGAACCCGAAAATGTCAAGGGCGGCAATACCTACGCCCACTACGACGTCGGCCAGGCCATGGCCCACCTTTCGATTCAGGCAATGTCCTGCGGACTTTATGTTCATCAGATGGGCGGCTTTCGTCGAGATGTGGCACGAGAGCTTCTGGAAATACCTGCTCAGTATGAGCCGGTCGTCTCTGCAGCCATTGGCTACCTGGCCGACCCTTCCATACTGTCCGATACGATGCGGGAGCGCGAGCTGGCTCCCCGCAGCCGTCACCCTCTGTCCGAGCAGGTCTTCAGCGCCAAGTGGGGCCGGACGCATCCGGACTATTCATGACTTGGTCATCAGACACGGGCAGCTATTCTCGCCCCGTCCTACCTGGAAAGGGTCCAGAACCCAAATGGTAATTCTTAGCCAAGACACGCTGAACGAAGGCCTGGCATACCTGTCGGCGCAGGACGCCGACCTGGCCAGAGTCCTTGCCCAGCATGGCCCGCCGAATCTGCGTCAACAGCCCCAGGGCTTCCCGACAATACTGAAAATCATCATAGGCCAGCAGGTCTCCCGCTCCTCGGCCGACTCCACCTACCGCCGCCTCTGCGACGCCGTCGGCCCGCCCGAACCGGCGAAATTCCTGGCCCTCGACGACGACGCACTCCGCTCCATCGGCTTCAGCCGCCAGAAGAGCCGCTATGGCCGCGAACTCGCGTCAGCGCTCATCGAGGGACGTCTTGATCTGGACTTCATCGCCGGCTGCGACGATGACGCCGTGCGGACTGCCCTCACCGCCCTCCCGGGAATCGGTGCCTGGAGCGCGGAAATCTATCTGCTGTTCGCCCTGCGCCGCGCCGACGCCTGGCCCTCCAGCGACCTGGGCGTAATCGTCGGCGCGCAAAAGGTGAAGAATCTGGATGCCCGGCCCACTCGTCAGGAGTTGGATGCAATGGCCGAACCTTGGCGTCCTTGGCGCGGCCTTGCCACCTTTATCCTTTGGCACGGTTACCAGATGATCTGAGCAGGCTGTCGGGTTCCCTGTCTCCTCCTCCAATTGAAGGCCGCTACTGACCGGCGTAACGGTTCTTTAACCGTCCCCAAAACGGTCCATCCGTCACAAAAAAAAGACGCTCAAATGTGGGCGTAGACAGATCGTAGGCAAATCACACAAGAATCATCTGAAACGTACAAAAGCTCCCTCTCGCGTTCGAAAATTCCTCTTTTCGCGTCAGAATTACACCTCCCACCAGAGTATAAAACTTCCTGTTCAGCCGCCAACCGGTCTGATCTTTTTGTCTCGACAGACCGGGCAATCGCATTGAAATCCGGCCCAATAAGTGTTAAGATTTGAAGTCCTGAATTCTTCTGATTCGGGAATTGACGCGGCCCGGCTGAACTCCTCTTTAGCAGTTTGTCGGTCCACGACCTGGGCCGAAAAACGGCCCGTCAGAGCAGAGGGCGACAGTCGACCGGAAAACGTTTTCGCATTTGCCTCAGAGACCGCAATGGCGCTGTTTACGGGCACTATGAACGTAGCTTCGCCACCTCGCATGGGGCCAGGTTGGCGAAGCATCTTCACATCAGGTGCCAAAGTCAACTTTCAGTTGAACGGAGAGGATAAGATGGGCTTTGACATTGGGCAGAATGTAATTCACCCGTCCCACGGAGCTGGCACAATCGTCGCATTCCAGGAAAAAGAACTGGTCAAAGGCTTCCAGCGCTACTATGTAATCGAGTTTATTCACAACCGTCTCACCGTACATGTGCCGGCGCCCCGCATCGAACAGATCGGCGTGCGCCCCGTTATGCCCGCCGCCGGCATTAACGGCGTTTTCAGAACTCTGGAGTCGCTTCCACTCGATCTGCCCGATGAATTCAGACTGCGGCGCAACTCCATCGAAAAGCAGATCCACTCGGGCTACCCCAATCAAGTTGCCGCTGCAGTTCGCGACCTGGCTTGGCGCAGTTCCTCCAAGTATCTCACCGAAGCCGATAAGGAAGCCCTGCTAGAGGCGCGCGCATTGCTCATCACAGAGTTGGCGCTCGCGCTCAAGCAGTCCTGGGAGCTCACCGAACTGAGCGTCGACGACGCCATCGCGCGCGCGATTCGCGACCGCGAGGAAGCAGATGCGCGCGCCCTGGAAGAAGAGATGGAGCCGGTATCGACAGACTGGCCTTTCCCCGTCCCCATGCCGGCGAAAATGAGCGAAGCCGCCGACTAAGGCCCGCTTGTCCAGACGGCCAGGCGCGCCAACTCGACCTACCCCCGGCAGGTCCGCCATCCATAGAAGTCATCCGCAGTCCGGGAGCGCAAGCGCCCGGACTGCTTCGCGCCAAAATCGAGAATCCTTGAAATCCATGAAAGCCAGTGCAAAGGCAAGGTGAGGGAGACGGATCATGCGTGTTCAGATCATGACCGACATGGAGGGTGTAAGTGGAATTATTGCCTGGGATCAGGTAAACGGTGGCAAGCCAATGTACGAAGAGGGCCGGCGCCTCTATACGGAAGAGATAAACGCAGCCGTGCGCGGCGCGGCCGCCGCCGGAGCAACCGAAATTGTCGTCGTCGACTGCCACGGCGCCGGCGGACCCTGGACCTTTAACTCCCTCGTCCCCGATCTCCTGGATACCCGCTGCGAATGGGTCTCCGGTCACACTTGGAGCCGCTACACTGATACACTTGAGGCCGGTTGTGATGCTGTGCTTCTCGTCGGCATGCACGCCAAGGCCGGCACCGCCGACGGGGTCCTCAGCCACACGATCTCAACCGTGCTCTGGCGCCATCTCTGGTTTAACGGCCAGGCCGTGGGCGAGGTCGGCGTTAACGCTGCCGCCTGCGGCTACTACAACGCCCCCGTTCTCCTCGTTACCGGCGACGAGGCGGTCTGCCGCGAATCCACCGATCTCCTCGGGCCCGGTTTGACCACCGTCGCAGTTAAGAAGGGACTGTCCCGCTACGCCGCCCGCCATATACCTCCTGCGCGCGCCCGTCAGATGATCGAAGACGGCGCCCGCCGGGCCTTGTCAGATCTGAACGCCGTGCCTCCATATCAGCTAAGCAGTCCTGTGACTATCACCTTCGAAGTAGGCAGCCCCGAAAACCTGAACACCTTCCGCCCCCGTCCAGGTGTAACCCTGGAGCCGCCCTATACGGTCCATAGCGTCGGCGACGACTGGATGGCCGCCTGGAATCAAATCTGGCACTGGTGACATGCCGCCCAAGTTACTTATCACCGGCGCAACCGGACTCCTCGGCTCCCACATTCTTCGCGCCGCGCAGGAAAACTGGCACGTGGTCGGTACCTACCACCGCACCGCCCGCCGCCAGGCCCAGTATTTCTTCGGCGAAATCGATCACGGCCGCATCGACCTCGGCGACTACAGCGAGACCAAGGCCATGATCGCCGACGTTCAGCCCGCCGCCGTCATCCATACCGCCGCCATCACCGATCTCGACTACTGCGAAAAATATCCCGACGATTCACAGCGCATCAATCTGAACGCCGCCATCGATCTGGCCGCCCTTTGCAGCGACCTGGACGTGCCTTTCATCTTCACCTCAGCCGACCTTGTTTTCGACGGCGCGGGCGCCCCCTACACCGAGGATGACCCGCCCACGCCAATCAACGTCTTCGGTGAACACAGAGCGCTGGCCGAGGAAGGGATCCTGGCCGCCTACGCCGATGCCGTCATCGCCCGCCTCCCCCTCCTCATCGGCTACGCCAGCCTGGGCCGCGAAAGCTTCTACCACAAACTGGTCTCTTCACTTCGCAACGAACAGGAGGTTACGCTTTTTGGTGACGCCGTCCGTACACCGGTCAGCGCGGAAGTCGCTGCCCGGGGCCTCCTCCAAATCGCCGGCAGCGGTTTCGAAGATGATGTCAATGTCCTGGAAACTGAACGAGTAGTTGGCCGTCTCCATCTCGGCGGACGCGACCGGATCAGCCTCTACGAGCTTGGGCTTCTCACGCTCCGCATCCTCGGGCTGAATGAACGGCTGGCCGTCCCCGTAAGCGTACTCGACACCTATGCCGGCCATTTTCAAACACACTTCCTGGCCGCACGGTCCGCCAACGTCGCCCTCGACAGCTCCCGCGCCTACGACCTGGGATACGACCCGCCCGCGTTTCGCTCGCAGCTTGAAGATCTGCTGCCTGAGGCATGGCGCGCGCCCGACCATGACAATGAACCGTCCGACGATTTCCAGTCCCTTGACGATGCCGGCGACAGCACCGACGACTGAGCGAATCCCGGTGCGAATCCCAGTGCGAGCGCATCCGATTGACCGCACGGAAAGCTCTCCCCCTTACAGAGGCATCGAAGCCGGAGGACCCACATGACCGCCCTAAGCACGCTTCTCCTCGCCCTCATACTGGGTGGCATCGTCGCCTATGCCGTCGCCAAAGTCGCGCTCGGAATCCTGAACACACAAGACGGGATCCCGCTGAAGATAAAGCTGGTCCTTGCATTCATTATGTTCGCTCTCGGTGAGGGCTTGATCTTCTTTTTCACTGATGGTGGGGACTTTGCAGTCTCGACCGCTTACACGCTGGGTTTCATGGCTGTCTTCTTTTCCTATGACATGGTTTTCAACGGCCGCGACAAAAGCTAGAAGATTTGACTACCCCGGCCTGCGGCCAGTGCCGACCTTGCGCAAACCCGAAAATCAGGTAAAATTGTCGCGAACTTTGGGTTCGACAACCGACTACACGAGAGCGCCGCACATGCTGACCAATGAACAGAAACGCCAATTCGATGACCAGGGTTTCCTGAATGTCCCCAGTCTCTTCTCCAACGAAGAGGTCCTGCGATTCCGACGCCATTTCATGGACTTGAGAGCGGCCGGCGCCTACCCCGGCGACTCTGCCGGCGTCGACAACGACGGCAACGATCCCCTCAAGAAATATCCCCGCATGATCCACATGCACCGCTGGGATCAGCTCAGCCTGAACTGGATGCTGGACAGCCGCCTGCGCGCCTGCATGACCGACATGCTCGGTCGCGAACCCTTCGCCGTGCAGACTATGCTCTACTTCAAGCCCCCCGGCGCACGCGGCCAGGCCCTGCACCAGGACCAGCACTACCTGCGCGTCCAGCCGGGCACCTGTATCGCCGCCTGGCTCGCCCTCGACGACTGCGACGAAGAAAACGGCTGCCTCCGCATGGTCCCCGACAGCCACGCCTGGCCTCTCCTCTGCACCGCCGAAGCCGACACCACCCAGAGCTTCACCGATGTCACCGTCGACCTGCCCGCAGACGTGGACGCCCAGCCGGTCATCATGAAGGCCGGCGACGTTGTCTTCTTCAACGGCCAGGTCGTGCATGGCAGCTTCCCCAACACCAGCGGCGACCGCTTCCGCCGCGCCCTCATCGGCCACTACATCGCCGGAGAAGCCCGGCAGGTCGCCAGGTACTACCATCCCATCTTTCGCATGGACGGGTCAGAAGTCGATCTGGGCATCAGCGAAGGCGGAGACCTGTGCGGACGCTGGGTTGATATCGACGGCAAACCGGAAATTGAAATGCAGCCAAGTGAACAGCTGGTGTGGTAAGCGAGTTTGACGTAGCGCATCAGGGAGCAAATAACCTAAAGACCTGAAACCGGCTGCTCTCTCCTTATGCCAAGCATTTCCTCCCCATCGCCAAATTGGCATTGGTCAAAATGAAGAGACCGAACATTCTGCTGATAATGAGCGATGAGCACGACCCCGCCGTAACAGGCTGCTACGGCCACCCGCTCGTGCAGACGCCCAACCTCGACCGTTTGGCCGCGGAGGGCGTCCTCTTCGAAAACGCCTACTGCAACAATCCCATCTGCGTCCCCTCCCGCATGTCCTTTCTCACCGGGAAATACGCCTCCGACGTCAACGTCTTCGACAACGGCTCGCCGCTCGCCTCCGAAATCCCGACCTTCGCCCACTACCTGGAAGCGTCGGGATACCGGACAACCCTGTGCGGTCGCATGCACATGGTCGGCCCCGACCGCCTC
Source organism: Caldilineaceae bacterium (assembly GCA_022821545.1). Classification (GTDB taxonomy): domain Bacteria; phylum Chloroflexota; class Anaerolineae; order Caldilineales; family Caldilineaceae; genus Bin5. The sequence goes on from JAJEDJ010000030.1 coordinate 146,628, forward strand.
CACGGCTTCGGCCAGCGGCTTCTCGACGACAAGAACGAGTGGGTCGACTTGCGCCAGAGCCCGGTTCGTACACCGCAGGCGCGCAGGGGCAGCAACTCCCACGTCACGGAATGCGGCCCCGGCCCGCCCCGCTGGCTCGAATACGACGGCGCCGTCACCGACCTCGGCGAACGCTTTCTGCGCGACAAAGCCGCCAACCCCGACAACCCCGACGATCGGCCCTGGTGCCTCGTCGCCAGCTTCATGTACCCGCACTTCCCCCTCTATGCGCCGCAAGAGTACATCGACCTCTATCCGCAAGATCGCATCGATCTGCCCGATCTGGGCGAAGAGTCGCTCGAAAGCCAGCACCCCGCGATCCGCCAGTTGCGCTACTTCTTTCGCAACGACCTGCCCTTTTCCGAAGAACTCACACGGACCGCGCTCGCCAGCTACTTCGCCCTCGTAACTCTGACCGACGAGCACATCGGCCGCCTCACTTCTATCGTCGACGAGACTCCGCTCGGCGAAAACACCGTCATCATCTATCTCAGCGACCACGGCGAAATGGCCGGGCAGCACGGGATCTGGCAGAAACAGTGCTTCTACGAGTCGTCAGTGCGCGTCCCGCTCATCTTCAGAGGACCCCACCTGGAGGCGGGCGGCCGTTCCAACGTCAACGTCAGCCTGGTCGACATTATGCCCACTTTGCTTGACCTGGCAGCTACGCCCATCCCCGGAGGTCTTCGCGGCCGCACCCTGCTCCCTGTGCTGCGCGGAGGCGCGGTCCCGGAACAAACCGTTATCGCCGAATACCACGCCCAGGGAATGATCAGCGCAGGCTACATGGCAAAAAAGGGAGATTTGAAGTACAATTACTATGTTGACTTTCCGCCGCAGCTGTTCGACTTGGCCGCCGACCCCAATGAATTCGTCGATCTGGCAGGCCATTCCGGCTGGGCCGAAGCCCAGTCAGACCTGCATCAGGAACTGCTTGCCAGACTGGATCCGGAGGAAGTAGACGGCCGGGCCAAACGCAACCAGCAACTTCAAGGCTTGGCGAGGTCCTACGCCGGCTGAGTCAGTCTGTGTCGGACCTGCTCAAAGGAGGTGGATTTCCGAGAATTGATGGACCCCGCAGGGCTGTTTTCCCGTGACACTTATGGTCAAGTTGAGTCGTGATCCTCCGTTCATAGTTGGAGCGCTGACCACCCGCACACGAAAGGAGAACAATCCATGTCTGACCGCACTCTTAGTCGACGTCGCTTCCTGCAGGGAATGGGAGTCGCGGCCACCGGCGCCGTTATCGCCGCTTGTGCGCCCCCGGCTGCCCAACAAGCGGCCGGCGATATGGCCGAGACCGCTGAGACGCCCGAAATCTGGGTTTTTGTCGTAACCGGTTGTACCGCCGGCGGCAACGCCGAAAAGACCAAGGCTGTCCAGGATCTCATCCTTGAAGAGTCCGGCGTCCTGGTCCAGAACTATCTCTCCGCTCACGGCGCCGCCTCTACCGAAAAACTGAACCTGCTGATCGCCTCCGGAACGCAACCGCTCGATCTCTTCGAGGGGCAGTGGCCCGATTTCAAGGGCATCATCCACCCGATGGACGATCTCCTGGATGCCTTCGGCCAGAACATTCTCGCTCTCAACAACGACTTTGCCTGGGCGCGTATGAAGGATGCCGAAGGCGTTACCTGGGGCTACCCCCGGCTGGGTCTCATGGCCCACACGCACTTCTGCTTCTTCCGCTCCGACTGGCTGGACGAAGCCGGTCTTGAGGCGCCCGACACCTGGGACGGCATGGAGGCCACAATCGAAGCCTTCAGGGAACTGCATGACGAGTCCGTCACCACCACCATGGGGCGCCGCCACCTGATGTACAACACCCTGGGCGCATTCACCGAGAACGGCTTCTCAAACTGGGTCGACCCCGCCGACAACATGCTCAAACCGGTAGAGACCCACCCGGGTTACTACGACTGGCTTACCAAGATGAACGAATGGTGGGATAAGGGTTGGTTCCAGCTCGAATCCTTTGCCAATCCGGACTTCCGCGCCATGCTCAGGACCCTCACCATCGGTACCTGGCTAGGCTGGTACTCCCGCATCACAATCTGGTGGGAACAGATCAGGTTGGACGCCGGCTACACCGACATCGACTACACCTTCCCCGAAACCATGACCGGCCCGGCGGGGCTGGCCAAGACCAACAACGTCGGCGGCAATGCCGCTTACATGATCCCGCGCAAGTCGCAGCATCCCGATGCCGTTATTCGCTTCGCCGATTGGGCCTACTCCGGTCTTCCCGACGAGCCGCGAAACCTGGTCATCACCCAGGCCGGCATCGAAGGCGTCGACTGGGAATGGCACGACAAAGAGGCGGGACTCTACCGCGCCCTTGTCCCCGCAACCGCCCCCTGCGAGGACAGATATCCCAGTGACTACTACCAGGTCAAGGGCATGGGCACCGAACCCCACGTGGTGAGGGTATTGGAGGACGGCACCGTCCACCGCCAGAGCGCGCACGTCGTCAAATACAACGATCAGTTCCAACATGGCAAGATGCCAATCGATTTCGACGTTCCCTACGACCTGACCGCGATCCGCGACCAGTATCCCGGCCTGTCGGACTTCGAGCGTCTCGTCGACGAAGAGTCGGTCAAATTCATTACCGGCTCGCGCCCCCTCGCCGAATGGGGCAACTTCATCGACTCTCTTGAGGGCGCCGGCCTGGACAGATGGAGTGAGTTGCACACGGAACAGTACCGCCAGTATCATCCTTGATCGAGTCGGCCCGCCGGTCGGGGTGAACTTTTGGTGCGCCCCGACCGTTTTCATATACAGGAAGTTCACCTTATTCGTACTCTCACATCGAGAAAGGAATCCACATGACCACAACATCAACACCGACGCGCCGTCAATTCCTGCAGGGCATGGGCATTGCCGCCACCGGCGCCGTACTCGCTGCCTGCGCCGCGCCGGTCGCGCCGGCCGGCGGCGATGGCGCTGCCATGGAAACGCCCGAAGTCTGGTTCGCCTCTGGCAATCCTTGTCCCGGCGGCGGCGACCCTGAACGAACCGCGGCCGTACAGGAACTGATCCTCGAAGAGACCGGGGTAATGGTCAAAGCCCACATTCTTCCTCCCGGCGGCGCCCGGACCGAAAAGCTTAACCTCCTCATCGCCTCCGGAACCCAGTCGCTCGATCTCTTCACCGGCAACTGGCCTGACTTCAAAGGCATAACCCTGCCTCTGGACGATCTGCTCGAAGTGCATGGCACCGACATCCTGGCCGGACACTCCGACCTCGACTGGAGGATGATGAAAGACTTCGAGGGCACGACCTGGGGCTATCCCCGCCTCGGACTCATGGGCCATACCCACTTCCCCTTCTTCCGCTCCGACTGGCTCGCCGAAGCCGGCCTTGAAGTCCCTGACACCTGGGACGGCATGGAACACGCCTATGAAGCGATGAAGGAGAACCACGACGAAGCCGTCATCGTCGCTATGGGCCGCCGCCACCTCATGTACAATACCCTTGGCGCCTTCACCGAGCACGGCTATTCCCGCTGGATCGACCCTGCCGACAATATGATCAAACCCCCTGAACTCCAGGACGGGTACCAGGACTGGCTCGCCAAGATGAATGAATGGTGGGACAACGGCTGGCTCCAGCAGGAGTCCTTCGCCAATCCCGACTACCGCGCCATGCTCAAAACGCTTACCATCGGCCTCTGGCTCGGCTGGTACTCGCGCATGACCATCTGGTGGGACCAGATCCGCCGCGAAGCCGGTTACGAAGAGGAAGACTACGTCCTCTCCCTCAAGATCACGGGACCGGCCGGTGTCGCCAAGACCAACAACGCCGGCTCCAACAGCGCCTACATGATCCCGCGCAAGTCCAAGTACCCCGAGGCGATGATCAAGTACGCCAACTGGATCTACGAGGACGGACCCGACGACGTGACCAACTACCTCATCGCCTCCTGGGGCGTCCCCGGCGAAGACTGGGAATGGGTCGATAAAGAGAACAAGGTCGCCCGCCTGCACTCCGCCGGCAGCTCTGTCTGTGAAGAAAAGTATTCGCGCGACTTCCAGGTGACTCTGGGTCTGGGTCCGGAAACATGGGCCACCGCAGTCAAGATCCAGAACGATGACGGCGAGGTCGAATGGAACCGCCACTGGCAGCACATCAATACCTACTGGAACCAGTACGAGGGCGGCCGTATGCCGGTCGACTTTGACGTGCCCTACGACCGCACCGCCATTCGCGACGCCTTCCCCGGCGAGCCCGACTTCGAACGCTTCGTCGAAGAGGAGAGCATCAAGTTCATCACCGGCGCGCGGCCAATCGTCGAATGGGGCAACTTCGTTGAAGAGTTGCACGGCGCAGGCCTCGACCAGTGGAGCGAGCTTTACACCCAGCAGTACCGGCTCTATCACCCCTAATTGACCTGTACCATGGGGGAAGGAGGGCCTGCCCCTCCTCCCCCATCCCCCCGCGGCGACAGGAGGCTGACGAATGCAACAACCGCTTGGCGAACAGATCAGAGTGCGCATGGACCAGGACGGCCCCGTCTTCACGGATAAGCGGGGCTTTCGCGAAGCGTGGCGCCAGATCAAGCGTGATCGGTTTCTCTACGCCCTCGCCGCACTTCCCCTCCTCTATTTCATAATCTTCCGCTACCTCCCCATGGTCGGCCTGATCATCGCCTTCCAGGACTACGATCCCTTCCTCGGCATCGGCGCCATGTTCAGCCTGGACAACTTTGTGGGATTCAAGCACTTCACCAACTTCTTCGACTCGATCTTCTTCTGGAACGTCGTTCGCAATACCGTCCTCATCAGCTTCTATAAGCTGCTCTTCGGCTTCCCCCTGCCTATCATCCTCGCTCTCTTGATAAACGAGGTGCGAATCACACTCTTCCAGCGCACGGTCCAGACCATCTCTTACCTGCCGCACTTCTTTTCAATGGTGGTGGCCGCAGGCATCGTCCGCGCCATGCTTACACCGCAGGGCGGCCTCCTCAATCAGGCTATCGTCGCATTCGGAGGCGAGGCCCAGGCTTTTCTCACCGACCCGGCCCTCTTCCGCTCCATCCTTGTCACCATGGACGTCTGGCAGCAGGCCGGCTGGAACAGCATCATCTTTCTTGCGGCCATGGCCACGATCAACCCGGAAATGTACGAGGCGGCGGCCATGGATGGCGCCAATCGCTTCCAGCGCATGTGGTACGTCACGCTTCCAAGCATCTCCTTCGCAATTGTCATCATCCTCATCTTCCGCATCGGCGGTATGCTGGACGCAGGGTTCGAACAGATCCTGCTTCTCTATTCACCCTCCGTCTACTCCGTCTCCGACATCATCGACACCTACGTCTATCGCGCCGGCCTCATCGGCCGTCAGTACTCCTTTGGCGCGGCCGTAGGTCTGTTCAAGTCCGTTTTGGCGCTTGGCCTCATGTATCTGGCAAACAAAGTTGCCCAGTATTTGGGGCAGGAAGGCCTCTGGTAGGAGAGCGACATGAAACTATCTCGAGGCGAAAAGCTGTTCGACTGGGTCAACATCTTAGTACTCACCATACTTACCCTCTTCTTTCTCGTCCCCTTCCTTTCTGTCGTGTCAACCTCTCTGGTCAGCGGCAGAGAGTACGCTCTGCGCGGGCTCTTTATCCTTTACCCGTACCAGCCCGTTCTCAACTCCTATGAGATGCTCCTGGGGCAGGGGTCGATTGTAATCAACGCCTATTTTGTTACAACTGCCCGCGTGATCGTCGGAACCGCGCTTGGCCTTATCTTCACCTTCCCACTGGCCTACGTGCTTTCCAAACGCCGGCTATATGCCCGCGTTCCGATCACGATGTTCATCTTTTTCACCATGCTCTTTCATGGCGGCCTGATCCCCAACTTTGTCCTGATAGAAAAACTGGGGCTCTTGGACAGTTTCTGGTCCATGATCTTGCCGAACCTGATCAATCCCTGGTGGCTTCTGATCATGCGTAACTTCATGCTGGCCATTCCGGAGGAGCTGGAAGAGGCGGCCATTATGGACGGCGCAAGCCCCCTGGTCGTTCTGGTGCGCGTCTACCTGCCGCTCTCCATGCCCGTCATCGCCACCATCGGCCTCTGGTACGCCGTCATGCACTGGAACTACTGGTTTGACGCAGCCATCTACATTAACGATCCCAAGAAGCTGCCCCTCCAGCTGATCCTGCGCGGCATCCTTGAATACGGCACCGGCCAGTATAGTGACTACTCCGGCCTCGCCGAAATGACCGAACTGACCGATCCGCCGCCGGCCGAATCGCTAAAGGCCGCCATGATCGTCATCACTACTTTGCCGATCCTCATGATCTACCCCTTCATCCAACGCTACTTCGTCAGGGGCATCATGCTCGGCTCCATCAAAGGCTGATTCCACCATGGACAACTCCTTCCGCGGCGCATGGCCCGCGCTCATTACCCCCGCCTCCGCCGACGGCGGCGTCAATCTCACCGCCCTCCGCGAGCTCATCGACTACATGCTGGCCAAGAAGGTCGATGGACTTTACCTCCTCGGCGGCACCGGCGAAGGCCTGCTGATCTCAGCCGCCGACCGCCGCGCCGTCGTCGAAGCCGCCATGGACCAGGTCCGCGGCCGCGTCCCCGTCATCGTCCACGTCGGCAGCATCAGCACCCCTGAAGCCGCCGCGCTCGCCTGCCATTCACAGGAACACGGGGCTGACGGCGTGAGTTCTGTCCTGCCCGTCTACCTGGGCGGCCTCGACGCGACCTACCGTCACTACGGCGCCATCGCCGCCGCCGCGCCCGGCCTGCCCTTCTTCCCCTACCTCTTCGGCGGCCAGATCGACGCCACCGCCCTGATGAAGGAGCTCCTCTGCCGCATTCCCAACGTGGGCGGCGCCAAGTACACCGGCCCCAACATGTACGAGATCGCACAGATCATCGACCTGGGCGGCGACCTTCCCGCAGAACGCGGCTGGACCATCTTCTCCGGCATGGACGAGCAGTGCATCTTTGCCGCCATGATGAACGCGCCCGGCAACATAGGCTCCACCCTGAACGTCATGCCGGGCCCCTACCTCAAAATGAGAGAGTGGTACGAAGCCGGCGACGCCGCCAAAGGACTCGCGCTGCAAAAGCAGGCCAACCGCCTCACCGCCGTCATGATCGACCATGGAGTCGGCGCCGCCCTGCGCGTTTCCATGAAGGCCCTCGGCATCGACTGCGGCCCCCTCCGCCTGCCCCAGGAGACGATTTCTCCCCAGAAAGAGGAGATCATGCTCGCCGATCTTGAAGCGGCCGGCCTCGCCGAGCTTGCCGCCATGTAGTATGAGGCGCAAAGCAGTCTGGGATGCAACATAGTCTGGGGCGCAATTTCAGAAACTCCGTTCCGCATCCCGGAAACACTTAGTTTCGGCCAATCCAACCACGTAGCGTAGCATGGGCTCAGCCTGCCGCCGCGTCGGTCAACGCAAGGACCCGGCATGTCCTTTTACGCCAAACTGGAAGCCGCCGCACGCCGCAACAACACGCTGCTCTGCGTCGGCCTTGATCCAACCCCCGAAGCCTGCCCTTTTCGCTTTCCGGCCGGGGTCAACGGCCCGCCCGATCAACCCCCTGATCGCACTGACCGGACCTGTCAGGAGCTACTGGCCTGGAACCTGTCCGTCATCGAAGCCACCACAGACCTCGTCTGCTGCTACAAGCCCAATATCGCCTTCTACGAAGCCCTGGGCCAGCCCGGCATGACTCTCCTGCGCGCCACCATCGCCGCCGTCCCAGCGGACATCCCCGTGCTTCTCGACGCCAAGCGCGGCGACATGGGCTCGACCGCCGCGGCCTACGCCCGCGCCTGCTTCGAAGATCTCCGCGTCGACGCCGTCACCCTCAGCCCCTACCTCGGCGAAGACAGCATCGCCCCCTTTGCCAAATACGAGGACAAAGGGCTGTTCGTGCTCTGCCACACCTCCAATCCTTCCGCCGTTACATTTCAAGAATTGACGGCCCGCGACAGCAAGAGGCCTGACAGCGACATCCCACTCTTCCTGCGCGTAGCCAATGAGGCCGTCACCTGGTCCCCTTCCGTAGGCTTGGTCGTAGGCGCGACCTACCCCGAGGCCCTTGCCGAAGTCCGCGCCGTTGCGCCCGACGCCTGGCTTCTGGCCCCGGGAATCGGCGCCCAAGGCGGCGACCTCGAAGCTGCCCTCAAAGCCGGCCTGCGCGCCGACGGACTCGGTGTCCTCGTCGCCGCCACCCGCAGCGTCACCCAGGCCGACGACCCGCGCCAGGCGGCCGCCCTCATCAGGGAAGGCATCAACACCGCCCGCGCGCACTCCTTTTCTCCAACGAAAAACGAGGCGGCCGGCTCCGCCCCGAGACCATCGCCGGTTCCGGACGCCAACAGGGAACTGATCACCGGCCTCGCCGATCTCGGCGCTCTCCAGTTCGGCGACTTCACCCTCGCCAGCGGCAAACGCTCCTCCATGTACGTCGATCTGCGCCTCCTCGTCAGTCGCCCGGACCTGATGCAGGCCGCCGCCGCCGCTTACGCAAAAGAACTGGCCGCGCTGCATTGCGACCGCATCGCCGGCGTCCCCTACGCCGCTCTGCCGATCGGCATGGCCGTAGCCCTGGCCAGCGGTGTCCCCCTCATCTACAATCGCAAAGAGAGCAAAAGCCACGGCCTCGGCAAAGATATCGAAGGCCTGTGGCAACCGGGCGAGCGCGTCGTCATTATCGAGGACGTTATCACCACCGGCGGCAGCATCGTCAGTTCAGTTGAGCTGTTCCGCGCCGCCGGCCTGGTTGTCGAGGACGCGATTGTGCTGCTGGACAGGCAGCAAGGAGGCGTCGAAAACCTGCGCAAAGCCGGAATACGCGTTCACAGTGTCCTGGCGCTGGGAGACGTCCTGGACCTGCTCTCAGAGACAGGTCATATCCCCGAAGAGATTCGCCGGTCGCTGGGTCTGTCCGCCGCCGCTGGGGAAGATCAGTAGCCGGGCGGCCTGTTCTGTGGAGAGATATCCGAATTGAGCGAGGACCTTCCCAACCCTTCAGTCACCTTCCTCGACCGCGAACTGCCCTCGCCGCTCGTGCTCGCAAGCGGCATCTGGGGCACCACCGTCAGCCTGCTCGAACGGGCCGCCGACCAGGGCTGCGGCGCCGTAACCGCCAAGAGCTGCGGCCCCGAGCCGCGCGCAGGCCACGTAAACCCTTCCTGCATCGACTGGGGCGGCGGCCTGCTAAATGCCATCGGTCTGGCGAATCCGGGCGTCGATGAGGAAATCGGGCTGCTCCGGGAGGCAAAGGCCCGCCTCCAACCGCGCGGCGTCGCCGTTATCGCCAGTATCTTTGCCGGAACGGCCTCCGAGTTCGGCGACGTCGCCCGCCGCATCGCCTCTGCCAGTCCCGACTTTCTTGAGATCAACATCTCCTGTCCCAATGTCGAGGACAGTTTCGGAGAGCCCTTCGCCGCCAACCCCGACGCCGCCGCCGCCGTCACCGGCTGCGTAAAGCAGGCCGTCGCAGGGCAGGCCATCCCCGTCATCGTCAAACTCGCGCCCAACGTTCCCAGCGTCGGCCGCATCGCCCAGGCCGCGGTCCACGCCGGCGCCGACGCGCTCTGCGCCATCAACACCATGCCCGGTCTCGTCCTCGATCCCTACAGCGGCCAGCCCGTCCTCGCCAACCGCAGCGGCGGCATCAGCGGCCCCGCCCTCAAACCAATCGCGCTCAAAGCCGTCTACGACGCCCGCAAAGCCTGCCCCCACACGCCGATCATCGGCACCGGCGGCGTCAGCGACGGCCAGGACGCCGTTGAAATGCTCATGGCCGGTGCCACCGTTGTCGGCGTCGGCAGCGCCATCTACCAGCGCGGCCCCGACGCCCTCCGTAACATCCACGCCGAGCTCCGGCAGTGGATGGCTGCCCAAAACATAGCCAGCATCGCCGACCTCCAGGACCGCGCCCACAGCGAGCCGCTCTACGCAACATCACCCTCCATACCGCCCGCGCCCTCCGCTCACTAGTGGCCCACTGATGGCTCACGAGTGGCCCAGCACCGGCCCATGCCCTACAGGATCAGCATCGCATCTCCGAAGCTGTAAAAGCGATAGCCCTCCGCCTTTGCCTCTTCATACGTCCTCAAAAGAATCTGCCGGCCCGCATCAAGGTCCTCCGGGTGCGCCTGACCCACAAACGCGCTCACCAGCATCAGCAGCGATGACCGCGGCAGATGAAAATTTGTCAGCAGCGCGTCCACCGCCTGGAAACGGTATCCGGGAAAGATAAACAGATCGACCTCGCCCGTGAAAGGAACGACCGCCTCCCGCCCCCGGGCCGGCCCGTTACCATCCACACGCCTGGCAGTAGTGGCGCAGTATTCGAGCACGCGCGTCGAAGTGGTGCCTACCGCACATACGCGCCCTCCCTGCTTCCCAACCGCATTGACGGCCCCCGCCGCCTTCACCGTCAGCTCCGCCCACTCCCTGTGAATCCGATGGTCCGCCACCCGTTCCGCCGTGACCGGCCCGAACGTATCCAGACCCACGTGCAAAGTGATCGTCTCCCATCCGACGCCCTTTCCGCTCAGTCTCCGCAACAGTTCCGGCGTGAAATGCAGACCCGCCGTTGGCGCCGCCGCGCTGCCTTCAGGACGGCTGTAGACCGTCTGATAACGCCCCCTGTCGCCTGCAAAGCCGCTGATGTACGGCGGCAGAGGCAACTCTCCCAGCTCACCGAGTTTTCCCCTGATCGCCGCTGAGAAACGCGCCCTCCGCATACCGCCCGGCCCTTCCGCGACAATCTCCGCAGAATAAGGGCCGCCGTCGATTTCCACCCTTGCGCCCACTCTCAGACCGCGGCCCCGCACCAGGCAGCTCCACTCCCTGCCCGCCCCGTCCACCTGGCGCAGAAGAAAGATCTCCACCGCGCCGCCCGTAGGCTTATGCGCCCGCAGCCGCGCCGGAACGACGCGGCTGTCGTTGGCGACCAGCAGATCGCCGGCTCGCAGGAACCTGTCGATTTCGCCAAAGCGGTGGTGTTCCACACTTCCCGAAGCCCGGTCCAGGACCAGCAGCCGGCTACTGTCGCGAGGTTCGGCCGGCTGCTGCGCGATGAAGCTCTTGGGAAGTTCGTAGTCGAACAGATCGGTTCTCATCTGTTATCTGCATGCCGCCTGCCGTGCGGCCGGTCCATGGTCTGCGAAACCCGGTTGCAGGTCTGCGAATAAAGGGAGGCTGCAATGATCCAGCCGCGATTTCACTTGGTTTTAACACAGGTGTTAGAATCGAGGAAGCGCCCGGCTGACCGCGACCATCCAATCCTTCCATCCAGCCCAAAGCAATGCAAAGTGAAACGCAATAGACCGACGCCCATGAACCTCACAACAGTGATACTGGCAGTCGCCCTTCTCTTTCTCATCGTTCTGCTGGGCGGCGGGCTCATCGTCTATATCTACTGGTGGCTCGTCCAGCGGCCTGCGCCCCAACTTGAAGGCGAGCTGGACCTTCCCGAGCTGGACGCGACCGTTGAAATCCTCCGCGACCGCCACGGCATCCCCCATGTCTACGCCCAGAACGAAGCCGACCTCTGGCGCGCCCAGGGCTTCACTCACGCCCAGGACCGCCTCTGGCAGATGGAGCTCAACCGCCGCGTCGCCCACGGCCGCCTCGCCGAGCTGTTCGGTGAAGCCGCCCTCGACGTCGATCGTTTCAGCCGAATCGTCGGCTTCCACCGCGCCGCCCAGGCCGAACTGGATGCCCTCGACGAAGCCACGATCGCTGTCATGCGCCACTACTGCCAGGGCGTCAACGCCTATATCCGCAGCCGCAAAGGCAGACTGGCCGCCGAATTCAACCTGCTGCGCCGCCAGCCCGAAGAGTGGTCGCCCGTCGACATTCTGGCCTTTGGCAAGATGATGTCCTGGAGCCTCAACGTAAACTGGGAAAGTGAGCTGGTCCGGCTGCAGCTCGCCGCCAAGCTGGACCCGACCCTCGCCTCCGACCTGGAGCCGGACTATCCCAACATCAATCCAACCGTGTCGGAAGGCGCCGGCAGCCAGGAATCGATGCGGCTGCTCCACACCGCCGGCCTCATTCTCAACGAATACGAACAGCTGAAGGGCTGGTTGGGCGTCGCCTCGCCGGAGTTTGGGCAGGGGAGCAATGCCTGGGCCGTCTCAGCGGAAAAGTCCGCCAGCGGCCGTCCCATCCTCTGTAACGATCCCCACCTGGTCATGTCCATGCCCGGCACATGGTACGAGATGCACCTCTCCTGCCCCCCTGCCGGCAGTACCGACCCCGACGGTTCCGACCCCGACAGGTCCGACCTGGACAGCCCCGACCGCGGCATCCACGTCAGCGGCGCCTCGTTCGCCGGCGCGCCCGGCATTATCATCGGCCACAACGAACAGATCGCCTGGGGCTTGACCAACGCCTTCCCCGATGTCCAGGACCTCTTCATTGAGCGCCCCCATCCCGACAACGGCAACGGCGGCCCGCCCCGCTTCCAGTATCAGGGTGAATGGGAAGAGGCCGCGGTCCTGCGCGAGGAGATCTACCTCCGCAACCGCGCCCGCCCCCACGTGGAAGAGGTCATCGTGACCCGCCACGGCCCCATCCTCACCGGGATTCTCAAGTCTGACGGCCCCGACTCCCCCTTCCCCGACGAGCCGGTACTCACCGCGGCGCCCTTCGCCCTCCGCTGGATCGGCCACGATCCGGGCGCCGTGATGCGCTCGGTCCTGCGCCTCAACCGCGCCCGGAACTGGCAGGAGTTCAACGCCGTCCTCGCCGACTGGAGCGCGCCCTCCCAGGTCTTCGCCTACGCCGATCGCGAAAACAACATCGGCTACCGCCTCGCCGGCGCCGTCCCCATTCGCCGCAACGGAAACGGCCTCGTGCCCGTGCCCGGCTGGAGCGGAGACTACGAATGGGACAGCCTGGTTCCCGACGACGAGCTGCCCCGGCTCCTGAATCCCCCCAGCGGCCTCATCGTGACCGCCAACAACAAGGTCACCGGCGACGACTACCCCTACGTTCTCAGCTTCGAGACCATGCCCGGCTGGCGCGCCCGCCGTATCGAAGAGATGCTGGCCGCCAAAGAACAGCTCACGCTGCGCGACATGGAGCAGATTCAGCTCGACGAGACCAGCCTCTACGCCAAAGAGCTTACACCCTTACTGACCGGCCGTCTCAGCGAAGACCCCAACGTGCGCGTCGCCGTCAACATGCTGCAGGACTGGGGCTATCGCATGGACCAGGAAAGCCCCGCTGCCCTCGTCTTCCACTATACTGTCCTCCATCTGCTCGACCTGACCTTCGGCCAAAAGCTGGGCGCCACCGCCCCCGCCTTCCTCGGTAAGGGCAGCAGCCCCGTCTTTCTCATCAACGGCTTCATGCTTCGCGCCCAGACGAAACTGCTGGAACTCCTGCAAAACGAGGAAGATTCTCCCTGGTATGCCGACGCGGCCACCGGCCGCCGCAGAACCAGGGAAGAGCTGATCGAGACCGCCCTCCGCCTCTCCGTGCATCGCCTCCGCCGCGAGGTGAACGCCACGCCCCGCAAGTGGGCCTGGGGTCGAATGCACCAGATCCGCTACAGCCACACACTCGGCCGCGCGCCCATCCTCGGCTGGCTCTTCAACCGCGGCCCCTATCCCATCGGCGGCGACGGCACCACCCCCAACCAGACCGGCTTCATGTCCGAGCTGCCGCCGGGCCTAGTGCAGGTCCAGGCCGCCTATCGCCAGATCTTCGACGTCGGCAACTGGGACGCCGCCCAAAGCGTCACCGCCAGCGGCCAGTCAGGCCATCCAATCAGCCGCAACTATGCCGACCAGATCCCCATGTGGCTGGAAGGAGCCTATCACAAAATGCCCTGGAGCCGCGCCGCCGTCGAAAAAACCGCCAGCCGCCGCCTCCTCCTCAAAAGCAGCGGTCGGTGAAGGAGACCCACCCGGGTCCCTGGACGCCTGCAACCGGCACGACTCCGTGAACCTTTCCTCCTACCGCGGCTATCTCTACGCCCTGATCGCCTTCGGAACCTGGGGTTTCCTGCCCGTCTACTGGAAGCAGCTCCAGGCTCTCCCCATGCTGGAAATCCTTGCCCACCGCATGATCTGGTCCGCCGTGACCATGATTGTTGCACTGGCGGTCCTCAAGGACCTATCCTCGCTGCTCAAACTTCGCCGCTCGCCAAAAGTCCTGCTGCTCGTGTTCGCAGCCGCCCTCCTCACCGCCGCCAACTGGATCACCTACCTCTGGGCGGTGGACACAGGCTACGTTGCCAAGATCAGCCTCGGTTACTTTATCAACCCTCTCCTGAGCGTCTTCCTCGCCCGCCTCTTTCTCGGCGAGCGTCTGCGCCGGGGCCAGAAGATCGCAGTATCCATCGCCGTCGCCGGTGTAATCTACCTGACCGTCAGCCTCGGCGAGCTTCCCTGGATCGCGCTCTCCCTCGCCGGCACCTTCGGCTTCTACGGCCTCATCAGAAAGAAAGTTGACATCAGCGGCATGCAGTTTTTCAGCCTCGAAATGACTCTGCTCCTGGTCCCCGCTCTCCTCCTCCTGCTCTACACCGGCCAACAGGCCCCCGCCGCCTGGGCCGCCGGTGGTTGGTCTCGACACGGCCTTCTTCTGCTCGGCGCCGGCATCGTATCGGCCATCCCGCTCGTCAGCTTCGGCGCCGCCGCCCGCCTCATCCCCCTCTCCAGCCTCGGCCTCATGCAATACATCGCGCCCTCCACCCAATTCATCCTCGGCGTCTTCCTCTACAAAGAGCCCTTCACCACCGTCGAACTGACCGGCTACGCCTTCATCTGGACCGCCCTCATCCTCTATTCCCTCGAAGGCCTCCACCACACCCGCACCGCCCTGCGCAGCACCAGCCTCTTCTGACGCCCCAGCGACCCCTAACCACGAACTACTGACCACTGTCTATTGACAGGCGACAGGCGACCCGATAGACTGCTGCTGTGATCCTGTCGTTCAAGCACCGGGGACTGAGAGCGCTCTACAACGGTCGTGGTGCGCGCCGAGTGGCTCCTGAGCACGTCCGCAAACTGCTGCGCATCCTCGCGGTGCTCGACCGCAGCAGTGCGCCTCAAGACATGAACGTGCCAGGGTTTCGACTGCATCCACTGTCAGGTCAACTCAGTGGCTACTACGCCGTCTCCGTGTCGGGGAATTGGCGGGTGACTTTCAAGTTCGAGGACGGACACGCGGTCGAAGTGGACTACACAGACTACCACTGAGGAGGTGGGACCAATGGGTATGCGCAACCCGCCCCATCCGGGCGAAATTGTAAAGCACGAGTGCCTGGAACCACTGGGCTTGACAGTCACTCGCGCCGCGCAAGGGCTGGGCGTAACGCGTCAGGCCCTGTCGGACCTGGTCAACGGGAAGGCTGGCGTATCGGTGGAGATGTCGATTCGCCTCTCCCGGGCATTCGGCTCTACGCCGGAAACATGGCTCGGAATGCAGACCGCCTATGACCTGTGGCAGGCCAGAGAACGGGCCAGGGAAATCGAGGTTGAGGACTTCAGGGCAGCCGCAATGACGTAGCGCGCCGTTACACTACCCCAAAATCCCGAACCCACCTCCACAAACCACAACCAATGCCCGGTCAACTTTTCACCAACTACTTCCTCGAAGAAGGCATCCTGCGCACCGGCGCCTGGCAGGAGTTCCTGTCCCAACCCGCCGACCTCGACGCCTTCTGCGCCCAGGCCCACGCCCTCCTCGAGAACGCCGCCGCCTTCCACACCATCAACGAGGCCGCCACCGAGCAGGAGCTCATCCGCCCCCTATTCGATCTCCTCGGCTGGGCCGACTACCTGCCGCAGCAGGGCAGCGACCGCAACGAAGACATCCCCGACCACCTGCTCTTCGGAGACGCCGCTTCCAAGAGCCGCGCGGCCGCCAAACCTGCCCCGGAACGCTATCCCGACGCGCTGGCTGTCGCCGAAAGCAAGCGCTTCGGCCTGGCCCTCGACGACCGCGAAGGAAAACAGACCGGTTCGCCGCACGGCCAGATCCTGCGCTACCTGGCCACCGCCGACATCAACTCGGACGGACGCATCCGCTGGGGCATCCTCACCAACGGCCGCGTCTGGCGTCTCTACGACCGCCGCGCCCTCCCCCGCGCCAGCGGCTACCACGAAGTCGACCTGGAAGGCGCTCTCCGGGCCGGCGGCGACCTCCACGCCGTCCGCGCCTTCCGCCTCCTCTTCGGGCGGCCCGCCTTCAGCCCCCAACACGGCGCCCAGACCAGCTTCCTTGAAGACGCCATCGCCGAAGGGCGCCGCTACGAAGAACAGGTCGCAAACGATCTCTCCGGCACCGTTTTCGATGAAGTCTATCCCGCCTTGGTCCGCGCCCTCGCAGAGGCGAGCGACGCAGAGCTGGATGACGTCCGCCAGGCCGCGCTCATCTTCCTCTACCGCCTGCTCTTCCTCCTCTACGCCGAGGACCGCGACCTGCTGCCGGTCAACGACAGCCGCTACGACGACTACGGGCTGCGCAAATCGGTGCGCGACGACATCGACAAGCGCATCGCCGCCGGAGACACCTTTTCCACCGTCGCCAGCAACTACCACAACCACATCAGTACGCTCTGCCGCCAGGTCGACCGGGGCGACGCCTCCATCGGCCTGCCGCCCTACAACGGCGGCCTCTTCGCCCAACAAGCCGCGCCCATACTCGAACAGGCGCGCCTGTCGGACCATGTGCTGGCCCCGCTCATCCACAAACTCAGCCGCACCGGGGGCGAATCCGGCCCCCGCTACGTCAACTACCGCGACATGACCGTGCAGCAGCTGGGCTCGATCTACGAACGCCTGCTCGAGCGCGAACCCGTGCGCGCCGCTGACGGCCGCATCGAAGTCCGGCCCAACAGCTACGCACGCAAGGACAGCGGCAGCTTCTACACGCCCCAACCGCTCGTCGACCTCATCGTCGAGCGCACCCTCACACCCCTGCTGGAGGAATGCAAGGCGGCATTCCGGGCCAAAGCGGTTGCCCTGCAGAGCGACACCCGCGCCAAAGCCGAACGCATCGCCGACCTCCGCCCTCTCGACCCCGCCGCAGCCGCGCTCGACCTCAAACTGCTCGACCCCGCCATGGGCAGCGGCCACTTCCTCGTCACCGCCGTCGACTACCTCTCCGACGCCATCGCCGACCTGGTCGAATACGCGCCCACCGCCGCGCCCTGGCTGGAGGACACCTACACGTCGCCGCTGCTGGAACGCATCGCCGCCATCCGCGCCGACATTCTGGCCCGCGCCGAGGCCGCCAACTGGGTCATCGACAGGCCCCAACTGACCGATCAGGCCATCATCCGCCGCATGGTCCTCAAGCGCTGCATCTACGGCGTCGACAAGAACCCGCTCACCGTCGAGCTGGCCAAGGTCTCCCTCTGGCTGCACAGCTTCACCGCCGGCGCGCCCCTCTCCTTTCTCGACCACCACCTGCGCTGCGGCGACTCGCTCATCGGCCTGCGCGTCCACGACGCCGTCCGGGAGCTTTCCCGGCTGGGTGGATTCACGTCAGCCAGCGCCATCCAGGCCGCTGAAAACGCAGCCGGGGGCATGCAGCGGATCGAAGAGATGTCCGACGCCGACATCGCCGAGGTCGAGGCGTCGGCCGCGCTGTTCCGCGAGGTCGAAAAGACGACGGCTGATCTGCGCGGCCTGCTGGATACGCTTTGCGGCGTCAACTGGCTGGCCGCCGGCATGAAAAAGCGTCAGCGCGCCGAGTTCGAAGCGCCCCTCCAGGCCGTTATCATCTCACAGGAGGAAAAAGCCTTTTCACTCCTGTCCGGCGGTCCCGACGGCGTCGATCCCGCCGACCCGGTCCGGCAGCACACCACCTGGCCCGCCTTCACCCAAATCTGGCGCGCCGCCGCAGAGATCGCCGACCGCGAGGCCTTCCTGCACTGGGAGGCCGCCTTTCCCGGCGTCTGGCAGCGCTGGCAGGACGACCGGCCCGCCGGCGGCTTCGACGCCATTATCGGCAACCCGCCCTGGGAAAAGATCAAGCTGCAGGAGGTCGAATGGTTCGCCACCCGCTCTCCTGAGTTGGCCCTTGCGCCCACCGCGGCCGCCCGCCGCCGCGGCATCAAGCAGCTGCGCGCTGAAGGCGACCCGCTCGCCTCCGAATTCGACGCCGCCAAGCTGCGCGCCGACCGCCTCGGCCAGCTGATCCGCGCCGGCGGCCACTATCCGCTGCTCGGCGGCGGTGACATCAATCTCTACTCCCTCTTCGTCGAACGCGCCGTGCGCCTGGCCAAACCGGACGGCATCGTCGGCCTGCTCACCCCTTCCGGCATCTACGCCGACAAAACAGCCGCCCGCTTCTTCAAATCCGTGTCCACCAGCGGCCGCGTCGGCGGCCTGTTCGATTTCGAAAACAGACGCCTCGGAACAGACCTTCCGCCCTTCTTTCCAGACGTCGATTCCCGCTTCAAATTCTGCGCCCTCATTTTCGGCGGCGAGGAGCGTCGCTTCGACCAAACCGACTGCGCCTTCTTCCTCCACGACACAGCCGCCGTCGAAGACCCGGACCGCTGTTTCCCCCTGGCCGCCGCCGACTTCGCCCGCGTCAACCCCAACACCGGCACCGCCCCCGTCTTCCGCACCCGCCGCGACGCCGACATCACCCGCCGCATCTACGAAAGCCATCCAGTGCTCGTGGACCGTTCCGGCGAAGAGGAAGTCCGTGCCTTGCCGGTGCGTTACGTGCGTATGTTGGACATGACCAACGACTCCCATCTCTTCCGCACCGCCGCCCAACTCGAAGCCGACGGATTCTACCCGGTGCAGGGCAACCGTTGGAAGAAGGGAGAGGAACTGTACCTGCCGTTGTACGAGGGGAAGATGGTGCAGGCGTTCGATCATCGTGCCGCCAGCGTCGAAGTGAATCCGCAGAACCTCAACCGGCCCGCTCAGCCGCGCATCGCCACAACTGAAGAGCACGCCAACCCCAAATGGGTACCCGATCCTCAGTTTTGGGTGAGCGCTGAAACGTTCGACTGGCAATGGCCGCTTCCATGGGTGCTGGGATTCAAAGAGATCACCGCCTCGACTAACCATCGAACGATGATAGCCGCTCTGTTTCCCAAGGCGGCGTTCGGAAACAAGACACCTATCTTTTTGCCGGTAGATGGTGATGTTGAAGAAGTGACGGCGAGGTACAAGAAATGTGCCGCGCTTCTTGTAGCCAATTTCAACTGCATGGCGTTCGATTTTATCGCCAGACAGAAAGTTCACGGCCAGACACTAAATCTCTACATCGTCGAGCAACTCCCCGTCATCGCCCCCGCCGACTACGACCGCGCCATCGGCGCCACCACCGCCCGCGCCCTCGTCCGCGACTACGTCCTGCGCCTCACCTACACCGCCCACGACAT
The DNA here is from genome assembly GCA_022821545.1 of Caldilineaceae bacterium. GTDB lineage: Bacteria > Chloroflexota > Anaerolineae > Caldilineales > Caldilineaceae > Bin5. The sequence continues at coordinate 166,016 of JAJEDJ010000030.1, forward strand.
GGCCCCCTTCGCCCGCGACCTCGGCTACGACGGCCCGCCCTTCACCTGGAACGAAGAAGAACGCCGCCACCTGCGCGCCCGCCTCGACGCCCTCTACTTCCACCTCTACCGCCTCTCCCGCGCAGACGCCGCCTACATCCTCGACACCTTCCCCATCGTCCGCCGCCACGACAAAGCCGCCTTCGGCCACTACCGCACCAAAGACATGGTCCTCGCCTATTACAACGCCCTCGCCGCCGGCGACACGGACGTCGACGTAGCGGTCTAGCATTTCATCTCATCACGACTACCCGCGGTTATCAATCCTGTCGGTTGACTCTCGACGCGCCCAACCAATAAAGGATGTGTGAAATTTGGCAGGAATCGCCTGAATCTGAGAGGATGCATTCGGCGTGGAGTACCGGCAGACTGATTCAGTCCCGCGTGAAAAATACCAGCCTCAAACTGAATTTATGATCGTCTGTATTTTCCAACTGGAAGACTCAGACCGCGCCGGCCTGGCACAAAGAAGTGAGTAGCCGCTACATTAGGGGCAATTCAGATGACGAAGGACATAGACGATCTCGCTGACGCAATTGACGCCGCCTCAGATGCCGGTGACGAAGAGTTGCTACGTAAATATGGAACGGAATGTGAAAGGCGCTTGGCTTCTGCCAAAGGGATGGATCGTGTCTTGCTTAACTATTTCCGCGCCAACACATATTCTGCCATCATTGAGGCCAAGAGAGACGACGAAAACTATACCTGGAGTTGGGAACAATCTGACGGCGTTCAAGATGTTTTGGCGCTCCGACGAGCGATAGTCGAACCCGCCTTTGAGACCTGTCCTGCGATTCGCATCTGCCAGATTCGTACTAATCTCGCCAATCGTTTTAGCACTCTGGGTCGCCCAGTCGCCGCCAATGAACAGTGGCTGAAAGCACTGGAAGTCGAGCCGCACTTTGCTAAGGCGCTTGCTGCACGGGGGCAAGGGATTCGGTTTCTTGCAGAGAATCTTTACGTTCGCGGGCACAACCTTCTTATGTTAGCGGCCGCGCGATCTCTGTATAATGCCGCTCTGGATGAAGAATCGGTCTGGGAAAGTGGCGACCGCGACTCCCTCGCACCTCGCCTGAACGAGGAGCTTAGGCAAATTACCTCATACCTTAAGAAAGTTGGCTTCAACGAGAGTTTCGATCTGAACCAATGGTCTCTGGGTTCTACGGAGCAAGAGAGAGCGTATCGCAGTTGGTGTTTACGACAGCGCCTTTTTCTGAATCCTCTCAACGAGACACACACCTGCAGCGTTGCCGCGACTGACGTGTTGCACCTGCCCGACCACAACTACAAAATAGAGGAAAATCCACGTTTCCCAGCGTATTACAACCTTTTGAAACAGGAATACGTCAGTGCTCGATATCGGCTCTATCGGGCGGTCTATGAAGACGACCCGGAATTCCTGATGCGTGACGTGCTCATGCTCGATAGCGGTGAAGGTCAAGCATTGGGACACTATACTGAGGACCTTCGAGCAGCGTTCAGGTCTGCCTACTCCATTTTCGATAAGATCGGACTGTTTCTCAACGACTATTTTGGAATCGGTCTTGATCCTAGAAAAGTTACATTTCGCACCATATGGTTTGAGAATCCGAACAACCCTGTTAGCCTCCGACCTGTTTTCAAGGACAATCACAATTGGATACTACGAGGTCTGTTCTTTCTATCGAAAGATCTGTTCGACGAAGCTTTCAAGGAAGTCGCAGAACCCGATGCCGCCAACCTCGCGCGACTTCGACACCAGGTAGAGCATCGTTTACTGAGTTTTCAACACTTCCCAGAAGGTGAATGCACTGAAACACATTGGATCTTGTCAGCAGATACATTTCAGGATAAGACTCTTCGATTATTGAAAATGGCACGCGAAGCCCTGATCTACTTATCGCTTGCTATGCACGTTGAGGAAACTCGGCGAGAAGAAGCATCTAAGGATGAAAAAGGACTCCGAATTTCGCTCAACCCCCGACGGATTGATTTCTTCAAGCGGCTCTAGATGAGGTGGGTCCCAATGTTTGGACAACAAACGGGGAAAATAAGGTGCGTCCAGCGAGGAAATGCTACCAGAATATCAACTTAGGAGGAGCATTCTGTGGAATATGAAAGTGTGCCATTGGAATTGACAGGAAAACAGCGCCAAGTATATGACGTGCTTCAGGACAAGGTAATGAACGACCATTCACTAGGGGATTGGTACCAAGGTGCCCTTTACGCACTGCGAAACAGACACAACCCGGAGAGGTTCTCGCACGCAGCGCAGTCGATGAGAGAGCTCCTCGAAAAACTACCAAGAACCATCGATGAGAGTGCCGTGGTGCAAGGAGCGGATTTCAAAGGAATGCGACGCGGAATAATTGCGCGTTGGGAAAAGGATAAGAAGCACTATCTTGATGGATGGAAAGACCAAGTAATCAACAGTCATTTCGACAAAACTCTTCGGAAAATCGACAGCTACTTGGAAAAAAATCAGCAACCAACACGCCAAGAGCAGATTCATTCGACATACAAAAAAAGTGATCCAATGGACTACGTGTTAGGTCAGGATATTCAAGAAGAGAAGCGCAAAAGGTTTGCTGACATCTGGAAGCAGTTCGAGGCATTTGCGCATCACGGACCGCTTTCAGACGAAAAAGATTTCGCAAAGAGCCTTTCTGAAGCAGAAGATATGATATTGGATCTCCTGGCACCCTACACTGCACCAAACCAACAGACTATAAAGTCTGTACTCGATAATCCGGCACCGACCAGCGAGGAGATGAATCATGCACTCGATTTAGTAAGGCGAAGTGGAGCTAACTACACTTTTTTCTTCAAGAACGCGCAACAGCCTTTATGGATTTCAGTCTTGAAAGAGCGAGATTTCTTTGACAGGCCTCGGGCTGGCGAGGCGGACAATGATGGTCAGATTTGGTATCGCCTGTGGCAACCGCTCTTATTCCTTCAACGAGTTGCAAACAGCGCACCGGATCAAGTTGTAGAGATCCTTGTTGATCTTCCTAAAACAGATAATCCCCGAACGTCACACAGAATCTGTGTAATTGCCAGTGAAATCGAGGACGTTCAATCATCATTGAGGCTCAGACCTTGGGTAAACAGATATGTCAGGTCGTCGTCTAGTGGCTTACTCGACTACAGGCCAATCACGGACCTGCTGCTCCGATGGGGAACCGGTTCAGATGACTCAAGGGAAGCGGCCTTGAATCTTATGAAATCTGTAGTTCAATTTCACCGCGATCCTGAGTCGGAAATGAAAAAGGAGCCGCGCAGAGACAATGAGGACCCGGTGGACTATTTTTGGAACACAAGACTCAAACCTGCGCCTCGCTTCGAGACGTGGCATTTTCTTCAAATGATGGAGAAGGGCGTTCGAACACTGGCTGGGGAAATGCCCTTCCAGGTTGCAAAAATTCTTATTGATGCGACGACGCAAATGATCCGACTAAGTAGCCATCAAGACGAAGAAGAAAACGTTTCGTGGGTGCGCCTAGACCAAGTAGAAGAACCCATTCCAGATTTCAATTCGATTTTGATTCATACGCTCACCTACGCGTGCGAAAGAGTCTACGAGACTGCCCCGGAATCTATTGTGGACCTAGACCAAGCTCTCAGAAGCCAGCCTTGGAAGTTATTCAAACGGTTACGACACCACCTCTATGCCAAGAATCCAACCGCCCAGGCCTTGCCGTGGATTCGCGAGCTCATTCTTGAACACACGGACTATGCCGGTGCGGGATATAATTACGAATTTCTGATGATGCTTGTCAACGCCTGTAGGCACTTTGGGGTACGTCTTCTGAGCGAAGAAGAAAGAACCAAAATATTTGACGAAATAATGGGCGGGCCTCTGGAAAAATTGTACCCTATTGTGACGGGGTTTTCGGGGGCGCAATACACCGAAGAAGACGCCGCTCAGTGGATGCGCTTTCATCAGAGAAAGAAACTGTATCCGTTCGCCGATCTACTGTTTGGATGCTACAAAACCTATTACCAAGAATTGGAAGACGAGTTCCGGAATGTTCCTCTCTCAAACGAAGATTACCTGCCATTTAGGGAAAGCTCCGGTGGCACCGTATCGTACGTAAGTCCACAGTCTTTTGAAATGCTGGCAATGAAAAATGATGAGGAGCTACTTGCGCTCATAAATGAATGGGATGACGAGCACGAAGACAGAGAGGATTGGCTAAAGAGAATTACAATCAGGGGATTGGCCGATGAGTTTCAGAAACTGTTCCGAAACGCAATCTTGCCCCAGGAGGGACGGCTGAAGTTTTGGTTCGAAAATCGCGACCGGATTGAGCGTCCTGTCTATGCAAAAGCGATTGTTCAGGCGTTTCAGGAAAGTGCCCAGGCTCGAAACTTCGAAGGGGCCGCCAAATGGTTTGACTTCTGCGAGTGGGTACTTTTTCATCCTGACAGGAAAAACAATGATGGCGAATTGCATCATGAAAATTCCAGAGAGTTGCCAGACTGGGGGACTGCACGCTGGGCTGTGATGGATTTTGTTGGTACGTGTCTTGGTAAAGATGTGGATATTCCAATCAACGCACGAGATTCTCTGTTCAGGCTTCTCGCATTGTTATGTAACCAGTCCGACTGGCGATTAGATGACGGGAAACCTGTCTTGAGAAACGGCGACAGTCATGTCAACGAAGCAATCAACAATGTCAGGAGCCGCTCGCTCCTTCACTTGGTTGACTTCGGCATCTGGGTGCAAAGACACGATTCCGACGACAGGCTGGACGAGCTCACGTCAATACTGGAAAAACGCTTTGAGGATGACGCTGAGTTCCCTCTCACGATGCCAGAACATGGGCTGTTGGGATGGCAATATGGCAACTTCTTTGCCATGAATCAAGTATGGGCAGTCAAACACAAAACAGACTTCTTCCCGCAGGAAGATTTGCCTGTATGGGCAGTGGCCTTTGGTCATTTCTTGACTGGCTGTCGCGCTTGCATCCCATATTATGAAGCCATGAAGGAAGATTACGAGTTCGCACTTGGAGATCTAGAGGGGCTGGAACTCCTGGGAAACGACTCCACCGACAGCCTGGGGCAACATCTGTTTGACTATTACGCATGGAACGTCTATCCACTTCAAGGGGAAGACAGCTTGTTGGAGAGATTTTACTCCAGAACAACGAATGATCCTGTGCGATGGGCAAACCTATTCCATCATGTAGGGAGGGCCTTGAGTAGAAGCACAGCCCCTCTGGAAGAGAACCTAAGAAATCGTGTTGTTGACTTCTTTGACTGGCGATTCCAAACTGGAGAGCCAAAAGAGTTACGTCTATTCGGCTTCTGGCTAAGAGCCGAATGTCTCGATCCGGACTGGCGTTTAGATGCGTTGACAAAACTCCTGAACCTAGACCAGTGGAAAGAAAAGAAACTTTTCCTTTTTTTGGACTCTTTCGAAGGGCTACTAGAAGGCCATGTAGCGAAAGTAATGGAATGTTTCGTGAGAATGACTGAGGCGCTCGATCATGGCGATCTATACCCTAAGGATACTGTGAAAACCATCATTGTGGCCGGACTGAATAGTGAGGATGCTACCGTGAATAAGAATGCGGAACGTGCTCAAGATATCCTCCTGCGCGGCGGAGAATTCGATTTTGCAGATTTTGAGGAATAACTGTGGGGGATTAGGTAGTCGTGACTATAGGGGCAAATACTAACTGTAGTTTGAGCCTGGCCCCAAAAACTGGTTCCTTTCCTCTTTCGAGGTCCGGTTAGGTAGCTGACCTTCGGAAACTCCCACTTCCGAGTCCTGCTTGAGGACAGTAGAACGATGCTTTACCTGGCGCACCAGGGCCGAACCGTACTAAGCCCGCAACGCCTCCTCCAAGCGACTTCCACAGCGCCTCAGAACGACTCTCTCATTGAGAATAGTACCTGTTTTGGGATGTCGAAACTTGACGGAAGCGCGTCGCAGTCGAGTGAGTTCTTCCCTGTGCATGCGGCCACCGTAAAAAGCGATAGGACGGAAAAGAATGTCGGCATCCCTTGACAGGATTCTTGCCGCGAACTGCGCTCCCGCTTGCAACTGCGCGATCATTTTGGAAGACTCCGGCCTTCCCTTAAGCTCCAATGCCGCCACCCAACCAGGCGCACGTCCGTCGCCCCGGCTTACAAACAGAAAATCACAGAGATTGGACCGCCTGTCGATCTCCAGGAGATCGCAATCCATGTCGATAAGGACAAATGGAGACGGCGCTCGCCCCATGTCCACCTTGCACCCCTCCTTGTTGCATCTCTTCACGCAACAGGAGCTGGGAATGCTCTCTCTGAAATAGCCGCGCAGCTCTGTCATCGGACCTGACTTTCCTCGATGCGATTGGTGATTTCAGCCCACCTGTTGTACAGGACTTCCGACACACGGCCGAATCCTGACGGAAAGGTCCCGGCCTCCTCGTCAAGCCGTATCTCTTCCACCTTGGAGCCTTTAGGCCGTTTCCGAGTGTCGAACAGCCACGCGCCGACGTCCGACTCGGAAAGGGATAGCTGAGCGCTGTCGATTCCCTTGCGCCTCGCCTCAGGAAGGCGCGAAAGCGCCACCAGGTTGGCCACCTCCTCCAACACCCACTCGCTGTGCGTGGTGATGATCACGCGAATGCCCGCTCGCACCGCCTCCGCCAGGGTGCGGATGAACTCGACTTGCATGGCCGGGTGCAAATGGGACTCGGGCTCTTCGATGATCAGCAGGTCGCCCGGTTCTACCACATGGCGAAGGTACAGGACCACCGGGGCCAGTTCGGAAACCATCGAGGATGCGTTCATCAGCGGCAGCGCCTCCTCCTTCCAGTCCTGGGGCGTATAAAAGAAGCGAGGATACTCGACCTCCGACTTTTCCATATGGATCGATCCTGTCAGGACCTCCTCCTCGAGTTTCCGTACCAGGTCCTGGTTGCGATTGCGCCTGTCTCTCGGCCCGTCGTCGAAACTGATCAGTTGCTCGAGAAAGTCGGCCATGACGCCCGAGAGCGCCGGCATGGGCGAGGCAGGGCGAAGACCGGCAGCCGTAGCCCTCTCGATCAAGGAGCGTACAACAACCCTGTGCGCGTGCATCACGCCGGTGCGGTCAGCGGGCAAGTAATAGGCATCTCTGGATGCTTCGCCGACAGAAGATGAAAAGACAGCGTCAAAAAGGTGAAATAGCAGCGTTCGTCGCAACATCTTATCCTCATCCGGGTCTGTGACGCCTAGAAGCGCCTCTGTAATTCCCTGGAACGACCAACGGAAAGAGTCTTCGCCGGCCGGCAGGGATAAAGCCGTGCCAGGGGGAATTGATGAACTGAATCTGGGCTTTTTCCCACGTGTTGAAAACGTGAATTCAAGAGGCTCCGCGTCTCCAGCCTCGGGATTGGCGCGCCTGCGCAATGTCACCTTTGTCCCCTTTGTTCTGGGACGCCGAATCAACTGCCTGAACTCGTCGACGCCGAAGCATCGTCGGACTTCAGCGTCGAAAAACTCTGCGAATCCGTCCATCTGTTCAAACACAGGTCGAACGAGAGCGACAATTTCGTCCGGGACAACGATTCTGTCTGGGTCAATGCTCCCCGTTCCTCCGGGCTCGGAAAAGTTCTCGCGCGCCCAGTGAAGCACCGTTTCTAGCTCCTGGTCGGACAAAGTCAGGCTGGCCCTCAAGTTCGGTGTGACAGGACGATGATGAAAAATGAATCTGTGCCCGAATCTTAGACCTGAAATTTCCAGGCCCAGGAATCTGTGCAGAGCGTAGATCAAAATCGCCAGGTACGACTTTCCCGTGTTGCTTGGACCCACAAACACGGTCAGCGGGCGCAGTTCTATCTTGGCCTCTGCGATTGGGCCGAAGTCGGAAACTTCCAATTCCAAAGAACCTCCGTAGGGCGCTTTCTCCATTCTATCTGCCCTCCTCTCGACAAATTCCGGCAGTCCGGCGCTTCTTTGATTGGGCTCGGAAGCGCTATTGCCAGCTGCACTCTGACAGCATCAGATCCGCTGCCGATTCATATGCGGATGTTGCACTGAAATCTTGTTGAAACAGATTTGTCTCTTGACATCTTTCAGCCGGCAATTGCCTACTGAAGCCCTTTGCTCGTTCCCTAACACACGATCGACAGATCACACGCAAATTCTGTTTTTCCGACTTCAGGATTATATCAAAGCGCTCCCCAAATCCGTATTGCGTGACATCAAAGTCGGCAAAGTGATCTTTGCGATTGGTCCATGGTGTCAGAGTATACTTGGTGACCTGCCCCTGATGTTTGTACCATCCGTTATGTTAGTCCGACAGGCACGGGGACAGGGTCGGCAGGCAAGAGGGTCTCAGGCGCCGGCGATACGGATGTGGAAGTGGCGGTCTAACCGTTGATGCCCTCGCTGCACAGAGCAGCGACAGTTTGTCCGGTTGAGCCGGCTCGGCGCGCGCCGAGAATTCACAGCACAAAACGAGGGGCTTTCGGAGGCTGTGGGCTCTCTGAAAGCGATTCTTGCCGCGTAAGATCGCGTCAGGCAACCCGGATTCACGCTGTTTCTTTGGTTCAATGGAGAGAATGGCTCTGGAATGTGAGCGCGAGCTAATGCAGAAGAAAGCAAAAGTCATGCTCAACGGTAGGGGAAGGTTTCGAACCGAGGAAAGAATTCGCCTGAGTGTTTCTAACCAGTGAAGATTCACCCTCATCCTGGATCTGAACACTTCTCCGCGTTGCCCGCTTCAGGGCAGAATCGAGGAACTCACATGCTTCCTCTTTGGGTAGCTTGCGACCTCCAATTCTCACAACAATCCGAACTTCATCTGCCAGAAGCGGAGTCACGCCTGCCCAGGATTCCTCCAGGAACGCCCTGTACTTCTTGACGCTATGATGACGTCCATCGTCGCGTATGGGATTCTCAGCATCCTCGCCAAGAAACCATAATCGCAGCCACTGATCTTCACGATAGCTGGTTGTATTCAGGTAAGGAGGCGAAGTAATCACGTCCGTGATCTGTCCGAGCAAGTGTGGGAATCTCTCAGCGGCCTTGCGCGCGTCGGTCAAAGCGATTTCCCCCCGAAACGCGGGCGGCTCCGACGCAAAGCGGTAGTGGCTCATGTTTCTAAGAATCGAAAACACATCCCTGACAGGCGCGGTGTAATCGTTCTCCCGCCACCATCGAACCGAGTATGCGGGATTGGTACTTATCGTTCTCGGCATACGGTTGCTGAAGTAGTTAGGGCTGCGGTGGGACTCGCCATGCAGTGCCCCTAAGGAAAGAGCCGCAACGAAACGATCAGTTCGGTCGGTCTGCCAATTGAGCGAATCTCTCAGAAAAAGTATCTGGGCATACGTTTCAGGCGCAAAACAGAGAGAAAAGAACTCCGAGAGGTTTCCCGCGCTGGCGTTGGAATGATAGTGAATGCTCTCCTTTTCCAAGAGCGATAACCGCTCTAGCAGATCAGGAAGCGCCGGCGGATCGCACTTGGCCCCCGCAATACAAGCGGCAACCGGGTTGATGTCGCATCCAGCCCCCCGCCGTCCCTGTATAAGGCTTTCGAAAACCGCTGTGCCCCGCCCACAAAATGGATCAAAGACCACACCATTAAGACTGGACGCAGCGAGGTGCTTTTCAACAAACGCCTCCGGGAACGTAGCAAAGTATGGGCAAATTGAATGGAAGCGGTGTCTCATGTTGGCCTCGTCCGCGCCACATAGGACTGGATCCACTCGGAGGCGTGATCGAGCTGGTCGAACGCCTCCACCGCTACGCCGTTGGATACAAGGTCGATCGCTTCACTAACCCTGAATGGAACCCGAAGACGATGTAGCACATTGCCCAGGACCAGTACGTCATCGCGAAACTCTTCATCGGGTCGCGCAAATGGAATCACATGATAAGCAACCATTGCAGAAACAGGAGCGCGGCGGCTGAACCAGCGTTGTTGAAACACACCGCCAACATGACTCTTGAGGGATTTTTCCTTCCAGTCGCGCCCCGTAGCAACTTGGGCCGCCAGCAAAAGAAATCCTGGCAAGCCGTCCTTTTGCTCGCGCCAGGCAAAGATGTCTATCTTATCGTCTTTGGGATCAGCAGGCGCAGAAGAATCGGCGCCTACAGTTCCATCCCGTAACGACTCCCATATTTCACTCAGTTTCGGAAAAAAACCTGTTCGGTCAGGCCGGGGAAAGCCAAAAGACCATGCAGGACCACCGACCTCCGCCGCAATGGCAGCGGTCGCCAAGTATTGAAAATACTTGCGCAGGCGAAGCACCTCCTCTTCGGTGGGATGCACGCCGCTGCCAACGAGTAAAGGAGACACCGACTGCAAATTGGATAGGATCAACGACACCAAATAAGCGGTATGACCCAGGTCCGCCTGCTCACCAGTGAAGAAGATGACGTCACCGTTGTCGTCGATGTCAAATGGATAAGATGTTGCCAGGACCCGTTTCCGCGATGCCATGCGGTTGACGGCTCCCGCTGCAACTTCCTCCCGAGTCCTGATTTCGTCATCAACGTCTTCGTATTCCGTCTCGGCCGCGAGTTCCAATGCGTTGACGATCTCTTCGCTAAATGACTGGCCATCATTGGAAAAAAGGGCATTCAGTTCTAGAAAGTCAGCCGCAAGGTCCATATCGAGCGTCTCGCCGCCAGCAAACTCATCGGAGGGAAAATAGAGAACTGGGTTCATTCTTCATCGGCCTTTGCATCTCTCACTTTCTTGTCCATTCGAGCGAGCATCGCTTGAGCCGTTTCGGAAATGTCCTCCGCTATTCCAACTAGGGCCTGATCCCGGCCGTCGAACCCGCGAAGGTTATTCGATGCCTCTCGCACCTCTCTTCTTGCTCGCAACAGTGAGTCTGAAAACCTTTGGCTCGCAGGAGCCATGCTCAAATGCGCTTCCGCAAGGGAACGCGTAGCCCTCAGAATCGAGAGCCCGTCCGGGTTCTCAAGAACTTCTCCCAGGAGCCGAATGTCAGGGTTCTGAGAGTGTATCACCGGATCAATCTCCTCTTCCTTTGACCCGTATAACCATCTTAAAACTTCGCGTAAGTTGCCCAGTTTCTCTTTAGCGACGGGATCCGGTTCAGGGTCGAACCGGGACCAAGCCTCGTCTAAACCGAGAAAGCGCATATAAGACGCACGAGACAGTGCCGTGTAAAGATGTGAGAAGTTGAAGCGCGGACTCGCCCGGTCTGAGAGGCGGAAGACTTCAGCCCCTTCCGCCTGCTCAAGTACATAGATGGCATTTACCATCCTCTTGATCGTGTCGTGCCTGTCCCCAATTTGAGTTGCTATGGCTGATAGTGACGTGCCCTCTTTCTTATACCAATCAGCGGCAAATTTCGCCTTCGCGTAAGACTCCCATTTGGCCGCGCCATTGATGTGTTTGAATCCAATAAAGGGTCTGGCTTCCTCTCGACTGTCTACACGGTATACCGAAACCTGCCTGACCGTACTGTGAAATTTCTCAGGGAATTCAGGAATGGTGATTTTGAGACGCATTCGTTGAAAAATCTGACGTGCGAGATCACGTCTCTCGAATAGACGGATGGCCGCTAAACGGCGGTTGCCTTCCAGGACAATCAGGTTCTCGTCCTCTTTAAGGACAACTAGAGGTTCAATGTCCAGGTAACCGTTCGCCGCTATCGATTGGAGCAATTCGCTCAAATCTTCGGAGCGATAGAGTCGTGCGATTGTCTCAACTTCATCTGCTTCATCACTGGTGGGAAACAAGCGAGGATTCAGACGGTCCAGCGCCAGTCGCTCTACTGGGACCTTGGTGACAGTACGCAGCGGTATTTCGATATGTGGCCTATTCGCGTTGTCCATTGTAGATGTTCCTCCGCCTGGAGTTGAGCGACTGAGGTGGCAAGCATAGCACTCCTCGGGTGAACTGAGTGCCTGAATCCGGCTCGTGTAATCACTGCCGACGTGGTATATCCTGGAATAGACCATCTCGGATGTCACCTGCTGACCCACGGGAATGTGAAAGACGATAACATACCAAAGCTTTTCGGTCTATTGTGTGCCTGGCTCTAAGTCAGGCATATGGCCTGCCCCTTCCTTTTGGGTAGTCTCCCAAGTAATCGACGCATTAGACTGCAATTGCCCTTGGGCCCCCGTTCCATTTGGCGGTTCAACAGAGAATGCATTGAAGGTTTATGGCAAGCTTTGACACCTTTACACTGAGAATACCACTACGTTGAGGCGCTTTCTCAGATCTTCGCGCCCCAGCCATGAACTGCACCCTCACTGCCGTTCACGATTTGCGCCGCCGGAAAATCTGTGCTAGTCTTTGCGTGATGCCGATACTGATGCAGCGGGTTGCGTTCGGCGGCACGCCCCTGCATACCACGAGGCCCAATCTCGTGATAGTTTCGTTCTATCACTGGACTGGGCCTTTCCGCGTTCTGTACTACCGAAGCGGCGGCCCGGCCCCAACAACCATCTTCCCGGCCGGCCGGACACACAACCGCTGGCCGACACATGCCAAGGAGTAACTGACTATGTCCAAAATGCGCTGCACAGGAATCAGAAAAGACGGCCAGCCCTGCCAGGCCAACGGCCTCGAACAGTACGGCGGTCTCTGCCTCGCACACGGCGCCCCGCCCGAACAGGCCCGCGAGTGGCGTTCCCGCGGCGGCAAAAACTCCGCCACCGCCGTCCGTCGCGACAACCGTATGCCCGAACAGCTCAAACATGCCCTCGACATCGTGCAGGACAGCATGGACCAGTTGGCCCAACAGGAGCCCACACCCGCCATCTGCAACGCCATCAGCCGCAGCGCCCAAACCCTGATCAACATCCGCCGCCGCGCCGACGAGGAAATGGAGCTCATCCGCGCCGAAGAAATTCAGGCCGCCGCCGCCGACATCGCCGGCGCCCACCCCGACCTCGACGTCCTCGAAGCTGCCGCCGACATCAAAGCCCGCCTCGACCGCTTCTCCAGTGAAGCCCTCGTCGAACAGGGCTACGCCGAATTCAAAGCATCCGACAACCCGGATGACCCCCCCGATGTCGTCCTCAACGACAGGGGCCGCCTCCGCTTCGGCTTCTACGACCTCTACCTCACGCAAAAGATGCTGACTGACATGGAAAGTATAATAACCTACCATAACCCTGACGCGCACGGCGCTCTCGACTCTTCCCACAGCATCAACATATTGAATATGCACGAACTCGATGTCCAGGACATGCTCACCGCTCTGGCGCACGGCCCCGAAAGACCCGTAGACCCCGTGACCGGCCAGCCCTTTACCAAAGTCCCGCTCCAGCTGAAAGTCAGAAACGAGAGCGGTGAATTGGTCCGCTGCGACCAGGACCCGCAAGAACGCCTCCCGGAGCTACTCGACAGGCTCAGAGAGTGTAGGAGTGACCTTGAGGAACTATCTGAAGGCAAACAGGTGACGTGACGTAACAAACAAATAGAATATAACACACAAAGCTGCGCCCATCGGGCCGCGGCTGTATACCCCTGCCCGCAACCCACCCCCAAAACCGCAAATCCACCCCAAACGCCCCCAAATCCCCCCAATTCTGCTCCCAAACCCCCCTCGCGCCCTCCATCCCCCACCCAAAACCCCCCGCCGCCCCTCCCGAACCCGCAAAAACGCCCCCATCCAGCCGCAACCCGCCCCCACCCCCCATTTTCCCCCCAAACTCTCACACTCTCTCACACAACGCCCCCAAATCGCCGCAGCACCAAAAACTGAAAACCAAAAACCAAAAACTGCCCTTCCATCCCTAAACATGAAATGCCCCCCACTCTAAAAATTGACTTTTCTGCCGCCGCAACCTATAATCGTCTGCGTAAACTGAGAACGGCAGCGCACCGGAAGAGTACCCACGCGCGCGAACGGCCAGAGAGACGCCCTCCCGGCTGAAAGGGGCGTCCGTTAACGCAGCGCATCTGACGACCAGGACACCCGCTGAAACAGGGTCCGAACCGCAGAGGGGAATGTCGCCGGGAAGGCTGGGAGAGTGAACAGGCGCAGTACATAGCTCTCCCCGGGTCCGCCCGTTAACGCGGAAGAGAGAGCCGGCAGAATCCTTGCCCGCTAACCAGGGTGGTACCGCGGAGTCACTTCGTCCTTTGGATGAAGTGACTTGTTTTTTTCCGGCCCTCAAACCAAACTCGCGTACGCAATGACTGTACAGGTGAACCGACCGTCCAGCCGCACGCCGCCGGCCAACTACTGATGGGAGCACTGCCAACCATGACAACGTCAACCCTGCCCCGAACGCGTGAAGAGATGCCCAAGGTCTACGAACCGCGGCAATGGGAAGAAAAACTCTACGAGTGGTGGGAATCGGAGGGCTTCTTCCGTCCCGAGCAGCAGATCGAGAGCGGCCTCACCGACCCCGACGCCCCGCCATTCGTCATCTCCATGCCGCCCCCCAACGTTACCGGCGCGCTCCACCTGGGCCACGCCATCACCAGCGCCGTCGAGGACATGCTCATCCGCTACAATCGCATGCGCGGCCGCCCGACCCTCTGGGTGCCCGGCACCGATCATGCCGGCATCGCCACCCAGAACGTCGTCGAACGCAAACTCGCCGAAAGCGGCACAACGCGCCACGACCTCGGCCGCGAACGCTTTCTGCAGGAGGTTTGGGACTGGAAAGACGAATATCACGGCCACATCAGCGGGCAGCAGCGCCGCATGGGCATCTCCTGTGACTGGACCCGCGAACGCTTCACCCTGGACGACGGCCTCAGCGATGCTGTCCTCGAAGCCTTTATCCGCCTTTACCGGGACGACCTCATCTACCGCGGCAACTATCTCGTCAACTGGTGCCCCCGCTGCGAGAGCGCCATCAGCGATCTCGAAGTCGAACACGAGCCGATCGACGGCAGGCTTTACACGTTCCGCTATCCGCTGCGCGCGGCCAACGGCGCCGCCCCGACCGACCACGTCGAGGTCAGCACGACCCGGCCCGAAACGATCCTCGGCGACACCGCCGTCGCCGTCCATCCTGAGGACGAACGTTACGCCCATCTGATCGGCAGAACTGCGCTCGTGCCCATGCTGGAGCGCGAGATCCCCGTCATCGCCGACGACCACGTCGATCCGAAGTTCGGCACAGGCGCGCTCAAAGTGACGCCGGGCCACGACCCCAACGACTACCTCATCGGCCAGCGTCACAACCTGCCCTATGCGAACATCACCAACGAGGACGGGACGCTCAACGCCGCCGCCGGCCCCTATGCCGGGCTGGACCGCTTCGAAGCCAGGGAGAAACTCTGGCAGGACATGGACGCGGCCGGTCTCGTCGTCAGAGACAAGCCGCACGTCCACGAAGTCGGCCACTGCCAGCGCTGCCACACCATCGTCGAGCCGCTCCTCAGCACGCAGTGGTTTGTCAAAACCAAGCCCCTCGCGGAGGCCGCAGTCGCCGCCGTGAAGGACGGGCGGATCAAGATCGTGCCCGAACGTTTCGAGCGCAACTACTACCACTGGATGGAGAACATCCGCGACTGGTGTATCAGCCGCCAGCTCTGGTGGGGCCACCGCATCCCGATCTGGTACGGGCCCGACGGTCATCAGTTCGCCGCCCGCAGCGAGAGCGAGGCCCTCGAGCAGGCCATCGACTTCTACGGCGAAACGGTCGAGCTGGAGCAGGACGAGGATGTCCTCGACACCTGGTTCAGCAGCGCTCTCTGGCCTTTCAGCACCCTCGGCTGGCCGCAACTCGAAGAAAGAGAAGATAGCAGTGGAGGCAAAGACTCTCTCTCCTCTCTCTCCTCCGACCTCGCCCGTTTCTACCCCACAACCGTGCTCGAAACCGGCTACGACATCCTGTTCTTCTGGGTCGCCCGCATGATAATGATGGGCCTCTACTTTACAGACAAAGTCCCCTTCCACTACGTCTACCTGCACGGGCTCGTGCGCGCCGAAGACGGCCGCAAAATGAGCAAAAGCCTCGGCAACGCTCTCGACCCGCTCGACCTGATCGGGACCTACGGCAACGACGCTCTCCGCTTCACCCTGCTCACCGGCAGCACGCCCGGCAACGACATGAAGCTCAGCGTCACCCGCATCGAAGCCAACCGCAACTTCGCCAACAAGATCTGGAACGCCGCCCGCTTCGTGCTTATGAACCTGGAAGCGGACGAAGTGTCCCTGGACAGCGGGGAGGACCGCCGCGGCACTGCGTACGCCTTGCCCGCCCGGGACGCGCAGACGCTCGCCGACCGCTGGATTCTCAGCCGCCTGAACGCGGTGCAGACCCACGTGACCCAGCTCATCGAGAACTGGCAGCTGGGCGAAGCCGGCCGGCAGCTCTACGAATTTCTCTGGAGCGAATACTGCGACTGGTACATCGAGGCCGCCAAACCACGCCTCTACGGCGGCGATGCTGCCGAGGCCGCCGCGACCCGCCAGGTCCTCGCCTACACGCTAGAGCAGTCTTTGCGCCTGCTCCATCCCTTCATGCCCTACGTCACCGAAGCGATATGGGGTCACCTGCCCGGCGTTCCCGATCAGGCCGAGTCTCTGATGACGCAACGCTGGTCCCGGCCTGCGGAGAACCGCGACGCCTCCGCCGAAGAGGACTTCGGCCGCATTCAGGAGACGGTGCGCGCCATCCGCAACGCCCGCGCCGAATATAACGTCGAGCCCGGCCGCAGGATAGCCGCCGTCTTCGCCGGCAGCGGCCACAGCCTGGCGCAGGACAACCTGGAACTGTTCACCACCCTGGCGCGCCTCGACGAGTCCCGCGTGACCGTTGAACCCAGCGCCGGCGGCGCCGATTCCGGCCCTTCCGTTCAACTCTCAGCCGGCGGCATCACCACCTACCTGCCCCTCGCCGGCATGGTCGACCTCGAAGCCGAGCGCAAGCGCCTGCAGAAGGAGCTCGACAACGTCGACAACCAGATCAACCGCGCCGCCGGCCTGCTGAGCAACGAGAACTTCGTCGGCAAGGCCCCGGAGCAGGTCGTCCAGCGCGAACGCGACAAACTGGAAGACCTGAACGCCCAGCGAGCGCAAGTCGCCGCCAGCTTGGAGCAGGTGACGGCCTAGGCGTCCATCATGTCTTGCGAACGAAAGATAGTGGTCACTCTTCGCATTTTGTCAGCCGTAAGAATAACCGGACCTGTGTTAGAATCCGTAGAGTAGAGACGGATTTCAGGAAGGAAGGAAAAATGGGTAAGGAGACTGTCACTCTCAGTCTGCCAGCTGGTTTGTACGCAAAACTTGAGAAGTTGGCTGCTGAATCTGGTTCCACTCCAATCGACGAGATTGCAACCTTAATCGAAGACGCGAAATCCCGACGAGTATGGTTGCGCGCTCTGGATGACTTCAGCAAAGAGATCCAAGAGGACGACAATAGGGAGAATGTGCCGGACCAGGAAGAGTTAATAGAACAACTGCGCAAGACTCGTCGCGAAATCTTCGAGGCCGAGTATGCGCATCTGTATCGATAGCAGTGTCCTGATTCCTGCGATTCGAAATTCAGATCCCAATGCCTCTCAGATTCTCAGACAACTGGGGCCCGAACTCGAACTGGTCATTCCCCGCCTGGTCGCGCAGGAAGTAAACCGCAATCTGACTGTCCCAAGGCACGTGAGACACTTCTATCGCCTGTTCTATCTCAATGCCAACTCCGTCATCATTGACGAACCTGTTCCGCGTGACCTGGTCGTGAAATACGTTGAGCTGGGTCTACCCGGAAAGGCCGATGCATTTATCGGTGCATTTGTAGACTGGTTGAAGATTCCCTACCTGATCTCCGCGAACAGACATTTCTTACGCAATTTGCAAATAGACGCATTCCGTGTCGTGAACGCAACTGAATTCTTAGCTATGCCACGGAACGGCCCCACTTAGACCACTGTCAGTACATTATTGAATTCTGTCTCGCCGCCGAGTTTATCGTCTTGAAACCAGTTAAATCCGCAAGAAATCCAGTCATCTGATCGTTTGTGATAATTTTGACAATGTATCGCCAGCCTGCTATACTCTGAACGACTCTATCGAACAATGCATTGCAGTCCTGCCGGGCTTGATTTTCTTATGGTCGAGCCGACAGGCGGGATGAGGAAGCGGCGAGATGTGGGAGACGGAGTCCCGCATTTCCAAGGAGACCAGACATTATGGCCGAACGGAGTCAGGCATGGCTCGACAGAGTTGAACGCGCCCGTCAGTCGGCCGCCGAAAGGCTCGGCATCGATGTAGGCGACTTTGCGCCGCCGCGCGACGGAAGCACGGGCGAAACCGCGGAGGCAGCGCCGCCGACCGAAGCGGCCGCTCCACAACCGGAGCCTGCCGTCCCAGCAGTCGAAGCAGCGCCTGAGCCAGCCCCACAACCGGCAGCCGTCGCCGAAGCGGCGCCGGTCGCCGCCGCAGAAGTTGCGCCCGCGGAAGTGGCGCCGGCGGAAGAGGCTGCGGCTACAGTTGAGGCGCAGACGCCCACAACCGTTCAAAGCAATGGCAGCGCCGCCGCTGCGGCCGCAGAGAGGGTAGCCCCGGTCGGCCGCGCCGCCGTGCTTGAAGGATTCGAAACAGGTCAGGAAGGCATAAACCGCCGCGAATTTCTTTCCTACGCCTGGGGTGGCGCCCTGACCCTTCTGACACTTGAAAGCGGCCTCGCAACCTACCAATTCATGTACCCGCGCTTCCGCGAAGGTGAGTTCGGCGGCAAGTTCATTCTCGGCGCCGCAACCGCATTGCCGCAGATAGGGATCGACCCGGAAGGCAACTCGACCGGCAAGTTCTGGCTCATCAATACCGACGAGGGGCCGCGCGCACTCTACATGGTCTGCACACACCTCGGCTGTCTGTACAAGTGGGAGCCTTCCAACAACCGCTTTGAGTGCCCCTGCCACGGTTCCAAGTTCGACCGCGAGGGACACTACATCGAAGGCCCGGCGCCCCGCTCTCTGGACCAGTTTCTGGTAGAAATTGTCGAGGGCGGTTCAATCGTTGCGACGACCGAAGACTCCGGCGATTTCATTTCGGCTCCAACCCTGCCTTCGCCTGACGCTGAAATTGTCGTGGACACAGGCAAACGCTTGCAAGGAAAGCCCAAAGCGCTGTCACCGTCGAAGGCGGTGCCTTCCTAGTCCTGATCCTGCACGTGGGGCGCTGACGCCTTATAGGGAAACGCTAACTTATCGCGTGCTTCCTGACAGGAGAATTCGGACAAAGTGACAGTTCGGCAATTGCAGAGGAAACAAGAGACCTGGGGCAAAGAAAGAGGATCGGTCGACGCAGAGCAGCTTACGCCGCTTCGTCGCGCCCCGTCTCCCGGCGCTCACTCAGCAGGCAACCATGCTGGAAACGAGGGCAGGAATCGAAGGGAGTTCTTGACTTACGTCTGGGCCGGCACGCTGGCGGCGATGACCGCAGGAACCGGACTGGCTGCCTACCAGTTCCTTTACCCCCGCCGCCCTGCAAACATATTCGGAGGCAGGTTTTATCTTGGGGCCGCTTCCAACCTGCCGCCGGCCGGCAGTGAACCGCAAGAAAACATCGATGGCAGGTTCTGGCTGGTCAATGTCGAGGATGGACCGCGCGCCTTCTACAACCTGTGTACCCACAAATGGGGCAGCAGATGGATAGAGTACAGATGGGATCATGACAGGGACCGCTTTGAGTGCCCCGCCTGCGGGTCAAGGTTCAGCCTGGAAGGGCATTACATCGAAGGCCCTGCCCCTCGCTCACTGGATCAGTTTGTGATCGAGGTTGTCAAAGGCCGCAGAACTGTCGCTGAGACTATGTACGCAGAAGGCGCAATTGTGTCACCCGGCATACCTTTTCCCGAAGCTGAGATAGTGGTCGACACGGGTACGACCATTGAAGGTTTGCCGCGCATGGCCAGTCCTTTGAAGAAATACTGAGGCTGGAAGCAGAGCGTCCTCAACCTGAGTTCATCTTACCGGGAGACGATAGATCCAGATGGGACTCCAAGAAAATATCCGCGAAAAAGGAGTTCTCGGCGCGGTCGCTGCCCAGGCGGACGACGTATTCACCCGCCTCACCGCCGGCATCGATGCCGGCGAGTTTCGCCGCATGCTCCAGGGCGAAGCCCCCGGCCGCCCCAACCCGCGCCTCAAGCCCCACAGCGAAGGCTTCCTGCTCCACATAAAACCCACCTACTATCACGAGAGCGTGACCCGCTTCACCCATACCTACCGGCTGGGTCTGCTCTCGACCTACCTCTTCATCGTCGAAACGATCACCGGCATTCTGCTGATGATCTGGTACGCGCCCTCGCCGGAACGCGCCTACACCGACATGATCCTGCTCCTGACCAATATCCCCTTCGGCCAGTTCCTGCGCGACATGCACCGCCTCGGCGCCGAAGCCATGGTGGCAATCGTCACGCTGCACATGGTCCGCTGTTATCTAACCGGCAGCTACAAACCGCCGCGCCAGTTTACCTGGTTCACCGGCGTGCTGCTGCTCGTAATGACCCTGTTCCTCAGCTTTTCCGGCTATCTGCTACCCTGGGACCAGCTGGCCTTCTGGGCTGTCACCATCGGCACCTCCATGGCCGAGGCAGTACCCCCCGCCGTCGTCGGCGAAACCGTCAACCTGCTCGCCCGCGGCGCGCCCGACATCGGCGCCAACGGTCTCCTGCGCTTCTATCTGCTGCACGTGCTCTTCCTGCCGCTGCTGCTGATCCTCTTCTTCTTCGTCCACTACTATAAGGTCGTCCACTTCGGCATCAGCCTGCCCGCAGACGAAGAGGAAGTAGGCGAGGACACCGCCAACCGCGTCCCCGCCGACAAACGCGTCTACTATCTGCCCGACGTCCTGGTCGACGAGACCAGCTTCTTGACCGTCATGACCGCCCTCCTCATCGTCCTGACCGTCTTCTTCTTCCAGGCCCCGCTGGAACATATCGCCAACCCGCAGTCAACGCCCCTCCACACGGTCGCGCCCTGGTACTTCTACTGGCTGCAGGGGCTGCTCAAGATCGCAGACAAGTTCATCGCCGGCGTTCTGCTGCCCGGCGTGCTCCTCGTCCTGCTGATGGCCATTCCGTATCTTGACTACAACCCCAGCCGCCGCGGCAAAGACCGCAAGGTCGCCATTGTCGCCGGCATCGTCGCCGGCGTGGTCATGATCATCTGGAGCTGGATGGGCACGCCCGAATACGCCGTCGAGGGTGCCCCATCGGTCGAAATCGTGCAGGACGTGATGCCCGAGGAAGGCTCCGGCCCCTCCCGTGAAATAGGCTACAAACATCTCCCGCTGGGTGTCTGGCGCACTGACGAAGAATACGACGTGCATGACCACGAATTCATGGAACTGCTGCACGAATTCAATAACGCCGTCGACTACTACCGCCGGGCGGATCCCGACTTCAACGCGCCCGTCGGCATCCTGACGATATCCCAGGCGCAACCCGGGCTGAAGAAGCTGTTCTGGAAGATCACCTGGTTCGACGCCGCGGGCGAGCCCGGCAAATATGAAAAGAGCTTCTGGCTGCACGAAGACTCCCTCTACTGGGAGCAGTACGGCTGGAAGCATCTGTTCATGGGTTACGTTGCCGACGGGTGGAAGAGTCTGTCCGGCGCTCTTGCAGGAGAGTAATACAAGCGACTATGCACCGTCTCTACACAAGGTCACCCATCGCCAAGATAATGTGGGGCATCCTGTCCTCACTGGTCGGCATCATCGTGCTGCTGATGGTCTTGGTAAGCGAAAATCCCCGCATGGAAGCGCAGACCATAAACTGGGAAGGCCGCTCTATCGAGAACGGCGCCAAGCTGTTCTCCGACAACTGCGTAATCTGCCACGGTCCGGATGGTCAGGGAATACTGGGCAGAGGGCCGGGACTGAACAGCTACTACTTTTTCACCGACACCGGACGCCTCAAAGACGTTGGCTGGGTCGGCTCGCTCGAAGACTACGTGAAACTGACAATCGCCGCCGGACGCCCCAGCAAGACCGACAGCCAGTGGCCGGAGGTCATGCCCACTTGGGGCGGGCAATTCGGCGGGCCGCTGCGCGGCGACCAGGTTGTGGATCTGACCAAATATGTAATGAACTGGAAAGAGTCCGCCCTGGCCCAGTCGCCGGACGAAGACCCCTTCCAACCCTTCGATGACGTCTTCAGACCGGCCGAGTTCCAGAACACGGCCCATATCCTGCTCAGCGAAGAAGAGCAGGCCGCGGCCCTCGAAGAGTACAGGGCCCGCAACATCCGCTCGCCCCAGGAGATCTGGACCGGCGAAGCCTGTTTCGCCTGCCACAACCTCGACGAGCGGCAGGTCGACGTTGCCGGTCAGAATGGCCCCAACATGGCCGACCTCTTTGAACGAGCCGGCAGCCGCATCGAAGGCATGACCGCGGAAGAGTACGTCTACGAAAGCATCGTCGCTCCCGCAGCCTATCTGGTCGAAACATATGAAGACGCCGGCGCGATGCCGCAGAATTTCGCCGAAAAGCTGAGCGAAGACGAAATCCAGGCCCTTGTCGCCTGGCTGCTCAATCCCGACCGGGAGCTATTGACAGAGGAGTAATGAGCGAGGGGAGTGGAGTTGCGTGCCCCAACGTTTCCGAAACCGCCGCCACGCCGGCGCGCTGCTCGGGGCCGTGCTCCGAGAGCAGGATGCTGTCTTTCCCCTCATTCTCGGCCTCCCGCGGGGAGGCGTTCCGGTTGCCAGCGAGGTCGCCCGCGTCCTGAATGCCCCCCTCGACGTCTGGCTCGTACGCAAACTCGGTGTGCCGGGCCAGACTGAGTTGGCCTTCGGCGCGATTGCCGAAGGCGGCGTCCAGGTGATCAACCGGGAGGTCGTCGCCCAACAGCAGCTGGGCGATGATAGCATCCGGAAGATCTCGCGCAAGCAGCAGCATGAACTCTCCCGCCGCGCCCAGCTTTTCCGCCGCGGGCGCGCGCCCGCCCCAATCCGGGGCCGCACCATCTTCCTCATCGACGACGGTCTGGCCACAGGAGCCTCCATGCGCGCCGCCATCCACGCATTGATCCAGCGCGAGCCGCGCGCAATCGTACCCGCTGTCCCCGTCGCCCCATCCCGTACCATCGCCGAACTGAACTCCCAGGCTGCGACAACCGCCGCCGAACCCGCGCGCGCCGGTTGCGTCAGCCGCGCCGTCGCCCTGCTGACGCCCTCGCCTTTTTGGGGGGTCGGCGCCTGGTATGACGACTTTCGCCAGGTCCGCGATTCCGAGGTCGTCCGGCTTCTCGACGCACATGCCCGTTCCGGAAGCGGCCCGCCATGATTCGCCTGCGCCTTTGCGCCCGCACTCCAGCAACTGTTATCCTGTTTTTTCGCCACTTGACACCGGTATCAGTAGCCATATAATCTACACAATCCCCTCCAGGTTCATCGGTGGGCGTTCAACACCTAAAGGAGACGCAACCATGCAACGAAATCTATCAAGACGTGACTTCCTTAAGACTGCGGCCTTGACGGGTGGAGCGGCCGCCTTGGCCGCCTGCGTAGCCCCCGCGGCCCCAGGCTCCGAGGGCGCGGAGAGTGAAGTCGCGATGGCCCCCGTCGAGATTCAATGGTGGTCCTTCCCCCTTGGCCTGCCCGGCGACATTCTTCCTCATGGGACGTGGGAACAGGAAAGGGCGGACGTCTACAGCGATATGACCGAGGGTGTCACCATCAGCTACCAGGCCGTGGGATGGGACTCGATTGTCAAGGTTCAGACCTCAATCGCATCCGGCAATCCTCCCCATACGGTCCTGCGCGCCAGCGTTGACGGCATCATCCAGGCCCTGCAATCCGACGTTGCCGTAGAGATCGAGCTTCCCCAGGAGTTCCAGGATGACCTTCCCGCAGGCTGGTACGAAGGCATGCACTTCAGGGGCAAGAACTACATGGTGCCCTTCTATACCCTTGCCAACGGCATGGCCCTCAACCTCGACATCGTGGCTGAGGCCGGCGTAGACCATCTGCTTCCCCAAGCGCCGGAACGGACCTGGAACTTCGACGACTACCTGACCATGATGCAGGCCTGCACCTTTGAACGGGATGACGGCTCGCAGGTCTGGGGCGCGGTGTTCTCGGCCGCGGAGACGAATCCCTTCTTCTACTGGCCGGACCAGGTCCTCAGCTGGAACTGGGGAACGGACACCGTAGAGTTTCGAGGCGGCGAGTGGGTCTGCAAACTGGCCGAAGAGGAAGGCATCGCCTGGCTGCAGTGGCTGCAGGACCTCTACTTCGTGCATGGCGTTATCCCCAACCCGAACGGCCTCAGCGCCAGCCGCTGGGACTACTTCTTCCAGAAGTCCCTGCTCGGCGGAATCGGCCCCAGCATCGGCTGGTCGCAGCGCCCCGGCGTAGAGGTCGATCCCGATACGCTGGTCGTCACTGATACCGAGCGCGACATTAGATGGATTTTCGTCCAGCCCCCCACCAATCCGGGCGTCCCGCACTCCCTCTACTGGGGCGGACCGATGCTGGATGTCAATTCGATCGTCTACCGCGCCGGCGGCGCCAATGAGATTGGCCCTTCCATCGACTTCGCGCTCTGGCTCTCCAATAGAGAGAACCAGAAGTGGATAGCGCAGTACCTGCTGCCCGCCCGCGTCTCCGCAGTTGAAGGCGTCACCAACCCCATGCTGGAATGGCACTACGAGCACTACATTCCCTATGGACGCCAGAGAGCCTCCGCTCACGGCGGCCGCGCCCGAGAGACCGTTGAGCAGCTGGAACTCGTGCATCAGAAGATCTTCCTGCCCACGCCTCCGGAAGAAGCGGTCCAGGACTTCTGCGCCACGATCGCAAGTCTGGATTGGTACGTCTAAGGTTCAATAACTGGCACTGCGTATTGCGTGGGCCCCGAGGCCGCCCTGCAATACGCAGTGCCCTTCACAAACATGACCGATAGAGTAGACAAAATAGGCGGCGCCTGGCGCCAGGGACCAAAGACGTTCCCGTGGCCGCGCCTGACGAACGCCCAGTCGGAAAAAATGTGGGGCTTTCTCCTGATCGCCCCCTTCATGATCTTTTTTGCAGTCTTCTTCCTCCTTCCCTATGGCATGGTCATCTGGTTGAGCGTCGTCGACTGGCATCCGCGCGGCGTCACCGAGTACGTGGGCCTGCAGAACTACGTCGACGTCGTCGAAATGCCCAGCGCCCAGAAGTCGATGTTCAACTCCTTCTACTACGCGTTGATGGTCGTACCTGTCTCCACGGCACTCTCCCTTCTGACTGCCGTTCTCATCGTCTCATTGCGCAGCAGTTCCCTGCGTAGCTTCTTTCAGGCCGCATTCTACCTTCCCGGAGTCATTTCCGGCCTGGCCGTAGCCATTATCTGGCGCTTCGTCTTTGATTTTCATGTGGGCGTGCTCAACTACTTCCTCTCGCTGGTCAAATTGGAACCTGTCAACTGGCTGGGAAACATATATGCGGCCCTGCCCTCCCTGGCCGGTATGGCCATCGTTTCCAGCAACGGCGTAGCGATTATCATCTTCTGCGCCGCGCTCCTCAGCATTCCTTCCAGCCTGTACGACGCTGCCGCCGTCGACGGCGCCGCCTTCTGGCGCAAGCATTGGTCGATCACATTGCCGCTGCTGACCCCGGCCATGCTGTATGTGATCGTCGTCTCCACGCTCGGCGCGCTTCAGGTCTTTGTGCCCGTCTACGTGCTGACGCGCGGCGGGCCTGTCCACAGCACCATCACAGTCGGTTACTATATCTACAACCAGTTGATATTCTACGCCAACGCCGGCACCGCCGCCGCCGCCGGACTGCTTCTCCTCGTGGCGACCGTCGGCTTTACCATTTTCCAGTTCCGCCGCTTCTCCCAGGTTGTGGAATTCTGAACCGAAGGCCCGAACATGGCGACCCAAACCAGGCTGAACAGACAGACGCCTTCACTCATAGAGACCTTGCAGCTGCGCCTTCTGCCCGAAGGTTCTGCCAGCGCAATACGCTACCTCGCGCTGCTGATGGTCCTGGTGCTTGCCGGCATCTCCCTCTTCCCACTCTACTGGGCACTGATCACCAGTTTCAAACATCCCTCGGACGTCGCCACCATTCCGCCCTCCTTTGTCTTGACGCGGCCCGTTCTCAAAAACTACGTCGATCTCATGACAGGCAGCGGCGTCGCCAACTCGCCGGTATTGAAATGGTTCTGGAACAGCGTCTTTACGGGCGCCGTCTTTACGCTGGGCGTAGTCCTCGTGGCCTCCCTGGCCGGATACAGCTTCGCCCGCAAGCGTTTTCCGGGACGCGACAAACTGTTCTGGCTCATCATCAGCACAATGCTCGTACCGGCCTGGTCGACACTGATCGCCTCCTACGTCCTGACCCTGAAACTTGGCATGCACGACACCTACTGGGCCCTGATCCTGCCGGGTCTGGCCTCTCCCTTCGCCCTTTTCCTCTTCCGCCAGTTCGCCGTGACCCTGCCGGACGAGCTGTTCCAGGCCGCCCGCATCGACGGCGCCCATGAACTGCAGCTCTGGTACTTGATCACCCTTCCCCTGTCCAGGCCCGTTCTGGCAACGCTCGCCATCTTCACCTTTACCTACCACTGGAACGACTTTCTTTGGCCGCTGCTGGTGCTGAACAAACCGCAGATCTATACCATGCCTGTGGGCGTATCCATCATCATGTTCCAGCTGAAAGGCACCGGCCCCGCCTACGGGATAGGAATGTCTGCCGCAATTCTCATGTCGGTCCTGCCGATCGTCGCCTTTGTACTGATGCAAAAACAGATGATCCAGGGGATCACCATCGGGTCCCTGAAGGGATAGGTCAGCCAGCGTTATCGCGAGGAGCTTTCCATGGATTACAGTCACATTGAAAAACCGGACCTGGGCTATCGCTACGAATTCAGCGTCGATGAACTGGATGCCATGAATGAGTGTGTCGAAGCCCACGGCTTCGCCATCATAAAGAACGTCTTGACCGAAGAGCTCGTGCAGGAGCTTCAGGAATCGGTGGTGGAGGTCCTCGATCCGGACGGCACGCTGGGCGCGGGCAACAGCTTTACGCATACCGCCTTCGTCGAGCATTCGCCGGCCACCTGGAAACTGTTCGACCATGAGCCCTTCATGCGCGTGAACCGCTTCTACTGCGGTGACGGCGGATTGACCATTCACCGCTCTGCCGCCATTATCCGCAATCCCGGCTCCGACCCGTTGGGATGGCACACAGACTGGCATGGATTTTCCGAGGGTCCGCCGCAAAACGCGGGCGACGTGCTGAACAAGTTTCTCCTGCCCTCCGGCCTCTGGTTCTACATCACCGGCTCCTTCCCCAAGCACGGCGGCCTCGCCGTCATCGAGGACTCCCACGTGGCAGACTGGGAAGGGCCTGAAGGATTCCAGCTCACCCCGGACAAACGCTCATTCCACCCCATAGGGACCGAGCCGCACAACTACGTCGGCTTCGACGTGCCCGGCCTGGTGCCCCTCTTCGGCGAGCCTGTCGATCAGCTTGTCTTCGCCACGCGCACATACCACGCCGCCTTTCCCAACCGCATCGACCGCGTCCGGCTCTCCTGCGGCGTCGGCTTCCGCCCCAAGGAATACAAGATTGACGCGCCCTGGCCGCTTCCCGATACGGCAAAGGCGTTCAAGAAAGCGCTTCCTCAGCGTTTTCAGCACTATGTGGAGGAATATACCGGCATCCAGAATGACTGGCGGCCCGATGATGCCGGACCGCAAGCCGACGCCATGATGGGGTAGCGCCGAATGGACTACAGCAACATCAGGAAACCGGAACTGGGCTACCGCTACGAGTTTACGCTCGACGAGTTGGACGCCGCCCAGGACTGTATCGACGCCCACGGCTTCGCGATAATCAAGAAGGTGCTTCCCCCTGAACTGTTGCAGGAGCTCCAGGAGTCGGTCAAACGGATTCTAGACCCGGACGGCGCGCTGGGAGAGGGAAACAGTTCCACCCACTCCTACTTCATCGAACACTCTCCAGCCATGTGGAAGCTGTTCGACCACGAACCCTACCTGCGTGCCCAGCGCGCCTTTTGCCGGTCCGAGGACATCTCCATCCTGCGCACCGCCGCGATCCTGCGCAATCCCGGTTCCGCGCCGCTCGCGTGGCACTCAGATTTCTGCGGCTTCTCCAACGGTCCCCGCAAATTTTCGGGCGACGTACTCAACCGCGGCCCCTGGCCGTCCGGCCTCTGGTTCTACATCACCGGCTCCCATCCCGTACATGGCGGCCTGGCGCTCATCGAAGACTCCCACTTAACGGACTGGACGCCCCCCGAAGGCTTCCGGTTCACGCCCGATCGCCGCTCCTTTCACAAGAAAGGGACCGAGCCGCAGAGGTACGTCGGCTTCGACGTGCCGGGACTGGTGCCCGTCTTCACCGATCCCTGCGACCAGATCGTATTCGCTTCCCGTACCTACCATGCCGCCTTCCCCAATCGCACAGATCGCGTTCGGCTCTCCTGTGCCGTCATCTACCGCCCGCGTGACTTCAAGATCGACGCGCCCTGGCCCCTCTCCGAGGACGCGCAGGCCTTCCTGGAGGCTTTCCCCCAGCGACTGCAACCGTATGTTGAAGGCTATGTTGGGATCGACGACGACTGGAGCGGCGATGAAGGAATGATGGGATAGGTGAAGCCGTCGCCGCTTTGGGCCTAACTTCAAGAGGAGCTTGGAATGGACTACAGTCACATCCAGAAGCCCGAACTGGGCTACCGCTATGAGTTCACACTGGACGAGTTGGATGCCGCACAAGACTGCGTCGAAGCCCACGGCTTCGCGATTGTGAAGAACGTGCTTTCCGATGAGCTTGTAGCAGAGCTTCAGGAATCGGTCAGGCAGGTAATCGATCCGGATGACACGCTGGGAGAGGGCAACAGCTTCACCCACACCTCCTTCATCGAACACTCACCTGCAATGTGGAAACTGTTCGACCACGAACCCTTCATGCGTGCGCAGCGCGTCTTCTGCCAGTCCGAAGAGCTGACCATCAACCGCACCGCCGCCATCATCCGCAATCCCGGCTCCGATCCGCTCACCTGGCACACCGACTTCTGCGGCTTCTCCGACGGCCCGCCCACCTTCTCAGGAGACATTTTGAATCGCGGACCCTGGCCCTCCGGTCTCTGGTTCTACATCACCGGCTCCCATCCCAGGCACGGCGGGCTTGCCGTGATCGAAGACTCGCACGTAGAAGGTTGGGAGGGGCCCGAAGGCTTCCAGCTGACCCCCGACCAGCGCTCCTTCCACCGGGTCGGGACGGAACCCAATGGCTACGTCGGCTTCGACGTGCCCGGCGTCGTGCCTCTCTTCACCGATCCGGGCGACGAAATCGTCTTCGCTTCCCGCACCTACCACTCCGCATTCCCGAACCGTATCGACCGCGTTCGGCTTTCCTGCGGCATCGGCCTGCGCCCGCGCGGGTTTCCCGTAAACGCGCCGTGGCCGCTCTCCGAGAACGCCAAAGCCTTCCTGGATGCCTTTCCCGGCCGCCTTCAACCGCTGGTCGAGGGCTACGTGGGAATCGACACTGAGTGGCGCGGCGAAGAAGCCTAAGTCCCACTCAACTCCATCCTGACCGAAGCCACCCGTCTCCCGTCCAGGTCGAACGCCTGCCCCGCTCCGGTTCCGCGGAAACCCAGCGACTCGAACCGGGACTGCTTTTCTTCATCCTCAACCGAAACGACGGCATAGCATCCGCGCTCGCCCATTTCTTGAGACCTGCCGATCGCCGCCAGCGCCAGCTCATCCCAGGCGTCCGCAAAACGCGCATGCGCGAACGCATCGATCTGGAAGTCACCGTCGTCATCCCTGCGCGCCGTCGCAAGCCCGACCGCCTTGCCCTCGGCCGTCATTGCCGCGAACCACGTTCCGCCGCCTGAACGGACCCGCTCAAAGCGGACATACAGGCCCATACAGGAGTTCTGCGTCGCGTAGCGGGTCGAGAACACGCCTGTATTAGCGTCCAGCACCTGCCAGTCATGCGGACAAAGGGCTAGGGGGATCATTGGAATGCGGACTGCGGGAGACGCCTCCACCACCGTTGCTTCCCCAGCCGCGAAGTAGCTCACCAGGAAAGCTTCCGGGGACTCGCCGCCGACGATGTTGGCCATCACGTTGGCTCCGGCCAGCTTGCGCCATCCCAGGCGGTGGTAGACCCGCGCCGCGGCCGGGTTGACCGTCCCCAGGAAGAAGGCCTCGCCGCCCGCCCCGCGAAAATCCTCCACGGCCTCCCGGCAAAGTTCGGTCGCCAGGCCCCTGCCGCGAAACAGGGGGTCCGTAGCGACTTCGCTGAAACCCGCCAGGCTTGGCGCCCTCTTCGACTGTATCGTGAAGCAGGTGCTTGCCAGACGCTCGCCCTCCCTGCGCAGATAGAGCGTGCCCTCGTTGTAAGCATCTTCAGCGCCCAGGAATACTTCTCGCGCAATGTCCGGCAATACCTCCCCGAAAACTGACGCCCAAAAAGGGAAAAGCTCGTCTATCAGCGCCTCTGACAGCGGGACTTTGTATCGCACGCGTCTCTTCTCCTTCAGTTTCAACTCTGCTTCCATGCCTTCAGTCCGGTCACTTGCCCGCATCAAAGGTCGCTGCCCCGGCGGATGGCATCTGCGCCGAACCTCTTGCGCAGCGCCTTCACCGCCTCGTTCAGCTGGTCCTCCCTGGCCCGCGCCTCCGGGTCCGCCGCCATGTCAAAGATGCTCATCTGCTTCACCGCCGGGACCAGGCCGCTGCAACCAACCCCAATCAGACGGACAGGCGCCCCCTCACGCCGATTCGACGCCAGCAGCTCAAGGGCGATACGGCAGATATCCTCTTCATCGTCCACCGGTTGCGAAGGGGTGGTCTGGCGCGTCTGCGTGCTGAAGTCGGTCCAGCGCAACTTCAAACTGACAGTGCGCGCGGCCAGCCCGCCGCGCCGCAGCCGCCCGCCGACCTGCGCGGCCTGCTGCCGCAATACGCGGCGCAGCGTCTCCGTATCGACGACATCCTGCGCGAAAGTGGTCTCCTGGCTGATCGACTTGGCCTCCCGCTCGGTGACTATCGGCCGCTGGTCAAGGCCTTGCGCCTGCCGCCGCAGGTCCCGTCCCAGCTTCCCGAACTGCTGCGCCAGCTCCTCTGCAGACGCCGCCAGCAGATCGCTCACCTTGTGAATGCCTCTCGCGGCCAGCCGCTCCCGCGTCCGAGGACCGACCCCCCACAGCGCGTCCACCGGCAACGGCGCCAAGAACTCTGTCTCCCGCCCCGGCGGCACCACCTGCACCGCCATGGGATAGTCTCCGGTGCGGACAGCCGCCTTTCCGACGTCCGTGGCGATCTTGGCCACCAGCTTGTTCGTCGCCACGCCCAACGAAGAAGGCAGTCCCAGTCTGCGCTTCACCTGCGACTGCACCATCTTCGCCAGTTCAGAGGCGTATTCGGGCCGCTCCGTCACCTCAAGAAACGCCTCGTCGATCGACAGCTGCTCCACCAATGGGGTCACGCTGTGCAGAATCTCCATCACCTGCCCCGAAATCCGGCCGTACTCGCGCATATCCGGCGGCAGCACGCGCAGCTCCGGGCACAGCCGCACCGCCTGCGCCATGCCCATCGCCGAGCGGATTCCAAACTGCCGCGCCGCGTAGGAACAGGAGGATACAACGCCCCTGCTCTCAGGCCGCCCACCGACCGCAAACGGGGTCCCCTTCAACTCCGGACGTCGCAGTTCTTCAACCGCGCAGTAAAAGGCGTCGAGATCGAAATGCAGAATCTTGCGTACCATTCAAGTGCCCCGCCAACATCGCCAGCGCCGCACGAGTCCCAATCCGCCAGTATTTTAGCACAACCGACCTTGCCCCTGTTGGCGGCTTTCGAGGAGGCCGGATATGATGTGCCTGCAGAGTAGGGAATGCACCCATCTGACAAGCCGCTTCTTTGGCCGGCGGAGCCTTCCCGCCTGGTCCAACGCTCCCCTTGCAAAGGCTGATCACATGAGGGACATGCCGCGCAATAGTCCTTTCACCCCGACTTCCTCACAAGGCGGGGACAATTCCGGCAATGCACGCGGTACCGCGCTCCTCTTCAGCCTGCTGATGATTGACAGCCTCCACTATGTATTCGCCCGCCTCGTCTTTCCCTACATCGAGCCCGCCCTGGGCGCCTTCTATATAATCGCCGTCGCGCTGGTGGAGGTCGGCCTGATTGGCCTCGTAACCCGCAGGCTGCGCCTGGCCCCCCTCCGCCGCATGTGGCCCACGTTCCTGGCAATCGGCATGTGCGTGGCCGTCAGCACCAGACTCAACTATGAAGCGATGGCCTTTATCGACCCCGGCGTCGCCGCCATGGTTGGCAAGATGACAGTTCTCTTCAGCCTCGGTTTCGGCCTCCTCTGGTTGGGTGAACGCTTCACCCGTCTTCAAGGCGTCGGTTCGGCAATAGCGGTCGTCGGGCTGGCGGTCATCTCCTTCCAACCGGGCGACTACCTGGGACTGGGCGCGATGATGATACTCGTCTCGACCTTCATCTACGCCCTGCACGCCGCCATCACCAAACGCAACATGGGTGAGGTGGACCTGCTCAACTTTTTCTTTTACCGCCTGCTCCTGACCGCGGCCTTTCTCGCGCTCTTCAACATCGCCCGCGGAAACTTCGCCCTTCCCTCGGCGCAGGCGTTCCCGATTCTCGTGCTGGTCGGCACAATCGACGTCGTCGTCAGCCGCTTCCTCTACTACTGGACGCTCCGCAAACTCGACATGAGCGTCTTCGCCGTTGCCCTCGCCGCCAGCCCTGTCGCGGCCGTGCTCTGGTCCCAGCTGCTCTTCGACGTCTTCCCCACACCCCAGCAACTGCTCGGAGGCGTCGCCATCCTGTGCGGCGTCGCGGTCGTCACCTCGGCGCCGGTCCTGGAACGGAAAATGCGCCGCTCCGCCGGCGCCGCCGCCGACCGGGGGGCCTGAGCCGGTCCGGTCTGTCATCAGTTTTTTGCAGGTTGGTAGGGCAGATGCGGGGTAGGGCGCAGAAAACCTGAGAGCGGCAGGGGAGGCTGGAGCCTCCCGCCGTACTGCTTTTAGCGGCAGCCGCCAATCACGACGATAAACTCGCCCAGCAGTTTCCTGGCCGCGACCGCCTCCAACAGGGAACTCAGCGTTCCCCGTTGCACCTGTTCGTGCAGCTTGGTCAAGTCGTTGGCCAGGGCGGCCGGCCGGTCGCCGTAAACGTCGAGCGCGTCGGCCAGAAAGGCCGGGAGCCGGTGCTGACTCTCGTAGAAGACCAACGTGTGCGGCGACTCAACATCCACTTCCAGGAAGCGCCGCCGCGCAGCCGACTTGCGCGGCGCGAAGCCGCGAAAAGTGAAGCTGTGCAGGGGCAGCCCCGAAAGCACCAGCGCCATGACCAGGCCGGTCGGCCCCGGAATGGCGGAGACAGGCAAATTCTCCTCCAACGCCCGTCGCACCGCGGTAAAACCCGGATCGGAGATGCCCGGCGTACCCGCGTTCGTCACCACCGCCACGGTTAGCCCGCCGTGCAGGGCGCCGACGATTCGCTCCACCGCCTGCCGTTCATTGTGTTCGTGGTAGGAAAACTGGGGTGTGTCGATGCCGTGGCGCTTCAGCAGCCGGCCCGTCTTGCGCGTGTCCTCCGCCGCGATCAGGTCAACGGAACGCAACGTTTCCAGAGCCCGCAGCGAAATATCTTCGAGGTTGCCAATGGGGGTGGCCACCAGGTAGAGCATGTCAGCCCGTTAACCGGGCGGGCGGCTTTTCCTGCCGGCCGCCTTTCTCCACGCCGGCCGCAAACTCATCTATCGCGGCAAAGAGGCGCTCAAGGTCGGAAGGCCACACCTCGCCCATGTGGCCGATTCTGAAGGCCTTCCCCTTATAGGGACCGTACCCGTTCGCGATCTGCATCTCCCGCTGGCCAAGGAAGCCATTCAGCCGGCTGATATCCAAGCCCCTGCCATTTTCTACTGTCGTCACGGTATCCGACTCATAGCCGGACTCAGCCATCAGGCCGAAACCGTTGTCGATGGCCCAGGCCCGGCTCATCTGTCCGCAGTGGGCGTGGCGGGCGTAGCGGGCCTCCAGACCTTCGTCGAAGATGCGGTCCAGCTGCACGCTGAGCGCGCGCAACAGGGAGATCGCCGGTGTCGCCGGCGTCGTGCTCCGCCGGCGGTACTTGTCGAGCTGCAAAAAGTCGAAATACCAGCCGCGATCGGAAAGCGTCGCCGCACGCTCCATCAGGCGGTCGCTGACGGCGGCGAAGGCCAGTCCGGGCGGCACGGCCAAAGCCTTTTGGGACGAAGTGAGCAACAGATCCAGGCCCCAGGCATCGAAGGGCAGCTTTACGCCGCTGAATGACGAGACCGCGTCTACCAGGACCAATGTGTCCGGGCTGACCCGGCGTACAGTCTCTGCGATCTCCCCCACTGGGCTGGCAACTCCGGTGCTCGTCTCATTGTGAACAACCGTGATCGCGTCCACAGGGCCGTCTGCGAGGGCCTGCTCCAGTGCTTCCTCGACAGCGGCCGGCTTGACCGCAGTACACCAGGGAACCTCCACAGCGACCGCCTCTTTGTTGCAACCGACGGAAACGTCATGCCAGCGCTGGCTGAACGCCCCGTTTACAAAATTGATCACGCGCCCGCCGACGCCGTTGCGGATCGCCGCCTCCTGCAAGCCGGAACCGGAAGCCGCGACCGTGAAGACCCTCGCCTCCGTATGGCTGAGCGCCTGCAGCTGCTCACTGCACTTGCCAAAGAGCGACTCCAGCTCGTCACTGCGGTGGCCGATCATCGGCATGTCCTGGGCAGCCAGCGTCGCAGGATGCACATCGGTCGGCCCGGGCACAAAGAGCCTCTGCGGCGGCTTGTCCGCCGGCGTCTCAAATCGGGCACTCTTCAACCCGTCCCTTGACAAACTGTTACCTGCCTTTGAACTTTGAACTGTCGCTGTCATCTGTTTCGAACTCCTCGTTGACACTGTATGGGCCGGTCGGAGAAGAAGAAGCGGCCCGAAGCAGGCCGGTTGCGTGCGTCCGCCGGCTTTACGGTCGATGAACGGATTGAATCTATGCGCCAACCGGCTCCACACAGCCCGGCGCGTCGTTGCGCGGGTTATTGACCATCTTGCTGACCGCCACAGCCCGCATCGACGCGCCGCTGAACGGCCGCATCAGATGCAAGAGTGGGTCGGCCTTTTGCACAGTTGGATCGAGCCACTCGTCGTAGTCCTGTCGTTCCAGAATCACCGGCATGCGGTGATGGAGCGGCTCCATAAACTCGTTGGCATCCGTCGTCAATAGCGTGCATGACTCGATCACCGAACCGTCCTGCTCCCAGTGTTCCCACAGCCCGGCAACGCCGAAGACATCGCCCGACTCCAGTCCGATGAGATAGGGTTGCTTGCCGTCCGGCTCCTTTTTCCACTCATAGAATCCGTCGGCCGGCACGATGCAGCGCCGGTACTTGTAGGCGGCGCGGAATGAGGGCTTTTGCGCCGCAGTCTCCGAACGGGCGTTTATCATGCGGCTCCCGATCTTGGGTTCCTTGGCCCAGAACGGAATCAGCCCCCAATTCAGATAGGTCGCCTCCCGCATTCCGCCATGGGGATTGGTGCGCACGGCCAGTACAGGCTGAGTCGGCGCGATGTTGTACCTCGGTCCGGTCGGAGGCGCCTCATCCAGTTCAAACAGCATCTGCAGATTCTGCGGCGAAGCCCGCAGCACAAATCGACCGCACATCTTTGCCTCCCATGATCGTACAGACGCAAACGTTTTCAGCCAGGATATTTCTCGATCTTAGCCACTGCCCCCCACGATTGTCAACTAACGCCCCCTGCTATCGTCCCCCCGCCCTTCAACCCTGATCGCTCACTTCCCGCCGCAGACCGCAGCCCGCCGACCACAGCCCGCTGAACACTGAACTCTGCAGTTCCAACTACCCCTCCCGTTTGACGGTTCTCAATCCACCGGGTAGCATAGCGGGCAGTGCGCCGCGGACATGCCGCCGCAGACATAACGCCGTAGAAACACTGCCGCAGAAACACTGCCGCCAAGGCTCTCACCGCCCATGCGACTTGCCGTTCTCGCCGACATTCACGGAAACTTGGCCGCGCTGCAGGCCGTCCAGACTGAGCTGGAGAGGCTTCAGCCCGACTTCGTCGTTCTCGACGGCGATCTGATCAACCCGATGCCGTTCAGCAACAGCGTCGTGGACATCGTGCGCGCCTCCGACTGGGCGGTCGTACGCGGCAATCATGAGTTTTACCTCCTCGACTACGGTACAGACCGCGCCCCCCAAGGCGCCCGCGACTCGGAGCGCTGGGGCATTCTCCACTGGCTCGTGAAACGCATCGGGACGGAACAGGCCCATTACCTGGCCGCGCTGCCGGACGAAATCAGACTGCAATTTCGCGGCGCGCAACCGATCCGCGTTGCGCACGGCGTACCGGGCCGCAATCGCGTCGGCTTCTACCAGAATATGCCCGTCGAGAAGATCATCCCCGCGATCGAATCCATCGAAGAACGCAACGTCATCTCCGCCCATACCCATGTCCAGGTTGACCGTCATCTGTACAAGAACGATCTGCCGGATCCGTTAACCGATCCCCATGAAAGCGAATCGGTCTTCAAGGACGGCGGCTCTTGGCAGGGGGCCGGACCCAAAGGCGACAGCCCGGCCCAGCGTTCGGAATCAGCCGGAAAACGCTGTCACCACTGGCATCTGATGAATCCCGGGAGCATCGGTCTCCCTCTCAACGGCGACCCGGCCGCCCAGTTCGCCCTGATGGAATCAGTGACGGAAGACGACGAACCCGGCGGCTGGAAGGTCCGGCACGTCCGCGTTCCTTACGACCGCTGCCCCGTGCTTGAGGCCTTTTCCACCGAAGGGCTGCTCGAGGCAGGCGGCGCAATCGCCATGCTGTTCTACTGGGAGCTGGTCACCGCCGAACCGGAGATCATCAATTTCTTCCGCTGGTGCTGGTCCAACGACCATGACCCCGACGCGGAAGACATCCGGCACTCCTTTGCCGCCTACAGCGAAGCCACCGGGCGGGCGCAGTACGTTGACCAACGCGATCCCCTGAAGGCGGCGCGGCCGCTATGAAACGACCTGCCCGCCTCGCAATCCTGGGCGACATCCACGGCAACCTGCCAGCCCTGGAGTCCGTGCTGGCCGACATCGACGAACAGAGCCCCGACGCCGTATTCCTGTTAGGCGATCTGATCAACCGCTGCCCCTGGACTCACGACGTGCTCGACCTGCTGCGCCAGCGGGAGTGGCTGTCCGTTCAGGGTAATCATGACCTGATTCTCGCACAGCTGAATACGCCAGATGGTTCCGATGTGTTCAAAAACAAAAGCCGTTTTCCCAACGTCCACTGGACCTGGCAACGGCTGCGTCCACAGGACCTCAGTTACCTGCTCCATCTCCCGCACGACCTGCTCATAGAGATCGAAGGCGCGCCGCCGCTGCGCCTGTTCCACGGTCTCCCCGACAACCCGTTTGCGGGTATCGTCACCAACGCCGACGAAGGCACTGTCGCCAGCCAGGTTGCCGTCTACGACGAGCCCATTCTCATCTGCGGTCACACGCACCAGCCCATGGACCGCACCATAACGGTTGCGCATTCAACGGCGCACGTTTCACCTTCGCGAAAGGGGCAACAGCGAATACTGAATCCCGGCAGCGTCGGCATGCCCTACAATGGCGACCCGCGCGCCCATTATCTGCTTCTCGACCTGGTAAGGGAGAACGGCCGCCTGGACTGGCAACCCCGGTTTCAAAGGTTGGCGTATGATTTCGAACGAGTGGCCCGCACGTTCCATTCCAGCGGCCTCGTGGAATCCAGCGGGGCCATCGCCAAACTCAATCTGCGCACGATCAAGGACGGCCAGCCCTGGGCCAGCGACTACCAGCAGTGGGTGCGCAATCAGCCCCACGAACTGCGCAGCAATCCCGAAGCCGCCGTAGAACTGTACCTGCAGACCCACGGCCCCAGCCAGTGGGCATTCGGCGGCTGACGGCATAGTTCGGCGTGGACGTCCCGGAGTGAGGACTCCGGCCAATGCCCAAATGCCGATGAAGCGTATTGTATAAATTCCCAGTCACACGGAAGAGACGAGAAAGTATGTCACCAAACTTATCAGCAGTCAGAAATGAGCTACCAGCCGTTCAGGCCTCGGTCTACCTGAACACCGGCAGTTACGGCCCCCTCAGTCGCGCCGCGGCAACCGCTATCGAGGGCGAAAACAGACAGCAGCTGACCGCGGGCCGCCTCACTGGCATGGGTGAATCAGGTCAGTCGCTTGGGGCGGCCCTGAGAGGCGGATTCGCACGCATTATGGGGTGTGACCCGGACGAAGTCGCGCTGACGCATCACACCACCGACGGCATGAACATCGCGACCTGGGGCATTCAGTACCGGCCCGGCGACGAGATCGTCACCAACTCCTGGGAGCACCCCGGCGGGCTCCTGCCCGTCTATGCCGTGGCCCGGCGCTTCAACCTCAAAGTGCGCGTGGTGTCCCTGGACAAGGACGAAGACGAAGAGACCCTCCTGGCCAAGTTCGAGCGGGCCATCAACTCTCGCACAAGACTGCTCTCCGTCGCCCATGTATCCTGGAAAACGGGGGCCGTGCTCCCCATCGACCGTCTCGCCGAGCTGGTTCACTGTCACGGTGGCCTGATCGCAGTCGACGGGGCCCAGTCCGGCGGCGCCATGCGCCTGGACATGCGTTCGTCAAAGGCCGACTTCTATTCGATTCCCGGCCAGAAGTGGCTTTGCGGGCCGGAAGGCATCGGCGCCCTCTACGTCAACAGAGAGCGACTAGGCGATCTGCTGCAGACCTACGTGGGCTACCCCAGCCTGCGCGACGGCGGCGCTTACGACGAAACGGGAATTTTCCTGCCGCCCGACGGGGCCAGGCGCTACGAAGTCGGCACCACCTACCGTCCTGCCATGGCCGGCATGTGGAACGGCATCCAGTGGCTGGAGTCGCTTGGCCTGGAGTGGGTTTACGAACGCACACAGGAGATCACCCGGTACACGCGGGCGGCTCTTTCAACCGTCCCCTCTGTCCGTCAGGTCCATACCCCTGCGCACGCGGGGCTGACCAGCTTCACCATCGACGGCATCTCCCCGGCGGCCGTCGTAGACCGCCTCGCCGAAGACAACATTCTCATCCGCTCCGTCCCCGATCCTGACCTCGTGCGGGTCTCTTCCCACTTCTTCAACAGTGAGGCTGACATAGACAGGCTGCGGGAGGGTATAGAAGGACTGTGAAGCGGCGGCGCCCGGCGCCATTACCACCCTGCGCCCGTTCGGTCAAAGGCGTCTTCAGAGCAGCAGGTCCGCCTCCGCCAGCTGGTCGCGCAGATGGGCGCGGGCGCGGCTCAACCGGGACTTGACCGTGCCTCGAGGCAGATTCAGGTAGGCCGCGGCCTCCCCGTAGTCGTAGCCCTGGACATCCACGAGGACAACCACATCGCGGTACCACGAAGGGAGCCCTTCGATCACCTGGCTGAGTAACGCGATCTGCTCCTGCCGGACCGCGTATCGCTCCGGGTTCTGCACCTCAACGCACGCCGGCGCCTCAAAGTCAGACTCCTCTATCATCTGTTCGAGGCTGAGAGTGCGCCGGCGTTTCTGGCGCCGCAAGTGGTCGTAGCAGGTGTTCGACACGATTCGAAGCAGCCACGCCCGGAAATTGCCGTCCTTGAAGCGGGGCATGGCCCGATGCACCTTGATCAAAGCCTCCTGGACGGCATCGGCGGCAGCCTCCTCCGTCTGTAAAATACTGTGCGCGAGACGGGCTGCGCACGACCAGTGCGCCTCGACCAGCCCCTGGAACGCCTGTCCGTCTCCGGCCCGGGCAGCCGGGATTAGACTATACGGCCATCCTCGACCGTCTTGCGCGGCAGTGGGACCACTGCCGACCTCCGATTTTGGACAAGCGCCGTGTTTTCCTCCCCTCCGCATCGCGCCTTGACCTGGTTTCCCAAGGGTAAGTTCGCTGTGAGACAGTGACACATGCACCTCCTTTCGCAATCCCAGCCTGCCGCCTGGCATGCCGGAGCCTCTCCTGGGGGCCCGAGGCCAAGCCGCACGGCCCGGCGCATCGTTCCCCAGGTGGCTTTGCATTAAGGATATGCCCGATGTGCCGCCTGCATCCTGAACCTTTCGCAACATAACCCGGACCGTTTGCTTACGATCGCCGGATTTGGCCGGACAGGCCGCAAACCGCGGTCAGGATTCTGCCGGTTCGAGCAGGTCTGATTGGGAAGTGAGGAGAAACCGGGGAAGGGGACTACGTCTGAGTCTTGATGTCGCCTGCTGAGTGTTTCTTCGTCTCGCAGGCGAATGGCAAGCCGCTCCCGGCATATTGAAAGGTTGCCGCGAAGCTACCCGTCTGTCAGCTGATACCCAAAGCCCCGCACCGTAACGATGAAGCGAGAACCGGTATCTCCCGGATTCTCCGAGGCCGGATCGATGCGGTTTCGCACCCTGCTTACCATTCGGTCGATGCTGGCGTCGAATACGTTGCCGCCCACCTCGGACCAGATGTGCGTCGCCAGCTCATCTTTACTGACCACCCGGCCGCGATTCTGGTACAGGTACCAGAGTAGATCGAACTGTTTTACGCTCAGCGGAGGCAGGAGCGCCTTGCCGTCAATGAAGACCTGGCGTGTAGCCGAGTCTACTCGTATGCCCGCCTCCGGAAGGGCTTCGAGAAACGGCGCCGTGATCGTGGCCGATGGGTCGTGAAACCGGTAGCGGGTCGAGGCAAACTGAAGCTCGTCTCCGTCCTCAAGCCAGGCCGTCGCCCCTGGCGAGAGACGGCTTCCATTGACAAAGACGCCGTTCTTGCTTTCCAGGTCGTGCAGGCGGAATGCGTCATCGACATAGTGCAATTCGGCGTGCTGCCGGCTGGCAAAACCATCGTTGACGACGACCGAGTTTTCGGTGGATCGTCCGATCAACATCTGCTCCTCGGACAGTTCGTATTCCGTCCCCGCATCCGGTCCGCTGAGACAGACCAGCCTCGCGTTCTGACTTGCCGGCATCAGAGCTCCATTCGCAAAGTAGTGTACTGATTGGACTGGACCCAAGCCTCGCTGGCGCCGGCCCGAAAGAGAGTTTTCGAAGCAGACGATTCTTGAGGGAATCCCCGAGTGCGTCCACGCTTTTGGCTTCTTGTTTCCCTAATCAAGTTTCTCTGGTATTATAGTGCGCGAACAGGAGATTATCAACCTTCGCGCCCCGAAAGGGCCGCGTCGTTGCTGTTGCGCCGGACCAGGCGGGACTTTGGCTTTAAGAGAACTGCCTTAGGGCTGCGAAGCCGCAACTGAACTCTCAAGCCACGATCCGAGACATCCAAAGCCGCGGGGCCAGGCTGTTCTGCGCCAACGCCGGTGCAATTCGCGAGCACTGTTCGGATTGTAATTGCGCCCGAGTCTATCGATCTGTCATGCTACCGGACCAGAAGGAGCCTGCCGGCGCCGCCGTCAGGTCTGAAACGCAAGAAGAAGACGTCACGAGCGAAAACCGTTCGGTAGAGCCTGCTGATTCAGGCCCGAATTTTCCTCGGACGCCGGGCGGCGCCCTGACCGGCCGTCAGATCGGCAGATACCTGGTTGGCGACCGGCTGGGGAGGGGCGGCGCGGCCAGCGTTTACCGGGCCTACGACCAGATTCAGGAACGTACGGTTGCCCTCAAAATCCTGTCCAATGGCGCCGACGACGCGGTGCGCAGCCGCTTCCAGCTGGAGGCGCGCACGGCGGCCAGTTTGCGGCACCCCCACATCGTCCAGACTCTGCAAGTTGGCAATGCAACTGGTGACGGCACCGCCTATATCGCCATGGAGCTGGTCGAAGGGGATAGCCTGGACCAGCTTCTCAAGCGTCGCGGAAGACTGAGCGTCTCCGAATGCTGCAACCTGCTGGCCCCAATCGCCCGCGCTCTCGATTATGCCCACCAGCAGGACGTCATCCACCGGGACGTAAAGCCCAGCAACATCCTTCTGCGCCCCTTCGACCCTGGCGCCTTCGGCAGCGCTCCTCCCGGTTCTCCTTCCGCTTCAGCCGTTCACGAAGCGGAACGCATCCTGATCGGCGCGCATTCAAGCGGAGAGATTTCAGCCGGTCAGGCTTCGGTGGAGTCACCTGTCGCTCCGCTTCTATCCGACTTTGGCATCGCGCGGGCCCTCGATATGCCGGAGTTAACCAACGAGGGACGCACGATCGGGACGCCCGCCTACATGGCCCCGGAACAGTGCGCCAGCAGCCGCGAAGTGACCGGGCGCGCCGACATCTATGCACTGGGCGCCGTCCTCTACCGTTGCCTGGTCGGTCGTCCACCCTTCACCGGCTCGACAACACAGATCCTGCACGCTCACGTATACGCGTCTCTTTCCTTGCCCGACGATCTGCTCGCCGCGCTGCCGCCGGAGTTGGTTGCAGTTCTGCGCCTTTGCCTCGCGAAAGTTCCGGAAGAGCGCTACGCCGTCGCCCGCGAAATGGCCGACGACCTGACCGCGATTGCCGGACGCATCTCATCGCTGGAGAGCGCTCTCGCCGAGCAGACGTCAACACTTACTCTTGTTTCGCTGCCATCGGTCGGATTGCCCCCTTCATCCTCGCATACGACGGAAACTGTGATTGTTTCCGGCGCCGAGAGCCGGCTTGAAGGGGCGTTGTCGCAGAATCCCGCCCCGCAGCGGCCCGGCGGACAGGACGCCAAAGCGGCGCCCGCCGGCGATTCCACGCGCTGGCGAATGCCTCTGACGGTCACTGTCCTGAGCGTCGTACTCACTCTCGGTCTGCTGGCGGCAGGCATTTTCATCAGCGACGCGCTGCGGGAGAGAGGGCCGGCGGAAGCGGCACAGAATCAGGACAGTAGCGACGCGCTTGCCCCCTCTTTGCCTGCTGCCGACCGGCAGCCAGGTAAAGGAGAGGCGGTGGATGGGCAGGCGTCAGCAGGCAACGCGGCTTCCGCATCCACCGAATCCGAAACGCAGGCCGCTTCGGCGCCGCCTGCCGCGCCGGCAAGGAACGGCGCCGTAATTTGCCAGTACCAGACCGCAGTTGAGTTTGAAAGCTATCTCGGCGAAAATGAATCGCTCGCCCAGGAGCTGGGCTGCCCGAAAGGCGTCCCGGTCTTCCTGGCGTTCGAGACCCAGTTTTTCCAGACCGGCATGGCCCTCGGCCGTCTGGACAAGCCCATCGTCTACCTGCATTATTTCAGCAACGATGAGTGGGAACAGCGGGAACACTCCTGGCGCCAGGGTATGCAGGAAGCGGTCGACTCCCCGGACCTTCTGTCTCCGGCGGAAGAACTGTTTCAACCTGTACGCGGCATCGGGCAGATCTGGGCTGAAAACCTGTTTGTAAGACAGGCGTTGGGCTGGGCTTCCGCACAGCCGGTAGAGGCTAACGGTATACTTCAATCGTTTGAAGGAGGGTTGCTGATATACAATAGTGAATTACAAGACACAATCAGTTTCCTGAAGTCGCAGTTGCGGCTCTAACTATCCAAAATGGAGGACTAAGATGCAGAACTCGACAGTTGAACGAGCCAGGTGGTTGGGCCGACACATCAAGCGGTTGAGCCGATTCTCCTCGGCGCAATCATCCTACATGGTCGTTCTAATCATTCTGGCGGCAGCGCTGGCTCTGGCCGGTTGCAACAGGAGACAGGCCGAGCCTACGGCTACGTCTGTCCCGCCCACGGACACCCCCGTGCCGGCCACGGATACACCGGTGCCGCCTACAGACACACCCACGCCGGTCCCGCCGACCGACACGCCTGAGCCGGAGCCGACCGCCACGCCCGAGCCGGAGCCGACCGCCACGCCTGAACCGACGGCGACACCCGCGCCCGAACCAAAGGTAAGCATTCCCAGCGGCTGGGCCGCAGTCAAGAACGATCGCCTGGGTTATTCGTTTGCCGTCCCGCGCGGTTGGTCCGTCTTTGACCTCCAGAGCGGACAGCTCAGCCAGATCATGCGGTTCGTGAGCCCGGACGCCGCTCAGCAGGTGGACGATGCGCTTACGGGCCCCGGCGGTGAGTACGCCGGCCACCTCGGAGTACAACTGGCAATCTTCTCCAGGCCGCCTATCGCCGCGATGGCGGGCGTCGGCATCTTCCCGAATCTTGACGACGACATCTCGTCCGAGAATCTGGTCGAATGGTTGGAGAAGCAGTTGGAGAGTCTGCCGTTGCCAGTGCCCGTGGAAGTGAAGAGTCTGGAAGCCGGCACGACCAACAACCTGCCCTCGATTAACGGCGTTGCTACCGCCGACCTGGCCAGCCAGGGCCTGTTCAAAGCCCACATTGTCATCACTGCACTGCGGGCCAACGACACGGCCTACATCCTGGTCGTTGCCGTTCCCGAGAATCAGGTCCAGAACCGGGCCAACGAAATCAAAGCCATTGTCGGTACCTTCCGACCTGAATAGCCTCCACTGAGTGGCCCCAGACTGAAGAGAGAGAAGCGAGGGGGTTCGGTTGCATTTTGCGCCGGCCCCCCAGCTTTTCTCTTCTCGTTTTCGTCCATCCGTAAGTGAACTGCATGTTCGCCGAGCCCTGCCCGGTAGCGAAATGGTGACCCGGACGCGCGACGCAGCGCCAGATTTGAACCACATTGTCGGATTCATGTCGAGCGAATTCCGCGCG
Organism: Caldilineaceae bacterium; assembly: GCA_022821545.1. Classification (GTDB taxonomy): domain Bacteria; phylum Chloroflexota; class Anaerolineae; order Caldilineales; family Caldilineaceae; genus Bin5. The sequence continues at coordinate 210,544 of JAJEDJ010000030.1, forward strand.
CAAGTCGTTCAACGCGCTCTGGCGTGGCGGAATAAAGCCAGCGGAGAACTGAGGAAATCGTTTCAATCGCAAGACGAAAGGGAACTGTTTTGACCGAAAAAACTATCGATCTGCGTTCGGATACCGTGACCCTGCCAACGGAAGAGATGCGTGAGGCGATGGCCTCGGCGCCGGTCGGGGATGACGTCTACGGCGAAGACCCGACCGTCAACCGGCTGGAGGCGATGGCCGCGGACTTGCTGCAAAAGGAGGCCGCCGTCTTCGTGTCCAGCGGCACGATGGGCAATCTCGCCTCCGTACTCAGCCACTGCGGTCGCGGCGAAGAAATGATCCTGGGAGATCAGGCGCACATCTTCCTCGCCGAGCAGGGCGGCTCCGCAGGGTTGGGCGGCGTTCACCCCCGCCCGCTTCCCACCGCTCCCGACGGAACCCTGGACCTGGAGCAGGTGGAGTCGTCGATACGCGCGGACGACGAGCACTACCCGCGGACGCGTCTCCTGGCGATTGAAAATACGCACAACCGCAGCGGCGGACGCTGCCTGCCCGTAGAGTATATGGACGCGGCCGGCAACCTGGCGCACAGCCGGGGTATGAAGCTCCACGTAGACGGGGCCCGTCTCTGGAACGCCGCGGTCGCCCTCAACGTCGCGCCCGCCCGATTGCTGCAGGAAGCGGACAGCGCAAGCCTCTGCCTGAGCAAAGGTCTCGGCGCCCCTGTTGGTTCCGTCATCGTCGGCGATTCCGACTTTATCAAGCGGGCACGGCGCATGCGCAAGATCCTTGGCGGCGGAACTCGCCAGGCGGGAATCATCGCCGCGGCCGGCATCGTCGCCATAACTGAAAATGTCGAAAGACTCGCCGACGACCACGTAAATGCCCGCAGGCTGGCCGATGGCTTGGCGAAGCTGGATGGTATCGTCATCGATCCGAAGTTGGTAGAAACCGACATCGTGATCTTCGGGCTTTGCCGCGATGACTTGACACCGGCGCAGCTGTCCTCTGGACTGAGAGAGCATGGTGTACTCTTGAACCCCATCGACAGCAGCCATCTGCGTGCGGTTACCAACCTGGGCGTTTCTTCTGACGACATCGACCGGACCCTCGACGCCTTTGCCCGCGTACTTGAGTCAAACGGCGGGGGCAACGGCGACGACGTGCGCGTTTACGGCTAGGATGATAGGCAGATGCGTTCACTGCCGCTGCGTTCCATCTGGCAGATTGTCAGTGAGATCAATCTTGCTGAAATTCAACGCGAGATCGACGCGCCCGTACATCTGTTGATCGCAGCCGACGAGGAAGCAGACGCCGAGCAGGCGGCGCGCAGCCTCAGTTCACCCGGCGCCGACTTCGTCCATCCCTGGATCACGGTAACCGACAGCAGCGGCTCCGGCCTCCTCTCGCAAAGCACCGAAATTGCAAAGCGCTCGCCTGCAACCAGGTCCTCCGCCTCGCAGCCTTCCCGCTCCACTCCGAACTGCGCCCTGCTCGTATCGGCGCAGCCCGATCTCAGTGCGGACCTGCTCTCGCTCCAACAAGCGCTGAACGCTCAGTCGATCCCCTCCATCGTCGTTGTGGTCGGGACCGAAGCAAAACGTCCTGACAGCGCCATCGTTCGGCGGGGGGAACATGCGCGCGTCGCCATTGCGGACTGGTCCGACGGGGCCGTTGCCAGGGTGGCAAACACATTGATACAGACGATTCCAGCCTCTCTGCGACTGCCTTTCGCCCGCCGCCTGCCTCCTCTGCGGCCGCCCGCCCTGCACATGCTTATCCAGGAGACCTCCCAGGTAAACGCCAGCTACTCATTCACGACGGGCCTGGGCGAAACTGTGCCGGGGCTGAACTTCGTACTCGGCGCCGGCGATGCCATCGTTCTCACCAAGAACCAGCTGATGATGGCATACAAGATCGCTCTCGTCTCGGGCAAGTCCGGCTCGCCCCAGCAGCTGTTGGGCGAGATCGTGGGCGTTCTCGGGGGCGGCTTTCTGTTTCGCCAGCTCGCCCGCCAAATGAGCGGGCTTATTCCGGTTTGGGGCATAGTGCCAAAGGTCGCCGTCTCCTACGCGGGCACGTGGGCGATCGGCAGGGCGGTTCTCGTGTGGGCGACCGAGGGACGAAAGATCACGCCTGAGCTCATGACGGGCCACTACCGCGAAGCGCTCGAACATGGGAGGCAGGCCGCCCAGCGCATCGTCGACAACGCCCGCCGGCCTCGCTCCCCCTCCAAGGGCAAGAAGCTCCCCGCCAGCAAGCAGGCCACCGCCTCGCGGCTCCTTCGTCGTGTAGGCAAACGTATCCCTCGCCTGCCCCCGCGCAAGGGCTGAGGACCCTGCGAATCCCGTCTTCGGCCGCCCCGCGTTCCAACCGTTTCCAACCGCTTTCATTTGACAGGTGACCGCGGGCGTGGTATCCTTTCGTCACATGTCATGGTTTCCTGATGGGGGCGTGGTGTAGCGGTTAGCATGTCGGCCTGTCAAGCCGGAGGTCGCGGGTTCAAATCCCGTCGCTCCCGCCTCGGCGGAAAAGATGCCAAACCATAGGGAAATCGGGAGTTGAGTGTAACGGGGATCGCAGCGGCAGTACAAGCGCGATGACGCCGGTCCAGTTGCCGCAGTTCCTGAAGTCAGACATGAAAAAACAGGTCAACCCACTGATGGGTTGACCTGTTTGCATTTCAGCTCAGCTGCGCCGGACGCTACCCTTCCAAACTGTCCATGTCGGGGGCGCCCATGATATTGTATCCGCCGTCCACATAGACAACCTCCCCGGTAACCTTCTGCGCCCAGTCACCCAGCAGGAACCGGGCCGCGTTTCCTACATCGGCCTGGGTTACATTCCCCATCGGCGCGACCGAGCCAACGTACCCAAGGCTCTTCCGGAAGCCGCTGACGCCCGCCGAGGCAAGCGTCTTGATTGGCCCGGCGCTGATGGCGTTGACCCGCACCTGTTCCTTACCCAAGTCCCAGGCCAGGTAGCGAATCGTCGCCTCCAGGGCAGCCTTTGCTACGCCCATAACATTGTAGTTGGGCGTCACCTTTTCGGCGCCGTAATAGGTCATGGCCAGCATGCTGCCGCCCTGAGGCATTAGCGGCACCGCGCGCTTGGCCAGCGCCACCAGGCTGTAGCAACTGACGTCCAGGGCGACACGGAAGCCTTCACGGCTCGTGTCGACGAAGCGGCCGCCCAAGTCCTCTCGAGGGGCGAATGCAATTGAGTGGACCAGAAAGTCGAGCCCGCCATAGTGGTCCCCAACCTTCGCGAACAGTTCGTCGATGGCCGCGTCATTGGTGACATCGCATTCCTCGATGAAGCTGCTTCCAACGCTTTCGGCCAAAGGCGTGACACGCTTCTGCAGAAAGTCGCCGGCATAGCTGAATCCCAGCTCCGCCCCTTCGTCCGCGAGCGCCTGCGCGATTCCCCAAGCAATCGAGTTCTTGTTCGCGACACCAAATACGAGACCGCGTTTTCCGTCGAAAGTCCCCATCACTTACTCCTTACGTTAATTCAAAACTGAGGATCACTAGAGATCGTAGCACGGTGCAGGCCCTGAGTTCAGGAACCTCAGCTTTCTGTTCGAACTACGAAGTTGAAAATTGCGATCGCAGAATTTCGGAAGAACGGCTCTGCGACCGCTCGAAATGCTGGAATGGCAGCGAACTTTGTGAAAAATGTAGAAAAGAGTGGAAAATTCGTAGAATTCCCCCTTTACAAGCAAACAAAAGCATGCTATAATAATCCCATAGGGACCGAGTTGTCACGTTGTGGTTGGAAGCCACTATCGGGGGAAGCGTGGCATCCGGTTCCTTGTTTTATTGGTGCCGCAAAAGCGCTCCCCCTTCCCGGGGAATCCTGCGACGCTATTCGTTGGAAACGACCCGCAGGAACCGCTTCTTCCCAACCTGCAGAACGCTCTCCCCGCCATTCGGCGCAACAGACGTCAGCACACCATCCGAGACCGCTTCCCCGTTGAGCCGCACGCCTCCCTGCTGAATCAGACGCCGAGCCTCACCCTTGCTTCGCACGAGTCCCGACGCGCTCATCAAGTCGAGCAGATTCATCTCTTCAGATAACGTGAACCGGGGAGCGTCGCTTGGCGCCGCCCCTGTGTGCATGCGCACAGCGTCCACGGCCGCCTGCTCCGCCCTTTTCGCACCATGAAAGATGCTGACAATTTCTTTCGCCAGCGCCCGTTTGGCCGCCTGCGGCTCCAACTCTCCCCTCTCCAACTGCGTCATCATGCCGTCAATCTCTTCCTGGCTCCAGCGGGTCACCAGCTCGGCGAAGTTCTGGAACGTGTGGTCCGGGAGGTTCAAGACTTTGGTAAAGATCACGCCCGGGGCCTCGTCTATGCCGATATGATTTCCGGTCGACTTGCTCATCCGCGCATGGCCGTCCGTACCCACCAGAATTGGAAAGGTCAACACAACCTGGGGCCGCATTCCCCGTGCGTTCATCAGTGTGCGCCCAGCCATCAGGTTGAACAGCTGGTCCGTACCGCCGATCTGCACATCGGTATCCAGCATGATCGCATCATAGCCCTGCATGAGCGCGTAAAAGAACTCGTGCAGCCAGATTGGTTCGCCCTTGTCGTGCCGCTTGCTGAAGTTATCCCTGGCAAGGAACTGTTGAACAGTGAAATGACTGGCCAGCCGGATGACACCGCCAAAGTCCAGCTCCCCCAACCACTTGTGATTGTAGTCGATGACCGTCTTCTCCCTGTCCAGCACTCTGTGCGCCTGCTGCGTGAATCCACGCGCATTCTCCAATGCCTCTTCCAGGCTCTGTTGCGTCCGGGCGCTTTCCTTGTCACTTGGGTCGCCAATCGTGCCCGTAAAGGTGCCGATCAGAAATATCACCGTGTGGCCCAGTTCTTGAAACTGCCTCAGCTTTCGCAGGGGGACGGTATGGCCCAGGTGGAGGTCGCTGGATGTGGGATCGAAGCCGCAATAGACGCGCAGCGGGCGGCCGTCTTTTCGGCTCCCTTCAATTCTCAGACGCAGTTCCGCCTCCATATTGGTTCGGGTCCGGTCGTCGCCAAACTCGACGCCCCGCATCAGAATAGCCATCTGCTCATCTACCGGCGGAAATTCAGACATCTTCCCAATCCTCCAATCTGCGGCTGGAATTCAAAACGCTACGTACAACGGGCGACACCGAGGGTAGCGGTCCGCGGGGCAACGCGGCGGGTCAAAACTTGGGTTGCGCAACTGTCTCCACAGGATCGCGGCCCAGCAGGAAGTCGAAGTCCATTCCTTCCGGCGCCTGCATAACGTGGTCCAGGAACAGTCTGCCATAACCGCGTCGATAGGCCGGCTGCGGCCGTTGCCATTCAGCGCGCCGCCTGTTCAACTCTTCCTGATCCACCCGCAGTTCAAGCCGCCTGCCGGGCACATCCAACTCGATCACGTCCCCTGTGCGCGCCAGCGACAGCGGACCGCCTACCGCAGACTCGGGCGCAACATGCAATACGATCGTGCCGAATGCCGTCCCGCTCATCCTCGCGTCAGAGATACGCACCATATCGCGTACGCCCTGTTTTAGCAACTTTTTGGGGATCGGCAGGTTTCCCACCTCCGGCATGCCGGGCCCTCCTACCGGACCCGCATTCTGCAGAATCAGTACGTCTTCAGGGTTGACGTCCAGCGCGGGGTCGTCGATTCTCGCCTGCAGATCTGCGATGCCGTGAAATACGACGGCGCGTCCACGGTGCTGCAAGAGGCCCGGAGAGGCGGCCGCATGCTTGATCACCGCCCCGGACGGCGCCAGGTTTCCCCGCAATATCGCAAGGCCGCCCTCAGATTTCAGCGGCTTGTCGGGTGAAGCGATGACGTCGGTGTCGACGACGTTGCTGTGCGCCACGTTTTCCGCAACAGTCCGGCCCGTGACGGTTGGTTGGTCGCCGTGAAGCAGAGGCAGGAGCTGCCGCATAATCGCCGGCACGCCCCCCGCATAGAAGAAGTCCTCCATCTGAAACGAACCGGCAGGACGTATATTCGCCAGCAAGGGGGTCCGCCGGCTGATCGAATCGAACAGGTCCAGCGGCAGATCGATTCCAAGCCGGCCAGCCAGCGCCGGCAGATGCACAACGGCGTTCGTGCTTCCTCCCAGGGCGCACAGGAGCGTGATCGCATTTTCCATCGCCTGACGAGTTAGAACACGCGATGGGCGCAGCCCCTCCGCCGCCATCGCCACAATGCGGCGGCCGGCCTTCTCAGCCAGAAGAATGCGCCGCGAGTCTGCCGCCGGGATCGCCCCGTTTCCCGGTAGAGCGATGCCCAGCGCCTCGGTCAGCGAGTTCATTGTCGAAGCAGTGCCCATAACCATGCAGTGGCCCCTGCTTCGCACCAGGTTTTCTTCGACCTCCGCATACTCCTCTTCGCTGAGATTGCCCGCCCGGTATTCGGTGGTCAGCCTGCGGCAATCTGTACACGCCCCCAGTGTCTGACCGCGCCAGTGTCCGTTCAGCATCGGTCCGCCGGAGACGAGAATCGCAGGCAGGTCGGCGCTCGCTGCGCCCATCAGCGCGGCCGGAGTCGTCTTGTCGCAGCCGCACAGCACAACCACGCCGTCCATCGGATTGCCGCGTATCATCTCCTCGGTGTCCATGGCGGCCAGATTGCGCCACAGCATCGAAGTCGGCGTCAGGTAGATCTCACCCAGACTGATCGTCGGAAACTCAAGTGGAAAACCGCCGGCCTGCCAGACACCCCGCTTGACCGCCTCTACCAGCTCGGGAAAGTGGGCGTGACAGTTGTTCATTTCGCTGTACGTGTTCAATATCCCAATCAGTGGACGGTTCATGTCCGCCCTGTCGAAGCCGAGGGAGCGGGTGAACGCGCGGTGCATCAATCCTGCCGCATCCGGTTCATTGAAAAAGGAGCGGCCCCGGGCCTCGTCCGTACTCTCTTTCCGATTCTCAGTCACAATCCCTCCAAGTGCGGCAGTCCGTCTTCCCCCGCGCTCCAAACTTCAGCCTGCACATTCCTGTCAAGGCGAAATCTGCAAGCGGTAGACGCTGCCATTCTCGCTATCGACAACCAAAAGGCTGCCCGGTTCGCCTGCCGTGATTCCGACAAGCTTTTTCAATGGCCCGCCGCCCGGAAGGATCCAGGCTTCCAGGTCCTCGGCGTCGTCACCGGAGATCCTCATGACACCGCCCTGCTCCGGTTGCGTGACGTAAAGTGTGCCTTCGCCGTCAAGCGCCAAGTGGGGCCCGTCCATGCTGTTGGCAACGACGAGAGGCCACAGGTTCAGCAGCTCTCCCGTCCCGGAGAAGCGCAGCACGGAAGTCATCTCCGCCGTGGAAACAAAGACTGAGCCGTCGGGGTGTGAGGCAACATCGACCGGCTGCAGATCGGCGCCTTCGAAGGCGGTCGGAATCCGAAGCAACTCCCTTCCCGCAGAGTCGAACGCGGCCACAGCCAGCGCAGGCGTCATGGCCAGCCAAATGCGGCCCTCGCCGTCAACATCGAGTCCCCTGCTTCTGTCCGCCGCGCTGGCGGGAACGGGAAGGACCTCGGCAAACGCCCCGTCAGGCCGGTGTACGCTCACCTGCCCGCCATCCCCGGCGTCCAGGACGTAGATATTTCCCGCCGCGTCTGCGGCGACGTCGACCGGCTCGACAAAGCGCCGGCCCGCGTGGAGCACCTCGGCGATCTGCTCTCCTTGGCTGTCCAGGACAAACAGCGCCCCTTGATCGGAATCGACAACGTAGATGTTGCCATTCGAAGTGGTCACGCCTCGCGGCCGCACGAAACCGCCGCTGACAATCTCGAAGTCGGTGGTCTTCGCTTGACCCGTAAAGGGGGTGATGATTTCCAGGGGCAAGGTCAGGCTCGGCGCGACTTCGGGAGCGGCTTCGACACTCTCATTCTGCAAGGAGGCAGGCGCCTGCGAATCCTCCCTCCTGAAATTGTCTCTGGCTATGGCGGCAGCCAGGACCACCAGCAATAGCAAGGGACTGCCGCTCCAGAGGACGAGAGTCCGGAAACTGCCCCCTACCTTCTCTCGCAGTGATCTGCCTGGGCCGTCAGGTTTCCCGTACGGCTCCGCGTGGTCTGCGCCTTCCGGCAGCTCCCTGCCGGCTTCACCGGCTTCTTCCGCGCCCAGCCGGTTCTCATCATGCCCGTGCTCTTCGCCCGGATCGCGGGGCGTAAGCAGCGCCCGGCCGTCAGTATCAGAGTTGGCAACCGCGTCGCCGGGGGCCAGGGACCAGCCGCACTGGTCACAGAACCTGGCCCCACGTCTGGGTGAAGATCTGCAATTGGGGCAGACTACGACCGGCACTTCCTGCGACATTGACTTGCCAGGCCTCAAAGGATGCTTTATCTCTCAAAAATGAGTATCCGGTGATTGTCCGCGTCGGCAACCAGAATCTCACCGGACAACGGATCGACCGCAATGCCTGTCGGCTTGGCAAAGTTGCTGAGACCGCCGCCATATCTCCCGAAACTGGACTGGACTACGCCGCCGGAGGAGAGCACGTAGACCTGGGCAAACTGAGGGTCGGTAGCATAGACCGTTCCGTCGGCCGCAGCTGCGATGTACGGCTTGTCCCATATGTCCTGGCTCTCCCAGGTAGGAATGAGCCATTCGAATAGGGGAACCAGCTCGGACGAAAGCACCTGTATCCGGCGGTTCCAGGCGTCGCTGACCAATACGTTTCCCGTCGGCGGATGGATGGCGACGTCGACAGGTTCCTCAAAGTGCCCGAGTATGATGCCTCCCCCGCCGACCTGCCGAATGAACTCTCCCGCCGGCGAAAACTCGAGGATTCGCTTATTGCCAGTGTCAGCCACCAGAAGGTTGCCAGCTAGCGTTACTGCCAGTCCCCTGGGGCCAAAGAGAGAGTAAGGGTGTCTGTTTTCGTCAGTGATTGTATTGAAGGCCCCCCACTTTCGCAGGAAGTTTCCTTGGCTGTCAAATGACTGTATGCGCCCGTTCCAGGTGTCGGCGACGAAGATCGTGCCGTCCGCACCAACCGCAATCCCCCAAGGCTCGCGAAACTGGCCGTCGCCCAGTTCACGAGGTCCGATCCCGTCAGGATCGATGCAGCCCTGGCTATCCTCCTCTTCCAGAAAACAGGTGCTGCCGAACGCGGCCCGGAAACTGCCGTCGGCGTTTAACACGACGACGCGATTATTGCCCGTATCAAGAATGTAGCGCAGCCCGTCAGCCCCAATCGCAATTGAACGCGGATTGGCCAGAGGGAGAGTGTCGTAGAACCCGCTGTAAGCGGCGCTGGCGCTGCGTTCGACCTCCTCATAGTTGAACGACTGCGACCTAAACGACCCTCCGCCAGCCGTGGGGACAACGTTCAAGTCCCACACGAGGTCGGCGATGTCCCGATGAATATACAGGCGAAAATCATGTCGGTGCGGCCACTCCGTTAACGACCGGTCGGGATGGTCGCGGAAGAAGAAAATCTGCCACAGCCGGCTGCGCCGCTCAGGATCACTGAAGGCCCCCCAAATCTGGCTGAAGGTCAGCCCTTTGTAGCCTTCCTCGGGCCACCAGACCAGTCTGTAGTTGCGGCTGACATAGTCGCGGCCGACGTATGGCTCGACCTTGGCATAGTTCTTGCTCCCCACAAGAATGACGGGCGCGCTCATCGCCTCAGTAGTCGGGTTCGCGCCGTAAAAGATGTGGTTGGGATAGAAGCGCATGTACCAGGTCATCGGCCAGGCAACGTCATCATCATATGAGACTTGAATCTCGCGCTCCCCTACCGTGCGTTCGCTGATCGTTTCAATCTCCTGCAGAGCCCGTTTCACGTCCGGCGACGCATGGGCGTAGACAAGGTATTCGGTTGCCATGTCATAGTTGACGTAAGTGAGCAGGTAGGAAAATCGTACCGTGAGCAGAAAGAGGATGGTGAAAGCAGTCAACGCCGTCAGCCGCAATGTCAACCGCCAGCCCGACCGCAAGAAGGCGAAATAGGCAAAATAGAACAGGGCGCCCATCAGGCCGAGTGCGAGAATGAAGCGCACGCTCTGCGAAAGCGCGTCCAGATCGCGGCCGCCGGTAGGGACCGAGCCGGCCAGCGTTGCCAGTACGAACAGCAGCGCCGGCAGCAGCGCCAGCAGCCACCAACCTTGCGTGTCACGAACCTTTTTCCAGTCGATCCGATGAAGAACCTGCGCGCCCCACCAACCTCCAAAGATGGCCATCGGCTGGGTCATGTGAGTCATTAACCAGGGCATCTTCTCGCCCGCGTAGGAATAGGACAACCACGCCCCCACGACCCACCAGGCCAGAAAGAGTTCAAAATACGGCCTCACGAAGGAGCTGCCCTGCCCTGATTCAGACATCGAAGGCGCACTGTCCTCTCCGCCGCCATCCTCTCCGCCACCATCCTCTGTCCTGGCCGATACGGGCTCCTCACCGGTCGGAGCGCGCCAACTGCCGGTTAGCAGACTATCTACGAGCAGTGTCAATTTTTCCCAGTTGAGAGTGATTCGCAATCGATGCAGGAGCAGCGTCAAACCTCCCAGGCTGAGAAAGAGAGGCAGGAACTCATAGAGCAGAGTCTGCATTATATAGTAGTACCACGGCTGGCCCCCTCGCCTGACCTCCTGTTGGTCCAGCCAGTACCCGAGGCTGCCAACCACCCCGGTCGCCAATCCATCAACTGGATTTGTGAAAAAAGTCGTGAACAGCAGGATCTCAATCGCCCAGAACAGCGCCATGAACGTTGCCCAGTTGCCAAAGGTGATTCTGCGCTCCTGCCTATCGCTGTCGCGCGACTGGACGCCATTCCCGTTCCTCCAGTCAGGACTGAACCACCAGAAAGCAATTGCTGCGCTAAGACCGGTCATCAGCAGTACCAGGAACGCCGACCTGGCAAGGTCCTGGCCCGTACTGTACGCTAGCGCATCCCAACCCAGGAGGATGTGACCCAGCGGCGCAGCAAACGGCAAGACAAGCGTCAGGAGGAGAACGGCAATATCGGCGAATGAACTGTCTTGGAGCCGCTCTTTCCCAGTCCGCCAACGCCAGAGCGCGGCCCCCACCATGAACATACCGAAAATCGTTCCCGACATGAACTGGTTTTCTTTAGCCGCAAATCCGAGAGCCATTGCGGTCACGGTTAGAAAGAGCCACTTGATTTTGCGGTCTTCAACATAGCGAAACATGAAATATATCCAGAACATCGAGAATAAGACGATGTAGATATCGTTTCGTATGTAGCGGCTGTGAAAAAGGATGCTGGGACTGAACAGGAAGATCAGTGCCGTCACGAGCGCGCCGGTGCGTCCGATCCATCTCCGGTAAAGCCATGCCGCCATGATTGCGCCGATCCCTGCCAGAGCCGGCATGACGCGAGCCGTGGAATCGCTGACACCGAACAGAAAGAAAATGAAGGCATTGGCATGGAAGAGGAAAGGTCCATGCATCATCGGGTTGTGCCGATAGCTGCCGCTTCGGTAGAGGTCGAGCGAATAGAAGGCGTGCAGACTTTCGTCGTGGCTCATCCCGCGCACGCCCAAATCGTAGAAGCGGCTGACGACCGCCGCGACCAGAATGACTGCCCAGGCAATCGTCTCCCAGTTGGCCCGAAAGACGGTCAACAGGTTAACATCCAGAAAGCTGGCAGACGGTAGAATGGCCTCCGTCTGCAAGGCGTCTTCCTCGGCCCGTTCGGTGAGCGCTTCGCTCGAATCCTCTTCCTGTTCCCTGGCAAGAGAACTATCTGAAGCGGGCTCTTGAATCTCCATTTCGGAAACCTCGTCTCCGGCCTCCACTTCCTTCTCGCTGCTTCCATCAGCCATCGTTTACTTCTCCCGTATCACCCAGAGTTCGACCTCATACCGCACCGGGACGCCGCCCGAAATCTGCTGTCTTTCCCGAAAAAGCATCCACCGCAACAGGGCGCCGGGACGCTCAAACGCCGTAGGCAGCCAGCGTTCTGTCACCGAGTACCTGCTGCCAACAAAACTGCCCGGCAGTTGGTCCCATTCTTCTGCCGTTCCGACGCCATCCTGCGTAACGACCAGTGCGTCTTGCTCCACTTCCTTCAACTCGATTCCGGGGCGCCAGCGCAGATCGCGCATGGCGCGCAAATGCCAGAGAAAGAAGGGCAGGCGCGAATCATTGACCTGGAGATAGACCGGGGCCTCGGTTGGGTCCCCTGTCCGCAGGGAACTCAGGCGGCTGATGTCGTTTGCCAGCAATGTCATCGCGCCGTCGCCGGTTTCAGCAAAGAGTGAACGGCTGTGGTCGTATTCGGGCCGCAGATTCAACGTCCAACTGCTGCTGGCTTGAGCCAGAATGAGGGCGGTCAAGGTCAAGAAACCGAATACCTGGCCGCTGGCCCGCTCGCCGGACCACCAGACGAAGAAAGCCCCCAGCGCGGGAATCAGAAAATAGAAGGCAGCCAGCCGGGGATCATAGTTGCCGTCGCGCAGCGAGCCGGTGATCGTGCCCGTCCAAAAGAATGCTGTGACCAGCAGTATCCCCATTGTGGCAAACGCCGGCAGGCGGGCACTGTCCTGAAGCAGCATCCGGATTGGAGCCAGCCTCAACATCTGCACAGCCGATGCCGCCGCCAGCAGGAGCAGTGGCAGCCCCAACACGAGCAGGCTGACAGGCGTGAGCCCGGGCAGTAAGATCAACAGAAGTCCCCAGGCCGTGCCCACGACCAGAACATTCAGCCAGACAGCATCGAACAGAGACCGTCTCTCAGTTTCGACCACTTTCTCCTCTTCGACAACCTGCCTCACCAGATTTGGGGCCGGGAAGCCTGTCCTGAAGAGAGCGATTGCCGCGCCCGCGCCTCCGAATAGGAGTAGAAACGGCTCGTCAACGAGCAGCCGCAACAGCGCCCAGCTTACGGTATAGTCGTGACCGGCAAGCAGGGTCCCTGCACTGCCTGACGGGCCCACCAGATGGGCGACCGCAGTTCCCACACTCTCCCCAATCGCAGACAATCCGTAGGTGTGCGCAAACAGCCCTGTCGATCCGACGACAACTGTCCCCGCGCAAACAAGGGCTGCCTGTCTGCCCTGGCCGGGGGCAAGTCTGGCAAGCGGGCCGCCTCCGAGCAGAAAGAAGGCGTACAGAATCAGTGGCAGCAGCAGCCACGCCAGCGGCCCGCTGATCAGGAAGAGCCCGCCGATCACAGCAAACCGATTGACCTGCGGGCCTTCTTCTCTCTCGTCGAACAACGCAGCCAGAAGCAGCAGACCCGTCAGGACCGACATAGTCGAGCTGTCTGCCAGCCGGCTGAACGAGAGCAGCCAGGGATCGAAAGCAAACAGGACCGCGGCCGCCAGAGCGCCGCCCCGCCCCATGCGCCGCCGCAGCGCCCAGGCCGCCAGGACCAAACCGGCCCCGGCAAACGCGGCCGGAAAGCGGGCCCAAAAGCCGCTTCCGCCCCCTGTCAACAGAAACAGCACGCGCTGTATAGTATACAATAGCGGGCTTGAAGGGGGACGTGGCTCAGGAAGACCGCTTTCTTCCAGGGCGCTTGTCGACTGGGCCATATAGGCCGGCCAGATCTGGGCGGCCTCCAAGGGTGACACCAGGTTAAGGCTGCCGAGAGAATAAAGACGCAGACACAATGCCGCGGCAAACAGGATCACATACAGCGCCTGTTCGACGGTCGGCCCGCTGACATTCGAAGCCGCTGTCCGGGCGCCGCCAAACGGCGCTTTAGCCGGCTGGTCCCGGGGCGTCATCCCCTCGCTTTCGGTTCGTTCGTTCGTCATCCCTTGAGTCACCTGCAGCTTCCAACCCCCATTTGCGCAAACCTAGTTCCCGGACGCGCCCGCTGCCCTGTAAATCCGGTAGTCGCCCTGCTCAAAGACCAGATCCAGGATTTGTCCGAGCCGATTCTCCACCGCGGGTGTCACCTCATATTGGGCCCGCTCCTCCGGACCAACAAGCACATAATCGATTTTCCAGTGATTCAGCGTTTCCTGCAACGTTGTCGGCCTCGGAGACCGATAGATCTCCTGAATGGCCTGAGCCCGGCCGTCAGCCATCTGTGCGTAGGCCCGCCCGCGCCATTGGGCTTCGTGGCCGTCCCATCCCAGCAGCGTAGCCCGTCCGGTTGCCGCGCTGATGCGCGCTGAACTGGCCCTGTAACTGGCCCCTTTGGCCTCCAGGATCAAGGATTCAGGGCGGGTATTGCGCCTGATCCAGTCGATGACGGCCAGCTCATCCGCACCGACATAGCCCAAGCCATTCAGGGTTGGCTCGCGCGATCCGGATCCCCTGGTCTTGGCATACGCCCCTGCCACAGGGTAGATAAGACACGCCAGTATGAGCAGGAGGGAGAGCGCAGGTGGAACGAATCCCAGCACTGGCGCGGTTGCAGTCGCCTTGCCGCCCTGCCGGAACCGCCGCACGGCCAGATCAATGTACAACCCGACCGCGAACGCAGCCGCAATCCCCAACAGCAGCCAGCTCTGATAATAGAACTTGAATACAGTGTTCATGCGGTTGCCGAAATTGTCCCGCAAGTAGACGAACTCCGGAACGTATGTCAGAAAGCAGCCGACTGTGAACAGGCACAGGACAAAGGAGGTTGTGCGGGCGGCGCGGCCCGGTTCGGCCAGGCGTTGCCATAGCAAGCCCAGCGACAGCGTCGTGAGGCCGCCCAATAGCAGAAATGTCCAGGGCTGCCCCAGCCTGCGCCGGACCATGCTCGCCAGGAATCCGCCCGCTTCGCCCGCATCCGCCGGCGCCGCACCGGAGCTGACTGCTGTCAGCAGCCCGGTTGTCGCCAGAAACAAAAGCGGCAGACCCAGAACAAGGGCCGCCGCGTTGCCCAGCGCCGGCGCGGTCGGCCGCTGCTCGCGCCAGCCGATGAAAAGAAGCCCTGCCCCCGCCAGCAGAAAGTGACCGAACATCAGCAGAAACTGGGGCAGCCGCGTCGGGTGGAGCAGGTTCGGCAGGATGCCTCCCGCCTGGCTCTGGGCCGTCAGGAAATACGGCAGGTACAGCAGGAGGGCCCCCACCAGGACCGTGCCTCCAATGATCGCCGCCCGCGTGAGCGCATGACGCAGCGCTTGACTCTGCACCTGACTCAGCGCCTGATCCTGCGCGCCTGAGGCATCCCGGCTCCGGCGCGTTCCGGTGAGCATTGCGACCAGAAGAAGCAGGAGCAAGTATGGAGGAAAATCCCACGTATTCAGAAAGAGGAGGCCTCCGGTTGCGGCGATCAGCAGGAGCAGCCCCGCCGGCCCAACCGGCCGCGCAATAGCTGAGTAGTAAGAACCGATCCTGGAGCGGACAGCGGCCCCCCGACTTGACGCCTGTTCGTCGGCATGTTCCGGTTCGGCCGCATCATCGCCTCCCTCCGGACCCGCTGCGTTGTACCAGTTCAAGGCCATTCCGATAACGAGGAGAACAAACGGCATCGCCAGCAGGTGCGGATGATTGTCGGAGAGAACGTAACTGAAGATCGGAAACTCGTCGATGATTTCAATGTGGTTTCCGTTGAGGTCGATGTCACTGATAACGCGACTGGCCCGCCACCACCAACTCCAGCCGCTGTCAATGTACCAAAGTTTTGTCACGCTCGACCGTTCCGGAAAGTTATGGACATCGACATACCTGGCCAAGCCGTCGACGCGTACTCCCTGTGCATAGAGCCACTCGAGAATGACGTGCAGGTTTGAGGTCAGCGCGACTGCCGTCGACGTTAACAGCCCGGCTGCGAATGGGAGCGCCCCCCGTACGCCGCCGCTCCCGCTCCCGTCTGCCCCTTCACTGAACCATCCGCCAGTTCCGAATTCAACCCCAAACTCCCGCAATCGCAGGCGAAACAGGTTGTAGCCGACGCCAAAACTGGCCGTGACCAGCAGGCCGAACCAGCAGGCCTGTCCAAGATTGTAGGCGATTTCGGGCGGCTGTCCTGCCAGGTGCGCCAGGGTCGAAAGCATCCAGTAGCCGAAGTAGTAATAGCTGATTGCATATCCGGCCAGCCAGGGATCGCGAGGCGGGTAGGTGGGGCTGGTCCAGACCCCATTCATAAACATCAGGTCCATCGGCTGCTCTGTATGGCTGATCGCCGGATCGTTCGAACGTACCCACGTCCATGCCGCGAATGCAAGGAAAAAGAGGGCTTCAACAGCAATGATATAGGGAAGGGAAGGGCACAATTTCAGCAATGAGCGCGATCCGGCAGGCGGACCGTTTTCGTCAGTTTCGCCCCTGTGCAGAAGGGCCCAGGCACTGAGCAGAATGACCAGGACAAGAGCCAGCCAGGCCCCGCCTGAAGTATTGCGAAGCAGGCCGTAACTGGTCCCCAACCAGAGCAGGAGGCTGACCAGCAATATCCCCAAGACGCGCGTTAGGGCATATCCGCGATCCGGCAAGGCGCGGAAGGTGCGCAGCGTCAGCGGCATCGCTGCGACGCTAACCAGTTGCGTTATAGCGTACCAGCCCAGGAAAGCGGCGACGATTTCACGCACGCAGCCCGTCTCCTTCGGCTCCGGCGCCTTGCTGCGGCTCTTCCTGCCCTGAAGTCAGATTCCTCTCTCTCGCCATCTCCCCCGAACTGCCAATCAGCGTCTGACCCGATCTGTCTCCTGTGTTCGCCGCCATTTTTCCTTCCAAATGGATGACGGCCTTCCGGATAATCTTCGCGACATGGGGCTCCATGGGCGGCAGATCGTCTGAACTGAAAAAGCGCGCCTCAAGAATCTCCACTGGATCGATCCTCATCCGACCGCCCTTGATCCTCCCGAGCAGATAAAACTCCAGTGTATGGCGGAACGCCCGGTGGCAAAGAATTGCTTCAACCGATAGGTCGAGGGCCAGTTCCTCGTTCACCTCGCGGCGCCAGCAGTCGTAGACGGTTTCGCCGCGCGAAAGCCAGCCGCCGGGCAGCCCCCAAATCCTGGTGTTGTGAAATCGATGGCGCAGAAGCAGGACCTGGTTTTCTTCGTTCAAAAGCGCCCCGCTTACCCCAACCAGGACCTTGCCGTTGATCATCCAGGTAACGGCCCCTCGCAGCCAGTTCGGCGCAACGCGCCATATGCTCGCCGCCAGAGGCGCGATTCGGGCAAGTTTTACCATGTTCGCGCGTCTCACCGACCCTTCAACTGGCCCTGAATGTGGGATGGAATAGCGTAAATCGTCACCTCCGGATTTCTGTAAACCGACTCCAGAAGACCGGAATCTTCCAGTTGCGCCAGTCGCGAATCGGCTTGAGGGTGTTGATGCCGTTCTAACTGTCCCACATAGATGAGCCCGATCTCGAGTTCGTCGATAAGTGCCTCAAGGCGTCCAATGTCCTTCGTATTCCAGAACTCGGAGAGCTTGCCGTGCCGCGTGCCAACGTCTTCACTGTACCGCTGTTCACCTGCATGCATGCCCAGCAGGCCGCTTAGCCCCGTAAGGCTGGCCACTCGTGTGCCGCCGGCCCGGTAATAGTCAAGTTGGGCCGATTCCGCAAGGACAAGATTGCCCCGCACGTTTTCCAGCAGCCACTGAATCGCCTCCCAATCGTATCGCAATTCAATTGCATTGCTGCCGTCGGGCCAGTGGTACACGCCGTTTTCCATGAAGGCCATTCCGTTCAATGTCCCAATCGGAGGCCGCCAGCCCGGAAAGCGCTGTGCAAGCCGCGACGGCGTACCCAACAGTGGATAAGCCAGACTGGCGAAAAGCAGGAGCAGAAAGAGGATTCCCCAGGCGCCCCGAATCAGCCCCAGGACAGGCCCGATATACGGCTGCAAGCCTCCGGATCCCCCCGGGACCGAATGCAGGCCCCCGGCCGGAGTCCGATCCCGAGCCGTCGAACCGAGGCGGGAAAAGATCCTGGGCAGCGCTATCGCCGCCGCCACACCCCAAAGCACCCATACCTGGTTGTAAAACTTGAAGAGTGTGTTCATGCGATAGGCGTCGCCGCCCTGCAAATGGTCCTTCAAAAAAACGACCTGTGTTCCCGCCAGAATGGCGAAGCCGGTTACAGCCAGCAGCGCCGCGCAAACCGTTCCGGTATCTGCCTGCCTCTCTCGCCGCCAAAGGTGCGAAACGCACAGGCCGAGCGCAGGCAGGCAGATTGCAAGCACGGTCTGGTTTGTGAACAGCAGAAGCAAGAGCGAGGCAAGGAACAGGATGGGAAGCAGGACGACTCCGGTGAAGTAAGCGACCGTCGGTTGGTGGACCAAAAGACGGTGGACCTTCAAGAAGCGCAACCGGCGCAATTCGCCGCGGCCAACCAGCAGCCACGAGAAGATCACAAAGGCAAAGAACCCCCAAATCTGAGCCCACTTGCCTAACTCGTCCGGCGCGCGCACCAAGCCGATACCACTGGCCGCGACATTGGCGTAGCTGCCGAAAAATGGCAGGAAGAGAAGGTACGCGCCGCAGGCAACCGCCAACCCCACTCCCGCGACAGGGACAATATACAGACGGCCCCGTCCGCGGTAGAGGGCAACCGCCACCGCGAGTACGCCCAATCCCAAATAGGTAGGCAGGTCCCACAGGTTCACGGCTGCCAGGACCCCCAATGTGAAGGCCAGGCCGCCGGCGAGCAGCGCCCCATGGCGCCAGTTCTGGCGCCAACTGATGTTGCAGCTGTGCAAAACGGTCAGAACCAGGGCCACAAAGAGGAGCGAAAAAGGTATCCCGATCATGTGCGGATGAAGATCGGCGTAGGTGAAGCTCCAGTATGGGAACTCGTTAATCGTATGGGGAATGACCCGGCTGGGCGACCAAAAGTCATAGCCTGCGAGGGTTGCGTCGGCAACGATGACGCCCCACAACCCGCTGACGGCATGGACAGCATCCTCAAGTCCGGGAACGTTGCTCACAAAGGTGCTCTGGCTCTGATCGCGCAGCGCCAGGACAAGCTGTCCGAAGCCTGCCAGATTGCCGAATATCGCGACAAAGAGCGGCGCCAGCAGCGCCGCGCCAATGCCTTCGTGCCAGGGACGCTCCTCACTTTTGTTCGGCCGGTCTGCGACCTCCGCAGGCAGGGCAGTCCCAGGCTGCGCTGTCGGCGGGACCTGCCACCCTGACTGACGCCCTGCGCGAGACCGGCGCGGCTGCGGATTGCCAGCGGAATAGGCCACGGCGAAGGCGTTTACGACCGTGAGAGCAAACAGCGTGGGAATGGCCAGATTGAAGGCCACTTCGGCGTAGATGCCGGTCAACTTGATTACATATCCGACCAAATAGATTCCATAGTAGTAGTAGTTGATGTAGCCGCCGGCAAAGTGGGGGTCCACAGGGGGAAAGTACGGACTCCGCAGAATCCCGTTCAGAAAAGCGAACTCCATGAACTTTTCGCCGCCGAACCATGGCTGCCATATGTCCGGGTTCGCCTGCCGTATAAGTACGAAGAAGAGGAAGGAGGCCGCAAAAAGCGCCTCTCCGATCAGAAGAATGCCCCACGTGCGTCGCACAAAGGACAGCAGGTCCCGCCGCGTGAAAAACAGAATCCCGGCGCTGACGAGTGCAAACATCGCCACGACCAGCCAGGCATTGCGCACCGTGTTTTGCGCCGCGCCTGAGCTGGCAAATACCCACAGCAGCCACCCGCTCACCAGCCAGCCAACCGTCTTCGCCAGCAGAAACCCCCGGTCACGCAGTCCACGAAATAGAACAAAGGCCAGGGGGCACGCGATCCAGCCGAGCGCTGAGACAACCAGCCACCACCAACCCACCGCCAGCCAGTGTGCGTTGCTCGCGACCGCGTTCCATCTGTAATTGTCAACAAGCGGCAGTTCTCTTAGCGGCGATTCCAATAGAAGGGACGGTCTCGAACTCTCCGCACCGTCGTCAGGTTCCTGTCCGCTGACTTCAGAGATCCTCTGCCCCTGCGCAAGGGCCAGTGCGATGTTGATCAGCCCGCGGTCCTGACTCTCCGGTACACTGCCCAATCCAATCGCGTTCAGGATAGGGGAGAGGGGCGGTTCACGCCCCCTGTCCCAGTGGACCGCTCCCTCCCACGAGCCCTTAAGGAGACTGTCAATCTCTGCGCCGCTCAACGCTCGTTCCTTGGCGAATATCGACACTTGCGGGTGGTCATACAGGCTCCAGCTTTCGTCGGCTCCGTGGTCCTCGAATGTCAGACCCAACAGACTTGGCGGCGTGGCAAAGTCAGCCGCGCGGGCGAAACCCAGCTGCTCACCGAACATAAGATCGTAATAGCGAATCGTCATCGGATAGCGTGCCGGCAGTTCGTCCACGCTATCGTAAATGCGCTTGGAGCTGTAGATTATGTAGTCGGCCTCTTGAAGTTTCTCCCGCAGAATTTCGTACTTTTCCTCCGTATCCTCCTCGTATGGAGACCAGTCGATATGTCGCAGTCCATGGCTGCCCATATCCATGCCGGGCTCACCGGGCAGGTTCTTTGGCAGGGGGTCATCCCAAGATTCCCACAATATGACCGAGCCGGCCGGCGCATTTGCATAGACCCAACGGCTGGCCGACACCCACGTATGCTCGCTGGCATAGACACCGTTCGTGTACGCAAGCGTCCAGAACAGTCCGCCTCCCGTCGCAATCAGGGCCAGCAGCACGGCCGGAAGACGCGCCGCCAGCCGGAATCTCGGGCTGACTCTGACCTGGAGCAGACAGACGATCAGGCCCGCCGTGAAAAGCAGGACAAAGGGGAGTACTGGACTCATATAGCGGTTGAACTTGGCCAGAAAGGCGCCGGTGATGCCGAAGTAAGGTGCCAACCAGGCCCAGACCACGAGCTCACCGCCTTTGGCCCGAAAGAGGGCCGCTTTCCCCAAAGCCCAGGCACTGCCAACCAGCGCCGCCAGACCGAGGGGCAGGCCCATCCCCCAGACAACCTGCTGCTCGATGAAATAGAGATAGGGAATCGTATTGCGATATTGGCGTGTAAAGGGCAGATCTGCCACCCCGCGCACCATCCGACCCTGTTCCACCAGCGTAGCCTGGATGAAACTCAACCAGTCGAGCACCGCATACGGGCTGGTAATGAAGAAAGCGATGGCCGCGGCCAGCATCGCAACCAGGAAGGAGTTAAATGCGGAAGCTGTCCCCCGCCCTTCTACAACTGCCTTACTCCGGCTCTCGCCCCTCCACGCCGCGATGAAGGCCGCCGTCAGAGGGACTCCCAGGACAGGCAGCGCGCTGAATTTGGAAGAAATCGCCAACCCTGCGCCGATGCCGGCCAGCAGGACGCCCCGCCAGGAACGTTCCTGGACCATCAACACGCCGCCGTAGACAGCCAGCACTACAAACGTAGTGCTGGCAGGATCCATGGCGAAGAAGTGGCTGAGCTGAACCGCCTGGGCAGTGAACGCGTAAAGAGTCGCCGCCAGTAGTCCCCCGATTGTGCCGTAAAGTCTTCTCCCCAGCAGGAAGAGGAGAAAAACTGTCAATGTATCCAGCAAGGCCATCATCAACCGGCCGGCAACGGCCACTCCCTCACAGGCCGTGTTGGCCCGCTCCATCATCTCAATCGATCGATCGGGGAGGGGCAGCAGCCCGGCAGGTTTGGCCAGATCGCTCAGCGCTTCTCCGGTGAGAATGCCCAGGTAGAGTGGAAAATGGCCGTAGGTATAGGAGCGCCGCCGGTCGTTCTGGCGGTCCCACAACGGATTGAGCGGGCTGCGTCCCGGATCAAGAAACTCGTCAACACTTGAAGGCCAGCCAATCGTAGGCGCATAAAAGCAGGTCGTGCTTCGCTCGTCCGGATGAGAATTCAACCCGCTGTCAAACCTGACGTTCCAGGTCCTTAACGTCAGCCCGGCCAGAATGACCGCGCCCAGAACGACATATGCGACCAACGTAGTTGAATTCCGCGATTCAGTTTGCATTCGTATTCAGTTTGCGCCGCCGGAACAAGCCTGAAATCCTGTTGCTGCAGCCGGTGAAAAGGAAGGAGCGAACTGTCCAATAATACTATCACGGTAACATGAGAAAGTTACGACACAATTTCCTCCTGATCGCAAACTGTCTATACCCGCCGCCGTCAACCTCCTCCGGGCGGAAGGCTGCAAGCGGACCCCCTGACACCGGCATAGCGCCATTGTCCTCACATGGCAGCCACTGACTTCTGACACTTATGACTACTGACACTGAAATATGAGGAAATCCGCGGAGATCAAAACGTGCCAACCGTCATTACAGCTGGCACGCTTGTTTTCTGCTATCTGTCCTAGGGCTGGCCGCTACTGCGGTTCAATCGGCCAGTTGCGGATTAACCACTCGATCTGATGTTCAGGCGGCGGGGGCCAGAGAAGGTATACGTCAACCCACCGGCTCCACAGCACGAGATTATGGTCGTCATAACCCAGATCTATGCGCCGGAACTGAATGTTGCCGCCTGTATCCAGCGCGTCCCCGTATCCATATCCCGGAACGTAGACCTTGGTGTGCAACGGAATGATCCTCGGGTCCACCGCCACGACCCCTTTTCGCATCCGGTCCCCTGTTCGCGTGAACCCGTACCAAGGTACGCTCGTCGAGACGCCGGCGGTTGAGGCACTGTAACTGGTCGCCCTCATTCTGATTTTCCGCCAGTACGTCATCTCCTGCCCGTCTTCGGCAACAAAGGTCTTCGGTTCGATTTTCTGGCCGTACACTCTCACCCTGTTCCGCGGCTCTTGGGCGACCCACGCGTCTTCAAGCTCGCGTTCGACCATCTGGCCGTCCCGAAGAAGGACCCGGAATCGTCGCCGTGTGATGCCCTCAGCACCCGGTCGATCGATGATCGTGTCGATGGGAAGGTCCCGGTCACCCACCCACTCGGTCCCGAATGGCGCGATCGCTTCCTCGACTTCGATCTCCTCACGCACGCGCACGATCTGGATTTGCATGTCAGGGTACAGGCCGGCGCCCAGGGGCGGCGATACTTCGTCGAGGCCGGTGAGGCCTACGCCAATCTCCGTGAGCACGTCTCCCACGTTCTCGCTCTGCGTACGCGTCTTGTAGAGCACGCCATCCGCCAACAGACTGACCGGTATGCTGCGCTGGATGAACACGCGCAGCCCTGTGCTGACGCGGCTGCCCAGGCCCGGCTGGACTTCATCACCAAGGTAGATCGTGATCTGCGCATCGCGAAGCGCTTCGCCCACAGTCTCGGCCAGCGTGTGTATCGTAATGGGTACTGCGCCTTCGTAAACAGTCAGCCGGACCGAGCGGTTAATCTCAATGAGGAGCGGTACTCTCTCAACCTGCTCCCAGTTTGGGCCGCCCGATAGCCGCGAATCGCTGATTCGACCTGGCCCCATCGGAATCGTGTCATCCCAACCAATTGCCGTCCCGTAAACCAGCACCTGGTCGCGCGGGCTAAAGGGAATCCCCGCGTCGTCCATCAACTCGGCGGGTGTCCTCGCCCAACTCGAAGCCTGGGTCTCCCGGCCGTCCGCCAGGATCCGGAAAGGCTGGGGCCGCTCTATGGACAGCCGCAGGCCATCAGTGATTCTTGTGTTCAGATTGTGGGAAATCCGCAGTCCTTCCCGGGGCGCCGCCAGGGCCGGGCCAACGCCCGGTGCGGCTGAGGCAACATTGACCTGGACGTGCATCTCCGTCACACGTACGGAGTCGCGAGTGTCTGCGGCCAACACTTCTTCATCAACAGCCTCCTGTCCCAGTAACAGGCCGACGTCGGTCAGCAAATCACCCACAACTCGCCTGTGGGTCTGCACCGAACTGGTGACTCCGTCCACTTCGATTTCGACTGTGCTTGCCGTCAAATTCCAGAGCAACCAGAGTCCGGCTATCGCAGCCGTCAACGCTGACAACTGTACCAGAATCCGAATTCGCCGGCTCGATTGCCGCCTCAGTGGGGGTTCGGCGACAGCAACCTTCGCCTTTATCGGTTGGGTGGCAGTAGCCATGGCAACATTTTATCCATAAATTAGCGTGATCAAAATATCGTAACGTCCCGTTGGCGGATAAGACACAAATGCTGCCTGAAATGTTCCCTCAAATGGAAATTGGACAGTTTTCGCTGCCCCGGCCAGTATCGGCGACCGGCGCGCGCGTATTTCTTGCCTGTTCCGGACGAGAGCTCGACGGTAGGGGAGTATCGCAGGATTCGAGTCCGGTCCCGCCGAAAAACCAGCATATCCTTCTTTGGACTGTGTTTGCTCAGGGAGAGGAGTTTTCCGAAGTAACGATTTCGTTAAGTCACGCCAGCCAGTTCATCTCCTTCAGCATTGGCCAGCGATAGCGCTCTTCCGGGCCCGTGTTACGCGCCCAGGCCGTTAGAAGCGGCTCGTCGGCCCTCTTCTGCGCCATCTTCCGCCGCACCTGCTCCGGGTCCCAGTCCCGCAGGACCTCGTTGCGCAATTCCTGTACGATCGTCAGGCAACCTGGGTCTTCCGAACGGTCGACCAGTTCTTCCGGGTCTTCTTGCAGGTTGAAGAGCTGAGGCGGCATTTCGTGATAATGGATGTACTTCCACTCTTCACGCCGCAACATGCGCTGGTAAGCTCCCTCTGGTGGACCGAACTTGTCAGTGCAGTACTCGGAGAAGGCCAGGTCCTCCCACGCGGCAGTCTCGCTCCCCCCATCGATTTGGGAGAGAAAACTGCGGCCGGCCGCGTTGGGCAGCGCCGGCGCCCGCATCGCGTCCAACATGGTCGCAGCTACATCAACCGCGCTGACGACCCGCTCGCAGCGTTGCTGCGGCGGAATCCGGCCCGCCCAGCTCATTATCAGGGGAACGCGCACAGATTCCTCGTAGAATACATGTTTCCAGAACAGGCCGTGCTCACCCTGCATGTCACCATGGTCGGACGTGTAAACGATCAGTGTATTGTCGTCAAGCCCGTTTTTCTCCAGAGCATCAAGGATCTGACCGACCATGGCGTCCGTGCGGTACACGAGCCCAGCGTAAGCGGCGCGTGCCCTCCGAACCTCAACTTCGTCCATCACTTTGATGCCAGTGGATTCCCGCCACCATCGCAGGAAGGGATGCTGCTCATCCAGCGGCGGCGCGGACTTGACGGGCAACGGCATCGAGTCCGCGTAGCGGATGTAGTCCTCCTGACGGGCAACATAGGGCGGGTGCGGAAGCATGAGCCCAACCGAAAGGCTGAAAGGCTCCTTCAAAAGGCCGGCTCGCTTCTGCACGCCCAGCCTGTCAAGGCGACTGACTGTCACCGCCGTCACGTCCTCATCATGTACCTGGTAGGCACTTTGGCCTGGGCCGGAGCGCGTGAGACTGAGATGGTGCGGGCCCGCAGTTACACTCAGAATGCCGCGATCGGGGCCCGGGTTGCCGGGATGGTTGGGGCCGTGGTCGCCGACAAAACGCGCGGCATACCCGTGAAGCTGGTCCGGACCAACTGAGTGCATACGGCCGACCAACTCCGGCTGATATCCCGCCGCGCCCATCGCGTGAGCAATCGTGGGTATCCTGGAGTCGAGGCCGTGTTCATTTGTCCAGACCTCGTTCTGATAGGGATGACGCCCGCTGAGCATCGACATTCGGGAAGGAACGCAAATCGGCGAACAACAGTAGGCGTTGTCGAAAACCACACCGCTGGCCGCGAGTCGGTCAAGGTTCGGCGTCTCAACCAGATCGTTACCGTAACAGCCGGTCACGTGCGGACTATGCTGGTCAGAGTGAATGTAAAGAAGATTGGGGCCGCTTGTCTCGTTCATATCGTTCTCCGCTACAGATATTCAATAGTCTGGGGTTACATCGCCGCCACGAAGACTGGCTCTCCTGGCCGCTGAATTCGATCTTGCCGGCGCCAGATCCGATCAGTTCAACTCCCGCTCCTGGCAACTCCGGCCAACTGTGTTCAGCTTCAGCCGCGGGAAGGGTAGCAAATGCGGCCAAGAGTGGCAAATGTATCGAAAGTTCAACTATGGCGGTCCCGTTCCTTTGTTTGTAGGTACTGTTTCACATTATAATCCTCCGAAGCGCGGTGACTACACTCATGATCTAAACCAACTTCACATGGACCGTCCCCACATTTTGCTGATAACAACCGACCAGCAGCGTTTTGACGCCGCGGGCGACGCCGCGCCGTCGTTCATGCGCACGCCCCACTTCAATCACCTGACAAGGGAGGGGGTCAACTTCACCTCCGCCTACGGAGATTGCCCGGTCTGTGTACCCTCGCGCATGTCGATCATGACCGGGAAATACGTTACGAACCACGGAATGACCGGCAACGGGCCATCTTCGCGCGCCATCCCCGACGCCCGCAACACACTGCCCAGCTGCATGAGCGAACTGGGCTACCAGACGGCCGCTATCGGAAAAATGCACTTCACGCCCCAGCGTGCCCGCCACGGATTCCAGGAAATGATCCTCCCCGAGGACTACTACCGTCACATGGCGCGCCGCGGCTACGACGTCCAGCCCATGCGCCACGGCCTCGGCCAAAATGAACTCTACCCCGGCATGGCCACCGTGCCCGAAGCGCTGACCCTTACCTCCTGGACCGCCGAGCAGTGCGTAGAGTACATCCGCGAACGCCGCGACCCCACCATGCCGTTCTTCCTCTGGTGCTCCTTTTCCAAGCCCCATCCCCCGATCGATCCGCCGGAGCCCTACTATTCCATGTATCGCAACTGTGACATTCCGCGGCCTGTCTACGGCGACTGGAGTGAAGGCGAGGAAGTTCCCTACGCATTTCGCCTCATGCGCGAAAAACAGTCCTTCGACCTGACGCCGCCGGAAATCATCCGCGAGGCACGCGCCGCCTACTACGGTGTCATCACACAGATCGACTACAACATGGGTCGGGTTTTCGCCGCCCTACAGGACATGGGCATCTTCGACGACACCCTCATCATCTACACATCGGATCACGGCGAGTACCTGGGAGACCATCACGCCGGCGGCAAGGGTTTCTTTCACGAACCGTCGGCGCACGTGCCGTTTGCCTTGAGGATGCCGCAGGGCTGGGACAACCGCCGGCACGGAACGCGCAACCAATCTCTGGTTACTCTCGCCGACATTTTGCCGACAGTCGTGAAAGCTGCGGGCGGCGCGCCGCCGGACGACGTCGACGGCCTCGATCTTGTGGCCTTGGCCAGGGGGGAGATCCAACCGCGGCCCTTCCTGGAATCGGCGCTAGGAGGCCCGAGCAGGCCCGGCAACTACGCCATCACCGACGGCCGCTGGAAATACATCTGGTTCCCAGTAGGCGGCAACGAGCAACTCTTCGATTTGGAAAACGATCCGCAAGAACTGTGCAATCTTTCAGGTGCAGGGGAGTCCTCACCCCATCTCGAACGACTACGAAACGAGCTAATCGGCCGTCATCAGGCCAGAGGGTCCGCAGCGGTCCGGGACGGCGCCTGGGTTACGCTCTCCGTGCCGCTCGAAACTGAAGCGGACCGCCGCAATATGAGCTGGCCAGGCTATCACACAGAGTTTTATCATATCGATGTGCGCCACTAAAAGGCACGTTCCGGGCGGAGCCTCGGGATTCCAAATCCGCCTGGACTACCCACCAAACAGCAAAGGAGTTCTCTGATGTTCCGAACACGAACCAGCCGAATGAGCCGCGTCGCCGGGGCCGTATGGGTCCTGCTGCTGGCGCTTGCTCTGGTCCTGTCGGCCTGCGGCGGCGGGGCGGAGCCTGCTGCCGAAGAGCCGGCCGCAGCAGAAGAAGAGGCCGCGCAGGAGAGCGATGAAGGCGCAGACGACGCCATGATGTCGGGCAAAGAAGCGCCCCAACTCGCTGAGATGGTCGCCGCCGGCGATCTGCCCCCCCTTGAAGAACGCATTCCCATCGATCCGCTGGTCATCGATCTGCCCTGGATCGAAGTTGGGAAATACGGAGGCACGCTGAGGCGCACCACCACCCGCAGCAATCTCCAGGACACCGCCAGCTACATGTACGGCCACTCACCCCTGCACTGGGAAGAGGGCGGTACCGCGGTCGGTCCGGGACTGGCGAAAGCGTGGGAGATCAACGCCGACGCCACAGAGTGGACCTTTTTCTTCCGCGAAGGGACCAAGTGGTCCGACGGACATCCCTTTACCGTCGATGACGTTCTCTTCTGGTGGGAGGATATGGCTGCCAACCCGGACCACCCGATGGCAATGCCTGCATGGACGCTCGTAGGCGGCCAGCCGATGACGGCCGAGAAAGTCGACGACTATACGATTCGCTTCATATTTGCTGCGTCAGCCCCGCTGGTCGACATCGAACTGGCAGCCTTTGTCAACGGCGGAATCTCAGGCAATTTCGGTCCCTATCCGCGCCATTACCTGGAGCAGTTCCATCCCAAATACTCAGATGCCGCAGACTACGAGGAGTTTACCGAGAAACAGGACTGGTGGAATAACCCGGACAGGCCCGTCCTGAATGCCTGGATGCCGGTACTGCTTGAGCCTGGCAACCGCATGCTTCTCGAGCGCAATCCCTACTACTACGCCGTCGATACCGCCGGCAACCAGTTGCCCTACATCGACAGTATGGAAGTGATCTTCTCCGAAAACGCCGAGGTCCTGAAGTTGCGCATCTTCAACGGCGACGTCAACTTCCACGCCCACCCCCATCTATCGCTTCGCGACCTGGCGGTCCTTAAGGAAAATGAGTCCAAAGGCGACTATCGCGTTCTTCTTTGGGATAACGGAGCCGGCGGCGCGCCGGCATGGGGCGTAAACTGGAACAATCCGGACGACGCCAAGCGCGCGGTCGTGCGCACAACCCAGTACCGGCGCGCACTGTCCCACGCCATGGACCGCGAGAGAATTCGCAAAATCACGTTCTTAGGCTTGGGAGAGGCCGCCAGCACTGGAACAATGTCACCCAACTCCGGTCAGTTTAACCGCACGGAAAGGGGCCAGGAGATGCTGGTTGCCTGGCGCGATTCCGCCGTAACCTACGATCCGGAACTGGCCGCCAGCCTGCTCGACGAGATTGACGTGACCGACCAGGATGGAGACGGTTTCCGCGATCTTCCCGACGGCTCCCCACTGGAAGTGCGCATCGACTTTCCGGCCGGCAATACGGCCTTCATTGAGACCGCCGAACTGATGGTTGAGGACTGGAAGGCAATCGGCCTCAACGCATTCGTAAACTCCATTCCGGGTTCCCAGTTAGGTGTCATGACGACCAGCGCCACCTACGACATTCGCCTCTACGGCGGCGGCGCGCCGGACGGACCGGACCTGCTCACCTATCCTGCCTGGCTGGTTTCGTACGGTAGCGGCGGACGCTGGGCTCCCTTGTACGGAGCTTGGATGGCGGCAGAAGGCACGCCCAAAGAGGGGACCGAATTGGACCTCGACCCGCGCGATCGCACGCCTCCGCGTGAGGAGATTCCTGTCGACGATCCCATGTATCGAATGTGGGAACTGTATAAGCAGGCGATTGCCGAGCCCGACGAAGACAAGCGCGACGAGCTTACCTTCCAGATCATCCAGATCCACATCGACGAAGGTCCCTTCCTGTTGGGCGGCATCGCCGATCCACCCAACATCATTGTGGCGGGCAACCAGTTTCTGAACGTACCTACTCGCGATGATCTTCCGCTGGGTGGTTGGCACGGCCCGGGCGTACTCGGCATGCCGGGCGCCATGACCTATCCGGAAGTTTACTTCGTCGCCGAATAGGAAAGGACCCTTTCCGTTTCTCTGTCCCTCTGCACGCGCAGCGGTCGAAACAGTGAGCGGGTGAAGGGAAAGGGAGAGAGGCGGCGTTTCAACGCTCCTCTCTCCCTCGTACGTTCAATCTACCGCTCATTCGAGTGACTGCGAGAACGCGTGCAATTCTCCCCTTTCCTGTATACTGTGATCGTGTAGAATCCCGGAGCAAGCTGCCCGTTGGAGCCCGCCCTTGCAAGGATTTATCGTCCCTCGCTTTCTCTATATGCTCGTCACGATGTTCTTCGTCTCCATCGTGGGATTCGTGATCATCAACCTGCCGCCCGGCTCCTACCTGGATGTCTATCGCGAACAGCTGGAAGCCCAGGGTACGACAACCACTGCAAGCCAGCTGGAAACCATCGTGAATCAGTACGGCCTGGATCAGCCGATCTACGTGCAGTACTGGAAGTGGGTTTCCGGCTTTGTCCAGGGCGACTTTGGCCGGTCGTTCGCCTACAATAAGGACGTTAGCGAGTTGATCTGGGAACGGCTGATCCTGACAATGCTGATCTCAATCACAACCCTCATTGTGACCTGGCTGATCGCGGTCCCCATCGGCATCTATTCGGCCACCCATCAGTACCAGGCCAGCGATCATTTCTTCACAACCGTCGGCATGATCGGTCTCTCAATCCCAAACTTCCTCCTTGCGCTCATCTTTATGGTTATCGCAGCCATGGTCTTCGATCAATCCGTAGGAGGACTTTTCTCGCCGGAGTACCAGGACGCCCCCTGGAACTTAGCCAAGCTGTGGGACCTCTTGAAACACCTGTGGATCCCCGTCCTGGTGGTCGGCACCTCCGGCACTGCCGGACTGATCCGGATGATGCGCGGAAACCTTCTCGATGTTCTCAAAATCGCCTACATCACCTCTGCGCGCGCTAAGGGTCTCCCCGAACGGCGGGTCATCCTCGTCCACGCAGTGCGAAACGCCATCCATCCTCTTGTAATGATTCTCGGAACCAGCCTACCGCAAATCATCTCGGGCGCAACCATCGTGTCGATGGTGCTGAGCCTGCCCACTACAGGACCGCTCTACTTCACTGCCCTTCTCGAACAGGACATGTACCTGGCCGGCACCTTCCTCGTTTTTCTGGCAGGGCTCCTGGTTGTCGGCAACTTCCTGGCCGATATCCTGCTCGTCTGGGTCGATCCCCGCATCCGCTATACTTGACCATGGCGACCAGCGCTCCAGCCGTCAATCTCATAGCCGGTGAAGAGACCCGCCAGACGGCGGCCCTTTCGCCTGCCCGGCTGATCGGCCGCCGCTTTCTTCGCAACAAGCTTGCAATCGGCGGCGGCGTTATCCTCCTCCTCCTCTACACCTCCGCCATCTTTGCGGACTTCATCGCCCCCATCCCTTATACCGAAGTCCACGAAGACTATGTATTCGTGCCTCCCCAGCTGCCCCGCTTTCGCGACGAGCAGGGGAATTTCCACCTCCGCCCCTTTGTCTACGGCCTGGACAGCGCACTCGACATGGACACCTTTCGCTTTGTATATAGCGAGATTCATGAGGCGAAGTATCCGATAAAGCTATTTGTGGAGGGATACGAATACAAACTCTTTGGTCTCATACCGTTTAACCGGCACCTCTACGGGGTCGACGCCCCCGGTGTATTCTATCTATTGGGAAGCGATGATCTGGGCCACGATATGGTAGCTCGCGTTTTCATGGGAGCAAGGATTTCCTTGACAATCGGGCTGGTCGGCGTCGTATTGACCATCATTTTCGGCGCAACGCTGGGCACAGTCTCTGGCTTTTATGGGGGTGGCCTGGATACGATGATCCAGCGCGTCATCGAATTCCTTATGTCATTTCCCGCCATCCCACTGTGGGCGGCGCTGGCCGCTGCCATGCCGCCAAACTGGTCCCCGCTGCAGCGCTTTTTCGCCATCTCCGTCATCCTCTCCCTGATCGAGTGGACCGGCTTGGCGCGGCAGGTCCGCGCCAAGGTGCTCTCATTCCGTGAGATGGAGTACACGCTTGCGGCCAGAGCCGCCGGCGCTTCCGACGCCCGCATCATCTTTCGCCACATGCTGCCCAACGCCTTCAGCCATATCATCGTCGTCGCCACCCTCGCCATTCCTGGCATGATTCTCGCCGAAACGGCCCTCAGCTTTCTCGGCCTCGGCATCCAACCGCCTCAGACCAGTTGGGGCGCCCTCCTCAAGCAAGCCCAGTTGGTGAGCGTCCTCCTGCAGCAGCCGTGGCTCCTGATCCCCGCTTTCTTCGTCATAGCCGCCGTCCTCACCTTCAACTTTGTCGGCGACGGCCTGCGCGACGCCGTCGATCCGTATTCCCTGTGAGCGAAGCAAGTGTGCGGCTCCTTATTCCGTGTCTGAATCGCAAGCGGCCCATCAGGACGCAGAGCCAAGCATGAACTTCCAGGTAAGATCAAGCAGTAAACTGTCAATACTCATCGCCTGTTTCGCTCTCATCCTGAGCGCCTGCGCTTCACTTTCCAATTCGACCGCATCGGGTTCCGCTCGAACCGACCCTGAGTCCCCGGGTGAGGCTGAGTCGATAGCCAGTCTGACCTTTTCCGTATCTCCGGGGCGCTCGAGAGATGCCGTACACCTGGTTCAGCCTCCCATTGGCGAGAATGTGGCCCCTTTGGCATCCGGACTCGCCTACATCAGAGGGCCCGAAGACCACCTTATCGTCGACGAGGAAGCATACTTGGCGATTGACGGCGATACCGAAACCATCTGGAGTTCCAAGCAGCCTGCCCCGCAGTGGTATGCCATCGTCCTGGACCAGACATACCTTGTTGATAGAGTGGAAATGGTAATCACGCAGGCGCCCCCCGGCCCCACGACCCATGAGATATGGCTGGGCCACGGGTCCGGCATGCGCACTTTCTACAAACGACTGTCAAATGTCCATACCGAAGACGGCCAGACCCTCGCCGTTCCCGTCGACCCCCCGCAGTCTGTGAACGAGGTTCTGATTCTCACTCTTAACAGTCCTAGTTGGGTCGCATGGCGTGAATTCAGGGTATTCGGTACGCAGCCTGAAAGCTCCGCGCCGGAAGAGGAGAAGACACCGTTTGCCGTGTCCGAAGTCGCCGCCGGGCTGCAATATCCTGTCCGGGTCACGCATGCCGGCGACGGAAGCGGACGTATTTTCGTGGTCGAACAACCGGGACGCATCCGCATCGTCGAAGACGGAGTCGCAAGGAACGACCCCTTCCTCGACATCTCGGAACGCGTGAACTGCTGCGTCGGGGAACGCGGCCTGTTCGGGCTGGCCTTTCCCCCCGACTATTCCAGTTCTCGTCGCTTTTATGTGAGTTACACGAACGGCGATGGCGCCACCACAGTTAGCCGCTTCGCCGCGAGCGACGACCCCAATCGAGCGAATGAGAGCAGCGAGGAAATCCTCCTGATCATCGACCAACCTCACGAGAATCACAACGGCGGGCATCTGGTCTTCGGTCCCCATGACGGCTTTCTGTACATCGGCAGCGGGGACGGCGGTCTTCCCCGCGATCCCGAAAACCGCGGGCAAACAGGCGATACCTTGTTGGGCAAACTGCTTCGCATCGACGTGAAATCAGGCCAGTCCCCCTACGGGATTCCCGCCTCCAATCCCTTTGTCAATGCTGACGGGTACCGGCCGGAGATCTGGGCCTTGGGTCTTCGCAATCCGTGGGGATTCGCCTTTGACAAGCGGAGCGGCGCCCTCTATCTGCCGGACACGGGCAACTACAACCGCGAGGAGGTGAACTTCCAGCCGGCGGGCAGTCGCGGCGGGCGGAACTATGGCTGGCCGGTTATGGAAGGGAGCATCTGCTTCGAACACGATACTCTCACCTGCAGCGCGCAAGGCATTACCCTGCCGGTGGCTGACTACGACCATACCCATGGCTGCGCAATCGTCGGAGGAGCCGTCTACAGCGGTGACGAGTATCCTGACCTGCAGGGCGAGTTCATCGTCGCCGATTACTGTACCGGCCGGATTTGGGGCGTGAGGCCCCTTGAGGGAGATGAAGAGTCCAGCGGCCAAATCAGGTGGCGCAGCGCACTCCTGGCCATGGCCGGTATGCCCGTTAGCAGCGTAGGCAGCGACGAAGCGGGCAACGTCTACTTCACCGGCCACGCCGAAGACACCGGCGTCCTCTTCATCCTCGCCGAGCGGTAGCCCCCGTCCCGACCCGATGCTTTCCCACGTCCAGGAATTCGGCAAAGAAACCTTGAAACTGTTCAATAACAATCCTGACACGGGATTCTGCGGCGTTTTCTTCCAGAGGTGTATCGGCCTGACTATACTGGGTCTGACCATCGCTCTCGCAGCGGCATGCGTGCCGGCACAGGGCCGGTCCCATCAGTTTCCGTCGGAGATTGCCAGCCTGACGGTTTCCCTTTCTCCGGGATCCCCTTGGACTGCATCCCCTTTCGGAACGCCTCCCATCGGAGACAACGTCGCCCCACTCGGTTATGCCACCGCTTCCACGAGAGACAGGACCGGCCTGTTAAGAGAAGATGCCGAGACCGCCAGCCTCGCCATTGACGGAGACAACGAAACGGTCTGGAGCTCACAACAACCCGCTCCCCAGTGGTTCTCAGTCCTTCTCGATGATCTCTATCGCGTCGACAGAATCCAAATGGTGATTACACAGGCGCCGGCCGGTCCGACGTCCCATGAGATCTGGCTGGACAACGGTTCCGGCAGCAGGACTCTGTTCCGGCGCCTTACAAACGTGCCAACCTCCGACGGACAGATCCTGAACGTGGAGTTGGACCCGCCCCAAGTTGTGAGCGAGGTCTTCATCCTAAGTCTTCAAAGCCCAAGTTGGGTAGCCTGGCGCGAAGTAAGGGTGTTCGGTCAACCTGTGAGCGACCCCCTGGCCGCCGGCAACGCACCCCGTCTGACACTTCAACCTGTCGCCCGCGGTCTGGAGCTTCCCGTACGGGTTACACACGCCGGAGACAGCACAGGGCGTCTATTCGTTGCAGAGAAGAAGGGCCGCATCCGCATCGTCAGGAACGGTTCCGCCCTTGACGTACCTTTCCTCGACATAAGCGACCGTGTCCGCTGCTGCGCGCAACGCGGACTGATCGACATGGCCTTTCCTCCCTCCTACGCCGAAAAGAGCTACTTCTACGTAAGCTATACCAATGCCGCCGGCCATACCGTCATCAGCCGCTTCAGGACAACCGAAAACGCCGACAAGGCTGACCCCGACAGCGAGGATGTCGTGCTCACCATCGAGCAACCCGCTGAACACCACAATGGCGGCAGTATGGCTTTTGGTCCAAGAGACGGGTTTCTGTACGTCTCCAGCGGAGACGGAGGTTCCTTCAGCTATCCTGAAAATCCGGCGCTGGCCACAGACACCTTGCTCAGCAAACTGCTGCGCATCGACGTGGAGTCCGGCACAAAACCATACCTCGTTCCCGACAGCAATCCCTTCGTCCAGACAGAAGGATTTCGCGACGAGATCTGGGCCACGGGCCTTCGCAACCCTGGCAATTTCGCTTTTGATCCGGTAACCGGGGACCTCTTCATACCCGATTCGGGGAACCGGCGTCGTGAAGAAATCAACTTTCAGCCGGCGACCAGCGCCGGGGGCGAAGACTACGGCTGGTTCAAAATGGAAGGAAATCTCTGTTTCGATAATTTTGTCGCTCCCTGTAGCGCCGAAGGCCTTACCTTGCCGGTTGCCGAATATGATCACTCCCTTGGATGTTCCGTCTCAGGGGGCGTCGTCTTCCGCGGCCCGGGTTCCCCGGCCATGCAAGGACTGTTTCTCTATGCCGACTTTTGCAGCGGCCGCCTCTGGGGACTGAGAAGGCCGGAACAGGAGGAGCAAGACGGGTGGCAGAGTACGCTGCTGATCAACGCGCCGATTTCTATCAGCAGCATCGGCCAGGACCAGGAAGGCAACGTGTACGTGACCAGTTTCCAGGATGGTGTCCTCTATTCGCTCGTTGAAGGAATTTCAACCAGCCCGAAGGTAACCGCAGTTCGTGGGAATGTTGCCCTCCGGGGTTCAGGCCGGGCCTCGTCCGAACCCGATTCCATTGAGTTCGCAATCGACGGCGATCCGGCGACCGGCTGGGACGCGAACCAGCCTCCGCCGCAGTGGTACTCGGTCCTCCTGGAAGACCTCTACCTGGTTGATCAAATCGAGTTGGATTTCTTGCGGTACGGAGATGCGCCAGTTGCCCTTGAGGTGTGGTTGGGCAACGGCTCCGGAACTCGCACGCTCTTCAGGCGGCTCAACGACATTCGTCCTGCCAGAGAAAAGACACTGGCAATCCCTGTTGAACCACCACAGCTGGCAAATGAAGTCCTGGTACTCTCCTTGCAGGGTTCAGAGGATGTCGCATGGCGGGAAGTAAAGGTGTTCGGAACGCCTTTCAAGACCACGAGGCCTGAATTCACTGCGCCCCAGGTCAGGCTCGAAGAGATTGCCTCCGGCCTGGATCTTCCTGTTCTGGTCTCACATGCGGGTGACGGCAGCGACCGCATATTCGTGGTCGAGCAAAAGGGACGCATCAGGCTCATCAAGGGAGGCCGCCTCCAGGACGCCCCCTTCCTTGATATATCGGAACGCGTCGTCTGCTGCGGCGAACAGGGTCTGTTCGGTCTTGCTTTCCCACCTTCCTATGCTGACAACCAGCACTTCTATGTGAGCTACTCCAACCTGGACGGGGACACCATTGTCAGCCGTTTCAAGACGTCAGACGACCCGGACAGGGCCGTAACTGGAAGCGAAGAGTTCCTGCTGAAAATCGCCCAACCTTATAAGGTTCACAACGGCGGCCACCTCGCCTTCGGTCCCCGGGACGGTTACCTTTATATCGGCAGCGGGGATGGCGGCACCTTCCGCGATCCCGACAACATGGCGCAGAGAACTGACACGCTACTGGGAAAAATCCTGCGAATCGACGTTGAGTCCGGCGCCGAACCCTACGCCGTCCCAATTGACAATCCCTTTACACATTCCGAAGACGTTCGCGCCGAGATCTGGGCGCTGGGTCTGCGCAATCCCTGGGGTTTCGCCTTCGATCGACTAACCGGAGATCTCTTCATTCCCGACGTGGGAGGCAGTTTGCGGGAAGAGGTCAACCATCAGCCTGCGGACGGTTCAGCCGGAAAGAATTACGGCTGGGCCGTCATGGAGGGAAACATCTGCTTCGAGGACAGTTCCCTTGTCTGCAGCGCCGAAGACTTGACGCTTCCCGTTGCCGAATACGATCACTCCCGCGGCTGTGCAGTCGTTGGCGGGGCTGTCTCCAGGGGTTCAGCCTCCAGCGCACTCGATGGGATGTTTCTTTACGCCGATTTCTGTCGAGGTGACATTTGGGGACTCTGGCGAACGGAAAATGCCGCGACTAAAGGCGCAGAAGGAATGTGGCGCAGTTCCCTCCTCACGAACGCCGGCTTCCCTGTCAGCAGCATCGGCTCAGATGAAGAAGGCAACGTCTACGCCGCCGGCTACCAGAATGGTACAATCTTCCTGATCACGGCGAGATAGACCGACGGCCTGCATAGCTGTGTCAACCGCGCTTTCCGTTGCGCATCCTTGTTCGATCTTCGGTCAGCCGAGTTTTCAAATAGGACATCCTAGGAACCCAGCTTTTGAGCCGCCCATGAGAATCGCCGTCGCGTTGACAACCCTGCTTATTGCACTAACAGTCTTGACCTCCTGCACAGTTCGTTCGGAGACTGAACAACCCACCGCGGCGCCGACAGTCGACCAGCAGCCTGCCCAAACCGCAACTCCCACAGTCCCTCCCACAGTCCCACCCACTGCTGCGCCAACCCCCATGACGTCGCCGGCATCGACGCCTGAGAGCCCAAATGTCGCTCTGCTGGCAACTGAACGCGTCTCGTCAGGAGAAGACTCGGCACATTTCGCCATTGACGGGGATCCTGGGACCGCCTGGAACTCGCAGAACTTTCCCGCACAGTGGATATCGATAGCCTTGGACGGCCTGTACCTTGTGGAGCGGATAGAGCTGGTCGCTGCACAGGTTCCCCCCGGACCCACCACCCATATCCTGTGGGTCGACAACGGTTCGGGCGTGCGTACGCGTTTCATGCACCTTTCCGACATATATACGGAGGATGGGCAGACAGTTGCGATTGCGATGAATCCCTCGCGCCCCACAAAAGAGATTCTCATTCAAACGCTCGATAGCCCAAGTTGGGTTGCCTGGTGGGAGGTGAGAGTCTTTGGTTCGTCCCTTACTCTCCAAGAGGAAGGCGAGACGCAGCCCCAGTTGCAGCTCGAGGAAGTCCTGGACGATTATGTGCTGCCGGTTCAAGTTACGCATGCCGGCGACGGCAGCGGCCGGCTCTTCGTGGTTGAGCAGCAGGGGCGCATCTCTATCGTAAAGAATGGAGTGGCCAACGATACCCTCTTTCTCGATATCTCAGATCGAGTAAACTGCTGTGAGGAGCGCGGTCTCTTCAACATCGCTTTTCCGCCAACCTTTCACGGCAGTCAAAGGTTCTATCTGAGCTATTCCAATAGCAACGACGACACTGTCATCAGCCGCTTCACTACGACGGATGACCCTGACGTCGCCGACCCGGCCAGTGAGGAGATCCTACTTATCGTCGAACAGCCGCACGTTGTCCATAACGGCGGTCGGCTTGCTTTTGGCCCTCGCGACGGTTTCCTGTACATCGGAATGGGTGACGGGGGAAGCGACGGCCCCCCTGTCCACTTCTCGCAAGACCCGAAGCAGCTGCTGGGTAAGATCCTGCGAATCGACGTGGAATCCGGGGTCGAACCCTATGCAATCCCCCCCGGCAATCCCTTCGTTGCGAACGAAAGATTCCGCGACGAGGTCTGGGCGCTCGGCCTGCGAAACCCTTGGGGATTCGCATTTGACCAGCAGACCGGCGAACTCTACCTGCCTGACGCAGGACACAATGATCGCGAAGAGCTGAACTACGAGCCGCCCTCCAGCCCTGGAGGCCGGAACTATGGATGGCCCACCATCGAAGGCACCAGATGTATGCGGTTTCCCGACCTTCCCGTACCCTGCCGCGAGGCTAAGATCTTTGAGCTGCCGGCGGCCGAATACGACCACACTCGCGGCTGTTCCATCGTAGGCGGCGCCGTCTACAGAGGTTCTGCACTACCGCAACTGACCGGCCGCTTTGTTTTTGCCGACTTTTGCAGAGGGGACATCTGGAGCATTACGCGTGAAGATCACGCCGAGGCTCCCGCGGAGAGTCAGGCTGTACGACAGCCATGGCTGGCCGAACTGATCGTGAAAGGATCGGTTCCGGTCAGCAGTATCGGCGAAGACGAAGAGGGGAACCTGTATGTCACAGGCTACGCCAATGGCGCTGTCTACAGAATCGTTCAGAATCCGGCGACCGAATAGCCTGGAACTGCAAAGGAGAGTCCCGCCCCTATAATTCGATTGCCGAACAATCTCGAGTATTGGACTCTCGTGGTTTTGAGAGAATGTTCTTCCTAAAGCCCAAGTTACGAAGGAGGTCCCGATATGCAACAGGAGCGCCCCAACATCCTCTGGTTCTGCACCGACCAGCAGAGATTCGACACGATTCACGCCCTTGGCAATCCCCACATCAATACGCCCAATCTGGATCGACTGGTCGCAGAAGGCGTCGCCTTTACGCACGCTTTCTGCCAGAGCCCCATCTGCACGCCAAGCAGAGCCAGTTTCCTGACCGGCCGCTATCCCGGCAACGTGCGCGGCTGCATGAACGGCAACGAAAAATGGGGCGAGGGCGCGCCTCTTGTAACAGCCCTGCTGGCAGACAGCGGCTATGACTGCGGCCTCAGTGGCAAATTCCATCTCGCCGGCGCCCACGGCCGCGAAGAGCCGCGCCCAGAAGAGGACGGTTACAGAGTCTTCCACTGGAGCCATGACCCTGAAGACCGCTATCCCTCCGGCCACGCCTACGCCGACTGGCTGTCCGCTCAGGGATACGCCCTGCGCGATCTGCGAGAGGACCCGTCTTCTATTCCGCCCGAGCTGCATCAGACGACCTGGTGTACCGATCGCGCCATCGACTTTCTGTCGGAGAAACGGCGCAAAGGACCCTGGCTGATGAGCGTCAACGTTTTCGACCCGCACGCTCCCTTCGACCCGCCGCAGGAATACCGCGATCGATACAGTCCATCCAAGATGCCCTCCCCACCGTTTCGGCAGAGCGACATGGCGACGCAAGCTCTGATTCCCGGAGATTTCCAGAACGAGTCCCGTCCGCCGCAAGAGTTCAACGCCCAGGACGTGATCGCCTCCTACTACGCCATGATCGATCTGATCGACGAAAACGTCGGCCGTCTCTTGACCGCGCTCGAAGAGACTGGGCAACGCGAAAATACCGTCATCATCTTTACCAGCGACCACGGCGAGATGCTGGGAGATCACGGTCTGCTTCTCAAGGGATGCCGCTTTTACGAGGGGTTGGTGAGGGTGCCGCTGATCATCAGCTGGCCGGGACGTTTTCCCTTGCAGGAAGAGCCGGGGTCCGAAGAGAGCCCCGAAGAGAGTGGATCCGGCGAAGAGGAAGGAGGCCCTCTTCAGGACGCCCGGAACGACGCGCCCGAAGAAACATTACCCGCTGCACCGGCTGGATTCGTCAGCGACGCCCTGGTCGAGCTGGTCGACATCGCCCCGACCCTGCTGGAGCTGGCGGGCCTGCCGGTCCCGTTGCGCATGCAAGGCCGGTCGCTGCTGCCCATTCTGAGCGGCGAAGCCCCGCCTCACCGGCACCGCGACTTCGTCCGCTGCGAGTTCTACCGCGCCCTGAATCCGGATGTCCCCGGTCGAAACCAGTACGAGGGCAGTTACGCCACCATGTACAGGGACAGTCGCTACAAGATCGTCGTCTACCACGGCCACGAACAGGGCGAACTCTACGACCTGGAGAAGGACCCCAACGAGTTTGAAAACCTGTGGAATGACCCCGACAGCGCCGGCCTTCGTTTCGACCTGATGCGCCGCAACTTCGACGCGCTTGCCTTCGCCATCGACCCCGGACCGCCGCAGGTAACGCCCTTCTGATCGGAAATTCCGTCATCCGGGCGTCTGGTAGGTAAGGTCGTAGTCTCCCAGTTTGCGCAGCTGCGTCGACGCTGCGCGCAGGCTCGGCTCACCCTCTCGAAGCCACGCGTCAATCTCGTCCCGGTGACCGAGGCGTCGAAGAGCGTCCCAGCTCGCCCCGAAGTGCGCGCGACCGCTTGGCCCGGCAGAGTCCCAGAAGAACAGATTCTCCACGCCCTGCGCGTAGAGTGAAGCCGCCTTTCGCCTGAACAGTTCCGGCGGCATGTGACGGGGCATCAAATTGAGAGCCAGTTGACAGGGCGTGCCCTCGACCAGCCGGACGAAATAATCGACCGCCTCCTCGTCCTCCCAGGCCATTCCCATACTGTCCAAATCAGGTAGATCAGTGTACGGGATCAATGTGTCGATCAGCCCCTCCGCGATCCAACGCTCCAGGTCGAGCCCGTTCCGAAAGTTCTCCTCCCGATTCAGCACACAGGCTGAAACCATTATCCGGTCCCGCCTCTGTTCCCGGGCCAGCTTGTCGAGCGCCTCTCGCAGATCCCGGTGGAACTCCGTCAGCGCGACACTCCTGTAGGCCAGCCAGCGCGGATCATCGTCCGCCAGCCGCCGCGGGTCCTCGCCATAGACCTCGATGAACCCTTCCACCAGCGGCGGCTCATAGTCCACGAGCGGCGGCCGCCTGTTGTACAGGATACAGATACCGTCAACAGGATGCTGCGCAACCTCAAGCAGCAGGTCGATTACAAATCGACGCGTGTCGGCAAACGCGTAGGAGATGCGCGGCGCGATCCTGCCGTCTTTGCCCATCATGCGGAGGTCCGGCCGCGAAAAGTAAAGGCTTCCCTGGTTCCACTGTTCCAGGGGAGGCGGGTAGAAAAACCCCGCCGGGCGGTAACTTGCATGAAAGCTGAGTCCGATTTCGCGTGCCGCCTCAAGGGCCACCACAAAGGGGTCGAGCCGCTGATCCCGGAAGCTGCGCCAGGTTTCCGCATGCAGTCGGTCCCCTTGCCGGTCGAAGTCTTCGATGCCGTCGCAGGCCGGCAGGCGGCCCACCTGTCCAAGGTAAAACATCAAGTCCCCGGCGCCGCACTCCCAGTAGAGACGCGAAAAGTCGGTATGCCGGTAGGGCTCGATCTCGTTTCGAATCGCGGCTTCAGTCGCAGTTCCATACAGAAAGAGATACCCATGGGCGTCGTTGTGGGCAAATAACCTGCGTGTATCTTCGCGGCGGCGATCACTTTCCACCTCCCTGACCAGGCCTTCCGACATCGGGACCAGCTTGACATAGGCGACTTTGGTCCGCTGGCAGGACACAGCCGCCGGTTCATCTGACGAACCGGTTGGCGTGCAGACCTGGCGAATGGAGATCTCCCGGCCCGTTAGATCGGCATCCTTCCAGAAGAGTTCATAGATGCTTTGCCCGTGTGGACTGGAATTTGTCCAATCCGGGCCCATGTTCAAATGGGTATAACAGGGATCCCCGCTGAGTTTCAACTCGATGGAGCCGAGTCCCCGATGGTCCGGGTAGACCCCGACAAAGATCCGATGCCATCCGCTCAGTGCAAGTCCGAGCGAAACATCCGGGGCCGCCGTCTCCTCCCCGGCGCTCAGCAGATTTCCGCTCAGTTCCGCCGTTTCGTACGGCTGCACGTGCCAGGCGCGGCGTTTTGGCGACTCCGAGAGACAGCTCTGCGGCTGGCAGCGCGCAAGGTCGGTAATATAGACCGCTTCATCATTGTCTGGTTCAACATTGTCTGGTTCAACATTGTCATTCACTCTTACACCTCCATGCGCGGATCGAATGCATCTCTCAAGCCATCTCCGACAAAGTTCATCGCCAGAACCGCTACCGAAATCGCTATGCCCGGCGGCAGCCAAAGCCAAGGCGAGTTTGTCAAGACCGTCAATGATTGCGCCGAATTGAGCATACTCCCCCAGCTGGCCTGCGGTATCTGCACGCCCAAGCCCAGGAAGGAAAGCGCCGACTCGGTGAGAATCGTGCCGGCAACGCCCAATGTCGCCGCCACCAGGATATAGGGCTGAAGATTCGGCAGAATGTGTCGGAAAATGATTCGCGAATGCGGCGTGCCAATACAGCGGGCCGCCTCCACGAACGCCTGTTCCCGCAGCGACAGCACCTGCGCCCGCAGCAGCCGCGCCAGACCTTCCCAACCCAACACTCCGATGACCACCATAACGTTTACGATGTTTGGCCCGAGCAGAGCAACCAGCATCAGGATCGCGAAGAAGGTCGGAAAGTTCATCACCAGCTCAGTGAAGCGCATCAGAATATTGTCGATCCGCCCCCCAACGTAACCTGACACGGTGCCAATCAGCACGCCGATTGAGATGGAGATCACATTGGCCACAAACCCTACCGACATCGAGATACGGGCGCCGTATACCATGCGCGCCCACATATCGCGCCCGGCAGAATCGGTGCCCAGGATGTGGTCCGTGCTCGGCGGCTGCCGGATGCTGTCCAGGTCCACAGTGTAGGGATCCTGTATCGCGATAAAGGGCGCGAAAATTGCGGCGAATCCTAGAACTGCGATAATCACCAGACTGGCCACAGCCACTTTGTGCCGGCGAAAACGAACCGCCACCGTATTCGGGCTCTTGCGGTCTGACAGCTCCATAATCTCTGCGCTATTGTCAGGTAAAGGGGTTCCGGCCATGAGGTAGTGCGCACTTCGAGCAGGCAGGCGCGCAGTCTCCGGTTGGTCCGTGAAGGGAGAGGATGAGCTCATCCTCTCCCTTCACTCTCTTCAAATCCTATCCGTCGAAAGACCAGCCCTCCAGGTTTGTCCACCAGTCCCGTTTCGCGGGCAGCGGGTTGGACAGGTCAGCAAGACTCGATACAACACCCTGGTCGGTGATTTCCGGAATGTTCACACCTCCGTTGAACACCCAGACATTGTTGCCAACATACAAGGGCGCGTGCGACGGATTGTCGTTAAGGGTTCTCTGCAGATCGAAGTATATCTCCTGGCGAGCGGCCTGGTCGGT
This sequence comes from Caldilineaceae bacterium, assembly GCA_022821545.1. GTDB lineage: Bacteria > Chloroflexota > Anaerolineae > Caldilineales > Caldilineaceae > Bin5. The sequence goes on from JAJEDJ010000030.1 coordinate 254,075, forward strand.
CAGCTGACCGGCTTCGATCACCTTCTCCTCAAAGTCTCCTCCAAGCGCCTCAGAGTAGCCGTTCGCATTTCGGCCCTGTGTCGTCAGGTGGAACTTGAGGAATCCGTCCGGGTCCGGGAACGATCCGAAGCCCACCCGAACCGCGTCGAAATCATGCGTGTCGTAGAATCGCTCCACCCAGACCGAGCTGTCCATCTCCTCGATCTTGATCTTGAAGCCGGCCTCCTCCAACATCTGCTTCTCTGCCGCGACCTGGGCGCGGGCCTCCTCGCTTCTCAGAGTGATCAGGTTGACCGTTACCTCCTGGTCAAAGTCCCAACCGGCCTCCTCCAGCAAGCCGCGCGCCAGATCGACGTCGTAGTCGTAAGGGTTGAGATCGTCAGGGATCGACCAGCCGTGGATCAGAGGCGAATTGTAGATCGTGCCGTTCCCGCCCTGGAAGACTTCAATGATCTTCTTTCTGTCCAGCGCATGCAGCCACGCCTGCCGCACCCGCTTGTCAGCAAAGAAACCGCGCCTCAGATTGAAGGAATAGGCTGTGAAGACCACGCCCGTTGTTGCGACCACCTTGAAATCGGCACTGTCGATGAAGGACTGCACGACCTCCGTCGAGCCTGTGTTGAGCCCGCCCCAGGCATTGAAATGGGCCTCCCCTCTTTCCAGCGCGATCTGACCGACGTCCGGCGAGGCTACAATCTGCATAATGTAGCTGCCCAGCTTTGGCGCGCCCCAGTGCCAGTCGTCGTTCGCCTCCAGGCGGATGAACTGATCGGCCTGGTACTCAACAAACTTGAACGGCCCCGAGCCGAGCGGATCTTCGAAGAAGAAAGACTGGTTCTCCAGCGCGTCCGGCGCCACATCGCCCAGTACGTGCTTGGGCAGAATCGAGTTGGTGGCCTGAAACAGGAATAGCCCCGTCGGGTAGGCGGTCGTAAACTGGACTGTTTTGTCGTCCATCGCGGTGATGCCGGCTACACTGTCGGCCTCGTCATTGGAGTAGGCCTCCGCCCCCTCGATCATCGCCAGATTGCTGACCTGGCGCGACTTGGTCGCCGGGTTCAGATAGAGTTCGTAGGTATAGATTACGTCCTCGGCCGTGAAATCAGTCCCGTCGTGCCACTTGGCGTCCGGATGAATGTGGAAGGTGTACTGCGTTGCGTCGTCCGATACCTCCCAGCTTTCCGCCATGATTGGCACAAAGCCGGTCTTGGGAACGTTCTGCTGAATCAACGGTGGCAGTACGCACTGAAAGAAGTGTGCCTGGAAACCTTGCACGGCAGTAAGCGGGTTGAAGCTGTTGATCGGTCCGCCGTAGAGGCCGATCAGATTGCCCCTCTGCATCTCTTCGGCAGGCGCCTCATCCGCCACCGCCCCTGCGCCCGCATCCGATGCCACCGGCGCACAGGCCGCCAGCGCCGTCGCGCCCGCAGCCAGCGCGCTCGCCTTCAGAAACTCACGCCGGTTCACACCTCGTTCTCCGATACTTCGCATGGATCTCCTCCTGGAAAGTGAAAGAAACGTCACGGATACCGATAAAGAGGCGGAGAAAAACTGTCAACGCGAAAACATTTGCCGGTCCCGCGCTGCCAATTCTCCTCCTGGTCGATTCGTCGCAGACTATCGTAACTTCAGGTCCACAAAAAGCTGTGACAGCGCCTCCATCTGTTCGTCCGTCAGCGAATGGTAAGGCGGCCTCCGCCAGCGTTGGGCCAGCCCAAACAGCTCATACGTACCATGTACTGCCGCGTCAAAGCCGCCGACCACGCTCAACACATAGTCGAAGTAAGGCATGTCGTAATCACGAATGATACCTGCGGCCTCTCTCCATTCTTCTGCCTGCACATGCTGCCAGTACGTCTGCGTCACCTGCGGCGCGAATGTAACAAACGTCGACAGATAGCCGTCGCACCCATAGTGAATCAGGTCGAAATGGTTCTGCTTCTGTCCCCCGGATATGATCGCCCAATGGCCGTCAAGCAGCAGCGCCATCTTGCGGGCGAAGACCCCTACCAGGTCGTCCTTAATTGCAAATGCGCCCGGCACTTCGTCCCGCAGCCGCCGCAGCACCTCCAGCCCGAGCTCATGCGAACGGCTGAACACATTTGTCACCACCATAACGGGAATCTCTTGCGCCACTGCCCCGTAGTGCGCGACGAAGGTATCCGCCGTACACGAACCGGCCCAGTCCGGCGGCAGAACCATGAGCATGTCCGCCCCCACCTCGCGCGCGTGACGCGCGAATGCCACTGTCTTGCCCGTCCACCAGATGCGGTCAGCCGCCACAACCGCGGCCCGTCCTGCTGTCTGTTCAGCCACCACTCTGGTCACGTCCGCCACCTCGTCGTCCGTGAGCAAAGAAAACAGGCTGTCCCCGTAGGTCAGCAGCATCGTCGTGCTGCCGGCCTCGATACCCCTGTCCACCAGCCCGCGCAGGCTTCCGTAGTCAATCTCGCCGTCCCTCGTGAATGGCGTGTGAACCGACATGACAGGCCCGGTCAGCAGAGAACGCAGCTCTTGTGGAGAACGCATACAAGCAACCTTATTTGTGGCGAATGCGCGGATCGGCGACCGCATACAAAATGTCCGCGATCAAGTTGCTGAATAGAACGAGGACCGCGGCGATGAACGTCAGCCCCATGAGGACCGGATAGTCTCGCTGTGAAATAGCCTGAATCGCCATGCGCCCCATGCCAGGCCACTGGAACATCGTTTCAATGATAACTGTGCCTCCGAACAGAATCGGCAGGCGCAGAGTCACAATGGTGATTACAGGTAGCAGGGCATTTCGCAGAGCGTGTCCAATAACTACGCGTGTCTCCTTCAGACCCTTCGCCCGCGCGGTCGTCACATACTCCTGGCCCAACACCTCCAGCATCCCCGAGCGCATATACCGCGTCAGTCCGGCCGTCAAGTCCAGAGAGAGGATCACGCCCGGCAGCACCAGGTGATGCAGATTGTCCAGCAGAGGAGGAGGCGCGTCAAACGCGACCGAGCGCATGCCAAACGTCGGGAACCATCCCAATTTGAGCGCGAAGACATAGAGGGCAAGGAGGGCCAGAAAGAAGGAAGGGATCGAAATCGAAAGCAGCGCAAAGAGTGTAAGCGCATAGTCCCAGATCGTATACTGCTTCAGCGCGGCCAGCACTCCCAGACTGATCCCCAGAACCGAAGACGCGACCAGGGCAAAGCCCATCAGCTCCAGCGTGGCCGGCAGACGAACCGCTATCCGGCGCAAGACGGGTTCCCCGGTATGGTAGGAATATCCGAAGTTGCCCTGCGCCAGCTGCCCCAACCAGATCGCGTAGCGCACGGGGATCGGTTTGTCCAGGCCCAGTTCCTCCTTAAGGCGGTCGAGGTTGGCCGCCGACATATCCTCTTCCGGGTTAATCATCGCCATCACGGGGTCACCCGGCGCCACGCTGATAAAGCTGAAAGTAATCAGCGTGATGCCAAGAATCAGGGGTATGGCCAGGAGCAGCCTGTTGGCAATGTATGCAGCCATCAGTAAGCCCAGTGCGGCGGATACTTGTCCAGCACATAGCCGCCAACGCTGCGCAGTGGAACGGTCCGGAAGAGGCGCCCGTCGCCGTCATCCCAATCCTCCAACCGGCCCCTGTGCCCCAGGCGCCGAATCATGCTCCACTCTTTCAGCCTCTGGTGACGCCCATTCGTATCCCAGAAACACAACCCGTCCGCCCCTGCCCCATAGTACTGGAGCGCTCGCACGCGGAACTCCTCCGGAGGCATCGTTCGCGGCATGATTTCAGGATAGTAACGGACAGGCGAATCCTTCGTAAGCTGCGCAAAGTAGTCGACATCGATCTCCTCGTCGCGCCATGGATAGGAGATCAGATTGTCGATCAGGCCACCCTCGACCCAGGCCGGAATGTCCAGTCCATAGAACAGGTTGCTATCGGCGTCATTCAGCACATGGGCCGAAATTTCAAGCGGACGCCCCCGCGCCGCGCCGATCTCCTGCATTTCACGGCGCAGGTCCGCCATGAATTCAGTCATCACGCCTGCCCGGTAGCGCAAGTACCGCTCATCGTCCTCTGCCAGCTGTGTCGCATCAAGACCACTTTCCTGCCGGAAACCCTCGACCAGCGGCGCTTCGTATAGGAGAAATGGGGCGCCGCGATTGAATATCGGGTTGATTCCGTCAATGTCGTACCGTTCGGCCAGTTCACGAAAAACGGCCAGCAACAGCTCTCGCACCTCCGGGAATGCGTAACTCATGCGCGCAATCTCCCGGCCGTCAATATCAACGCAGCGCCACTCCGGGTGCTGCATGTAAAAGTCTCCGGTAAAGTAGTCCTCGAACGGAGGGCAACACTGAAACGCTTCCATCCGCTGACTTATGTGGACCTCCAATCCGACATTGTGACCGTACTCCACCACGGTCTCAATCGTGTCGATGCCTGCGCCGGCCAGAATCTGCATCGATTCCGCGATGTACCGGTCGCCTACCCTGGGAAAGTCACTCGTTTTGCTTCCGGTCAAGCTGCCGATTGCCGAAGGATAGGTAAGAACGTCGCCCCCTGCTCCCGGGCACCAGAACATTTTCTCGAAGTCGGTATGTCGGAACGGCTCGAGCCACTCCCAGATCTCCTGCCGGCTCGTTGGCCGGAAACGAGCGAAATCGCTGAAACCATCATTCATGCAGATGAGCCGCTTGCGGCCTGCATCGGCGCGGTCGACCTGGAGCTCTGCAGCCTCCCCGTCGTCCAGCGGCACCAGCTTTACATAGGCAAAATAGGCCGGTTGCGACATGCCGGCCGACTGCTGGCCCAGGACAAGGTCCTGCCCTGTAAGGTCGGCTGTCTTCCAATACCGTTCGTCCAGGGAATAGTTGTCGGCGAACTTTCCCGGTTCGCTTTCCCGGTTCACTTTAATGAAGGAGTTGTCGCCGGACAGCCTGACGCGCACCAGGTCGTCGGTCCAATTGCTCCAGAGACCAAGGTAGATGTGGTGCCAACCCGATACGCCAAGCGGGAGCGTGACCGGCGGCGCCTCCGTTTCCGGGCCGGCAATCAGCATTCTGCCGCTGAACTCATGCGTTTCGTAGGGAACGACCTGCCAGTGGTACTTCCGTCTCTCCGTGGAAAGGGCTATCTCAGGCAGACTCCGGCCCAAGTCGGTCAGGTAGATCGGCTCATGCGAAGACATATTAGGTTCCTCCCGAAGCATCTGGCGAGTCGGATATTGAGGATCCAGAGGGGTGGCAACGTAGCCGCAAAAGCTGGCGGCGTCCGCTCAGAATATAAACTATCTTGCAGAGAAAGCGCAACCCGCGTTCATGAGGCGGCCTTCCGCCTGACTGGCGAACGGCGGCGGCCTCTCAGTCAAAAACGAGCACCGATCGCGCAACCTTGCCCGCTTTCATGTCAGCAAACGCTTCGTTGATCTCATCAAGCGGGCGGTAGCGCGAAATCAGTTCGTCCAGCTTGATCCTGCCCTGCTTGTAAAGATCCAGAATCCACAAGAAATCGACGCGCGGCCGCGCCGCACCGTGGAAAGCCCCCATCAACGTCCTGTCCTCCAGCAGGTGCCACCCCTCCACCGTAACATCCTGACCCGTCGGCTGCACGCCCACCACAACCGCCGTACCTGTCATCCGCACGGCATCGATGGCCTGTCTCACGATTGCAGGAAAGCCAACCACCTCAAAGGCATAGTCCGCGCCCCCGCCCGTAATTTCGATGATCCGCCGTACCGGGTCCTCCTTTGCGCTGTTGACAAAATGCGTCGCTCCCATCTGTTCCGCCAGCTCCAATTTGTAGTCCACCGTATCCACGGCGATAATCTTGCCTGCGGCGGCCAGCACACCACCCTGGATCACGTTCAGCCCCACGCCTCCGCAGCCAAACACCGCCATCGACGCCCCCGTCTCCACCTGCGCCCGGTTCACTACCGCGCCGATCCCCGTGATCACTCCGCAGCTGATCAGGCACGCCTGCTCAAGCTGTGTGTCATCCGGCACCTTTACACACGCGTCGGCCAGGGCCAGAGTCTGCTCCACAAAGGTGGGCCGGACGTGATAAACCGGCTTTCCGTCCTGCTTGTACCGGCTCATCGCCTCCATCTTGTGGGTTTCACACAGCGCCGGCCGCCCGTTCGTACAGTTTCGGCAGCTTCCGCACATCGCATCCAGCGAGAGTATGATCTTGTCACCCGGCGCAAAGTCGCGAACGCCCTCGCCGACCGCCCGCACCACGCCGGCGCCCTCATGCCCCAAAAGCCACGGCAGCCGCCGCGGCGTGCGGTGGTCAGTAACATAGTGGTAGTCGCTGTGGCATACGCCGGCCCCCACGATATCCAACAACACCTCCCCAAACTCCGGCTCCTCCAGCTCGACCTCCTTCACCGCCACCGGCGCGTGCGCCTCGTACATAATCGCAGCTTTCATTGTGTCTCTCCTTCAGAATCTACAAATCCGCCTTCCGTCGCGGAGTCAACCAACTTGCACGAAACTTACTACGAAATCCACTGAGAGTAAAGCCGCGCAAGCCGGTCCCATCACCCCCCCATCTACCGAAGACGCCTCAAACGGCTTCCCGTCCCGGTCAACCTGTTAGGATCGGCACTTCCTCCGTGTTAGAATACGCCCGGTGAAGCCTCTCAAGCCCAGAACTGATTTCTGACGCCAAAAGCCACAGGACATCTGTGGCGGCGCCGGTGTGATTGTTCTGGCACATGAGGAGAATGTATGGGAACAAGAGGGGTTTCGCAGCAGTGGGCACGAAAGCAACTGGATGTTGGGCCGGACGGAAGCCGTAAAGGGTCGCGGCAAGTAAGGCCGTATCGCGAATCCCTTACTCTGGACTCGTGAAAAGGAGCCAAAATGGGCATCAGTCTCGGCATCGTCGGCCTGGGATCATTCGGCAGTTCCTTCGCCGACCTCTTTATGAACCACCCCCTCGTAGATCGCATCGCCCTCTGCGACCGCGAACCTGACCGCATCGCCCGTTTCGCCGGGCTCGATCACTGGCAAGCCAAGTTTCATCCCCGCGATGCCTACGCCTCCCTCGAGGAAATCTGCGCCAGCGACATCGACGCAATTGCACTCTTCACCCAGCCCTGGCTACACGCCCCTCAGGCCGTCCAGGCCTTAAATGCCGGCAAACACGTCTACAGCGCCGTGCCTATCGTAATGTTGCCCGACGGCGACGAAATCCTCGACTGGTGCGCACGCCTCGTCGAAACAGTGGAACGCACAGGTCAGTCCTATATGCTGGGCGAAACAACATTCTACCGATCCGAGGCAATCTACTGTAGACGCCGCAGCGCCGAAGGCGCATTCGGCGATTTCGTCTATTCCGAAGGCGAGTACTACCACGACGTCGACAGCCCCAGCAGCAACCTGCGCCTGGTCCAGGCCCACAGACTGGCCGGGCAGGCCGGCCAGGAGTGGATCGCAGCCAGGGATGATTACAAGAGTAGGGGAATCCTGACCGGCCCCATGCACTATCCCACCCACTCGACAAGCGGGCCAATGAGCGTGATGAACGCCCGCGCCCTTAAAGTTTGTGCCTGGGGCTACGCCAACCGAACCGAGGATACCTACTTCAAGGACCAGGGCTACGCCCACAGCAACGAGACCGCTCTCTTCCACATGAGCAACGGCTCTACCATGCGCATCTGCGAACTCCGCGAGATCGGCCTCCAAAACCGCGAGACCTTTCGCGTCTACGGCACGCACGGCAGCTACGAGAACGAACAGTGGTGCGACAAAGAGAGCCGCACGCCCCTCACTCCTGAAGAAATGCGGATCCCCCTGCCTCCTGAAGTGGAAGAGGCCTTCCGAAGTTCGGGGCGCTCCTCCGAGATCTACGGCGGCCACGGCGGCTCCCATCCTTACCTGGTCCACGAATTCGTCGAAGCTGTGTACCAGGAACGGCAGCCTGCCATTCACGTCTGGTCCGCCGTGCGCTACATGGCAGCCGGCGTCATCGCTCACAAGTCGGCTTTACGGGATGGGGAGATTCTGTCGATACCGGACTGGGGAGGCGGGCCTGCCGCCTAGCCGTCCGCACTTACACCAGGTTCAACAGCCAGCCGCGGTGGAGGACCCACTCATCCTCCACCGGATCCCACCGTAACTCATAGGAATTCTGCCCTGGCGTCTGGACCAGGAAACAACGCAGGCGTCTGCCTTCAACTGTCTCGTCCCACTGGCGGCCCAAAGCAACGACACTGTGTTTCCTGCCCTGCCATTCGAACCACTTGGGCGCGATCTTGCCGGCAGGCAGCGTGCGCACAGTCACACGCACAGGCTCGTCAATCGCCACTTGCCGACCCATCAATCTGCCTTGTCATTCGCATAAGAAAGCAGCATCTCCAACGCGCACTGCGCGCTCAACAGCTTGTTCCCGCGCCGGTCTGCCGGCCACACCGCATCCTCGGCGCGATCCGTACCATCCCTGGCCGCCAGATGGAGATAGACCAGGCCCATTGGCTTTTCCACAGTCCCGCCCGGCCCCGCCACGCCCGTGATCGAGACCGCCACATCCGCATCATACTCCCGCAGCGCGCCGAAAGCCATCTGCCTCGCCACAGTCGCGTTGACGGCTCCATCCCGTAACAGGACCCCACCGTCCACACCCAGCAGCCTCTCCTTCGCCGCATAGCTGTAGACCCCTGCGCTTCCCAGAAACCAGTCTGAGCTGCCCGGTATCTCCGTAATCAAGTGTCCCACCAGTCCACCGGTGCAGCTCTCCGCGACCGCGGCCGTCAGCCGCGCTTTCTTGAGCGCGTAGCCCGTCTCCTTCGCCAGCCCCGTCAGGGCCTCTTCATCGGTTGGTACAGGATTCTGATTCGCCATATTTCCTCGGTGACGTAGATTGAGTTGCCGGCTGCCTCAACGAATGGCTGCCCTTCAGGTGCATCTGCAGCCGGGTGTGCGGCCATTATAGACTCCCCCGTTTCCACCGGGCAACTGTTCGCTCCATTACTGATAAAGCGCTCTTGCGGACTCTACGCCCGTTCGTATAACCTAACGGTTCCGCAGGAACCGTTTCGCAGATTCACCCGTCCTTGGGCCGGGCCGGCGGCCATCGCCCTCAACAGAATAATGGAACTGAAGACGATTCAGGGATAGACTGAAGTGGACGGCCCATGCTGAACACTGAAGAAACCAGGGAGCAACGAACCTGCACAGCGTGCGGGCACGCCAACCGTCCCGTTGCAATTTTTTGCGAAAATTGTGGAGAATCCCTGCCAGATCAGACGTTCTGCGCCCAGTGCGGCGAACTGTTAGTCCAGGGGGCCCGGTTCTGCCATGCGTGCGGGTCTTCTCTTACGCACCACGGCCTTCAACAAGAGCGGGAACGGCAGAGCGGCGGCGACTCGCCTGATACCGGCCAGAGGCAGGACTCTTCCGCCCCGGACGGCATCAAAATGCTGGAAACGCCGAGACGGATGGTTGCGGCTTTCATCGCAATCTGCTCGCGAATGGTCGTGGGACTGGCGACCCCGCCGGCTCCTGAAGTCCCTGACCGGCTGGAAGAACCCTCCGGTAGACCCGGTCCGACCGGGACGGCTCTGCCGAATGCGTCCGAACGGGTCGCAAGCCTTGGATCCCCCGAAACAGTTCGCGCAAACGTTTTTTGGGCCATGGCCGCTATTGCTGTCGCGGTTGGCGGCCAGCTGCTGCTTGGCCTCGGCCGGACTGTGCCTGCAGTTGGTCTGTACGCGGCAGGCATTGCGCTTGCCGTCTGGTCGTTCCGACTGAATTCGGATGACGCTGTGCCGGTTGCAGACCCCGGAACGGCATGGAGGTTGTCCTTAAAATGGCTGGCGCCGATTCTGCTCCTGCCCGTCCTGCCCGCGGCTCTCTCCCTTAACCGCCTTCTGACTGACCCGAGGCATCCCCCCGATTCCTTTTGGCTGCTCCATTTTGCCAGCATATTACTGTTCATCGCCTGTATTCTAGTTGCAGACCGCCGACTGGTCCTTGCAGGCTTTCAGGTGGCCCCGCGCCTGAAGGAGCTGAAATCTTCCTTTCTCGAAACGGCTGATGATCCACGGCCGTGGAGGACCTGGGAACGGCTGGCGGCAGTCGCAATCCTGTGCGCCGGACAGTTCCTCAGGCTCTACGATCTGCCCGACTTTCCCTTCGGGACCTGGTATGACGAGGCAGACTTTGCACTGCAGGCACAGCGGATTCTACAAGAGCCAGCCTACAGACCTCTCTTTATCGACTCAATTCACGGTCCGGCACACTACATCTACCTCGTCTCCTCTCTCTTCTGGGTACTGCCCGACGTCACCTTCGTAGTCCGCCTGGCCAGTGTGCTGCTGGGTACGCTGTCAATCGCAGCCGCTTTCATGGCGGGCAATCAACTGTTTGGGCGAGGCCCCGGTCTCATGCTTGCCTTTCTGGTTGCCGTGTCGCGCTGGAGTGTCAACTTCAGCCGGATTGGCATGTTCAACATCCCCGTTACGCTGTTCGCGTTCCTGGGAATCGGCTTCCTACTGCGGGCGCTGCGCAGCAATCGCCTTACCGATTATTTGTGGGCGGGGCTGCTATTGGGGTTCGGCTACAACTTTTATCTGGGGTTCACTTTGTTTCTGATGGTGGTTTCCCTCTTTGTTTTCCGATACTTTGTTTCCAATATCGGTACTCTGAGGCATCAGTGGAAGGGCCTCCTGGTTACGGCAATGGGCGTATTGTTGTTCCTGGCGCCCCTGGCCGTTTTTTCGCAAGAAGAGCCGGACATCTTCTTCAGGCGTACGCGAACCGTGTCGATTTTCAACGAATACCCCTCGGACCAGGTTGTGGACAAACTCCTGGAGAGCGCGGTCACGCATTTTCTTATGTACAACGTTCGGGGCGACCCTAATGGACGCCACAATTTGCCGGGCGAGCCTACGCTTGCCCCCGTTGCCGGAGCGCTTTTTGTTCTGGGAGTGGGCATGAGCCTCGCAAGCCTGTGGCGGCGGCGTTCCATACTGCTGCTCGCGTGGCTGCTCGTGATGATGAGCGGCGGCATATTCTCCCTCAGCTTCGAGGCGCCTCAGTCGCTCCGCGCCATTGGCGCACTGCCGGCTGTCTATCTACTGGCAACACTGCCCCTGGTCCAGCTGTGGCAAAACTGGCGTGCGGCGACGGCCGCGGCAATCGCGCCGCGGGAACAGGCGGGAAACGGAACAGGCGAGAGAAAAGGACTTTCGGCCTTGCTCGGACTGAAAGTCCTGTGGGGAAGGCTTCAATTTTCTCTCGTTCGCCGGGGGCCAATCCTCTTTCTGTGTGCGCTGTTTTTGGCTATAACCGCACACAATTGCAAAGTCTACTTCGTTGACCAGCGGAACAGCTTCTCCGTCTGGAATGCTTATTCTACGGGAGAGAGCATTGCAGCCGAGGTCATCGCTGAAAACGCCAAAAGCGCAGATACGGACACTTTTGTCACTTCCCGCTTTGCCCACCATCCAACTGTACGATTCATTGGCAATGCCGAGTCGTCTTACCAAAGTATTGACTACACGGCGACTCTGCCCATGCCGCTCTCGCCCGATCGAGAGGCGATCTTCCTCATGGATCCTGAACGCCGAAGTTTTTTTGAACAGGCGCGCAGCTTCTATCCGAATGGTGACTTTGTTGAGCATAAGCCGCCCTTTGGGGGGCCAACGGTCCTCTATGAATTTCGTCTCCGCCCTTCCGACATCTCCTCAATTCAGGGTATAAGTCTGTCCTACTTTGAAGGAAGCGAGTGGTCGGGCACGCCGGTGAAGGTCGAAAGGCAAGCGACAGTTTCCGTGGACTGGCCCCGCGAAGCGCCCTTTTCGGGACCATTTTCGGCCGAGTGGAATGGAATTCTCAACATTGAAAGGTACGGCCCGCATAAATTTGTTCTGCGCGCTCCGTCCGTTGCCGAACTGTATATAGACGAAGAACTCGCGGCCCGGCTTGAAGGCGAGTCGGATCCTGATGCGGCGGAGGGAATCGGGGAGGTATCGGCCGCGCTGAATCTGGCGCTGGGACTTCACAGAGTTCGGATACGCGCCGTAGGCGGTCATGGTCCCGTCACCCTTTCCTGGCAGCGCCCCGGCGAGGAGGAGAAGATCATTCAAACGTCAGCCCTGCACGTGTCGCCTGTAGAAAGCAATGGTCTGTTGGGGCGATACTATGCCAACGGAAACTGGGAGGATCCGCCGGCATTCACCCGTATCGACCCGCAGATCAACCTCTATTTTCACGATATCCCGCTGCCCCGCCCCTATACCGTGGAATGGCGGGGCAAGCTGGTCGTCCCATACGATGGCCTATACCGTCTGGGAATCGAGTCCATTGACGAGTCGGAGCTGTGGATAGACGGGGAGTCGGTCGCTGCAAGCCCGGAACCAAATCAGTACGACGAAGACACAATCACATTGACAGCCGGGCTGCACGACATACGCATCCGCTATGTTGCCCGCACATCCCACTATCATGTCAACCTCCACTGGGCGCCGCCGGGACAGGAGCGCACGTTGGTGCAGACCGAGGCGCTCATCCCCCCGCAGGGCAGCTACAATCACCTGTCCGCTGAGGACCTTGCGATATTCGATAGGACGCCGGAGGCAACGATTGGGGGCCTTCCTCTTAACGTAATGCCTCTTCCGGTGGATGAGCGGCAGACAGTCGCCTTTGAAGTCGTAAGCGACATATTCGAGCGCCCTCGAGGCGTAACTGCAGCCAACGGCAGGCTGTACGTCGTCGATCCCAGCCGGAAGTCTCTGTCCGTCCTGGATTCGGAGGGACGGGAGATAGCCCGGATTCGCCGTTCAAATCGACGATTCAGCGAACCGGTCGACATCGCCGCGGATGCGGCCGGCGCCATCTATGTTCTTGATGCGGGAAACGGAGGTCAGGTTTCCGTCCATGACGCCGCCGGCGAATTTGTGCGCATGGTCCCCTTGCCTGAAGAGTTAGTGGTAAAGAGCAGGGGTCTTGACGTTGACATGCACGGGCGGATCTGGGTGGCCATGACGCCGGCGATGGCGGTGGCGGCCTTCGACCAGGAGGGCCGGGAGCTGGCGCGAATTTCGACAGTCCTGACGGGAGGAGACTTTCAGCCGGTCGACGTGGCTTTCCGTGGCGACGACGCCATCTATGTCTCTACCGCGAGTACCACCGCGGTCATTCGTTTCTCACTCAGCGGTGAGCCGCTGAAGCTGTGGTCTCTGACAGCGGCAAATAGTATGGACGGCCCGCACTTGGCGTTAGACGATGAAGGCAATCTGTACGTAACCCAACCGGAACAGGGGGGCTTTCTGCGCATCTCCGAGGATAAAGAGGAGAATACCAAAGTATGGGCTCTCCCGGCCAGCGAACCAATACGCAAGCTGGTGGGCATCAGCGTGGGCCCAAACAGGGAATTGGTTTTGACCGACAGCGAGAACGGAAAGGTCTATATTGTCCCCCTTTCGCCATAGACCGTGCGACTGTATCGCGCACTCTCCGATAGACCAATCCAGCCGTAGCCGGTCCGGCCCAGTTGACAGATGCCGGGGATTTCTGTATTTTCAATTCGTTATGTGAAGCAATTTCGCTGTAGAAGGCGCATACCTTTGAGGAGAAAGTAATGGAACTCCAGACGAAGCAGCCGCCCGAACTGGAATTCAGTATGCCGGAAGTCGAAGAATCGTTGACCGCCTACCTCTCTGCCATCGGCGGCGCGATCATCGGCCTGCTTCTCACCCTCCTCGTTCTGGCGATCTGGAACGGCGGCACCTTGAACTTCACCAATATTTCCAGGGTGAATGCCATCGACGCCGGCCTCACCGACGTCGCTGCCGACCTCGAAACAGTAAACGCAAACGTCGACGCCCTCGGCGGACGCCTCATCCTGCTCGAACAGGAGTCCGGCGCGGTCGCGGCACTGCAAAAGAGCCTCGCCGAACTGGACGCGAGCCTGGCTAACCTCGACCGCACGCTCAGCGACCAGGGCATCCAACTCAGCCAGCTGGACATCGCCGTCGCAGATCTCGAGGTCACCAGGCGCAACTTCGACCTCTTTACTGCGGCCCTCACTGACGCGCTGGCGCAAATGGAGACGGGAGCTACTGCCGCACTGTCAGACAGCGGCGGCGCCTCTCAAAGGATCCGGTCCGCTCCGTCAACCACCAGCGTGTCCCGCGCCGACGAGCGACAGACTGCAGATTCGGCAGGTTCGAAGACCTCAACCACTGACACCGGTTCACAGGCGAGCGACTCTGCGCAACCTGACCGACCACTTCCCCCGCCGGCTATAGTCGTGAGCGACAAAGTCGCGCCTGATGCGCTACTCGTCTATCTCTTTCTCGACGGAAACGCCGACGGCCTGTTCGATGCCGACGAGAACCTCATCGCCGGCGCCACCGTGACGCTCACTTCCCCGGACGGAAGAGCCGTTGCCGCTGAGAACAGTGTCGGTTCCACCGGTACACTCTTCGAAGAACTGAACGGCGGCGAGTTCACAGTTTCCGTGGATGATGTGCAGGGCTACACTCTTGCCAGCCTCAACAGCACGACCGTAGACATCGACCCCGAGGCCGGCTCCGGCCAGATCATCTACTTTGCCGTCATAACGACTGCAGGGGACTGATTGTACGGGGTCGACCGCCGCCGATCGCAGTTTACTCGGCGGCCTCGGCAACTTCATAAAAGATAAGCAGCACCGAACCGTAGCGGCGCCTGTCGAACTCGATCAATGTATCGAGTGCGAGCGGCGCCTCTTCGTGCGGGTCGATCTGGACGATGACGACGCTGTCCTCCACCAACAGCTCTGCCCTGGCATCGACCGCCTCCAACGCCTTCTTCCACAGCTCCCGGTACTGAGGCGGCGCGATGTAGATCAGGTCGAACGGCTCGCCGTCAAACTTCTCGATGAAGTCGAAGCTGTCACGTCTCGCAACCGTCGCACTTTCTGCCACTCGGCAATGAGTCAGATTCTGTAGAATCGTGCGGACCGCCGCACGACTTCGGTCAACGAAGAAGACGTGCTCCGCGCCCCGGCTCAGCGCTTCAATGCCCACCGCGCCGGTGCCCCCGAACAGGTCCAGTACGTATCGCCCCTCGATCCAGTTTCCCAGAATCGAAAAAAGGGCCTCCTTCGCCCGGTCCGTGATGGGACGCGTGCCGTCCCCTGGAACCGACTGCAGCCTGTGCCCTCTGGCGCTTCCTGAAATAACTCGCATAGCCAGCGAAATCCGAATACCTCCAGGCCGGCCTCCCGCCCGCTGAACGGGTTGGCGCCACCCAAATGTCGCGTCACAGGATTATAGTTGCGATCATGCGATTTCCGACAATTGCGCGATATCAAGGCCTGAGATACAATTGCCCGCGTCAGGATTAGAAACTGAATATTTGCTGATGCGCGACGAGAGAGACTTCACAAGCGAAGCGCCGAAGGGGCAAGCCGGCAGGACGACCCAACCTGCCCGGTCACACTCTCAGGCAAAAGGATCGTCGCGATACGGCACCTTTGGAAAGCGCCGCTAACAGGTTCTTAGCGGCCACCGACGGGGCAATCGCACGCCGGCAGAGAAAGGGAGGACAGGAGAATACCTCCCCGATTTCACATTTATGCCGCGACGGTGTGCGCCAATCTCTCAGGTCAAGGACAGAGGCAACGGGCACTCTTTTGAGATGCCCGTTTTTTCTTTCCACAAAACGGTGACCTCACCGCCGCCGCAGCGAAGGCGGCCAAAGAGTGGGGCTGTGACCAAAGGAGAGATCCATGAGCCAGCAATTCTACGCACACCCGTCCAAAGCCGCGGGAAACGGCCTCGGCCATACCTCCGCGGCCAGTATCGCCGACAACTCCGCGAAGCGGGACGGCCGGGAAGCCCTGCTCCAGCGCACAGATGCCTTTGTGCCCCGTCACCTGGGGCCGGACCGCGACGAGCAGGAGGAGATGCTGCAAACAGTCGGCGTGGAATCCCTCGATCAACTGATCGACCAGACGATTCCCGCCCCGATCCGACTCCGGCGCCTCCTTGCCCTCCCCGGGCCGCGCCCCGAATCGGACGTTCTGGACGAAATGGCCGAATTCGCCGGCAGCAACCAGCTCTTCCGCTCCTTCATCGGTATGGGCTACTATGACACCATTACGCCTCCCGTCATTCTCCGCAACGTCCTCGAGAATCCCGGCTGGTACACAC
This sequence comes from Caldilineaceae bacterium, assembly GCA_022821545.1. Lineage (GTDB taxonomy): Bacteria > Chloroflexota > Anaerolineae > Caldilineales > Caldilineaceae > Bin5. The sequence continues at coordinate 270,197 of JAJEDJ010000030.1, forward strand.
AGTACACGCCCTATCAGGCCGAAATCGCACAGGGACGCCTGGAAGCCTTGCTCAACTTCCAGACAATGGTTTCCGACCTCACAGCCCTCGACATCGCCAACGCCTCCCTGCTTGACGAAGCCACCGCCGCCGCCGAGGCCATGATGATGTGCAAGCGCGCCCAGAAACGCGGCGCCTCAGCGGAAATCTTCTTTGTCTCCGAGAAGGTACACCCCCAGACCATCGACACCATCAAAGTCCGCGCCGAGCCCCTGGGCTACACCATCGTCGTCGGCGACCACAACGACTACCGCCCGGACTCCGACACCTTCGGCATCCTTTTGCAGTACCCAGACACCGAAGGTAGCATCAACGACTACCGCGGCCTGGTCGAAGAGGCTCGCGCCGCCGGCGCCCTGATCGTAGTCGCCACCGATCTCCTGGCCCTGACCCTGCTCACGCCCCCGGGCGAATGGGGCGCCGACATCGCCGTCGGTAGCGCCCAGCGGCTTGGCGTGCCCATGGCCTACGGCGGCCCTCATGCCGCATTCATGGCCACTCGCGATCAGCTCAAACGACAAATGCCCGGCCGCCTCGTCGGCGTCTCCCAGGACGCCCAGGGCAGGACGGCTCTGCGTCTTGCCCTCCAGACCAGGGAACAACACATCCGCCGCGACAAGGCCACCAGCAACATCTGCACGGCCCAGGTACTCCTGGCGATCATGGCCTCAATGTACGCCGTTTATCACGGTCCCGCCGGCCTCAAAAGAATCGCCCTGCGGATTCAACTCCTGACTTCCATCCTTGCCTCCGAGCTGCAAAAGGAGGGTTACCGGATCACGCAATCCGGTTCCGGTCCCCTTTTCGACACGATCAAGATCGACGGCGGACCCCGCACACAGAGCGAGCTCCGCCGCGCCGCCGCCGCTCATCGCCTCAACCTGCGCCTGTACCAGGACGGGGCGGTCGGCATCTCTCTCGACGAAAAAACTACCGCCGCCGAGCTGCAAGCTCTGCTGGAGATATTCGGCAGCGGTCCGCTGTCCGAATCCGCTTCAGCAACTCAGGACGGCCGGCCGAACGCCGCCGGCCCCGAACTGGCCGCGCTCGCCAGCGAAGTCGCTCTCGACTATCCCAAGCCCTTTGCCCGTACAAGCTCCTATCTGACCCATCCGATCTTCAACACCATGAAGTCGGAGACCGAGATGCTACGCTACATCACCAAGCTGCAGAACCGGGATCTCTCCCTCGCCCACTCCATGATCCCTCTCGGCTCCTGCACCATGAAACTGAACGCCACCGCCGAGATGATCCCTGTCACCTGGCCCCAATTCAGCGGGCTCCACCCCTTCGCTCCCCTGGAGCAGGCTAAGGGCTACCTCGAACTCTTTGACCGCCTCGCACAGGCTCTGGCCGAGATTACCGGCTTCGCCGCCGTCTCCTTCCAGCCCAATGCCGGCTCCCAGGGCGAATACGCCGGCCTGCTCGCGATCCGGGCTTGGCACCTCAACCGCGGCGAAGACCAACGCGACATCTGCCTCATCCCCTCCTCTGCCCACGGCACCAACCCAGCCAGCGCAGTGATGGCCGGCATGAAGGTTGTCGTCGTCCGCTGCGACGAAGACGGCAACATCGACGTGCCCGACCTCAAAGCCAAAGCCGAACGGCACAGCCGGCAGCTCGCCGCGCTCATGGTCACCTACCCCAGCACGCACGGCGTCTTTGAAGAGGCCATCCAGGAAGTCTGCGATCTCGTTCACCTCCATGGCGGCCAGGTCTATATGGACGGCGCAAACATGAACGCCCAGGTCGGTCTCTGCCGACCGGGGGACATGGGCGCCGACGTCTGCCACCTCAACCTGCACAAGACCTTCTGCATCCCTCACGGCGGCGGCGGACCCGGAATGGGACCGATCTGCGTCGCCGAACATCTCGCGCCCTTCCTCCCCGGCCACGCCGTCGTGCCTGGCATCGGCGGCCCAAGCGCCATCGGCGCCGTATCGGCCGCGCCATGGGGCAGCGCCGCCATTCTGCCGATCTCCTACGCCTACATCGCCATGATGGGCGGCGCCGGCCTTACCGAAGCCACCCGCATCGCCATTCTCAACGCAAACTACATCGCCGCCCGTCTCGAACACGCCTACCCCGTCCTCTACAAGGGCGCCCAGGGCCGCGTGGCCCACGAATGCATCATCGACACACGTTTCCTGAAGGATCACGGACTCCAGGTCGACGACATTGCAAAACGCCTCATCGACTTCGGCTTCCACGCCCCCACCATGTCCTTCCCCGTCGCCGGCACGCTCATGATCGAGCCCACCGAAAGTGAATCCAAGGAGGAGATCGACCGTTTCTGCGCAGCCATGCTCGCGATTCGTGAGGAAATCCAGGCCGTTCAGGACGGCAAAATCAGTCCCGAGGACTCGCCTCTCCACCACGCCCCCCACACCGCCGACCTGGTCACCGCCGACCGGTGGGATCGCGCCTACAGTCGCGGAACCGCCGCCTTCCCCGCCAACTGGGTGCGAGAAAACAAATTCTGGCCCGCAGTCAGCCGTATCGACAACACCTACGGAGACCGCAACCTGGTCTGCGCCTGCCCGCCCCTGGAGACCTACGCCTAGACACAGCTGCGATTGGTGTGAATCGATATCGCCGCCAATTCAATGTCAGGCCTCGTCCCGCAGATCGCAGTTGAAGGGGGCAGGCCGTTCCATTTCCGGCGGCATCCAGGTGAGCGCCTGCATTGCGTTTTCCCACACCGGGGATGAGCGATCGCTGTTGACACCAAATGTAATGACGTATATAGTTTCTTGCGGAGCCGCAGGGCCGAAGAGGAGGCAGGAGACCCTCCCTTGACCCGTCTTCGCTCTCTGCACCACATGTGTCTTGCCTGAGGCAGCGAAACAATCAAGGAGGCTTGCCGAAATGTCTTATCAGATCAAACGAAAGCAAGAGCAGAGGCGCAGCACGCTCAACCGGCGTGACTTCCTGCGCAGTGCAAGCGCGCTGGCCGGACTTGGGCTGCTTGCAGCCTGCGCACCGGCCGCACAGCCAGCCGGTGAGGCGGGCTCCGACGCACCGGCAGAGAGAAGCAGGGTCCGCTACCTGTCCTGGTGGTTCGAAGAGGGCAATCGCGGCGAAACCTGGAACAATTTTGTCGATGAGTTCAACGAATACCAGACCGAGATCGAAGTCGTAGCCGAAAACATCCCATTCGACCAGTATACGACCAAAACAATTGTCGGCACGCAGTCCGGCCAGTTGGATGGCGACATTGTCATGGCCACGCCTGAACTGGCGCCGCGCCTGATCCAGTCCGACCTGCTCGTCCCTCTGGATGACGTCCTTGTGCGCAACAGCATCACCGATTTGAGTTCCGCCCACGACGCCCTGCGTAAGGACGGCAACCTCTACGGCCTCGATATGGTTACGGTTGCTTTCGGCATTCTCTACAACAAGGACCGTTACGAGGAAGCAGGAATCACGCCGGCCACGACGCCGCAGGAGTGGGTAGACGTAAGCGCCGCACTGACCGATCGCGAGAATCAGAAGTATGGCTTCTTCGCTACTCACCTGGTCAGCGAACCGTCCGACTTCTGGTTCCAGTTGGAAGTGTGGTGCATGCCTTACGACGGCATTTGGGCTGAAGGGACGACCCCCCTGCTGACCTCGGATCCGATCATTCAGGGTCTCAAGCTGTTCAAGCAGATGTATGACGCCGCCATGCCGCAGGGCGCGGACAATCCAACCGGTTACCGGCTCTTCCAGAACGGCGACGTGGCCCAGGGCCTCTATGTCTCCGCGGCCGTCGGCGCCTTTACCAAGGACGCCCCGGACCTCTATCCAAAGCTGCGCAGCGCCCCCATCCCCTGGGAGACCAATAAGTCGATTGCACGCATCCACCCGATGATGATCAACAAGGACTCCGAAGTCGTCGAAGAGTCCATGGAGTTCGTCACCTACATGTATAAGCCGGACAACTACCGCCGTATGGTTGAAGGCTGCCAGGACGTGATCTTCGCCCAGCCTTCCGCTGCCAGGCAGGAGTACCTGGATGGACTTGAGTGGCTGAAACCCGGCTATTTCGGCGTTGACTATGTAACGCCTTTCGATATTGTCGGCGACTTCGTCTACAATTTCAACGAGTTCGGGCAGATCGTTATCACCAATTTCGCCGACGTGCTCAATGCCGGCAAATCGGTTGAGGAAGCGATGGAAATCGCACAGGTGCAGGCCGAGGACCTGGCCGAACGCATCTCATAGTGCGGAAGGCGAGGGGTGATGAGAGTTGAACGAACTGTTCTCGTACATCCCCCTCGCCGTCTATCAATGCGTGACGAAATCCCGACCGGTTAAAACAACGCCTGCTCTGGCAGGACTCACTCACCTCTCGCAAGACGCCAGATCAATTCAACAATGAATGAACGAGTCGATGCAGACGCCATGGCGGGCCGCTCCAGCGGCAAAAGGTCGCCTCCCCGCATCCTCCGCCGGCGCTATCTCTTGCCCTTCGCACTGGCACTCCCAATCGTTCTCTACGAAGGGCTCCTGATCGTCTACCCGATTGTCCAGGGGATCTACGGCAGCTTCACGCGCATCGAACTGGCATCCAGCGCGGCGACAACCTGGGTGGGATGGGACAATTACGAGCGCATGTTCTCCGACCCGGCCTTTTGGAAGGTCATCCGGGTAACCCTCCTGTTCACCGCACTGGTAATCGTAGTCGCACTGACCGTCGGCCTGCTCACTGCGCTTCTCTTCAACCGGCCGTTCCGGTTCCGCCCCATCGCGCGCGGTATGCTGATGATGCCCTGGGCCATCCCCGAGGTTCCCGTCGTCATGATTTTCATCTGGATCCTCAGTCCCCAGTTCGGCGTGGTCAACATCCTGGCGCGGATGCTCCCCGGCGTCACCCAGAACCCACAGTGGCTGCAGGTGCCCGAGCTGGCGATGGGTTGGATGGTGATTATCTCTTCTTGGAAGGCGTTTCCCTTTTACAGCCTGGTGATCCTTGCCGCCTTACAGGCAATTCCCCAGGAACTTTACGAGGCCGCCCGCGTGGACGGGGCCAGCCGGCTGCAGCTCTTCCGGCACGTGACCTTCCCAGGCATCAGTTCAACCCTGGAGCTTCTCGTCGTCCTGGCCGCCATCTTTTCGTTCAAGCAGTTCACCATCATCTTCCTGATGACCGGAGGCGGCCCCTCAGGCACAACGGAAACGATCGTAATCCGCATTTTCAATACCGCTTTTCGATTCTACGACTACTCCTATGCGACTGCCCTCGGCGTTGCCGGATTTGTCGTCTCACTGGCTGTAGCCCTTGTATTCATCCTGATGCAGGTCCGACGCACACAGGAGTCCGCCTGATATGGCTGCCCAAGTTGCGGAGAGCCGCACAGCTACGTCCAGATTCCACGTTGGAAGACTGATAAACGGCGCCCTGCTCTACGTCACCGTGGCCGTCGTCTCCTTAATCATCGTCTTTCCGGTCTACTGGATGATGATCAGCACCTTTCAACCAAGCAAGTACATCCTGCACTTTCCACCTCCGTTGCTGCCCCAGGAGCTTTACTTCGATCAGTTTGCCGAGCTGTTCAGCGAACACCCGATTGCGAGGTGGCTGCGCAACTCTTTCCTCATCGCCGTCATGACGATGCTGCTCTGCATGGCCCTCTCGGTGCTGGGCGCCTTTGCGCTCTCCAACTTGCGATGGCCGGGCCGCAATCTGTTCGGCCTGTTTCTGCTGGTGACCCAGATGCTGCCCGAAGTCCTGATCCTGATTCCGCTATACATCCTCTATCGCCGTCTCAACATGTTAAACAGCATTCCATCGCTGGCCCTGATCGACGCCGCTTTCATTCTCCCTATCTGCATTTGGATTCTGAAAGGAGTATTCGACAACGTCCCCCCGGAAGTGCTCGACGCCTCTGTGGTAGACGGATGTACAGAGTTGGGCGCGCTTTGGCGAATCGTCCTGCCGCTGTCTGCGCCCGGCCTGGCGGCCGTCGCGGTCGTCGCCTTCTTTTTTGCCTGGAATGAATATCTCTACGCCGGTATAATGCTCAGCAGCGGCGACTTCATGCCCGCCTCGGTGGGCCTTTCCACGCTCAAGGCGATCGCGCAGACGCCGGTGGAACAGTACATGGCCGCCGGGCTTGTCTTTTCGGTGCTGCCTGTGGTTTTCTACCTGGCGATGCAGAGGTATATCGTTTCCGGCCTGACGGCCGGCGCCGTGAAGGGGTAAGAGCAAGAGGGGCGGCGGGAGGTTTGCCGTTTTCGAGAGTTCGGACCGATAAACCCGCAAACGGATTGGAGAAATGAGCGCAGTGGAAGCAGGTCACCTACTCCTCGCAGGCGGCTCAGAATTCGGCGGCCGGATGGCGGCCTCCGACCACCGCAGTATAGAACTGGCCGGCGGCCTTGACACACCCATCGCCATAATCCCCGCCGCCGCCGCGCCTGACAACAACCACCGCCGCGCCGGCGAGAACGGCCGCCGCTGGTTCACCGGCCTGGGCGCGACCAACGTCCAGGTCGTCCCTCTGCTCGACCGCGCCTCAGCCGGAGATTCCAACGTAATCGAAGCAGTGGCCGAAGCGAAACTGATATACCTGCTGGGTGGGTTCCCCGGCTATCTGTGCGAAACGCTTCGCGACTCGCCTGCCTGGTCTGCCATGCTTACGGCCTACGCCGGCGGCGCCGTACTGGCCGGAAGCAGCGCCGGCGCCATGGTCCTCTGCGAACATCTCAACGACCCTCACGGCCAGGGCGCGACGACCGGACTCGGGCTGGTTCCCAACATCTGCGTCCTGCCCCATCACAACACCTTCGGACAGGGATGGGCCGACCGCCTGCGCGGACTCCTGCCCAATGCGACGCTGGTCGGCATAGACGAAGAAACCGCCATGATCAGCAATGGATCAGTCCAGGACTGGCGCGTCTACGGCGCTGGCGACGTCACCCTCTACCTCCCCGGTCACACACTCTCACACCCCCAGCGCTACCTTGCGGGCCAGGATCTGAGGCTCCAACCTGATTCCGGGGGACCGAATTGAACGCCGACAACACAATAACGCGGCAGGCAGGGCTCAAATGCGCAAAACGCGGAAGTCCTCAAACCGAATCCAGTGCTCTTCATCAGGCGGTCCGTTATAGCACTGGATGCTGACCTGCTCGTTATCCGCCGGCGGCAGTTCGCCCGCGGCCGCCGTCCTGAACTCCGACGCCCCCTGCGGACGGTACTGCGCCTCCCACGACTCGGCATCCACGACCAGCCGCAGCCGTACACTTTGCGCCGGCATCGCCTTGCTGCCGGGTATGATAAACACGTCACCGTCCACCAGCTCCTTGACCTCTTTGAACACCGGCTCGCCGTCCTGGTACCAGGTGATCCCGGCCTGTTCATACTGCTGCGTAGGTTCGGTGTGATTGAAGATCGTCACCTCAATCGCGTATACGCCGGAACTGCGGTCAGGCGCCGGCCGTACAAGCGCATTGCGCACGGTCCCCGCCACTCCTGGCTCCACCACGATCTCCAGCCCACCGTCACATATCCGCCATCGTTCCGGATTCTCACGAATCCAGAACCACTCGGAATCCAATTCCCCTTCAAACCGTTCGCTGAATATCAGCTGTCCTTCCGACTTGCCCATATTTCTTGCTCCTCTTGCCCTGTCTACCCTCTTCTGTCTTGCCCCGCTCTCCCAGCTACTATCGCAGACTCTACTCTCCCTCCAAGCTTACTCTCCGCACGACCAGATTCGCATATTCCCCCACCAGAGGAGCCATCTGCCGCAGACCAATCTTCCCGCCTTCCAGAAGCGGCCCATAACTGGCCCCGTCATCGCGCCAGTTGAAAATCGGCAGCTCGTTGATCGAAAAGGAGACCTCTGCCCCACACTTGATCATCTGAATCCTGTACGGTGGAGTCGCGTCCGCCACGGGGGGTATCGGGTCCGCGCCCTGGGCCACCATGTGAAAGCCATAGCTCTTGCGCAGATTACAGGTGTGAAATGCCCGCTCCTCCGGCCACCGCCGTCTGAAATAGGAGACGTGCAAGGCGTTGATGTCCCCGTGGTGGTACTGCTTGTACTCACCGGTGCGTTCAGCAAGCGACGGATCGAACAGGTCTTCGCCGTTGCGTCCCGTCGCGGCAAAGAACAAAATGCACAGCCCCGGCTCCTGGACCGGCCAGAACTCCCACTCGACACTCAAATCCCCCGGAAACGTCTCCTGGCGCCAGAGTACAAAGTTGGACTTCTGCCCCTCCGCCGGATCGCGCAGATTCTCCATCCGCATCCGCCCGCTGGCAAAGCTGATGTGCGCCTCGCCCTCCAGCCGGAATCCGGCCGCGTCAGCTTCGGCCGCAAGCGGATTACTGTAAATAATGTCTCCAAATTCGAATGATCGCATGGCACTCTTCTCGTGAATTCCTCACTCTATGCAGGAGTGCATCCTAAGCGCCGTGTGAAAAAGTGTCAAAGCGTCGGATGCCTCGTCAAATAGGGGCGCCGCAGTGCAGCGCGCCCGCGCCCTCCCTTCGAGTAGTCAACCTCTGACCGGCCACGCTTCTCTCCAACGGCTTCCTTTCGCCAGCTTCTGCAAGCCACTTGACATCGCAATTCACTATCAGTATCCTTGTAACCGTATCCGGCCTCAAACGAGATCGCGAGTAGATGTATCCGGCCCACAACTCTGGGAAAGGAAGTTCCAATGCCTGAGGAAATCCGCGAGTTTCGCGTCTCAAACGACGCCTTCGACGATCCCCCCGAACTTCAGCGCCGCCTGGCCGATGAGGGCTATCTCTTCTTCAGACAGCTTCAGGACCCCGACAAAATGCGCGAGCTGCGCCGGATCATGATGACCAAAATCCAGGAAATCGGCTGGCTCCTGCCCGATACCGACCCCTATGACGGTATCGCCGACATATCCAAACAATGCACCGAGGGCGATCGCGAATACGTTGACGGCTACAGCCAGGTCTACAAGCTGGAGCCCTTCCACCGCGCCGGGCACTGGGCCGAGGTCACCAGCATGATCGAGAAGATCATGGGCCGCCCCATCATGCCCCACCCAAACCAGATCGCCCGTCTCTGGTTCCCCAAGTTTACCGAACACACGACGCCCATGCACCAGGACTTTGTCCACTTTCAGGGCAACTACGAGACCCTGACCAGCTGGGCCCCGATCGGGGACTGCCCCATCGAGTTGGGGCCACTGGCCGTCATTCCCGGCTCCCACAAAGTCGGACGCGTTCTCGACCACCACTACTCTCTCGGCGCCGGCGCCCTGAAGGTCGATGTCGACGCCGAGGAAGAGATCGAACCGGACTGGCACTCGACCGACTTCGAAATCGGCGACACCCTGATCTTCCCCGCTCTCACGATTCATCAGGCCCTGCCCAACTATACCGAAGACCGCCTGCGTCTTTCGCTCGACAATCGCTACCAGGCCGTCGGCGACCTCATCGCAGAGCAGATGCTCACGCCCCACGGCCCCAGCGGCCTCGAATGGGAGGAGGTCTACGAAAGCTGGGAATCCGACGAGTACAAGTACTTCTGGAAAGACTATGACAACCCCGTAGTAGCCCGCGATTTGAGCTTCGGCGAAAAAGGCTTCGCCGAAGCCCTTGAACTTGCTCGCGCGGGCGACGAACACGCCGTTCTCGGGCTGAAACGCGCCATCAGATTCGATCCCGATTCAGAAGCCGCCCACGAAGCCAGAAAAGCACTGGCCGATGCCGGCGTCGAGACATAGTTTGCGACAGGCATCCGCTTAACATTGCCTACCATCAGGCCGTCGCAAGAGGCGCCCTGAACGACAGATCAGAGGGAAGAATCGAAACTCTCATAGTAAGTTTTCAAATTTAAGGAGGTGAACGACCCACTGCTGCTTGCTCTCGATACGGCGCCGACCGCGGCCCGTACTGTATCCTGAACTATCGAAATTCAAGGACAAGGAGAAGAGGCAGAAAATGGCTGGCAATGGTCTGAGTAGACGAAACTTTCTGAAAGTCTCCGCTGGTGCAGTAGGCGTCGGTCTGATGGCCGCATGCGACGCGCCCGCCGCTCCCGCCGGAGGCGAGATGGCTGAAGAGTCCGGCGGCGAAGCAGCCGCGATGGAAAGGGTGGAAGTTCACTGTAACCTTGCCCAGCTTCACCCCACCGAGTGGACCACCCGCTCTGCCGAACACCCCCTGGTCGGCAACGCGGCGCGCATTCTCGCTGAGCGCTTCGAAGAACTCAACCCGGACATTGCCGTCGTTTTCGATGAGGCCGGCGACGACGCCTGGCTCACCGCCGCCGTAAGCTCCGGAGAATCCCCCGACCTGATGAGCCGCCTGGACCTCGTCCAGCGCGGCTGGTGCGTCCCCATCGACGACTGGCTCGACGCCCCCAGCCCCTACGCAATCCAATACGACTCCTGGTCCGACAGCTTCTATCCCTCCATGATGGAGTCCTTGACCTGGTCGGACGGCCTCGACTACTGCGCCCCCATCCGCGCAATCTGGCCCTACCTCGAAGTCGGTCTCGCCTGCAACATGGAGATCTTCAACGAGTACGGACTCTCGCCGCCTGCCACCTGGACCGAACAGATGGAGGTTTCCCAGGCCCTCAAGGAAGCCGGCCTTGGCCTCTCTCCCTGGCCCCGCGAAGGCGAGACCGGCAACTGCTGGCCCCTTGCCCTCCAGATCCTCCCTCCCATGATGCAGGAAGTCTGCATCGAGATGGACGCCGACAATGATTTCTTCGTCGGCATCGAGGAAGCTCTGCCCGCACACAAGGCCGAGCTGATCGGCCCCTACACGCCCATCTACCAGCGCGCCTGGGACGAAATGTACGCCCTCGCTCTGACCTGGGTGGACGGCTTTAATACCACCGATCTCGACCTCCTCTGGCGCGAAGGCTCGGTCGGTATGCAGTACCGGGCCACTTGGGAATTCGCTACCTTGGCCAACGACCCCAATGTAGACTTTGAGCGCACCTTCGTTCCTTCGCCAATGCCCGCCGCTGCCGACATTCCCCCAACGGTCAGCATGCCCGGCGCAGTCGACCCTAATGACTATACGGCCGGTGACGGCAATGTGCCCGGCGAACACGTGCAGGCCATTCGAGGTCCGCAGGACGTAATGCTCAAGTCCTCGACCCAAATGCGCGGCAATCGCGACCAGGTCGTCAAATGGTGGCAGTTCATTACCGAGCCGGAAAACAACGCTTTCCTCAACAACGAGAACCAGCAGTATATTCCATCTGCCAGGGACGCCAAGCTCGGACCGTTGTGGTCCGCCATCGGTGGCTATAAGCTGCCTCTTTACACCTATACCATCGCCTGGTGGGGCATGGGTCTCCTGTGGGACTGGGACTACTTCACCGAGTGGCGGCGGATCTTCGTGGCCTGGGTGATCGGCGACATGGACAGAGCCGAGTTCTTCGAGCGCCAGCAGCGCTCCTGGGATGAAGGTGTCGCCCGCTACGAAGCCCTGCTCGCCGACCAGGAAGCTGACAGCTAAACTGATGAATCTGTGGGTGAGCGGATAGCGGCCGTGGCCCTGTCCGCTCACCACCCTTCTCCCTCTTGCCGCTCAGATGCTACGCAAAATCCGGTTGGCCGCAGTCGGCCTGCTGCTCCTGATACTCGCCCTCCTTGCCGCCGACTTCATCCAGGCACTGGTGCGTCTCAACAACGTCGTGATTGAAGGCGAGTTCAACAAGGAAAAAGTCGTCTCCGACGGCGAAGATTCAATCATTCTTACGGTTCGCGTCACAGAGAACGGCCAACCGCGCGTCAACGATACCTTGCAAGCCTGGCTGGAGCCCGGCAACGGACTCATGATCCCGGAGTGGTCCTACACCGACGAAAACGGCGAAGTCGAGATTACCTTCACCCCCAATCCGGCCACCGCCTACGACATCAAAACGGACTCAATCATAAACGTCATCGACATCAACATCGGGCGCTGGCTAGAGGTAGACAAGAGATTCTCTATTGAAGTGCCGGTCGAGATACCGCTTTCTTCAGATTGAACGCAAATAGATTTCGTCCTCGCTAAGAGGTTCTGCAAATGGCGAAGTCCGGGGAGACAGAATGACGGAAGGTACAGGAACTCCGGAACAGGGCAGTGGGGCAAACCCGATCAATAGGATTCCCGCCAGGCCCGGGGGGCTCTCTACCTGGCAGGCGATGCGCCGCTCCTGGCAGGCCTATGTCCTTCTTGCCCCCATCTTCATTCTCCTCCTGGTCTTCAACTACTACCCTCCCATCCTCGGCCTCCTTCGCGCCTTCTACCGCTGGCGGCCCGGGGTCGAAGCCAGCTTCGTCGGCCTGCAGCACTTTGGTGTCTACTTTACCTCCCCCGAAACCCCGCGCGAACTCCTCAACATGTTCAAACTGCTCGCGTTCTTCTTTTTCTCAGGGGCCGTCATCCCATTCATCATGGCCGTTCTCATCTTCCGCATCCGCGACAACGAGTCCAAGGAGCTCTATCGCCTCTTTCTCATCATCCCGATGCTCGTCCCACTCATCGTGGTCATCCTCCTCTGGAAGCAGATCTACGACCCCAACCTGGGCGTGATCAACGGCCTGTTGGAACAGTTCGGACTCGGATTCCTGGCACGCAACTGGCTTGGTGACACGGCCACGGCCCTCTATGCCATTATGTTTATGGGCTTCCCCTGGGTGTCCGGCGTCGGTACCCTCATCTATCTGGGCGGGCTGGGCCAGATTTCCGAATCGATTTTCGACGCCTGCGAAGTAGACGGCTGCACCGGTCTCCGCCGCACGCTGAAGATAGACCTGCCCCTCGTCCTGGGGCAAGTGCGTCTCATGACAATCCTCGCCGTCATTGCCGGTGTTACATCCTTCCAAACAATTCTCGTGCTGACCGACGGCGGCCCCGGCTTCGCCACGATGGTGCCCGGCCTGACCATGTTTCACAAGGCATTTCGCACTCAGCAGTTTGGCTACGCCGCTTCCATCGGTATGATCCTTTTCGTAATTACTTTTGGCGCGACCCTGGCAGTCAACCGCACGGTTCAACCCGCAGTTGAAGACGTCCGCCACTAGCGCCAAGCGCGGAACCAAGGGCAGTACAAGGAGAACGGCAAGTGAGTACCACAACCTCCACGCAGGTCGCCCCCTCTACCCGGCGTCCCCTCCGGTATTACCAGATCGGATCGCACCTGTTTATCACCGTCATGCTGCTCCTCTCTCTAATACCCACCTACCTGCTGATCACCTGGTCTTTCAAGAACGGCCTCCAATATCGTTGGGAACGGTGGGCCATCAGCTTTCCGCTGCGCTGGCGCAACTATATCGCCGCCTGGGACATCGTCGGCGATTATATGATCAACACCATCATCGTAGCCATCATCGGCCTCATGGGAATGTTGCTGCTCTCGCTCATCGGCGGCTATGTCTTCGCCCGCATGGACTTTCCCTTCCGCGAAACGCTCTATTACGCCATCATCGCCCTACTGATGGTTCCCTGGGTCCTTTCCTTCATCCCCGCCTACATGGTCTACGTGCGCCTCGGCCTGCTGAACAATCGACTGTCCATGATTATCCCCGAGCTGGCGGGCGGCCCTATCTTCGGCATTTTCCTCATGCGCGCCTTCATTGCCGGAATCCCGGAGGAGCTCTTCGAATCCGCCCGCTGTGACGGCGCCGGCGTCCTCGACCTCATCGGCCGCATCACCCTCCCGCTGTCACTGCCTGGGCTCGCCACCCTGGCCGTTCTCAACTTCATCGGTGTCTGGAACTCCTTCCTCTGGCCGCTGGTCATGATCCAGGATGACGAAAAACAGATGATCGCGGTCGGACTCTACAAGCTGGCACGATCCGCCACGTACGGCGGCGTCGCCGGCTGGACGAGCCAGGACTTCAGCGTCTGGGGCCCGCTCTATGCCGGCTATGTGATCGCTTCGCTGCCCCTCGTTCTCCTGTTTATCGTCCTGGGCAAATTCTACGTCGAAGGCCTGGTCGACTCCGGCCTCAAAGTCTAACTCAAACCGAAATCCTCCCGGCAGCGCAGGAGACCTCCGGTCCCGCACGCCCCGCCGCTGCCGACAAGCCAGGGAAGCAACAGACATGACAAACGCGACCCAGTCCATGTTCTTCAAATCCAAAGGTGTCGACGCCCACTGGGATACCTGGATGTTTTTCCATGAGGGCGTCTTCTATCTCTTTTATCTGATCACCGAGTACAGCCCCGGCGAAGGCTTCGGCCTCGCCACCTCCCCCGACGGCGTCACCTGGACCGACCACGGTTGGGCCGTCAAAGCCTCGGAAAAGATGGTCACCTACCTCGGCACCGGCGCCGTCTGGAAGTCTCCCGACTTCGACAGCAGCGGCCGCTTCATCTGCAACTACTCCGAATGGCGAGTCGAAGACGACGGCCGCCAGACCCAGAACATCCTCTTCGCCTGGAGCGACGACCTGATGAACTGGACAAAGTTCGGCGACGATCACATCTTCAAAGTCGACACCCGCTACTACGAGCAGCACGGCCGCTGGGACTGCATCTTCCCCCTCCCTCGTCCGCAGGGCGGCTACTACGGCTTCTGGACCGCCACCCCCAAAGAAGCAATCGGTTTCGGCTTCGGCCGCAGCGACGACGGCGTCCACTGGGAGGCCCTCTCCTCCCCCGAGCTCATTTGGGAAGGCGCCGACCCGCCGCACAGCATGGAGGCCGGCGCAGTCGCTGAGTTCAACGGCAAGTATTACGCCATCGTAGGCCAGGGCTCAAGGACTATGAAGACCATGATCGCCGACAGTCCCGCCGGTCCGTATAGCATCGCTCCCGTGAACTACGCCCTCCTCGAAAACTCCGGCGAGCACAAACACACCTACTTCGCCCGTTTCCTCCGCACGCCCGACGACATCCTCGTCAACCATCACGCCGTAACCCGCTTCCAGCTCGACACGGGCCGCGACATCTGCTACTGGGCCCCCCTCAAACGAGCCTTCGTCGACGAAGCCGGAACCCTCTGGTTCGGCTACTGGCAGGGCAACGAAGCCCTGAAGAAAAACCCGGTCCCCACCCGATTCGCCCCTGCCAACGGACGCGTCCAAATGGCTGAAGCAATAGTCGACACCGCGAACGGCATAGTAATCGAGGGCAGCGTCACTCTCCCTGCAGCCGACCTGCCCGAATCAAACTGGCCCGGTCTTTACGTCGAGTATGAAACCGGCCGCGGCAGTTTCATTCAAGTGGGAACCAGGGGCGTCACCCATTTCGGCCTCATGACGGAGAACGAAGGCAGTTCCCATCTGGAGGATGTCATGGCGCGCGAGCGGCCGTTTGCCAGCACAGCGCGATTCCGAACCCTTCTGAAAGAATCAGTCCTCGAATTCTACCTGGACGACCTCCTGATTCAGTCCTACAGCCTGCCCGCCGAAGCGACCGGCCGCATCGGCCTCCTGAACACCAGCGGCCTGATTCATGAAGTCCAGGTCTGGAACGCCGTCTGAGGAAGTCGCAACAGACTCTCTTTGTCCCGGAACCGAAGAACTGATAGATTCACTTCCCACACACGAGGTACGGCTCAAAATAAGGCAGGCGGTCCCTTCGGGGAGTTGATGAGCAAACTTTCCCCTTCCGTACCCTGGGCAGTATAATTCCTCGAAACCAGCCTGCCGCGACGCCTGCGCCGATACGACGCGTCAACAAATGGACAAAGCGCCATGAGCCTGACACAGACCGAACTCTCCCAATTCCAACGCCAGGGCTTTCTGCTCAAGTCCGGCCTCTTCTCGTCGGAAGACCTGAAGCCGCTGCAGGACGCCTTGACCGAGATCATCGATCAAGGCGCCCGCGAACTGCAGGCAGACGGCAGTCTGACAGACATATACGCGGATCAGCCTTTTGGACTCCGCCTGGCCAGCATCCACGCCGAAAACGAAGAAGCCGGCGAAGAATTGGCCCGTCGCGTCATGGGCAAGGGTGGCGGCGGCTACAACGGCCCCGCCATGCTGCAAACGATTCGCCACCCGGCACTCCTCTCCTGCATTGAGAGTCTCGTCGGCCCCGACATCGTCGGTTCCTCCGTCTACCGCATCCGCCCCAAGCTTCCCGGTTGGGATCGCGGCGAGGTCCCCTGGCATCAGGACGCCGGCTATACGCTCGCCCACTGCGACCGTCATCTCATCATCACCTGCTGGGTCCCCCTCGTCGACGCCACCCTCGAGAACGGCTGCCTCCACGTCATCCCAACCGTCCACCACTCCGGCATCCTGCGCCACTACACCGGCGGCCACGCCGGCTTCCTCGAAGTCCCGGACGAGGAACTGCCCCCGGTCGAGCCGGTCCCCGTTCCCATGAAGGCTGGCGACGCACTCCTCCTTACCAACCTCACGCCCCACGCCTCTTTCGCCAACCGCACCAATGTGGTCCGCTGGAGCATCGACCTGCGCTACCAGAACGCGAACGTACCCAACAACGTCGAAGAAGAACCGGCTTCCTACACGCCCGAACGCGATCCCGTCACCATGGCCTGCTATCCGCCCGAAGCCGACTTCGTCATTCGCGATCAAAGCGACCCTGCACGCGAAGTCCACTCCGCCGATCAGTTCAGGCAACTGCGCGAGCGCTACGAAACAACCCGTCCCAGCACACCCGGCCGCGGCTGGACTCCCTTGCAAGATCGCTAACGAAGAGTCTTTATAGCGCAAGACTACCCCTCACATCTGCTTCGTCCCAGTGCCCTGCCGGAATGGGGTCACCAGCGCGAGATGCGGACTGCCTGCTTTTGATGTATAATTTGCAGCCGGGAGCGCACTCCCGCGCCGACCGCCGCCCCCGGCGAATGAACCGTAGCCGAAGCGGGCATACCCAGAAAGCGCGCACCCAAGCTTCTCTTGCTCAGGCAGGCCTGTAATCAACAAATCTTGCCCGCGAGGACGCGGACCGTTGCGCCCGTTTTCGACGCAACTCCCGCAGACTGCCGCATGTCAGTCTCCCGTCCGGTCGTGTACGAGAAAGGAGAACTCCCATGAGTGTACAGGCGATTCCCAGGGACTACAGCCTCTCCGGCGGCCACAAGGACGCCGTTGAACTCGACGACGACCGCATTGTCGAGCGCATGGAGGAGACCTGGTGGAAGCCCAAGCTTTCTCGCCAGCAGATGCGAGAGATCATGCAGCGGCGCAACGGGCCCGCCCTCCGGCACTACGGCCTTTGGTTTTTCCTGCTCGCCGTCAGCGCATACCTTGCCGTAGTTTCCTGGGGAACCTGGTGGGCGATTCCCGCATTTCTCGTCTACGGGACGATCTATTCCTCGTCCGACGCCAGCTGGCACGAATGCGGTCACGGCACGCCCTTCCGCACGCACTGGCTCAACGAACTCTTGTATCACGTCAGCTCTTTCATGACCTTTCGCGAAGCCTACATGTGGCGTTGGAGCCATTCCCGTCACCATACTCACACCTACATTGTCGGACGCGATCCCGAAATCCAGGTACAGCGCCCCGCCGACCTGCTCAAGATCGCGATGGATTTCTTCTATCTTCGCAGCGGGCCCCCCGAAGTCTGGCGGGTCGTGCGCAACGCCTTCGCCCGTCCCAACTCCGACGTACTCGACTTCATGCCGGAACGTGAACTGGCCAAAATGTACTGGTCATCCCGCATTTACCTGGCCATCCTCGCGGCCTTCGCCCTCTGGTCAATCGCAATCAGCAGCTTCCTGCCCATGATGTTCGTGCTCCTGCCCCGCTTTTACGGCGGCTGGCTCCATCAGCTACTGGGCCTGACCCAGCACGCCGGCCTCGGCGAGGACACCTACGACCACCGCGAGAACACGCGCACCGTCTTCGTCAACCCGGTTTTCGCCTACTTATACATGAACATGCAGTATCACATTGAGCATCACTCCATGCCGATGACCCCCTTCCACGCCCTGCCCAAACTGCACGAGGCCGTAAGAGACCAGATGCCCCCGCCATACAAGGGCCTCTGGGCGTGCTACAAGGAGATGATCCCCGCCCTTATCAAGCAGGCAACCGGAGACCCCGGCTATCAGATCATGCGTCCCATCCCGCAGGACACGGAAACCGAAACCGTAGAATCGCATACCGCCGCCGAGTCCTCCGGCGAATGGGTTGAGGTCTGCCCGGTCGAAGACCTCGATGAAGAAGATGTCATCCGCCTGGACCACGGCAGCCGCACGCTTGCCGTCTACCGCCTCAAGGGAGACAGATTCTACGCCACCGACGGCCTCTGCACCCACGAGTACGCCTATCTCGCCGACGGACTGGTCATCGAAGACGTCATCGAGTGCCCGCTTCATAACGGTCGCTTCGACATAACCACAGGCCGCGCCCTGCGCGCGCCCGCCTGCGACCATCTCGAAACCTATCCCGTAGAACGCCGCGGAAATACGCTCTTTGTTCGCGTCGCCTGACACGGCAGAATGCGCATTAGCTCCCTGACTGGACGGTTTTCGAGAGGAGATCAGCCATGAGCGTGCAAGCGATTCGCAGAGACTACAGCCTCTCCGGCGGCAACCGCGACGCCGTCAAACTCGACGGCGACCGCATCCTCGGCCGCGTTGAAGAGGAGTGGTGGAAGCCGAAGCTTTCCCGCCGCCAGATGCGCGACATCATGCAGCGCCGCGACGGACCCGGCCTCTGGCACTTCGGCCTCTGGTTCCTGCTGCTGGGCGTCAGCGCCTATCTGGCCGCAATCTCCTGGGGCACCTGGTGGGCCGTGCCCGCATTCCTCGTCTACGGCACCATTTACACATCCGCCGACTCCCGCTGGCACGAGAGCGGCCACGGCACGCCTTTCCGCACGCGCTGGCTGAACGAGGTCGTGTACGCCATTGCCTCCTTCATCGCCATTCGCGAAGCCTACCTGTGGCGCTGGAGCCACTCCCGCCACCATACGCATACCTACTTCGTGGGCCGCGACCCCGAAATCCAGGTCCAGCGTCCCGCCGACATTGTCAAGCTCCTCTTGGACTTCTTCTACCTGCGCAGCGGCCCGCCCGAAGTCTGGCGCCTCATCCGCAACGCCTGCGGCCGCCCCAACGACGACGTGCGGGATTTCGTGCCAGAGCGGGACCTGCAAAAGATGTACTGGTCCAGCCGCGTCCACATCGCCATTTACTGCGCCTTCGCAATCTGGTCCATCCTCGTGGGCAGCATCCTGCCCATGATGTTCGTCCTCCTACCCCGCTTCTACGGCGGCTGGCTCCAACAGCTCCTGAGCCTCCCCCAGCACGCCGGCCTCGGAGAGGATACCTACGACCATCGCGAGAACACGCGCACCATCTACGTCAATCCCGTTTTCGCCTTCCTTTACGTCAACATGCAGTACCATCTCGAGCATCACACCATGCCCATGACCCCCTTCCATGCTCTGCCCAAACTGCATGAGGCCGTCAAGGACCAGATGCCCCCTCCCTACAAGAGCCTGTGGGCGGCTTACAAGGAGTTGATTCCCGCCCTCATCAAACAGGCCACCGGCGACCCCGACTACAGGGTTATCCGTCCGATACCCAAGGACCCCGAAGCCGAAGCCACTGAAATTCAGTCCGCCGCCGAGACCTCCGGCGAATTGATCGAGGTCGGCCCGGTCGAAGACATCGAAGAAAAGGACGTCATCCGCCTCGGCTGACCCGCCCCGTCCGAACCAACAGCAATTCGAGACCATTCGTCACAGTCAGCAAGGTACACACACGCAGCAAGGAACACACACGATGCAGATCGCCTTTATCGGAGTCGGCGGGATCGCCCAAAATTACATCGGCAGCCTCGAAAAACTGGACCGGACCGTAGCCGCGGTATGTGACGTCAATGCCCAGACCGCCGCCCGCGTCGCCGACGAACTCAACTGCAGCGGCTACACAGACCACCGCGAAATGCTGGCACGCGAAAACCTGGACGCGGTCTTCGTCGCCATTCCACCGGCCGCCCATGACACGCAGACGATCGACGCCGCCGCCGCCGGCGCCCATGTCTTCGTCGCCAAGCCGGTCGCACTGGACCTCGACGTCGCCCGCCGTACGCAGGAGGCGATCGCCGCCAGCGGCCGCATCAATCAGGCCGGTTATATGGCCCGTTATTCCGACATCACCGAGCGCGCTAAAGAGCTTGTGCGGGGCCGCGACCTCGGCATGGGGATGGGCCGCTTCCTCACCCGCATGCCCCCCTCCCATCCCTGGTGGGGCAAGTTCGCGGTCAGCGCCGGCCAGCTCGTCGAGCAGAGCACGCACGTTTTCGACTGGCTGCGTTACTTCCTCGGCGAAGTCGAAACCGTCCACGCATTCGGCCACGACGGGCCCGATAACACGATCGCCGATTTCGAGGACAGCACCGTCGTCAATCTCAGATTCGCCAGCGGCGCCATCGGCAGCATCGTCAGCACCTGCTCCGCACGCGTCAAGGACGGCTTCATGACCGAACTCTGCGGCCGCGACCTCTACCTTCGCCTGGCGATGGACACCCACATCTCCGGCTACGTCGACCAGAAGGAGATCGACTACCACGGCCAGGAACGCGGATACTTCCGCCAGATCGAATGCTTCCTCGCCGCCGTCGAAGCCCAGGACCAGAGCCTCGTCCGCTCCTCCTACGCCGACGCCGTCAACTCCCTCGCCGTTACCCTGGCAGCAAACCGCTCCCTGGAAAGCGGCCAAGTCGAAACAGTGGATTGACCAATGAAATTCGGCACACTGCAGAACGTAATCGATCAGCCGCTTTCAACCGTGTTCGCCGTCGCATCGGAGCTCGGCTTTGAAGGCGTCGAAATCGACTGGTACGACGTCTCCGAGGCCCAGCCCGGCGGCGGTCCCCTCGCGCCGGAGAACCGGGCAACAGTCCGCCAGGCAGCGGCCCAGGCCGGCGTGGAGATTCCCTCGGTGGCCGCCCATTTCCTCAATCACGGAGGCCTCGCCGACGCCGAAAAAGAAGAATTCGGCCTCGAAGCCGTTCGCGCCGGCATTCGCCTTTGCACCGACCTCGGCGCGACCTATCTGCTCGTGCCCTTTTTCGGCTCGGCAATGATGACGGGGCAGCAGGCCGTCGCCCGCCTGGAAGCAAACCTGCGCCTGCTCGCGCCCGAAGCTGAGGCAGCCGGCGTCACTCTGGCAATTGAGCATACCCTGCGGGGGGACCACACCTCCGCCCTGCTCGACCGAGTCGACTCCTCCTTCATCGGAGACTACTGGGATATGGCCAACTGTATGGGGCTTGGCTACGACCCCATCGAAGAGATCGCCCAGCTTGGTCGGCACATCGTACGCGTCCATGCCAAGGAATATCACCGGGGCGATGCGCCCCCCGGCAGCCCGGAAGAGCCCCACTTCGACGGTCTCAACACGAAGCCCTTTGGCCAGGGCGACGTGCCCGTAGCGGCCGTTCTCTCCGCCCTGCAAAAGGCCGGTTATGACAGCTATGTCGTCCTCGAAACCGGCAGGTTCGACGATGCCAAGCGCTCGGCAAAGGCAGCCCTCTCCCTGCTCCAGCAGCTGACAGGCCACGAACAATGAGCGCCAATCCCTACGCAATTTACCGTTTCGCAGGCAAAGCGGCCCTCGTCTCGGGAGGCGCCTCCGGAATCGGGCGCGCCACCGCGATACGCCTCGCAGCCGAAGGGGCGCATGTCTTCATCGCCGATCTGAACAAGGAGATGGCAGATCAAGCCGTAGCTGAGATCCGGGCGGCAGGAGGCAGCGCCGCGCGCGTAGACGTTGACCTGGCAGACGACGCTTCCGTCGAAGGCTGCGCGCGTGCAGTCGCAGAAGAGGTTTCCGCCCTCCACATTCTCGTCAACAACGCCGCCATCCTGCGCCAGGGCCGGATAGAGGATGGAGGCTGGATTGAAAACTGGGAGATTGAGACCCGTATCGGTCTGCGGGGCTGGGTGATGATGACACAGCTGCTTCTGCCGCTCCTGAAGCGGGAGGGCGGGGCCATCGTCAACCTCTCATCCGAAGGGGGCTACCTCGGCCGCCCCGGTATGTGGGTCTACGACGCAATCAAAGCCGGCGTCGTTTCCACCACTAAGACAATGGCCCAGGAGTTCACCAAATACGGCATTCGCGTCAACGCCGTCGCGCCCGGCTGGATCGTGACGGAAATGCACTTCGCCGGCGATCCCGATCCCGCCGCCCGCAAAAAAGAGCTGGAAGAAACGCCGATCAGTTCCTGCCTCATGCAACGGCGCGCCGCACCGGAGGAAGTGGCCGGCGCCATTGCCTTCCTGCTCAGCGACGACGCCTCCTACATCACCGGCACAACCCTCCACGTAGACGGCGGGCGCGTCGGCATGAATCTGGGACACCTCGGCATACTGGAGTAGAATGGCTGCACAGTACCGGCCCAACTTGCAGCCCTACCCCCACCCCGGAGCTCCAAATGACCAACACCGTCGATGGACAACTGTGGCATGACCAACCCCAACATGCCCTCGAAGCATATACACGCGACGGCTACCTGGCACTGTCCGGCTTTCTCACAGCAGCTGAGGTGGAAGAGACCAGGCAATCCGTGGCCCGCTTCATCAGCGAACGCGTCCCCCAACTCCCCCGCGAGCAGGTTTTTTACGAGACGCTCGGCCAGCCCGACACCCTCAAGCAGATCATAGGCCTGTTCAACCACGACACCTACTTCCACCGCCTCATGTTCGGCAGCCGCTTTGAAAAACTCGCCGAACTGCTCCTCCAGGGCCCTGTCGTCGGCAAAAACATGCAGTACTTCAACAAGCCGCCCACGATCGGCAAAGCCACTCCGCCCCACCAGGACGGCTACTATTTCATGCTCGATCCCTGTGAAGCCCTCACAATGTGGCTCGCCCTCGAAGACGTGGACGAAGAAAACGGCTGCGTTCGCTACGTGCGCGGCTCACACCTGCTTCCGCTTCGGCCTCACGGACGCACGCAGACTCTCGGCTTCTCCCAGGGCGTCACCGACTACGGCACGCCCCAGGACCTGGCTGACGAAGTCGCCTTTCCCGCCCAGCCCGGCGACCTCCTCATCCACAACGCACTGACCATCCACCGCGCCGACGCAAACCGCAGCCCGACACGCACCCGCCAGGCTCTAGGCTTCATCTACTACTCCGAACGGGCCAAAGTCGACGAAGCGGCCCACGCCGCCTACCAGAAACGCCTCGCCGCGGAAATGAAGGCCAAGGGCAAGATCTGACCTTCCCCTCCTGTCTTTCCGCCAAGCGGCCCACGCCGTCTACTTCAGCGCCGGCCCCGGCGTCCACCGCTGTGCAATCGGTTCCGCGTCGCCTTCGTAGACGATCCTGAGCGGCTCCATTCGCGCCTGGACTTCATTAGCCGGGTTCGTCCCCGTTTCGCCGTTCCTGCCCTCAAGCGAAAAGATCGTCGCCTGCGTCCGCTCCGGCAAGCCGACAAAATGCGGATAATACCACATCGTCAGCACTGTCCTTCGTTCATCGCTCAGGTTGGCGTGGGCAGCGTGAAACAGTCTCCCGTATCCGATCACCAGATCGCCGGCCCGCACGGGCACGTCAACCTCTCCCTCCGCCCGCTGGAAAGCCGCGTCCTCCGGATTCGCATAGGTCCTCAACTCATCCGTGTGCATGGGCGCCGCCTGATCGTGAAGCGGATGCCGTTTCCGATGCGACCCGGGAATCACCCGTAGACAGCCGTTGCGCGCGTCCGTATCCGTCAGATAGTACATCAGAAAACACTGAATCGGCTGCCACGTATAACTCACCGGATCGTCCCAGAACCGCCCGTCCTCGTGCCAGAACAGCGGGGGACTCTGCGGTGGTTTGCTGATAATGCGCCCGTGGCCGAATTTCGGTTCCGCAAACCCCAGCGCCGCCAGCGCCGCCACTGCCTGCGGATGAGCAACCAGTTCAGCCAGCACATTATACCGATAGGCCATCGCCCAATCGATCAGCACCATGCTTCCCGTCGTGCGATTCTGCTCAAAGTGCGCCTTTTCCTGCAGACCCAGAATCTGGTCGCTCCACACTCTAAGCCCCTCCACCAACTCCGGCTCCAGAACGCCTTTGAATAAGACATAACCGTCCCGAATGAACTGCTCACGCAACCCGACATTCACCGCTCCCATATCTCTCTTCTCCCCTTGCCGTCTCAAGCCGCTGATCACCTGCGTCTCACCGATCGCCGTCCTTCATCTTTTCCGCCATATGCTCGCCAATCATCACTGCAGTCAAATGCGTATTCGCCCGCGGAACCTCAGGCATGATGGAAGCGTCAATGACGCGCAGTCCATCCACCCCAATCACCCTGCAGTCCGGATCCACGACCGCACCAGAGTCACTGACCGCCCCCATTCGGCACGTCCCTACAATGTGAAAGCAGTCGAGACACTCCTCCAGCAGCCACCGGTCAAGCTCCTCGTCGCTGGCCGAACCGTCAAGTCCACCCCGACTGCCGCCGTAAAGATCGCCCAGCGAAATCTCCTCGGAAATCGCCCTGATTGCGGCGTGCCCGGCCAGCGCAAACAGCCGCCGCACCCCGTCGCGCAACCGCATCAAATCTCTCCGGTCGGATAACATACGCTCTTCGATTACCGGTTCTACCTGCGGATCAGCCGATCCGATCCACAACTGCCCTTGCGAAAACGCTTGAAAGACTGAAACCACGATCACGCCCCGCTCCAGCGCCTCCCCCGCGATCCCGAATACGTTGCAGCTCGCCATCAGCATGTCGTTGCGCCCCGCGCCCGCAAGTCCCGAACTGTAGCGGACACAGCAGCTGGTCCGCCGTGCGCGGGGTCCGTCTGCCCGAGCCGCAGGACGTAACTTGAGATGCATCCCCACAGTCGGATGATCCCGCAGATTCCGGCCGACTCCGGGCAGATCGACCACCAGCCCCACGCCCGCCGCTTCCAGAGTCTTAGCCGGCCCGACTCCCGACCGCATCAGGATGGCCGGCGAATGAACCGCCCCCGCACACAACAGAATCTCTCTACCGCGCAAGACAGTCCCGCCGCCCTCCCTACCCGTCAGACCGTCGACGCCAACCACGCGCACGCCCACCGCCCGCCTTCGCTTTTCCGCTCCCCCTTCCCCTGAATCCCCTTCAAACGCTAACCGGTCAACCAGCGCCCCGCCGACAACTGTCAGATTCGCTCGCCCCCGCGCCGGCTCCAGGTACGCGTCATTCGTCGAAACGCGCCTGTCCTCCCGCATGGTCAGCGCCACCGGCGATACCCCGGTACTGCCCGGCGCATGATAGTCCTCCGCATAGCCGTAACCCAACCCGACCGCCGCCTCACGCAGCGCCAGGTCCACGGCGCCCCACTTCTCCACGGGCGCCCGGCAAAGCGGGACCGGTCCCCCGCGCCCGTGATAGGGAGCATCGCCAAAATCAGGGTCATCCTCCAGCCGAATGAAAGACGGCAGTACCTCCTCGCCCGCCCACCCGGCACAGCCCAATGCCGCCCAGCGGTCAAAGTCCTCCATTTCGCCCCGCAGCCCGATCAACCCATTGATTGCCGAGCTTCCTCCCATTCCCCGCCCGCGCACAAACGGGGCCGGCTTCTGCCTTTCACTCCGCCGCGCCGTCAGCCCCGGCCACTGGTAGACTGCCCGATGCTCTTCTCCCAGCAGTATTTCGCCATGATTGTGACTCTGCATCGCCGCCGGCGCCTCCCCCGAACGGTAGTCCGGCCCCGCCTCCAGCAACAACACCGTCGCCTCTGGATTCTCCGACAGACGCGCTGCAAGCGGCGCCCCCGCCGACCCCGCGCCTACGATGATATAGTCAAATATACGGTCCAGCATCGGTCCCCCGTCGTCAAGCCCGCCTCGCGATCCCCCGCCTACATTTCCGACGGCGCCCTGCAAAATCCAGCAAATTGACAATCGGTTTGGCAGGATATATTGTTAGATTGTCATTATTGATCTCATCCCATAATCATTGTAAGAGGGGAGAAAGGCAAAGGGAAAAAATGAAGAAACCGCTTCTCATTCTGCTCATCGCTGTATTCCTCGCCGGCGCCGGCGCGCCGCTCTATGCACAGGACGCAACTTTGACGCTCGAAAGCCTGGCGGAAAAAGTGGAGTCAATGGTCGAACTGGTGACATCGTTGTCGGATCGCATGAACGATTTCGAGGTCAGGCTCGCCGCTCTGGAAGCCACCGACACACCGACGGCAACCCCTACGCCGACGGCAACCCCTACACCGACGCCGACCGGGACCTCCACGCCCGTGCCGACCGCGACGTCCGCTTCTCCCACCGTCTCCATTAACAGAACGATGAACGTGCGCGCCGGGCCAGGAACCAACTACTCCGTCATCGGCCAGGCAACAGCCGGCGCCGAATACCCAATCTCCGGCAAGAACCCTGCCGGCGGCTGGTGGCAGATCATCTACGGCGGCCAGTACGGATGGGTCTACGCCCCGCTGGTGACAGCCACCAATCCCGAACTCGTCCAGATCGCGCCCGCGATTCCAACGCCGGCAGCAACGCCGGTTCCCACCGCGACACCTGTCCCGCCCCCGCCGGCGCACGCCTTTTCCCTCGTAGACAGCGGGAGCTGCCCCGGCAACGACCAACAGACCTTCTTCGAGGGGCTGGTCCTTGACCGGCACAACAACGTGTTGAACAATGTCTGTGTTCACATTGCCTTCAACGGCCCGCGCAATACCAAGTGTACCGGCTGCGGCAAACCAACCGGCAAGTGGGGATTCTCTCCCTTCGGAGGCCCAGCCTCATCCGGCACCTTCGTCGAGATCTGGGTCGTTAACTGCCCTGCGGGCGTCAACACAGACGGCAGTCATAACTCCAAAGACTTCTCAAACTTGACACCACTCTCGCCCAAGTGGTCCATGACCATCAGCAACAGTGTGGGCTGCAACAACATCACCTTCAAGCAGAACTGAATTCCCCCAGGCCGCTGCAGGGGCAGGCCTCGTGCCTGCCCTTGCAGGTCCCAATAAGGTTAATTGCTGCCTTTCCCCATCTTTTCCTGCAGATGAATATACACATGGCAGCGCGCAGGATCATCCTTCCAGGCCTCCGCCCAACAGTCCTCCTCAATTCCCGCGCGAAAGTCATCTCTCCAGGAACTGCTCTTGCGCGTAGCCATGAAAAGCCCACCCTCCCCGGCATTGCGCCGATCCTTGTTGTATGGCATGCTGATCCCGCCTCATCCTTCTATAGCTACAATTGAACGGCAGGTTTGTGTATAGACTGCACAGCCGTCAACCGCAAAGCGTCAGGCCCCCTCTGCATCCTCCACGGACAAAGTGGTGTCCCTCGAGGACAGCCCGCAACCTCCCGAAAGGCTGAACGACCAGTGAGAGCAATCATACTCAGAGCCCGCGACGACTGCGTCAGAGAAAAGGTCCTCGTCCCTGACTGGCCCGATCCACCACCGCCGCACACCAACCAGGTCAGAATCAAGACCCTTTACTCCGGCATCACCAACGGCACGGAACGCAATCAACTTCACAAAGGCAACTACGCCCCAGGCGACCGTCTGCTGCCCATGCCAACCGGCTATCAGACCGTCGGCCGCGTCATAGAGACAGGACCCGACACAAAGTCCCTCCAGATCGGCGACCACATTTTCGTCGGCAAGAGCACCGGCGGCCATCTCGAGTACATAGTCGTCGCCGAAGATGAGCTCCTGATCAAGCTTCCCGACGAAGTCGACCTGAGCGAAGCCGCCATCTACGGCATGGCAGCGGTCGCCCTCAATACCATCCGCAACGCCGCCCCGCAGATCGGCGAGAAAGTCCTCGTCGTCGGCGCCGGTTGTGTAGGCCAGGTCGCAGCCCAGTTCGCAGTTCTGCAGGGCGCATGCGTCACCATCTGCGACATCGACGAACCCCGCCTCGAAATCGCCCGCCAGATTGGCGCCGCCGAGCAGGTCCTCAACGTCGAAGGCACCGGCTGGTCAGCCCACATCGCCGACGAAAGCTTCGACGCTGTTCTCGACTTTGCCGGCGTGCCGGGCATGGAAGAACAACTGATCCTGGCCATGAAGACCGGCGGACGCGTCCTCCTGATCGCCGGCCGCGATCGTGTGATCTACCCTTTCAACCTCGCCCAGCGGCGCCTCGTAACCGTCAAGCAGAACAGCCACTTCTACGTGGACGACCTCGAGAATCTTGCCCGCCTCCACAGCCGCGGCCGCATCGACCTCTCATCTCTGATTCAGGACGTAGCCGCGGCCGAAGAGGCCAAACGCATCTACGACACTCTGCGCGACCGGCCCAACGAGCTACTCGGCACAGTTTTCAGCTGGTGAAAAAGGGAAAAACCGAACGATGAGCACGAACCAGTCCGACAATGACAGCATCAAAGTCGCCGTCATCACAGGCGGCCATTTTTTCGACGTGCCAGGCTTCCACGCCATATTCCGCGACATGCGCCAGGTCGACAGCTTCATCCAGCTGGAGGCAAACTGGGCCGCAGACCTCGGCCAGGCGCTGGACACCTATGATGTCTTTCTCTTTTACAACATGCCGCGCGGGCTACCTGAAGAGAGAACACGTCCCGTCCTCGAAAAACTCGGTGAGAGCGGCCAGGGGATCTTTCTCCTCCACCACGCCATCCTCGCCTACGAACAGTGGCCCTTCTGGTCCGACCTGGTGGGGATTGCCGATCGCAGCTTCGGTTATGACCATGAACAGGAGTTTTCCGTCCAGATTGCAGACCCCGCCCACCCCATCACCCAGGGCATCGAGCCGTGGCAGATGGTAGACGAGACCTACTCCATGGCCAGCGCCGGCGAGGACAGCCACCTCCTGCTCACCACAGACCACCCCCGGAGCATGCACGTCCTCGGCTGGACCCGTCGGTTCAAAAGTTCTCGCGTCTTCTGCTTCCAGTCAGGCCATGACAATCTCACCTACGCCGACCCGAACTTCCGCAAAACTGTCCTGCGCGGCATCCAGTGGTGTGCCGGCCGCATCTGAAATGAGTTCTCAGGGCCGGCCGGTGTCAATCGGGAAGGTCGCCATCGTTTCCGCAAGGCCAAAAGGTGGGGAGATGTTAGCGAAAACTCTGCTCGTAAAAATTGTAGTAGTTTCAGCGCTCTTGCTGGCGGCATGTAATCCGATTCCTGCGACGCCGGCGCCGACGCCAACTCCAACGCCCGCCGGTCGTAATCCGATGCAGATGGACGTATATGATTTTGCCGGGTGGTTGGCAAGAACGGACATCCATGGAGATGAGTCAATTGGCACTGACCGATATGTGGATGCTCTACTGGCACTGTCTACCTGCCTGGGCGAGGACCAGATAGAAGCGATGGAACAACAGGGCATAACCCCCGGTGAAGCGTCGGCGTCCCAATGGTGGACGATTTCCATATGGATGCATTCATTCATTACGGGACTATTGGAGGAACCAATGGAAGGCGTGGAGCCGACCTATATTTCTGCGCTGGAAACAATGTCTTCTGTCTGTTTGGAAGAAGAATAGCCAAATGGACCGTTCAGTTCAACATCAACGCCTCCACCGCCCGCCAGTCGACAGCCTCTTCGACCGCGTCGGCAAGCCGGTCATACTCCCTGTTCCTGAGCGCCGTTGTCGCCGCGAGCGCGCCCGACCAGCCCAGCCCGCGCAGCCAGCTGTGTCGAAAGCTGTCGTTCTCGAAGATCCCGTGCAGATAGGTTCCCCAGGCGCTTCCGTCCGCCGCCGCTGCTCCGTCGGGAATGCGTACCGTCCGCCAGCCCCGTGCGATGATTACGCCGAAGCGGGCCGTCCCCTCACGGACTCGTGAATCGCCCGTGTGGATCTCGTATCCGCGCACCGTCTCGCCGTCGCGCAGGCGCATGACGGCCTGATGTGTCTCCTTCTGCGCGGAAAACGTCGTCACAACCGGCAACAGTCCCAATCCGGCCGCCTGCTCTGCCGGCTCCCCCTCCATCCCCAGCGGATCGGCCAGCCATTCACCCGCCATCTGATACCCGCCGCAGATGCCGACCACCTGCGCACCCCGTCCGTGCGCAGCCGCAACGGCCCGGTCCAGCCCCCTTTCTCTCAGCCAGGCCAGGTCGGACAGCGTTGCCTTGGTCCCGGGCAGAATAACCGCCGCCGGGCTCCCAAGGTCCTCCGCCCGCTCCACGTACCGCAGCCTGACGCCCGGCTCCAACGCAAGCGCGTCAAATTCATCGAAATTAGCGATGCGGGGCAGATGGATGACCGCGACGTCAAGCTGTCCCTCCTTCAGCGCCGCCGCAGACCGGTCTCGCTCCAACGGCACGGCATCCTCGTCCGCAATGCGCAGATCGGGCAGATAGGGAATCACGCCCAGTGTGGGCACGCCGAACGCCCTCTCCTTCAGCATCTCCAGGCCGTCGCCCAGCAATGCGGGATCCCCCCGAAACCTGTTGATAAGAAATCCGCCAATCTGCAGCCGCTCCTCCGGCTCCAACAGCAGCATCGTCCCCGCCAGCGCCGCAAAGACGCCCCCCCGGTCGATGTCGCCGACCAGGAGACAGGAGGCCCCGGCATGTCCGGCCATTCGCAGATTGACGATATCGCCCGCCTTCAGATTGATCTCCGCCGGACTGCCCGCGCCCTCCAATACAACTACGTCGTAGCGGGCCGCCAGCCGGTCATAGGCCGCCGTAACCTCGCTCCACAAACGCTCCTTTGTCTCCATCCAATTGCCGGCCTCGATCCGCCCAGCCATCTCTCCATTCAGTACGACCTGGCTTCTCCGGTTCCCCTCCGGCTTGAGGAGAACCGGATTCATATCGGTGTGCGGAAAAATACCCGCCGCCTCTGCCTGAACAATCTGCGCGCGGCCCATCTCGCCGCCCTCCGGCGTCACGCCGGCATTGTTACTCATGTTCTGCGCCTTGAACGGCGCCACCCGCACACCGCCGCGCGCGAAAATACGGCAAAAGGCCGTCGCCAGCAGGCTCTTCCCCGCATTCGAATGTGTGCCGAGTATCATCAGCGCCCGCGCCATCTTCGTTCCTGCCTAATCCAGCTGGTGGAACCAGATCAACTCATGGTCCGGCAGCAGATCGGGATGAAAGATCTTTATCAGGTCCGCCAGCACCAGGTCCGGGTTTGCCACCCCGGTCTCCCAGTAGTCGTTCCCGCCCCATTCGTTCACCAGGGCGTTATTGCTGTAAACCGATCCCTGCTCCACGGCCGACAGGCTGCCGTACCGTTCATCCGCCGCCAAGATGTCGCTTGCGGTGGACCAGGATCCGGTATTTGCCAGCCAAATGTTGGCGTCAGTCGCCGCCTCGAAAACATTCTCCATCGATAGCGGGATAGACCCGGTCGACTCGTCGTCGCGCCACAGATAGGCTCCGCCGGCGTCGGCAATGTAGCGGGCAAAATAGCTGTTTCCGCCTGGAACGCGCCACGAATCCCTGCGCGCGATGCCGACCAGTACCGTCGGTCTCTCCTTTACGCCTGCTGCCATTTCCGCCATCTCCGCATAGCGGTCGACGATGCCGTCAAAGAGCTGCCCGGCCAGCTTCTCCTGATTGAAGAAGAGCGCGGTAACCTTCAACCACTCCGTGCGGCCCAACGGCGAAGTCTCCATATACCCAGCCGTCAACGCCACCGGCAGGCCCGCTTCGATCAGCTTGGGATGCGTGTCGTAATCAAGATTCCCGTAGGCAAATGTGATGATCAGCTCCGGACCCACGTCAATCAGGATCTCGGTGTTGACCCCCGTGCCGGTCCCCGCCTCCTGCAAGGCGCCCGCGTCGATCATCTCTCTCACCGCCGCCGTATTGATATAGTCAAACCGGTCCACCGCAACCAACCGCTCCAGAAGACCCAGATCGTGCAAATGCGGCAAGACGGTCGAAGTAAGAGCCGCAACGTTGCGCACCGGCACCTCTATCGCCGGCGTGTCGTCGAATCCCTCCGGCGCAGGCGCGCCGCACTGCACCAGCAGATACTGGAAAGTCTCCTCCGCGCCGCGCCACGGGTTGTGCAGCGTCAGCACCTTGTAGTGCTTGTGATACGCCACGCTCCAACCCTCCGCATGGTCCGGCGCGACCTTCTCCGGGAAATAGTCAACATTCGGGTCGAAAGCCCCGATACACCCCTCGGACAGATTCGTTTCCGGCGCCGCCGAACCTTCCTTCACACCGCCGGCAGTCGCAGGTCCCGTCTCTGCTTCAGGTATCGGCGCAACCACGCAACCCGCCAGCACCGCAACAATCATTCCCAAAACCAACATGAAACCGGTCTTCATCACTTTTCCTTTCATAGCAGTCGCCTGAAATGGTTTATGAACTCCGAAACTCCGGCATACTCACTCGTCACTACTCCGGGCGCCCAGCCTCAAACTGCTTCCCTGTAAGCTGAGCAAAGTTTTCTCCGAGTCCTGAAGAGTTGTCCTCCGCGGTCTCTAGCTGTGGACCTGCCTCAGCTCCTCCAGACCCAACTCTCGGGCCGCCTCAAGCAGCGCCGCATCCACCGCATCCGGGTCCTGCCAGAGACCCCGTTCGATCGCCTCAAGCAATCGTTCGGCGATCGCCTGCCACGCCCACGGATTGCTCTCCGAAAAGAACTGCTGCATCGTCTCGTCTCGCAAGAACGCATCCGTCACTCGCTCATACATCCAGTCGTCCAGCACCTGCGACGTCGCGTCGTAGCCGAAGAGATAGTCGACCGTGGCCGCGACCTCCAGCGCTCCCTTGTACCCATGCCGCCGCATGCTCTCCAACCACTTCGGATTCACCACCCGGCTGCGAAAAACGCGCCGCGCCTCCTCCCGCAGATCGCGCGTCCGCACACGTTCCGGGTTGCTGCTGTCTCCGAAATAGCGGCTCGGGTTCCGCCCCGTCAGCGCCCGCACCGTCGCAATCATTCCGCCGTGATACTGCAAATAGTCATCACTGTCGAAGATGTCGTGTTCGCGGTTATCCTGGTTCTTGGTCGCAATCTGCACAGTGCCCAGCGCCCGCGCAAACTCCGCCTCGGCCGGCACGCCCGCCTGCCCGCACCCGTATGCATAGCCGCCCCAAAGAAGGTAGGCGCGCGCAAAGTCCTCGTCGCCATGCCAGTTCCTGGCGTCGATCAGAGGCAGAATCCCGGCCCCGTAACTGCCCGGCTTGCATCCAAAGATGCGGTACCTGGCCTTTTCGTTTGCCGCCTCACCTTCACCCGCCAGTTTCAATTCGGTCTCGCTGGCCAGCGCGTGTTTGCGCGGGAAGTTCATTTCCGGATCCTCCTCGGCACTGATCGCCATCTGCGCCGCGCTGTCAATCAGCGTGATCAGATGCGGGAACGCGTCCCGAAAGAACCCGCTGATCCGGCACACGACATCCACCCGCGGCCGCCCCAGCTCTGCCAGCGGGATCAGCTCCACGCCGGTCACGCGCCGGTTCTCCCGCTGCCACACAGGCCGCGCCCCCAACAGCGCCAGCACCTGCGCGATGTCGTCTCCCGCCGTCCGCATCGCGCTCGTTCCCCACATGCTGATCCCCACACTCTGCGGGAACTTCCCCTCCTCCTTCCGGTAGCGGCTGATCAGTGTCTCGGCCAGCCCCTGCCCTACCTGCCACGACGCCATTGTCGGCAGCGCCCGCGGATCGACCGCAAAGAAGTTGCGCCCGGTCGGCAACACGTGCGCCATGCCCCGGGTCGGTGACCCGCTCGGCCCCGGCGGGATAAAGCCTCCGTCCAGGGCGTGAATGATATTGCCGATTTCCGCCTCTCCACCTTCCAGCAGACTGGGCACAATGGACCCTGCCGCGTAGCAAAGGACCTCCTTCATCCTTTCGAGCTCGGCCTCCCCGTCTGACGGCGCTGTCCCGGCGCGCGCGGCGCCCAGCGCGTCAAGGCGCGCCGCCGACTCCGTCGCAATGTCCGAAACCCGTTCCACCCGCCACCCTGATTCCGCCATACAGGACAGCGCCCTCTTGCATTCCTCCTCGATCCGCTCAACCAGGTCGGCATTCGTTCTGACTTCAGAGGCGAAGTCACGCCTCCGGTCGCCCGATCTTTCCTGCAGCAGCAGCCAGTCCTCCCCTGCAAGGCGCGCCGCCGCGGCAGGCATCGACGGAACGTCGGCGTTGGGCAGCTTGACAAGGTGATACATCGTTTCGACCAGCTGCTCACCCTCCGGCGCCGTCCCCAGAATATGCAGGCCGTCCCGGATCTGCGCACCGGTCAACTCACACAGATACCCCTCGACATCCTCCAGCAGATGGGCCACCTGCGCCCCCTGCATTTCCCCCAGAGCCGAGGGCGTTCCGTCATCGAGATAGGATCCGTCCCACTCGTGAGAGTGGTCGCCGTGGTCCGCTCTCAGAATGTATTTCAGATCATCATCCAGGCGGTCACGCTCAATGATCTCCCAGATCTGCCTTTGCAGGATCGGCAGTTTCGCCGGATCGAGCTGCTCGGCCGCGTAATACTCGTCCGCAAGCTGCGCAAGCTCGGCCAGCGTGCCGTAGGCGCCCGCGCTCGTCATCGGCGGTGTCATATGATCAATGATGGTCGCGTGCGCACGCCGCTTGGCCTGGCTCCCTTCCCCCGGGTCATTGATGATGAAAGGGTAGACCAGCGGCAGATCCTCCAGGATTACGTCCGGAAAACAGACCTCGCTCAGCCCCACGCTCTTGCCCGGCAGCCATTCCAGCGTCCCGTGTTTGCCCATATGGACGACTGCGTCGGCCTTCCAAACGCGGCTCAGCCAGCGGTAGAGCGCCAGGTAGTTGTGCGGTGGGGGCAGGTCCGGGCGGTGATAGATTTGGTCCGGGTCCATGTCGTAGCCCCGCGGCGGTTGCAGCGCCACAAACAGATTGCCCAATTCCAGCCCGGCCAGCGCAATTCCCCCGTTATGAACATAGGCGCCCCCCGGCGCCTCCCCCCACTGCTTCTCCATCTCCACCCGGCTGGATTCGGGCGCCTGTTCGAACCACCCCGCGTACTGTTCCGCCGGCAGTTTATACGCTTGCGCCAGCTGCTCCTCCTTCAGCCAGGCAACGTCGTAGGAGCAGCGGCCAATCAGCTCAAACAGCAGCTCATCGCCCGATTCCGGCAGCGGACCGATCTTGTACCCGGCCTTCTTCATGCGGTCGAACAGCTTCATCAACGATGCCGGCGCGTCCAGCCCCACCGCATTGCCCACCCGCGCCGCCTTCGAAGAGCTGTTTGTCAGTACAACGGCAATCCGTTTCTCAGAATTCGCCTTGTGACGCAGAGCGGTATGCTTCTCGACAATGCCCGCCAGGCGTCCGATTCGCTCGCCGTCCGGAACGTAGCGCGTCCCGCCCTCCCCCAGCGCCTCTTTGAAGGAGACCGGCGTGCCCACGATGCGTCCGTCAAACTCCGGAATCGCGACGTTCATGGCAGTGTCCAGCGACCCCAGGCCCCGTCCGTTGCGTTCCCAGGCCGCCCGGTCGTTGCTGCAATAGATCGCCTGAAAGACCGGCAGATCAAGTTCGCCGAAGACCTCGCCTCCATTTCCCAGCGCGAAGCTCAACGTGCTCACAACTGCGTCCACCGGGCCCTCCTCCGTCATCACGCCCAGCGCCAGCGGCCGCCCCGCGGCGTCGCACTCCTTCAGGGACTGCGTATAGACAGCCCGCACGTCCATGCCCCGTTGCTGGAACTCGGCAGCCAGCGCATCCACAAAGTCAGTATTGCCGCTTAACAGATGGGCCCGATAGAAAAGAATCCCCACAGTCGAGCGTACGGCGTTTACCGCCGCAGCCGCGGCTGCGGACATAGCCTGAACTGGTTCCCCACAGGCACAGCAGTCCCCTTCTCCCGCCGTCTCCCAGCCTTCCGTGTTGGGCTGATAGATGCCGTGCAGCGGCAATTCCTCCGGCTGGTCGAATCCCCACCCGCTAATCAGCAGATGATCACTGAGGCACTTCAGTCCGTTGGCCAGATTCTGCGGCCCGCCGCACTGGAAATAGGCGCTGATCGCCTGCGCCAGCGGCACGCCCACATTGGAACGGGCCATCAGGTCGTAATCAAACGCCTCCACCGCCGGCAAACAGATCAGAAAGCCGTCCGTCCGCCCGGCCCATTCCTGCAGAAGGCTAAGTCCGTATTCGAATGCCCTGCCCGAGTGCAGCCGCGCCACCACCACCTGCGCGCCCGGCAGCAGCCGCTGCAGCAAAGCAGCCACCGCGCCGTCATCCGCCAACCGCCCGACGTGGGCCGCCTCCAGGCCGGCAAACCCTTCGGGCAGCATTGCCCGCGCCCGCTCCAGCGCCAGCAGATCGGTGTCCGACTGGCTGAGAAAGAGGACGCCGTCGCCGCTCGTCTCCGCCGCCTGACTCGCGATCTCCGCCACCGGACCCTGCTTCCCGTCCCACCCGAAGCCGTTGAACACATGCGGCTGCAGGACTGGAGGCGGGGGGGTTTCGATGTCCTCCAGCAGTCGCTCGATATAGTCAAAGATCGCCCCTACGACGGCTGTGTCGTTTACCGAGTGAAACCAGACCGGGCGCCCGTCCATAACCAGCATAACCACGTTCGCCAGTACACAAGGACCCAGGCAGCCGCCCTGATTCAGATGCACACGATTGCGCAGATTCCGGCGAATCCACTCGGCGTGGTACAGGTCCTCGTCCACTTCGGCAAATCCCCGCTCCGTCCGTCCGCAACAGCAACCGGTGGCGCACACAAACAACATGCCCCGCAGCTGTCCCGAATTGACCATCCGCCCGTCCAGCCGCTCCACCATATTTCGACTGCGAATCTCAGCCATCTCCGGACCCTTTCCAATCTCCCCAACTCTGCTCAACCCGCATCCACCGACCACGGCAGTTCTAGAATTCAATTCCCGGCTGCGCCCTTATTCCCTGCTCCTCAAGGGGATGCTTGATCGGCCGCATTTCCGTCACCAGGTCCGCAAAGTCGACCAGGTTGCGGGGCGCGTACCGTCCCGTAATCACCAGGTGCAACAGCGGCGGCTTGTTCGCCTCCAGCCATGCCAGCGCTTCGTTCCCATCCAGCCAGCCGTAATGCAGCAGATAGGTAAACTCATCCAGGATCAATACGTCGTAGCCGCCGTTCAAAATCCGTTCCTGGCAGACCGTCCACGTGCGGCGCGCCCTCGCAGCAGTCTCGTCCATGTCGCTACTCGTCCATGTCCAGCCGTCCCCGCCGCTGATCCAGTCGATGTCGCCCATGCGCTCCGCCGCCCGGATCTCCCCAAACCGAGCACTCTCATGCTTCAGAAACTGGACCACACCGACCTTCATCCTTCTTCCCCACGCCCGCGTCAGAATGCCCAACGCCGCCGTCGTCTTGCCTTTTCCTTCGCCCGTGTTGACGATGACAAGTCCCTTCTTCTTTCGCCTGCGCCGCGCCGCCAATCGCCGCGACTCCGCCTCCTCCCCTGCAGCGTCCTCAGATTCAGGCTGAAGCTCCCCACCCTTCTCCAGAGGCCCCCACGGCGCCGGAGTCAGCGCTTCATCGCCCCGCACGTCCGGCGCGTAAGCAGGTTCCTTGCCTTCCGGAAAATGACGGTGAAAGATCAACTCCTCTACCGGCCTGCCCCCGATCAGATGCTCACGGTAGATGCGCTCCAGCCCCGCCTCGTCAACCCCGTGGTACCAGATCCCGTCCGGATAGACGACCAAGATCGGACCGCCCTGGCACACGCCCAGGCAGTCGGCCAGCGTACACTTGATTCGATGGGGGTTACGGAGCTTGTTCAGCCCCTGCTGCCGGTTCCTCTCCAATACCAGGCGGTGAAGCCGCTCGGCCTCCTCGCTTGGCGCACAGTCTCCGTGATTGCAGACAAATAGCTGCCGCCCGTAATGTCTCATGTTGGGAACGCTTTTCTCAACCACTCTCGGCCTCCTCTGCCTGTCACCTGCCGCCATGCCGGAACGCCTTTTTTCTCGAAAACGTTCGTTTTGGGGAAAAGAACGCCGCCGCGCCGACCGCTATTCCCAGAAAAAGACTGACTGAGAGAAGCCGGCTCGCTCGTCCTATGTCAGCCGCCTGTGGCTTCGCAAGTCCTTCCCCAAGCCGGTAATGTCCAACCTTTTCCAACACAACTTCCAGCCCTCCCGCCGCCGCGCTCATGGGCTGGCCCGCATTGGGACTCGCGGTCTTGCCCCCGTCCCGGCGCCAGATCCGCCAGGCACTTCCTGCCTTTCCCCCTGCAAGCGCCGCCCCAGCAACGATCAGCAGGGCAGTCAGCCGCGCAGGGACCAGGTTGACAGCGTCGTCCGCGCGCGCCGCGCTCTTCCCCAGCCACTCAAGTTCCTCATCCCGATAGCCCAGCAGGGCATCCGCCGTATTCAGAAACCGGTAGGCCAGCGCCGCCGGCAGCCCGCCTACGCCGTACCAGAACAGTGGCGCAATCACGCTGTCCGAGCTGTTTTCCGCCAGCGACTCGATAGTCGCCGCCGCCACCAGACTTCCGTCCAGCCGCGATACGTCCCGGCTCACCAGATGCCAGCCCAGCTGCTGCCTGGCCTCGCCCAGATCGCCCTGCTCAAGCGGCCGCGCCACCGCCCGGCCCGCCCGCATCAGGCCCCGCCAGGCGATCAACTGGGACAGCACAGCGCCCTCAGCCAGCCAGCCCCACCGCCA
The DNA here is from genome assembly GCA_022821545.1 of Caldilineaceae bacterium. GTDB lineage: Bacteria > Chloroflexota > Anaerolineae > Caldilineales > Caldilineaceae > Bin5. The sequence continues at coordinate 308,634 of JAJEDJ010000030.1, forward strand.
TCGCTCCAGGGAACGCGTCACCCACCTCCCCATCAGCCAGAGTGTTGAGACGCTAACGCATAGCGCTGCGGCCCCGTACAACAGGTCGGCCAGCGGCCCTCGCTGCGGCGCCATTTTCCTCAACACTGCTATCCAACTCCCCATCCACGCCACCGGATGGAAACGCGACGGCGGATCGCCCAGTATCGCGTCGGCCAGCACCGCCGACAGAACGGCCAGCGCCCTCCGCCGCCCGCTGCGTTCAGAATCTAACAGTCCCCGACCGCTCAAATCGCACGCTCCAGCTAAAACAAGAAAGCGACCCACCCTCAGGGTGGATCGCCTGGAAAAAAGAAAGCCGCCAAATGGCGGACGGCGTACAAACTGACTTTGCCGCTCATCCCCCTCAATCCACGAAGGTGGTCTTCGAACGGACCTGCCAACGCAGGGCAAGGCCGCTCGACTGAGCATCCGAAGCGGCGGGTTATCGGGCTTGGTGAATTCTGCTTCACCCTACCGTTGCGGGACAGCGCCGGACTGGTTCATCTGAACTTCACCGGACTTCCCCCATTGTGCGCCGCGCATCCGGGCGGAGGGCGCACCACTTCGGAAACCTATTTGATTGTTCGCGCAAGTATATGTCGATCGACACAACCCTGTCAACTTGACCGAATCGAATGCGAGAAGAGGGCGGCGGGGAGATAGGAGAGGCTGACCCCTGACCACTGTCGTTTCGACAACTGCCATTCCAAGTTGCACGACTCTCAAGAAAACGCGAAAATACTTAGTACGCCCCCTCTTGATACACCACGCCAAGTGGAGAGTCGAACGATGAGCGACAATTACCAACGAGACGGCTTCCTCCATGTCAGGCAGGCGATTCCCCCCGCGGACCTCGAACCGCTGCGCGCCTGCATCCACCGCCAGGTAGGCATCTACGCCAGCGAAATGTTCAAGGACGGAAAGATCAAAGACCCGTTCGATGAACTGCCCTTCGGGCAGCGGCTTGCCGCCCTCCACCGCGAAAACGAGATCCGGCTCCGCTCATGGAACCAGCCCGCACTCGGCCCCGAACTGCACGAGCTCATTCAACATCGCGGCATCGTCGACTCCCTTGAACCCCTCCTGGGCCCAAATGTCAGCTTCAACGGAGACTATCATCTGCGCCCCAAAATGCCTGACAGCGAACTGACCGCCTTTCCTCTCCACCAGGACAGCCAGTATTACGGCAAACAGTCCCGCCACGCCCATATCATCACTGTCTGGATCCCACTTGTCGACGTCGACGAAAACAACGGCTGCCTCTACCTGATCCCCGGCAGCAACGCTTGGGAGCTCATCGACAGCAAGCGCGACAAGAACATGAACATGCGCTCTTTCGAGGATCCGGAAGAACGGGGCACTCCAATTCCCATGCCGATGAAGATGGGCGACATTCTTCTCTTCTCCAACATGACCTTTCACGGCAGCAAAGTAAACCGCACCGCCGAAGTCCGTTGGAGCATCGACATCCGCTACTGCCGCACGCCGGGAACTTACGACGCGCCCCAGGAGGTCCTCGACGGCGAGGAGTTCATGCGCGCAAAACTGGAAAGGACAAAGAGGCCGCCCTTTAGCGTGCGCGGCCAGGGCGCCCCCGCAACCTACGCAGACTGGCAGGCTGCCTTCGACGCTCTCTACAGCTGACCGTTACTTTTCGCGTCGCCGGCTGGCTCGCTGCCTGCCCCCTGCCCCCAACCACCTCAACTATCGCTTACCAGAACGCAAAGGAGCAGTTGTGCATATCCATCCACGCTCGGTCGCCAGCAAAGTATTCGACGTCTGGCGCAGCCCAGGCAGATTCACCAAGAATCCCGATATCATCGAGCTGCCTTCGGGCCGGCTCATGCTGATTTACTCCGACACCGACTCCCACTGGTCCCAGGTAAACCAGGTTCTCACCCTGCTCGCCAGCGACGATGGCGGTCACACCTGGTTCAAGCACCGCGAAATCGACCAGGCCAACTTGCAGGAAGGCGACGAACGTCTCGTCACCCCCCGTCTCAGCCGCCTCAACGACGGCCGCCTCGTTGTGATCATCGACCACGACGACCACAGCCATTTCCACGAGGACCAGCCCCCCGGCAACTGGCTCTACTGGAGTGAAGACGACGGCGATACCTGGACGGCTGCCCAGAAGCCCAACATCATGGGTTTCGAGCCCGACCGCATTCTCGATCTGCCCGACGGCAGGCTCGGTGTTGTCTCCCACATCATGCGCGGCGATACCCAGGAATTTGCCGTCATCCTCTCCTGTTCAGAAGACGGCGGCGAAACCTGGTACGAAGCGGCCACGGTCGCCTACGACGGCTACCACCGCGTCTGCGAAGGCGCAATCGTATTTCTCGACAACCCGGACGCCGCCGGCGGGCAGGAACTGGCCTGCATCATGCGCGAAAACCACCATGCCGGCATCCCCTGTTTCGTCACCTTCTCCACCGACAGCGGTCGTACCTGGTCGCCGCTCCAGACGTGCCCCTTCGCCCTGGACCGCCCCTACGCCAAACAGCTCCCCGACGGCCGCATTTTCGTCAGCGGCCGTCACGTCAACGGGCCCCTGGGAACTTACGGCTGGTGCGGCGACATCAAGGCCGAATCGGGTACCTACCAGATCGGCGGGCCCCGCCGTAAGTACCAGGCAAGCCTGGAGGGCTCCGCTCTCGTCATCGACAACCTGCCCGGCCACGAAGCGCGCTACTGCTTACTGCCCCCGGAATCAGCACGCAGCGACATCCACATGGAAGCGCGGCTCAGGGTCGAAGGCCGGCCCGGCCAGCCCGCCGCCTTCATGTCGATCTCGAAGCTGGGCGTCGTTGTCAACGTCGCCGCTGACGGTATCTGGAGCCGCCAAGGCGCCGACTTCCGCCATCCCGTGGATATGACCGAATACCATACCCTGACCATCAGCCACCGCCGCGGCCTTCTGCGCATTCAAGTTGACGGCGAAACTGTAATCAACCAGTGCATCTTCCGCGAGGAAAAGCCAATCGGCGACTCCCGCCGCGCCGGCCCCCCCAGCGGCTACACACAGTTCGGTCAACCCGCCACCGGCGGACGAAGCCACTGGCGTTACGTTTCCTATCGTGCCCAGAATTCCACCCTGGAAGATTTCGAATGGGAATGGGACGCAGCATCAGAGACCTTCCCCGACGATTACCAGCGAAGCCGCATGATCCAGATCCACGGCAATCACCCGGAGCAGGCGCCCGCGCCGGATCACGGGTACTCCTCCTGGCTGATGCGCGAGGACGGCTCCATTATGTGGGTCGACTATACAAACTATGGCGACCCCGCGGGGTCCAGCCACCTGGTGGGTGTCTTCATCAACGAGGAAGATATCGACTGAAAGGAAGGACACAGTATGGGCGCAGGCCAAGACTCGGGTCAACCACGCCTCCAGCAAGAGCACCTGTTCAGCAGCGGCGATGGCCGGTACCACACATATCGAATCCCCGCGCTTGCCGTATCCACCCGCGGCACGCTTCTGGCCTTCGCAGAGGGCCGCAAACACGGGCGCGGCGACGCCGGCGAAATCGACCTAATCCTTCGCCGCAGCTTCGACAATGGCCGTACCTGGACCCCCATTCAGGTTGTCGTCACCGAAGCCGGCATGACCTGCGGCAACCCTTGCCCCGTTGTCGAACGCGAGACCGGCGCCATATTTCTTCCATTCTGCAAGAACCTCGCCGACGGCGACGAGACCATGATCTGCGAGGGCAACGCGCCCCGAACAGTCTGGATCACCCACAGCGTCGACGACGGCGAAACCTGGAGCGAGCCTCGCGAAATCACCGCTTCCGTCAAAGATCCCAAATGGACGTGGTACGCCACCGGCCCCTGCCACGGCATCCAGCTCGACAGCGGCCGCCTCGTCGTCCCCTGCGATCACATCGTCGGCCTCCACCTCGACCGCAGCCGCGACCCGTACCACTCCCATGTCATTTACAGTGACGATCAAGGAGAAAGCTGGCAGCTCGGCGGCGACGTGGAAGTCGGCACCAATGAGTGCGCGATCGCCCAGCTCCAGGACGGCAGCCTCTACATCAACTGCCGCAACTTCGTCCGCGGCACGCAGAGAGCCGTCTCCCGCAGCTATGACCGCGGCCAGACCTTCACCGACTTCGTGTGGGACGAGACGCTGATTGAGCCGGTCTGCCAGGGCAGCCTGGATGCCCTCCCCGGCGGGCAGCTCCTCTTCGCCAATCCGGCCAGCACGCGACGGGAAAACATGACAGTCCGCCTCAGCTCCGACGGCGGCCGCAGCTGGCCGGCTGCCCGTGCTTTGCACGCCGGTCCTGCCGCCTACTCCGATCTGGCCGTCCTGCCCGGCGGCGAGCTCTGCTGCCTCTACGAGAGCGGCGATAGCCAGCCCTACGAACGTCTTACCCTGGCCCGTTTCAACCTCGCCTGGCTTAAGGAGGAGCCGGAGCGCTGATCGCGGCTCCCCGACATTTCGCACGGACTACACCCTGCCGTCAACGAATTCTCGCCGGCTTCAAGCCCCCGGTTGCAGAGCCGAACGAAGCCGGTCCTCCGCTTCCGACCCATCGCCTTTCTTCCCATTCTCTATCCCTTTTTTTTCTCTGAACCTCCCTTTCAGTAAGTCTCACCCCCATTGCGGGATGCACCCGTCACGGGCCAACTGTTTGACTTTAGAATTGCCTGTCTGTATACTCATCTGACCGCTGTTTTCACGACAACGGTCCTCACGTCGGTGGCCGCTCGCCCGGCGCCCGGCAAGAGTAGTGCGCTCACTCAGACCACGACCGCTTGAAGGAGAACGAACGCATGCCTGCCAGAGATCGCACTCGATCCCGCGAAATGCCCCGGACCGGAAATGGACCCGGGCCGCGCGGATCTTTGTTCATTTGGATGGCTGCACTCTCCGCCGTAGTGGTCCTAAGTGCCTGCATCATCGTCAACCCTCCACCCTCTCCAACGCCAACACCCATTCCAACCGCTACACCGACCCGTCAGACGGTTATCGATGCCGTAAGAGTCAGCGAGGGCGGAGATCCGCCCGTAATCGGTCAAACGGTTCGGGTCGCCCTGACCATTGACGAGGACAGCTATAGCGATCGCTCACGCTGGCAATGGGAACGCTCCGACGACGGCCTGACCAACTGGCGAAACGTTCCCGGCGCGCGGCTGACCGATTCCTCGCTCTACGCCCCGGTAGCCGCTGACGACGGCAAGTACCTGCGCGCCTCCGTCGGTTTTCTCGACAGTGAGGAAGTCGCCAAGACAGCGCTGAGCCCAACGGTCGGACCCGTTGTCGGGGCGGAAATCGAGACCGACGCAGTGGAATTCGCATTCGGCAACGACCCTGCCGTCGTGAGCCGCGCCGTGCGCGCACGCATCTCCCTTCCCAATTCTGATTACAGTGATTCCGGCCGCTGGCGCTGGGACCGCTCAGACAACGCCCTCAGAGGGTGGACCGACGTCACCGACTATGAGGCCGACGACTCCTCGGTCTTCATTCCCTCCTCCCTCGAAAACGGCAAATACCTGCGCGCCTCCGTGGTCTATTTCGATAGCAATGGGGACTACAAGCGCGGACTGAGCCAGACCATCGGCCCTGTCATCGCGGTCGACACGGTTGCCGACGCAGTCAGATTCCGGGCCGGGACCAACCCGCCGCGCGTTGACACAAGGATCGAAGTCGAACTCACGCTGTCCGAAGGCGATTACAGCGACCTTGGCGCCTGGAAATGGGAGCGGTCCAACGACGGTCTCGGCAAATGGGAAGACATCACCGACTACGACTCGGCGAACTCCGACAGGTACACACCAACCGCCGCCGATGAAGGCAAATACCTGCGTGCATCCGCCCTCTACGTCGACAGCGACGGCGAACGCAAGAGAGCCCTGAGTCAGACCATCGGCCCAGTGGTGGACTGATCGACTCAGGATTCCAGTGCGAAGAGTGTCGACTTGCCTTGCGGGCAGGCCGCCGCCCCTTCCGGTTGGGCGGCTCCCTCAAGCAAGCGCCAACCGCCTCGCCCCCAGACAACAGCTGCCCAGCTCCTCCGCCTAATCGACGGTAGTGTTCTCGTAACGGGCCACCCTCTCCGGTTCTTCTGCGCGCCGTCTTACCATCAGAAAGCAAGCGTCAAACGACGCAACACCGTGGCGGGCGCCCGCGATTTGCCGCCAAGTGTCCCCCTGTACTGATTCCGCGCTTCTGCCAAAAAGAATCAGAGCAACTTTACGCCTCCCGTACGATCCATCGATTTCTTGGAGACGTTGACAGTTCGTAGACAACCTGTCGATGACGGCCGCATGGCCGAGATTTCCGTCCCCACAGCGGAAAAAGTGGCTCTCTACCAGAGTATTTTTTCAAGAACAGGTCAATTTCCGCCTGCCGATTCAGGACAGAGTTTCTTCAGCGGAAGGATTTACAATCCAATTCCCAGCTACTATACTGGAAATTAAATCGACACGATGTAGAGCGTACTTTCGATAGCGACAATTTGAGCCAGAGCAGTCACAAAGGGCACTTCATTTCGGAGCCGTGGAATCATCCAGCCAGGAGGTCAATAGAATGGCGAACTTGCCAATGAGAGAAGTAAGTCGCGTACAGATGGTCTTTCGTGTTTTCATACACGTGATTTTGCGTATGTGCGTTACCATGCTGCGTCTGCTGATAAACAAATTTTCTCTGGCGATTCTTGGAGCGATAATCGTGGTCGGCGCCATTGTGGCAGCGATGAGCATGGCGCCGCCTGCAAAGTCCGTTCAAGGTCAGGTGGAGCAGCATTCGATGGAAGAGCTCACGGTCCAATTCGCTACCGCCCCTGTGCCGCTCTCGTTGCCCCTGCTCCACGTATCCTCCTATGACATTCAGTGGACGTCAGTGGGCACCGGAGAGTCCTGGACGACCCAGGGAGAGATAACGATCTCCGGCGTCACCGAGGGTACCGAAGCGGTCTCCTATACCATCAAGGGACTCGATCCCGAAAGAGTCTACCGCTTCCGTACACGAGGGCGAAACTTACTTGGCGCCGGCCCCTGGTCGGACTGGTTCCCGTCCAACGGGCTTGTTCCAGGGCCTGGACCGACACCAACACCCGCGCCCACGGCCACACCTACGCCAACGCCTACCCCCCAGACCGAGACGAACACCGTCTATTTCAACACGGACGGGCGTCCAACTGTCGGTCAGGAAATCACGGCCCAACTGACGCTGTCGCAGGACGCTTATTCCAACCTCGGCGACTGGAACTGGCAGAGTTCCGAAACTGCGCTCAACGACTGGGTGGATATCACCGGCATCAGTGCCGGGGAGACGGACTCGTACACGCCGGTAAGCACAGACGTCGGTAAGTTCCTCAGGGTCTACGTGACCTACACCGACAGCGAGGGTATCCTGAAGCGAGGTCTTAGTCCGACCATTGGACCTGTGCAGGAATGAAGTGACTGAACCTCGCGCAGCACCGTAGCGCCGGCTCCTTTGTTCGCGCTGAAACAGACTTGGACGGCGCAGCGTACCCGGTTTCAAGGGACGCTGCGCCGTCCGTGTTTTTTCCGCCCTTTTCCATCCTGTTGCGCCCGTCCCCACATTGACATAAGATACGGGTCACCCGGCCGGGAAGGCACTGCCGGGGCATGGAAAAACCAGTCGAACCATGAGGGTTAGAAATGAGCGATCTTCATCTGCTGCAGTATCTGTTCGATGTGCAAGGTTACCTGGTAATTGAAAACGCTTTGAGCAAGTCGGAAGTCGAAACACTTAACCGCCTGCTCGATGCACAGCAGCTGCCCGCGCCGGGTCAGACACAACGTTTCGGCAGCGCGCCGAACGGCCCCGGTTTTCTCGCGTGGGGCCAACCCTTCGTCGATCTACTGGACGACCAGCGGATAATGCCGATCCTGCGGCTGCGCCTGGGTGACTGCTTCCGCCTGGACAGGATTTACGGCATGTACATGAAAGAGGGGATGGCGCGTGGACGGCTCCACGCCGATTACGGAGCCACGTCACCGACCACGGGAGCGAACGCGGGCGAATACGTCCCTTTCCGCGATGATCAGATTTACAATGGCTTTGTGGTCGTGACCTGGTGCCTTTCCGATACAGGGCCGGGCAAGGGCGGGTTCTGCTGCATTCCCGGCAGCCACAAGAGCAATTACAAGCTGCCTCCACAGATCGACGAAGCCCCTGAGGACTCGCCCAGCGTCATCATTCCGGAAGCGCCCGCCGGTTCAGCCATCCTGTTCACCGAGGCCCTGACACACGGAACCGCCGCCTGGCAGGCACAGCACGAACGAAGGGCTCTCCTCTACAAATACTGCATTTCACACGTGGCGTGGACCGCCAGGCGCGTCCAGCCGCCGCCGAATGCCGAACTGACGCCCCGTCAGCAGATCCTCTTTCGCGATCCCGGAGATCCCTACAGACACTTTCCTTCCCTGTTCGACGAAGAGGTTGCCGTCTGATTCTGATCAGAGGATCTCTTTCACCTTACCTGCCGTCCCCAATCCTACGATTCCTGCTCCTCCAGTAGATGGGGCGGAATTGCGTCCCCTTCGGGCCGCGGCATGGGTTGCCAGTATCCATCCGGGTCAACGCCGCGGGCAATGATCCCTGGCGCCTTTTCAGGCTCGGTCCCGCGTACGTCCGGCGGAAAATAGCGGATAGTAAGGCCGCAGCGGCGCCGGCTGGACGGATTCGGCTGCGAGCCATGCAGAATCATGTCGGTATGCAGTGAAATCTGACCGGCCTTCAGTTCGACCGACACCGGCTGCCCGTAACGCCACGGGTTGTGGACATGCTGGTTGAGCACGCCCTCTTCCTCGTCCGTCACCCAATCGAACGGAATGCGGCCCAGCAAATGTGTGCCGGGGAACAGCTTCATCGCTCCATTCTCCACATCCACGTCATCGATCGCCAGCCAGGCGGTCACCACCTTGCTCGGCGTAAGCGCCCAAAACGAGGCGTCCTGGTGCCAGTAAACCGATTTGACGTCACTGGGCATTTTGGAAAAGTAGTGCGTCATGGTGCAAACGATGTTCGGCCCAAGGATGTCTTCAACATAGTCGAGTATCCGATCGTCCATTACCAGATCGAAGAGGCCCGCACAGTGCGTATGCCAGCTATTGACCGAATAACTGTCCAGCCCGGCATCGGACGCCATCTTCAGCAACTTGTCAAAATAGGCGCGGTTGGCATCGGCCTCTTCCTTTGAGAAGAGGTCGATGGGAAAGACGTACCCGTGCTCGTTGAAGTAGTCAATTTCTTCCGGGGTCAGCTTCTTCGGTTCTTTTGTCTCGGCGGGGAAATATCTCAGGTCCCGCTGCATCGTCGGAATTGCGTCGATGACTGCCATTGCTGATTTCTCCTGTGGCCTCGTTACGGTGTGCCAGCCTTCCTTGCGCCGGATCAAGAGTGCAAAGTGGAATATCTCTGGTTAAGGGACCAGCCCGGATCCTATCCAAGCGGCAAGTCTTTGTCAACTTGGATCACAGATTACATGCGGACGACCGTACCCGTTTGCATCGACTCCGCGATCGCATCGAGAACGCGCATCTGCGCGATACTGTTCTCCGGCGAGATCCGATGGGGCCGACCATCCTCAAGGCAGCTGCAGAGATGGTCCAGCTGGTGCGTAAACTGGTGCGTGGGCGGAAACGGAATCGTCTCCACGCCGTTCGCCGAATGGTAGTCCAGCGCCACGTCCTGGTTTTCGTTATTCCAGGCTTTGTCGATGCGCAAGAGGCCGGCGTCACCGCTGATCTCCACGTACTGCGAAGCCCAACCGTCAAAGCCCACCGACAACTGCGCGGTCCTTCCGCCGGAGAATGCCAGGGTAATGTAGGCTGCGTCGTCAACCTCCACACCGCTGGTCTGCACCGCGAAGACGGACTCCGGCTCCTCGTCAAAGATGAAGCGCGCCTGATGGACGTTGTAGCAGGCCAGATCGTATATCGCGCCCCCGCCCTTGGCGCGGTTCCAGCGCCAGTTGCCCTCGGGCCGTCGATTGGCGGGCGGAACGTTGGTGCAGAAGGTGCTGCGTACGTTGAGCAGCTGGCCGATCCCGCCCTGGCGGACGATTTCCTCCGCCTTGAGGTGCATGGGATGATGGCGAAACTTGAACGCCTCGGCAACGAAAACGCCGTGTTCGCGGCAGGCCGCCACAAATGCCCTGGCCTCCGCCTCGCTCTGGGTGAACGGCTTCTCGCACAGGACCGCGCCGACGCGGCCCGACGACGCCAGCTGGATTCCGGCCTCCGCATGCAATACGCCCCAAAGGCAGATCACAGCGACGTCGTACTCCCCCGCCGCGAGCAGTTCGTCGATCGAGGAGTAGCGGTTGGGGACGTCAAACTGCCGGGCGAAGCGATCGAGAGCCTCAGGCGAGACATCACACACAGCCGTGAGCTCGGCCCTTTCCAGGTTTTCGCAAGCGGTTGCATGACCGCGGGAGATCCCGCCGGTCCCGATCAGAGCGACACGAAATTTCCTCTGTGATCCATTTTTCATCCTTGAGCTGTCCCTTTCCTGTGGCGCGAAAGACAGATTCAGTTACGCGGTCAGGCGTCAAACTATAAGCGCCTCTGCGCGCGGGTAGAAAGTACGCCGTGACCGCCAGATGTGCTAACATGGCCTTCAACCGGCGAGCCCGCGGTCTCGTGCCTGCGGCTTGCAAAACAGGCAGTCAGGCTGTCAGTATTATCGCTCCAAAGAAAGGTTGACGCAATGAAAGTATTCGCAGGTGGAGTCTCAACCGAAACAAACACCTTTTCCCCTATGCCGACAGGGATGCGCGACTACACCATCATCCGGCCCGGAGATGAAGTCGAGGAAGGCGCCAAGCCCGCCTTCGACCGCTTCCAAGCCGAAACCGAGGCCCGCGGTTGGGACTATGTCTTCGGCATGTCCGCCAACGCGCAACCCGCCGGCCTCACCACACGCAGCACCTACGAGAGCCTGCGGGATGAACTGCTGGAGAGATTGCAGGCCGCAATGCCCGTTGACATCGTTCTGCTGGGCCTGCATGGCGCCATGGTCGCAGAGGGTTACGACGACTGCGAGACCGACATGATCGACCGCGTTCGCCAGATCGTCGGGCCCGACGTAAAGATTGGCGTCGAACTGGACCTCCATTGCGACGTCACCCAAGCCATGATCGACACGGCCGACGCCATCGTGCTCTACAAGGAGTATCCCCATACCGACGTCGCCGCCCGCGCATCCGACCTCTTTAACATTGTCGCCGATGCAGCCGAAGGCAAGACCAATCCCACGATGGCGCTTTTTGACTGCCGCATGATCGGTCTCTACCTCACGCCGTACGAACCCCTGCGCAGCTTTGTGGACGAACTGCTCGCCATGGAGGGTAAAGACGGCCTCCTTTCAATCTCGCTTGTCCACTGTTTTCCATGGGGGGACGTCCCGACCTGCGGCGCCCAGGCACTGGCAATCACTGACGGCGACGCCGACCAGGCCGCACGAGTGGCTGAAGAGATAGGCCGCAGGTTCCACGGTATGCGCCGGGAACTCGACCAGACGCCTTTCTCAATAGATGAGGCATTGGAGCAGGCGCTGGCCGACCCAAGCGGGCCGGTGGTTATCGCCGACCGCGCCGACAACGCCGGCGGCGGCGCCCCCAGCGACTCCACCTTCATGCTAAAGGCCATGCTGGATCGAGGAATCGACAACGCCGGCATTGCGACCATGTGGGATCCGATCGCCGTCCAGGTTGCCATGTCCGGCGGCGTTGGTTCGAAGCTCGATATACGGCTGGGCGGCAAGATGGGCCCAATGTCCGGCGACCCGCTCGACCTGACCGTCGAAGTGACCGCCATCGTCGAGGACTTGATCCAGGAGTGGCCGCAACAGGGCGACCCCATGCGCATTCCCTGCGGAGACGCCGTCTGTCTGAACTGCAACGGCATCGACATAATCGTGAGCACGAAACGGGGACAGCCCTTCAGCCCAGACGTCTTCACCAAACTCGGCGTCGACGCGCAGAAAAAGCACATCCTGGTGGTGAAGTCCTCCCAACATTTCTATGCCGGATTCGCGCCAATCGCCTCGCAGATCATCTACATGGCGGCGCCCGGCGCGGTGGCGCCCCGGTACACTGAGATTCCGTTCAAACGGGTTGACCTGCACAAATATCCCTGGGTCGACGACCCGTTTGCCTGAGGCGGCGCCGCTCACGAAACGAAAACAGCTCGGGACGTTCATGAATGCCGGTGGTCTGAAGTGAGCTACTCCAGAGAGTCCCTGGTCGCGGCCCTGCGCGAGTGGGGCATCACCTATCTTACCCCCAGCGACGCAGTGTCAGTTGGGGCGCCCAAGACGCATGAGCAGCTCTTGTGCGCCCTCGTGCATCAGGACGATTCGAGGCTGCGGCTGGCAGTCGTGCCGCTCCTGCTGCGGCGCCCCGAAATCTCAGAGTCGGTGCCCGCCCTGGCGGCCTGCCTTGAAGAGAACGCGTCGCTGGAGCTGCAAACCTTGTATATGGCCGCCGTGTACATGCAGCGAAACTGGCGATCCCGTCTGGGCATCTACCTGGACGACATGCCGCTGTTACCGGATCTGTTTTCACACCAAATGGGTTTGCCGCTGCCGGACGAACAGTTTGGAAAGGCGGGACTAATTGAACTGGCCGATGCGTGGAAAACGCGTTCAGAGTACCCTTTTGACCGGCTACAGGCTCTCAGCATCACAGTTGAACTGTTCTTTGGACAGTTGAAGTTGGAGAAAGCGAACAAGTCTCATGCGCCAGCGCTGTGACCGCCAGGGTATCGAACGCTTTCTCCAAAACCTGGGGCGGCGCTTCACTAAACCGGGTCGACTCTACCTGGTAGGTGGAACGACGATGGTTTATGAGGGATTCCGGCGGCAAACAGTTGACATCGACATCAGTTTTGACGTAGACGACCGGGATCACAGCGCGTTCGTAGAAGCTGTGCGCGATCTGAAAGAACGGCTCTCTCTGAATATCGAAGAGGCCTCCCCCGCGGAATTCATCCCGCTCCCGTCCGGCTACCGTGAACGAAGCCCGTTCATTGGGCGCTACGGACAGCTGGAGGTCTTCCACTTTGACCTCTACAGCACCGCTCTCAGCAAGATCGAACGGGGCACGGAGAGTGACTTTGACGATGCGCTTTCGCTCCTGCGAAGCGGGCGGATCGATTTCGCAGAACTGACTGGATACTTCGAGGAGATAATGGTCCGCTATGCCGTAGAAAGCATTAAACAGGACCCGGTGGAGTACCGGAGGAAGTTTGAAATCCTGACAGATATGTGGCTGGCCGGTTCTGCTCCCGGACAGTAGGGGGTCAATTCGTTGCGACAGGTGTACCGGAGTCCAGGGGCAGGTCCCGGAGGGGCCGCGGCCGGTACGGTCGTTCCGCGAGCGCCTGCTCGTCCAGGTCGATACCGAGGCCGGGTGTCTCCGGAAGGGTTATGAAACTGTCTTGGACTTCCAGAGTTTGGCGCGAAATCTCACGTCCCACCTCTTCAAAGTTGACGAAGTACTCCGTGATGAGGAAGTTCGGTATGCCGGCCGACGCGTGCAGCGTTGCGGCGAGGCCTACGGTCGTGCTGTTGTAGTTGTGCGGCGCCACCGCCACATGATAGGCCTCGGCCATGGCGCCGATCTCCCTAAGCTCAAGGATGCCGCCGCAGTTGCATACGTCGGGGTTGAGAATGTCTGCGGCGCGCCTCTCAAAGACCTCTCTAAACTCGTTCTTGGTATAGAGTTCCTCGCCGGTTACTACGGGCAGATCGATCGCGTGCCGCACCTCTGAGAGGGCGTCCAGGTCGCGGGCCGAAACCGGCTCCTCGAACCAGAACGGGGCATAAGGCTCCATGGCCCGGGCAGCCCGCACCGCGTGCATCGGGGCCAGCCGGCGATGGACCTCGACGAGTATGTCCACCTCCGGCCCGACCGCCTCGCGCACCGCGCGCACCCTTTCTATCGCCTCTTTCTCCTGTCTTCTGTCGATGTGGGCACGCCAGAGACCGGGGAAAGGGTCGAACTTCAGGGCCGTAAATCCGCGCGCAACGACCGCCCCGGCTTTTTCCGCCAGCACCTCCGGATCCTCCGCCCCGCCCCAGCCATTCGCATAGACCCGCAGCCGCCTCCGAGTCCGTCCGCCGAGCAGGTTGTAGACGGGCTGGTCGGCGGCCTTACCCACAATATCCCACAAGGCCTGTTCGAGTCCGCTGACGGCACAGAAGAGTTCCAGGCTCCCTCTCTTGCCGGCAAAGTCCGAGTAGGCAGAAAAGAGAAACTGCTTGATGTCGAATGGTGAACGTCCAACCAGGTAGCGGGCCAGTTCATCGATTTGACGTTTGATAACCCGGTCGCGGTCAAGCTGCGTGTAGGCCTCTCCCCAGCCGTGAATCCCTTCATCGGTCTCAACCTTGACGAACAGCCAGTGCTTGGCCGACCCCGAGTCGACCAGGAAAGTCTCTATCGAATCGATTTTCATTTCGTATACCTTGGAATGGCGTCAAACAGGCATCTATACGTATTGCAGCAGAAACTTTTCGAGAGCGTCGGCAAATGGGCCGGTCAGGTTGTGTTCATGCACTTCGGCCCGGAAGTCCACCCGGGGTTCTGCGCGCCATTTTCGGAGAGAGTCCGTTCCCGCACAGTTGATTCGATTGCAGTCATCGGAAGTTCCTTTGTTTATGGAAGGCAGAACTGGTCTGCCCTGAGGTCCGTGACAAAACCATGTCCCGGCGCATGCGTAATCATCAGATCAGGTTTTGCCAGCAACGCCGTCTGCTGCGGAGTCACACCGCACGCCCAAAAGACCGGCATGACGCCGCTGGGGATCTCCTCTACCGGGTCGCCGACAAGTGGAGATGCCAGATCCGCCCCGATGCCGGCCGGGTCGCCAACGTGTACTGGCGCCCCGTGATTGAAGGGATACCTACTCGTCAACTGTGTGGCGATGATCGCCTGGCTCGGCGTCATCCACCGCATCGTTACGACCAGCGAGCCGGTGTATCTGCCGGCGGGTACGGTGGGCAATTCGGTGTTCAGTACCCAAACCTCCTTCGACTTCGGGACGCCGGCCCTTTCCAGGGCATCGTCGAAAGTCAGGCTTGAGCCGATCAGGAATCCTACACTGTCCTGCCTCCATAGCGCCCGAATGTCAGTTAGGTCTTCTTCGCGGACGCCCTTGCGGAAGACCGCATAACGCGGAAGGTCGCTGCGCAGGTCGGCACACGGGGCGCTCAAACGCGGCTCGGGCACGCCGCTGTCGGTTACTTCAACCAGAGGGCACGCCTTTGGGTTTCTCTGGCAGTAGAGCAGAAATTCGTATGCCTCAGACTCTGGTAAGACGACCAGGTTGCACTGAACATAGCCGGGGACTCTGAAAACCGTCGGACCCGTCCAATCGCCCCTGCGCATCGCCAGTCGGGCCTTTTGCGCCTCATTCATTTCCAAGCACGGCCTATATCTTTTCCCTTCCCTGCATACAGTATTTCTGGGAAAAAGCGAACAACATAATCACCGGGATCGTTTTCAACGTCGAGGCCGCCATCATGGCTACGGCGTTGCCGTCGCTGTCACGCCTGGTAAGCGCCTGCGCGCTCTCGGTTACTTTCTCCGCCGTCCATGAGGAGCCGTTCGTCCTGCGGGCAGCAACTCAACGGGCCTTCCGCGGGGCGTTCCACCGGGCAGCAGGTCACAAGCTGCGGTTCTCAAGCGAATACGCGCTGTTTTCCCCGCCTATCTGCCACACACCCCGAAACAGGGATCGGCGCTTCGGGGGCATGGCCTCGATGATTTCGTGATCGAGATTGAGCCTGTGCCACTGCGCCCACAGCGAATTGTAGCAGTTGAAAACCGCACAGCGGGGATTGTCCGGATTCGTCCAGTCATTGGCCGCGTGGAGCAGACTCTCGGTAAAGATGACCGCCGACCCGGCCGGGCAGCTATAGTCCTCCATCATCTCCCGGATGCTCTTTTCCCAGGAAGAGTCGCTGATGTTGGGCCGGTAGCGGTCGGGGCCTCCGTAGCTGAAGTGGGCTTTGTGCGAACCGCTCAGGAATGATGTGCCTCCCTGCCCCGCCCTGACCTCCTCAAGCTCCCACACGACCCGCGTCAGGCCGGCGAAAATCTTTCCGCCGGCGGCCTGATAGCGCATCGCGTTCGCTTGCTGGGGAGGGCGCACCACATGGGGCAACCCACCGTCCCGGCGTTCCTGCTTGCTCCAGCCCGGCGGGCGAATCGTGATGAACGAGTTCTCGCAGCGGAAGGCGTGGAAGTCGTCTGAATGAAAAGGCTCTTCCGCCAGGATTTCAGCCAGTATGCCTGCGACGGCCGGGTGGTCGAGCAGAGTCTGGAGCGTCCCCTGAAACGACTGCCTGGGATTTATCGCCTGTTGATTCCTCGCTATATCCGCTGTATAGGCCTCTGCCTTCATTGCCCCGATTTCGTCCTGGCTAAGCACGCCAGGAAGCAGGATCCAGCCGCGCAGATCAAAGAAGAATTTCTGTTCTTCGGTCATTGGAACAAGTGTTGTATCTGAGGAGTTCATCTGGTCTCTCCATGCAGGGTCGACGAATCTGAAAGACGAAAAACGGAGTTGCAAACGACGCCGGCATCGTTCGGGCAGCTTCCGGATCGAACTACGGTTGTGCGAAAAATGATAGTTGTCCGGCCAGTCAGTGTCAAGTCAGCGGAAGATTCAGGCGATTCCGGACTTCACCATGTATCCGAGAGGAGCTGACCCAATTTCGCGGGCTGAGGAAGCCGCCCCTTGGCAACTGCCGCAACCCCACAGGCGGACCAATATGGGACCAAAACTTCAGGTCCGGTACCCCAAAAGCCACTTGCCAGATGATGTAGGATAGGATACATTTTTCAGTGCCGTTGCAAGATAGGATAAATTTCGTAGCGCCAGACATACGGAGGGCTCGCTTCCCGGGTTGCCAAATGCAGGGCAGATTCCGGGGTCTCGGCAAGCGAAACAAAAGAATAATTGCACTACGACAATGACTGTCGAAAGGATTCTCCGATGAAACGCACCTTCCTCACGCTGCTGTTAATTGCATCGCTCCTCTCCGTCCCCGCAACGGGCCTCGGCGCCCCGCCAAACCAGGAAGCCTCATCGGAACTGCCCATGAGCGTCACAGTCTTGGGGTATGGGTCTGCCTCGGCGCCCCCGGACAGCGTTAGCGTGAACCTGTATATCGGCGAACAACCCACCTATGGCCCCGGGGGCCCCGAACTGTCCTTTGTCGAACCGGAAGACCTTGAGGAAGTGAGTGAATTCCTGGTTGATCAGGGTATTGATGTTGAATCGATAGAGATAAACTACCTCAGCCGAAACTATGCGTATGGGCCTTCGAGTTTCGCAGGTGAAGTCGCTTTTTCCTTTAACGAATTGGACCGGTTGCTTGATCTGATGCAGGGGCTCCTGGACGAAATGGAAGGAAGACGCGGTCCCACGATTCAGGGCGCGAACATGGTCTTCCGGGTCGAAGACTGCGCCGCGCTGGAGTTGGAGGCGATGCGCGCCGCACTCGACGACGCCAGACAGCGGGCGTCAAGGATGGCAGGGCTTCTGGAAATGTCCCTCGGTCGCGTCATTTCAGTCTCGGAAGACGTCTCCCCGGTTGGCGCGATTCGACCTGCGGGCGGCTGCATCGCCCACGCAGGGCAGACATCTATCGGAGGCTACTATCTGATGGGGAGCTCCAGTTCGCTGGCGAACACTCCGTCGGAGGTTGAAGTTGCCATTATGCTGAAGGCCACTTTTTCCCTGGAAAGCTCAGAATAGGCGGCTGTCGCGTTGGCGTCAGCGTCTAGCAAATGCGGGCGTCCCGCCCACTGTTACCTTCATCATAAGACCCTGGGACCTGTCCGGGAGCTGCCGAAGCGCGGCTAGGCACCCTCCTCATGCCATGACATTGCCTCGCCCCGCACAAGTGTTGCGCGGCGTTCATAGCTTCCGGGCCACTCCACTTCCAGGTCCCCGTTTTCTACCATGAGCCTGAGAGGATTAACGCGTGTCTTAAGCGGCAGATAGATTCGCTGCCGTTTGCGCGCCGATTCAAACAGCGCCATCATCACCTCCTGCACAGCCCTCCCCCGCGCCCCGCCGCTGACGGGGTTGTCCTCCCGGCCTTCGACCCAGTCAATTGCCTCCCGGCACTGTTGAGACCAGCAGTCATGCCATTGCGCCGACACTTCCTCCCAACCACCGGTATTCCCGTTCAGGTAGCGAACCGTGCCGATTTCAAAGTTGTAACGGGCAGAAAGGCCTTCGGGCATATGCATCGGCGCGTCGGACGGAATCATGTCTTCAGGATGACAGGTCGTGCTGAGTTCCATGATTCCGTGAGTGCCAATCACGCGGCAACCCTGGCCCAAGCCTTCAACCAGGTTTCCCATGAGCAGGATCGCGGCTCCGTTGTCGCAGGCAGCCAGGCCGAGACAGGCATCTTCCGCCGGCAGACCGCGTTCCATCAGGTCCGTGGTTCGTTCCACCGCGCCCATCACCCACTCCACCTGCGGCTCGTCCATGAGGAAAAGGGCCAATCGAATGTTGTGCGAATTGGTGTTGAGCAGATTTCCACCTGAGTCCAGTTGTATCTGCGTGACACGGCCAATCGCGCCTTCCCGAATGAGATCCCTGGCCTTTTTCCAAGTGGCGTGGTGAGGCCGCTGGTATGCGATCACCAGCTTGACTCCGTTCCGCTGGCACGCGGTCATCATGGCATCCGCCTCTCCCAGGTCCACGGCCATCGGCTTCTGGCAGATGATCGCTTGCGGCTGGCGGGCTGCCGCCGCGATGACCATTTCGGCGTGCTGCTGGTGCCAGGAGCAGACATCGACGAAATCAAGACGCTCGCTGTCCAGCATCTGTCGGTAATCGGCGTAGCGATGCGCCTCGGGGACCCCGAAGAACTCGCCGAACTCTCGAAGCGCGTCAGGGTTCGTATCTGCAATCGCCCCGATTTCGGTTGGGCTGCCCTCCACACCCAGCCAGGCCCTTGCATGGACGCGGGCGATGATCCCACATGCGATAATTCCGGTTCGATATGTTGCCATTGGATGCTCCTGAGAGAGGCTAAAGGCAGTCTGCCCCTGGTTCCTTAATTTGATTGCAAGCTGGTCTCCAGGTCGGACAGGCCCGTAAACCAGCGGACCTGCCCCAGAAAGTGCGCCAAATCGTCGCTTTCTGCGCGTAGCTGCTGTAACATCGGACCAATCGGATTCGATGCAGCCGCGCCGGTTGCATAGCTGCCGTGGAAAGCAAAGTAGGCCTGATTCAACACGCGCAAATGATACCCGTTCGCCGCCAAAAACCGCCTGCGGCCTTCCATGTATGTTTCGGCGGTCTCCACCAGCCCCGCTTCCAACAACGTATCCACGTGCAGGCGCGTCTCCCGCATTGCGCGCTGGAATCCGAACGGCAGAGGCCGGCCGTAGCGTTCCCATCGACTCTGCTCCAACTCGTATGTCTGCGTCCAAGTATCGGCCGCGCTGCAGGCGCAGGAACCATCCTGATTCGACCCACCTGCCGCTTCTGCAGATGGCAGCGCCGTGTCATAGAGGCGCCGCTTCAACCGGGCGGCGATTTCAACGCCCACGATATCCGCTACCGTTTCGTTGAGTGTCGTCAAATCGTCGCTGGTCGCGTAGCGTACACCTAATGGGAAAAGAAAGAGGTAGTGATG
The DNA here is from genome assembly GCA_022821545.1 of Caldilineaceae bacterium. Lineage (GTDB taxonomy): Bacteria > Chloroflexota > Anaerolineae > Caldilineales > Caldilineaceae > Bin5. The sequence goes on from JAJEDJ010000030.1 coordinate 328,312, forward strand.
GACCCACTCATGGGCGACAGTGGCCAACACCCATTCGAGTGAACTGCTCTCCACGACCATTGCCGGAAAGACGGCCATACCGCCAATCCGTGAAATATGGGCGCTGAGATCTGTGCGGTCCTCAATGGCGCGTTCGCTCTCTTCAAGCGTAACCGGATCATACTCGGCCTGAAGAACGCGCGAGTGCAGGGTAGTGATCCGGTCGCGTGCGCTTACCGTCAGCTTCAACGGGGGCTCGACAAAGGCGAACTGCACAGGCGGCCATACGATGTCGCGCCGTCCTATTCCGTGCAGACCCATGCCGGGCAGACCCAGGCCGGCCCTCCGAATCTCCTCTTGAATCTGTTGCTGCAGGACCGACTCCACCAGTACACGTTCTTGCGCCTGCTGCCTGCGCAAGGAGGCCAACTCCAGGTTCGCTTCTTCTATGGCTGCCGAAGGTCTGGCGCCGCTGCGGGCGCCGCTAGGAGGAGTCGTGCCTGGCTTCTCCTGGCCTGTAGCCTGAACCCCAATGCCTGACCCAGGGAGTTCGGCGCCAACCGGAGCCTCTTCTGTGATCAGCCTTTTGAGCTCCTTCTCTTTCTCGCCGATCCGCGTCGCCCGCTGGAAGTAGGCGCGCACCAGCCTCACCTGCGCTTCATCGTCCAGTCCGTCCTGCGACTGTTTCTCCCCTCCAAAGACCGTTCGGCCCAATGCGTTCAGTTCCCAGGCGAGAAAGTTGAAATCGGGCAGGGCAGTTGCCGACTTGATGATTTGGGCACGCGAGGGACCCGAGCGCGAGACGCTCCCGCCAACAATTAGCAGGGAAAGCAGAAGCACGATGGCCTGCCAGGAGGTTCTTTTCATAAAGGCAAGGCTAAAGGACCGGTTGGATTCGGAAGGCGTCAGGGCTTGCTTTACCTTTCCAGTCTGACCAGCCGCAGGGCGGCCCGGTAGAGTTGCCATGCTTCAGGCTGGCCGGCCAGCAGCAACGCGCCTGCATAGGCCAGGGCGCCGCCCCCGCCGCCGACAACGATGCGCATAATGTCATTTGACAGCGAGGGCGTTCCGACAGGTCCCAAAAGCGACAACAACCAGACCATCACCAGCCCCATCGCTGCGGCCGCGCCAACAACCGTCGCGGCCGACCGGACGTTCGACCCGAAATTCCGCTTTGGCCTGAAATCCGACTCGTCCTCGGCTTGGTCTGGGCCCCCGCGCCTTGAAACACTCTCCAGCTTCCAATACAACAACGCCAGCATTATGACTGCATGGGCGCACTGCTTGGCCGTGTCCGCCCAAACGAGCCCCAGAAAACCGAGCCCTTCCAAGAGGAGAAGCGCGACAACCGCATAGACCAGGACACTGAGCAAGCCAACCAGCGCCGGAAGCAAGGTATTGTTGCGTGCATAGAAGGCATAGATCAGCGGGAAGTCAAGCGCTGCGAAGAATGCGCCGACAAGATACACGTGCAGAGCCGACTCTACCTGCGCTGTGTCCGCCGCCGTAAACTGTCCCCGCTCGAACAGAACACGCACCGCCGGCTCGGCCAGCAGACCCAGGCCAACCAGGAGAGGCACGATCAGCACGAGCACCATCCGCAGCCCTCGCGCCAACGTCGCACGATATACGCCTTCTTCGCCAGCGGCAAACTGCTGGCTGAGCCGGGGCAATGCCGCCAGCGAAATGGCAACACTGATCATCCCCAGCGGCAGCTGCTGCAACGTCGTTGCCTTACTCATCCAGGCGATACTCTGTACGCCGGTGCCGCTGGCCAGCCGCCGGTCCAGTCCCACCTGGAACTGCGCCACGATAAGCCCGGCCGCAATCGGCAGATAGAGCCGCACGATTCGGGCCAGCGCCGGATGACTCCAGTGAAAGGTGAACTTGAGACCGGCCCGACGCACGTCCCACGCCATCAGTGCGAACTGAACCATACTCCCGGCCAGTACTCCTGCCGCCAGGCTGGCAATGCCGACGTGTCCGGCCAAAAGCGGCGCCGCAACAACAGTGCCAAGGTTGTAGACGGCTGTGGCCAGGGCAGGAATGCTGAATCGCTGGAGGGCAAATAGCACGGCTGTCAACAGTCCGGCCATTGAGAGAAACCAGACGACCGGCGCCATCAGACGCAGCAGTCGGGACGTCAATGGAAGCAGCGCCGGATCAAAGTCATCTAGCCCCCCGGCAAGCAGACCGGCAACCTGGGGGGCAAAGAAGTACATCAGGAGAGCCAGCCCGGCCAGAGACACTACCGCAAGGCTGAGCAGCGCGCCCACAAGCCGCACGAGCTCGGGATTCGGTCCAACTTGCGTGACTTCCGGGGGCGGATTGCCTTGCTCCGGTCCGCGCTTAGGGTCACGGTTGACCCGGGCATAGTCGCTGAGAACAGGGACGAGCGCCGCGCTCAGCATGCCCCCGACGAGAAAGTCGTAGAGCATCCTGGGCGCGGTACCGGCTACGGTAAAGGCGCTGACAAGCCCTGTAGCGCCAAAATAGCTGGCAATCACCATCTCCCGGACGAGACCGAGAATACGGCTGGCGACCGCACCGATCGAAAGGAGAGAGGCGCTGCGAGCCAGTGCAGCGGAAGTCTGATGTTGGGGAGTCGAAGTTGGCGTCGGCGGCACTCAGTCGGCAGCCACCAGTTCTGCCGGCTCCCTGGGTACGCCGGGCGTGGGCCAGGCCCGCGGATCCTCCTTCAGGTCCGGCAGACCCTCGGCTTCCAACGAGGCCAGGAACTTCTCCGCCTGCATCGCCGCCGCGCAGCCCTGGCCGACACTGGTCGCCACCTGCTTGAAGACCTTGTCGGCGATCTCACCGGCGGCAAAAACGCCCGGGATATTGGTCCGCGTGAACGGGTCAGCGATCAGATGACCGTCCTCGTCCAGGTCCAGCTTACCGTGATAGAGGTCGTTGTTGGGGATGTGGCCGATGTATACGAAGACACCGTCAGTTGCGATTTCGCCCTCGGAGCCATCTTGCGTGTCCCGGGTGGTGACACCGGAAACAACGCCATTCTCGTTCCCGTTGATCGACGTCACGACCGTATTCCACACAAATTCGATCTTGTCATGATCAAAGGCACGACTCTGTAGAATCTTGCTTGCGCGTAGCTCGTCTCTGCGGTGAATCACTCTTACATTCGTGGCGAACTTGGTCAGGAAGAGGCCCTCCTCCAGCGCGCTGTCGCCTCCGCCCACCACCACCAACTCCTTACCGCGGAAGAAGAACCCGTCGCAGGTCGCGCAGTAACTGACACCCTTCCCGGTATATTCCTGCTCGCCGGGCACTTCCAGAAAACGCGGGCGCGCGCCGGTGCAGAGAATCAACGATTTGGTCCGGTACTCCTTGCTCTGGGCCGTTCGCACTGTAAACGGATGCTCGTCCACCACGATCTCCGTGACGTGATCGTATGCAACCACACAGCCGAATCGCTCGGCCTGGGCCTTGAACTTCTCTACCAGGTCAGGGCCGCTCAACCCCTCGGGAAAGCCGGGATAGTTTTCCACCTCGTAGGTAATACTGACCTGGCCGCCGTAGTCGTCGCCGGTGATCAGAAGAGGTTCGAGGTTGGCGCGCGCTGCGTACAGGCCCGCGGTCCAGCCTGCCGGCCCGCTGCCAATCACGATTACATCATGCAGCGTGCCCTCATCTCCAGCCTTGCCTGTCGCGGCCCCAGTGCCGTTCGACGTCGTTGCACCGTTTTGATTCGATTCACCCATTGCTGACTCCTGAATAACTGTTAAGTTACCTGAGACCCGAGGGAGGAGCGAAAGAGATCCGCTCCTACTGAGTCCCAGGTTCTTTTCTATTGGTTACAAGCAACCATCCAAACTTTCAGCTATGGAAAAAGGCAATCCTTTGCATTCTTCTCTACAGTATTATCGCCCTTTTTTCAGGGTTCTTATGGGTTCTCGCACCCAATTTCGTTCTTCCCGCAAACTAACCAGCTTCAACTTTTTGGATCTGGATCAGGTTTCCGCAGGTATCGTTGAAGGAAGCGAGAGAATAGTGACCGTAGTCCGTCGGCTCGACTTTGAACTCTACACCCAACTCTGTCAGTCTTTCATATTCCGCCTGGACGTTGTCGACGCCAAAGACCGCGGCGGGGATACCCTGCGCGAAAATCGCCCTCTGATACTCTTTGGCAGCGGCGTTATCGTTAGGTTCCAGCACCAATTCCGTGCCGTTCCGCTCGTCGGGTGATACAACAGTCAACCACCTGAACTCACCTACAGGCACATCCTCCTTCTTTACGAACCCAAGGACGTCGGTATAGAAGGCCAACGCCTTTGCCTGATCATCCACGAAAACGCTGTTATAGATAATTCTCACGGTCCTTCCCCTTTCGAAAGATGCGCAGAGTCCAAAGTCAAACCGTACCTGGCAAGGTGGCTGCGATAGCCTCAACAGCCATGTCGATTTCCTCGTCGCTGATGATCAGCGGCGGCAGCAGACGGAGAACAGTCGAACCGGCAGGCAGCGCCAGTATGCTGTGCTCCTCCATAAGTGTCTTCAGAAAGGGGACAGCCTTTGTACGAAGATCAATGCCGATGAGGAGTCCTTTGCCGCGGATTTCGCGAACGACTCTGCGCGAGCCGATCGCCGCGTCCAGAGCTTTCCACAGCCGATTGCCTGCCCTTTCCGCTTGTTCAATCAATCCGTCCTGATATACGCTCAACGCGGCGATGCCGGCCGCGCAAGCCAGGGGATTGCCTCCAAACGTGCTGCCGTGCGCCCCGGAGAAAAGACTCTCCTGAACCTGTTCGGTGTAGACGGTAGCGCCCATCGGGAATCCGCCGCCCAGCCCCTTTGCCAGCGCGATAACGTCAGGCTCCAGGGCGTAGTGTTGAAAGCTGAACCAGCGCCCAGTGCGTCCGAACCCCGTCTGAACCTCGTCGATTACAAGCAGCGCGCCCCTCTGCCGGCAGAGCTCCTGGGCGGCCGTCAGAAATTCAGCAGTTCCTGCATGCACGCCACCCTCGGCCTGTATGATCTCCAGCACCACTGCGGCGGTCCCCTCATCAACGGCTTCATCGAGCTGCTCGATGTTATTGAAATGAACGTGGCTCACATCGGGCAGGAGCGGCTCGAATTTTCGCCGGTATCTCGGGTTCCAGGTAAGGGACAGCGCTCCCACTGTACGCCCATGGAAGCTGTTGCGGGCGGCCACGATTCCAGTACGCCCCGTTGCCAGCCGCGCGAACTTGATGGCCCCATCGATCGCTTCGGCGCCGCTATTGCCCAAAAAGGCGCGCGTCAAGTGGTCCGGCGTAACGGCTATCAACTTTTCCAGAAAACGCGCGCGTGTGTCGTTGTGGAAGAAATTGGGACAGGCGTGCATGCGACCTGCCTGCTCTTGCAGGGCCGCCGTCAGCACGGGATGGCCGTAACCCAGCATGGCCACACCTTGCGACGAGGTCATATCGAGGTAGCGCCGTCCTTCGCTGTCAATCATCCAGCAGCCTTCGCCGGCCACCATGACAGTATCCCCGCGACGAGGAACTACGCCTGACTCGTACGACTGCTCATTCGTTACTGTGATTTGCGGTTCAGCTAGTTTTTCCACCATTTCCACCGGTTTTCCGTGAGAATCTCAGTTAAGACCTATCAAATGGGCTCCATCTCACGCGATCTGGGTCCCCTGTCCTTCCAACGCTCGTTGAATCGGACTTTCAACCCTGCCATCGGCGAAGATCACCTTCTGCACGCCGGCCGCGACCGCCTCGGCCGCGCCCATCACCTTTTTCTTCATGCGGCCGGCCGCGAACTGCATGAAGCTGTCGGCCTGCGCACGCGGTATTTCCCGAATAAGACTCGATTCGTCGGGAAACTCCCGCAACAGCCCTGGCACGTCTGATAGAATCACGAGCGCTTCGGCGCAGAAGGCTGCGGCAACCATCGCGGCGGCACGGTCGCCGTCTACGTTGATCGCCTCTCCAATATCGGAAGCGCCGGGCGGGGTCAGCACCGGCAAGTAACCCGCCCCCAGCAACAGCCGCAGGAGACCGACATTTACCTGCTCAACCGTGCCCGTCCAGTCGTCTCGCAGCACAAGGCGGCGTCCGTTGACCCGCACCCGCAGCCTGTCTTTGCGCTTGCCTTCGAAGATGCGGCCGTCCAGCCCGCTGAGGCCCACGGCATTCACGCCGGCCCGCTGCAACTTTTCCACCCACATCTTGTTGAGTTGGCCGCAGTAGACCATCTCGAAGATTTCCAGTGTGCGCCGGTCAGTGCGCCGGCTCTCGAAGCCGCTCTCGCTGGTTACGAATTGCGGCGGGTGGCCAAGCGCCTCGGCCACGTCGTTCGTCGTTTCGGCGCCACCATGCACGAGGACCAACTCCCGCCCAGCCTGCTGCAACGCGACAATATCGCTGACGATCGCGTCTATATCGAGTTCCTTGCCGCCACCAACCTTTATCACCAGCATCCGCAGTGCCTCTATCAGGTTCAAACAGTCCAGCCCGAGCGATATCAAAAACGCAGGCGCCGGCCGCTCTCTAGCCGATTTCCGCGATCTTCTCTTCGACAGCGCCAACCTCCGCGGCGTCCAACGTCCCCAATACATAGTTACAACGCCACTCGCCGCCGCCTTCCAACTCTCTCACATTGCCCTTGGCAATCTCGGCGCTCTTGCCCTCCGGCTCCGCGGTTGACGGCAGAACCAAACCCAATGCGTCCTTGTCCGGTGTCCGGCATATCCAGCGGACCCCAATCGGCAACTGGTCCGGTCGGTGACGTACATAGTCCGCGCCACCGTCCGGATGCACCTGCAGCGTGTGTGCCCAACCGTTGTCGTCCGCATCGTAGTCAATGCTGAAAACCAGCTCCGGGATAAAGGTCATACTTTCGTCGAAAACATGATGTTCTTCCGGCCTCTCGCCCAGGCGGTTGAGAAAGTCCAGATATTCGGGGGCGGCGCCTACGTGGCCGGGAATGCTGCGGCGGACGCGTACCGTCTGCGGCGTAACATTGGCGCTGTAGACGATGCGTCCGCCATCAACCGGCTTGAAATTCGCGTGAGCCAGGTACATATAGTCCATCGGCGTCTTCTTGCAGTTGCGGCAGCAAAGGGAGACATGCACCTCTCTTGCGCCCGCGTACAGCTTTACCAGCGGCGTCGCCGTGTAGTTGTCCGAGAAGGCGACCGTGTGCCGGTAGCGCCCGCCCAAGCCGATGTAAGCGCCGCCTTCGTCTTCCCCTGCCAGGAGCCACGCATGCTGAAATGCGGCGTTGGGCAGCTCTCCATGCAGGGGATGATCGTCCTCGTCGGTGGGCACACCCATGGCCGTGAATCCGCAGTGGAGCAAGAACCCGCCGTACGTTTGCAGATAGTCGCTGGTTGGCCGCGGCTGGTCGAACATCGACTTCATGGTGACGTTTCTTCCGCCGAACGTTGCCGACCAGATCTGCTGGCCCTGAAAGGGCAACATGACGATTTCGCTCACACCGTTTTCGAGCTGGACAGCCGCGACGCCGCTGTCATACAGAAACAGCGATGCCTTGAGGGCACCGCTCTCAAGAAACAGCCGTTTCTTCTCCGGGAAGAATCGCGGATCCAGCGAAACTTTAGTGGACTGAAGTGTACTGTCAGACATTACAAGACTCATCTTCCCTCTGAGGAGGATCTCAACCCGATCCCGGCGCGATTGATTGTGGCGAATGGTATCACGAGATGCCCCGATTGAAAAGGTTTTGACCCCGGTACTATGCTATAATGCGGACATTATTTCATTGGCGGCCGGACGTGCAGAGCGGCTTGTTCCCGGGACGGGGCGCACGATTTCATGACAGCGAGCATAGATTTTAAGCAGTCAGTTGAAGAGGACGAGCCGGGCAGGTTATCCCCGCCAATGGCGCCCGCCGCCGCCTTTTGGGGGCGCTTTTTGCGGATGCGTCAGATTCTGGGCCGGTTCCTTCGCTCTCTTTCACCTTTGGCTGCCCAAACATCCTCTCCTGCGCCTGCAGTGAGGGAGGACCAGGTTGCCCAGGAAACCACCCAGTATTCACCTTTCAGGAGAAGGGGACGCGAATCGGAGTTTGTCGTTATCGGTCTGGGCCGCTTTGGCACCGCGGTCGCAACCACGCTTGTCGAAAACGGTCGGACCGTACTGGCCATCGACTCGGACCTAGACCGTGTGCAAGCGCTCAGCGGCGAACTTCCGCACGTCGTGCAGCTGGATGCGACCAACATCGAAGCCCTGCGGCAGGCCGGCGTTGAAACGTTCGATACCGGGCTTGTCTGCATCGGCACCGATTTTGAGAATAATCTGCTGGCCACCGTTCTCCTGAGGCAGCTTGGCGTCCAGCGGGTGATCGCCAAGGCGCTGACGATTACGCAGCGGGAGATCCTGTTGAAGGTAGGGGCTGACGAGGTGATCTTGCCCGAGCATGAGGCCGGCCGCCGGTTGGGGCGAAAGATGGCCGTCGATCACCTGGTTGACTACCTGGAAGTGAGCAACGACGTCGGCGTCGTCGAGCTGCTTGCCCCGCCCAGCACGTGGGAGCACTCGCTTTCCGAGCTCAGTTTGCGTCAGCGCTATGGTCTGACCGTCATTGCAGTTCGCAGAGGCGACGACCTGGTCGTCAGTCCCAGCGCAGGATTTCGGCTCAAAGAGGAGGACATTGTGGTCGTCCTTGGCCGGATGGAAGACGCCGAGCGCATGAGGCAGTAAGCATTCGATGACAAATCCCTTTCCCATTCTTGATACAGAGTCTGCCCGCAGGACAGTTTTGCGCCGCCAGCCCTGGGACGCATTCGATCTGCCCGAAGAGATGCTTGCCGCCAACGAGCGCATTTTTGGTGAACGGATCGGCCCTGACGAGGCCGTGCGCCGGATCCTTGCCGACGTTCGTACCGGCGGAGACGCGGCAGTGCGCAAATGGACGGAAAAGCTGGACGGCGTCGATCTGGACGCTCTGCACGTCAGTTCCCAGAACATCCGGCAGGCGACTGCCGATCTCGACCAGGAGGTGCGTGACGCATTGGCGCTGGCAGCCGAGCGCATCGAAAAGTTCCATCGCCGCCAGCCCAACCAGAGTTGGATCCAGAATGACGACGAAGGCACCGTAGGCCAGCTCGTGCGGCCCATCGGGCGGGTCGGGATCTACGTTCCGGGCGGGACGGCTCCCCTGCCCAGCACCTTGCTGATGACCGCGATTCCGGCGAAGGTTGCCGGCGTGCCAGAGGTTATTGTGGTCACGCCTCCCCAACAGGAGACCGGCCTGCCGGATAAGGTTACGCTGGCCGCCGCCCTGGTCGCCCAGGTCGACGCCGTCTACATTGCCGGAGGCGCGCAGGCGATCGGCGCGATGGCCTTCGGCACGGCGACCATCCCTGCGGTTGACAAGATTTGCGGGCCAGGCAGCCTGTTCACTACTCTGGCTAAACGGCAGCTATTCGGCCTGGTCGGAATTGACGGCCTGCCCGGTCCCACGGAGACGGTAATCGTTGCGGATGAGGCGGCCGACCCGCAGCTGGCCGCCGCAGACCTGCTGGCGCAGGCAGAGCACGACGTGCTTGCCAGCGCCGTACTCCTGACACCCAGCCGCCAACTGGCGCGCCAGGTTCAGGCAGCAGTCCACGCCCAGCTGGAGGCGTTGGAGCGAGACCGGATCGCCGCGGCCACTTTTGGACGCGGCGCGGGAATCGTCGTCACCGATTCCGTGGACGAGGCCCTCTCGCTGGCGAACGAATACGCGCCCGAACACCTCTGTCTCCTCGTAGAGGATCCGTGGCGCTGGGTCGATCAGGTGCAAAACGCCGGGGGAGTTTTCCTCGGCGAACGCAGCTTCGAAGTTCTGGGCGACTACACCGCCGGGCCCAGCCACGTCATGCCGACCGGGGGCACAGCGCGCTTCGCCAGCCCGGTCAACGTGACCGACTTCGTCAAGCTAATCAGTCTGATAGGCCTCAACGAGAAGGCCCTGCAAGCCATCGGCCCTGCGGCCGAAACCCTGGCACGCACTGAAGGTCTGGGCGGGCACGCCGCAGCCGTCAACCGTCGACTGAATCCGACGGTCTACAATGAGGACAAGAGTTCGTAATGGAAGCCACCACGTTTCAGTCGCTGCTCAACCCGCATCTCGCCGGCCTGGAAGAGTACACTCCGATTCAACCGTTTGAAGTCCTGAGCCGGCGGCTGGGCATACCGGCCCACGAAATCGTCAAACTTGATGCAAACGAGAATCCGTACGGCCCGCATCCTGCCGTTGCAGAAGCGCTGGCCGAGTACGCCTATTACCACATTTACCCAGACCCGCAGCAGACTGAACTTCGACAAGCCCTGGCGGCCCACTTGGAAAGCGAGCAGCGACAGTCCGGCAATGCAAATGAGGGCGCCGAATCCGCTAGTTCAACCGACCCGGCAGTGCCTCTCGAACAGATCCTACCCAGCCACGGCACTGACGAAATCCTCGACTATCTCTGCCGGCTGTTTCTCGGCCCTGGTGACGCCATCATCAATACCCCCCCAACCTTCGGCATGTACAGCTTCGACGCCAAGCTGGTCGGCGCAGAGGTCCTGGAAGTCTGGCGGGACGACGGCTACCACATCGACGTGGACGCGATCTTTGATCTGGTGCGTTCTGCGGCGCAGAAGCGGGAATCGGTCCACCCCAAGCTGCTATTTCTCACCTCGCCCAATAACCCCACCGGAAACTGGCTGCCGGACAGTGACCTGCTGCGGTTGCTGGAACTACCTTTGATCGTGGTTTTGGATGAGGCGTACGTCGAGTTCTCCGTCGAGACCAGCCGGACGCCATGGGTCCTGGAGCACGACAATCTCGTCATCATTCGCACCTTCTCCAAATCCGCCGGAATCGCGGGCCTGAGACTGGGATACGGAATCTTTCCTGAATGGATGATGCCGCTCCTCTGGAAGTTCAAGCAGCCCTATAACGTAAACGTAGCCGCGACCGTCGCCGGCCTGGCAAGTCTGCGCCACGCAGACGAAATGCTGGCGATAGTGGACAAGATCAGGGTCGAACGAGACAGGCTCCTGCGCGCCTTGAAAGATGTGCCGTACCTGTCGCCTTTCCCGTCCGGCGCCAACTTCGTCCTCTGCCGTGTAGACAATTTCAAAGTCGAGGGAAGCGGGGACGCCGCCGCCCTGAAGATCGCTCTTGAGCAGCAGGGCATCCTCGTGCGCTACTACCAGAAGCCCGGCCTCGACAACTGCATTCGCATCTCCGTCGGCCGCCCCGAGCAGACCGACCGCCTCCTGGCAGAACTTCACCGGCTGGCCTGACCGGCCTTATCCGCTGCCTGGCAGTTCCCGGCACATCGAGCACTACCTGCGCAAGTCATCAGTGATCTGCGGAGACAGTCTCCCTCTGCGCTTCGTACAACCCACTCTCAGCTGGATTCCAACCAGTGATCCGATTCTTAACCTGCCTTTAGCCGGCTCTTATTCCGCGTTTACAGGCCGCGAACTTCAGATTAACGTCCCTCTGCTAAGTTTTATCTCGTAGCAGACAAGGCGCGACGGTCAGGCAGAAGCAACTTCAGACCGCTCAATCCGCAAGGGACGGATCGTGACAGGACCAGCTTTCAGGCAAGCAAGAGCGAAAGTTTCCAGCGCAGAACGCAAAGAGCGGCTCCTGTTTGCGTTACTCGTCGGGCCCAATCTCTTCCTCTTTTCCATCTTTACCTACTGGCCCCTTGTCTACAACGGCTATCTGAGCATGGTCCGCTGGGACTTTCTCGGACCGAAGGTCTGGGTGGGTTTCGGCAACTTCAGGCACCTCTTTACACAGGATGAATTCGCCCTCGTCCTCTGGAATACGGCCGTGTTCACTGTTTCGACCGTAGGTCTTATCTGTGGCTTTGGCCTGCTCATCGCGCTCTTACTCAACAGGTCGTTGCTGTGGCGCGACGGCGTGCGTGCGGTAGTCTTCAGCCCGGTCATGTTGAGCGGGGCAGCGATGGGGATTGTCTGGCTTTTCATTCTAGACCCCCGCTACGGACTTCTCGACGTTTTGCTCGGCTATGTCGGCCTTGATTCGCCGAACTGGCTGCTGGATACGAGATGGGCCATGGCCGGCGTAATCATCGTCCATGTCTGGAAGAACCTGGGCTATGCCGTCGTCATCATCCTTGCCGGACTGCAGGCGATACCGAAGGAGTTGTATGAAGCTGCCCTCGTGGACGGCGCCGGCGCCTTCGGGCGATTTCACGCCGTCACCCTGCCTGGCCTGTCGCCCATCTTCTTTTTCCTCTTCGTGACGACGATGCTGGCCAGCTTCCAGTCCTTCGACATCATCCACGTGATGACGGAGGGCGGCCCGGTCAACGCCACCACCACCCTTATCTACAACCTCTACGATGAGGCGTTCAAAGCGACTCGCGCCGGTCGGGCGGCGGTCTCCGCCGTAGTCCTTTTCCTGGGTATGTTTGCCATTACGCTGATTCAGATGAGATTCAGCGAACGTCACGTCCACTACGCCTGAATGAAAATGGAAGATACCGCCAAAATGACGCAACAATACTCCCAGTCCTCTTGGCAGAATGGCGCCGTGCGGCGGAAAGACGGCGCCAGCGCGGCCAATACGCAGGTCAGCTGGGTTGGCCACCGCCGCAGTCGTGTTTCAGATGGTCTGGGTTACGCCGGTATGGCTGTCGTGCTCCTGATGATCGGACTCCCGGTCTACTGGATGACAACGGGCGCATTCAAGTTTGACAGCGAAATCTACCAGCTTCCCCCTACATGGTGGCCGCAACAGCCAACCCTTCAGAACTTCGCAGATGCCTGGACGTCCGTTCCCTTCGGCAACTTCTACATCAATACCATTGTAACGACATTCTTCGGCAGTGGGTTTGAGATCTTCTTCGGCGTCACCTCCGCCTATGCTTTTGTCTTTCTGCGCTTCCCCAAAAGGGACTGGATCTTTCTGATCCTGATTGCCGCGCTCATGATCCCCAACCAGGTCACCGTTCTTCCCAACTACCTGACGGTCGCCCGCGAACTTGGTTGGAGCAACACCTACCAGGGGATCGTTCTGCCAGGCGCGTCGGTCGCCTACGGGACTTTCCTGCTGCGCCAGTACTATATGAGCCTGCCGCGCGAGGTGTTTGATGCCGCAAAGGTTGACGGCGCCGACCACCTTCGAACGCTGTGGTCCGTTGTAATTCCCCTGGCAAAGCCGGCCATCATCTCTTTCGGCCTGCTAAGTGTCGTCTCAAAGTGGAACGACTACCTGTGGCCTCTGATTATCACCAACAGAGAAGAGTGGTACGTGCTGCCTATCGGCATTCGCTGGCTCATGGTGCAGGAGGGTTACATATCCTGGGGCCCGGTCATGGCGGGCACCGTGCTTGTCGTGCTGCCGGTCCTGATCATCTTTCTCTATGCTCAGAAGTACATCGTCGAAGGAATCGCGGCCGGCGCCGTCAAAGGCTGACCGGCATCTGCATGCCCTGATTCCATCAGAAGTGAGCAAGACTCTATCCGAATTCGGTTCCAACCAACACTATGGAGAGACACACAATGTCAAGGAATGAACACCGCTCAATCTCCCGGCGCGGGCTCCTCAAGGCAATGAGCGCCGGCGCCGGCATGGTTGCCCTGGCCGCCTGCGCCCCGGCACCAGCAGTTACCACCGAGAGCGAATCAGCTGCCGCTCCCGCTGCGGAGCCTCTGACCGTACTGCTTTGGAGCAGCTACAGCGGCAAAAACGGCGAGGCGGAGCAGGCTCTCGTTGACAAGTTCAATGAAGAGATGGCAGGTATGGACTTGCAGGTCGACTACCAGGTTCAGGGGAACTATGAGGAGACGGCCCAAAAGGTCACCGCAGCTCTACAGGCCCAGGACGCTCCGGACGTTGCTCTGCTGAGCGACGTCTGGTGGTTCAAGTTCTATCTGAACCAGACCCTGGTGCCGCTCAACGACCTGATCGAGTCTCAGAACGTCGAAGTCGACGACTACCATGCGCCACTGATCGAAGAGGGCTATCGCCAGGGCGTGTATTGGTGGATCCCCTTCGCCCGCAGCACGCCTCTCTTTTACTACAACAGGGAGATGTTTGATGCCGCCGGCCTGCCCGACCGCGGGCCTGCGACTTGGGAAGAGTTTGGCGAGTGGGCGCCTGACCTTGTCAGCAGGAACGGCGACGAGCTGGAGGTGGCTGCCTTCGTCCACCCCGACAGCGCGAGCTACATTGCCTGGCTCTTCCAGGGTGTGGCCTGGCAGTATGGCGGCGCCTACAGCGACCCCGACTTCACCATGCGAATGACCGAAGAGGAGACGGTCGCCGCGGGCCGCTTCTACCACGATACGGTACACGCCTACGGCTGGGCGCGCCCTTCCAAGAGCATCGGTGAGGACTTTCTCAATGGCTTCAGCGCCGCGATGATGGCCTCGACAGGCAGCATGGGCGGACTTCGCGCCAATGCCGAGTTCGAATTCGGCACGGCATTCCTGCCTGAGCACGACTTCTTTGGGTGTTGCACTGGCGGCGCCGGTCTTGGCATCCTCAACACGACCGATGCCGACATATTGCCCTATGCCATGGATTACATTGCCTATGTCTCCAACCCGGAGAACACGGTCTTCTGGTCGAAGAGCACAGGGTATATGCCCGTGCGCAAGAGCGCAGCTACCAGTGACGAGATGACCAGCTACTACGAGGAGTTTCCTCAGTTCAAGACGGCAGTCGATCAGCTTGAACTGACCCGCCCGCAGGACAGCGCCCGGGTATGGGTGCCGAATGGCGATCAGATCATTGGCAAAGGGTTGGAACGCGTTACAGTTCTCGGTGAGGATGCCGCCGCGGTCTTCGCCGATGTGAATGAAACGCTTGTCAACGAGGCCGCCCCGGTTCTCGAGACCCTGACAGTGGTAGAGAGCTAACGACCCTACTTGCGCAGAAGGGCAAAGCTATAGAGGGGGAGGGAGCGCATCTTGAGGCTCTCTCCCCCTTTGTATTTGCTTCAACTGTGCCTTCTCAGTTGTGAAGGATTTGAACCTAAGGCCTGCAGTTTGCCGGCCCAATTAAAGAGGACAATGCTGTTTTCCTTACGGATTAGCGCGGCGAAATGTGCTTTGTATTAGTCCATGGAAGAGAATCCAGAGGACCTTCTAACTGTCGTAATCTTCGCCGATGATTCGCTGACCTTGCATGGTCTTGCAGCGATCCTGGTGCAGGAACCGGGCTTTAACGTTGTCCCCATTGCGTCAGATGCCCAACTGACACCCGCAACTGTCGCCGGCGCCGATGTCTTGATGTGGGACACCGGCCGCGACGCCGCGTCTACCTTAGCAGAAATGGTCGGGGATTCGCTGTCCGAATTGATCGAGGAGGGTCTGCCTGTCATCGCCATCCTACCCGTAGGCGAAGCTCCCGGGGTCGTCGGTCAATTGGGTCTAGCCGGGTTCCTTCCCCGCAGTGTCAGGGCGCGTCAGTTACGCGCTGCCCTCCATGCGGCTGCTGCAGGGCTCATGGTCATGGACCCCGCTTTGTCCGATCCGCAGTGGACGGCAGCAGCCCCGTTTATGCTGTCAATGCCAGAGCCTCTTTCGCCGCGAGAGCAGGAGGCGCTTTTCCTGCTTGCCGAGGGACTGACGAACCGCGCCATCGGCGTTCGACTGGGCATCAGCGAGAACACGGCGAAATTCCACGTGCAGGCAGTCTACGCAAAGTTAGGTGTCAATAGCCGTACAGAAGCTGTCGTCCAGGCAACGCGACTGGGTCTCCTCACTCTCTGAGCGCATCAACTACGCAAGCGAGCGCTGCCGCGTTGCCGAGCGCGAGCAAACAGCGCAAAAACCTTCTCTCCTACCCGAATTGACGGGTTCCACCTGTCAGATCAGCAGATGCAATGAATGACGGCAAGCGTTATTGTTGAGTCTGCAACAGTTGCAAGCGCCTGCGGGCCCGGAAGCTCGCAATATAGAGTTTCAAATGGAGCAAAAAATGGTTGCAGAACTCAAGAATTTTTCTGACGAAATGGCGGCGAACGTAGAATCGGCCGGGCATAGCGTTGTGCAAGTGAATGGCCGGCGCCGCTATCCCGCAAGTGGGATCGTATGGTCGGAGGACGGGGTGATCGTTACCGCCAACCATGTTGTCAGAACGGACGAGATCCGTGTCGGGCTGCCCAATGGCGACGTAGTGGACGCGACTCTCATCGGACGGGACAGCAGCATCGATCTGGCTGCGTTACAGGTCGAAAAAGAAGGGCTGGCCGCCGTCGCCTGGTCACGCGAAGAAGAACTGCGGGTTGGCGCGATGGTATTCGCCATTGGCCGACCGGGTCCAACGCTGCAAGCCTCCATGGGCATTGTCAGCGCCCTGGACGGGTCCTGGCGCCTGCATGGCGGCGGTCAAATCAGCCATTACGTGCGCGCCGATCTGGTCATGTACCCTGGCTTCTCAGGCGGCCCAATCGTAGACTGCCGTGGACGGGTCGTCGGCATGGCGACGTCCGCCATGAGTCGGGACGGCGGCATTGCCTTGACGCGGGCGACTGTCGGGCCAACAGTGGACTCCTTGCTGAAACATGGCTCTGTTCGCCGCGGCTACCTGGGTGTTGGCGTTCAGACCGTTCAGCTACCCGCCGGCATCAGAAAGGAACTGGAACAGGAGACGGGCGTGCTGCTCAACTCGGTCGAGCCTGACAGCCCTGCGGAGCGGGGAGGCCTGGTGGTGGGCGACATTCTCGTCAACTTTAACGGGGAACCGATCTTCAGTCCTGACGAACTGGCAGTCGTTCTAAGAAGCGATCTGACAGACAAAGAGGCACATGTGCGAATTATTCGCGGCGGAGCGGTGCGAGAAGTGACGGTCGAGATCGCAACAGGAGGGGAGCGGAGAAGACAATGAAGAGCGAAAACGCAGTAGTCGCCAGTTCTCTCTCACGCAGTTTCGGCACCGTCAGGGCAGTCGAATCCGTCGATCTCCAGAACTTCGTGGAGGCAAGCGGCATTTCTCTAAGTTTCATACACAGCTTGAAGCAGAGCGGCCTCACCCAACGAAAGCGTCAGCCGCTGAACCGCCGATAGTGTTCGAAACTCTGCGCCAAGCTCGAAACCGTCTACTTCCAAGGCCTCGGGGTAATAGCTGTCAGCCTCTGCCCGGTACAGCAACTGAAGAAAGTCCGGGTAGGGGTAGCGGTGACCGGCCGGTTTTGGCGAGTGGATATGGTAGTGAAACAGACCAATGCGTTCCGGTTCGCCTCGAACAGTCCAGCCGGTCTCCTCCAACAGTTCCCGCCTCAAGGCTTCAAGGAGCCCTTCACCATCATCCAGGCGTCCGCCGGGCACGATGTGCTCGCCGTCAGGGTCCCGCATCACCATGACTTGCGGGCCTCGCGTCAGGATAGCCCTAACGGAAGTTACCAGGTTCAAGGGTGGTGCGTCCGACGGGTCCAGCGCATAGGTAGTTCGTGTCTGGACGAACTCCTTGCCGACTCCCGACCAGTCCAGGCGTTCCGCGGCCAGCGGCGTCCTCCCTCGAAGGAACGCCTTCAACTTCCGGTCAACCGTCGTGCTTATTGGGGGCGTACTTCTCGGAGTCATGGAGAATCGGCAGGCCCGGCCATGTGCCGGAAAACCGCGCTTGTCAGTCTGGCGTCGTCCACTGCTCTGTGACTGTTGGGTAGGGCGATACCGCACTGCTGACCCGCCTTCTGCAGGCTCTGCCACTTCATGTTGCCGATGCCCAGGAGTTCGCCATAGTAGAGGGCGTACATCTTCATTACGCAGAAGGCTCTCCCTCCCAACTCCTCCCATGGCAGATCATGCCGCTGGTGCGACTGCCGCATCATGCGCAGGTCAAAGTCAGCGTTGAAA
The DNA here is from genome assembly GCA_022821545.1 of Caldilineaceae bacterium. Classification (GTDB taxonomy): domain Bacteria; phylum Chloroflexota; class Anaerolineae; order Caldilineales; family Caldilineaceae; genus Bin5. The sequence continues at coordinate 346,080 of JAJEDJ010000030.1, forward strand.
ATGCCCACGCGGCGGCCGGCGAAGAGCCGCTGTACCTGCGGCCAGACCTCCGGCCAGGTTGGCGCGTCCAGCACCATTTCGTTGGTGATGCCATGCACCGACGTCGCGTCGGCGGGGATGCGCCGCTTCGGGCGCACCAGACTGTCGAGCAATGTCCGGCCGGCCGCATCGACGACACCGATCTCGACGATCTCCGCGAATCTGTCGAGGCCGGTCGTTTCGGTGTCGAAGAAGAGGGGATCACTTTGGATGATCCTGCGGGCGCGCAGGACTGTATTCTGACTCATATGGCGACTTTGAACTCAATGCTTTTTGAGGAAGGATTTTGAACGGAATTATCAGCCGCAATTTGAAATGAAACAGCGCGTGTTCGCGACCTCCAGATCACAACTGCACAGGGTCGGTCCGCCTCGCCGATTCATAGGCCGCCAGAGCGACCTCCAACGCACGCAAACCGTCTTCGCCGTCTACTGACGGCTCCCGGCCCTCCCGGATCATGGCGACGAAGTCGGCGACAAGGCCCTCGTCGCCGCTGCTGCCCCAATTGACGTCGGAAGTCTTGCCCGCTTCGTCTGAACTTACGTGGAGATTCTGTTCGAATGCGTCGATGCAGATCAGGCCGTTCTCACCAAGTACATCCAGCTTCACGTCTCCCCACGTCGGGTAGCTGGGCGGCCGCGACCAACTGGTGTCGAGCGTGCCAAAGATACCGTTTGCCAGCTGGAAGCTCAATAGCCCGACATCGTCCATGCCAAGGCCGGGATGCAGGAGTTCGCGTCCGACCTCGGCGTAGACCTCCACGACTTCAGTGCCCCAGATCCAGCGAATCAGGTCGACGACATGCACCGTGTGATCGATGACGGCGCCTCCGCCGGCGAGCTTCGCATCGACGAACCAGCGGCCCGGCATCGAGCCATGATTGGTGGTCTTGACGCTGTATACCTCGCCCAGCACACCGGACTCCACCTGCGACTTCAGTTCCATGACCGGCGGCGAGAAGCGCATCGGAAAGGCGATCTGTAATTTGGTTCCGGACTCACGACAACGGTCGATCATGGCCTGGCCATCGCTGACAGTCGTGGCAATCGGCTTTTCGCACAGAATCCCGCGGACCTTGCCGGCGGCTTGAAGGACAAGCGGGGCATGGAGAGCGTTCTCAGAGCAGATGATCGCTCCGTCCAACTCCTGGTCCAACAGGCCCTCGGACCGTCTGAAATAGGGCACGTTGAATTGGGCGGCAATACGACCGCCGCGATCATAGTCATCGTCGTAGATACCCGCCAGCGTCACACCTTCCATCTGCGCAAGAAAGTGGATATAGCTGGCCGCATGCATGTGGGCAAAGCTGAACATTCCGACACGGACTTCGGACGAAGATTCGGGGCCCCGGGTCTCGGCATTCTCCATGGTTTCGAGTTCCTTCATTACGTTTCTGTTGCAGCCGGCAGTTAGACTTTTTCGCGCAACCTGTACGGGTCAGTTAAGGGCAACCTCGAATCTGGCTGCCTCAACTGATGGTGACCGCCTTACCCGTCTCCAGGCTCTTTATGGCGGCGCGTGAGATTTTCACGGCCATCAGCCCATCGTAAGGTGTCACCAGGAAGGGCTCTTCCGCCTCGGCGCAACTGACAAAGTGCGCAAGCTCCGCATAGTAGGGATCGTGCCGGGGGGCGGTGGGCGAACTGCCGGAGGAAGCCAGGCTCCCGTCTTCCTGGGCAATGGCGACTTCCACGGGCTGCCGCGCCCGCGAATCCCATTCGATGACCCCTTTCGTCCCGGCGATTTCGATGCGGGTGGAAGAGCGACCGCGGGGGTAGGACCAGCTGCCTTCAATATGGCCGACAGCGCCGCTGGCAAAGCGCACTGTCAGCAGCGCGTGGTCCTTCGGCTCCTTGCCCGCGAACATCATTCCACGCGCAAAGACGCGCTCGATCTCGCCAAGGCACCAGCGTTGATAGTCGATGTCATGAATGCAGAGGTCCAACAGCACCCCGCCGCTCTGGGCAAAGTCGGCGTAGTAGCTGGTTATCGCCAGACCTTTTCGCCAGCCGGAGCCACCATCAGGGTAGCTGCCGCTGCGGACGGTGCGAATGACGCCCGGCGCGCCGATCGCGCCGCTGTCCAAAACCTGCTTGGCCTTTGCGAACTGAGGGAAGAACCGGACGACCATCGCCACAAACAGAGGCGTACCTGTGCGTTCGGCGGCGTCCACTATCCGCTCGCAGTCGGCGACGGAGTTGGCAAGGGGCTTTTCGCAAACGGTAGGCAGTCCGGCCTCCAGCGCCGCCACCACCGGCCCGACGTGGGCCGTGCCAGGCGTGCATACGTCAACGTAGTCAACGGCATCGAACAGCTCGTTCAAGCTGCTGAACACTTTGCCACCGGACCGCTGTACAGCGCCCCGGGCGGCATCCTCAACGATGTCGTAGAAACCGGCCAGTTCGATATCCGGCATCCGGCTCCAGCGGTCGGCGTGCGTTCTGGAAATCCCACCGGCCCCGACGATCCCGACTCGCTTCATCAGGCGTTCCCCTTTTCGCTATCCTGGACATTATGCTCGTTTCTCAGTCAAACCAGTTCGGGCCGCTGAGTAGGGCAGCCCTGCACTTTCAGGCAAATTCAAGCATTTTGTTGGCATAGTCCCTGCCCGCAGAAGGAGAAGGTAACTGGCTCATTCCGACCATTCAACTGTTTTGACGTGGAGGGCGCCGGTCTTGGCGATTCAGTCGAGGCCAAAGTGGTCATTGATCTCTTTCTGGTAACCGGAGACTTCCCCCGAAAGAAGCTCGGCCATGGTAACGGTGCGGCCCAGCTGCGACGATTCGATCATGCCGAACGCTGCGGCCAGGTCGCGCAGGCCCTCTTCGCCGTCGGTTTCAGGCTGGCCGCCGCTGGCAATCGCCTGGAGCCAGTCATACTGCTGGATGGCGAAGGGGTCGGTCAAGCGCGTTTCCGCCGGTCCCACCAGGGGGAACTGGTTGTCCAGAACTGAACTCCCCGCGCCGGCCCAGAACGTATCCAAAAGAGAGCGCCGGCTGCCGCCGTCGGAAATGATCTCTCCGCCTTTAATGCAGCCCTGGCTGCCGTAGTAGACGGGCGCGCCGGGAATCGGAGTCTCCTCACCGTGTCCGGCCCAGGACCACATGAGCTGCGCCAGGGCGCCGCCCTCGCAGGTAACTGTCGCCAGATAGGTGTCGTCGACGTTGGCCTCAATTGCCTGGCCGGCTGCGGGGTCGCCGTGCAGGTAGCGCAGCGGCTCGAAAGTGCGGACGGTCCCGTTGACGGCTGCGACTTCGCCGCAGACGTAGCGGACCATGTGCATGACGTGTACGCCGATATCGATGGCGCCGCCGCCCGCGCCTTCGAGTTTGCGATGGCGCCAGGGCGTTTCAGCGACGATTTTGTCAGGAGACCAGAGGCCGCCGATGCCGCCGAACAGGGCAAGCTGCAGGTCGCCGATCAGGCCCTGGTCAATGGCCCAGGCGGCCGCGCGCGTGCCGGATGATTGGCGCACGTTTTCAAACAGGCCGAGCGTAAGTCCCTGCGCCCGAGCCCTGTCGACCATCAGCCGGGCAGCGGCAACCGATATTGCCAGCGGTTTCTGCACGAGCAGATGCAGGCCCGCGTCAAAGGCTGCCGCGGCGATCTGGTGGTGCATCGACAGAGTTGTAAAGTCGTTGACCGCATCGACCACGCCGGCCGCAATCATGTCCCTGTAGTCGGTGAAGACGTCGACTTCGGTGTCCGGCTGGAACTCGTCCAGGTAGATGTGGGGGGCCGCCAGAGGGTCGCCCGTTTCCGGGGCCAGCACGGCCGCGCGCGGCGGCGGTCCTTCGCCGCGCTTGCGGAACATGAGCGCATCGTCCTCTTTGCGGGCACAGAGCGCGGTGATGCGGAAATCGTCAATGCCCGCCTCGCGCAGGAGCCGGTAGCCGTGGAGATGGGCGTTCAGGATGCGGCCGCAGCCGACGATGCCGATTCGGATCATGTGGGGATTCTCCGCTGTTTCCATGACACAATTGGAACCAAGTTCCCGACAGGCGACTTCAAGGCTATTTCACGAGAGCCAGCGAGTGGTTCGGTACGCCCGCATCAAGCCTTAAGGCGCTTCCCTGTTCACTCTTGACACGCAGACTCCACTCCAGCACTGCGGGCGTAGTGCAGTCCCATTCCTCTATTCCGAGAGATCAGTCTTCTAAAGCAAGGGACATGCCAACACTATGGGCAATCCTCCAAGCCAGGGAACGAAAGTCGTCGTAACTGTCTTGAACAGACTTCAGGTGCCCCCCAATAGCGCCATCGGCAGCCTTCAAGAAAAAGACTGGCTTTCGTGCCTCCTGCGCCAAAGGCATGAGGCTTCGATAGTGCTTAAGGTTTTTCAAGCAATGGGGATCATCTTCGGTCAAGGCTCCCTCGAATTCCTGTTCATTCTGAAGTACTGCTGATCGATATTCGTTCGGAATCCTCTGCATCCACTTTCCGTAGGCTTTGACAGGTCGGTCAAGGCGGATTGCGTGCTGCAAGACGACATATCCTGTCGGGTTCATGGACGCGGGAGGAAGATGCAAGGCGTCCTGAATGCCGTTTGCTCGACAAAGTCTATCTTGCCATTCCTTTCGCCAGCTTCTAAGTGTGGGCCCAAGGTTGCGTAAGCCCTGCATGGAAAAGAGGTCCGGCGCCAATGGTATGACCACGTTCTCAGAGGCGACCAGAGCAGCCCGATTCAGGGCGCCAAGATTGGGGCCCACATCGATCAAAACTACATTCGCTTCATTCTTTTGGCTTGCCAATTCAGCCAGACGCCAGAGCGCACTGATGACACGGAAAGACCTTTCCTTTCCGTCCATGCAGCCAGGCCACTGGCTGGACAGTTCGTCCTCGGCCCGTGAAAGTGCAAGGTCGCCAGCCAATAGCGCAAGACCGGGAGTGACTTCCACAGTGTGAGGATGCGCAATATCACCTGTTCCAGCAAGCAGGGGTCGAAATGCTCCGTAGACGGTCCTCCCGCGGTCGCCTCCATCCCATAGCAGTTCCAAGTCACTTTCGTTCAAGAACATGCTCGTAAGATTCGCCTGTGGGTCGAAATCAGCCGCTACAACCGAGAGACCTAAATCGGCGTACATCCATGCAAGGTGATAGACAAGAGATGTTTTGCCAACTCCAGCTTTATTGTTGAAGAATGCGATTGTTTTCACGCAAGTCCTCTCACGACAACGGAGACGTGGGTCGGGGAGAACGAGAATTCAGGAGGTGGATTGCCGTTGTCCGATAGACTCTTTTTGGCGAGCTGAACCCCAAGGCCAAAGCGTTGAGCAAAGCCCAGGTGATGCATTATCTCTGCGAGTAACGGGTTTCGATAGTCTGTTACCCCTTCGTGGATATTCAAGGGAGTAACATTACCATAGAGACTCCCGGGACTTTGAATCTCAATCCGATCATCATACCAATACACGCGACAGGGGGAGTTCGTATTTTCATAGCTACGGTGCATCACTGCATTGACTGTCAACTGACGAAGGGCCTCGATGGGATAGTCCGGTATGCGAACCTCTCTAGCTCCTGTCAATACATCCGCACTTACAGAAATGTTTATTTCCATGAGCTCCAGTAGACGGCCCAGGACGTCTTCAATCTTGCCGGTCAATTCTTTCCTACTTTTGATGGGGTCGGTAAGCGAAAAACCGGCAATCCTCAGGAATTGAACATACGCTCCGGGGGCCCAAAACTGTGGATCACGACCGAACGCAATAAGAGCCCCTTGCGATGGGTGACCCTGGCGCAGCAATCGAAGCGAGTTAAGCTGCTGGACTACCGGTCGTTGATTCCGTTCCAAGATTTCTCTTGCGACCGCGCCTGGCATGTAGGTAGCACGAACGTACTCTATGTCCAGATCGTCCAGTGAGGCGTCAACTACCGGACGCATGTCAAAGGATCTCCGGCCTGCTACCCGCCTCTCAAGCAGCCTCTGTTCTTCCTCCGGACTGGCCTGCTGTACAGTTGGCCCCACCCTTATCCAAGTGCGCCCCCTGAATCTCAAGGGAGGATCGGTCGCTGGCATCACCTGGACGACCGCCATCTCACACCCGTCGATTGTTTTCTGGTCCACTGTCATAGTGGGAAAAGGCAGAATACTTCCGTCTGACCGCATCTGTGCTAAAACGCGAAGCAACTCATCGTTTACATCTATACCTGCGCAGGTCCCGTCGTCTTCAACGCCGACGAATAGCACTCCAGGCTTGCCTCTTGCGGATAAATCGTTGGCAAAGGCGCAGATGCTTCTGCGGATAGCATTGCCATCCCCCACGCTTCTTTTGCGTTCCACCAATTCGGATTCGCTACTTGCGAGAAGCCCAGCAAGTTCGGTATCTGAATAGGGGCTCATTTCGCCGCCTTCGAACGCCTAACCGTTCGGATACACCTGCGGGAAGTGTTTGCCGCGGAGCTGCTCGCCGTCTTGCACTTCGACGAATGCCTTCATCACGTGCTCGCCGCTGGCGACGTAGAAGGTCTCGTTGGTCATGTAGTGCAGGGCGATCGCGCGGCGGGGCCGGTCGCTGTTGTTGTCGTGCGAGCCGTGCCAGGTAAGGGCATGGTGGAAGTGGACTTCGCCCTTCTTCACCGGGCAGCTGGCAACTTGCAGCGGCCGCCCCTCGAACTCGGTCGGCATCTCCTGAATATCTTCCAGCTGCTTCAGATACTCAATCTTATTGCCCCATTTGTGCGATCCCCGCACCATCGACATGCAGCCGTTGGTTTCGTCGGCGTCATCCAGCGCAACCCAGGCGGTCACCTCGGTCATCGGCCTGATGATCGGCCAGAGCGGCGCGTCCTGATGCCAGTGGGTCGTGCCGCCCGTCTGCGGCGGTTTGTATTGAATCTGATCGTGCCAGATCCGCAGTTCGCTGGCGCCGGTCAGCTGCGCGATGCCCGCTGTGATGTCCCTGCGGCCAATCAGCTCACGGAACGACCGGCTCGCCTCCCAGATATTGACTATCTGCCAGACTGCCCTGCCCCCGTCGCGGCTCATATTGCGTACATGAACGGGCTGTGGAATGTCGTCGCGCTCGCGCTCGTCGATGACCCGCATCACCTCGGCGCGCAGCGTCTCCACTTCCTCATCGCTGAGCACCTGTCCGCCGTTCAGGAAGCCGTCGGCCTGAAACTGTTTGATCTGTTTTGAAGTAAGCATGAGCCTCTCCTCGCAAATGAAGCGACTATGGGGTGCGACTTTTTCGGTCGTATGCCAGGCGTCTTGGAAACCGGTCCTGGAACCTCAACGGGCGCCACAGGCCTGCAGGCAGGCCTGCATGTGGCCCCGGCTCTCCGCGGCGATAATGCAGCACTGCTCAAGACTGTACTCGCGTGCGCCTATGACTTCCAGGTTCAGCGGGCCGTCGTAGCCGTTTTCGTGCAGGACACGAACATAGCCTACCAGATCGACGTCGCCGCGGCCGTTCGCCTGCAGCTCAGGCTTTCCCGGGCCTTGCTGGCGGCCCTTGCAATCGCGAATGTGGACGTGCTTAACCCGGCTGATCACGGCGGCGATCGCTTCGACGGGATTCTCGTCGGCGCGGTGGATGTGCGACGGGTCCATGTCGATTCCGAAGTTGGGTGAAGTGATCGCCAGCATCGCACGCAGAGTTGTCGGCGTGTCGAAGATGCTGGCGCCGACGTGCGCCTTTACGCACAGGGTTACCCCGTATTTCTCCGCCATCTGCGCGAGCTCGCCCAACTCGTCGATGGTCTGCAAAAGGCTTTCCTCGTTGCCGCTTTCACCGCCCGGCCCGCAGTTGACGATGGGAATGCCGCACTCCACGGCAGCCTGCATCGCCTTCTCCATCAGGTCCCGGTCGCGGCTGGGCTGTTCCATGGCCAGCAGTTCCAGTTCGTAGGTCTGGGCAAGCCGCCTGATCTCCGGCGCCAGCTCCTGCCAGCGGTCCAATACGAGATGCTCGGCCATGCTGTCGATTGCGGCCATCTCGATGCCGTCGTAGCCGGCCATGGCGATACAGCGGAAGGCGGTCTCCATGTCGTAGCCGCCGAAGAGGACTGAATTTGCGCCTAGTTTCATGAGTAGTGCTCCATGTGAGGCGACCTTGCGGGCGAGCCGTTTCTATGGCAACCGCTACGGACCCGAATCGCCTGGATTTATGACTTGCTTGATTGCGCGCCCATCTGCGCCCGCTCTCGCTGCTGCGCCTCCACACTGGGGCGGCCGATGCGCAGATTGTCGTACGCCTGCTGCGAACTGGTGAAGTAATCGATGCCCTCGATGTCGTGCCAGCCGGGTTGGCGATGGATGGGATTGGGCAGTCCGGATTCGGCTTCCCGCCTGCTGACCCATGACTCCAGCCGGGCCGTGAGGGCTGACACGACTTCGGGCAGTTCATAGGCCAGGTTGCAGCGCTCCTCCGGGTCCTCGACCAGGTTGTACAGCTCGACCGGCGGCATGAAGTGGAAATCGGGCTCGAGCGCGCGGATCAACTTCCATTGCGGCGTCCGCCATCCGTGTTTCCGCATCCAAGCGCACTCGGTAATGTAGAATTCGCTCTCGTGCGAGGCCACCTTGCCCTCGATCATCGGCAGCAAGGAGCGACCGTCGAAGTCGATGCCGGCGTTGACGCCGGCGAGATCGAGTATCGTTGGGACCAGGTCCTTGTGCTGATTGTAGCCGGCCACCCGCTTGCCCGACGGCACCTTGGGCGGGTAGCGCAGCAGCAGCGGCACATGGAGCACGTTGTCATAAAGGCCGTGGTGATCGTACCAGAATCCGTGTTCGTCGAGCTCCTCGCCGTGGTCGCCATTGACGGCAACGATGGTTTCGTCGAAGATGCCGTGCGCCTCGAGCGCGGTGAAAACGGACTGAATACAGGCGTCCATATAGGCGATGGCGCCGTCGTACTGTGCGTTCACGTACTCCCGGTCGCTGATTCCCGGCGGCAACATGTCGATGAGCGTATGCTTGAACGGCTCGAACGCGAAGACCGGATCCATCGACCGGTTGCCGGGATCGCGCTCGTCTCCGTGGTAGAAGATGCGCTCGAAAGGCTGCGGCGGCAGGTAGGGCGAGTGCGGGTCCATGTGGCGCAGGAAGAGAAAGAAAGGCTTGTCCGCAGCCACAAGGCGGTCGAGCGCGGGCAGCGCCAGCTCATTCAAGCGCTGGGCCTTGGGCACGCGGCCGCCGGCCCAACTTCCCATTTGCGGGAAGTCCAGATACTCGTCGAAGCCGCGGGCGCTGGCCCTACGCGACAGGCCCACGGAGACGGTGCAATAGCCTTGCGCGCGCAAGATTTCTGCCAGCGTCTTAACTTCCGGGCGCAGCGGGCCTTTGGGACGATGCGCCACCAACTGCGAGGTGAAGATGTCCATACCTGTGAGCATCATCGCGTAGGCGCTGGTCGTCGGGATATGGGGGCTGAACGTGTTTTCGAAGAGCGCGCCCTGGGAGGCAAAGCGGTCCAGGCGGGGCGTGGTCAGCCGGTCGTACCCGTAGCAACTGAGGTGATCGGCCCGCAGGGAGTCGATGCCGAGTATGACGATGTTCGGTTTCCCAGACGAAGCCATTGCGTCTTCTCAGCTCCTAATCCTTGTCTTCGACCTCACGCGACTTGGCCTGGAGACGCCGGGCCGCGCTGGCATCGCCGATGTAGAGCGAGTCGTAGGCCTGTTGCGAGCTGGTGAAGGGACCAACCCCCTTGAGGCCGTGCCAGTCACCCTGGTGGAGGATCGGGTTCGGGAGCCCGGTCTCCGCTTCGCGCTTGGCGACCCAGGCGTCCAGCCGTGCGGTCAGTGCCGCCACGACGCCGGGCAGCTCGTCGGCAAGATTGCAGTTCTCCAACGGATCTTCGACCAGGTTGTAGAGCTCCACCGGCGGCTTGAAATGGAAGTCCGGCTCGAGGGCCAGCATCAGTTTCCATTGGGGCGTGCGCCAACCGTGCTTGCGCATCCAGGTGCATTCGGTGATGTAGATTTCGCTCTCGTTGGAAGCGACCCGTCCAGCGACCATGGGCAAAAGGGAGCGCCCGTCGAAGTCGATGCCGGCGTCGATACCGGCCAGGTCGAGCAGAGTGGGCACGAGGTCCTTGTGCTGGTTGAAGCCGGAGACGCGGCTCCGGGCCGGCAGCCTGGGCGGGTAGCGCAGCAGCAGCGGCACGTGCAGGACGTTGTCATAGATGCCGTGGTGATCGAACCAGCACTCGTGATCGTAAAGGGTCTCGCCGTGGTCGCCGTTGATCGCCACGATGGTCTCGTCGAAGATCCCGCGCTCCTCCAGCGCGGTGAAGATCGACTGGATGGCGGCGTCCATGTAGGCGATGGAGCCGTCATATTGGGCGATGACATAGTCCTTGTCCGTGATGCCCGGCGGCAGCCAGGAGGCGAGAAAGTCGCGGAAGGGCTTGAAGGCGAGCACCGGCTCCATCGACTTGTTGGCGGGATCGCACTCGTCGCCGTGAAAGAACATGCGCTCGTACGGTTCAGGCGGGAGATAGGGCGCATGGGGATCCATGTGGCGCAGAAAGAGGAAAAACGGCTTGTCTTCCGCCACCATGCGGTCGATGGCAGGTATCGCCTGTTCGTTCAGCAGCTGGGCCTTGGGCAGGCGGCCTTCCTCCCAGGAACCCCAGGCCCGGTAGCTGAGATACTCGTCGAAGCCGCGACTGCTGGGGTTGCCGTCGAAGCCGACGCAGATTGTGTGATACCCCTCGTCGCGCAAGATCTCGGCCAGCGTCTTCACCTCCGGGCGCAGGGGACCCTGGTGACGGAGGGCCACGACCTGCGTCGAGAATACGTCCATGCCGGTCAGCATCGAGGCGTAGGCGCTGGTCGTGGGAATATGAGCGCTGAAAGTGTTCTCGAACAGTACGCCCTGGGCGGCGAAGCGGTCCAGGTAGGGGCTGGTAAGCCGCGGGTATCCATAGCAACTCATGTGATCGGCATGTAACGAGTCGATGCCGAACAGGACGATATTCGGTTTTGCGTTCGATGCCATCATGCTTTCCTTCGCTTTAGATGAGCTGACGGGTCCAAATGGTGGAGCGCAGGAGCCAAACCGGCAGCCGGCTCAAGGGCGCCTTCCGTATCGAGGCGGAGGATTCAACACTGACGGTCGCCGGCAACTGTACCCGGCTCAGACGGGTTGAACCGTACCACAACCCCCATTTCGCCGCAAGAAACCGCCTCAATATGCCTTGCGGTACTCCGCCGCGGCGCAGAGCATGACAGGCGTGCGGAGGCGTCAGAGCCGTCCGCAATTGCTCTTTGCTCAGTGACTGTTTACAATGCAAAATACGCCACTCTAGGCACAGTGCCGCCTGGTCCCGGTCTGCGCAGCGCAGGACGGGTCAGACCTGTGAAAGACACCTTCTCCATGATACCGATGTCCCGCGTCCAGCGGCGGCTCATCATCACCCTTTTCGTCGTCAGCAGCCTGAACAGCGCCGCCATGATCGCCAGTTTTGTGCTGACCCCCATTATCTCTTACTCACTCAGCGGCCGCGTACAGCTTATCGGACTCCCCAACGCCCTTTCCATGGTCGGGCGGGCGGGCGCCGGCTATCCGCTCGGCTGGTTATTGGACAAAGCGGGCCGGCGCATCGGGCTGGCCGTGGGCCTCTCCTTTGTGATCTTCGGAATGCTCGTTTCGGCGTCCGCAATCGGCGCGGGCTCGCTTGCCCTCTTTCTTGGCGGCGCCGTCCTACTGGGCATGGGCCGCTCGGCCCTGGAACAGACCCGTTACGCAGCGGCTGAGATCTTCCCCCTGTCGCAGCAGGCCAAAATAATCGGCCTGATCGTGTTCGCCGGCACTGTCGGCGCCGTGGGCGGCCCTCTCCTTGTGGAGCCGGCCGTCGGGTTGGCAAGAGATCAGGGATTTCACGAGCACGTAGGGCCGTTCTGGATTGGCGCGGCATTGATGGTCCTGGCCATGGTCCTGCTGCTGGCGGCGCTCCGGCCAGACCCCAAGGAGCTGTCCGCTCAACTGGCACGGGAAGAAGAAGCAGCCAAAGCGGCCAATAGCAAAGTGGATGGCTCTCCCGAGGCGAAGCCTGAAAGTGATGAACCGGCGAGGGGAATGAAGCAGGTCATGCAACTCCTCAAGCTGCCCGACGTGCAGCTGGCGATCGCGGCCATGGCGATCGGGCAGATGGTCATGACCCTGCTGATGGTGGTCACGCCGCTGCACATGAACCGGGCCGACTACAAGGCGGACGCCATCTCCTACGTGCTAATGGCGCACACGCTGGGCATGTTCGGGCTCTCAGGCCTCAGCGGCTGGCTGGCGGGGCGCGTAGGCCGCGTTCCCATGATTTTCGCGGGCGCTCTGGTGCAGGTGCTGGCCGCGATCATGATGCCGCTCTCCACGGAGCTTCCGGTTCTGTTCGTCTCGCTCTTTCTCTTGGGCCTGGGATGGAACTTCAGCTATATCGCCGGCTCCTCGCTGCTGTCGGCGGCGCTGGAAGGCTCGCCGCAGCGAGGGCGCGTGCAAGGCATCAACGAGACGATGGTCGCGATCGCTTCGGCTGCCGGCAGCCTGGGCACCGGAAACATCTATTCGATCAGCGGCGTCGTGGCGGTGGCGGTGAGCGGCGTATTCTTCTCGGCGGCCCTGGGCGCTCTCGCGCTCTGGTTGGGGCGGCAGCATCTTTTTGCGCTGGCCGCGGAACGGAGCTAGGGCCTCGAACTCCCCGGTTGTTTTGCCCAACACATTGGCAAGATCTACATCTTAATCAAGGCAGGGCTCAGTCAAGGCAGGGCATAGGGTTTCACTGCTTCACTGCCGCCAGGTTCCGGCCGCGGTCGGGTGGTCGTACGGCCGGTCGGCCACGCGCGCCTGCAGGCGGTGCAGCTCCCCGGTCAGCTCCTCCACAACCCCGGCATAGGCGGGATCATGGTAGACGTTGTTCAGTTCATAAGGGTCGGCGTCGAGGTCGAACAGCTCCCACTCCGGCTCTTTGGACTCATCGATGACGCCAGGCTGATCGAGGCCGTCGGCATAGTAGTAGATCAGCTTGTAGCGCATGGTGCGAACGCCGTAATGGGCGTAGACGTGGTGGTGCGCCAGGTGCATCCAGTAGCGGTAGTACATCGAGGTCTGCCAGCCTTGAGGGGCTTCGCCCGCAAGCAGGGGGCAGAAGCTGGTCCCCTGGAAGTGGTCCGGGATTTCGACGCCGGCGTATTCGAGCAGCGTAGGCGTGAAGTCGACGTTGAGGACCATGCGGTCGTTGACGGCGCCGGCCGCGACCGCGCGCGGAAAACGGATGATCAGCGGCATGCGCAGGGACTCCTCGTACATGAAGCGCTTGTCATACCAGCCGTGATCGCCCAGGAAAAAGCCCTGGTCTGACGTGTAAACCACAATGGTGTTCTCCGCCAGCCCTTCCTCTTCCAGGTAGTCGAGCAGCCTGCCCACGTTGTCATCGATGGAGGCGACGCAACGCAGGTAGTCCTTGATGTAGCGCTGGTATTTCCACTTCTTCTCCTCCTCCGGCGTAAGTCCTGATGGCGTCGGCTGCTTGAGATCGGTCAAGGTCATATCGCGTTCGATGCGCATCTCGGCCGCGGCGGCCGCGGCGGCGCGATTGCTGTAGTCGTCGTCGAAAGTCTCCGGATAGGGGATCTCTTCGTCTTCATACATCAGAGCATGTTTCTCGTCCGGCTCCCAGGCGCGATGGGGCGCCTTGTGGTGGCACATGAGCATGAACGGCTTTTCCGGATCGCGGCCCCGCAGCCAGTCCAGCGAGAAATCGGTTATCAGGTCGGTAACGTAGCCGGGAAAGAGTTTTCGCTCGCCCATCTCGATCATTTCCGGGTCGTGATAGAGGCCCTGGCCCGGCAGGACATTCCAATAGTCGAAACCGGTCGGATCGTTGACACCGCCGTGGCCCAGGTGCCACTTGCCGATGATGGCGGTCTGGTAGCCTGCCGCCTGCAGCAGCTTGGGCATGGTCACCTGGCGGCCATCGAGGGTCGAAGCAAGGGTTGTCACGCCGTTGATGTGGTTGTACGTGCCGGTAAGGATGACGGCGCGACTGGGCGTGCAGATCGAGTTCGTGCAAAAGCAGTTATTGAAGCGCATGCCCCCGTCGGCGATGCGGTCGAGATGGGGGGTATGGTTTATGCGGCTGCCGTAACAGCTCATTGCATGTGAGGCGTGGTCGTCCGACATGATGAAGAGGATGTTTGGACGCGAGTCGGGCATTTGAAGTCCTTTCTGAACTTGCGCTATTCGTGTGAAGTCCGGTCGGAAGGCTTAAGGATATTGACGCCTTTTGACACTTTTTGACACTTTTTTGACATGTTTCGTTGGGGCCTCCCGCGTTCCAAATCAATGGTTCAACAGGGAGGGAATTCGGGGATTTTGGCACGATTTGACAGGATTTGACAGGATTTGACAGGATTTGACAGGATTTTTAATTTTTTTCGGGGCCAGCCCTCCTTCCCGTGCAGCGGTTCAAGCGTTAGAACGCTGAAGGATTTTGACACATTTTGACATATTCAGACATCTTCTGACTTATTATGTTATATTCTGGTATTGCCGGCTATGGAAGGCACGGCGCTCTTAGTCCAGGGCGATTTCCACCATCTGGTGTCCGTCCACCTTGGGCACGGTGAAGTTGAGCCGTCCCTTGGCCTCGCCGAATGTCAGCGCGGCCCCGTCCGGGACGCAGCGCACGCCTGCGACCTGTCCGGGTAGCTTCAGACTCACGTCGACGTCGTACAGGGGCAGCACGTCCTCAATCACGTCGAAGTCCTGGCCGCGGCGTTCGGGGACGTAGTGGAGGAGATGCAGGACCAGCCTGCCCCGCTCAGACTGCTCGTTCAGCGCCGTCAACAGTCCCGTCGGCCCCGCATGGCGCAGAAGGGGGTCGGGAAGGAGGATGTCCAGCGCGTTCAGCAGCAGTTGCTTGCACCAGTGGGGCGCGTTGCGGTGGTACTGGCGAAAGATTGGGTGGGCGAAGTAGATGACGTCGCGCGTACGTGCGGCGGCGGGGGCGCCGAGTTCGCCGCTGGATGGGGTCTGCCGGTGTGAGCAGAAGCGCTGCCAGGTGCGGTCGAAGTAGGCGGGAACGACCCTGGCAAGGACCTCCGCGTCCTCTCCGACCGAAATTTCCAACCCGCGCATGTACATGACATATTCGGTCGGCCGCAGGCCACCGGCCAGCGGCCTCTCCGGGCGCAGGTAGTCAACGTAGTCTCCGCTGTGAAAGTGGCGGCCGCGCACAGGCTCGCCGCCGGCGTCAACCGGTCCTTCTCCGGTCTTGCTCACGCCCCATTCAGGGCAAGCGAAGTCGGAGAGGTCGGGCGCGAGCCCGGACTCGAACGAGGCGACCAGCTTGCCGCCGCCGGCGAGGTAGTCGGCGACTTTGCGGGCGAGTTTCCCGTCCAAAGTTACCGCGTCGGGCAGAATGAGCAGGCGGTAGCCCTCCCAACCGGTCTCGTTGTCGACGACGTCGAACTGGTGACCGCCTTCCTGCAGCATGCGCACGGCGCCGACCGTCTCCGCGGTCAGCCGCTCGCCTGTAAAGGCCTCCAGAGTGAAGACGCCGATATCGGTCAGGGGGCTGGCGCCGCGGCACCAGGGCTCCTTGCTCGCGACTTCGCGATAGACAGGCCCGACGAGATCGTAGGTGGCCTGGTCGAGCCGGCCGGTGGGGTGGAGCTGGTCGCCGATAGAGCACTTGGCGTTGAGGGCGAGCATCTGAAAGCATTCGAACTGGAGCGCGGCCTCGTTCTTGTAGGACTGGAAGTCGCCCCAGGCCGTATGGAACTTGCCGGTCATGCCCAGGCTGTCGTGACCGGTCGTGCGTGCGTACCGCTGCGAGAGCGGGAAGTGCATGTAGCCCCAGCCTCCCGAGGGCAGCGATTCGAGTTCCCAGTGGCTGTAGGTCTCCCCGGCGGCGCGCTGGCGCGGGCCAACGTGGCCGGAGTTGTAAAAGATGGTGCAGTCCGGGCAGTGGTTGCGTACGTGTGCGGACATCGTACACTTGAAGCGGTCGGTCACCTCCTGGCCGAAGGACTGGCGGTCGGCGTCGCTGGCAGGGTCGATGCCCCGCGCCAGCATCTCTTGGCGGCAGGCGGGGCAGGAGCAGTCCTGGTCCTGGACGATGTCGAAAAAGAGGCCGTCTACGGCGGGCAGGCAGGCGAACATGTCGTCGACATGTGCTTTGAGGAAGTCTACGTAGGGCGTGTTGAGGCAGAGTTTCGCGTAGAAACCGGCCTGGTAGGGTTTCTGTCCCTGGATTGAGCCGTCGGCGGCTACCTGCAGCCATTGCGGCCGGTTCTGAGCGGTATAGTAGTCCCACTGGATGGTGGTGTATATGGGTACGCGGATGCCGCAGGCGTGCGCGGCGTCGATCTGCTCTTTCAACAGGTTGCGCTGCAGATGGGGATGGCGCCGTTCCGGGTGTGCCTGGGTTGCGTAGAAGATCATGCCGTGGTGGCCGCGGGCGAAGCAGGTGATGGAGTCTACGTGGGCGTCTTTCAGCTGCCGAGCCCATGCGCCGCCGTCGAATTCTCCGCCGATGTTGGCGATCTGTTCGCTGGTGTGGAAGTCAAGGTGGATCTGGCGGTAGCGGAGAAAGTCAGACATTTGGCGCGGCGCTCCTGCAGGTTGGACGGCGAAACGGGATTCCGACCGACGGAAAGCCGGAGCGCCATGGAGGACAGCGACTGAAGTTCGTTCAGCCAGTACCCATTACGAGGCCCAGCAACCTTCGGAGTAGGCCTGGCGCAGGAACAGCTTTTTCCGCGCCGGGCTGGCGCCGGCAAGCCATTCAGCGGGAATCTCCTGCGTGTAACGGTGGGGCGGGCCGGCCTCTTTGAAGATGTCGATGTTGAAGATGCGGTAGGGCTGGGGAGAGTCGGCAGGCTTGGGTTCGACGCCGTGGAAGATACGCGCGTTGATGTAGACCATGCTGCCGGGCGGCAGTTCGAGGCGCTTCTCTTTGAGCGGGCGGCCCGCCTCGGCGTCAAATTCGCCTGCAAGCATTCTGTCCGGTGTGGCGTCCTCGGTGGGCGCGACGCGGTGGCTGCCCGGGATAACTTTCAGGTTGCGGTCGCCGCGTGTGAAGCCGTTCAGGTAGTAGAGAATCTGGACGTAGTATTTTTCGCGTTCGGCCAGGTTGACGGGGTTCTCATGCTTCCAGTGATGATGGTCCTGGTGATAGCGGAGGGGACCGATGCCGCGCGGCGCAATGTTGAGGGCGGAGTGGCAGTAGTGGTAGTCGTCGCCGATGGTGGCGCGCAACAGCGAGGTGATGAAGGGATCGTCGATCAGCTGGTCGGCGTAAGGGCCGCGATCGTTCCATGGGCGGATGAAGTAGGGCTTGGGATCGCCCTGAAGGTCCGGCAGTTGCCGGACGTAGTCGCGCACTTGTTCGAGTCCTTCGATTTCCTCGATGAGGGCTTGCCTGGCCTGGTCGGTGAAGACGTTTGGATAGGCGATGTAGCCGTCGTTGTGGAAGGAATTGATGTCGGCCTGGGAAGGGCCGGGGATGCGGAAGAGTGAGTGCAGGTCTGGTGCCATGTGCGTGCCTCCTTTGGGTTGAACTATAGCACACAGTTGCTCAGAACTGTAGACGTCGAAGTTCCCGCCGATGTTGGTCAGCTGCTCGCTGGTGTGAAGGTCAAGATGAATCTGGCAGCAGCGAAGAAAGTCCTGGATAATACAGTGTAACTCCTGTCGAATGCGCGCAAATCACAGGGGCTCATAGTGATTAGTTCTATGGGGAATGGTGATTTTCACCGCAGAAAGGAGCGGAACTGTGACGCCTTCAAAAGTCGCTGACTTGACAACCGAGGAGTTCCGAGAACTAGTGCGGGAAGTCGTTCTGCAAACGCTCGCTGAACTGCTGGGCAACTCCGATGAGGGTCTGGAGCCGCGCTCTGACGTCGCTGCAGAAGTTCAGCGTTCCCTTGCCGCCGTGACGGCGGGGGGCAAAACTACGTCCATGACACGACTTTCCCTTGAGGAGTTGGAGACTCTGGCCGATCAGACAGCGGATGAGTTCATGGAATATGTTGATCCTGACAGTCCGCCATTGTCCGATTACGCGCTGAGCCGCCAAGGACTGTACGCATCCTGACCTTCAACACAAAGGACTTTGACCGCTACGCGCCCGAGGGAATCGTGTCTGTCGAGCCGGCGGCGGTTTAGGCCGTAGTGTCATAGGGATACCATCCAATTGGAAATGGCCCGGTTTCCTGAATGTGCTTTGACTGCTACCCCAGACATTACGCGAACGCCATGAAAAAGGAAGACGCCCCAGCATTGTGCTGGAGCGCCCTTTTAATCTGCGACCGGAAGATTCTGTCAGCCGCTCGATCCTATTTGGACTGCACAGTGTGGACTTGCAATAAATTGAGTGCGTTCTCCTGGTACCATTCCTTCAACGCATTTTGCGCCTCAGAGTTGGTATCGCACTCCTCTACTTCTTCCAGCAGAAGCATATTCTGATAGTACGCAGAGTAGGACCAACGACCGGAATTCTCGTGGCGGCAAGTTTGAAGCAAGGCTGCATTCCCTAGAATGCGACACTCTGATCCCCATCCCTCCTCTACGGTACGCCACTTTAGGGATTCACCTTTGCGGGATAGTCGAGGTGTTGGCTTCAAATAGCTTTGCCATTGACTCTCAGCTTCCTCTTTTGCGCTGGCCGCGTCAGGAAAATCGAATACCGAACGAATGACCTTACCTTTCTTGTCGGTTACGGAAAAGCTGTACAGATCGCTGGGTTCTGATTCGACGTACAGGATATGTTCATCCAACTCGCATATCCCATAAAGCTCTCCCTCATCCGTTCGTTTCAACTGCCAGGGCGGAACCTGAAACAGCGTTTGGAACGACACCCGATCCTGATATTGACTGTTGAGCATGACATTCTCCTTGTCACCTGAATTACTTGGCTTCTCTTTACTCCTGCATCAGTTTCCGCTAGCGAAGGCGTTGGTCTTCCGGCCACTTCGGTAGTAAGGAACTGGTTTCAGAATAAGAGAAATGGGCCAAGTTGTTGCAGACATTGCTCTTTGGAAGACGTGCAATGTCTTACCCATTCGAACGGCTGACAAGAACTGATTATAAAGAGATCGGTTTCTGTGGCCAAACGATGTGAAGAGAAGGCAGGCAAGTACGGCATCTAATTTTTGCGAATTAATAGCCATAGTTGGCCAACCAACCTGATTTAGGCAGGGCATTATGTGTATATTGATCCGAGGTGGAGCAGCAATAAGGGAAAGAGGAGAGACAGTTAGGGAGACAGAGGATTTGGCAACCGGAGGGCTGGCTTACAAGCAGAACTGCAAACCTAAACTTCGAGCAGAGAGAAGATCCATTGTCATTAGTGGCTCTTTTTGATCGTGTATGCAATTTCATCGCCTTATGGGTTGGATTCCCCCTGGGCGATGATATTGGAAAGGAGATTTACTGACCCTTTATCTCATCTTCTCGAAGCAGGCTGCTTGAGTCTTGAATTCGAAGCAAAGCATCAATTCGACGTTGTTCTAATTCATGAGATCGAGGGCAGATTGAATATTATGCACAATAACAATACCAGAGTTTTCTGCTGAATATCCTATCACTTCTTTTCTGCCAATTTCCTCCATCGCGTTCTTGTCGAAGACTTTCTGACGGCTGTTCAAGTATCCTGAGATTACGCCAGCGACCTTATAGTTATTGTTGCGGATGGTTACTAAGGGACCGCCCGAAAAGCCAGGGTTGTTGTGGCCGTCGATTAGAATCGATCCTCGCTTATTTGTAAGGGGGCCACCGGAAAAACCAGATACGATTCCATGCTTGACCAGTGCGACACTGTGGCCCGCATTTGAGAGCAATGTGCCAATTCCATGTGGGAAACCATAAAATCGCACTTCCTCCCCTAGACTCAGGTCGTTTTCTGTATCTAAGTCTCCGCAATCAGGATTGACTTCCTTGGGAAAGTCGCGATTAGTGCGAAGAACAGAGATATCGGTGTCACCTTCACAGTGGCCAACCAACTCAGCCGGTAGGCGTTGCCATTCGCCATTCCAAGAGATAGATAGATTGTCAACGGATTCGAGGACTACGTGTCGTGCAGTGACTATATATTGAAAGCCTCCAACGTCCAGCATGAAGGCTGTACCTGTCTTATTCTTCTGATTCTTGATATGAAATGTTCTGGACACTACATCAAGTTGACTCATTCTGTTATCTCTAGTCCTTTAGATTTCATGGGAGGGATGGATAAGGGTGTCGTGGGTTAATCTTGGCTAATGTGAGAGAAAACTTACATAACCTGAATTCGGGGTTAGATGAGAGCAGGTAAGAGGGTCATCTCCTTGTGCGCAAGCTGGATAGAAGGCTTCTTGTCCTGCCAGGTGTAGGCAATCAGACCGGCAGTAAGATTGACGAGAAAATTGATAGGACTGCGA
>JAJEDJ010000047.1 GCA_022821545.1 Caldilineaceae bacterium
GTTCGAGACCGTTGGCCTGGCAGGGCTGGCCGTCTTTTCTGATTCCTGTGCAGCGCATTTTGGACATTACTCCTTGGCATGTGTCGGCCAGCGGCTGTGTGTCCGGCCGGCCGGGGAAAAAGGTGGTTGGGGCCGGGCCGCCGGTTCGGGTGTACTGAACGCGGAAAGGCCCGGACCAGTGATATAACGAAACTATCACGAGACCAGACCTCGTGGTATGCAGGGGCGTGCGTTTGGGCGCAGGCCGCTGCATCAAGTATCGGAATCAGGAAAAGAGTAACACAGGTTTTCTACGGACGCAAGAACGGCGAGGAGAGAGCGGAGAGGAGAGAGGAGTGAGGAAGGGCGAGAAGAGAGGGGAACTGCGAGGAGTGAGGGAAGAGGAGAGAGGAGTGAGAAGGGGAGGGCTGGCGGGGGTGTTGTCGTTGGTTGAGGTAGACAACGTTCGCTCCTATTTTGGTTCGTGTCTGTCGTTTAGCTCCCAAACGTGCTGTCGGTTCTGTTGAGTTGTCATGCTTCTACTTCTTCCGCAGGGTAATCCTCGGTGGAAAAAACAGTGAGGTAACTGCCGCGCGGCAATAGCGAGGAATGGCTAGATTCTGTTTCCCGGGGAGTCAGCGGCGGGACCGGGACTGTTGGGAAGTGTCAGAGCAACGGTTCGCGCGGGTCTGGGGAATGATGTCAGCGTTCGCGGTAGTCTCCCTGAAACACTTCGTTTAGGTGCCAGTGGGTGTAGTCTGCGCTGGGATAGTAGGTCTGTCGCTGTGGGAAGTTGAGCTTCTCGCCATGGAAACGCATCAGCCATTCCTGGAAGCCTGCGGAACCATGTGCGTTTTCGGAAACGAGAATCTCCAGTTCGTCGGACAATGTGAAAGCGCCGCGGTCGAATAGCTTGTGGTGAAGCGAACATAGCGCCAGTCCGTTCACTTCTACATCGGGGCCTCCGGCTTGATGCCATTTTATGTGGGCGGCCTCCAAAGCGACAGGCTGAAGCCCCAATCTCACGTCGAAGCCGCATACGGCGCAGCGATACTCGTAGGCTTTCAAGATATTCTCCCGAAACTTCGGGTCGCGTCTCTGGCGAGTGACTCCTTTAGCAGTCAGCTCGATCCCGGCACTCTGCAAAATGTCTTCATGCCACGTGTCTGGAAAGTGCCCGTCCAACAATCCCTGAACAATTTCAATAGAGAGATCAGGGTCTGCCTGAAGTTGGCTGGCCATTTCCTTAGTAAATCCTCCATGAACATTGTAGTCGATCAAATCCCTCTTGAATGCGTCCCCACTGCCTGTTCGGCGAACCATCTTGGCATCGGAAACAATCCAAATGTCGTCATTTTGAAGCCGCCAAAACGGGTACTGTGTTCCTTGGCTCGTCCGCCTGGGGCCGTACTCGCTCAGTAGCTTTCCAAGCTTGGTGTCGATCTCAGAATATGGCAGCAGGCGTCCCTTGCCCCGCAGCAATTCACCGATGGCGAGGATTACCAGCAGGGGCTTATGCGGTGCCCTTACTCCGTCCTTTCTAAAGAGATTCAACGTCTTGAATTTTTCAAGAACTGATTCTCTGTCCATAACGGTTTCCGGGAAGGTCAAGAGGACACAACTTGGCCACACTATGTCTGCTTAAGACTTTAGAAGCGTTGGCCGTTGGGGGAGGCGATAACTTCTGAGCCCAACACTAAAACGCAAGCTATCGGGAAATCAGATCGAGCTGATTGCATCAGGATTTGTCTGCGGTGAAATTTACTTGGAGAAGTATACTCCAACCTGGCTCTGATGCC
Organism: Caldilineaceae bacterium; assembly: GCA_022821545.1. Lineage (GTDB taxonomy): Bacteria > Chloroflexota > Anaerolineae > Caldilineales > Caldilineaceae > Bin5. Next base: position 1,779 of record JAJEDJ010000047.1, read on the forward strand.
TACGACATGGGAAAATCAGGATTTAGTTCAGAGTGAGGTGGAAAGAAAACTTGCTGTAGAGACGGACACAAAATTGGTTGGAAAAGTAGAATGGCGATAGGGCAGAAGTGCAGTAAGGTACGCGACCCAGAGATTTATGAAGAGATCACAGATGAGATGAACAGAGCGTATGAAATCAGGGCCGGGTCCCTCATCCGGACAGAATTGTTCAAAGTAAAGATGAACGCCCCACTCGCCAAGGTCATGTACAGAATTTCAATGCCACTTTACTATGTATGGCCCTCAACCTCATGGGGCGCTAAACAGTCGCTAAATCCAGCACATCCGTCGAGTGTTACGATCCTACCTATAGTCTGGACATCCTTCTGGATTCCACCGGAATTGGAAGGCGTTTCATGTGAGGCTGCGACTTACCAATCTTGACCAATATCAGGGTAGCGATTAGGATGCAAGCACTGAATCTGAGTACCGTCCACAACAGCGAGAATTGCTCTTGCGAGAGGCTGGTAAATGACTGTCAGACCCTCTGAAGACAGTCTCGCATTTGCTGCTGATCTGTTTTGAATGGTGGGTCTAGCTGGAAGAAATCCCTTCCCAAAAGGCAAGAGCCCGCCGAATGTTCGGGAGGGCTACTTTGGACGAATGGCTAGACTCCCAGATATGCTCCACTGGTGAATAACATTGGGGGCCAAAATCCCCCGGTTTGGCGTTACACTTCTCTTCCTCACAGGGCGCGTAAGAATGCCAGTTATTACCGTCCACAATCCGTCTACCAGTTTGGGCCATTTACAAACTGTCTGTCCTGACAAAGCCGATCAAAGCTGAACAATGCATAGCGTGAGTTTACCCACTCCTCCCCCAATTTACCTGGACCATCATGCCACCACACCTGTAGACCCCCGCGTGGTCGCTGTCATGTCGGATGTTATGACGACTTCATTTGGGAACGCGAATAGCGTTGAGCACGTCTACGGTGAAGTGGCGGCTGATCAAGTCTCCCATGCTAGACGTGAGGTTGCGGAACTGGTGGGTGCTGAGTCAGAAGGAGTTCACTTTACTAGCGGTTCAACGGAAAGCATCTGGCTTGCAATATCGTACGCTGTTGCTTCACGTCGACGAAAGCAGCTTCGAGTGGCGTTGTCGACTGTTGAACACCGGGCAGTCCAAGATGCTGTCGCATTTTACGAGCAGCGCGGCGAAGTAGGTGTTAGGTTGATTCCAGTCGACAATCAAGCTCGACTGGATATGGGCGCTTTGAGAGAAATCTGTCAAAGCGGCATCGACCTTGTCTGTGTAATGGCTGCAAACAATGAGGTGGGAACAATATACCCCATCGAGGATGTTGTAAGACTTGTGGAATCCGCTGGGGCTCAGACCCTTGTCGATGCGACCCAAGCGGTGGGGCACATCCCCCTGAAGGCAAATGAATGGGGCATAGCATATCTCACGTTAAGCGCGCACAAGATTTACGGCCCGAAAGGAATAGGCGCATTAGTTATGCCCGCAGAATTTCGATTCGGGTTTGGGGAGTGGGTTGTTTCGGGGGTGAAGGAAGGCACACCTAACGTTCCAGGAATCGTTGGCTTTGGAAAGGCTTGTCAACTGCTTCGCTGCGCAATGTCGCATGATGAGCCACGTATGGCTGCACAACGCAATCGGCTGCAAGAGCTTCTGATTGCCGACATAGAAGGGCTTGTAGTAAATGGTGACCTTCAGAATCGTCTGGTCAACAACCTTCATGTCGCAGTTCCTGGCGTCCCAAACGACGCCATTATCGCCAGATTGCGCCACCATGTCGCTCTGTCCTCAGGCTCAGCATGTTCATCAGCGTCCCAAGTTCCCTCGCATGTGCTTCAAGCGATGGGACTGTCGGAATCCTTACAGGAAGGAGCCATTCGCATTGGGATAGGAAAGTTCACCACCGACGATGAGATAAACAGGGCGGCAATGTATATCTCTGAGGCAATATTTTCTATCCAAAGTGTGTTAGGAAGATAGCCATGCATGACAAAGTCTATATCGGCGACTTCGGCGCTTGCCCAGGAAATCATCCCTTGATCCTCGAATCGTCTTGAAAAATGGACAGTTATAGGTATTCGGGACATGAAAGCTTTGCCTGTCGCTACGCATGGCTGCCGAAAGGTTACAATGCGATTGTCGAGGACCCGAGCATCTTTTCGGATCAAGAACGCGCGATGGTACGCCTGGGAGTCGGCAAGAATATGGTCCGCTCTATACGTTTCTGGGTCGAGACAATGGGTGTAGCGGAGCCCGGCAGAAACAGGACACTTGAACCGACCCCCTTTGGAAAGGCAGTTTTTTCCGACCCTGGATATGATCCCTATTTGGAAGATATCCGAACGCTTTGGCTACTACATTGGAACGTTACCTCACGCCCGGTTGGCGCGCTTTTCGCATGGGATTTTCTATTTCATAAGTGGCCATATGCTGAGTTGACCCGCAGCGAAGCCCTGTCTGCATTCAACCGAGAGTCTCGACGTCTGAACCAGTCCCGATCAGAAGTCACTTTGGGTGAACACTTAGATGTCTTTCTGCACACCTATGTTCCCAGGAAAGGGAATGCACGGCCTTCTGAAGAATCGTTAGACTGTTCATTAGCCGAGTTGGAACTGCTTCAAATTGTAGGTGAACGGCGAGTCGATGGTTCAGGACGAAGAGAACCGGTCTATGCCTTTCGTCGCGAAACCAAGCCCGACATCACCACGGCCCTCTTTGAGTATTGTTTGAACGATTTTTGGGAGAAGCGTCACGCTGGAGAAGCCACCCTTACATACCGCGACGTTGCTTTCGCAACGGGAAGTGTCGGTCAGACATTTAAGCTCCCGGAAGACGATATACGTACGCGCCTGGACGTCTACACAAAGCCAGATGTATCCCGCCCCTATAACTACCAGCCGTCAGCCGTCCAGGGGTTGGTCTCTCGCAGCAATGAAGTGAATCAGGATTTTCTGGATGCTGTCTACTCGGAGGGCGAACGTAATGTTTGAGTCACAGCCTCCCCACTCCACGCTTCGGAAACGTGAGGGTATAGGAACTGACGACTTTGGCAGTACTCGCCTCAGGATAGATAGTCTTTTCCGTCTTCCGGAGCGCTACTTGCGCTCGGTACATCTTGAACGAGATTTTAGTGATCCAACATCTCTAAGCAATTATGTTGCTACGCCCACAATGGTGGCGCAGTTTCGCCGCTTGCTTGAAGGGCTCCGATCTGGCTCCGGCCGCCGGGCGTGGCGAATTACCGGAGACTATGGTACGGGAAAGTCCGCATTTGCGCTTGTCCTTGCACATCTTCTGCGGGACCCGACAGCGCCGACTCTTGAATCCATCCGTCAAACCATAGAGCAAAAGAGCAAACTCGACGTCCTTGATTCGGTCCGGATGGTACCGGTGCTAGTAACTGGCGCCCGTGAGCCGATCGTTCCCGCAATTGCGCGGGCCGTGAACCGCAGCATTGAAAGGATGCACGACAGACAGCGCGCAACTCGGGCTGTCAAAAACCTGCAGAAACAAGCCACTTCAATCGTGTCTACTCAAGATGGATCGCATCTCTTGGACCTCCTGGATCTCCTTGTAGGGTACGGAACTGAGAATGGCTATTCGGGCGCATTGCTGGTACTGGATGAGTTAGGCAAATTTCTCGAATACGCTGCTCTGCACCCCGAGCAAGAGGACGTATATGTACTGCAACGACTGGCGGAGGTCGCCGTACGGAGCGATGATAAGCCACTGGTTGTCGTTGGGCTTCTTCACCAAGGATTTCATGCATATTCAGAGAGTTTGCCTTCGGCGACAAGACTGGAGTGGGAGAAAGTTGGCGGCCGCTTCGACGAGATAACCTTCGACCAACCTCTGGCACACGTATCATCACTTGTGGCGAGCGCCCTCAATGTTAACCAGAAACTTGCTCCAGTAGATGTCGTAGAAGCTGCCCAACATATCAAAGACATGAATTCGGACATAGGATGGAGTGGAACTTCAGAAAGCCCAGAATCTCCACTGGCCCTGTATCCCATGCACCCAACGCTGCTACCGGTACTGGTACGGTTCTTCGCTAGATTCGGGCAGCACGAGCGTTCCCTGTTGAGTTTCCTGCTCTCATCAGAGCCATTCGGACTTCAATCTTTCGCAGAACGTCCTGCCAGTGGTGGTGCTTGGTACCGACTGTGTGAATTCTATGACTATGTCCGAAGCGTGTTTGGTCATCGATTAGCTGGTGCAAGCTATCGTAGTCACTGGTTAAGGATCAGTGAGACGATTGACCGATTGACCGACACAGATCCTTTTGAGTTGAGCCTCTTAAAGGCTGTGGCAATGCTCAATCTTCTTGACGCAGAGGACATGTTGGCCGACGATGATTCGTTGAAAGTTGCCCTTACAACCAGAGAAAAAATAGGGCCCCTGAGTCAGGCTGTGGCAGATCTGAAGGGCCGTGGCGTCCTTTTTGACAGGGGGGCAGCAGGCGGCTACTGTTTGTGGCCAGGCACTAGCATTAATTTGCAGTCTGCGTTTGAGTCGGCAAAACGCGCAATAGGGCCGGTGGATCGGGTGTCGGAACACCTGCGCCCCTTTTTGGATCAGAATTCGGTCGTGGCGCGTCGCCACTACATCAGAAAGGGTACGCTACGTCACTTTGAGGTCCGTTATGCCGACCCCACAAATCTGCGTGACACCGTTGACCCGCCGACTGACGCTGACGGCTTAGTGGTAGTAGCTCTTTGCGATTCCCAGGAAGAGCGTCAACTCGCTAAGAAAGAAGTCAAAACTGACAAAATTGCCTCCCGTCCTGAGTTGGTGGTGGTAATCCCCGGTCCCCTTCAAGGATTCGCGGCAGAAGTACAGGATGCCATTTCATGGCAGTGGGTTGCCGACAATACACCTGAATTGGCTTCAGACTCCTACGCCGCCGCTGAGGTGGCTCGCCAAGTCGCGTCGTCTCGTAGGACACTTTATAGAACTCTTGATGCTCTATTTGGTTTCCGGGGTGTAATTTCCAGTGAAATAGCGTGGTGGCGGAAAGGTAAACACCTAACTTCGCCCTCTAGAACCAGCTTCTCTTCTGCATTGTCCGACGTCTGCGACGATCTGTACCGAGATGCGCCCAGCATCCACAATGAGCTTCTGAATCGCCGTACTTTGAGCGGCGCGGCATCGGCTGCGCGATTGCGCCTCATTGATCGCTTGTTCACCGCAGCCGATCAACCAGTTCTCGGTATGGGAGCCGGCAAGGCTCCTCCAGAGAAGTCTATGTACTTGTCTGTGCTTCGTGCAGGAAACATACATCGTGAGGAAGCAGGACGAATCGTGCTGACTGAGCCCCCTGCTGAAGACGATCCGTTGTGTTTACGCCCTGCGATGATGAAAGTCCTCACACTCCTTGAACAGGCCAATGGGCACCGTGTGCCTGTGATTGAGATTTTCGATGAATTAAGGAAACGCCCGTATGGTGTGCGAGAGGGTGTGGCGCCCCTTCTCTTGGCGATCATGACTGCGGCTCACGCCCATGAGATCGCTGTATATGAAAATGGAACATTCCTGCCACAGTTTGGCTCCCCCGAATTCCTGCGACTGACCAAGCAGCCCGCGACCTTTGACTTGCAGCTAAGCCGCATCGTGGGAATCCGCGCGGAACTGTTCTCCCGCTTGGCGGCTGAATTTGCACGTGAACGCTGCAGCGAGCGAGAGTATGAGTTGCTTGACGTTGTCCGACCGCTAAGCATGTTCGCTGCACAGCTACCCGATTACACTCGGCGTGTTTCTACCTTGCCTGAACCGGCAAAAGGCGTTCGTGACGCCCTCTTTTCAGCTCGCGAGCCCGCTACCCTCATTTTCAGAACGCTACCCGTCGCATGTGGACTGAACCCTTTTCTGGAAGACGGACCCTCACGGGCCAAAGAGGCGCAACAGTTTGTGGCCGTGCTTCAGGATGCAATTGGGAGCCTGCGCGCAACTTATCCGCAACTGCTTGAACGAATTCGACATCATATCGCGCTCGGCTTGAAGGACGGGACCACTCAGCCAAGCCGTACTCAAATTACGAAGCGTGCGTCGCGTGTATCGTCAGTTGCGCAAGAGCCCCGTCTGCAGGCGTTTGCTCGTTGCCTGGCCGACGAGGCCCTGTCCGATGACTCGTGGGCGGAACGAGTTGGCAGTTTTGTCGTATCCAAGCCGCCAGCGCGGTGGTCAGCCGCCGATGAAGCCAAGGCTATGAACGAGATCGACCTCCTGGCGGCAAGGTTTTGTCGGTTCGAGGCCACCGTCTTTGAAGGCGACAATAGTGAGCCACATGTCAGCGCTTTCAGGCTGGGGCTGACAAATGGCGATGGCACAGAAGTAGCCAAGGTTGTCCGCGTCCGCCAGGAGGACGAAGCCGCTGTGAAGGAACTCGCCGCCAAAGTCGAAGACGTTCTGGCGGCGGCCAATGATCTGCGGCTAGCGGCTATTTCAAAGGCACTGTGGAGCATACTTGGCAACGACGACCAAGGCGACCGGCTCTCTCCTGCGGCGAATTCTCACGGCGCTGGCGATTCTTCTGGAGAGGTGTCATGAATTTCCGGGTTGCCGCAAGAACCCTTCTCCACTTAGGTGCCGAACTTATAAGTACGGACGAGGTAGCATTCTTTGAACTGGTCAAGAACGCCTTTGACGCCGGATCACCCCGAGCCGATATCGATGTAGTGGTTCGTCTCGAATATGATGCGTGTATTACCCAACGGCAATTTATACTGGATTGCAAAACCGATCTTCTCTACGGTGAAGCCTTAGAAAAGGCAATGGATGACTGCAAAGGGGCGATCATCGCCGGAGTGGATAACTCAACTCCCCATGCTGGGTCTTACGCTGGGAGAATAAGAGCGGCGAGTTCGTGGGATGATCTGCTGGAATTGATCGATGACGCCAACTACATCCTCATCGAGGATAAAGGCAGCGGCATGTCTTTGAAGGACCTGGAGGAAGTCTATCTCACTGTCGGGACCCGCTACCGGCTTGACGAGCGGGAAAGGCAGGTCGAATCGCGCAACGATCTGTCCGTCAGCAGTCGTCCTATCCTGGGCGAGAAGGGCATTGGGCGACTTTCCGCAATGCGGCTGGGTTGGGGCTTGAAGGTTGAAACCACCCAAGCCGGTGAGACACACTGGAATATCCTTGAGGTGAATTGGCGCAATTTTGATTCACCCAATCTGAAGTTTGTCGGCGATGTAGAGGTCACCTCAACCAGAGGCAATGTCAAGACCCAATTGGAGTGCAGCGGAACACGCATAAGAATTACCAGCCTGGCCTCAGCTTGGTCAACAGAAAAACTTCAGGACATCGCCACGGAACTCAGCAAATTCACCAACCCGTTCTATCCGCGCTCACGATATCAAATTTCTCTGCGGTTCAACAGAGAGCCTATACGCATCCGACGACTCGACCGAATCCTCTTTGAGCAAGCCCACGCAGTAGTGCAGGCTACATACAGTCTAGACAAGGTCGGGCCGCGTTTTTCCGGTGCTGTCAACTACCTGTTGCGTAACCGGCAAAAGACCTTTTCTTACGATTGGCAGGAACTATTCTCAATCACCAATCGGATCCCCCTTTCGGTGCTGCGGGCGCTCGGCCCATTTTCGGTAGAGTTTTACTGGTACAACCGACGTGCTTTGCAGGCGGTCGAAGGAATCGGGACCAAGCGTCAAGTTCAAGAGTTTGTAAACTCATGGTCTGGTGGCCTGATGCTGTTTCGGGACGGATTCCGTGTATTCCCCTATGGGAATCGTGACGATGATTGGCTGGATCTTGACCGGAAGGCGCTGGCCTCCAGTGGGTATAAGGTGAACCGCAAACAGATCATAGGCCAAGTCAAGATCGGAATCTTTGATAATCCCCATCTGGTAGACCAGACGAATCGCGAAGGGCTGAGAGATTGTCCGGAAAAGGACGCTCTGGTCCAACTATTGAAACACCTGTTAGAAGACGTCTTTCGAACTTTCATCAACCTAGTGGACAATGAAATTCGAGCGCTGGAGCCGGTCTCATTTGATGACTTGGAAGAACGCGCCGCAGACGAAATGAGGCAAATGCGCCACTACATCGAAGCGCTTTTGAGCAAGTATCCTCAGCTGAAACACGACTCACAAATAGTTCGCCCGCTCGAGCAGGCGGTGGCCAGGATCCGTCTCTTGCTGGATGAGGCCTCCCAATTGGCAGAAGCATACGATGTGGGGAGGACTCAGCTACTAAACTTGGCCGGCCTTGGCATGATGGTGGAAATTGTTGCCCATGAGTTGAACAGGGCCACCCGTTTCGCACTACGGGCACTCGCCGCTCCTCGGAAGGAGGAACCGGACAATGCCCGCGGCACGGGTCAATTTGACGTTTTGGAAGCCCAGCTCAGGACTCTCCAGAAACGATTGAGAATCCTTGATCCGCTCAGTACGGCGGGTCGGCAGCATAAGCAGAAATTCGACCTCATCAGGTGGGTTGATGAGATTCTACAATCTCACCAAGCCCAGTTTGACCGCCATGACATTCAGTGCGTCCTGCGTGTCCTGCCGGAGACCTCTCCAGAAAAGATGGACGTTCGCATGGTCAAAGGCATGGTAGTTCATATTGTCGAAAACATTCTCAGCAATTCAGTGTATTGGATCAAAGAAAAAAAGGTGCTGGACAAATCCTTCGAGCCAAAGATAGAGGTCGTCATAGACACCATGGCTAAGGAGATCAGGTTCACTGACAACGGCCCCGGCGTGGATCCCTTGCGTGAAGAGGAGATTTTTCAGCCCTTCGTAACCACCAAGCCCCCGGGCGAAGGGAAGGGGCTCGGGCTATACATCTCACGAGAGATCGCTTCATACCACGATGCTGCCATCGGCATCTCCGAAGAACGAACGGTCCATCCGGACAGGCTGAATACCTTCGTGTTTTCACTGGAGAGTAACGATCGATGACAACGACGGATACGAACTCGACACACGCGGTTACGCAGCGCCTGCGCCACGCTGGCATTACTAGTGCCGTCGTTATCGACGACGCCTTCAACACACCGGCCTTGGATGATCTTACTGATGAGATTGCAGATTTCTGGACTGCAATCGATCGGAACGATCGCGCGCTTTCTGAACTGAACGACTTAAAGCCAGAATTCGAAGGAGAAGACGACATCGATGAAGAACTAATAAATTGTTTGTGGGCTCGGACTCTCAATGAAGAGCCGTCATCTCTATTGATTCTCTGCAAAACCACTCTGTTTTCGCGGCAGATTGAAAGCCTCTCTGACCTTACTTCTCTTGTTGACTATCTGAAAGGAAAAGGCATCACGCCAATCCTACTGGGCACTGAAGACGACCTACCCGATGGACAGCAAAGGCTGTTTTTCCTGGACTTCATCCTGGAGTCAGACATTGCACTGCCTAGCAGTGGAGAGGTAGAGGTGGTCATTCAAGAATATGCGGCGGGAACCCCAGCAAATCCACTGATACAAGTATCGATAGACAAAGCCAAGCAGATTTTAGATGAGTTCGATGACGCGTTCATCATACTGATGTCATCTAAAGCCGGCGTGCTACAGGCGAAGGATAGATTCCGTCACGAAACTGGTCTGATTGAGGGGATGTTTGACTACATTCCGAAGGAGCAATTAGCTGGGGAGAGAGAGCTGAATCTGAAGTTAGGAATTTCAGCCGCCCGCGTGTCGGATCGCCATGAAATCCAATGTTTTGTGGACGCTTTCGAAACGTCGCTTATGGAAGCGTCAGAAGAATTCATCAAGCGGATCAAGAGTCTCAGCTTTGAAGACTATATGTACATCTATTCCCTCAGTTTGCATAGGGATGGCCATCCACTGGGCGACTACATGTCAGGGCTATTCAAATCATTGCTGGCCCATCTTGTCCATGATAATGTTCAGGTAATTAAGGCACAGAATAGATTAGATGACATCGATATGGAAGCATACGTTCCTTTGAAGAAAGTGCCCTCCAAACACTTGGTTGAAATGTTCAGTCTGTCACTGACCGAGCCGGGTATAACAAGTGCTTCAACGGATTTGCGCCTGGGCGACTTATATGTGAATGGTGCCAAAGAAGCGCTACTTGTCATCAATGCCGAATGTGATCTTGCCCGTTTGCAGCTAAACTCTGGCAGTGGGAGTGAAGATGGCCCTTCGATTCTACTGCACGCGGGACGCATGGAATTGGTTGAAAAGCCGGCTGAGAGCGAGGACAAGAAAAAATACAAAATTACGGATCTCTTGTTCCACGAGGGGAAACGGTACAGAATCGTATGGGAATATGAAAGAGTAATAACCAAGGAATATGGTGAACTAGAGGAATGGCTTGACGCCGAAGGCTATTCGAAGAAGGCGCGGCTAATTACGCAGCACGCGCTGGAGATTCAGCAACACTTTGCAGCCAAACTGACACGTGTAGGAATGCCTGTTGCGCCTCCTCTTCCCAGACCCGCCACGGTTCAGGTATTTGGCAAAAACAATGGTGGGACCTTGGAAAGACTGGGGGACGACATCCCGCGGGGCGTGGTGATAGACCGAAAAGGATTTCGTTTTACTTCAGATCAGTTCAGCCAAATACTACAGAGGGTGGATCAAGGAATCTCACACTACATTGCTCTACGCGAATCGTTTGAAGAGGGTTCCAGACGTTTTGAAAGGCAAGCAGAAAGAATCGACAAATTGAAAGCGTGGTTACAAGATGTCGAGGGATGGCTTGCCTTGGTTGAAAGCAGCAACGGCATGCCCACAGGTAACAAAAGCAAGCAAATTGGCTCAAATGGCGTTCTGGAAGTATTCTGCAGGCCCAAATTGGAGACGGCGCAGTGCTTAATTGCAATCAACCTCCTGCCAGATGAATGAGGTGATGAGAAAGAGTCACTTGCGCACACTTGAGAGCCGTTACGCGCCCCGATGACGCATTTAGGAGAGCGGTAAATGTCTACAATTAGACACATCCTCAGTCTTTCCGGCGGTAAAGACAGCGCTGCGCTCGCCATCTACATGCGCGACCGCGTCCACGAGATGGAATACATCTTCCATGACACCGATAAAGAGTTGCCGGAAACACTGGACTATCTAGCGAGGCTTGAGGCCATTCTGGGAAAGCCGATTGTCAAGACCTCCACAGTTGACAGTTTTGACCACTGGCTGACCGTCTATGGCGGGATGCTTCCTTCGAATCACCGACGCTGGTGTACCAAGATGCTCAAACTCAAGCCTTTCGAGACATTTGTTGGCAGCGATCCCGTTGTCAACTATGTGGCCCTGAGAGCGGACGAAGACCGAACCGGCTACATCAGCGCCAAGGAGAATGTCGAGACGGTCTATCCGTTTCAGGATGATGGAATCGTCCGCGCCGACGTCATCCGCATCCTTGAGGAATCCGGGTTAGGTTTGCCACCATACATGGCATGGGGCCGCACACGATCCGGATGCTTCTTTTGCTTTTACCAACAGAAGATCGAATGGGTGCGGCTCAAAGAGGTCCACCCTGACCTATTTGAAGAGGCCAAGAGGTACGAAGAACAGAGCGTATTGCACGGAGAAGAGTTTTTCTGGAACGCGCGCGAGTCTCTGGCGGAATTGGAACAGCCTGAACGCGTGAACCAGATCAAGGCAAATTGGGAGGCGGCACAAGCGCGCAAGCGCGCCCAGCGCAAAAACCTGCCTCTTGTGGAGACCCTTGGCGGTTTGGTGGTGGATGATGAACCGCACGAGCGAGACGGGTGCTTGATTTGCTCCATCTAGACGCAGACGGCCAATTGGATGATGGCAAGTTCGATAAGAAATCTTCAGATGCACCATTGCCAGCCCCGCTTCGGCCCTATCAATGGGAAGGCGTACACTTTCTCCTGGACAAAGAAACTGCGCTGCTAGCTGATGAGATGGGACTGGGCAAGACCGTCCAAGTGGCAGTCGCGCTGTCCATGAAACTCAAAGCTGGCAGCCGTAGGCGATCCTTAGTTGTAGCTCCAGCATCCCTCCGCCTCAATTGGGCACGCGAACTGGCTCGTTGGGCGCCCGATATCAGTGTAGGCGTAGTCCGAGGTGGACCCGAAGATCGACGCGCCTACTACATGCTTCCCTATAACGTATTGATCGCATCCTATGAGCAAATTCGGGCCGACTTCCTGCGCTCTACGAACGCCACCGAATACGACGTTGTAGTATTGGACGAGGCCCAGCGGATCAAGAATGCGAATTCTGAAACCGCTTTGGCATGTCGTGTCCTGCGCCGTGATGCGTCGTGGGCTCTTACCGGTACACCCTTAGAAAACCGAGTGGGAGATCTGGTTGGAGTTTATCGTTTCGTGTGTCCAGGACTGCTGTCATCCGCGATGAGTCGGCCAGAGATGCATACCGCAATGCAGCCCTTTTTCCTACGGCGGCGCAAATACGATGTTCTGCATCAACTGCCTCCCATCCAGTTCCAGGATGTCTATGTCGAATTGGAAGGACAACAGAAACATGCCTATGATGCACTCTGGAAAAATAGGGACAACCTGACCCACCGCGGAGGTAGCAATAAACGTACTTCATCAATGCTTGCTCTTATCACTCGCCTAAAGCAAGTTTGCAACTTTGATCCAGCTAGCGGTGAATCATCTAAACGAGAAGCTCTCGGCTTGATCATTGACGGGCTCGTATCGGCGGAGCACAAGCTTCTTGTTTTCTCCCAGTATGTCAAGACTCTCCGATGGCTGGCTCAGGAAATTGCAGATACGGCTACAGTTGACATTATTCACGGCGGGCTGCCTGAACAGGATAAAGACAATGCGGTTGCTCGTTTCAACAATGAGCCAGGACCTCGAGTGCTTCTTGTATCTTTGAAAGCTGGAGGCGTTGGGCTAAATCTCGGAGAAGCCAGCCATGTAGTCTTGTTCGACCGCTGGTGGAATCCTGCTGTAGAAGAACAAGCTATACACCGAGCACATCGCTTTGAGAGAGATCGGGTCCTTCACGTTTATCGGTTTCTGGTTGTCGACTCGATTGAGGACCGAATCTCCGCGATATTGGGTGAAAAGAGAGAATTATTCGAGCAATATGTAGAGGCCGCTGACAACGCACCAGTGCCGTCTTTTTCAGGATGGGAGTTGGAGAATGTGTTGGATCTCGGCCACATTGACAATAGCCTTCCAAATGGGTGAATCAATCGATCAACTATCGGAGATACGACAATGGCGACAGTGAAAGAGTATCTGCAGATTCCGCTGGATTGTCTTGAAATTGGAAGGGGACAAGCCAGAACACGTGACGTAGCCGCAGGCATCCCGGAGCTGGCCGACAGCATAAGAAAGGTTGGTTTATTGGAGCCTATCGTAGTGTGCGAGAGTTTACAATCAGGTAAGTATGAGATCCTCACGGGGCAGCGACGCTTCCTTGCTCACAGAGAACTGGGAATTGACACAATTTGGGCCGCGGTCCTGGATAGCAGGGTCAATGAAATTACGGCAAAGGTAATCTCAGTCACCGAAAACCTGGTTCGGCGAGATCTGAATAGTCGTGATCTCATTGATGCCTGCACATACCTTTTTAAGCAATATGGCAGCGCCAAGGCGGTTGCAGAGGAAACAGGATTACCATACGCTGATGTCTTAAACTATGTGAAATATGATCGGCTCCTCCCAGAACTGAGGGAGTTGTATGATCAAGGCGAGGTTGAATTGCGCACGGCACTCAGGGCGCAGGATGCAGCCGAGGTCATGGGCGGGGACGTTGCTGGCACTGCGATTGCTCTGGCCAACGAGATGAAACCCATGACTTACGCACAGCAGAGAAAGCTGGCTACAGGGGTGAAAGAGTCTCCACATAAACCTCTGGATGAAACAATAGAGACCGCCAAAACAGGTGCGCAGATTACCCAAATAGTTGTGACAATTGGGACCGAACTACTCCAGCGGCTTCAACTTTTCGCTAAAGACGAAGACACGTCGCAGAATGAAGCCGCTGCAACTCTGATTGAAGAAGGGCTTGAGCGCAAGGGTTACCGAGACTAGCATATGGAAAGCGATCTTTCTCCTGAACAGAAGCGAGACCTAATCCTTTCACTTGGCACGCACAGAACAGAGAGACGATTGTCTCCTATTGAAGTTGCACGTCTGATCGACGTGCTGCACCGAAACGGGACTTCCTTTAGGGAGATTGCCCACCTGGTCAGTATGAAAAGCACCAGTACGCTCAGGGAAATCCATCGCCTCTTGGAATTGGATCCTGACATTCAACATCTTGTTGGGTGGGGCAAGCCTTCCGCAACTACACTTCCAATGAAGTCAGCGCAACAAATCGCCCGTCTGCCTTCCTGGCAGGATCAATTGGCCGCCACCAAGGCTACTTTAGCCCATGAACTGACCTCCGAAGAAGCACGGCAAGTAGTTGAGTCAAAGATACGCTCTCAGGAACCTATCGGCGATTGCATCGATGCTGTTTTGCGTCTTCGGCCCACAATTGAGCGCAAGTATCTGTTTCTAGGAGCGGTGACATCCAATAGAGTTAGCCGCCATTTGGAGACCCTGACACAAGTGGAGCGCGATGAGGTCTTCAATGCGGGCATCAATCATTGCTATGACGGCTGGCCCCAGTGGTCAGGCAAGCTTGGCGTTTCAAGATTCACTTTCTCCGGCGGAGTTGACCTGGCACATGTCCTTGAAGAACTGCCTGTTGGATTTGAGCAAGCAATCACCCAATGTCTGGAATCTTTTTTGGAACTTTCGTGATGCAGAGTCTAGCCAATGTGTCGGCGAATGGAGGTATCGCGCTTGGAGGAAAAGTCGTCTGTGACGGCTTCCTGTCAAATGCTGCAGTAAGAGTGCAAACACACATCCATGCTGATCACATGACCGACTTCGAATCGAGCAAGGGCTTTCAAACGATTCTCATGAGTGAACCGACGAAGGATCTGCTCGTTGTAGAGCTAAACGCGGAACTTGCCTATCGGTCCAATGTGATTGCAATACCTACCGGCCAGTTGTACGAAATCGAAGGATGTCGGATAGAGCTCTTGCCCAGTGGACATATGTTAGGTTCAACGCAAGTGAGTGTGACCTTGCCTGATGGGTCCAGGGTGGCATATTCCGGCGATTTCAACTGGCCTCTCAACGAAGTGATAAGGACTGACGTTCTGGTCGTAGACAGTACCTATGGGAGCCCAGACCGTGCGAGGCGATACTCCCAGTCGGAAGTAAATGACCGACTGATCGAGCTTGTTCTCCGTCAGTTAGGGCAGGGCGCAGTCCACATAAAGGCACATCGGGGGACTTTGGAACGAGCCCTTGAAGTGCTGGATGGAGCCACTCAAGTCCCCATAATTGCTACCCCAAAATTGTGTAAGGAGGTTGATGTCTACAGGAAGTTCGGCTACCAGATTCGGCCACTCCTGGACATCAGTTCCGAAGATGCGCGACATTATCTGACTGAAGGGCAATACTTGCGACTATATGGCATTGGAGAAGGCGACCTCTTTGGCCTGGAGAATGGAACGGCAATCAATCTTAGCGCGTTTATGGCTAGTAGCACAGACCCAGTTCTGGAGCTTTCTCCTAGAGCATTCAGTGTGGCGATGACTTGCCATGCGGATTTCGACGGAACGCTTCGCTATATCGAGGCAACCGGCGCGCAGCACGTAATCACGGATAACTATCGCGGTGGTCATGCAGTTGAGTTGGCCATTGCGGTCCGATCCCAACTTGGTATTGATGCAGCTCCTTCACAGTCACGCCCTGGCCGATACTGGGGGGAGTGAATCTGTTGGACAAAAAACGTAGGATCAGGATTAGCATCGCATAGCCAAGGCCGCGGCAGATGCTTTGGAGCCCAACGCGCCCCAGCGGACAAGAGACATTTTGACCTGTTTTTCTGCTTTTGGCGGCGTAGATGGGCGTATTTAATGTAGATCCCAAATGAGACCAAGAGTTTGCGAATACCGGGGAAGCGGGCGAGACGCCCGCGATCCCAGGATACAGATCGTGTGAAAAGTCTTGGTTTCAAATTGAACTTACATTACTTTGAACCGTCGGATATGCCGGACCTACAAGGCATGGTGATCGAAGTGAAGGGCGGCAAACATGTAACGATTCCAGCCTTACGCGCTTTCCGAAGTGTACTTGATAGCGAGGATGCAATTATGGCTGGATTGATCGTGATGGATCTGCTGGGTAAGATAAAGGAGTGCAACTTTAGGTAGTTCACGGCGGAAGCAGGCGATTTGATTGTGAATGACCAACCCTATTCGTGCATGCCTACTATTTCTGTGCCCTACATCTCAAAAGGGGAACGCTTCGACCTGCCCAACATCGCGGGGCGAAACGAATTTCAACCCAGCCTCGTGCCCGTATGAAGAGGCATGCGGAGAATTAGACAATGAATCACATCAGTCCAAAAGAAAAGGCGCGTCAGGGAATGCACCTTATGAAAGAAGCGATATTGGACATTCTCCTGGAAGGTATGGATGCGAATGAAAGAATCGGGCCGCAGAAAGTCACGGAACGAACGGGGTTGCCGTCAGGCGACAGCAGCGGCCAGCATCAAGATTGGGTGGCGTTCGGTTTTCTGCAAGCCTTGATTGATGAAAACAGGGTCTGGAAACCCACACGCGGCCACTACGAACTTACGGACCAAGAGATTGCCAAGCGTCGCCCCGGTCGATAAGCCCCTATATGCTACTTACCTTCCAGTAAGTCGAATCTGCACCTCATTTTCCCCATTTCGTGGTCTAGTCATTGGGGCCAACCATAGTTTGGATTGCCGCCGACCAGGAAGGACGATAGAAGGGAACAACAAGAAAGTGGCCGGGGACAAGCATGTTCGCCCCGGCCACCATGTTCGATTTGAGACCCCTGTTACTTCATCGTGCGCGACACAGTGTTCGACCAGGGGCTTGATTCTGTTTCACTGATGACTGCCCGCACTCGCCAGTAATAGGTGACGCCGCTGGAAAGATTTCTGTGCATGTATGCAGTTCTATCCAGAGGCTCCTCTACGACAGCCTGCCAGTCCCCATCAGTCTTGAATTGCAACTCATAAGAGTTGCCTTCAAAGCCATCAGGACCCGTCCATGTCAGGTAGGTAATGGTTCTGAAACCCACGGCAATGGAGAGGCTTGGGCCGGCAGGTTCCGACGTCGGGGCTGGTGTAGATGTGGGTGCGGCAGTAGCGGCAGCAGTAGCCGTAGCGGTGGCGGTAGGCGTGCTTGTAGGCGCCGGCCTCGGTGTACGGGTTGGTGGAGGCACGGCTGTATAGGTCGCGGTCGGTGTTGCGGTCCCAGGTTCCCCAATCGTGATGACAATGCTTGGATCTACCAAACTTAGTTCTGCCTCGTAGCGATTGACTACGTTGGGGTTGATTACTATTGGGCATGGACCAATGAGCAGTTCCGGCAGGATGCAAGACCTCTGGACTTCCCAAAGGTGCGGGAAGGTCACGTATCGAGTTGCATAAGGGAATGCTTCAATCGGAGCATTCGGAACATGGACTATAACGTTGCTCGTCCAATCACTATGCACGAACACATCCTCTCCCACTTCAAGACCAGTTCTTGCGGCGTACAAGTACCCCTGTCCTTGAGTGGGGCTTGTGTGGACATAATAGTTGTTCGTTGTCGTTACGGTTCGGATAAGAGAACCCGAAAGGGTTGAAATGCGAATTTCGAAAAACAGGTCGGGATGCTGGTTTGCAGGCGGGATGATCCCCAGCCATGTTTCTTTGTGAGGCCACATGTAAGGCCAGCAAGAGAAGATCGGGTAATGACAACCTCCTGGGGATGCGAATTTCTTTAGCTTTGGAAGTCGCGTGGGGGCCGGCGTCGGCGGGACAGGTGTTGACTGAGGCCGATCATATACGTGGTAGCCATGGGTCCCGATCGCGTTTCCATTTTGATCGAGGGCGAGAATGCGGTAATGGTAAGAGGTTCCGTCAACTACGCCACGATGAACAAATTCCGACGAAGCGGGGTTGCCCAGATCGCTCCATTGTCCCCATGGGTCATTACTCCCGACTCGTGTTTGCACATCCAAATCATAAGTGTCTGCGTTGGCGACGCCCTGCCATTTAAGCGAATTCGCTTTTCCTATATCGGTGACGGTTATGTTCGTTGGGGACACCGGTGTAGGTGTTGCTGTTGGCGGCTGGGGGGTTGGGGTCGCGGTGGGCGGCAACGGCGTAGCGGTTGGTGGCGGCGGAGGCACCTGCGCAGAAACGAAGTCTGCCCACGGCCCGCCACCATTGCTGTTGATTGCGCGTCCTGTGTATATGTAGGTGTCGCCAACGGTAAGTCCTGAATGGATGTACGACCTGTCGCCAGACGAGTCGAGCAACTTTATCCATCTGCCGTTATCATCATCCCAATAACTCAGGTCGTATGTCGCGCCGGAAACCTCACCCCAACTGACAGTTATGGAGCTGTCTTGAGAATTTACCGATAAGGACAAAGCGATCTTTGGCGGAAGGGCTAGTCCTCCCGTCACGAACGCAACCGTCCGGTCAGAAAAATCCCCTTCTTCGCCTCCGCTACCAATCCCCCGCACCCAAAAGGTGTAGGTATGGGACGGCTCGCCCTGACGTGTTGTGCTCGTTCCGGCAATGTTGTCCTCTGCTATGAAATAGCCGGTGTCATTTGACCAAGACCAAAGTTGGTAGTGTGCCGCACCATTTACAGAGTTCCAGGACAACGTGATGGTGGTTCCAGACACACTGTGACTCAGGGTTGGGGCAGTGATTGAAACTTCCGATGCTCCGCCTGCACCTCCACCGCCACCACCCGGGTCAGGCGGCGGCGACTGGGCACTGGCATAGTTTGCGCTCATTGCAAGGGTCACAAAAATTGCGGCGAAGAATAACACAACCTGTCTCATGGCTTTCTCCATGTGGTGGTCCGCGGCGCATGTTTGGTGAGAACTGCGGTGCGGGGATGTGGAAATATGTGAGGGGGCGTCACTTCTAAGCCTGAGAGGTGTCAGGGAAGAAGGCTAGGCGGCAAAAGTCTGGGCAGCAAAAGCTTGGGCGAGGAGCGCATCGTACTCGGCCTCGTACTCCACAGCTCATTGCAAGTATAACACATCTTTCGTGGTATTTAGGTATAATGATGACCACTGTTTGTGTTAATTTCGTGTTAAAATGAGGAGGCTGCTACAATCGGGAACGGGCAGGTCGATTCCACTGACGAAGCAGGGGGTGTGAAGCGGGTCCACGCGTGGGGATTGGGGAGGGGGTCAGGAGCTCAGCCGATTGACGTGCCGGGAACAGGAGGTACGACGAACTGTTGAGGAGGTCGAAGGATGACCACAGAAGCAAAGTATGGTGGGGTCGTCAAATGGTCGGAGGAAGACCAGTGTTTTGTAGGGTGTTATCCGGGGATTATAGGTCCCTGTTGTCATGGGGACGATGAAGACGAGGTCTATCGACAGTTATGTCGAATTGTCGATGAGTGGTTGGAAACGGAATACCAAGACCGAAAATCGCATGGCGGCAAAGGCTGAAATCCTAGGCCCAGAGGCGCTGACATGTATACACTGTCAGTACAGCCCGCCGCAGGGGAACGACTTGCAGTGAGCAAAGGATAGGGAGTGTGGAGGGAGACTGAACCGGGTGATGAAAGCGGAAATACCGCTGCCGTCGAGCCTTTATGGTGGCTTGTTCAACTTGAAAGCCATTACTTGAGAACACCCAGGTGAACAAGAATGTCTGAAACAAACCCATACCTGAAGGAAGTTCACATAAGCAACTACCTCAGCTTGCGCGATGTTGTGCTGCCGCTTAAGCCTCTGACGGTACTGGTAGGACCTAATGCAAGTGGAAAGTCCAATGTTTTAAGCGCTTTGAGGCTGCTCAACAGGATGATCCGGGCCGAGGCGCTTCCTCCGGCGGACCTGATCCAACGGCTATTGTGGGCCGGTGAAGCTAAATACATCACTTTTCAATTGCAGGCCGAAGTGAAGGAGATTCCTGCCGAATATGAGCTTGACCTCAGGGCAGATTCGGAGAACCGCCTTGCCTGCGAAAGACTCTTGGTTGAAGACATTGACGTTATATCTGTTCAGGACGGGCAGGGCTATGTAAAGGACGAAGACGGCCAGAACAAAACAACCTATAAGTCCAAGAAGCTCGCCCTGAAGTCTGCTGGCGATTATGGCGACAAACCCATTACGAGTCTCCTGACCGAGTTTGTCAGAGATTGGGAGTTCTATGACTTTCAGCCAAGAGTCATGCGAAGAAGGGTCACGAGCATAGATCAGCTCATCCTTGGTGAACCCATGGAGACGCGCGGTTCGCCTCAGCTTGACGATGATGGTTCAACCCTGACGGAACTGCTCTCGTACTGGTTTGAAAATGACAAAGAGCGCTTTGAGACGATCAGTCGATCTCTTAAGAAAAGTACCAACATCAGTATCGACCACCGCATAATCGACGAAGAGCCCCAACTATGCCTTTCGGAAGGTTACAAGAATCCAATCCCGTTGCAAGGCGCATCAGACGGGACGCTGCGTCTCGTTGCCTACTATACATTGTTGAACCAACCGGAACTGCCGCCGCTAATCGCCATCGAAGAACCGGAAAGAAACTTGCATCCAGGCGCCTTGCACGACATTGCCGAAGTGCTTGAGTTAATCGCCGAACAGTCTCAGGTAATTATCACCACTCACAGTTCCCAACTGTTGGACGCATTCAGTTCCGAGAACGCGTCCGACTCGCTCTGCATATTGCTCTTGCGCAATCGTCCAGGACAGGGGACTGAAGTCATAAACCTTGAGGATGTGCGTCGCGACCGGCAGGCTCTGAATGGTTGGATTGCCGATTTCGGTATTGGCAGCGGAATTTTCGATAGCGGGCTTCTCCAAGATTATGTGGCGGAGCCGGCATGCCAAGCGTGAGAATCTGGACCTTGGAATCTGACTATGATGCCAGAGCGGTCAGAAGCCTGGCAGAGAAGCTGGCGATTCATCTTCAACTCGACCAGCTTTCGATCCAAATATCCGGTAAGGGGGCGCTCCCTAAACGAAGAAGAGGAGGTCCTCCTCCGCATGAAATTCTCAGAAGGGCGGTTCAAAATTACCTCAAGCAAGACGACTGTGTGATATTCGTCATCGATAGCGATGGGCCGATGTCAAAGAACCAAAGGCGCCAAGAGCCGAATTCACTGTTCAATCAGATCATGCTGCTCGTCAATGATAGCAGTCTTGATGGAAGAGTGTATTTCGCCCCGCCCGCCCCGTTCCCACCCCACACCCGGAATTGTGCATAATCCGCAACCATCGTGTACACTAGCCCCTACTCCGCGATGAGAGCGTTATACAGTTCACCCGAACTGTGCCATTCATAACGGTTCAACCTTTCACCTTTACAGGAGATCAGAATGCTTCGACGTCGTATTCGCACTATTTCTATTCTGGCCGCGCTCCTCGCGCTGTTCGTCATGACGGGCTGCGTCGCCGCGGACACCGGCGCCCAGTCCGGCGACATGGCGGCCGATGATATGGCCGCCGACGATATGGCCGAAGAAGGCTACCCGGAGGAGATGATCATCGGCATGGGCGCGCTGCCGGTTACGCTGGTGGGCAATACGGTCCCATCGCTGCAGTCACGTATCTTCTCCAAACTGATGTACGAGACCCTGGCCGTCCTCAATGAGGAGACCGGCGCCATCGATCCCGTGCTGCTCGATTCGATGGAGCTGGTGGACGACGTCACCGTCCGCATCGTCATCAAGGAAGGCATTGAGTTCCATAACGGCGAAATCCTCACGGCGCCCGGCCTCGCCAAGAGCTTCGAGCTGCTCCTAGACGCGGACCCGCAGAAGTTCACGTGGTCGTTCCGCCAGCTTAACGACTACGACTCCTACGAGGTGATCGACGACTACACCATGGAGTTCACGCTCGTCGAACCGATCGATCGCTGGGCCAACCTTTTCGCCAACCACATGCCGCTGGCGCCCGACCATCTTGAAGCGGTCGGCCTTGACGGCTATATCGAAGAGCCGGTCGGCACGGGGCCCTACAAGTTCTCATCGTGGCAGCGCGACAGCTACATCACGCTCGAACGCTGGGAAGCCCATCCCGACGGCGTGCCGGTCATCGAAAAGGTGACGTTCCGCCACATGCCGGAAGCCGCGGTGCGCGTCGCCGCCCTCAAGAGCGGCGAGATCCACATCGCGGCCCACGTGCCCCCGGACCAGATCGAGAGCCTGGAGGCAGACGGTTTCGAGCTCTACGCGGGCGACAGCATGCAGAGCATGTACGTCGGCATCAACATTTACGGCCGCAACGAGATTCTGAATGACGTGCGCGTGCGCCAGGCGATGCTCTACTCGGTCGACCTGGACGGTATGTGGAACACCATCGCGGGCGGTTTCGGCACGAAGCTGGACTGCCAGATCGTCGCCCCCGGCGGCTTCGGCTACAACCCGGACGTCCAGACGTATCCCTTTGATCCTGAAAAGGCCAAGGCGCTCCTGACCGAGGCCGGCTACCCGGACGGCTTCACCATCACCGGCTCCGCCACGACAGGCCGCTACTTCCGCGACCGCACGTTCATGGAGGCGCTGGCGGCGCAGTGGGCCCAGGTCGGCATCATTGTCGAGATGGAGTACCCCGAGTCGTCCGTCTGGCTGCAGGAGCTGATCGACCAGACGCTGCCGCCGATCATGAATATCGGCCTCAACTGGTACCTGAGCGACAATACGACGTCGATGTGGGGCCCGGTGGGCGACGGCGCCCCCGATCCCGGCTTCCTTGAAATGACGGCCACCAAGCGGACGATCGCCGACCCGGTCGAACGCGAGGCAGTGGTCAAGGATATCGCGGCCTACATCTGCGACAACGCACAGGCGCTGCACGCCTACACGATTCCGGCGCTCTACGCGCTCAGCCCGGGCCTGCCGGAACTGACCTTCAGCAAGTCGTTCGAGATCTTCATCCCGACCGAATAGGTAACAGCGAGAAGAGAGTGAAGAGGAGTGAGTAGAGAGGGATCTACTCACTCCTCGCCCCGCTTATGCGCGCCTTCGTCATCCGCCGTCTGCTGCAGGCGGTCCTTGTCATATTCCTGGTCGTAACGCTGGTCTTCTTCCTGATCCGGGTATCCGGCGACCCCGCCAGCCTCGGAGTCAACCTCGATCCGAACCGCACCGCCGAGGAGATCAAGGAGGAGTACGAGGAGATCCGCCGCAAGATGGGGCTGGACAAGCACCCCGTCATCCAGTACGTCGTCTTCTGGCAACGCACGCTGCAGCTGGACTTCGGCAACTCTTTCCGCTACGGCGTGCCCACCACGACGGTGATCTTTGAACGTCTGCCCAACAGTCTGCGGCTTGGGGGGGCCGCCCTGGTGCTCGGCATCGCCCTCGGCCTGCCTCTCGGCATCATCGCCGCGCTGCGCCGCGGCACCATGATCGACACGGCGGCCACGATGGGCGCGGTCCTCGGCATCGTCACGCCCCAGTTTTTTCTGGCGATCGTCCTCATCCTCATCTTTTCGGTCCAACTCAGGCTTTTGCCCACGTCCGGCGTCGGCACCTGGAAGCACATCATCCTGCCCGCGGTCACTCTTTCGACCGGCCTGATCGCCACTGTCGCGCGCATCGCCCGTTCGGGGATGCTCGAGGCGCTCGGCCAGGACTACGTGCGCACGGCCCGCGCCAAGGGGCTGGGTGAACGGGCCGTGATCTTCGGCCACGCCCTGCGCAACGGCAGCCTGTCGGTCATCACCGTCACGCTTTCTTCACTGCCGCACCTCATCGGGACGGTCGTGATCGTGGAGGTCGTCTTTTCGTGGCCCGGCGTCGGGAACCTGATGGCCCAGTCGGTCATGGCCCGCGACTATCCGGTCGTCTTTCTCGACGTTATTCTATTCTCCGTCCTGACGGTCGTTACATTCCTCGTGATGGACCTCGTGTACGTCATGGTCGATCCCCGCGTCCGCCACCGCTGACGCCGTCGACCCGCCCACCGTCAGAGCATTAACGCCAGTGCATCAGCAACAGAGCATCAACAACAATAGTCCACGATGATAGAACAACGAAGCCTACTCGCCCGCAGCCCGCACCGAAGCGTGTGGGCTGAAGCCTGGACCCACCGCCAGGGCATCGTCGGCGGCCTCCTCCTTCTCGGCTTCGCTTTCATGGCCATTTTCGGTCCCCTGCTCGCCCCCCACGACCCCATTGCCATCGATCTCGGCAATACTTTTGCCGAACCGGCCTGGCTGGACCTTGAAAGCGGGACCGGCCTCATGGGCACCGACAACCTCGGCCGCGATGTCTTCAGCCGGGTCCTCGTCGGCTCCCGCATCTCGCTGCTCATCGGCACCACGGCCACTATCGTCGGCATCGCCACCGGCATCGTGATGGGCCTGATCGCAGGTTACCGCGGCGGCCTCGCCGGCGACATCATCATGCGGGTGGCAGACACGCAGACGGCTATTCCCTTCCTCGTGCTCCTCATCGCGGCCGTGGCTTTCATCGGCGGCGGGCTCCTCAACATCATCCTGTTCCTCGGCGTCGGCGCGTGGGTCGGTTACGCCCGCCTCATCCGCGGCGAAGTGCTCAGCATCCGCGAGCGCGACTTTGTCGATGCCGCGCGCGCCATCGGGGCCGGCGACGTCCGCATCATGTTCCGCCACATTCTGCCCAACGCGGTCGCGCCGGTGATCGTCGCGGCCACGCTCTCGTTCGGCTCGATGATCCTGACCGAGTCCGCCCTCAGCTTCCTCGGCTTCGGCGTCTCCACTCTCATCCCCACGTGGGGCAAGATGGTCGCCGACGCCCGCGATTACATCACGACGTTCTGGCATCCCAGCGTCTTCCCCGCCCTGGCCATCATGCTCGTCGTTCTGGGCGCGAACCTGCTCGGCGACTGGCTGCGCGACATCTTCGACCCGCGGCTGCGCGGCCGCCAAAGCTGAATCAACCGTTTGGCGGCCCCGATGCGCGTCCGGGGAAGCAGCGACTCTCACCCCTCTCTCCTCCCAGCCGGCACACTGAAAGGGCCGCAAAGAACAACCTTGCGGAATTCCTTACATAACTGCACAATTCTTATGTGACTGCTCTTATATGACTGCGTAGTCATAATTGCGCAGTCATAATTGCACCATGTAATGGTCGGGGGCGCCGGGCAGAAAGGCTGAGAGGCGTCCCAACCGCTTCTGCCGCGTGTTCAGGCACGACAGGACTCTGCGCTTCGAGCCGGCAGCGGAGCTATCGAAGGAGAAAACATGACCGCCAACTGTCGCTCCTCTTTCCGGGCAATCGCCGCAATTGTCAGAAATGTCAGAAGTGTCACAACTGTCACAACTGTCACAACTATCACAACTGTCACAATTTTCACTGTGGCCGCCCTGTTGCTCAGCGCCTGCAACGCGATCATCGCCGAATCGGACAGGCCGGTCGGCGCGGCCGCGCGCGCGGCGCCGCTGCTATCGATCCACAATCCGCTCGTGTTTCCGGTCGGTGACACGCCGGCGTCTGCGGGAGGACCGTTCTACGGCTGGCCGGCGGTCGAGGTGGAGAGCCACGGTCTCAGGATCTTCCATCCACACAGGTGGCTCTTCGCGTCGTCGCTTGATGAGTTGCTGGCGCTGCGGCCGCAACTCGGCGACAACGAGATGGCCGACGCTTTCCTTGCGGAGAGGCAGGGCTACCTCGATCTGCTGACGCCGGCCGGCCAGGAGCGGCTCTTCGCCGGCACGGGATTCCCGTTCGACCCGGACGGCCAGCCGGTCGGCACCAACGGCTTTCATCTTCTGGCCGTCCCCAGCGAAGGCCGGACCCTGGAAACGTATGCCCAACATCTGGCAGACCAGCTGGAAGCCTCCGGCTTTGCCTCGCTGACGGGCGGGGAGATCGGTCCCGGACTGCGGCCCTGGGGGGAGCGGACGGCGACCATCCGCTACAGCATCGACGCCGCGCAGGCCTACGGGGCGCGGGCGGTCACCGTCCCGGACGCGGTCGTCGACGGCTGGATGGTTGTCCTTCTTTCGCCGGACAACGGGACGTTTCTGACAGTTGCGTTCGACTCCTGGGGCGACTCTTCCGAGTGGTGGGAGCTGCTGCACCTCGAGATCGTGCGCAGGGTGCAGTGGGCGGCAGATCCCGCCTACCAGCCCCGCTCCGGCCCGACGGTGACGCTCAATTTCAACATGAACGTACGGGCCGGCCCCAGCACGGACCATCCGATCGTCGGCAAGGCGAGCGTTGAACAGCGGTTCCCGGTCGTCAGCAGCAATGCCGACGGCGACTGGTGGCAGATCGAGTACAACGGCCAGCTGGGCTGGCTGCATCGCGCCTACGTGACGCCCTCCGCCGACACGGACACGGCGCCCCAGGCCGATGAATCGGGCTGGCTGACGGCAAACGACGACGAACGCGGTCTGGCGCTCTCGTATCCACCCGGCTGGCGCTACTTCGACCCGGCGCGCCCCACAGGTGCCGACCTGGCGCTCTTCGCCGCCGCCAACAAGCTCGGCAACGGCGACGTGGACGTTCCGGGTCTGGCCCAGGCGGTGTCCGAAATGAGCTACCGCCGCGACGACGCGGTCATCGGCCTTGGCCTGCAGCCCGGCCCGCCCGAGAGCGAAGCCAGCAACTTCATGCTGGTCTTCTCTTTCCCGGCCAATGGCGTGAGCCTGGAGAGCTACGTCGAGGAGGCCGCGGGGCACGCCTTCAGCCTGTCGCCCGCCACGGTTGAACTGCTGCAGGGTCTGAGACCGGGCAACGAGGAGGCGGTATCGATCCGCTACGTCGAGAACGAGACCAACAGCGAAGTCTGGCAGGTCTGGCTCCTGTCACCGGACAACGAGACGCTGCTCGCGCTCACCTTCAGCGTCCACAGCGACGAGTTCGAGGCGCTCGAACCGGTCCTGCGCGAAATCGTGCAGCGCCTGACGTGGATAGGGCGCTGAGGCGCAGCCTGGGAGCTGGCAGGCGCCGCAACAATCGATCGCCCCTGAAGCGGAATCTCAAGCGGTGGGGGCGGCCCCGGCGCGGATTAAGAACTGAGAACTGAGTAATGAGCACTGAGTAATGCGCTCCGGCCACCGACCAAAATGAACCTCCCCAGCTGGAACGCCGCCGCACGCCTCGCCGCCCAGACCCCGCCCGAACGCAACCGCTACGTCGACTTCCTGCGGGCAGCCTCCATCTGCCTGGTCATAACCGGCCACTGGCTCGCTATCGCTTTCTATTCCGAAGACGGCCAAACATATTTCGTCCAGGCGCTCTCGCTCATCCCCTGGGCCCACTGGCTGACGTGGCTCTTCCAGGTCATGCCGGTCTTTTTCCTCGTCGGCGGCTACGTCAACGGTCTCGGCTGGGCGTCGGCCCAACGCCGGCAGCTGAGCTATGCCGACTGGCTGGCGGGCCGGCTGCAGCGCCTGATCCTGCCCGTTCTGCCCTTGCTCGCGGTCTGGACGCTATTCGGGGCGGCGCTGGCTTTCAGCGGCGTTATCAGTTTTGGGAGTTCGGAGCTATATGTCGGAGAACCGCTGCTCAAGGCAGCCTCCCAGTTCGCGATGCTGCCGGCCTGGTTCCTTGTCGTCTATATTCTGGTCATCCTGCTTTCGCCGGTTGCCTACCGGGCCTGGAAGCGCTACGGCCTGGCATCGTTCGCGGCCCTGGCAGCCGGGGCGGCGGTCGTCGATCTCTTGTCACTTGGGGCCGGCTGGATGTTTCTCAGCTGGCTCAACTATTTCTTCATCTGGCTTGCGGTCCACCAGTTGGGCTTTGCCTGGCATGAGGGCCGCATCGGCGGGCCCCGCCGCTCTCTCCTGTGGGCCGCCGCCGGCCTGGCCGCGCTGATCGCGCTTGTAACGATCGGCCCCTACCCCGTCAGCATGGTAACGGTACAGGGCGAAGAACTCAGCAACAGCCTGCCGCCCAGACTGCCGCTGCTGGCGCTGGCCGCCGGTCAGACCGGCCTGCTGCTCGCGCTTGAAAAGCCCGCGCGGCGCCTGCTCGACCGCGGCGGCCTGTGGACCGCCGCCGTCCTGATCAACGGCATGATCATGACCATCTTCCTCTGGCACGTTACCGCCCTGCTGCTGGGATTGGGTCTGACGTTTATGACGGAAGTCGGCGTCTCCCTGCTGCCCGGCACGGCGGCCTGGTGGCTCACCCGCCCGCTCTGGATAGCCGCCCTGGCGGCAGTCCTCATCCCCTTTGTAGCAGCCTTCACCCGCTTTGAACGCATCGGCATTGCACGGCGCGCGGCGGCGCCACCGGTCTGGCGACTCCTGCTTGGCTGCGCGCTCGTCTGCTGCGGCCTCGCCATCCTCACCCTGCGCGGCATCCCCACGCAGACGTGGCCCGGCATCAACCTCCTGGCCCTCGGCCTCCCCTTTGTCGGGGCCGCCCTGATCCTGTTCAGGCCGAGGCTCGCCCGCGCTCCCGGGGAGTGAGGGACGCGTGCGGCGGGATGCGACAGCTGGAAAGAGATGACAGCGCCTGCCCCCTTGACAAGAGTCAAAGATTAGGCTATCCTTATTATAGATTTAGTCATGGTTAAAAATTTATTTAACACTATTTGAAACGACCCGATTTTGGAACAACGAAATGCCGAACATCTCAACACCCGGCGCTCCAGCGCACAGTTCAAGAGCCAGACAGACAGCCACCGCCGTCCTGCTCCTTTTCGCCGCCCTGCTTGCCGCGGCCTGCGGAGGTGAGCGGGAGCCGGCAACCGTCGAGGCCGCCGCGGATACCGCCGCGGCCGCCGAACAGCGGTCCCAAGCGGACGCCCCCGCAGGCGTTCGCGCCGACGGCGCCTTCCGCATCGTCACCACCACCACGCAGGCCAGCGATCTCTCCAAAATCCTGGCCGCCGGCGTTTCCGGCATCGAGATCACGCCTCTCATGGGCGCCGGCGTCGACCCCCATCTCTACCAGCCGACCGAGTCCGACATCCGCGCTATGAACGCCGCCGATATGGTCGTCTACAGCGGCCTTCATCTCGAAGGCCAGTTCGACACCGTCTTCGAAGCGCTGCGCGAACAGGGCACTCTGATCTACAGCTTATCGAAGCCGGTGAAGGACGGCGGCTTCGTCATCGGCGGTTTCGGCGCCGACCAGAACCAGGCCGGCACTGACGACCCCCACTTCTGGTTCGACCCCCGCAATTGGGAGCTGACCGTCTCCGACCTGGCGCAGACCCTGGCCGAGCTCGATCCCGACAATGCCGATAGTTACACCGGCCACGCCGACGCGTACAACGGGCAGCTGCGCCTGCTCTTTACGTGGGCCGACGAGGGCATGCGCTCGGTGCCCGAGGCGCAGCGGTACCTGGTGACGTCGCACGACGCCTTCCAGTACTTCGGCGCGGCCTTCGGCTGGCAGATGGCCGGCATTCAGGGCATCAGCACGGAGGACGAGACCGGCGTGGGCGACATTCAGCGGACCGCCCAGTTCGTCGTCGATCAGGAGATTCCGGTCCTCTTCGTTGAGAGCAGCATATCGCCCGACACGATCGAAGCCGTCCAGGCCGCGATTGAGGCCAAGGGCGGCGTCGCCCGCGTCGGCGTGCGCGAGCTATATTCGGACGCCATGGGCATGCCCGGCACATTCGGCGGCAGCTACATCGGCATGATCGCGGAAAACGTTCTCACCATCCTGCAGTCCTACCGCTGCGCCGGCGCGCCGGCCGATATCCCGGACTGGCCCGACGCCATCGACATTGCGCCCCCGCAGGAGCTACTCACGGTCAGCTGTGATTCTGAAGAACAGTAACGGCCCGCCGGCGACACCCGTTGTTCATCAGGGTCGCGCTCCCTCCCCCGAGAGCGCGACCAGACAGCCGCGGCCTGGCGAGACGGATTTATGGAATCATCAGATCGGCGGCTACGCCCGCGCAATCGGCGCGCGCGCAAGGAGTAAACCGAGGTGAGCGTCCGCAGCGGTAAGGCGCCGCATGACGATTGGGCCGCGGCCCTGGAGATCGACGATCTGACGGTGGCCTACAACAGCAGGCCGGCCATCTGGGACATCGACCTGCGCGTGCCGGAGGGCGTCCTTATGGCGGTCATCGGCCCCAACGGCGCCGGCAAGAGCACTTTGATCAAAGCCGCGCTTAAGCTCATACCCCGCGCCGCCGGCACGGTCCGGTTTTACGGCCAGCCCTACGAGCAGGTCCGCGGCCTGGTCGGCTATGTGCCGCAGCGCGGCAGCGTCGACTGGGACTTCCCCACGACGGCGCTTGACGTCGTCTCGATGGGCCTCTACGGCCGCCTGGGCTGGATCCGCCGGCCCGGACAGGGCGATCGCGAATCGGCCATGCACGCGCTGCAACAGGTGGGCATGCAGGATTTCGCCGACCGCCAGATCAGCCAGCTTTCCGGCGGCCAGCAGCAGCGCACCTTTCTCGCCCGCGCGCTCGTCCAGGACGCCCGCATCTATCTTATGGACGAGCCGTTCGCGGCGGTGGACGCGGTCACCGAGCGCGCCATCATCACGATCCTGCGCGAACTGCGCGCCCGCGGCAAAACGGTCGTAGTGGTCCACCACGACCTGCAGACCGCGCCCGAGTACTTCGACTGGGTGACTCTGCTCAACGTCGAAATCGTTGCCAGCGGGCCAATTGCCGCCACTTTCACGCCCGACAACCTGCGGCAGACGTACGGCGGCCGCGTCGCGTACCTGCATGAGGGCCAGCGAATCGCGGGCCTGGAAGATGAATAACAGGAAAGCCGCGCCGGCAGGATGACAGGAAACGATAAGCTGACCACCAAGAACCGCCGCTCCGACCGCAGCTCCGACCGCCGTATCTGGCTCCTGATCGCCGCCATCGCGCTGGTCGCAACGCTGTTCGTCCCCTTCAGCCAGTTCGTTCTCCAGGTCGAGTACGATTACACGCTGCGCACGGTGGCCCTCGGCGGCTCTTTGCTGGGCATCGTCAGCGGCGTACTCGGCTGCTTCGCCGTTCTGCGCCGCCAGAGCCTGCTCGGAGACGCCCTGTCCCATGCGGCCCTGCCCGGGGTCGCCATCGCTTTTCTCCTCGCCGGCCGCGACCTCGGTCTGCTCCTCATCGGCGCGGGCGTCACCAGCTGGCTGGGCGTCTATTTCATCCGCCTCGTCACGGGCACGACCCGCATCAAGCAGGACGCCGCGATGGGGATCGTGCTGGCGGCCTGGTTCGCCGCCGGCATCGCTCTTCTCGTCTACATTCAGGCCCGCCCCGACGCCAGCCAGGCCGGCCTCGACACCTTCATCTTCGGCCAGGCCGCCGCCATCGTCGAGGGCGACGTGCGCCTGATCGCGGCAGTGGGCGCGGTCGCTTTCATTGTTCTCGGCCTCTTCTGGAAAGAGTTCAAACTGATCACCTTCGATCCTGAATTCGCCGGCGCCAACGGCTTCCGCGTCAATCTGCTGAGCCTGCTGCTCTCCACTCTGATCGTCGCCGCCATCGTGCTGGGCCTGCAGCTGGCCGGCGTCATTCTCATGGTCGGCATGCTGATCGCATCCGGCATCGCGGCCCGCCAGTGGACCAACCAGCTCGGCCAGATGGTCATCCTCTCCGCCGTGTTCGGAGCGTTCGCGGGCGGGGTCGGCGCCATCGTCAGCGCGGTCGACGCCGATGTTCCCACGGGACCCCTGATCGTGGTCGTCGCCTTTCTGCTCGTGGCCGTATCCCTCGGATTCGCCCCAGGCCGCGGGCTCGTCTGGACTCTCCTGCGCCAGCGCAGCGACCGCCGCCTTTTTGCCGCCCAGACGATGCTGCAGGACCTCTACCATTACGCGCTCGACCACGGCCGCGCGGACCTGCCCGCGCCCGAACCGTTCCTGGTCGGCGTTCGCGGCGCAACGGCCAGGGAGGGTCTGCGCCAGCTCCAGGCCCGCGGCCACGCCCAGCGCAGCAACGGCGCCTGGATGCTGACGCCCGCCGGCATTGAAGCCGCGGCCCGCGACGACCGCAACCACCTGCTGTGGTCCGTCTACCGCCAGTACGGGGACGACCTCGCGCTGCCGGTCGTCGGCGAAGACCGGCAGCAGGATATCGCCGACGTTCTGCCCCCCGCAGCGGTCGCCAAACTCGAATACAAACTCGACACAATCCGCAACGCCGCCGCTTCCTCAGCCCAACAGCAGCCGCAAACCGGCGCCGTTACCGACCACTGACCACTGCCGTCCATGTTTTTCGTTGAAGAAGTCGTCATTCAGCTACTCCTGAACTTCGTCGCCCGCGAAGAGCTCAACGCTTTCCTGCGCGACCCCCAGCACACGGCCACAATCGTGGGCAGCCTCATCGCCGTATCCGGCGCGCTGCTGGGCACGTTCCTGCTCCTGCGCGGCATGTCCCTCACCAGCGACGCCATCAGCCACACGGTCCTTCTCGGCATCGTCGTCGCGTTCATTCTCATGGGCTCCGTCTTCGGGCAGCACCCGGACCTCTCATCGGTCTGGCTGATCGTGGGCGCCGCCGCGGCCGGGGTCGCTACCGTCCTCCTCACCGAACTCATCTACCGCTCCGGCCTCGTCAAACAGGATGCCGCCCTGGGCCTGGCTTTTCCCCTTCTCTTCGCCATCGCGGTCATCCTTGTCTCCCGCGTCGTCAGCGACGTGCATCTCGACGAAGACGCCGTCATGGTCGGCGAAATCGGCGTCGCCTGGGCCAATACCAATAGCCACTGCCTCAGCGGCTGCGAGTCGGTGACTATCACCCCCGACGACCCCCGCGCCGAACTGACGCGTCAGTGTACAAACTGCCGTGATCTGGGCATCAGCCCCCGCGACGACAAGGCCGAGTTCACCGAAATCTGCACCAACTGCGGCCAGTACAGCCCGGCCCAGGCGTGGCAGGCCGGCTTCACAGAACAGGAGCCTGCGCTCGTTTTCTGGCCCAAGTCGATCACGGTCATGGCCGTGATGACACTGCTGACGCTGCTCGCAATCGTTCTTTTTTACAAGGAGTTGAAACTCTCCACCTTCGACCCGACCCTGGCCGCAGCGCTCGGCTTCCGTCCCACTCTTCTCCACTACGGGCTGATGGTCCTGGTCAGCCTCGTGGCCGTCGGCGCGTTCGACGCGGTCGGCTCGATCCTGGTCGTCGCGTTTTTCATCATTCCACCGGCCGCCGCCTACCTGCTCACCGACCGCCTGCCGCGAATGCTGGTCTACAGTTCGCTGATCGGCGCAGCCGGCGCGTACACCGGCTACGACCTGGCGCGCGGCAATCTCCTCGGCATCGCCAACCTCAGCGACATCCTCGCCGGGCTGAACGACCTCTTCGGGCTCGGTCTCAGCGAGAGCTGGGACTCCTCGATCTCCGCTTCGATGGTGCTGATGACATTTTTCTTTTTCCTGGTCGCGTGGACTTTTTCGCCCAAATACGGTCTGGTCTCGACCATGCTTCGCCGCCGCAACCAGCGCCGTAGCTTCGACCACCAGGTGGTCCTCGGCCACATTCACCATCACCAGGGGAGCGCCTCCGCCAGCGAGGAGCTGGCCGCTTCCACGCTGTACCGCCACTTCCGCTGGACACCGGCCAAGATGCAGCGTACACTGCGGCAACTGCGGGCGCGGAATCTGGTGCAGATCGAAGCCAATCTTGTCTCCCTGACCGAACGCGGCGAGACGCACGCCCATCAGTTTCGAGAGACGCAGCTGACCAACGAGAGCGTCGGAGAGTAATCGACATGGCAAAACTGAACCGCGCGGTCGCCGCGCCCGGCGCGGCGGCGGCGTCCCTGCCGGTCACTGCGCTGGGCCTCACCGGCTATCTGTTCATCGGTACCGCCGCGGTCCTCGTGCCGTCGGTCATGCCCTTTATCAGCGACGAATATATGGCCACGGGCCTGACCCTGACGGCCATCGGCCTCATTTTCCCGGCCCGCGCGGTCGGCGGCATCCTCGGCAACCTCCTCGCCGGCGCCGCCTCCGACCGTCTCGGCTACAGCAAGCTGGTCTGGGTGGCTGCGCTGGCGCTGGCGGTCTCCATGGCGCTGACAGCCGCGGCCCGCGCCTGGCTGCTCTTTCTGGCCGGCTTCGCCCTCATCAGCATCGTGCAGGCCTCGCTCACCACCGGCATCAACGCGATGGTCGCCGACGCCAACCGCGAGAGTCGGGCCCGCGCGCTCAACGTTCTGCACGGCGTTTACGCCGTCGGCGCGACCATCTCCCCGCTGATCTTCGGCGTTGTCCTCGAGCAGGGGATGCCGTGGCGCTGGGCAATGGCCGCCACCGGTCTGATCTGGCTGGTTTACGGCGCAGGCGCGCTGTTTCTCACTCGCGTGGTCTTCCCACCGATCGAGCAATCTTCCGAAACCGCGACTGCGGCTTCGGAAGTTGGACGGGAGCAGGGGTTGGACGCTGAAGAAAAGAAGACCCCGAAGGGCGGGGTCATGGCGGCAGTCCTTTCTTCAGTTTGGGGTGAGCTTCGCAGAGCACTCTCTGCCAACTTGGGCATGCTGCGCAACGCCGGCTTTCTCTCCCTATTCCTGATTGCCTTTATCTACAACGGCGTCGCCTTCAGCCTGCTCGGCTGGGTCGCTCTGTTCATGCAGGAGTCCGCCGGCCTTTCGACGTTTTACTCGATCTCCATGATCTCAGTTTTTTATATCGCCCTGACCGCCGGCCGCTTTCTCTGCGCCGGCTACGCCGAGCGCCTGGGCTATGCGGCCACTCTGCTGATCCTGGCGGTCGGCCTGGCTCTCACCTACCCGCTGGTCGTCTTCAGCACGGCCGCGGCCCCGCTCGTGATCGGCATTTTCCTCACCGGCCTCACGCTGTCCGGCCTCTTCCCCACCGCGCTCGCCTACGGCACACGCCTCTACCCGCAGCAGAGCGGGGCGGTCACCGGCATCCTCAACGTGGCCATGATCGCCGGGGCCATGCTTCCGCCCCTCTGGACCGGTCTCTTCTCGGACCTTTGGAGCTTCCAGACGGCGCTGGGCATCAACTATGTAATGGCTTTCCTGCTCGTCGCGGTTTGCCTTTATCTTGCGCGTATTGAGCCGCGCGGCGTGAGAAGCGCGGAGTGAAGCGCAACTGCGTCTGTCGTTGACCGCTAACGATTCATCACGCGGGAAAAGGGTTTTTCAGGAGTCCGATCCAGCTTCCTGCAGGTTTCAAGGTAATCATCGACCGCCTCTTCAAAAGCGGCACGCAGTTCTGTGACGGATTCACCGTGAAAGCCGACGATGTCAGTGATGCCTGCAATATGTCCGACAAAGCAGCCGTCGTCCTCACTATAGTCAATGTGAGCAGCGTATCCTCTAAAGTTCATTGTGTTCATGGCGTTATTCCTGCTTGTTCCAGAAAACGTCGGGCATCACGCACCTGGTATGGCTTTGCTTCTTTCTGAGGATGGGGACGATGGAAAGTGGCGACAACGCCATTCAACTCAAACCGCACACGTGAACCTCTCCCCTCAATCGATCTCGCTCCAAGCGCCCTGAATAACGATTCAATACGTCTCCATTCCAGCGTCGTTGAAACTGGTTGCTGGAAAATGTTGTTCAAAGTTATTTGGTGTCGTCTATTCATTCATCTTTAGTTTTACCATGAATGAACCATACTGAAGGGCTCCATTAGGGGCCCCGTCCTAAACCTTGACCTTTCGCCATGAGATCTCAATTGGAGTGCAGAAGTTCTGACAGCCCTCACGATATACGCAACCCTTTCGTTTCGTCTAATTTCTGTGTCCGCAGCCCCAAAATCCGCTGTACTTCTAGAGATTCACTTCAAATTCGCTGATCTCATCGGCGCCATCCAGAACGCCGATCTCAATGTGAAACTCCCGCACTTCGCCCGGCTGAATGTGTGTAAGATATCCCTCCCGGCGGTTCCAGGCCCGGCCTAGCATACTCACATTGCCCGGCTCCACGCCCGTCACGTAGGTACCGCGATGGAAATGCTGCCACTGGTTCACGATCGGGATCTCCGCGATCGGGAATTTCCAGTACAGGCCCAGCCCCAATCCATCGTTGACCAGCCCGACATGCACGTTCCCGTCGGCATCAGCCACCGGCCGATGCACAAAGACATTGTCGCTGTCGTCATCAGTTGGCGCCTTCGCCACCTGGTACACCTCCGGCCCGACCTCGTTGTCCTCCAGCCATTCCGTCGTTTTCTCGCTGTTGATCAGCAGCCGCGTGCCGCTGTCCAGCACCGGGAAGCCGGGATTGCAGTGATAGACAAACATCAGCGGCGACGGATTCACGCTCAGGTTCTCGATGCGGTCGTAGATATGGATCGACTTCTCGCCCAGCACTGTCGAAATCTCCCGCGTCAGCTCCAGGTTCGTGCCGAACACCACCGCTTCACGCATCTTGCCGTGGATGCGCACCACGTACTGCTCGCCTTCCCAGCCCGCGTTCGCGACCACGTTCTTCGCAGGCAGAAAGGCCAGCCGTCCGTGCAGCCCCAGCTCCTCGTCCTCCTCCTCGGGGTCCACCTCCGGATGGCCGGTAAACGTCATCCCGCAGCTCACTGTGAGGCCGCCGAAGAAGCCCCGCAGCCAGCCATTGCCCTCCGGTTCATAGAAGGCAGGGCCCACGTCGCCCGTACTGCTGCGAAAACAGAGCGACATCCCCTTGTAGTGCGCTGACGCAATGTCCAGCGACCGCCCCGGCAACACGGAAAAGCACAGTCCCGACGCGTTGAACACTTCGATCAGGTCTGAACCCCGCTCGATTCCCTCAACCAGCTCCGCCTTCCGGGCCCCGGCCAGCTGGGACATGTCTCCAACCCGGTCCAGCAGGTCACGCCGGCTATATTCGCGGCCAAATAGGGTTGTCATTTTGGTTTCCTTTCAATGGGTGGATATTGCAGCGAACGATAGCATAGGGTGTAGGGACAGGCAAAGGGGTTGGAGAGTCGGTATTTTCGGCCCTGCCGCCGCAATGTCGTAGAATCTTCTGAAGCAAGTGTGCAGCATTCACTGTATTATGTGACGAATTCAGATCCTTTGCACATTACTTGCGAACTCTTTCCCCATAATATCTTGACCATTTAGCGTGAGCAGATTCGTCAGCACAATATGGAAGTTAAACCCCCACCACTGAACTTCACCAAACACGCGATTGATGCAATGGCTGAACGGATGATCCCAGCGGAATGGGTCCAACGAGTCGTGGCTCTGCCAACATTGCGTGTGCCCGATCCAATTGACCCTGAAGTAGATCGATTTTATGGCTCAATACCTGAAAAAGATGATCGCGTTCTGCGCGTAGCTGTAAACATTAATGTTGCGCCCTGGCGGGTAGTAAGTGTATTCTTTGACCGGAACATGAGAGGAAAACTATGAAACTACACATTGACAAAGAGGGCGACGCCCTCTACCTACGCCTTGACGACTCCACTATCATCGAATCCGAAGAGGTCGCGCCTGGCGTCGTCCTTGATTACAACGAGGCCAACCAGGTCGTCGGCATCGAAATGCTCTACCTGTCCAAGCGCTCCCCTGACCTGAATCTCTCTATCCTCGAACTCGTGACAGCCTGACCGGCGATCCTTCCCGCTCTCTCTCCCCATCGCGCTGGCACGCATCTCCGCTGACATCCTGCCCATCCCCTAATCCCGAAAATCCCAGTTCAGACAGCAGCTTTTTTCAATATTGACACGTCCCCCAACCTTGTGTATACTGTTTCCTAACCTCACAATAGTGGGGCGATGGGGCCCGGGAGAATCCGCCCGAGAGGAGCTACCGGCGCTTCATTTGTTTGCAAGTAGTTGTCAAAGCCTGTCCTATGCCCCGGCATAGCAGGCGCAGAGGGAGCTCAAGGAAATGCGTATCCAAACGTATGGCTTAACCCAAACGGATGCCTTGAAACGTGGACAGTCATCGAACCTCCTCAAGATGATTGCCGTCTCCTCCTCCCGCTGCTTGTGTACGACCTCCTCCTGTTGTTGACTCTCTGACTGGCTCATCCAACAGAAACGTGCGTCCACCCTGTGTGGACAGGGAACCCAAAATCCCGGACGCATTAAGACCGCGATGAGCGCCCGCTAACTTCCTACAACTGAAAACATCCCAGATTTGTAGCCCCGCCGTCGCGGCCACCTAGCCGTCATACGCGCTGCCAACTTCCAATCTCTGCGCGGACAGACCGGCACACAGGCTACGGATCGACGATATAGAGGAACAGACTGTGATTGCTTTCGTGCAGGAAACACTCTCGTTTGATACTTGGCAACCGGACGCTATTAACCATTTCAACCGCCGCCTGGAAGAGAGTTCCGCTGAAGAGATCCTGGCGTGGGCGATAGAACAGTTCGGTGAAGGCTTCTCGATCGGCTCGGCCTTCGGGGCCAGCGGCATGGCGCTGATCGACATTGCCATGCGCATCAACCCCGATGTAGACATCTTCTACATCGACACCGACTACTTCTTCCCCGAAACGCTCGCCCTCATCGAACGCGCCCAGCGGCACTACAACCGCCCCTTCCGCCGCGTGACCACCGATATCAGCGTCGCCGAGCAGGAGCGGACTCACGGGCCGGACCTTTACCGCAGCAACCCGGACAAATGTTGCAGCATCCGCAAGGTCGTGCCGATGGGGAAGGCCCTGTCGGGCAGCACGGCCTGGGTATCGGCCCTGCGCCGCGACCAGTCGCCCACCCGCGCCGGCACGCCTGTCCTGCGCTGGAACGACAAGTACGGAGTCGTAAAAGTCTCTCCCCTGGTGAAGTGGACTGAAGCCGACGTCTGGGCCTATATCCATACCCACGACGTCCCCTATAATGAGCTGCACGAGCGTAACTACCCCAGCATCGGCTGCTGGCCCTGCACCCAGGCCGTCCAACCCGGCGGCGATTTGCGCGCCGGCCGCTGGGTCGGGCTCAGCAAGCTCGAGTGCGGGCTCCATCTTACCTAGAGCCGGCCCTCGTTGGTCGGGTTGCGGCGGCCAACGGCGGCCAACGGCGGCCGACCGCGTACCTATGAACAGTATCGTCCTCATCGGTCATGGCAGCCTGCGCAGTGACAGCGGCGCCTCCATGATCCGGCTGGCCGCCCGCCTGCGCGAACGCGGCGCGGCACCCATCGCCGAAGCCGGCTTCCTCAACTTCAGCCGTCCCACCATCGCCGAAGCCGTCGCCAAATGTGTCGGCGCCGGCGCAACCGCGGTCACCGTTCAACCCTATTTCCTCATCGACGGCTTCTACGTCCAGCAGGACCTGCCCGGCGACATCGCCAGAGTCGCCGCACAGTTTCCCGACCTTACCATCCGCGTCGCTCCCTGCCTCGGCTTCCACGAAAAGCTGGCCGCCATCGCCCTTGAGCGTCTACAGGCGGTCGACCCGGACATGAGCATCTCCAACGGGACAGAGGCCGCCCTCCTGGTCATGGCCCACGGCACACCCCTGGCGCACGCCAACGAGCCGGTCAGACGAATGACCGCCTGGCTACAAGAGAAGGCCCGTTACGCTCACGCCGCCACCGCCTATCTTGACTGCAACACGCCCCGCATCGCCGACGCCATCGATAACCTCGCTGCCCAGGGCGCCCGCAAGATCGCGGCCCTGCCCTACTTCCTTCACCGCGGCCGCCACCTCCGCCAGGACCTGCCGCACATTCTCGCCCAAGCCCGCCGCCGCCATCCCGACCTCACCATCCTTGAGGCGCCACATCTCGACTACGACCTGCGCCTCGCCGACGTAATCATCGACCGCCTCGGCGAGTTGACACATTGACAGCAGCCGTACCCCTTGCGCTTACCGGCGAATCCGACGACAATGCTGCATGCGCTACCACAGCATGCATACATTGACCATTAACCACTGACCACTGACCACTAGCCACTGATCACCAGACCATGACCAGCAACACTGATTTCTCCCCTAAGCCGATCTTTTCGCTCGCCGACACCGGCCGGGAAATGCCTCCCACCGGGTTGATCGCGCCGGCACGCTATGTGCAAGGGCCCGGACTGCTCGACCATCTCGGCCGTTTCCTGGAGCTGGTGCCCAGCACAAGACCCGCTGTCTACATCAGTGCCGGCGGACTGCGCCGCCACGGCGAGCAACTGCTCAGCGGCCTACGCGCCAGGCAGGTCGAGGCGACGGTCGAAGTCTTCGAGGGGGAGTGCTCCTACTCGGAAATCGAGCGGGCCTCCTCCAGCCTGCAATCGAAGGACAGGCCTTTCGACAGCCTGATCGCGGTCGGGGGCGGCAAAGGTCTCGACGCAGGCAAGTGCGTGGCGGCCCGGCTTGAAGTTCCCGTGGCGATCGTGCCCACAATCGCCTCCACCGACGCTCCATGCTCCGCTCTATCGGTCATCTACACCGACGAAGGCATCGCCCACGGTGGTGAATCCTTCCCGGACAGTCCCGCTTTTGTATTGGTCGATTCGCAGCTGATCGCAGCCGCGCCGGTGCGCTACCTGGTGGCCGGCATGGGCGATGCCCTGGCCACCCGCTACGAAGCCCGCACCTGCTACCGCAACCCGGCCGGCCGCGCCGTAATCGGCGGACGCCCCACCATTGCAGCCCAGGCCATCGCCGAGCTTTGCGCGCAGACCGTCTTCGACGACGGCGTTGCCGCCGCCCAGGCCAACTATCGCGGCGAGACCAATCCCGCCCTGGAGCGGGTGATCGAAGCCAACACGCTCTTGAGCGGCATCGGCTTCGAGAGCGGCGGCGTCACCGCGGCCCACGCTATTGCCATGGGTTTCACCCGCCTGCCCGCAGCACGCGAAGGCTACCTGCACGGGGAAATGGTGGCGATGGGGCTGCTCACTCAGCTGGCGCTGGAGCAGTCCATAGATGAGTGCGAACAGGTCGCCCGCTTCTGCGCCGAGGTCGGCCTGCCCACACACCTGGCCCAACTTTCCCTGGACACCACAGGCGACGGCCCCGCTCTGCAGGAGGCCATGGCCCACAGCGCCGCCACGCCGCTGATGGACAACGAGCCGTTCGACGTCACGCCCGAAAACACCTGGGCCTCGCTCCTGCAGGCCGACGAGATCGGCCGCTCCGCCACCGCCGCCGTCGGCGACCAAGCCTACCGCCGCCTGCGCGCGTAACCCGACTCTTCTCCTCCTGTCCTGTTCTGCCAGCGCGCCCTTCGCGGACAGGGCCGCGTCCGTCAGCCCTTGCGCCAAACTTTCCTCCCGCTATAATGGATCCATCGCTACTCCGCCGGCGCGCGTATCTCTTTCGCTCGTATGCGCGCGCCAGCCCTGACTGCAAAGGTGAAATCGACCAATGCCGCGCACCCGTTTTGTTACCCTGACCGAAGCCGCAGCCCTCATTCCCGACGGGGCGACGGTGGCGGTCAACTCGTCCAGCGGTCTGCTTTGCCCCGACGGGCTGCTGCGCGCCGTGGGCGAGCGTTTTGCTCAACACGGCCATCCGCAGAATCTGACCACTATTCATCCCATCGCCGCCGGCGACATGTACGGCATCGACGGCATCGACCACATCGCCCGCCCCGGCCTGCTGGCGCGCGTGATCGCCGGCTCACTCCCCTCAGGACCATCGTCGATGGAGTCGCCCGCAATCTGGCGCATGATCTATGAAAACGAGGTCGAAGCCTACAACATTCCCAGCGGGCTCATCTTTCACCAGCTGCGCGAGGCTGCGGCCCGGCGGCCCGGCGTCCTCACGCAGCTGGGCATGGACACCTACCTCGATCCACGGCGGCAGGGCGGCCGCATGAATGAGCGGACTCGCGAAGATATTGTGCAGTTGGTGGAGTTTGACGGCCAGGAGTGGCTCTATCTGCGCGCCCTGCACCCGGACGCGGCACTGATCCGCGCGACGACCGCCGACGAAGCGGGCAATCTCACCTTCGAACGCGAGGGCGCCTTTCTCGGCGCCTACGACGTTGCGCTGGCCGCGCACAACAACGGCGGCGTGGTCATTGCCCAGGTCGAGCGCCGGGTTGCCGCCGGCACCCTGCCCGCCCAGAGCGTGCGCGTGCCCAGCGTTCTCGTCGATGCCGTCGTGGTTGTGCCCGACTCCATGCAGACCACGCAGACCGACTACGACCCGGCCATCAGCGGCGAGGTGCGCGTCCCGTCCGAGACGTTCGAGCTTGCCGAGTGGGGCCTGCAAAAGGTGATCGCCCGCCGCGCCGCGCTCGAACTCCGAGACGGGGAAGCGGTCAATCTCGGCTTCGGCATCTCCGCGCTTGTGCCGCGTGTACTTCTTGAAGAGGGGCTGGACGGCGCCGTCACCTGGGTCATCGAGCAGGGCGCCGTAGGGGGAATGCCGCTGGGGGGCTTTCAGTTCGGCTGCGCCGCCAACACGCAGGCCATCATGCCCTCACCGGACCAGTTCAGCTATTTCCAGGGCGGCGGGTTCGATCGCTGCTTTCTTTCCTTCATGCAGATCGATCGCGAGGGCAACATCAACGTCTCTCGCCTGGCCGCGCGTCCCCACGTGACCGCCGGTGTCGGCGGCTTCGTCGACATCACCGCCAACGCCAGAAACATCGTCATCAGCGGCACGTACACGGCAGGCGCCCGCCTCGACGTCGTTGCCGGCCGCCTGCACATTGAGCGTGAGGGCAGGGTACGCAAGTTCGTCAATGAGGTCGAGCACGTCACTTTCAGCGGCCGCCGCGCTCGCCAGACCGGGCAGAACGTGGTCGTCGTGACCGAACGCTGCGTGTTCCGCCTTGACACCGACGGCTGGACCGTCATCGAAATCGCACCCGGCGCCTCCCTTGAAGAAGACGTTCTCGCCCAGTGCGAATTCCCCCTCGCCGTGGCCTCCGACCTGCGCGAAATGGAGCCCCGCCTCTTTCAACCGGAGCGGATGGGTCTTCAATTACAGGCTTCAATTACAAGGGAGTGACTGAACGACTGCCTGTGCGTAGGGTAACCAAGAACGGGAAGCTTCTAATACGCCCCTTCCCCGCCCAATACCTTGGGAATCGTGCGCAGCATAATGCCCAGATCCAGGGTCATACTCCAGTTTTCGGCGTAGTAAATGTCGAGCAGAACCATCTCATCGAAGGTCAGATCGCTGCGGCCGCTGACCTGCCAAAGGCCGGTCATCCCCGGGCTGACCGACAACCGCTTGCGGTGCCAGTCCTTGTACTGCGACACCTCTTCCGGCACATTGGGACGCGGCCCGACAAGGCTCATCTCGCCGCGCAGTACATTGATGAGGTTCGGCAGTTCATCGAGGCTCAGGCGGCGTAGAATCCGCCCAACGGCGGTGCGGCGCGGGTCGTCGCGCATTTTGAAAAGCGGCCCCGACGCCTCATTGAGGTCGGCCATCTCGTCGAGTTGCGCTTCGGCGTCGGCGATCATCGAGCGAAACTTGTAGATCTGGAAAGGCCGTCCGTTGCGCCCGACGCGCGTCTGGGAATAGATGATCGGCCCTGGTGAATTGAAGCGGACGCACAGCGCGATCAAGGCGCCCAGCGGCAGTCCCAGAACTAACGTCACTGTAGCCAGGGTCACATCCAGCGCCCGCTTCACGAACAGGTTCCAACCCGCAATCGATACCGCTCGCGTCGTGATCAGCGGAATCCCGTTAAGCCGCTCCACCTGCATCTGGTTCTTCGTCAGCTGGAAGAAGTCCGGCACGATCTGTGCGGTGACACCGTTCTCCTCACACAGATGAAGCAGACGCGCCACGATGCGGTGGCTCCGCCAGGGCAGGCAGATGATTGCTGTGTCGATCTCGTTGTTTTGCAGGATATCAAAAAAGTTGGTCAACGGGCCCAGCGCCTGAAAGCGGCCGATGTCCGTTTGATTTATGTCCGGATCGTCGTCCAGAAAGCCGACCAGTTCGTAACCGAGGCTGGGGCGCGCCGCAATCGTGCGCATGACCATCAACCCCACATCACCGACGCCCACCAATACGACACGTTCCAGTCCGATCCCCTGGTTGCGCAGATAGCCGCGTACCGTGTAGATCACGGCGCGGCTGATGCCCAACAAAAGCGTAACAAGCACGGCCGTGTACAGGAAGATCAGGCGACTAAAGGAAAGCTGCCCGAATGCCAGGTTCAATATGATCAGAACGACTACGCCAATCGTGGTGGCGCTGGCGATGGCGTAGACCTCTTCAAGCCAGAGACGGTCTCGCCGGTAAACGTAGACTCTGGAGAATTGAAACGAACAAAAGAGGAGAAAGACCAGCGCCAGACCGAACGGCAGATAGGTGACAAGATCGGTCTGGTTCGATGGATCGACGGAAAGGAACCACTGCAACCGGTAGCGCACCCAATAGGCCATCACAAACGCGACAGCGATCAGGATCAGATCGCTGATGCGCAGTAATGCCGGCCACCATCTCGGTGGAACCCGAATGAGCAGGGCTGTCAACCAGTTTCTTTCTGGTGAGCCTGTTGCCTCCCCGCTCTTCCGCCTCCCATTTAGCGTTTGTTGGGACGAACGGCGGTCCTGGCGCTGTTTCATCCGTACGGTTGTCATCGGCATTCATTCAGTGGCCAGCGGCCTGCGGTGTGCGATTCATAGGTTGGTGCTTTGTACTGTCCACTAACCTCCATTAACTGCACTTTCATATACATCCATTGTCTCTTTCGCAGCCCGTTCC
Organism: Caldilineaceae bacterium; assembly: GCA_022821545.1. Classification (GTDB taxonomy): domain Bacteria; phylum Chloroflexota; class Anaerolineae; order Caldilineales; family Caldilineaceae; genus Bin5. The sequence continues at coordinate 46,205 of JAJEDJ010000047.1, forward strand.
CAGGAGAACCGCCTCGCCTGTCGAAGTCCCCATTTTCGCAAGGCAGTGGAGGCGCCCTGGTCGGTGAATAGACGCTCAAAGGCGTCCTGAAGAGCGGCCTGGTCCTGCGCCGGCACGATCAGCGCCGCATCGCCGGCCACCTCTTGAAGGCTCGGTGTGTCGCTGCAGATGACCGGAGTTCCCGATGCCATCGCCTCCAGCACGGGCAAACCAAATCCCTCGTACAGACTGGGATAGACGAATCCACTGGCCGCGTTGTACCAGAGGCACAGGTCACGCTCCGGCAAGTAACCGGGAAACTGAACGATCGGCCTTTCCCCGGAGGTCTCGCCCGCGTCGCCTCCCATCAAGCCCAACTCGGCCGCGAGACTGAAAATCTCCTGGTAGTGCCAGCCTTTACCGCCAGCCACAACCAGCCCTACGTCGCGCCCGGTTGCGCTCTTCGCCCGCCAACTTGCAAAGGATCGCAGCAGATGGGGCAGATTTTTGCGCGGTTCCAGCGTGCCAACATAGAGCAAGAACCTGTTCGGCAGCCCCATAAGCTCGCGAAAATCGCTGACCTCTGAAACCGGTAGAGGCCGGAACTGCTCGCCCACCCCATTATACACCACCTCCACGCGCCGGCTGTCCACCCCGAATTCCGCCCGCACGTCCGCGGCCGTCTGCCTGCTGACCGCGATTACGCGCCTGGCCCGGCGGGCACTAGCCCGGCACAGGTGGCCAAGATAGAACCGTTTGAGGCGAGGAAATCGTTCAGGCATCCGTATAAAGCTGAGGTCGTGGACGGTCACTACGCCGGGCACCCTTGTCGCCAGCGGCAAGGTATTCACCAGGCCATGCACCAGGTTTCCCTGCGCCGTCATCGCGGCCAGCGGCAACGCCGTTTGCTCCCAGATGATGCGGGGCACCGGGTCGGCGGCCGGCCAGCGCGTATAACGCAACTCCATCCCCGGGCGCCTCTGCGGGAAGCGGAAATCCCGGTCGTTGACAAAGGCCGTCACCTGTTTTCCGTCGGTCTCTTCCGCAAGCGCTGTCAGCAGGTTGCGGCAGTAGTTGCTGACGCCGGCTCCCCGGTAACCGCCTCTTGTATTAAGTAGCTGGGCGTTTACGACGACTTTCATAGTCTTAGTCTGGCAGTCAGGCTTTAGCGGCCTTGGGCTACGGCCCTGTAGGCAGCGACAGTCCGGCGGGCAATCTCTTCCATTGTGTAATGGTCCAATACGCGCTGCCTTCCCGCTACGGCCAGATGGTTGCGCGCCGCCCGATCCTGCATTAGTCGCTGCAATTGCGACCGGAGCGATTCTATATCCCCCTCCAGAAAGACCAGCCCGGCATCTCCGATGACGTTGGGGATCTCGCCGCTGCTGCTCCCAATTACCGGCACTCCGCTGGCCATGGCCTCGATCAACACACGTCCAAACTGTTCCTTCCAGTTGGGCCGCGTGCGGCTGGGCAGCACCAGCAGGTCCAGCGAGCGATAGAAGCCGGGCATCTCGCCGCTGGGAAGCCTCACGCCCAGCGTGACCCGGTCTGCGGCGCCGCATTCGGAGGCCAGGTTGCGCAGCGCTTCGAGCTCCTCGCCGCTGCCCACCAGCGTCAACCGCCAGCTACCCTCCAGTCCGGCGCACGCCCGCAGCAGCAGGTCCAGCCCTTTCTCGGGCAATAGCCCCCCGGCGTAGCCAATGTGAAATGCGCCCTCCTTCCCCCTCCGCCTGGCGCTCACCTGCCCATCCAGATCTGTAGGTGGTCGAAAAATGTTCGGGTCTACGCCAAATTGCGGGAGCACCACGATCTTGCCCTTGTATTGCTTGCGTATGAGGACCTCGCGGGCCTCGGCATTCCCCGCGATCGCGACCGAACAGGACCGGTATACAGTTCGCTCGAACCAGTTAAACGGAGGAGGATAACGGCGCAGCAGGTTCTGCCAGGTGAAGAAGATCGGCTTCGCGCCCACTGCCCGCGCCGCCCGCACACCGAGGAGCGTAGCCAAATTGTATGGCTCCTCATCCACATGCACAACCTCCGGTTTCAACTCCCGAAGCTCCTTTACCAGAGTGGGATAGAGGTGCATATGATAAGCGCCGTTGAATAGGATGGGAATCGTACGCAGTTCGTAGCCGACAGTATGCAGCCGTTCCGCCGTCTGCGTGCCGCGGCGGTCTCTCCAGCTCGGCGGCGTCAGCACTGTCAGCTCGACCCCCTGCCGCGCAATTTCCTCCGCCTTCTTCTGATACGCGCCCACAACGAGCGCTTTGCTAACGAGCACAACGCGCAACGGGTTCCCCCTCTGGCTGGTGACAGGTGTGTTGGTTCAGCTTACCGTCCACTGATTATAGCGAAGGCAAGGAGGCTATTCAAGAGAGGGTGCTTTGAGGCAGGAACAGGTGGGGTCGGAGAAGCATGTAACTTCCCCTAGGTTCAGAAGAGGGTGAATCGCTCTACATGCTTGTGCGAACTTGACTGAAGCAGGCGGCGAGCTTTTCCTTCCAACCAACCATAGTTGGCTGTATAGCTCTTATCCCTCTTTAGCCCAGCAGGCAGGGGGCCATTCGCTAACCTCTTGCCCCATGGAGCGCACTAATCGACCGAAAGAGCTTGTGAGTTTGCGGAATGATCTGCAACGCTGATGTGCGGCCGCCAACGAGAACTTCTCGCTCAAGGCCGGCTGGTCTGTTGTCTCGAGGTAGGTTGCGCCGGCTTCCATTCTGGCTTCCAACTGCCCTTTGGCTCCGCGAGGCTGTTCCGGGTTTGGATGGGACTGTGCGTCGGCCCGAATACGGCGATACCCTAGCATCGATTCGATTGAGGCTAGAAACCAGGCCTCATACTCTCGATGGGCGATAACGACTTCGATGGGCATGTCTCCCGCTTCCGATTCCGCCCATGCCTGGATGGCTTGGCCTAACTCGGCGGGGCAGTCGTCATCCCCATCGAACAGGATAAGAACTGCGCTACAGTCCGGCTGCAAAAGCGCCAAACGAACCGCTTTCTTCAGTTCGGTCTCACGTACCAACTGATGGCGCTTTTTTCGGATCGGCCGTCCGACGTCCACATTCCATGCTCCCGCTTGAACGACCAAGCGGCGCAAAAGGACAGGGAAGGCACTTACTTCACCGTGTCCTTCCACAATCGGTTGGATTTTCACGTCAGATCGCTCTCGGAAAAGAGTTCGAGCTGGCGAGGATCGCTAACGAAGAGTTCGGTTGCAGTTAAGGCGTTGGCGCGCAGCAGTTCACCGGCCCCCATCAGGTGTTCGGCCAATGCCTGACGCACCGAGGGTGACACGGAACTAATGCCTGTCCTGCCTGCATCCCATTGAGCGATACGGAGGTGTCGATCTTCGATCCAGTCGGCGTCGAGAATGTCGGGGCTGTGGGTTGTTACCACGACTTGCATGGAGCGACCGGCACGGCGCAATACATCCAAAACTGCTCCCAAGGCGCCTGGATGTATAGTGGCTTCCGGCTCTTCGATTACGAGTAGAGAGGGCGGAGGACGCTGGAAAACCGCGGCGAGCAAGCCCAAAACGCGCAACGTGCCGTCGGACATGTTGAATGCTTCAAAATTCATATGCCCCGTCGGGGCCCAGTCCTGCGCAAACTCCAATGTCAGCTTGTTACCGTGTCTCTTGGGCTGAACGCCGACGGTCCGGGGCACGATGCTTTCGAGAAGTTCGAGGATTGTCTGCCAGTCATCTGGAGCGGCGCTCTTGATTTCGCGCAGGACACTGGCAGCGTTTCTGCCGTCCGGTTGCAGCCGTACACCTTCGTCTGGGTCCTGCATCTCTCGCAAAGCCGCCGGTTCGATGCGACAGGTCTGCATTCGGGATAGAAAGCGCAATACGGATTGAAAGCGGGTATCGCCTCCTACCAGGGGAAGGGCCAGGGCGTTCGACTCCAAGACTGGGTCCAGGGAACCTATATTGCTCCGCCATACAGCGTCCGGACCAGAGCGGTCGAACCAACTGCGCGATCGGTCGGTTCGACGCACTATACACTGTTCCCGTAAGACTTCGAAGCCGTATTCTCCATGAGGTCTTAATTCGAATCCGTATCGTGCCTCTACCGTCTGCACGTCTGGACGTAGCAAAAAGACCGCCAGACCTAAGCTTGACGGCTGCCCGTACACCGACCTGCGGTTTTCGACTGATGTAAACCCCCCGCGGCGAGCAAGAACCGCTTGCAGGGGGGAGGCCATCGCTTCGGCCAGGAACGCAAATGCATCAGCAAAGTTACTTTTGCCGGAACCGTTTTGCCCAACGAGAAATGTGGGGTTGGCGAACTCCACTACCTCTGCAGGCAGGCTACGGAAATGTTTCAAAATCAGGGTGCGAAGAATCGGTTCAGACATGGGTATCCCGCCCCGGTGTCCGTATGAGTAGGTTGGGGGCTGAAGGCCCAGACAGACTCCCGCCTCGGCCGTACATATTATGCCTTCTGTGACGGCATCTGACAATGGGATAAGCGGTCATAGTAAGTGGATCAGAACTAGACAGACAATGACGGCACTCAGTATGCGGGACTGTCTGAACTGCGCTCTTGCAATTCATGGATGTGCAGGACTGCATTCCGACGTCGATTGACCTCCTGACCCAATCCTGAACAACAAAAAAAGCTCCTAACCATCCCCTACCCCAAACTCCACCCACATGCGTACGCCGCCAGCCCCAACTTGCGCGCCACGGCCAGCGAAGCGGCGTTCTCCCACGAGGTGCTGTATAGCGGAACACATCCCGACGCCCGCACGGCCAGCGCCCACGCCGCTGCAACCTGCGAGCCCAGCCCCCGTCCCCGGAACGCCGCCGCCGTCTCCAATCCAGCCTCCGCCGCCGTGTCAGAACGCCGCGCGCAGAAGCAGACGCTCACCGCGTGGCCGTCCTCCACAACCGCCACGATCGGCGCCCGACCCAGTATCTCCGCTGCCGTCCACCCCGCAAAATGGCGCGCAAGCAACGGCAACGCGTTCACGAGCACCGTGGTATCAGGCTCTTCGATCAGTTCAGGGAAAGCAAACGCTGGCCCAGAGTATACTTTTCCGCCCGCCAGCGCTCTGTACCGCTCTGCATGCACCGGAACGTCGCGGAAACTTGCAACCGGTGGCTCCTCGCCTGCAAGAGCGTCAAGATCTTCGGCGACCTCCCGCGGCACGTCCGCCCGCACAGCCCAAACGCAACTCGACCTGCCGCGAATCAACGCAAACTTCGGTCCCGGTTCCGGGTCCGGCTCACGTGTTCCGCGGATACGCCCGGCGCTATCAAACAGAAACAGAGTACGCAGGTGAATGTTTGGCGTGTTCACAGAACATCCAGAGCGCCGTGACAGCCGCCCCTCAAACCGGTCTACGCGCCCAGGTCCACCGAAAGCAGCAGATCGCGCATCTGGATGGTCTCCGAGAGCGTGTCAACCTCGTTGCACCCCTCCCAGTCGACCCAGACATACTCGACGCAGACGTAGCCCTCGTAGCCGGTATCCCGCAGCGCTCGCACCACCCGCGGGTAGTCGATCACGTTGTGCTGGATCAACGACTGCAAACGGTTCTTATGCCCCCCGCGCGCGTGAAAATGGGAGGTATACGGGATCAGCGTTTCGCTCTCGTCGTCGCTGATCTCCCGGTAAGCGAAGTGGGAATAATCCAGCGTCAGCGTCAAACCGGGGGTCATCTCCAGCATGCGCATCGTCTGCTCCGGCGTGCGTGTCAAAGACTCCACGTTGGGCTCCACTGCGCACACGCATCCAGCAGCCTCCGCCAGTTCCACGCGCCAGGCCAGTTCCTCGCACGCCCGCTTCAGCGAAGTATCGTACGATTCGCCCTCCCACGGCAGCCCCGGTTCAATCGTAATATGGGACGCATTGCAACGCAGCGTGAACTCGACGACGCGCGGAAACAGATCGCGCGCCTGCCTGCGCTCCTCCGCGTCGGGATGGTTGATCGCCAGTGCCGGCAACCCCGGCCCGGACGCCTGGAAATAGACATCGGCTATCTCCAACCCCTTGTCCTGTACCCGGATCGACAGGTCTCGCGCCGACGCCGCCAGATTGTTCAAAACGTGGCTGGGATAGATGTGAGAACGGTCCTCAAATAGCCCGATATCCACCCCCTGAAACCCCATCATCGCGATCAGTGTCAGGACGTCGTCATGGGGCAACAGAGGAAAGGTAAAATCCGGGCACGAAAGTTTAAGATCCATGTCGCAGCTCCTTTTTCGGCTGGATAATATCGCACCGGCCCCGGACCACTAGAGGAAGGTACCCCTTCGATCTCACTCTTCGCCCTTCACTCCTCCCGGACCGCCACCAGGGAGGCGTCATGCTCCTGGAAGTCGAGGTCATAATTCTCCCAGTAATACTGCAAATCCTCTGACTCCCAGCCAGCGTAGATCTTTTCCCAGGGCAAAACATTGCAGTGCGGCGTAACCGACTTCATTTCAATCGGCAATGAGGGCGGCTGATAGCGGAAATCTGTCGACAGCCGGATCTGATTCTTCGTTCGATTCGGAATCGACTTGTGGACGGTCAGGCTGTGGAACACCAGCACGTCGCCGACCAGGAAGTCGGTCTCGAACCACTCCTGCGGTGCGTCGTCATCGAAAATGACGTGGCGGCCGCCGGCGCCCTCTGCCGCCCGCACGGGCAGGACGCCCAGCCTGTGCGAACCGCGCAGTACGCTCAACCCGCCCAGCTCCCGCGGGCAGTCACCCAGAGGAATCCAGCAGGTATAGACTGTCTTTGAGCCTTGAATGAAGATGTGGTCCTGGTGAGCCGGCGTCGGCGCGTTGCCCTTGGCCGGGATCATCAGACGCGCGATCTTGAGGGCGTGTACCAGCACCGTTTCATCAAACAGTTTCCCAAGCATATCGACCACGGCCGGATTGTGGGCGAGACGATGGAAAGATTCCAGGCGCTGCACGTCGCCATAGGCTTCGGGCGGCACACCAACGCCGCAGAAAGGCTCCATCGCGTCCGCCGAGGGGTCGGCAATGCCGTCCATCAGCTCTGTGCCCGGCGCTATCCAACCGTAGTTGTCGCAGATCTGCAGGATGCGGCGCCGCAGAGCCGCGATTTCATCTGCAGGCAGCAGCCCGCGAAAGAACAGATAGCCGTCGGTCGCCATCTGCCGGCGCATCGCCTGCGGATCATCGAGTAGTGCATTGTGTTCGCGTAATTCAGTTGTTGTGGTCATTCTCTGCCTCCATAGCAGATGCGCAACCCCAGAACGCGCTCAAAGCGAGATCATTGTGCATCCAACGGTGCTGTGTTAGTGGGGCACAGCGCCGTTCCCCACAACGTCAATCTGGGAAAAGAACCGTTTTTTGTACTTTCAAGTCAAACGAACTATATCACGTACACATCCGATCTCGTACCGTCGTCATTGGATCCTCCAGGTGGGCGCGTCTGTCGAGCGATCTTTTCCCGGTAACATAATGGGGATCGCACCAGCCGGCAAATCCGTGATACGGCGCCTGCTGCGTCTCCGTCCGGACCCGTGATCTTCAGGATGAAGCGAGCCGAGCGTAGAGATCGCGGCGCGCAATCACCCCCATTTCGGTATACTTTCGGATAAGGAGACAGTCCGAAATCATTTGACAGCCAATCTTTTGCCGTGCCATAATTGTCGAATCCGCCGTTGCCTGAGAGGGCGCGGTTCAAATGCTGAACGCCCGCGCAACTCTTTTACGGGAGAGATTGCGCCTGTTCCCAAACCTGCCCCCGAGTCTCCGCCCATAGCCGCGGGCGGCGGGCCATCGCCAGCTTGGGAGGAACCATGCCTAACCGCTTTCGCGTCGCGCTGTTCGGGGCACTGGTAATTCTGCCCCTTATTATTGGAAGTTGCTATCCATTCCAGGGAGACATTACGCAGATCCTGACTCCGGCCGCGCCCCCTACTGCTGACGCAACCGCAGAGCCGGCCGAGCCGGAAATGGTGACATTGGTGGCAACGGTAGCCGTCAACGCGCTGCGAGTGCGCCAAGCACCCAATGAAGAGACGCCGATTATCGCCGGCCTGCTGAAGGATGATGTCATTGACGTAGTCGGGCGAACAGAGGATGGCAGCTGGCTGAAAGTGGAGGTGCCGGACGTTGGGACCATTGGCTGGATCTGGGCTGAAGATGTAACCTTGAATGGTGATTCCTCCGCTCTGCTCGTGCCCGAAGACGCGCAAATGGCCGCCGAAACCGAAGACGCGATGACCGACGATGGCGAGATGGCGGAAGATGCCACCGAGGAGCAAGCAGAGGACGGCGAGATGGCCGCCGAGGACAAAACCGAGGATCAAGCGAGCGCGGTCGCCGATCTGGAGCCAAGCGTCACGGTTTACGCGCAGGAGGTGATCAAAGGCCAAGTGACGGTTGCAGAAGCTACCGTTCCGGTTGAAGGTTGGGTAGTCATTCACGCTGATGATGCCGGCTCTTACGGACCCATCGTCGGGCAGGCGCACCTGGAGGCTGGACTCACGACTGATCTGGCAGTAGACATAGACGTCAACGCCGCCACGGAGACTCTCTACGCCATGCTCCACACAGACGGCGGTGTCTTTGACGTCTTCGAGTTTCCCGGCACGGACATGCCGGTACTGAAAGATGGGGCACCGATCAGCACGGCCTTCACAGTGACGATCGGCGAAATGTCCATCTCCGACGAAGAGACGGACGCTGAGGATGCGGTGCCCGTTACGACACCGACCGATGAGCCGCTGCTACAGGTGGGCGATGTCACCAGACACCTGGCAATCGTAACGACGCGAGCCTTGCGCGTGCGCAGCAAACCGGAAACCATTGCCGAGGTTTTGGCAGGCGTCGCCGTCGGTGAAGCCTATCCTGTGGCCGGGTTCAGCTCAGATGAACATTGGGTTGCGATCTTCTTCCCCGATATCGAGGATCCGGTCTGGATAGCGGCCTCGCTGGTGGAGTTGAGGGACATCGAGTTGAGAGTGCAGATGGGCCGCGCGACAATCGAGACCGGCAGGGGCGGCCGCTTGCGGTTGCGCGGCGGACCCTCTCTGGAGGCGCCCATCGTCGGCCACGCTCAGGACGGTGAAGCCTTCGATACCCTGGGCTACAGCGAGGATGGTCAATGGGCACTTTTGGTCGGCACAAGAGTGGAGGGCGCCACCTGGGCCTCAGTCACTTTCCTTCTGTTTGAGTAGCGGACCTGGCTTGCCCTTTGTAGCATGGGGTATGACGGCACAACTTGCAACAGGGCTCGAACAACACAGGAGCGGCAGTTTCCGCGTGAGACTGCCGTTCTCTTTGTGTACAGACTTTCAAGTGATCGGACTTTCAACTGACCGGGCTAGCGGCGCCAACAAATGGGCTGCGCGACTTGCGACAGCTCTTTGAAAGAGATCTACTCGTCGCGCGTAAGCGCCCATGAGTCCGCCCAGCTCTCTGGAATGGGGAGGTTGTTGGCGTATATCAAGTTGATCAGCTGGCCGTGGTGATGTGCCTCATGTTCAACCAGTCGGTAGTAACCGGCCAGCGGTGTCGAGCCATTCTCAAAAACCTGTAGCCAGTCCACCTTCTCAAAACTTGCCAGCAAAGCCGCGTCTGCCGCCTCCATTGCCTGGCGTACACGTTCAACTGGCAGCACCTCACCGGCCGGCGCCGGCTGCAGGCTGCAATTCCAGCCCTGCATGCCTCCTTTGAGCAACACCGGCGGCCAGCTCTCCTGTGTGCCCAACATGCAGTAGAACTGATAAAGAATGTTCTGGGATTCGGGGAAGGGCAGGCGGGCGTCCAGATCGGCATCGGCCAAAACATCCATCAAATCATAGGTGCGTCCGCGCAGGTTCTGCCAGTGGATCTGCACGCTCTCCAAGACGGTCTGTGTCATTTTTCCTCGCTCCATGAGGGTCTGTCAGTTTCTCCAAGAAAGAGCAAGCCCCAGCGGCCCCGGTTCAACGATGCTGGTGGGCAGCTGACCGGTGATCTGCCGCACTGAGGTCGGCTATTATCAGTATAGCGCAAAGGTGCGGCTGGAGAGATTGGCGGAATGGGATGCAGTTGCCCTGACGTCTGCACACGCCTGACTAGCGTGCGTCTGCAGGCTATGATAGGATTCCCAGCAAATGGTGATGGTCGAACTTGAGGCCGCTGCACGTGTCCACTCCACCCCAATCGCGCTCAGGTAGAGAAGAGAATGCGCATCCAAACATCCTGCTGATCACCAGCGATCAGCAGCATTTCTCAACCCTCGGCGTGACCAATCCGCGGATCCGGACGCCCGCCCTCGACCGGCTCGCCCGCGAAGGCGCCCGTTTCGACCGCGCCTACTGCAATAACCCCGTCTGCTCGCCCTCGCGATCATCGATCATTACCGGCCAGTACCCGGCCTGGCACGGATGCTGGACCATCGGTGTCAAACTGGGTGAGGATGTTCCGACCGTCGGCGACCTACTGCACCAGCACGGTTACGACACCACCCTGATCGGTAAAGCCCACTTTCAGCCTCTGGCCTCACGCCCGGAACAGACCTCGCTCGAATGCCAGCCCACCCTGCGCGATCTCGACTTCTGGCGAGAGTTCCATGGGCCGTGGTACGGTTTCCAACATGTGGAAGCGGCGCGCAACCACGCCGACGAAGCCCACGCCGGTCAACATTATGGCATCTGGATGGAGGAAAACGGCCTGCCCAACTGGCAGGAATTCTTCCAGACTTGGCCGGCCGACCCCAATGCGGCCAGGCGGGAACATGCCTGGGACCTGCCGGAGGCGTACCACTACTCCGTCTGGACCGCCGAACGCTCGATCGCTGCCATCGAGCGCAGTGCCGCCGCAGGCAAACCCTTCTTCCTCTGGAGCAGCTTTCACGATCCCCATCCGCCCTATCTCGTATCCGAACCGTGGGCGTCAATGTACGATCCGGAAGAGATGCAGCCGGGTACACTGGAACCGGGCGAACTGGATGCAATGCCTCCCCACTTTGCCAAAACGCAGGAACGCAATCCGGATTTTTCCGCCTGGCAGGAGACGCCATTCGGCAATCACGGCTTCAACAGTCACCTGCATGAGCCGGACGCCATGCGCAAAAACATGGCCGTCTATTACGGCATGGTCAGCCTTATGGACCGCGAGATTGGGCGCATTCTGGACAGGCTGGATCATCTGGGCATTGCCGACAATACGCTCGTGGTTTTCAGCACCGATCACGGCCACTTTCTCGGCCAGCACGGGCTGATCGCCAAGGGCGCTTTCCACTACGAAGATCTTGTCCGCCTGCCCTTTCTCGTGCGCTGGCCCGGTCGAGTCCCCGCCGGCGCGGTGAACGGCTCGCTCCAATCACTGGTCGACCTGGCGCCCACTTTCCTGCAAGCGGCCGGCATCGACGTCCCGGGCGAGATGCAGGGCGCCGATCAGCTTGAAACGTGGACCGGCGCGGCCGGCGATGCACGCGACCACGTGCTGGTTGAAAACCGTCATCAACCTACAAAGCTGCACCTGCGCACGCTCGTGGACCGGCGCTATAAGCTCACCGTCTATCGAGGACACGCATACGGTGAGCTTTTCGATCTGCAGGAAGATCCGGAGGAGCGTTGCAACCGCTGGGATGATCCCGCCTTTGCCGCAATCAAATCGACGCTGCTACTGCGCTTCGTGCAGGCCGAAATGGAGCGGGAACCAACTCGTTTCCAACGCATCGCCGGCGCATGAATGCGGTAATGCCCCAATGAATCCCCTGCTTACCCGGCAGAGCATGCTCCGTTAAGGTCGAATGCCCGTTTGGGCGGTCGGCCTGAAGCGGCCCCCTTGTGCAAGAGATACGCCCCGCAACGCCCTCAAGCAACTCGACCTGCATGCGGTATCTCGTCAAGGCGGCGCAACGCCTGTTCACAGGCAACCCAGAAGTGGCTGCGGAAAACGTCGGCTGTGGTAAACTACAATTGAAAACGAGTTCCGTTCGACAACGGGATCTTCGCGCGCAATAGCGAAACGGAAGCCGGTTTGCGATTGCGTTCAGATAACGAAGCGGCACTGTGATTAACCAGACGCGCCAAAGCCGATAACTCTCAGGGCTTGGCGCCCCCGTGCATTTCAGGCCGTTACGAAAGACCCGGTATTTATTTCGCGAGACTACCGTTCTCACTCCCATCAAACATCCATTTACGGAGCACAACAATGAACCTTGAACATGTTGCGATCAACGTACCAAACGTCCGCGAGCAGGCACAGTGGTGGAGAGAGCATCTGGGGCTGCAAATCGTCTCCGCCGGCGATGTTCCCCCATACATGAACTTTGTCTACGACAACAACGGCAGCATGGTAGAGTTGTACAGCAATGAAGAGATGGAGCATCTGGACTTTGCCCAGATCAATCCTTTCAATCTGCACTTTGCTTTCAGCGTGGACGATATGGAAAGCGAACGCGAACGTCTGATTCGGGCCGGCGCTACGCCCGACGGCGAAATCAATAACACGCCGACAGGAGACAAGCTCTGCTTCCTGCGCGATCCCTGGCAGGTGACCGTGCAGCTTGTCCAGCGTAAAACACCTATGGTTTAAGCAGGGAACAGTGATCAGTTACCGGCCGCGAGCCGCCGGTGACCGGCAATTGCCGTTGGAGCGCCAACCATGCCAACTCCGGTGAAGATGCCCCAATTGGGCGAAACCGTGTTCGAAGGGACCGTCGCCCGCTGGCTGAAGCAGCCTGGGGATCCGGTGCAGCGGCAGGAACCCCTGCTCGACATCACCACTGACAAAATCGACACTGAGGTGCCGGCGCCTGCTGCCGGTTTCCTACTCAAGATCCTGGCCGCCGAGGGAGCAACGGTCCAGGTTGGCTCTGTCATTGCCTATATCGGTGACAAGGAAGACGAGATAACAGAGGAGACAGCGGGCCCGGGAAAAGCGGAAGAGTTGAGGGAAGAGACCGACCGATCGGCCACCTCCGTCTCTCTTTCCGCCTCCCGGCGTGCGCGTGAGGTCGCTTCCGATACGAAACCGGAAGGCCGCTCCTTTGTCAGCCCTGTCGTCGCCCGCCTCAGCGCCGAACACAACATCGATCTGGACGCGGTGCAGGGCAGCGGGCGCCAGGGGCGCGTCACCAAGAAGGACCTGCTGGCCTATATCGAAGCTGCCGAAAAGCAGCCGCCCGCAGCGCAGCCTGCTGCCCCCGCCGTGCCCGGCGAAGACGAAGCACTGCAGCCCCTCTCGAACATGCGGCGGGCGATTGCCGAACACATGAGCCGCAGCGTCCGCACGAGCCCCCACGTTGTAACGATCTTCGAGGCCGATATGACGGCCGTCGTGCGCCACAGAGCGGCCCACAAAGAGAATCTTGCGCAAAAGGGGGTTAATCTGTCCTTCACCCCCTACTTTGTAGCTGCGGTCGCGGCCGCGCTGCGCGAGAATCCGGCGGTGAATAGCAGCTGGACCGATGTGGGGCTGATGCTGAGCCAGCGCATCCACGTGGGCATCGCCGTCGCCGTGCGCGACGGTCTGGTTGTGCCCGTTATCCGGGACGCCGATGAACTGAATCTGCAAGGGCTGGCGCGTACAGTCAACGATCTGGCCGGCCGTGCCCGCCGCGGCGAACTGTCCCCGGACGACGTGCGCGGCGGCACCTTCACCGTGACCAACCACGGGACAAGCGGCAGCCTTCTGGGCACACCCATTATCAACCAGCCCCAGGCAGCCATCCTGGGAGTCGGCAAGATCGGCAAGCGAGCGGTCGTGAACAGCGGCGGCTCAGTCGGCGCACCGGCCGACCCGCTTCTGCCCAGCGCCGACGACACCATCTCTATCCGTCCGATGTCCTACCTGAGCCTTGCCTTTGATCATCGCATCCTGGATGGCTTCGGTGCTGACAGCTTCCTGGCAGATGTAGTGAAGCGGCTGGAAAATTGGGGCGCGTAGAAGCGGCGCGTAACTGCGGCGGATAGCCATGCAGTGCAGTGCAGCAAAGTACAGTACAGTACAGTACAGCTACTGGTGATCACCGGTCACCGGAGTTAGCGGAGGGATTTGTGGCAAGCAATTACGACTTTGACCTGATCGTCATCGGCTCCGGGCCGGGCGGATATGTGGCCGCCATTCGCGCCGCGCAGCTGAACCTGAAGACCGCGCTTATCGAGCGTGAACACCTGGGCGGCGTCTGTCTGAACTGGGGCTGCATCCCCAAGAAGGCGCTAATCAAGAGCGCAGAAGTGCTGGATACGCTTCAGCACGCGCAGGAGTTTGGCCTCACTTTTGATAATTTGCAGGTGGACTACGGCGCGGCCGTGGATCGTTCTCTGCAGATCGTAGGCCGGCAGACCAAGGGCGTTGGCTTCTTGATGAGGAAGAACAATATCGAAGTCATCGAAGGACATGCCCGCTTCACCGATGCCCACACGGTGCAGGTCAGCGCCGGCCCGCTCAACCCGGACGGCGAACCGCGTACCGTGACCGCCGGTAGTTTCGTGGTTGCCACTGGCGCCCGTGCCCGCGACCTGCCAGGCGTCGAAGCCGACGGCGAGCGCATTCTTCAGTATCGCCATGCCATTCGTCTGAACGAAATTCCCGAATCCCTCCTCGTTGTGGGCGCAGGGCCGATCGGCATGGAGCTGGGCCACATCTACGCTACCTACGGCGCGCAGGTGACTATCGTCGAAATGTTGGACCAGGCGCTGCCGCTTGAGGATGCCGACGCGGCGCAGGAGGTAGTGCGGGCCTTCCGGAAGCGGGGCATCAAAGTGTTGACTTCGAGCCGCACCGAAGACTTTGAGGTCGGTGAACGGTCGGTCACCGTTACAATCAAGGACGTGACCGGTGGCAGTGCCCAGACGGTGGAGGTTGAGAAGGTACTTCTGGCGATTGGAATTTCACCCAACACGGAAGACGTCGGTCTGGATGCCGCCGGCGTAGCTCTCAACCAGGACGGCTTCATCGAGATCGACGAGTATATGCGGACCAACCGCGAAAATATCTACGCGATCGGTGACTGCACGGGCAAAATGCCGCTGGCGCATGTGGCCAGCGCCCAGGCAATCGTCGCCGCCGAAAGCGTCGCCGGCCAGAGCACCACGCCGATTCCGGCGGAACGATACATCTTTATGCCCCGTTGCACATTCTGTGTGCCCCAGGTCGCCAGTCTCGGCATGACCGAAGCCGAGGCGCAGGAGGCCGGCTACCCCGTTAACGTAGGCAAGTTCCCCTTCATGCCCAACGGCGCCGCCCAGGCGCAGGGCGTGCGCAGCGGCTTTGTCAAAATCGTAGCCGATCAGAGATACGGCGAAATCCTCGGCGCTCATATCGTCGGCCCTAATGCGACCGAACTTCTGCCGGAGCTGTCTCTGGCGCAGATGATGGAGCTCACACCCGCCGAGATCGCGCACAACGTGCATGCCCACCCGACTCTGGCCGAAGTGGTGATGGAAGCGGCCCACGGCGTTGAGGGCCTGCCAATTCATATGTAGAGGCCCATGAATACCGATTCCGACCGGTGCCGGCCGGCTGGGACAGCAGCGAATCGAAAACGCGCCGCGCTAAAGGCAATCTGCCAGCAGCACGGCGTCGCCATCCTCTACAGTTTCGGCAGCCGCGCCAGGGAGACGCTGGCTTGGCTGGACGATGCGAAGGCAGTCCTCGCCCCCGGCCCCTCCGACGTGGACGTGGGTGTGAAGCCGCTGCCGGCTACCGACTTCAGCTGGAAGACAGAGGTTGCGCTAGGACATGCCCTGGAAGATTTTCTGGGAGTGGACCGCGTCGATCTTGTAAACCTCGACAGCGCCAACCCCTTTCTGGCAGCCGAAGCCGTTCACGGCGAACGACTCTTCGCCGAGAGCGAATACGCGGCCGACAACTACGACCTTTACATCCTCCGGCAAGAGGGCGATCTCTCGTTTTTGGAGGAAGAGAGAGCGCGTCTGCTCCTCGGCATACCCCAATGACCCCAAGCTATCTCTCCCGGCGCGTCATTGTAGAGCGCCTGTCCCTGCTGAATCATCTGATCGGGCAGATCGAGCGGTTGCCCCTGGACGACGAGGACGCCTTTTTTGCCGATAGCCGCAACGTCCACACAGCCGAATCATGCCTGCGCCGCGCTTTGGAAGCGTTGTTTGATATCGGTCGTCACATTTTGGGCAAAGCGTATGGCGTTCCTGCAGGAAGCTACAGAGATATCGCAACACTACTTGCGGAAAAGGAAGTCCTTGACAAGGGGGAAGAAGGGATTTTTGTGCAGATGGCGGGCTACCGAAACCGGTTGACCCATGTTTACCACGAGGTCAGCTCGGCAGAACTCTTTCGGGTCTGTGTCGAAGATTTGGGAGACTTGGCGTCTATACGCTCGGCCTTTCTGAGCTGGATCCGGGACAACCCACACAGGATCGATGATCCCCTGAGCGATGCCGATGGACAAGCCTGAATACGCCGCCTTTCCTCTCGACATTACCGTCCGTTTCGCCGAAACCGATCAGATGGGCGTCGTCCACCATAGCGAGTATATCGTCTGGTTCGAGGCCGGGCGCGTCGCCTGGATGGCGGCGGCCGGGATGCCCTATACCGAGATCGCCGGCGCCGGCTACAACCTCGCCGTTACCGACCTGCAATGCCGCTACCGCAGCGCCATCCGCTTCGGCGACGCGGTGCAGGTGATCACGCGTTTGGGGTCGCTGCGCAGCCGTCAGGTCGAGTTCGTTTACGAAATTCGCAACCCGCGCACCGGCGCCGTCTACGCCGACGGGCACACGCGGCATATCTGTGTCGACGGCGATGGCCGCATGACGCGTGTGCCGGATTGGATAGCGCAACGATTGTTGGGAGAAGTGAAAGGTGAAGCGTTTTCAGAAAGGCGACTATAGATTAGAGGCTTGACACCTCTTAACAGCGCCGAGCAGACCGGATGAGGCCTGGTACGCTGGCTTGTGGGAAACGTCTCTATCCCTGCCCCAACTCAGGAGAGGGCTCCTCTCCGTCGATCTCCAAGGGCGGCAGCTCCTCAAGACTGGTCAGCCCGAAATGCTGCATGAAATGGTCGGTAATCGCATAACGGATTGGCCGGCCGGGCCCTTTCAGACGGTCAAACTCCTCCACCAGGCCCTGCTGCAACAGGTTACGCAGCACGCCGGAACAGTCAACACCTCGCACCGCCTCCACCTGCGCCCGCGTCACCGGATGGAGATAGGCGATGATGGCCAAAGTCTCGAGGGCCGGGGCGCTGAACTGCACTCTCATGTCCAGATTGAGAAAATCCTCCACCGCCTGGGAGGCGGCGGGATTGGTGACAAGCAGGACCCGACCGTCGCGACGCTGCAGGCGCAGCCCTCGATTTTCCTCTTCATACTCTTGCTGCAAGGCGGCCAGCGCTTTGGTCACCTCAACTTCCGGGCAGCCTGACGCTTGCGCAAGCTGCGCTGGCGTAACCGGGTCCCCCGCCACGAAGAGCAGGCTCTCCAGAAGGGCGCTCAACTTCACGCTTCCCACTCATCCTCAAAGGGCAGATGGCGCATACGCACATCCAGCTTGCCGAGCCGTAAACCCATATGCTCTTCGATGATGTCCCGCGTTGATTCGACCACCTCGTCCGTCTTCATCGGCACGTCAATATCGGGCGCAGTTTCGACTTCCAACTGAATGTCAACCGCATTGCCGCGGGATTTCACGTCCGGAAATACCGTAATCACATCGGCGAGCTGGTCCAGATGCCAGGACAGGCGGCGTGCGATGCTGTCTGTGTCCAACTCCACCGAGCTGCCCTTTACCGTCTTCATACGCACCCCGCGCTGACGGTGGGGCCAGAGTTCCAACCACAGCAGGCTGCCGAATATAAACACCGCGATTGTGCCCACCGCCACCTGGCCAATCAGGAAATTCATGCTGTTCGCCTGCTGTTGCACGCGCAGGAACTCCTGGGCCAGCGAAAATCCGCCCACGAGCGCGCTGAAAGTTCGGTCTGGAAAAATCGTCGTATAGCCGACGGCAGCGAGAAGGCCCAGCCACAGCACAACGACAACAATTCGATTGAATGCGTTGATCACTTCCGGTCTCGCGACTGAAGGGCACTTAATTGGTTTTCAGCTGCCCGTTCGTCCGGCTTGCGAGGACGGGTTTCTGAAAACATTTCGTTTACTCTCGGTGCTGTGACAGAGATTTCCATTCTTCGATTATACATCACAGCGTTATTGGCCGCGAAGCAAGGCATTCAGCTGTTCCTCTTCCATGCGTGGCCGTAGGTCAACGCGGCCAACAACAACCAGAGGAGGCCACCCGCCAGGCTGAGGCGCAGACCGGTCCGCCAGGTAGCCGGCCTGTAGGAAAATATGACTTCGCTCTCGCCGGCGGGCACCGGGACGCCGCGAAATAGCACATTGGCCGCAACTACCTCCACCGGCTCGCCGTTGACCGCGGCCTGCCAGCCGGGATAATAGGCATCCTTGAGCAGGAGGAAGCTCGGCCGTTCGGACCGGGTGTGTACGACGATCCGCTCCGGTTCGTAGGAGACAACCGCGACCTCGCTGCCAGATGGCGCACTCGAACGGTCCGCAAGGCCCCAGGCGGCCACCGCCGCGGCGCTGGTCTCGACGACCGCCGAAGCCTGAGAGGCATTTGTCACGTCGGATACACGCAACATTCTTAGCGCCTCCTCCAGCGATGCAGCCGGCCGTACCGTCCCCACCAGTTGCGCCCGCCCGCTGCCTCCCAGCCGCGCGTAAATTTTAACGTCGCCGCTGTGTACGCGCCGAAAGCGGCCGCGGTCGCTGGGTAGCAGAGGCACGAACGTCTTCGTGCGCTCGTCAACCAGCGTCACCGCCTGCACCGCCAGCTTGGCAAACGCAGCGCTTTCCACCAGAGCGATCTCCAGCGCGTCCAGACGGGCGGGTTCCGCCAGCGCAAAGCGGGCCAGGTACTCCTGCTGTCCGGTCTCCCCATCCTGATTTATGACAGGGGCATTTCCTCCAGTTACCGTTCCCGCCGGACCAGCAGCCGCTTTGAAGCTGCCTGCCTGGCTGCCCGTGAGAAATCTACCGATGGCATGACGCTCACCTCCAATCAGGGCGGTTATCTCCGCCAGGGGCAGATTGGCGGCTTCCGCCTGAAGTGTCTCCGAGTTTGCCGTCACGAAACTGACGACATCCACCGCGGTTGCCTCGAAGTTATGCGGCGCGTCTACCGTCAGCCGAGCTCCGGCTCCAGCCGACTCACCCGTACCTTCTCTTGCGAGAGTAGCCCCGATCTGGCGGTCGTAATAGACATCGTCATACCATACATCACGGACCTTGTCGGTGATCACAAAACGAACGTCCATCAGATCGAGAGGGCCGGCGGATGGAACTGTCCGCAACTGCTCGCGCACGCGGCCGTCCGGCACCAGCTCCTCCGGCGGAATAAGCAGCGACAGGAAGGCGTTATAGCGCAGCAGAGGAAGGACGCCGCCGTCAAATCCGTCCACAGTAGGGATGCGCCACAGCAGCGACAGGTTCGGCGCGAGAATCTCCTGGGATTTGAGCGCAATGATGAACTCCTCAAAGGCGGCCTCGCCTAGCTGTGGGCGCGCTCCGCCGCGCAGGATGCGCCGCCAATCCGGCATATCTCCCGGGTCAAACGTGATTTCGCTGATGCTCAGCAGACGGCCCGCGGCCGCCGGGTGGAGCGCTCGCTGCGGTTCCGTTAGCAGGTGGGTAGACGCGGTCCGCACGTCGTACACGGCCTGGGGCGCGGTCGGCTGTGTGTGCGGCAGGGCACGCGCGGCCAACAAAAGATCGAGCGCCAGGATCGTAAGCAGCGCCGGGCCACCAGCGCGTGACAGTCGCCGCGCGACCGTCTTCACACCGGTGGCTTTCATCCTGCCCCAAAGCCACTCCGTCCCGGCTCCCGCCAGGACAGCCACGCCCAGCGTATAGAGCATCATCCAGCGGGCGGGCGTGCGGAACAGATCGAAGCCCGGCGCCAGGTAATAGAAGAGGAGCGAAAATGGGTTCCACCGTCCTAACGCCAGGAACAGACCCAGCCCCGCGAAGAAGAGCCCGCACAAAACGGCTAAAGGCCAGTGACCGAATGTCCATGGCCGCCTCCCTGCTACGGGCCGCAAACGACTGACCACAGCGATCAGGGCCAGCAGCAGCCCCACCACACCCACATAGGCGACAAACTCGGTGTAGCCGAGCGTGGCAAAGACAACGCTCAGATCGCGCAGACCGTAAGAGGGCAACAGCGTCCAGTGGAGCAGCAGGGGCCGCAAACTGAAGCTGGTCACATCCACGTAGCTGAGGCCGCCGCTCCGCAGCCCCAGCTGACTCAGTTCCAGCGTGGGCAACAGTTGGGCGGCGGCGAGCAGGACGCCCAGCAGGACGCCCAGGACATAGATGAGGAAGGAGGCCGCGAGGTGAACCATACCAAGCGAATACATGCGCCAGCTTGTCGCCAGCAGCCATGCGCCCACACCGAAAAGATTAATATAGGTCGTCTGTGTGTGACCGGCCAGCAGGGTGAGCGCCACAAACAAGGCAAAGGGCAGGAGCAAAGCCGCGAACCTCCGGAAATGAGAAGCAAGACGCGAGGGGCCGGTTTCTCCTTCTCTCTCCTCATTTCTCTTCGCCCTTTCCTCCGCCGTCCACCGCCCTTCCAACGCCCACAGGAGCCAGGGCAGCCAGGCTGCTCCGTTCATCTGATTGATGTGCCCCAGCAATCCACCGTAGAAACCGCTCCCCGCCAGCACCAGTCCGGCGCCGACCGCGGCCAGCCACCCTGCTCCCCAGCGCCGCATCAACGCGCAGCCGCCCAGGGCCAGGATCCAGGCATGGATGGCGCCACTCCAGTAGAGTTGCCGAGTCACGGGCAGCCAGCTCAGCGGCCAGTGTAGGGGATAAAGCGCTGCAGCCTGCGGATTGGCAAGGAATGGCGCCCCCATAAAAATATATGGGTTCCAAAAGGGAATTCGACCGGCGCGCAGGGAGGCGGCCGCGTAGTCGCGGTAAGGATAGAAGTAGTGGAGGATGTCGCCGCTGGCCAGTACTCGATCCGTAAAGAGGAGACGGCAAAAGAGCAGCAGTACGAAGATAGCCAGGATCGAAGCGGCCGCCAGGGACGGGAAGAAGCGGCGTATCGAACTGCAGCGGTTATTGATCAGAAACACCGCAAGAAATCGTCCACCGGCGCTCAGTCGCTGAATCGATACTTGATGAGCGCAGCAATGGCCGTAAACCCGTCCCGCCAGGTGAGTTTTTTGCCTTCATGGAACTGGCGACCGTTGTAACTGATGGGTGTCTCGAAGATTGGGTAGTTGCGTTTGAGGATTTTGGCCGTCAACTCGGCTTCGATCTCGAATCTTTGGCTGTGGAGGATCATCCCTTCGATTACGTCCCGCCGAAAGCATTTATAGCAGGTCTCCATGTCGGTCAGGACCGTGCCGTAAAGAAGATTGGTAAACCAAGTGACGCCTTTATTGCCGATCGTATGTGAAAGGCTCATGGCTGCACGCGGGCCGCCGAGAAAGCGGCTTCCGTAGACGACATCGGTGCGCCCCTCCAGAATCGGGGCAAGAAGCCTGACATAGTCTCCAGGATTGTATTCGAGGTCGGCGTCCTGCACGACGTAGATCGCACCGGTCGCGGCCTCAAAACCGGTGCGCAAGGCCGCGCCCTTGCCCCCGTTCCGTTCATGAAAGATGATACGCAGATCTTTCGGCTCTTCCCCCTGTAAGCGGGCCAGTATATCCCGCGTTCCGTCAGTGGAGCCGTCATCAACGATGACGATTTCCTTTTCCAGTTGGGTGGGACCGCGGTTCAGGCCCGTTGCGCCATCGGTCTTGACCGTAAGATCGACCGCGCGCACCCGGCGGATTATCTCCTCCAGTGTGCCGATTTCGTTGTAAACCGGCATGATGATGGAAAGTCGCGTCTCAACCGGCGCGCCAGCGGAAGATTTCATAGTCGGGCAGTCGTTCGCGACCGATCACTCCAATGATCGGCCTTGGGAAAAGGTGTCCGGCTATTCACCGGCTTGATGTGCAAGAATGATCGCCTCTGCCACAGCTTTCATAGGCTTGCGGTTGTTCATACTCATCTTCTGAATACGCCGAA
Organism: Caldilineaceae bacterium; assembly: GCA_022821545.1. Taxonomy (GTDB): domain Bacteria; phylum Chloroflexota; class Anaerolineae; order Caldilineales; family Caldilineaceae; genus Bin5. Next base: position 68,198 of record JAJEDJ010000047.1, read on the forward strand.
ATGCTTCGGCTTCGTTCATGTTCTGCAGCTGCATCAGAATGCCCTTTGCGCGCTCAACCGCTTTGCGTGTTTCGAGCGTCTCCTTCAGGTCAACAATCTCATTTTCCAAAGTCCGGAACTCGCTGAAACGAGCCAGGGCCACCTCGATCGCAGGGATCAGATCGCTTTCACGGAACGGTTTGACCAGATAGCTGGCTACACCGGCCTCCTTGGCGCGTTGAACCAGCTCCTGCTGACTGTATGCACTCAACAGGAGCACGGGAGCGAGGCGTTCCTGCGTCAAGACGCGGGCAGCCTCAATGCCATCCACGTCCGGCATCTTGATGTCCATGATCACGATGTCCGGCCGAAGTTCCCAACTCAGGTTGATGGCGCTCTGACCGTCCCCCGCTTCACCTACGACCAGGTAGCCCAGGTTGGTGAGCATCTCCCGCAGGTCCATCCGAATGAGGGATTCATCATCGGCAATTATTATGCGCGTACGCTCCACGGTCTATCCCTTTCCCGGAGGCCACATGCCAAGGATTCGGAGCCGGCGGCTGGCGAAAATGCCGCCTGCCAGAGGGTCGTATTCAATGACCGGCAGTTCTTCAGCTTCAGGCCTTTGAAGAATGATCTCCCGCCGCATTCTTTACGCTACGACAGATTCTATGTTGATCGAACGTTTTGGGAAAGTAACAATTGCCCGGGTGCCTTCGGCAGCGCCAGTGTCGTCGCCGGTCACCTGTTCAAATTGCAGTCTGCCCTTCAAGTCATCAGTGACAAGCGTATATACGATTTGCAACCCTAGAGTGCGGCTCTTATCCGGGTCGAAATCGGAAGGCAGCCCCAACCCATTGTCCAGCAGCGTTATGCGTACCTCATCGCCCAAGTCTTCCAGAGCGATGCGAATTTCGCCTTTATGCCGGTCCCGCAGACCATGTTCCATTGCGTTCATCAGCAGTTCGTTGACAACGAGCGCAGAGGCAGTGGCCTGGCCGGCTGGAAGACGGATATTCGGCCCTTCCATGGCGATCTCTACCTGTTGTCCCGGGTTCACCGCAACCTGTTGGGCTTGTCCCAGGATGCGCTGGCATACGTCGCGGATATTGATCGGGCGGTGTTCATCCTGGCTCAGGTATTCGTGAATCACGGACATGCTCAGGATGCGATTGACCGCGTCGGTCAGCTGTTGTTTGGCTTCCTCGTCCTGGTATCGCCGGCTCTGAATCCGCAGGATAGCGGCAATGGTCTGCAAATTGTTTTTTACCCGGTGATGCACTTCCTGGATCATCGCCGATTTGACCTTGAGTTCGCGTTCGCGCTGCACCGTCTCGGTAAGATTTTGCACCAGCACAAATACGCCATCGACCTGTGGCGCGTCCTCCGTCGCCACCGAGTTCGTCCACGGCAGGTGGCGGCGCATGCGCCTTCGCATCGAGTACAGGCTGCCGTGCGGCGCGCGCAGTGGAATTGCAGTGCGAACCCACACGCGACCGTCTTCGCTCTCGTGACGCGTCTGTACACAGCAGTTGGCCTGCATCGCCTGGCTCACTATCTCTTGGTCCTGCTCCTCCAGATCGGAGATCGGCGCACCCCGCATTTCGGCAACACGACCGACTGAGCGAAACAAGTTCATGGCGATGCCGCTCATGTAGCTGATACAGAACTGCTCATCTACGAGGTAGATACCATCCAGGCTGCCGAATCCACCCGAGATTTCCGCCGTCTCGATCTCGCCCTGCACTGCCATTCTTTGCAGCCAGCGTACAGCATGACGGAAAGGCAGATCTCGGCGCCGGTGCCGTTCGTACTCAATCATGTTTGTTTCGATGAGCAAGGCCGCAATCGCCTGATTGACAGCGTTGTGAACGGTGTACACCTGCTGGATGACCGGAGCGCCGCTGCTGGTGCGTTCGGGGGGAATCTTACTCTCTGTCATCCTGTTTTTGCGGTCTTCCATCAGGGCTCTATGAACGGTTGGCTGGGCGTTAAACGTGTAAGTGCGCCCGGTCATGTCGTCCCGATAGATGGAAGACAGTGAATGCGGCGCCGCATGCCGGGCAACCAGGATCTGCCCAACCGGGCTCCGTTGCACTGCCTGCGACTCGGCAAACTCATAGTTGGAGAGGAGATCGTCCTGGGGATCCAGCAGACAGCAGAGCATTGCGTCAGAACGGCTGACGTCAGCGGTGATGGCCAGACCGGCTTCGATACGATACAGCAGCGCGATATCGCGCTCGGTCAATGAGGAACAAGAGTTGACCCGGCTATCCATTTCTGTTTATGGACATCGCTGTGCCCTTCAATACGGCGTCGCTGCCGCTTCCGTCCCCGAAAATCGCTGCGGGACAAGAAATGCCGTCGCAGAAAGAGCGTTTCCCGACGGCAGGCTACAAAACGTACATCAGTTGGCAGAGTATTCGGACCACCGGGGTCAGACAGTAAGGTCACAACTCGACCATACTGCGATCTAGTCGGGGAGAGAGGATTTGAACCTCCGACCTCTTCGTCCCGAACGAAGCGCGCTACCGAGCTGCGCTACTCCCCGCAAGTGTACAAAAGTATAACGCACATCGAATTCGACGGGCAAATCGGGTTGACGGCAACAGCAACTCTATGGGTCCGCAGGCTCTTGCAGGGCCGCGAGCAACTCCTCAGCTTCCCTTCGCCTGTCCGGGTTCTCATTGCGGGCGATGATACGTTGGAGCGTTGAGATGGCCCGCGTATCTCCTTCTTTGGCCATCTTTACCGCCATTTCGTCCCGCTTGTCATGGTAGCTGTTGTCATATTCACGTACTTCGAGATCCCACTTTCGCCAATAGTATTTGAGGTCCAGGTCGGGCCAGTCTTCGTAGACGTCCTCCCAGGTACTGGGCTGGCTGTGCGGTTGCAGGCTGCCGGGGGAAATCGGTTCGCTGGCCTTCTGAAAGCGGGCGTCTATCGACATGCGCAACCGGTCCGAACTGTTTGGCAGACCTTTGTGGACGGTCATGCTATGGAAAATGAGGACGTCTCCCACCCTGAACGGGCTGTAGGCCCAGGCGCCGTCGAGGGGGTCGAGTACCTCCAGGCCTCCCGCCCCCATCGCCGGCTGGAATTCATAGACGCCGCGCCGATGCGACCCGGCCGCCACCTGCAGGCCGCCCAGTTCGGTGGGTAGATCTCCAAGTGGAATCCAAGCGGTATAGGTGTCGGCAGTACCCTGAATCGGGATGAAGTCCTGGTGAGGGGGCGTGGTGAAGGCTTCTCGCTGGGGAAAGATCGTCCGCCCGATGATGCGGGGGTGTGGCAGGACGGGTTCGTCAAACATGCGCTCGAAGAGACCCGTCAGGTTGGCGTGATGCTGGATGGCGTGGAACTCTGGCAGCTTATACATGGCATGGTACTTCTGCATGTATTCCGGCTCCGGTTCGACACAGAATCCGTTCAGATCGGCGACGGCGTCTGCCAGCGGCCTGCCCGGCTGGACCCAACCAGCAGCGCGCGCGATCTCAAGTATCTGCAAACGCAGGTCCTCTACGACGGCGACGGGAAGCAGACCGCGGATGAACAAGTAGCCGTCCCGGTCCATCCGCCTGCACAGTTCGGCGCCATCGCGCAAGCAATCGGTTGAATCAAGAAATGGTTGCATAGGATTCTCTCCTGTGGCGCCCGGTTCCAACTGGGCGCGTTGAACAGTCATCTCCCGTCCGGGCAGGCGATCCGCCGCGTCAGCGCCAGGAGTCAAACGGGTTGTGCGGGTCGGTCAAGGGCAGGGCGACGCGCGCACCTGCGATATGGGAAGCGTGCGCGGCCATCGCCCATTCGAGATGGCGGCGGGCGGTTCGCCCGTCAAGCAGAGGAAACTCCGGCTCGCGACCATCGAGCTTGTCGAGCATCGAGCGGGCCATCCTGTGATGCGCCTTGACCCACTTGTGATCATCAGGCGGTGGGTCGGAGGGAATCACCTGCCAGCGGTCATCGTTGAATAGTCCTGGACTGACCAGGGGATGGTAGTAGATATCGGGCTGGTTGCTCATCGGGCCCGGCAGCGAGAGCGTACCTGTCGTGCCGTGGATGTCGATACGGTAGGGGCGCTCCTTGTGGTCGCCTTCGTAGGATTCGAAGTCGGCGGCGAAGCCGTCGTTGAAGACGTAATAGGCGCGAATGCCGTTGCCAGCGACAAGGCCCATCCCCTCGGCGCCTTGCATGAGATCGTCCGGCGCGGCGTCGCGTCCGTCCAGCGTGATGTGTGCGTGACACCAGACAGGCTGGCCCCAGATTTGCCACAGAAAGTCAAAGAAGTGGGGGTAAAGGTCGAGGAACAGCTGATTGCCCCCTTCATACCCGTTCATGCCATGGATGCGGGCGAGGCGAGGTTCGCCGATCTTGCCGCCCTTGATGAGCGGAATGGCGACATGCTGGATGGGAGGATGGCCGCGCCATGGGCAGGCGACGATGAGCAGTTTTCCGTTCCTCTCGCAGGCCGCCACCATCTGGTCGACCTGGTCGGGGGAGGCTGCGACCGGCTTTTCGATATAGATGTGGGTATTGGCGTCAGCGGCGGCCATCGCCAGTTCATAGTGGTCGCCGATCTCACGTGTGGCGATCACGGTGATGTCGGGGCGCTCTTCCGCCAGCATGTTCCGGTAGTCGGCATACCCCTTGGCCGCGCCCGTGCGTTCGATGGCCTGGCGGCGACCTGCGTCGTCGGGGTCAGCGAGGGCAACGATGTCGGCGCCCTCTACGCCGACAAAGGCTTCGTCGACATAGTGGCCGTAGTTCCCCCGTCCGGTATGTCCGATGATTGCAACTCTGTAGGTCATAGTCCCTCCGCTGAAATGAGTTCCCTTCGGATCTGCCCTGTCCCCTCTCATCCATTAACTGCTGTCGCCATTCGTAAAATGTCATCCCTACTCGTCGAATGTGCTCAGTCAGGTCGGCGCGCTCCCCATTATACCGCACATTCACGTCGTCTCAGTATCCCTTGGCCAGATACCTGGCAAACGGCAAAGAGAACGTGTGACACGCCTGCCATGCGAATACCATACGCAGCCCCTACGCTATAGGGACGAAAATGGCTTTCTTCACGCCGCAGTACACAAGTGGGTTTACAATGTCGACTCGATCTGATATAATATACTATTGGTTCGCTGTAGCGGTTTAGAAAATTCAGACGGTCAGGCAGTTTAGTGGATAGAAAAATGAAAATGGAACGTCCCCAACAACCCAAGGCCCGGGCCGACGTTTACCGGCGGCTCATTGGCTTCCTGCGTCCTTATTGGAAGCAGGCGGCCATTGCTTACGTCTCGGTACTATTTGCCTCGCTGCTCAATTTGTACATACCGCAGATCCTGAAGGACGCCATTGACCTGGGCATCGAAGGACAGCGCGCCGGCGCGCTCTTCAACGCGGCTGGGTGGATCCTCGGAATCGCGGTCGTGCGCGGCGTCGCCGCTTACGGTCAGCGCTTTTACGGTGAGTGGCTGACCCATCGCGTTGCCTATGACCTGCGCAATCAGTTTTACAACGCGACCCAGAGGCTCCCCTTTGCCTTCCACGACCGCTCGCAAACCGGCGATATGATGAGCCGGGCAACGAGCGATATCACTGAAACGGAGCGCTTTGTCGGTATGGGGCTGATGGATCTGACGGCGTCGCTCCTGCTGCTGGGAGGCGTAATCGTCGCTATAGTGTTGGAAAGTCTCAGCCTCGCTCCGTACGCGCTTATTCCACTTTTACTCCTGCTGGCTCTTACGCTGCGTTTCGGTATGGTCATCCGTCCCCGCTTCAAGCGCGTCCAGGAGCAGATGGGGCAGCTCTCCTCCACCATGCAAGAGAGCATGACCGGAATCCAGGTGGTGAAGGCGTTTGCCCGTGAAACTGACGAGTTGCGAAAGTTCAACGCGGCCAACGAGGACTGGTTTGCCAAGCGCTTCGGCATCATAAAGATCTGGGCGAACAACTGGCCCACGTTTACCTTCATCCTTTTGATCAGCAACGTTCTGCTCCTCTTCGTAGGGGGCCCGCTAGCGATCGAGGGCACGATTACGGTCGGGTCGCTGTTCGCAATGCTGGCCTATGTCATGATGCTCAACGGCCCCGTGCAACGACTCGGTTTTCTGGTTAACATGGCCGCCACATCCGGGGCCAGCGCGACACGTGTGTTTGAAATTATCGACACGCCCGTCGAAGTGGAGGAACAGGAAAATCCCACCGTGCTGAAAGAGGCGCAAGGCGCCGTGACCTTTGAAGGCGTCAGCTTTGGCTATGAAGGTGGGCCGCGGGCGCTGGATGACATCAACTTTGAGGTGGAATCGGGGCAGACTGTTGCACTGATCGGGCCGACCGGCAGCGGCAAATCGACGATCACCAATCTCATTCCCCGCTTCTATGATCCGGCCAGCGGCTCCATCCGGATCGATGGACACGACCTGCGCGGCCTGACACTGGACAGTTTGCGCCGACATATTGGCATCGTTCTTCAGGAACCGTTCCTGTTCGGTGTCACTATCGCAGAGAATATCGCATACGGCGTGCCGGAGGCTACACCCGACGCGATTGTCGCTGCGGCCAAGGCGGCTCGGGCTCACGATTTTATCATGGAGTTCCCTGCTGGCTACGAGACCGTAGTTGGCGAGCGCGGTGTGACCCTGAGCGGGGGACAGAAGCAGAGGGTGGCGATTGCGCGCGCTTTGCTGTATGAACCTCGCATTCTGATACTGGACGACTCCACCAGCAGCGTCGACACGGAGACCGAGCATCTGATCCAGCAGGCGCTCAGTGTGCTGATGGAAGGGCGCACGACCTTTATCATCGCCCAGAGACTTCTCACCCTGAAGAACGCCGACCAGATTCTCGTTTTGGATGGCGGCCGCATCGTGGAAAGGGGCCGCCACGACGAACTGCTGGCCGCGGGTGGGCTTTACCGCAATATCTACGATCTGCAACTGCGCGACCAAGAGGAGTTCGCAGAGTTGGAAGCGCGGTTGCGTGACCAGGCTGAGTCAGAAGAGACAGACTCGGACAGGTCTCAAGCTCGCACCCTGGCGCTAGCCGGGGCCGTGGGAAAAGGGAGAAACTGAGATGAGCAATTCGAATGGCAGTGGAAGAGTTGCTCACTCGCACCGAGGAAATGGACAGGTTTCCTCTCCGCAAAGAGAGACAAGCATGGTAACTGAGAAATTCCCGCTTCAGCGGGATGCGTTCGGCCGCGAACAGGGGGCCAGGCCCACATCGGACAGCAGTTTGTCAGCCGTCGAACAGGAACGGCTGCGCCGCGAGCGCAAGATTCAGGACCTGTTGCCGGACGAAGAGGAGGCGCAGGAAAAGACCTACGACAGCCGGTTGGTCAAGCGGTTGATGGAATATGTAGCAGTCTACAAACGGGAGTTCATTCTCTCGCTCATCCTGATCGTTGTATCTTCAGTTATGAGCGTGGGAACGCCTTGGATGATCCAGCGAGCAATTGACGAAGGCATCCGTGCAGGTAGTGTGGGCACACTCCGCGCCTGGACATTTCTGTTTCTGGCCGCGATCGCGCTCGAGTGGGTTACAAGCCGCGCCCGTCTCACAGTGATGGCCTATGCCGGCACCCGTATCGTGACCGACATCCGCAGTCAACTCTTCCGTCATCTGCACACGTTGTCGATGGGCTTCTTCAACGACTACAGCGTTGGCCGACTGATGAGCCGGCTGATCAGCGATGTGAGTGTGCTGCAGGATTTCGTGACCTGGTCGATCACCGGGCTGGCCCGATCGGCATTCATTCTTATCGGGATCATTGCGGCGATGTTGTTCCTGAACTGGCAGTTGGCGCTGGTTACATTTGCAGTCATGCCGGCGATGATCGCGCTTACCAACTATTTCCGCCGCTATGTGCGCCAGGCTTATCGAGCCGCGCGGCAACGTCTGTCGCTGATCAATGGCTTTCTCAACGAGTCGATCACAGGCATCCGTGTGACGAAGAGCTTCTCGCGCGAGCAGGCCAATTCGCGCCATTTCGAAGATCTCAACCGCTCCTATTTCGACGCCAATGTGCGCACCACCCAGCTGGCTGCCTACTTCTTCCCCGGGGTCGACTTCATCGGCTCGCTGGCGACTGCGCTGGTGGTTGGTGTCGGCGGCTGGCTGATTCTGGGCGATCAGCTGACTGCGGGCGTACTGGCGGCATTCGTGATCTGGGTGGAACGCTTTTTCGACCCGATTCGTGAACTGTCGCGGCGTTACTATACCTTCCAGGCAGCGATGGCCGCGAGCGAGCGCCTCTTCGCCCTCCTCGACACCGAGCCGGACCTGAAGGACGCGCCCCAGGCATTTGCGTTGCCGCCGATTGCAGGCCGGGTGGACCTGGACAACGTTCACTTCAATTACAAGGAAGAGGAGCCCGTTCTGCGGAACGTAACGATCAGTGCCGAGCCGGGCGAACGGGTCGCCTTAGTCGGAGAGACCGGCGCCGGCAAGAGTACGGTCATTCGTCTCATCGCCCGTTTCTTCGACGTGACCGGCGGGGCCGTCCTGATCGATGGCCACGACGTTCGCGATGTCACCCAGGCCAGTTTACGGGCGCAACTGGGAATCGTGCTGCAGGACAGTTTTCTCTTCGATGGGACCATCCGTGACAATATCCGCTACGGACGGCTGGACGCGACCGACGCCGAGGTGGAGGCTGCCACGGTTGCCGTCGGCGCCGATGAATTCATCCGCAAGCTGCCGGACGGCTACAATACGCAGGTTGGGGAAAATGGTGTGAATCTGAGCGTTGGACAGCGTCAGATCGTCTCATTCGCACGCGCGTTGTTGGCGGACCCCCGCATCCTCATTCTGGACGAGGCCACCAGTTCCATCGACACGACGACGGAACGGCAGATTCAGGCCGGTTTGGAGCATCTGCTCAAAGGGCGTACCAGCTTTGTTATCGCCCACCGGCTCAATACAATTGTCAATTCGGACAAGATCGTCGTGCTGGACCGGGGGCAGGTCCTGGAGGAGGGGAGCCACGAAGAACTCCTGGCGCGACAAGGCCGCTACCACCAGTTGTACACGATGCAATGGGCGGTGGAGAGCGATCCGCGAGCCAAAAACTACGTCTTGAATTGATTGTAACGTGACGAGGAGTGGGGAAGATTCCGGTTCCTCACTCCTCATTTTGCGCCCTTAACTTTCCTCGATTTCAACTTTCTCCATCACATCTCCCTGCTGAATCGCATCGACGACATCCTGGCCGCTGCGCACTCTGCCGAAGACGGAGTGTTTGTTGTCGAGCCAGTTAGTGGCCACATGGGTGATGAAGAACTGGCTGCCGTTGGTGTTGGGCCCGGCGTTGGCCATGCTGAGCACGCCGGGTCCGTCATGCACCAGTTCGGGGTGAAATTCGTCGTTGAACCGGTAGCCTGGGCCGCCCCGCCCACTGCCGGTGGGGTCGCCGCCCTGGACCATGAAATCAGCGATTACACGGTGAAAGCTCACTCCGTCATAAAAGCCGTCGCGGGCCAGCGCCACGAAGTTGTTAACAGTGTTTGGCGCCTTTTCGGCATGGAGGTCAATGACGATGTCGCCGCGGTTGGTCTTGATGGTGGCCGTGTAGGTCTTTGAGTCATCGATCTGCATGGCCGGGGGAGATGAATACTGCGTCACAAGCATTTCCTTTCGGTGTTGGAACGAGTAAAGTCGCCCTATCGCCTCTCTTGGCGAAAACGTCGCCGGGAACGGATAGAACTCGTGTTATGAAAACGGCGCGGGGGTACGGGCCGGACTCTGTTTGCATTATAGTGCTCTTTCTTCGCTGAACCACAATCGGCGCGGCCAGCGCGCCCGGTTGGCTGCGCCTTCACTTCCGCCGCATCGAATCAAGACGGTTGTGTCGCGCATGTCTCGATATATGCTATACTGCAAGTTGAAAACTGACCGGATTCATACTGCCCGTTTCCGAACTCTTCGCAATCTGATTTCCCAGAAATTTCCGAATCTTTCACCTTTGCCTCGCCGCGCATCTCCAATGCCCCAGGCCCTGACTCATATTACAGTTCTCGATCTTTCCCGCGTCCTCGCCGGTCCCTATGCCGCGATGACGCTGGGCGATTACGGGGCCGAGGTAATCAAGATCGAGCAGCCGGGCCGCGGAGACGACTCCCGCCACTGGGGTCCCCCATTCACCGACGGCGGCCAGAGCGCATACTTTCTCTGCGCCAATCGCAATAAGCGCGGCCTTACTCTGAATCTGAAGACCGGGGCCGGTCAGAAGATCTTGCGACAGTTGGCCGCGCAGGCAGATGTCGTTGTGGAGAACTTCAAGGCGGGCGGGATGGAGCGGATGGGGCTGAGTTATGAAAGCCTCCGCGCCGAGAATCCCGGTTTGATCTACTGCGCTATCACCGGCTATGGCCAGACGGGCCCCGATCGGGCGCTCCCCGGCTATGACACCGTAATCCAGGCCCAAGGCGGCATCATGAGCATAACCGGTCCACCGAGCGATGGAACCGATGGCGAGCCCTTCAAAGTTGGGGTGGCGATCGTTGACATCACGGCCGGTCTGCAGGCGGCGGTGGCGATTCTGACTGCCCTTCAGCATCGTGATCGGACCGGTGAGGGCCAGTACATAGATCTCGCGCTCTATGATACGCAGTTGAGCTGGCTGGCAAACGTCGCCAGCGGCTATCTCCTTTCCGGCGACCCGCCCCGCCGCTACGGCAACGCTCATGGTACCGTCGTGCCCTATCAGACCTTTGCTACCGCCGACGGCCATCTCATGCTGGCGGTGGGCAATGACAGTCAGTTTGCCTTACTAGCAGAGGTTGTGGGCGAGCCTTCCTGGGCAAACGACGAACGCTTTTCTACGAATCCGGCCCGCGTGCGGTTTCGAGAGCTGCTCATTCCCGCCCTGGCCGACCATTTCCGCCAATACGCAACGGATGAGTGGATCGAACGGCTGCGCGCGGCGGGCGTACCATGCGGGCCGGTTAACGACATTCCGACCGCGCTGGAGACACCACAGGCTGAGCACCGGCAGATGGTGCGAACGCTCACCGACGGTTACGGAGACAGGATCAGAGTGGTCGGGCCGGCGCCCAAGCTGGCCTGCACTCCGGCGCAAATATCTCGGCCGCCGCCGCTGCTGGGCGAGCACACAAACGAGTTGCTGCGGGAGAAGCTGGCCATGACAGAGGAAGAGATCGATGCGTTGCGCAACGACGGCGTAGTCTGACGTTCAGGCACAGGAGCGCTGCCGGGGCTCTACGGACCCGCTTTGTCAGGCGGTTCCCCCTGGGCTATACTGTTCTGACAGCTTTGAACGACCCCCCGATGTCTTCAACTGAACTTTTCTACTAGGAAGGATTCCGCCATGCCTACCAACCTGGAGTTTCGCGGCCGCTGGCTGAATGTATACGGAAACCTGATTCTGATAGCATTCCTTACAGGGATTACCCTGTGCATTTACGTGCCCTGGGGATATGCTCGCTGGCAAAGAATAGTCACCGAAAACACTTATTATGAGGACCAGCAGTTGGAGTTTGACGGCTCCGGTGTAGAGGTGTTTGTGCAGTTCATCGTCATCGGATTCTTCACGCTGATTACCCTCGGGTTATACGTTATTCTCGGTTTCGCCGCGACCAGGATGCTTCGCTGGCAATACGCCCACACACTCACGCCCAACGGCCTGCGCATGGAGTATGAGGGCAAGACGATCGATATCTTCTGGGAATGGCTTCTCCTCGTTATCTTTACACCCTTGACGTTAGGACTCTACTACTACTGGGGGCGCAACCGTCTGCGCAGCCAGATTCTGAACCATGTGTCGTTGAGCGACCAGCCAATGCAGTTCAGAACGACCGCGGGGGATTACTTCCTTGCCGTACTAAGCAACTGGGTGATGACGGTGGTCGCGGTGGGCGTCTACGTCGTCCTCGGCCTCTTTTTGCGTCGCGAGGTCCTGGATACTGGCCCTCTGGCCGCGCAGATCGAAAACATCGGCGCCGGTCTTCAAATGATGGAACTGGTCAATCTGCTGGCGCTCGTCCTCGCCCTCGGCGTCTATGCTTTGCCGGGTCTCGCTCTGCTGGGAATGGCCATTGTCCGTTTTCGCGCGTGGGAAGTGAACCGCACGGTTCTGCCGCCGCCAATGCGCTCGCGTTCGCCGATGCCGGCGGTGTCTACGCCGGTTAGCGCGCTGGCCGGCGCGCCTCCGCCCGTACCGGACGTTACCGCCGGCGTTCCGGAGGGGAGCGAGTCTCTCTACGCCGGAAATGAACCTCCCCCTATGGCGGACAGTGGTTATGCAGTCGATACGCCTGGCCGCCGCCCCCTACCTGTTTCACAAGAGGAAGGCGAGGACGAATACTACGATTTTGGCGAATTCTCCACACACGCGGGCCAGGAACCAGATGCGAACAGCGGTGACGAGCGATCCGACTGGAGCAGTGAGCAGTGGGCCCGTCCCCAGGCTGCTGCCTCCTTAACTGATGAGAACGAGGGCGAGGAGGGGGACGAATCAGCAGGGCCCGGAAGGTAACGGCGAGATCTCAGGTCCACCCAAGCCGATGTGGGGAACCCGGCATTAAGAGCATCGCGCAAAGGAATATCGAATCGGGGAAAAGCGCGCCAGATAGATGAGCGTGGAAATAGCTGCCGCGGCTACGCATACGAGGCCCAGGCGGCCGCGACGCTGTGTTCCCTTAGAGGAGCTTAATGACCGGTTCATCGCCCCGGGCCGGGTAAACAGTTCCGATTTCCCAGAAGAATTGCTCTTCCCCCTCACATACGTCTCGGAAGCGACCGAGACCCGAGGGCGGAACCGCCAGCAGGAGTCCTCCGCTTGTTTCGGCCTCCCATAACAGCGTTTTGTGCGCGTCGGTCACGCTGTCTGCCGCAACGACATGTACTCCAAAGTGCTCCGGATTACGGACGCTTCCCCGGGTCAGATAGCCGGCCTCGATATAATCGAAGGCGCCGGGCAAAGCCGGTACGCTCTTCGCCTCGATCCGGAGCTGAATCGGCGTATCAGCCGCAGACGCCGTCGCCAATTCGACCGCGTGACCCAACAGGCCGAAACCGGTGATATCGGTACCGCTTCGTACCCCCGCGGCCCGGCCCGCATAGGCAGAGGCGCGGTTTAAGCGAGTCATCGAACCGATGGCCTCTTCAAGATGGGAAGGCTGGATATCCGGTTTTCCCAGCGCCTGCCGTGCCCTGCGAGAGGCCGAACTCTCCGCTGAGCCAGTGAGCTTGGCGGCCGTAGTAATAATGCCGGTGCCCAGCGGTTTGGTCAGGATCAATTGATCGCCTGGCGCTGCGCTCCCTTTACGAAAAAGCGATCCGGCGGAGGCCACTCCTGTGACGCTCAAGCCATAGAACGGCTCAGGATTGGTCACAGTATGTCCACCAGCGATGGCGGCACCGGCCTCCTGCACTTTGGCGGCGCCCCCTGCCAGGATTTCGCCGACCACCTCGGCAGGCAGATCTTCGGGAAATCCGGCGATATTGAGACAGACGCGTACCTCACCACCCATAGCGTAGACGTCGCTCATGGAATTGGCGGCGGCGATCGCCCCGTAGAGCCAGGGATCGTCAACAATTGGCGTGAAAAAGTCGGTCGTCTGAATGAGAACACGCTCATCATCCAAGCGATAGACGGCGGCATCGTCCGGTTTGCCCAGTCCGATGAGAACATCCGGATATTCGGTTTGCGGAAAGACCGCAGCCATCTGCCGCACGACCTGCGACAACGCCCCGGGAGGGAGCTTTGAGGCTCAACCGGCGCAGGCGACGCGGGCGGTCAAGGGTACGGTTGACTCTGTCATCTCTCTGTGTCCTGAGTAGATCCAATCCAGCGGCCCAATTTTAACACAGGCACAGGCTGAACCGCGTACGACTGCGGCCACGTGCGGCGACTGTACAGATTGTACGTCCTCAGCCTATGAGTCTTTCTCAAAGTCGTTGCATGCGGTCAAACCATCCAGCGAAACGGAGAAATCATTATGCAATTTGCATAGTGAAAGCCGGCTTAAACCGGGGTATAGTTGTCGCAAGTGGCTGAAGCAGGCGCCGTGTGGGGTCGGTGTCGAAAAAGCTTCCGCCGCGACCATTCTTCTTCCTTCCTCCTTAAGGGGCCCCGACAGAGTCCGTTGTCGGGGTCTCTCCCCTCCTGTTTCGGACGAATCGCAATGTACAAGAAGAGGCGCCGGCGACGTTTCAGCCAGCGCCTCTTTCACTCGTTCTGCCTGCGGAGGCGACGGGATTCCGTCTAGGCTGCGACTGCCTCTTCACCCGAGCCGCGTACCGCAATGATGCGGGGCCTGACCTCGTCGGCCTTCGGCAGGGTCAGGGTGAGCACTCCGTCCTCATAGTCGGCGCTGATGTCGTCGGCGTTTACCGCTGCCGGCATCGTGATGCTGCGCACGAACCTGCCGAAACTGCGTTCCCGCAGATGCCACTTGGCGTTTTCGTCCACACTATCCGCCTGGGTCTCCCCCTGGATGGTGAGGGAATTCTCCGAAAAGCTGATTTCAAGGTCTGCCGGGTCGATACCGGGCAATGACGCCTTCACACTATAACTATTGTCATCCTCGCTAACATCCAGCGCAAGGCGCATGCGCCCTCCATCTCCGTTGCCCTGCCACTCAGCCGGCGGCTGGAATAGATCACCTACCAGCTGGTCCATCTGACTGCGCACCGAAATCATCTCACGGAACGGGTCCCAACGTACGATTCTACTCATTTTCTGCCTCCTGAATTTTCGATTTAGCGCCGGCGCTTCTGCATAAGGGCGCTATCAAAACTGACCGTCTTGTGTGAATTTCGATGTGGCCGCCTTACCGCCACATGCAACTATCAGGATAACGGCCCAACATTAGATCGAAGTCAATACAGTGTTAGAGGACCGTAGGCGGCCCGTATGAGGAAAGATAGCGTCACCCGCCTCCCTGTCAGCGTAAGAAGAGCTTTGCCCGCCACGAGCAATTGAGGTACTATTGTGGCAAGAACACGTGTGCGATCCAATAGACGACGGTTCGCTTTGCAGTATCAGTCTCTTCAGGCGTGAAGTCAGGTCGCTTGTCGAGGGATCCATGTAGAGGAGTTGAAGTTGTGAGCACAATTAACACGATGGAGGACCTGATCCAAGTCCTTGATGAGCATCCCGAATGGCTCGAAGCTCTGCGCGCGCGGTTGCTTACGCGTGAACTCTTGGAACTTCCTAACACTCTTGCCATGTTTGCGGCAGAGATGCGGGAGTTCAGAGCTCAGGTGGACCGGTTCGTGGCCGCTACGAATAACCGATTGGATGGAATTGACGCCCGATTTGATAAGGTTGACGCCCGATTGGATGGGATTGACGCCCGATTGGATGGGATTGACACCCGATTGGATGGGATTGACACCCGATTCGATGGGGTCGACGCCCGATTGGACGGGCACGATCTCATGTTCAAGAGGATAACTGACGATCTGGGACAGCTAAAAGGCGCTCATGCTAGAAATGCCGCGCTCGAAGACGCCGCCATTATTGCCAGGGACCTGGGCCTCCAGAGAACGAAGAGCCTCTCGCGGGAGGAACTCCTGGATCTTATCGACGCGGCCGACACAGCTAATATCTCCGTTGACGATCTGAGAAGCTTTCGCGTGGCCGATCTGATCATGGAAGCCGCGGCAGAGGATGGAGAGATCTGCTATGTAGCCGTGGAAATCTCCTACACCGCCAATGGAAGAGACACAAGAAGGGCCATCCGTAACGCCGAATTCCTGACCCGATTCACCGGCAAGCGTTCTTTCGCAGTTGTTTCCGGCCTTCATCGGGACGATCGAATTCAGGATGGTATCGAGTCCGGCGAAGTATTCTGGCACCAGCTCACTGCGGCGCAGTTGGATGCCGAATAATCGTTGAATCCGCTTCCATTTCCCTAAGCGCGCGTTGTTGGCTGCTGCGGATTTGATGTATGATTGGCGTTAGGATATCCGCAACGGACCGGCCCTGAAACTGGGCCTCACCCCTAAGACTCCCTACCCTCCTATGTCCAACGATTTTGTCCACCTTCACACCCATTCCGAGTATTCCCTCCTCGACGGGCTAGGCCGCATCGATGATCTGGTCAGCGAGGCCGCCCGATTGGGACATGCCGCGCTTGCCCTCACCGATCACGGCGCCATGCACGGCGTCATCGAGTTCTACCGCGCCTGCCGAAACGCCGAGATCAAGCCCATTATCGGCGTGGAGGCCTACCAGACCCTCTGGCAGCGGCCAATGGGCGGTCGGGACCCCCAGCTGGACAGAGACAACTATCATCTTCTGCTCCTCGCCAGGAACATGACCGGTTACCGGAATATCCTCAAGATCGTCAGCCGCAGCAATACCGATGGTTTCTACTACAAGCCCCGCGTCGATCATGAGTTCCTGGCCGCACACGCGGAAGGAATACTTTGCACGACCGGTTGCCTCGGCGCAGAGGTACCCTCCCTCTTGTCCCAGGGCAAAGAGAGAGAGGCTTACGAGCGCCTGGGATGGTATGCGGACGTCTTCGGCAAGGAGAACTTCTTCATCGAAGTCCAGGAACACAATATCTCCGAACTGCAGCAAGTGAACCGGACTCTCATCCCCTGGGCCGAGAAGGTCGGCCTGGACCTGTTGGTGACGAACGACGTTCACTATGTGAGCGAAAGCGATGCCTCCCCTCATGAAGTGCTGCTGTGCGTGCAGACCAATGCCAGGATGAACGATGAAAAACGGATGCGGCTCAGTGACCAGAGCTATTTCCTCAAGAGCCGCCAACAGATGGAAGACACGTTCCGCCCCCTGCTCGATCTCCCCGCCTCGGCATTCGACAACACCCTCCTTGTCGCTGAAAAGTGTGACGTCGATCTGGAAGACGACGAATATCACCTGCCGGAGATGGAAATCCCTGAGGGATTCAGTTACGAGACCTATCTGCGGCATCTGACCGACCAGGGCCTGCAGCGTCTCTACGGCGACAGGGCCGGCGATGACGAAATACAGGAGCGCAAGGAGCGGGAGCTGCGCATAATCCATGAGATGGGATTCGACGTTTACTTTCTGATAGTGGCCGATCTGTGCGATTTTGCCCGCAGCCGCGACATCTGGTGGAACGTGCGCGGCTCCGGGGCAGGTTCGCTGGTCGCCTACTGTACCGGTATCACCAGTTTGGATCCGATACATAACAATCTGATCTTCGAGCGTTTTCTGAATCCCGGTCGAGTGACAATGCCCGACTTCGACCTCGACTATCCGGACGACCAGCGCGAAGAGATGATCCGCTACACAGTCGAGAAATACGGCGCCGATCAGGTCGCCCAGATTGCCACCTTTGGGCGGATGAAGGCCCGCGCCGCCATTCGCGACGTGGGCCGCGCCCAGGATATCTCGCTGGATGATGTCGACCGCATCGCCAAGATGATACCGGCGATGCCCGGCAATCCGGCGACGATTCAGGATGTGCTGACCGAAGACAATGAGTTTTACGACCCGGAACTGAAGGAGCTTTACCGTAGAGATGGCTGGGAGCGTTCATTACTGGATACGTCGATGCAGCTTGAGGGCGTTGCCCGGCACGCCGGCATACACGCGGCGGCTGTCATCGTCGCCGATAAAGACCTGACGAACTACACGCCCCTGATGCGCGGTTCAAGAGGGGCGATCACTGAGACGATTACGCAGTTTGAATTCCCCATCCTGGAGTCGTTGGGTCTGTTGAAAATCGATTTCCTCGGCCTCAGTACGCTGACCGTAATGCGGGAGGCCTGTCGCCTGATCAAGGAGCATCATGGCATCGAATACGGTCTGGACTCCATCCCAATCGAGGGCCCGGAGGCCGAGCCTGCGTTCCGCCTGCTGTCCAGCGGCGAAGTGAGCGGCGTTTTCCAGGTTGAGTCCCCGGGGATGAGACGCGTTCTGACCGAGATGAAGCCCACCGATTTCGAGCACATCATTGCCACCATTTCCCTCTATCGGCCCGGCCCGATGGAGTACATTCCCAACTACGTCAAGCGGATGCATGGCGAAGAGGAGATGGAGGTCAAACATCCCGCCCTCAAGCCGATTTTGGCGGAGACCTACGGGATCATCGTCTACCAGGAACAGATCATTCAGATTCTCAACCAACTGGCCGGCTATACCCCTGGCGAGGCGGACCTGGTGAGGCAAGCCGTCAGCAAGAAGGACGCCTCGAAGATCGAGTATCACAAGGCGCTGTTCATCGGCGGCTGCGACAAAAACGGCATTTCCGCCAGCGTAGCGCAGGCCATCTATGCGGACATCGAATTCTTTGCCCGCTATGGCTTTAACAAGGCCCACGCAGCCGACTACGCGGTTATCACTGTGCAGACCGCCTACCTGAAGGCGAAATATCCGGTCGAGTATATGGCCGCCCTCCTGCTCGTTGAGCGGGACAAGACCGAGAAAGTGATCAACTTCATCCATGAATGCCGGCGCATGGGCATTCATGTACTCCCACCCGACGTGAACTACAGCGGCCTGGATTTCGCAATCCAGGAGTTGCCCGCGGACGCGGAGCGGGAAACAGTTCCAAAGGACCCGACTCTGGCATATGAATTTCCCGTAAACCAGGGATCAGCCATCCGCTTTGGCATGGCCGCGGTAAAGAATGTCGGCGTCGGCCCGGTACAGGCAGTTCTGGACGCCCGCGCGGAAGGCGGCCCTTTCACAAACCTTGAGGACCTTTGCGATCGCGTCGATCTGCGGCAAGTAAACAAACGCTCGCTCGAATGCCTGATCAAAGTGGGCGCCTTTGACCGCTTTGGCCGGCAGCTTGAACGCGGGAAGGGGCAGCTCCGTCGCCAGCTTCTCGACGTTATCGATCAGTGCATCGCCCGTTCAGCCGCCACGCACAGCGCCAGGGAGAGCGGGCAGTTGTCTATGTTCGATCTGTTCGCCGGCGCCGATGGAGAACCGCAACCGGAACAGTTTCCGATTCGGCTGCCGGACAACAGTGCGGCGGCGCAAACAAAAACAAGCGATCGGGAGCGGTTCCAGTGGGAGAAAGAGCTTCTCGGCGTCTACGTCAGCAGCCACCCCGTGCAGCAGCTGAACGTAGACCTGGGCCGTTTCACCACCTGTCCTTGCCCGGAACTGAACGAGAGATACGACGGAAAAAACGTGTCGCTGGTCGGAATGTTGGCCTCGATTCGCACCACGGTGACCAAGAAGGGCGATAAGATGGCCTTTGTCCAGCTGGAGGACATGCAGGGCCAGTGCGAAGCGGTCCTCTTTCCCGAAGTCTACGAAAAGTACAAGGAAGACCTGCAAGAGGAGCGGGTCGTGCATGTCAAGGGCAAGGCCCAGACCCGCGGCGCGCGCACAAGCGTCCTGGTGGACTCGCTGCACACTTCGATTGAGTTCGGGCAGGCAAAGGCCGATGAAAACCTGGCCGAGGCCGGAGAGGGATGGGACGCACCGCCTCCTCTCGAAACCGAATTTCCGGGCGGAACGGCGCCGGAATCCAAAGAGGAAGCGGCAACCGGCATCGTGAACGTCGCCGCAAGCTCTGAGGGCTATGCGGAGCCATCCGGTCTCCTCCCTGGCATGCTGGCGGAGAACCGAGAAGAGACGCGCACTTCGCCCCTGTCCGCTGCCACCACAGGGCAAGAGCGCACGGAAACCGAGGCCGAAGAGCCGGGAACAAACGAGGACCCGGCCCATGGAGGCTCGGTTTACGAGCAACCTGCACAGGAGGTGCAGCCGCCAATGTTCAAGGGAGGGCCCGCTGGCGCCGCCCCTGCCGCAGATTATGAAGCAGGGCATTCTGCTTCACATGCCGAGAACGGCCGCCAACTCCTGCGCATCACCTTCAGCCGCTCAGGTCAGTTCAGTCGCGACAAATACCGATTGCGGGAGATATTCGAAGCAGTGCGCGATCCTAAAGGTCGGGACCAGTTCGAAGTCGTGTTGGAGACAAATGGTTCTCGCCATCAGCTTACCTTCCCCAACGAATTCTGCAATGTCAGCGCCCGTCTGCTCAAAGAGTTGCGCAATCATTTCAAAGTCGAGGTGGCGGTGGAAGACCAGACTTGAGAAGGATGACCGTCCTGTCATTTTCGCCAGCTGCGCAATGTGTTCTCCTGCACCAACCTTAACTGTCAATGCCCTCGCATCAGCCCCTCCCCATCGCGGCGTCCCGTAAGGAGCGCCCGTTGCTGTCGCGAACAGCAACTTTCGTTGCCGTGGACGTCACTCGACTCCAATAACGGGTGATGGAACGTACCGGGAACCGCACAACGAACTGTGGGAAAGACGCACCGGGATAGAACTCGTCTTGTCAGAGTACCTGACTGCCGCAGGGCGAAACGAATCGTAAGAACGTTCCCGTCAACATGGAGTTACAGGATGAACTTTGCTACGACATCGAAACAGATCGAAAGCGCTTACGCCCTGGCCCGGGAACGGTACGCGGCCATCGGCGTAGACACGGAGCAGGCCCTGGCAAAGCTGCGGGGCGTCCCCATCAGCCTCCACTGCTGGCAGGGCGACGACGTGCTCGGCTTTGAAGAGCCGGGCCGGGGCCTGGGCGGCGGCCTGATGGCGACCGGCAACTATCCCGGGCGCGCCCGCACAGTGAACGAACTGCGCAGCGATCTGGACATCGCCTACGGCATCATTCCCGGCAATCACCGCCTCAATCTTCACGCGATGTACCCCGATACCGATGAAAAGCCGGCCCGCAACGAGATCGAGCCGCGCCATTTTCAGGGCTGGGCAGACTGGGCCAAGGAGAACGGCCGCGGCATCGACTTCAACCCGACCCTGTTCTCCCACCCCCTGGCCGAAGATGGTTTCACCCTGGCCTCCTACGACAACGACGTCCGTCAGTTCTGGATCCAGCACTGCATCGCCTGCCGGGAAATCGGGAGCTTTTTCGGTAAAGAGTTGGGTACGCCGGCAATGACCAATATCTGGATCCCCGACGGCCTTAAAGACACGCCCAGCGACCGGACAACGCCCCGGCGGTTGCTGAAAGACGCCCTGGATCAGATATTCGAGCAGGAGATCGACCCCAGCTGCAACCGCGACGCCATCGAATGTAAACTCTTCGGTCTCGGTTCAGAAAGTTACGTCGTCGGCTCGCACGAATTCTATCTGGGCTACGCGGCGCAGAACGGCCAGGCCCTCTGCCTCGACGCCGGCCATTTCCACCCGACCGAGGTGATCTCCGACAAGATTTCGGCCTGCCTGCTCTTCGTGTCGGAGCTGGTCCTCCACGTGAGCCGCGGCGTGCGCTGGGACAGCGATCACGTCGTCACATTCAGCGACGAGCTGCAGGCGATCATGCAGGAGATCGTGCGCGGGGATCATCTGGACCGTGTGCATATCGGCCTCGACTTCTTCGACGCCAGCATCAACCGTGTGGCGGCCTGGGCGATAGGCACGCGCAATTCGCTGCGGGCGCTGCTGCTGGCCCTGCTGGAGCCAAGGGAAACCATGCAGGAGATCGAGCGCAATGCCGATTACACCACGCG
The DNA here is from genome assembly GCA_022821545.1 of Caldilineaceae bacterium. Lineage (GTDB taxonomy): Bacteria > Chloroflexota > Anaerolineae > Caldilineales > Caldilineaceae > Bin5. Next base: position 89,636 of record JAJEDJ010000047.1, read on the forward strand.
CCTGGCACTGATGGAAGAGTTGAAGGTGATGCCGCACGCGGCCGTGTGGGACTACCACTGTTTGCAGCAGGATGTGCCGGTGGGCATGGCCTTTATGCAGGAGATCCGGCAGTACGAAGAGGATGTGCTGTCGCTGCGCGACTGACAACACGGTCCATGGGCAGCGGAAGAGCGTCCGCCTCTCGTCAGGAAAACACCGAACGGGACCACACATGACAAGCAAACGCGCCACCGTTCTCGCCATTGATATTGGCGCAGAGTCCGGCCGGGTAATGGCGGTACATTTCGATGGCTCCGGCCTGCAGCTGGAGGAGGTGCATCGATTTCCCAACTACGCGTTGACCGTCAACGGCGTTCTGCAATGGGACATTCTCCACCTCTGGCGAGAGGTGCAGGCCGGCATCGAACGCAGCAGAACCCACAAAGGCGAACCCCCTGCCAGCCTGGCGGTCGACACCTGGGGCGTGGACTTTGGCCTTCTGGACCGCGACGGAAATCTCATCGGCAACCCGGTATGCTACCGCGACAGTCGGACCGAAGGAATGCTGGACGCAGTCTTCGAGCGTGTTCCCAAGGCAGAGGTGTTCGCGCAGACCGGAATCCAGTTCATGGCCATCAACACGCTCTACCAGATGGTGAGCCTCGTCGAGCGCGGTTCGCCCCAATTGGAGATCGCCGCGCGCTTCCTCACCGTTCCCGATCTTCTCAACTTTTGGCTCAGCGGCGCCCAGGTGTGTGAATTCAGCAACGCTACCACCACCCAGATGCTCAACCCCTTTACCCGCTCCTGGGCCGGCGAACTTCTGGACGCGCTGGCAATCCCTCTCGACCTCCTTCCGGAGGTCGTGCAGCCGGGAACGCGCCTGGGAACTTTCAATGAGATCCCTGTCATCGCACCTGCCTGCCATGACACCGGGAGCGCAGTCGCAGGCGTCCCTGCTCAGACCGAAAACTTCGCTTATATCAGCAGCGGCACCTGGAGTCTCGTCGGCCTTGAGGTGGCCCAGCCCGTTGTCAACGAAGCAGCGCTGGCCGTTAACGCCACCAATGAAGGCGGCGTCTACGGCTCGTTCCGGCTGCTCAAAAACGTGATGGGCCTCTGGCTGCTGCAGCAGTGCCGCTCTACCTGGGAACAGCAAGGGCGGTCCTACTCCTACCCCGAACTGGTCTCACTGGCGGAGTCGGCCGAGCCCTTGTGCTCCTTCGTCGATCCCAACGACGACCGTTTCCTACCTCCTGGGGACCATCCCGCCCACATCCAAGCCTTCTGCCAGCAGAGCGGCCAGCCCCTTCCGCAGAGTGACGCCGAGATCGCCCGCTGCGTCTTCGAAAGCCTGGCTCTCGCCTATCGCGATGTTCTCCAGGAGTTGCGGACCCTGACCGGACGGCCGATCGAGGTCATTCACGTAGTTGGGGGCGGCTCCCGCAACCGGCTTCTCAACCAATTCACCGCCGACGCCACCGGCATCCCCGTCCTGGCCGGTCCCAGTGAAGCGACCGTTATCGGCAACGCGCTCGTGCAGCTCATCAGCCTCGGCGAGCTGGCCGACCTCGACGAGGGCCGTCAGCTGGTTGCTGGAATAGGAGAAATGGAACGGTGCGAGCCAAATGGGCAGGATAGTTGGCAGGGCGTGAAAATGCCGGTCATCCAGTAGGCAACGACGCCATGCAAACGTCAGTCCATCTTTTTGCCGCGTGAAAATGAGGCGCGCAGGTGGCTATCGGCCGCGTGGGGCGCGGCCAGTCCGTTGTCCATGCGCAGCAGCTCGCGCTGACGGGGCGTCAGGTCGTCCAGCCAGCTCTCCTGGAAACCATCGTGGGGATCGACCTGGAAGATTAGCGCGCTCTTGCGGTAGTGGCCGAATAGCGCATGGCGGTCGGTTGACGTCCGATTGGTCCCGCCCCCGTGCCAGCACTGGCCGTTGAAAACGAGCACACTGCCGGCCGGCGCAACCAGTTGGTGGACATGCTTTACATCCATCCCCTCCGGCGGTCCGGCCATTCCGCTCCTGTGCGAGCCGGGCACGATACGCGTCGAGCCGTTTTCCGGCGTGAAACTGTCCAACAGCCAGACCGTATTGACCATTACCGGTGATCCCATGTTTAAAAGGTCGGCTCGGATATCGCTGTGCAGACCCTGCACTGGATCCCCCGGCCGGACGATACGCGCGTTCAGGCTGCCCAGGATGATCTGTTTACCCAGCACATACTCGATGACGGGCAGTGTGCGGGGGTGATCGATCAGGGGATGGTAGAGTGGGTCGAGCACGGGCAAGTTGCTGACGTGGCCGGCCTGGCCCAGAAATCGTTGCTCGCCGCCAAGCCTCGCTGCCCATTCCGCCAGCGAGGCGCGCAGGGCCTCCACTTCCGCTGCACTCAGTACTTCCTCCAAGAGAGTGAAGCCGTAAACGTCCATCTCCCAAAACGCCTGTTGCAGTGATGCCATCCGGCTGTCATCCTGTGTGTGATGGTGTATCCAGTAGTGGAGTTCAGTAGTGGACCGTCGATCAACAGATCATGCCGCGCTTGGATTCCAATCCGTGCGCAATCGGACTGTCCCCGATCCAGCGCTCGTCCACCGGTTCGGAGGCCAATTGGTAGCGCGTGTCGGTGGAAAGCCGAATCCGATTGGTCTGGTTGTCCATGCTGGCGTGCATCGTGTACATGCTGAACACCAGCAGATCGCCCATCGCATATTCGGTGGTCAGCCAGCGACTCCTCAATTCCGCCCGTGCGGCAACGGCATCCAAGGAATAGGCGCCGCCGTTGGGATGCTGCCAAAGTTTCTCCCCCGTTTCGATCTCGGCGGCATCGGGATAGTTGGTGCAGTAAGCGTCTACGTCCAAAGTCCCGTAGTCAGCCTTGATCTCTTCGAATCGGTGGGAGTTCTCCAGGATCATCAGGCCGCCCATCTCAATAGGGATGTCGCCCAGCGGCGTCCAACTCGTATGCAGGCGCTGCGTACCCCGTCCCATAAAGACAATGTCGTAATGAGGTGGTGTCGCGGTTGTCTCTCCCGGCGGTTTCGAACGGCACCAGGTATAGTCGAAATGGCGCACTTCCCCGCCTAGAAACTTTTCATAGAATGCGATCATCGGCCCGTCATAGAGCAGCTCGAGTAGTGGGGGGTTGTCCTTGGTCAACTCCACCATAAACGCATTCTCAAAGTCCGAGTGGGCAACACCATCCTCCATGGGATAGTCCTGGTTCAAACAGCCTGCGGCATCGAGTTTCCTCAGCATTTCGAGCCGCGCTTCCAGAACCTGGCCCCTATCCAGCAGACCGGGCAAATACAAGTAGCCGTCCTGCTCAAACCGCCAGCGCAACTCCTTCATGTCAGAAAGGGCATCGCTCGACGAGCGCAATGGACCAAACGCCTCCGGCGACGTATCGAGCAGACTGCCTTGAAAACTTGGCGAAATCGAGAGATTCATCTTTTATGCGCTCCAGTTCACTTGGCGAGAATTTGTTGACCGGACCGAGGGACCATCCCGCCGTCTCTATGCCCAGGGATCGACCACGATCTTGGCCGCCTCACCTTTTGCCAGCAGGCCGAAGCCCGTCTGGATCTGGCTCATCGGCAACTGGTGGCTGATCAGTTGATCGATGAGGGGCGATTGCCGGATGACCTTCATAACCTTGGCGTAGTCCCCCATATTGTAGAGCCATGATCCGACAACGGTTAAGCCTTTGCGGATCATGTCGGTACTGATGGTAATTGTAAGTTCATCACGGCATTCGCCGACAAAGGCCACGCGTCCCCGGCGGCGTGCGGCGTCAATGCAGAGCCTTTCCGCCGGGACGCGGCCGGAGCAGTCGACGGCACAGTCAACGCCCCTGCCTTCGGTCAGGCTGCGAATTTTCTGCAGAATGTCCGGGTCGTTGGGGTCGAGTACCGTTTCCGCCCCCATCTCCAGCGCCCGGTTCGCCCGCCACGGCGCCGGTTCGACGCCAATCACCCGCGCATTGCGAAAACGGGCATTGACCACCGCACCGAGCCCGACCGGTCCCAGACCTGTGACCAGCACCGTATCCTGGGAGTTGACGCCGATGGCCTCAAACCCGCCAAACGAAGCGCCGATGCCGTCGATCGCCATTGTCGCCTGCGCGTAGCTCACATCGTCCGGGAGCCTGGGCAGCAGCCACGCCGGTTTGAGCGTGTAGTGAGCAAACGTGCCGGCTCCGGCCGTCGTGCCATGCACCGCGGCGAAATCATGGCTGTCTTCGCAGTAGATATAGTCGCCGCTCATGCAAAGATGACAGCGGCCGCAGGAAAACTGGGGCAGGACAACGACCCGGTCCCCGACGCTGACCGGTCCCCGTTCAGCGACTTCGACCACCTCCCCAACGCCCTCATGGCCGATTACCGCCTGATTCTGGCCGGCCATCCATAGCTTGTATTCGGTGCATAGCGCCGAGGCACGGACCTTGACGACCGCCCAATCCGCTTTCGCCTGCGGAACCGGCAACTCGTTAAATGCGACCTGCCGCTCACCGGTGATTGCTGCCTGGATCACGGGAAACACTCCTTGTTGGTTCAGCGGCCAGAGTGCGTGCATTCACCACCACAGACGACGACCGGCACGACCCTGTCAGAAGTAAGATCAGACGGACGGGAGAGGAGGGTGGAAGGGCAAAACAGGTAACGCGCCGGATTCAGAACAACCCCTCCTTCGGGCCCCTACCCCAGGGAACCGCCTCAACGTCACCCAAATAGCGCGGTATCAGGGCCTGGACCGCCGGGTCTGTCCGTTCGGCCCAGGCAACCCAATCAGCAGTTCCAGTAACATGCTCGGCGACAATTGCCTGAACTGCCTCAGGGAGTTCGTCATAGATTGCCCAGTACCAGATTGTGAGTACCGTTCGCCACTGGTCGCTCTGGTTCGCATGTGCCGAATGCAACAACCGTGCGTCGCCGATAACCACATCTCCCGCGCGCACAGGGACATCAACCTCATCTTCAGCCTTCTGAAACGCCGGGTGGTTCATATCTTTGGCGCGGCCCACTTCGTCGCCGTCATGCGCTCGGCGGTCCATATCGTGCAGCGCGTGCCGCTTCAGATGCGAACCCGGAATCAGGCGCAGACAACCGTTCTGCGGGCTGGTGTCGACCAGGTAGTACATCAGAAAGTACTGTTGCGGCTGGTCTGTGTAGCTGATCGGATGCTCCCACAATACGCCGTCCTGATGCCAGTAGAGCGGAGGGCTGTGCGGTGGTTTGCTGATTACAAATCCGCTCCAGACTTTGGGATTGTCAAATCCCAGCTGAGCTAGCGCGCCCAGCGCTCCCGGATGGGCAATCAGTTCCGGAAAGGCCGGATGGGGGTACTTCCAATAGGGAATGATGCAGCCCTGCGACCGGTGCCGTTCGAAATGCTCCTCATCCTCCTGCGCAATCGTCCATTCGCTCATGGCATTCAGTTTGGCGACCATCTCCGGTTCCAACACATTCTCGAAGATACAGAAGCCGTCGCGCATCAGCTGGTTCCGTTTTTCGACTGCGGTTACAGGCATGGTTGAACCTCCATACTGTCCGATTGCGGATGTCGGCTTAAGATATTGTCGGGAATTGGTTGAGCGGATCTGTCGGTGGCGCTGCGGTCGAGCGGACGGAGTGGTGGTCGGCTACGGCTTCGGCTGCTCCACTTCCGGTCTACGCACTGGGCGCCGTGCCATGGCGCGCGGCTCCACCTGGCTGTAGATACGCCGGATGGCCCGTTTCCACATCGAGCGCGCCGCCGCTGCCTGATAGGTAGCCTGCCGCTGCGTATTCGTCCACCAGGTCGATTCCGGTTTTTCCACCGGCACACTCCACTTGACGGCGCATGCGCCCCAGGTCAAGCCGGCGCCAAATCCGACAAACACAAGATTGTCCCCCGGCGCCACCTTCCCCTCCTCAATCGCTTCGCATAGTGCAATGGGGATGCTGGCTGTGCTCGTGTTGCCGTACTTGTGGACGTTTACATAAACCTTGTCTTCCGGGATCCTCAACTGCCGCAGAACACTGTGCTGGATGATGCGCTTGTTCGCCTGGTGTGGTACGACCAGATCGACTTCGCTGACCGGAACACCGGCCTTGTCCAAGACCCTGCGTGTGGCGTCTGCCATGATCCGGGTTGCGAAGCGGAAGACGGCCCGCCCGTCCATCTGGATGTAATGCGATCCGCTGCTGACCGTCTCCAGGCTGGCCGGAGCCGCGCTCCCGCCGGCTGGAATCGTCAACAACTCGGCTCCCGACCCGTCGCTGCCCAGCACCGAAGCGGTGACACCGCCCGGCACGTCACTGGCGGCCAGAAGCACTGCACCCGCGCCATCACCAAAAAGGACGCAGGTCGTGCGGTCGGTCCAGTCCACCCACCGGCTCAGCGTCTCGGAGCCGACGACCAGCACATACTCGGCGTCCCCGGCCAGAATCTGCCCGCGCGCGACGCTGAGGGCATACACAAAGCCGGAACAGGCAGCGCTCAGATCAAAGGCTCCTGCATTGACGAGCCCCAGATTGTCCTGGATGATGCTGGCAGTGGCCGGGAAAAAATGTTCCGGCGAACTGGTCGCACAGATGACGAGATCCACCTTGGCCGGATGGAGGTCGGCCACTTCCAGCGCTTTGCGGGCCGCCTGTGTCCCCAGAGTGGCGGTTGTCTCCTGGGGCGCGGCCACGACCCGCCGCTCCTGAATGCCCGTACGAGTTCGAATCCACTCGTCCTGGGTCTCGACGACCTGTTCCAGATCCTGGTTTGTAACCACCCGCTCGGGCACCTGATAGCCCCAGCCGATAATTTGGGCGTAACAAGGCGGTTGTACCTTGTCCAGCACCGGCTGCTCCGCCTCCGTAGTCGAATAGTGCCCGTTCAAGTGCGCGGCCGCGTAGTCGCTCCCGGTCCCGTTCTCTTCGTGCGCTTGCGCTGTCATACCCCATTCTCCTCGAACCGCTGCAGCATCAGGCAGGAGTTGTGGCCGCCGAAGCCGAAACTATTACTCATTGTCACTGCGACGTCTGCCTGCACAGACCGCAACGGCGTGTAGTTCAGATCACAGGATGGATCGGGGTTGTCCAGGTTTATGGTTGGCGGAATTACGCCTTTCTCGATCGTCTTGAGGCAGACAATCGCCTCAATCGCGCCGGCCGCTCCCAACAAGTGCCCAAGCATCGATTTTGTGCTGCTGATGTTCACGTTGTAGGCATGCTCGCCCAACGCCCGTTTGATCGCCTTCGTTTCCCCCGGGTCGTTGAGCTCCGTGCTCGTTCCATGCGCGTTGACGTAGTTCACGTCTGTGCGCTTCACCCCGTAGCTCTCGGCCTTGCGCAGGGCCATATTCATTGCATCTTCGGCGCCCTGGCCGTTGAAATGGGGCGCCGCCATATGATACGCGTCGGCGCTGTTGCCGTAACCGATTACCTCCGCATAAATCTGGGCATCGCGGCCCAGTGCATGCTCAAGCGACTCCAGGATCAGAATCGCGCTCCCCTCGCTCATCACAAATCCGTCCCGGTCGCTGTCAAACGGGCGGCAGGCCGACGACGGATCGTCGTTGCGCTGGCTCATGGCGCCCATTATGTCGAAACCGGCCATGATGATCGGCAGTAGAGCGGCCTCCGCGCCGCCCGTGACCATCACCTGGGCGTCGCCGCGCCGGATCAACTCAAAGGCCTCGCCGGTTGCTGCGGTGCCGCTGGCGCAGGCGTTCACCACCGAGAAGTTGGGGCCCCGAAAATCATAGAGAATGGCGATCTTTCCGGCCGCGCTGTCCACCAGCATATTTGGAATAAGAAAGGGGCTTACCTTGCGCAGGCCGCGCTTCTCCGTCAATCTGAAATTGTCAAGCAGGGAGGTAAGGCCGCCGGTCCCGCTGGCAATCAGCACGCCGATATCAGTTGGCGTCTCCTTGCTGAGATCGATCCCGCTGTCGGTGAGCGCCTGTTCCGTTGCCACAAGAGCATACTGAATGTACGGATCAAGGCGGCGGGCCTCTTTCCGATCCATATAATTCTTTGCTTCGAAGCCTTTCAGCTCCCCTGCAAAGCGGGTATTCAATTCGCTGGTGTCGAATTTGGTGACCGTTTCAATGCCGGACCGGCCTGCCAGCAGGGCATCCCATGTCTCATCAGCAGTGAGGCCCAGGGGTGTCACCGCGCCGATGCCGGTGATTACGACTCGCCGCGGCTGACCATTGCTACTGTACATGCACGTTAATTCCATGTGAACATCCCGACGAGGGTAAGCAGCGATCACCCGTCCTCGTCGTCAGCCCACCTAATTGTAGAAAGATTCGAGCCTATCCGTACACTCTACTATAACACAAATACCTGTCAATCGTTGCGTTTCCCCACCTTCGGGGGCTAAAGCGTCGCCTCCGGCGGGGGCCAAGGCGCTCCCGGGCGTCGACAGTCCTGAAAATTTGCCATTTTTAGTTCGTTACCGTACAATTCCGCTTATGACAAAAGTCAGCCCTTCGGTCCACCCCACTCCAGAATGTTCGGGCGCGGTAAACAGCCTGTCGAACGCGCCCGGCGGCGCGGACTCGCAACAGGCGACAGATGAGCAGATCGGCTTCCGTCAGCTTCTGGCCGAGTCCGGCGTGGATCATGTTCATGGTATGGAGATTCTGCGGCTGATCAAGATGTGCGCCGGAGCGTATGATCGCATTCTGGGCGAGCGGATGCGGGAAGAAGAAATCTCTCTGCCCCAATGGCGTATCCTGATCCGCCTCTACCTGGCGGAACGCAACGGTCAGGCCGCTCTGATGCCCACAGATCTGGCTCACAGTCAGCGTCTGAGCAAGAACACGATCAGCGCCCACCTGCGCGCCCTGGAGGAGTTGCGCCTTATCGAACGCCATCTGGACCCGAACGACCTGCGGGCATTCCGGATCCGGCTGACGACCGGCAGCAGGAGCCTGATCCGCTCGTCTACCCCGCTGCATCTCGAATTTCTCAATGATCTGATCGCGCAACTCTCTCTCGAAGAGTGTGAGATGTTGCAGGGGTTATTGGCAAAGCTGGTAGAATCATTGCAGCGGAAACGGGAAGACAGTATCGGATTGTAGTCGCCGCCCGCCCTTTGCTCAGCGTCGGCAAAGGACCGCGGCCAACCGAGAGGCAACGGCAAGGTTGCCCGGTGACGATCTGTCCCGCCCTGACCCACTCACCAAGGAGTGGCATGTGAACCAACGAAGACCATTCGGTAGACCTGGCGGACCCGGAGGGCCGCCGGGCGGCGGCGGCATGAAAGACCTGGGTCGCTCCATGCGCTATCTGGGCCGCTACAGGCTGACTACGACGCTGGCCTATGCCTCGCTGTTCATCAGCATCGCGGCGCAGCTCGTCGTCCCGCAGTTGGTGCAAAACGTCCTTGACGCCGTAACTGACAGCGTATTCGCTCGTCAGATTCTGGCCCTGCCGGCGTCTGAGCGGGCCGCCGCGCTTGAGCAACTGGCGGTCTCGGTCGACCAGTTGACGGAACGTGCCGTCAGTGCCGAAGGGCCCATCTACTGGGCGATGGTATTTATCGTTGTCTTTTCGCTGGCACGCGGCCTCTTCGCCTTCGCACAGGCCTTCCTGGCCCAGAAGGTGAGCCAGGATCTGGCCTTCGACTTTCGCAACGAACTGTTCGAGAAAATTCAGCGGCTCTCTTTCAGCTATCACGACCGCAATCGTACCGGCCAGTTGATGATCCGCGCCACCGACGACGTCGAAAAGCTGAGAATGTTTATCGGCCAGGGGATGTTGCTGGCCGTGCAATCGATCGTCCTGCTCATCGGTTCGCTGACGGTATTGGCCTTCACCAACCTGTCTCTGACCCTGATCATCCTTCCCGTGCTGCCCGTTGCGCTCATCCTCTTCATGGTCTTCGGCTCCGTCGCCCAGTCACTGTTCGGCGAGATCCAGCGCCGGCTTTCAACGCTCAATGAGATCCTACAGGAAAATCTGGCCGGTATCCGCGTCGTCAAGGCCTTTGTGCGCGAAAGAGAGGAGCAGGACCGGTTCGACAACGCGGCCCAGCGGCTCATGGATCAGCACATTCGCGTTTCGAAGATATTCAGTTTCCTCTTCCCTTTCATCTTTTTGATTTCCAACCTGGGTCAGGCCGCCGTCGTCTACTGGGGCGGTCGCCAGATCCTATTCGATACGCTCACGCTGGGCGAGTGGCAGAAGTTCAGCCTCTATCTGATCTATGTCTTCTTCCCGGTTGGCCAGCTCGGCTTTATCGTTGCCCAGATGAGCCAGGCCAGCGCCAGCGCCAAGCGTATCTTCGAAATCCTCGACGCCGAGAATGAGGTCACCGACAAACGCGGCGCGCAGCCCATGTCGCAGGTGCAGGGCCGCGTTCGTTTTACCGATGTAACATTCCGCTATTTCAACAGCACCGATCCCGTCCTCCAGAGCGTCTCCTTCGAGGCACAGCCCGGAGAGACCGTCGCCCTCTTGGGAGGAACCGGCAGCGGCAAGACGACGATCATCAACCTCATCCCCCGCTTCTACGACGTGAGTGAAGGACAGGTCCTGATCGATGACTGGGACGTACGCGATGTCACGCTGGACAGCATGAGGCGTCAGATCGGCATCGTGCTGCAGGAGACCAATCTCTTTACCGGAACGATTCGCGACAATATCGCATTTGGCCGCCCCGACGCCACCGACGCAGAGGTCGAGGCGGCGGCCGCCGCCGCTGCCGCGCATGACTTTATCGTCAGCTTCCCTGACGGCTATCAGACCGCCGTCGGCGAGCGGGGAACAACCCTTTCCGGCGGCCAGAAGCAGCGCGTCGCCATCGCCCGCGCCCTCCTGACCGACCCGCGCATCCTTATCCTCGACGACTCCACCAGCAGTGTTGACGTCGCCACCGAGGCGCTTATCCAGAATGCGCTGGACCGGCTTATGGTGGGACGCACCAGCTTTGTTATTGCCCAGCGCATCAGCACCGTCGTCAACGCCGATCAGATCCTCGTCCTGGATCGAGGCCGTATCGTCGATCGCGGCAACCACGAAGAATTGATGCGGACCAGCGCGATCTACACTGACATCTACCATAGCCAGTTGGTGGAAGACGCGGCGGTTGAGGCGGAGGCGCCGCTGGCCGCTGAAGTGTAGCGCGCAGGCAGCAACAGACCATGTTACGCACTATTTCTCCCAGGAGCGTGCCCGATGTTCGGTGACCGCATGTTACGGCAGGAGACGCTGAAGCCGAAGAGCGTTGGCGCCACCCTGTCCCGTTTCAGCAGATACTTTCGACCTTTCTGGCTGGCTCTGACCCTCGCCGCCGTACTGATGGCGGTCAACGCCTATACCCAGGTGATTGGCCCGGTACTGATCGGCCAGGCGGTGGACTGCTTTCTGGCCCCGGCGGCCTTCGGCGAAGAGGGCGCAGAGCTTCAACTGCCGGCAGCGACCGATCTGCAGGCGGAAACGGACAGCCAGGCCAACTGCTGGTATGCCCCGGAAGTCGCTATGGGGGACCCCAGCCGCAATGACCTGCTGCGCGGCCTGCTCAACATTACTCTGGTCATAACCGCCTACTATCTGGTCGGGTCGGTCACTGGCGGCTTAATGTTCTTCAGCATGAGTTGGACCGGCCACCACGTTCTGCGCCGCCTGCGCGTGCGCCTGTTTAACCACCTCCACCGCCTTTCTCTCGGCTTCTACGGTCGCAACGAGACCGGCGATCTGATGAGCCGCATCACCAACGACTCAGACACGATCCAGCAGGTCGTCAGCTTTGCCCTGGTGCAGGTACTGAGCAGCGTGTTGCTGATCCTCTGGATCGTCTGGCAGATGGTCGTTATGAATTGGGCCTACGCGCTCATCAGCCTGAGCGTTGTGCCCCTCATGGGCTTGACGACTCTGTGGTTCAGCAACCAGGCGCGCAAAGCGTTTCGCGTCACCCGCCAGAGCATCGGCGACGTCAACGCAGAGTTGGAAGAGGGCATCTCCGGGGTGCGCGAGGTCCAGGCCTTCAGTCGCGAGGAGACCAATATCGAGCAGTTCCGGCAAAGCAATGCCGTCAACCGCGACGCCAACGTCAAGGCCGTAGCCTATACCTCCGCCCTGGCGCCGACGTTGGAAGCGCTCGGATTCCTCGGCATCGCTGTCGTCGTTGGCGTCGGCGGCGTACTGCTGCTGCGCGGTCAGACACTGGCAGGTTCGGCCATCTCCCTCGGCCTGATCGTCACCTTCCTGGGCTTTGCGCAGCGCTTTAACATGCCCATCTCCCAGATCAGCGTCATGTGGACCAATATCCAGAGCGCCATCGCCGGCGTGGAGCGCATTTTTGAACTGATGGACGAGGTCCCGGAAGTGCAGGAGAAAATCCACGCCCGGCCAATGCCCCCAATCGCAGGGAACGTTTCCCTCGAAAACGTCGAGGCCGAATACGTAGCCGGCGAACCTGTCCTCAAAGGAATCAATCTGAGCGCCCATCCCGGTGAGACTGTGGCCATCGTTGGACCTACCGGCGCCGGCAAAACGACCATTATCAATCTGCTTCCCCGCTTTTGGGATGTAACCGGAGGATCCGTACGCATTGACGGCGTCGACGTGCGCGACGTACAGCTGCACAGCCTGCGCGAGCAGATCGGCATCGTCCTCCAGGATACTTACCTGTTCAGCAGTTCGGTGATGGACAATATCCGCTTCAGCCGGTCGGACGCTTCAGACGAGGAGGTCATCGCCGCCGCAAAACTGGCCCAGGCGCACGACTTCATCAAGCGGCTGCCCGACGGTTATGATACCGTCCTCGGAGAACGCGGCGCCGGCCTCAGCCAAGGGCAACGGCAACTGCTGGCCATCGCCCGCGCCGCACTGGCCGACCCGCGAATCCTCATTCTGGACGAGGCCACCAGCAGCGTCGACACCCGCACCGAGCAGAGAATCCAGGCCGCGCTCAACGACTTGCTCAAAGGCCGCACCAGCTTCGTGATCGCGCACCGCCTCAGTACGATCCGCAGCGCCGACCAGGTGTTAGTATTGCATGACGGAGAAATTATCGAACGGGGTACACACGATGAACTGCTGGCCCAGCGGGGCTTTTACTACGAACTCTATATGAACCAGTTCCGCCGCCAGGAAGATCTTCCAGTGCAGCCGAACGGAAGCGGGCCCACCAGTGTAGAAACTCTGCGAGCGAGGCCCGCTACCTGAGGCGCGACAATGAATCGCACGGAATGGAATCGCATGGAATGAGGGCGGCTCTCATCCTGTTCTCGCCTGTTCCACTGTCCCTACTCCGTCCGAAACTGCAGCCAGACCAGCGGGATCAGCATACCGATCACAACAATCGGAACGCTGTCCCAGGGGGCGAGATTGACCTGGATCCAGACACCGCCGGGAATAACATCAACACCGTATAGAATATACGCGCCCCAGCCCACGAGCATAGCCCACAGCAATCGCTGAACGAGCAGCTGGCGCGGCATCACCTGTACCAGAACAACCAGCAACAACGCCAGCACTACCAGCTGTGTGACCATTGCAATCGTCAGCGAAGCGACGTCGACCTCGACCGCCTCCAGCTCAACCTCCGCGACAGGTGTAGCAACCGCATCCGTCGTTGGCACGGCGGTCGCCGGCGCCGCCGGCGTAGGCGCCGGTGTGGCTGCCCGCTCAGGGTTCGTGACCTCAATCTGCGTTCTGTCGGATGCCACATCCGGGTCAGGGACGCGTGCTCGGAACTCCTTACTGGAGTTTGCCTCGACACTGTTGACAGCGATCAGGAGCGTGCCCGTTCTCTCCAAAATCACCGATTTGCGTGCGAGTCCGCCGCGGGTGGGGACAGGGTTTGACTGGATTGCAAGCTCCTCGCCCTCATAGATCAGCCGGAAATTCACCGGTGTTCCATCAGGGACCGTGTTTCCGTTGCGATCCAGGATCGGGCCGGCCTGCAGCTCCAGACTGTCACCCAGCTTCAGGTCGGTCTGAATCAGCTCAACCTCGTCGTCCTCCGCCTCTTCAATCACGACGTTTTCGTTCAGGACTGTCAGGTCAATCCGCTGGTTCGGGTCCGGCTCCAGCCTTTCGACCAGATTGCTGAAGCGCGTGCCGGGTACGCTGACCGGAGGCGCGCCGGTGACCGTCTGGGCCCGGAACAGGGCGCGCACGGCCGCTTCCAAAAACGGTTGGGTCTTGGAGTAGACGCCGAGGAAAGCGGTCATCTTGCCAATCTCGGTTGAATCGAAGAAGTATGGTTCGTTAAGCGCAAGCACCACCAGCTTGCTCCCTGGCAGCCTGTCACCGCGCTGACGCAGAAACCGTTTGACCGCGTCGCTGCTGTCGTAGTTCGCTACATCAACATCCAGCATGGCAAAGATTAGCCAGTCGGCGTTCAGGATCTCCTCCTCCAAGGCCTCTGCCACCGCAGAGTCGGCCGTACCGTTCAGCAGAGAGTTCAGTTCGGCAAAGGTACGGCTGCCAATCCGCTCGCTCCGCAATTGGTTGGTCGCCTCCGGCCCGTAGAGCCTTAACATGATCTCTTCCAATGCGGTTGGCTCCACTGCGGCATCGGCCTGGCAGTCGTCACACTCATGCAAAATGCGGCTATCTGTAAAGATCAACACATCCTCGTCTTCGCCCGGCGGGGCCGGCAGCGTGTCGGTCAACCCCGGGGAGTCGGGAAAGAAGATCGTCAGCGCCTCACTGGCGACCTGATCCAACAACATCTGTGCCTCTCTCTGAAGTTCGGTATTGAACCCCCTCTCCAGGTCGGTTGGACCCACCACTACATCCGCCAAATCGATTTCAATCGGTTCGTCTACGAACCTCAGAGCGGTTGCCTGAGAATCATCCGCGTATACTGGGTCATACAGACGCACTTTCAAGTGCAAGATCCGTCGTAGCGAGGCATTCACGCGCGCGGCGAATTCGGCATCGTTTGTGTACCGCTCGCGGAAAAAGATAATCGTCTCCTTGATGTTGGCTCTCTCATCCAGCCACTTGTCGGTCAGGGAGAAATCCGCCAGATAGAGAAGGTCGTTACCGGCGGTAAATGCGTCCAGCGCAATGCGGCGGCGCGGGAAATCCTGCAATGGCGGGTCGTAATATCGGCGCACGGCCATTACGCCCAGCGCGTCGCTCATCAGGATCCCGCCCTCGGCACGCCAGGGAGCAAACTCGTCCAGATCCAGGAGTATGCCCAACTCCTGCGCCAGACTGATCGGCGGCGTGCGCTCGCGGCTGCCCTGGAAACTGCTGAATCGAATATGACCGGACATCAGCGCCTCGGTGGCGGACATCATCCCATCCATGCGCAGGATGGCAGACGACCGCTCAGTGACCGCGGCAAATGGCGGCAGTTCGATTCGCTGCAGTTCCTGCAAGCTCTTTTGTATCGTCGCGATCTCTTCTTCCGGCCGGCGATCCGTACCGCCCAAACCGGGAAAATGTCCGGCCACGGTAGCAACACGACCGCCGCTGCCCCGGTGGATTCCCGTTACATAAGCCTGGCCCATGCGACCGACCCAGAATGGGTCGCCGCCAAACATGTGCAACCCCAATCCGGTCACCAGGTCCGGCCGCGGCTGTTCTATCACGTCCAGCGCCGGTCCCAGCAGTAGATTTACACCCACACTGCGTATTTCGCGACCGTGGACTGCACCGACCTCCTCCACCAGTTCAGGATTCCAGGTGGCCCCGAGCGCCATCTGCGGCGGGATCGCGGTGAATCCGGCGCGCAGCACTGAGCCCGGCATGCCGTCCCCACCCTGTTCAACGCCAATCAACAGTGGAATCTCCAGCGGCAATCTCTGTTCCAGTCCCGACTGCAAAATGCCCGGTATGGCCGGACCGCCGTCCTTGACGTTCAACGCCTCCGACGGCGCCAGGTAGATGCCATAGGCCAGTGCCTGCAGCTGATTTGTAAGCCGGGCGACATCTTCCGTCGTCGTACCGCTGTAGTTGCTGAAGTTGCGATTCCTGGGGCTGATAACCACGCCGCCCACGCGGTACTCCTGGATCAATTCGGCGACGTCGCTCCTCGGTCCGATATCGTTGCCCTGGAAGGTCACAATAAACAGTTGGCCGACGCGATCGGCGACGCTCATCCCGGCGATCAGAGCATCTATGCGCGCCTCCAATATCTCATCGGGGCCAGGCGTGGGCGTGGGTGAAGGGGTTGGCGTAGGGGACGGTGTTGGCGTATTCGTGGGTATAGGCGTGGGCGTGACCGATGGGGTGAGCGCCAGGCTGGTGGCTTCCGCCTCCGCAGTCTGCGTCAGTTGGGCGCGAGCTGTAGCAGTGGCTCGAAATGAATCCTGCAGCTGTTGGACCGAACGAGTTTCAGTGGCCGTTGGCGCAGCCTTCTCTGACCCTTGGGAACCGGGCGAAGGCGTGGTCGCTACTTGGGCAGCGGCGAACTTCAGATGCGGAATTCCGCCGCCGAAGTCGATTGTCAGCATCACGGCCGCCAGCAGCGCGGCCGCCAGCGCCAAGGCGCGCGGACGAGCGCCGCCGCTTCGCCGGGCACGCTTTCGATGGCTTCGCTTCTGGCAACGGAATACTCTCATTGAATCCGATTATACACGATCAGACCAGGAGAGAGGAGAGAGGAAAAGTGAAAGAACTGAAGGGTTATGACACCTTTTTTGAAGGGATCCCCCCGTTCCCTTATGTCTCTCGACACTCAGGCAATCCCATAATATGTCACTGTTCTTTTATCGCTCTCCGAAGGCACTCCGCAGGGTCCCCGTAGTCGTTCCATTGTCGTTTCGTAGCCGTATCGTAGCCTTAACGTAGTTATTCCGTAGTCTTTACGTTCGTTCTCTTATCCTGTCTCCTTGACGAGCGTACCTGTATTCGGTGGGTATCCAGCAGGCTTCTACAGTTTTTGCCGGCCGTTTTGGATCACCCTGTGTCAAATGCCGTTCCCCTACCCCTGCTGGACAGATACAGCCAAAGCATGTATAATGACTCCAGAAGGCGAACAAAAGTTCGGAAGGCGAGAGGTCTCCTTCGTTCACTAGAAATCGTTCTCTGGACACCATCTGGTCTGCCGCCCGGCCTACATTTCAGATCTGTTTTCTGTACGATGCCGGCACGCTGCGGACGGCCTACCACCTGGAAACGGAGTGGCACGGTGAAATGTCCCGATCCCCTTGAGACATATGGTAAGCTTGTTCTGCGAACTGCGCTCGTATCGGAACTACGGAGCCGGAAATGCCTCAATTTCAGGTAGTCAGCGATTTTCAACCGATGGGCGATCAGCCCCAAGCCCTCTCCAAGCTCGCCAACGGCATCAGTGAGGGCCTTCAGCACCAGGTGCTTCTCGGCGTCACCGGCAGCGGCAAGACCTATACGATGGCCAAGGTTGTCGAAGAAATCCAGAAGCCGACTTTGGTCATCGCCCACAACAAGACCCTGGCCGCCCAACTCTACAGCGAGTTTCGTGAGTTTCTCCCCAACAACATGGTGGAATACTTCGTCTCCTACTACGACTACTACCAGCCGGAGGCCTACATTCCCCGCAGCGATACCTATATTGAAAAGGATGCCCAGGTCAACGAGGAGATCGAACGCCTCCGTCTGGCTGCGACCAGCGCCCTGTTCAGCCGGCGGGACGTCGTGATCGTCGCCTCGGTCTCCTGCATCTACGGCTTGGGCAGCCCCCAGGACTACGGCCAGGTGGCCCTGAAGCTGACCGTAGGCGAGATGGTACGCCGCAACCAGGTCTTGCGCCATCTGGTCGACATCTTTTACGAGCGCAACGACACCGCCCTGCAGCGGGCCAAATTCCGCGTGCGCGGGGATGTTCTGGAGGTTCAGCCGGCCTACAGCGACAACGCCTTGCGCGTCAGCTTCTGGGGCGATGAGATCGAACGCATCAGTGAGATCGATACACTCACCGGCGAAATCCTGGACGACTACCCCGAAGTGGAGATTTTCCCGGCCAAGCACTTCATCACGCACCAGGATCAGGTCCAGGAGGCGATCGTCGATATCGAAGAAGAGCTCAGGCAGCAGGTTGCCATGTTGGAAAGCCAGGGGAAGCTGCTGGAGGCCCAGCGCATTGGCCAGCGGACCCGCTACGACCTCGAGATGCTGCAAGAGATCGGCTACTGCAACGGCGTCGAGAACTACAGCCGTCATCTGGCCCGCCGTCCCCCCGGCAGCCGTCCATGGACCCTGCTCGACTACTTCCCGGCCGACTGGATTGTGATTATCGACGAAAGCCACATGACCATCCCCCAGATCCGCGGCATGTACGCCGGCGACCGTTCGCGCAAAGAGGTGCTTGTCTCGCACGGCTTCCGCTTGCCCAGCGCACTGGACAACCGGCCCCTCACCTTCGATGAGTTTGCCGAGGTGGTGAACCAGGTCATCTACGTCAGCGCCACCCCGAGCGACTACGAGTTCAGGAACGCCGCCCAGGTCGTGGAACAGATCATTCGCCCCACAGGCCTCCTTGATCCAATCGTCGAAGTGCGGCCGACCGAGGGTCAGATCGAAGACCTGCTCCACGAGGTGCATCGACGCGTAGCCGTCGGACAGCGGGCCCTCATCACGACGCTCACCAAACGGATGGCCGAAGACCTGGCCGAATATCTTGCCGACCTGGGGGTGAAGGTCCAGTACCTTCACAGCGAGATCGATACCCTGGAACGGGTCGAGATCCTGCGCGACCTGCGCCTCGGCGTCTACGACGTCGTCGTCGGTATCAATCTGCTGCGCGAGGGGTTGGACCTGCCCGAAGTTACGCTGGTCGCAATTCTGGACGCCGACAAACAGGGCTTTCTGCGCAGTGAATCATCGCTGATTCAGACCATCGGCCGCGCCGCCCGGCACGTGGAGGGCCGCGCGATTCTCTACGCCGACAAGATGACCGAAGCCATGGAGAAAGCCATCGGTGAGACCAATCGCCGCCGCCAGATCCAGGAGGCGCACAATCTGGCGCACGGCATCGAGCCCCGCAGCATCGTCAAGAGCATCCGCGACCTGACCGACCGCATGAAAGTCCTGGCCGAGGACCAGGCCGACTACAGCGTCGACGAAGACGAAGCAGCCGCCACTCGGAATCCGGCAGGCCTCTCCCCGGACGAGCTGGTGAAACGGATCACCAATCTGGAAGAGGAGATGCACGAAGCCGCCCAGAACCTGGAGTTCGAGCGGGCAGCTTCACTCCGTGATCAGGTGATCGAGCTGAGGAACGCCCTTAAGCTTGAAAGGGTGTGATTTCTCGGCGAACACAGCCGCGCACTCATAGCGAAAGAAAATGCAGTTCCGCAAGCCCTTTGACACTGACAAAAGGCCCAACCGCCCCTCTCTTGACGGGATGTTTGCCGTATGCGAACATTTTGGAATGGAAGCAGAGAAACGAGAGCCGAATGCACGGGAATCGGCGCCAGTTACCTGTCGGAGATCGAGCGGGGGCACAAACGCGGCTCCGCGTCCGCCTTATTCCGCATTGCCGCCGCGTTCAAAACGACAGTTGATGCACTGACTTACGAATAGACAAGCAAAATGACAGGAACCGTCCGCGAAATCGATATCACCGCCGAGATGCACGCCTCGTATCTCGACTACGCCATGAGCGTCATCGTCGCCCGCGCCCTGCCCGACGTACGCGACGGCCTCAAACCGGTTCATCGACGCATCCTCTATGCCATGCACGACATGGGGGTGACCAGCAACAAGCCCTACAAGAAGAGCGCCCGCATCGTGGGCGAAGTGCTGGGCAAATACCATCCCCACAACGACACCTCCGTATATGACGCCATGGTGCGGATGGCCCAGGAGTTCAGCCTGCGCTACCCTCTGGTCGACGGCCAGGGCAACTTCGGCTCGATCGACGGTGACAATGCCGCCGCCATGCGCTATACCGAGGCGCGCCTGGCAGCCATCAGCGACCTGATGCTGGCCGACATCGAAAAGGATACCATCGACTGGAACGACAACTTTGACACCACGCTCAAAGAGCCCGCCATCCTGCCGGCCGCGCTGCCAAACCTCCTCATCAACGGCGCCAATGGCATCGCCGTCGGCATGGCCACCAACATTCCCCCCCACAATCTGGCCGAAGTCGTCGACGCCACTGTCTATCTGATCGATCAGTTCGACAAAATCGACGAAGTCGGCGTCAACGATCTTCTGCAGTTCATCAAAGGACCCGACTTCCCAACAGGCGGCATCCTCTTTCGCTATCGCCAGGCCGCCAAGGGCGAAGAGGAGATCGATGCCATCTCCCATGGATATGCCACCGGCAGAGCGCGGCTGATCATGCAGGCCAAGGCCCATTTTGAAGAGATGAGCCGCAGCCGCAGCCGCATCGTCGTGACCGACCTGCCCTATCAGACCAACAAGACAAACCTGCTCGAGCGTATCGCCCGGCTCGTCCGCGACGGCAAAATCGACGGCATTACAGACCTGCGCGACGAGAGCGACCGAACCGGCATGCGCATCGTCATCGAGTTGACCCGCAACGTCGACCCGAATGCAATTCTGGCCCGTCTACTCCGGCTGACGCCAATGCAGCAGACGTTCGGCATGTCTTTGCTGGCCCTCGTCAACGGCGAGCCCGTCACCCTCACCCTCAAGCGCATCCTGCGGCACTTTATCGAGCACCGCCAGGAGATTATCCGCCGCCGCTCACAGTTCGACCTCGCCAAGGCCAGGGCCAGGTCACACATCGTCGAAGGTCTGCTTAAGGCGCTCGACATCCTCGACGAAGTGATCCGTACGATCCGCCGCAGCCAGCGCGTCGACACCGCACGCACCAACCTGATTCGTGAATTCAGCTTCACCGAAGTCCAGGCACAGGCCATCCTGGATATGCCGCTGAGACGGCTGACCGCGCTTGAGCGCAGACAGCTCCAGAATGAACATAAGGAGCTGCAGCAGTTAATCTCCTACCTTGAAGACCTGCTCTCCGACGACGGCAAAATTCTGGGCGTTATCCGCGAAGATCTACTCGCCCTGCGCCGGCAGCACGCCGACCGCCGCCGCACACAGATCGTCGAACGCGCCCAAGGCACGCTCACCGCCACCGATTTGCTGCCGGACCGCCGCGTCTGGGTGGCACTCGGCGCTGCCGGCGCCTTGCGCCGCCAGGATTTCACCGGCATCAACCGCGCCGGCCTGCGCCAGGCTGCCCAAAACGCGGCCGCGGCCCTGCTCACAGCCAACACCCGCGACCAGCTCTTTTTCTTCTCCGCCGGCGGGCGCTGCCACCGCCTCGGAGTCCATGAGCTACCACAGGAAGGGCGCAGACATCTGGCCGATCTGACCGATTTCAGCCGCCGCGACACCATCGCCTCCATGCTGGCACTGCCGCAACCCGCAACCGAGGGCTTTCTGTTTCTCGTCACCCGCCAGGGCGCCGTCAAACGCATCGCCATCGCCGACTTTACCCAGGCCGCGCTGGCCTCTCTGAACGTGATCAGTGTAAATGGCAAAGACCGGCTGACCTGCGCGTTCGTTACCCCCGGCAACGGCGAAGTCGTGCTCATCACCCGCAAGGGCCGCTCGATCCGTTTCTCTGAAGAAAAGGTGCGGGTGATGGGTACAGCCGCACGCGGCGTCGCCGGCATCAACCTCAAGAGTGACGATGAAGTTATCGCCGCGCTCCCGGTCGCGCCCAAAGGCGAACTGCTCACAGCAACTTCTGCCGGCTACGTCAAACGCACGGCCATGAGCGAATTCAGCCAGCAGGGCCGCAGCGGCGGCGGCATTATCGCCCACAAGCTCGACGACCGCACCGGCGACCTTGTCGGCGCCGCCATGCTGACGCCTGAGCATGCCTTCGCCGCCTTCGTGACGGAGAAAGGCGTGGCGAAGCCGCTTGGTCTGGAAGATATCCCTGCCAGCGGACGCAGCGCGCTGGGCTCGCCCAAGGTCGACTTGGCCAGCAGCGACGCGGTCGCGGCCGTACAGGCCGTCTCCCCAGTCGCGGCAGCCATGGACGGCCCGCCGCCCCCACCCGACCCACAGCTGAATGGCAGAAGGGACACCGCGGCACCGCCTCCGGCAAAGGATAACCAGGGGAGACCGAAGGAGGCGCCTGCAAAGAAGAAACCGACCTCCGGGACTGCCGCGGCCAAAACGGGCAGATCGCGCTCACGGCGCAAGATGCGCAAACTCGCCAGTGAAACGTCCAAAAGGCCCAAACTCGCGACCGGTAAACGGACGGCACGGAAACAGGCCGCGGCTGCCTCAGTGAACCAGTCCGTGCAGGGAAGTCTGCTCGACGAGCCGGCCGCAGAATCGAAGCCGGCTGCCGCCAGGACAACTTCACGCGCGGCCGAGAAAGGCACCGAAAAACTGGCACGCGTGAGCAGCGTCACCGGCGGCCGGAATAAGAGCAAAAAGCGGTAGCCGGAACGAAAAACGCCCCTCGACCCCGCGAAAGGGGCCGAGAGGCGCTACCTCGCAATCTACAGCCGGGCGGGACCGATCCTACCGCCCTCCCACCGGCGAAATCAACTGCCCGTCCGAACGGTGGCTCCGCCGCCACAGTATCGTCGCCAGCACACCGATTAACAGCGGCACCGTCGCTGCCAGCGACCAGCGCCAGGATATCCCTCCCTCCTGACGCGCCGGCAGCATTCCCTCACTGGCCATGCGCCGCCGGTGTTCCGCCAGAAGGGCCTCCTTCAACCGCGCCCGGAACTCAGGCGACGGACGCACGAAAGGGAAGAGCTTGCCCAGGAAGCTCACCATGTGGGCGAACTGTTCCTCCTCCTCTTCCGTCAACTCGCCATCAATCGCTTCATTTTTCACTTCGCTGCGCGACGCCTGCTGAAAGGGCATGATCCGCACAACATCGGTTTTGAACTGCTGCAATCTGTCCAGCATGTTCGCGCTTCTCATCGGATGCCTACTTTCCTTTATGTTCGGAAACGGATGGGGGTCCCTCTGCTTCACCGTCCTCGAACTGTTCGCTCAGATCTCTGCGCAGCGCCGCGAGAGTGCGGAAATAAAGTGACTTGATCGCACCCTCGCTTTTCTGCATCAGCTCGCCGATCTCAATATTTGTCAGCTGGTCCCCGAATTTGTGGAAGAGAAGCCGCCGCCGTTCCTCCGGCAGCCGTTCGATCGCCGCCCACAAGGCCTCCTCCCCTTCCCGCCGCTCTGCTGCCGCCTCCGGCTCGTCCCGCCTTTCCGCCGGAAAGACCATTCCGTCGATCGGGACGAACGTGCGCCGCCCCTGATCGCGGCGCCAGTTGGCCACCAGATTGTGGGCGATGCGGAAAAGCCACGCCCCGAAGGGCAGCCCCCTGTCCTCGTAACTGTCCAACCGGTCCAGCGCCCGGTAAAAGATACGCGCTGTCAGGTCCTCCGTATCCTCGGCGTTCTGTACCCGGCTGTACACATACGAATAGATGCGATCAACGTAGCGTTCGTACAGTTCGCCAAACGCCTGCGTATCCTTCTTCGCCCGCGCCACCAGCGCCGATTCGATCGCCCTCTCCTCGTCCTGCGGATCAGGCGTTGTCCTTCCGGGGCGGCTTCCGTTGGCGCTCCTATCTGCTTCGTTGAGGGCGTTCCCGTTCATAATCTATAACACGCCGTCGCTGGAATCGTTGCGGAGCGAAAGCTGGAAAGGCCCTGCCAGCTGAACTGTCCAAGGCTGTCGTCCCTGTCTGCGACCGAATCCGAAAGCCTTCCGGTCCACTCTCCGCGCTCGCCCCTCTTGCACGCAGAGGGCGCAGAGGCAGCGCACAGCACCATTATAGAGAATCAGATGGTTCTGCGCCAAACTGAGCGAATTTTGCACTCCCGCACGCCGCACAACACGCGCAGGAGAGTCTCTCGCTTCTCACCCTCTTTACAGTCCGATCACAGTTCAGATTACTCGGATGAAGCGGCAGCCAACATTACCGACTGATCTTTGTCCCGATAGTTTGGCTTGCCATATCCGCTATGCTATATTTGATCAACGCTCCACCGCTTGGCTGTACGAGCGCGAACAATCTGACAATGTACCAAATTCGGAACAAATTCCTGGAGGACGGGAGGCAAAAGTGCGCGTAAGCTGCTTTCAGGAGAATCTGTCGAAGGGCCTGTCGATCGTCGGTCGCGCGGTATCGTCGCGCAGTACATTGCCGGTTCTCGGCAACATTCTGCTGGAAGCGAAGGATGATCAGCTGCGTCTGGCCGCCACCAATCTGGAGATCGGCGTCAACTGCTGGATCGGCGCCCACATAGAGGACGAAGGCGCCATTACCGTGCCGGCCCGCCTGCTGACCGAGTTCGTCAACAGCCTGCAGCCCGGCAAGATCGAGATGGAACTGTCCGTACGTACGCAGACACTCCATCTGCGGTGCGGCAACTTCGACGTCAACATCAAAGGCATCGACGCGCAGGAGTTTCCCGTAATTCCCACTGTCGACAACGGCGACGGACCCGAAGAGACCGCCGAGGCTCTCGAAGGCCGCACGATCGCGCTCGAGACCGCCGGCCTGACCAAGATGATCGATCAGGTCGTCTTCGCCGCCGCGACCGATGAGAGCCGCCCGACCCTAACCGGCGTCGAAGTTACCTTTGCCAAGGAGCGCCTCGCGCTCGCCGCAACCGACGGCTACCGGCTCAGCGTGCGCAGCATCGAAGTCGAGGAGGCGTTCACCGACGACTTGGCGGTCGTCGTGCCGGCCCGCCATCTGAGCGAGTTGGGCCGCATTATCGTCGACGCCGAAGACGAAAGACCGGTCCAGGTTACCGTGACCCAGGCCCGCAACCAGATTCTGTTCCGCGTCTGGGGCAAGGGGGGCGAGACCCGCGGCGCCTTTCACCAGGTCGATCTGGTCAGCCAGCTGATTGCCGACCGCTTCCCCGACTACCGGGCCATCATCCCCAAGGGCCACAACACGCGTACAGTGGTCGGCACCGACGCTTTTCTCCAGGCCGTGCGCGTGGCCCAGCTGTTCGCCCGCGACAACGCCAATATCGTCCGCCTCAAGATTGAGCCCAACGGCGACAGCGGCGTCGGCAATCTCCATCTCACCGCCAGCAGCGCAGAGATGGGCAACAGCAAGAATGAGTTGGATGCAATGGTGGAAGGGGATGATCTGGAGATCGACTTCGACGTCCGCTACCTGATCGCCGTCCTCAGCCAGATCGACGAGGAACAGGTCGTCCTTGAAACCACCCAGTCCAACCGCCCCGGCACCATCCGGCCCCTCGGCCTCGGCGACGAAGAGTTCCTCCACGTCGTCATGCCCATGCATCCGCCGCGGTGACCGGACGCACGCTCAAAGCCATAGCTGACCGGAGTCGCATCGACTCCGACCGCCATGGCCAATCTGTACGGCGTGATGTCCAGCGGTAGGAGGAACTCCTGATTGAGGATTTCTCCCGGATGAGTGGTAGGGAGCCTGCTCATCGCTGGTTCTTCAACTACTGATACCCGCCAATTCCCAGCAGTTCCTGCGTCGCCGGGTCGGCCTCTTCGATCACCTTCTCCATCAGCCCGTTTTCCGGCCTGTCTCCAAACGGCGACCTTCGCATCCACGTCGGCCCGTAGCTCAGAATCAGCACGCGGCGCTTCTTGCCTTCGGCGCTCGTCGGCATCGCGCGATGCCACAGGTTGCCGTGCAGAAGCACGCAGGTTCCTGCCGGCGCCCGGATCTCCCGCTGGCCCGCCAGATCGCCGTACTCCTCCAGCGGCAGATCCTCGCCTGTATGCAGATGGGTACCCGGCGCCACCGCCAGCAGCCCGTTGGCGTCATTCAACTCGTCAAGATAGATCAGGCAGTCCAGCTTGTGCGGAAACGCGAAAAAAGGCGGCACCGGCTCCGTCATCCCCGGCTGATGGTGATGCCAGCGCGTAAACTGGACGGGCTGGCCCGGATAGCTGATGCGGGCCGCCAGCTGGCGAATGCGCACAAAGGGGCCGAGTACCGCCCGTGCCAGCGACAGAATCGGTTCATAGTTGATCAACATGTGAAAGTCGGCATGTTTGTCAAACAGATGACGCGGAATCCAGTCCCTGCCGCCCAACCGGCTGCCGTCGGCCGCTTCAAACTCCGCCTCTTCCACTTCGTCCAGCGCCCGGCGCAACATTTCCAACGGCTCGCCCTCGATCAAAGCCTCACGTACCAGGTAGCCGTCTTTCGCAAAATCCTCGATTTCAGCCTGTGAGGCCCAGACATCGAAACTCCGTTCACGCTCCTGGCCCTCGTTGTTGACCAGAATGTGATAAGAGATCGTGTGGTGTGCGAAAGAATCGTATTTGTCACGAATCTGGTCCTGGAGGCTGGTCATAGCGTTCGATTCCATCGTTCTTAGTCCTTAGCCTGTATCGTCCGGTTGGCAAACTTGCGGCAGCGGCCGGTTCCTGTCCGCCGGTCACTGCGATTTCGCTTTTTCCAAGCGCGGTCCCTCCGGCGTGTCGTGTACCAGCCAGCCCAGCGCGCCGATCTCGTCCCGCAGGGCGTCGGCCTCCGCCCAGTTGCGCTTGGCGCGCGCGGCCTGGCGCTGTTCAGACAGGGCGAGAATCGGCTGCGGCGCCTCCTCCTCCTCCGGATTCTCAGCTGCGTCACGCAAAGCGCAAGCCCTCTGCCAGATCTCTCCCGGGATGCCGTCCTGCGGCGTCGGCGGCAGGCGCCAGTCCCCCAGCACCGTTGCGGGAAATCGCGACCCGCTACCGAACACCTGCTCGCCCTCCGATGTCAGCACGGTTGCGCCCCCCTGGCCCACAAGTTCGCACACCCCCGCCACAGGATCGATTACCACGCCGGTATTCTCGTCGATCCCCAATACCGTCACCGGGCGCGGCAGCAGCGACAGCAGTTCGTCGAAGCGAGGTTGACCCATGTAACAATGGCTGGTGTCCAGTTCTTCACCGCCGTCGTTGTTGTTCCAGTGGGGTATGACGCTCAGCCGCAATCCAAAGTCTGTGAAAAAGGCCAAGCCTTCGATCCAGTGGAGGTCCTCGCCAACCTTGTAAATTTCATAGACCGGCAGCGTGTAGCGGCCGGACGCGACCGTTGTGGCGCTGGAAAAGCAGATCGCGCCGCCCAGCCGGTGCCGCGCCCGCAACGCGTGCCAGGCGTAACTGTCGCGCAACTGGCGTACCGCGTAGGAAGGACTACCCGGGCCCATGAAAAGATAGCTGCTTTCCAATAGTGGACCTGCAATTTCAGGGTCGTCGGGATCAAACTCTGTGCCCCGCTTGCGCGCCGGTACGATCGAAATCTGTGGGGAAAAATTGCGCAGATGACGTTCCAGATAAGCGCCGACCTTCCCCGCCACCGCGGGCGAATTCAGTTCAAAACCGGCCGGCGTCTCCAATATGGCAACCCGAACCGGCGCCGGCAGTTCGCGCATCACCCGCTCATGAATCCGGTAGGCCCCCGGCGCCGTCTCTCCAGAACCAAAGAGAGCTATCAGGCCAAACTCCCTCATCGCATCCCCCTTTCCACCCAGCTTCTCCGCCCGCAGCCCGCCCTATTTTGGCCAACCGGCAACGGGCAAGCAGCAATGACACCGGCACGCAAACTTTACGCTGTTTCGGGGTCTCTCGCCATCCTGTCCCCTTTGGAATCTCTCCGGGCGCAAGTCTGTTGTGCTATACTGTTGCGGCAGTTCCGTGGGCGTTACCGCAGCTACCAGGATCGTGTCGCTCCTGTATGAAAACCTTTGTCTTCCGGATGCTCGTCTTCACGGCGGGCGCAGTAACCCTCGGCGTCGAGCTGAGCGCCGCCCGTCTGCTGGAACCCTGGTTCGGAAACAGCCAGATCGTGTGGGCCGCCTTGATCGGCCTCATCCTGTCCTACCTGGCAATAGGCGCCTGGTTGGGCGGGAAACTGGCGGACCGCTTCCCCAGCCTCGGCGGGCTGCTGACGATCGTGACCCTGGCCGGCCTGGGCGTCGCGCTCACGCCGACCGTCAGTCCGCCCATACTGCGCCTGGCAGCGGTGGGGCTGAACGACTATGTTCCAGGGCTGCTCGCAGGCGCGCTGCTCGTCGTCCTGCTGCTCTTCAGCTTGCCCGTAATCCTCTTGGGGGCGGTCAGCCCGTGGGCCGTGCGCCTGGCGGTGACCGACCTGCAGCAGACGGGCCGTGTGGCCGGACACCTCTATGCCATTGGCGCCTGCGGCAGCATCATCGGCACTTTTCTGCCCGTTCTCTGGCTGATCCCCTCCTACGGAACCCGCTGGAGTTTCTACCTGCTGGCGCTCTGGCTACTGGCCGTCACACTGCTGGCAGCGCTCCTGCACGGGCGCAGCCGGCGCCTTCCCGGCCTGGCGCTGCTCGCACTGGGCGCAACCCTGGCCCTGGCTCTCACCGACCCCGGAAGCGTGCGCGCCCACTGGGACAGCCGCGATGACAGCCCAATTCTATACGAAGACGAGTCTCTCTACAACTATATCCTCGTTCGGGCATGGGGCAGCGAGCGCCACCTTCAGCTTAACGAAGGCGTTGGCATCCACAGCGTCTACCACCCCGACAGCCTGCTCAGCCAGGGCATATGGGACTATTTCCTGCTGGCCCCTTTCTTTCGACCTGACGGCAGGCTCGGCCCCCACGAGCGCGTCCTTGTCATCGGGCTGGCCGCCGGCACCGCGCCCCATCTGTACACGCATATCTACGGCCCGCTTGACATTGTCGGCGTCGAACTGGATCCTCAGATTATCGCAGTAGGGCGGCGTTACTTTGACATGACTCAACCCAATCTGACGGCTGTAGCGGCCGACGGCCGCCGCTGGCTGCTTGAACAGCCCGAAGACGAAATCTTCGACATCGTACTGGTGGACGCCTACCGGCCGCCCTATATTCCGTTCCACCTCACAACTGTGGAGTTTTTTCAG
This sequence comes from Caldilineaceae bacterium, assembly GCA_022821545.1. Classification (GTDB taxonomy): domain Bacteria; phylum Chloroflexota; class Anaerolineae; order Caldilineales; family Caldilineaceae; genus Bin5. The sequence continues at coordinate 118,367 of JAJEDJ010000047.1, forward strand.
CTGGCGCGCAGGCATATGAGCGAGCAGGCGGTCCTGATGATCAATGCAGGTCGTTCTCCGACCGATTATGCGCTCGTCGACGCCCTCGCCGCCACACTTGCCGCAGTTTTCCCTTTCGTACTGATCATAGACGAGCCGGGGCCGCCCGACGATCTGGGCAACTCCCTTGTCCTCGCCGCCAACCATCCGGCGACCAGGGAAGCCTTTACAGCCAATGTGACGGCCATGCCCTCTTCACTTCCGCACCAATTCCGCCGGTTCGCGCTCGAGGTAGCCGGTTGCGCCAGCGAATTTTCTTGCAATCGCGAGATGTCCCGCGTGCGCACCGCTGACCCGCCCGCGGGCACGCCCGTATTCACCGACGACCGGGCGCCGGTCGAACAGCTGGTGCATGGAATCATCTGGAGTTTCCTCCGCAGCAGAACAGAACAGCTGGAGCCGGCACATTCCACAGATGGCTGACCGCCGGTCACAGGCCATAGCAAGCGAGCAACACAGAGCGAGAAAGAGAGAGCGAGCAACACAATATGACCAATTCACGCACTCTACTGGGCGTCTTCGCCCATCCTGATGACGAGAGCTTCGGGCCGGGCGGAACGCTGGCTCGCTACGCCGCCGAAGGCGTGCAGGTGCATGTCATCATCGCCACCGACGGCGACGCCGGCTCCGTAACCGAGAGCCACCAAAACCAGAGTGAACGCACGCTGGCGCAGGTACGGAGCGAAGAACTCGCCCGCGCTGCCGTCGAGCTGGGCGTCACCAGCATCTGGAACCTGCCCTACCGCGACAGCGGCATGCGCGGCTCGCCGGACAATGAGCACCCCCGGTCGCTCGTGCAGCAGCCGGTTGAACGGCTGGTGCATGAGCTGATCGACTACTTCCGCCGCTTGAAACCGCAGGTCGCCATTACCCACGATCCCTACGGCGGCTACGGCCACCCTGATCACATTCGCTGCTGTGAGGCCGTGACGGCGGCCTTCTATGCCGCGGGACAGGCGGACGCGTCGAACGCAGATCGTACCGGGGTCGGCCTGCCTCCCCACGCGGCCCAGAAACTCTATTACTCCAGCTTCGACAAACGCATGCTTCGCTGGGTCGTCAGATTCATGCAGCTGACAGGCCGCAACCCCCGCCAGGTCGGCCGCAATCAAGACGTCGACCTTGTCCAGATCGCCGGCTGGGAGACCCCAATTCACGCTCGCATTGATGTGCGCGCCTTCCTCGACCATAAAGAACGGGCCAGCCGCGCCCATGCCAGCCAGTACAGCGGCGGCCCATCCACGCTGCGCGCGCTGCCGCAGCCTCTGCGCCGCAGGCTGTCCCGCTTCGAAAACTACACGCGCGCCTTTCCCGCCCCCAGCGCCTACCAGGAGCCGGACCTGTTCCACAACGTAATCTGGCAGAAATAAGAAGGTCCGGCGCCCGTAAGCGAATTTCTGCTTCCATAAGAGTTCGGATGGCGGAGCGGCGATGCCGGCTCCTCGCTTCTGCCAGTTTTTTCCGTTGCGGGGTTCCATCTGCACGCGAAACTTTGGTTTCGTCAAATTCGTAGTGTACGATCAGGCTGGAGCCCGCCGGTCCACGAGTCAAACTCCACGTTTCATCCATTTGATGACGTGGTGTCGTTGGGAAAACCATCGAATTCGGATAACCCTCCAGGAGTTGAGAAATGAATCTTCCAAAAAGACCCACACGCTGGCTGGCAGTGGCGTTCATGGCCTTTCTGACACTGGCCGTTTCCAGCGCCGCGCTCGCCGCTGAATTTGCCGGCGACGACTCCTACCGCCTCGCCGAAGGAGAGATTGTCGATGATGATCTCTACGTTGCCGCCACAGAGATCTACATCGATGGCACTGTCAAAGGTGATCTTATCGCCGGCGCCTCCTACATAGAGATCGGCCCAACCGGAATTGTCGAAGGGGACCTGTGGGCTGCGGCCGCCGGAATCGTGATTCACGGCACGGTCCTGGACGATCTGCGTGCTGCCGGCAGCGGCGTCGAACTCACGGGAACCGTCGCCGATGATGCCTTCGTCGGCGCTGGCAGCGGTCAGACAACCTTTCCGACCGGCGTTGGTTCACAGGCGATAACGGGCGGCTTGAACGTCACTGGAGAAGTTGGCGGTGACATTCACGTCGGCGCTGGGGAAGCCGATATTTCGGGCGTCATCGGCGGCGACTTTTTCGGCGCTCTGGGGATGCTTTATCTTTCCGGCACAGTCGGCGGCGACGTCGATATCCAGGTCGGGGAGTTCAGCGTCACTGATGCCGCCCGCATCGGCGGCGAATTGAGTTACGCGGCGCCTGAGCAACGTCAGATCCCTGCCGGCGTCGCCCGCGACATCCAATATGAGGCGCCGCCCACCTCCGACTCCGCCGGAGGCACCGCTGTCGGGACCGTCTTCGGTTGGATCTTCCGCACGCTCGCCATTGGCATAGGCTTCGCCATTCTGGGCTGGCTGCTGATGCGCCTCCGGCCCAATATCCTGGTCCGACCTGCCGCCGCGATTCGGTCAAATCCGGTCGAGACCGGGCTGTACGGACTTCTGGCCGCAGTGGTGTTGATCTTCATTCCTATCGTGTCGCTCATTCTGGTCGCCTTTACCTGGGCCTTCTGGGGCGTCCTTCCCGGAATCGTCATGTTTATCTTTTTGGTCGCCTCGTCGGGCCTGGTCTGGTTTCTCAGCCCCCTGTTCACAGGCTACTGGCTGGGAGAGAAGATCGGCGAGCGGCTTGAGGGAAGTTACAGTCCCTTCCTGCTCCTCCTGATAGGTGGGCTCCTGATCGTCGTGCTGGGCCGGATTCCTGTCCTCGGCTGGCTCGTCTACCTGCTTAGCTTCCTACTGGCCCTCGGCGGGCTCCTGCGCAGCGGGGCCGCGACCGGCGAACGTCCGGCAGAGACGGCCGTGGTATCCTGATTCCCGGCCATTGAGCCGTCTAATCCGGTCATGGTAGCCTTGCAACTCACGGTTCTCACCGCCTATGCTCGCCATTAATGAGAAACTCTATCCCGGCGATCTGGTCCAGATGCGTAAAGCCCATCCTTGCGGGGGCGACAGCTGGGAAATCGTTCGCGTGGGCGCCGACATCGGCCTGCTCTGTGAATCCTGTGGACGCCGCGTCCTTTTGCCCCGCCGCAAGTTTGCCCGCGGCGTCAGGAGATTTCTGCGCCGCAGTCCACAAGCACTGAAAGATTCGGAAAGTCCTGACTAGAACGGCGAGCCTGCCCAACGCCGCGCCTACAGCGCAAACCGGACAACGGCGCGGCCGGGAGCAACTTTTCTAACGCTTTTGATGCTACTTTCCGGGAGGATTGGTAACTACTAAGCCTACCTAGTCGCAGGAAGGCAGTGCCGGAATTCTGTTGGTTGTAGTAGAGTAAAAGGCATGAGTGAATTCAAGGGAGCAAGTCGTGAGCAACTAGAGCAGCTATATCGCGAGAGCCTTGCGTTGAACCGGGCCTTGCGTCAGCAAGTGGCAGAGCAACAGGCCATGATCCAACTGCTGCAGGAACAGACTGCGACACAGCAGGCGTTGATCCAGAAAATGCAGGATCAACTGGCGAAAGACAGTCACAACAGCGGCAAGCCGCCGAGCAGCGATGGTTTGAAGAAAGGTAAGCGCAAGAGTCTGCGCCGCTCTGGCCAGCGGCCGCGCGGGGGGCAACGCGGGCACAAAGGACGGACCTTGATGCAGGTGGCGGAACCGGACCATGTCATCGTGCATAGGCTGACGGATTGCCCGCACTGTCAGACAGAGTTGGAGGCAGTGGCTGCCCAGCGGCATGAGAAATGGCAGGTATTCGACATCCCGCCTGCCCGCATCGAAGTGACAGAGCATCAGGCAGAGGTGAAGCAGTGTCCTGGCTGTGGTGTGTGCGTAAAGGGAGAGTTTCCCGCCAACGTGAGTCAGCCGACCCAGTATGGTCTGCGTCTGAAGGCAGTCGCCTGCTACCTCTACAGCCAACAGTTCATCCCCCTGGCGCGCATCAGGGAGTTGCTG
>JAJEDJ010000024.1 GCA_022821545.1 Caldilineaceae bacterium
AGAGCCCTGGGATGGTTCCGGTTGGCCCTGAGTTGCATCGTCGACATCGGGCCGCTGGAAAAGAACGCTGACGCGGTGAATGAAACGGAGCGCCGCTACGAAGCCTTTTTTGGCAGCCACCAAGACTGGGTTGAGGATCGAACCAGCTTCTTCCGCATAGGCCCGCGCAAGGCCCTGCCAATCGAGCACGCTACACAAGTCTGACAGCGTCTCGGCGGTGTGAATCGGCCCGAATTGGCTCTGACTGCGGCCCTGAGCGCGGTTACATTCGGATCGGATGGAAAACGGACACATATCGGACGTGTCGCCGCCGGTAGCGTGCCTGCCGCGCAGCAACTACTGACCCTCCGAATCCACACAACGCAGACTGTTGCCGGCACTCCGGTTAATGACACGCCTCCGTTGCCCGCTCGCGCGCCAGACACAATAAACTGTCGAACTCCGCCTCAAATGCCGCAATGATCCTGTCCGGATCCGGCGCAAGCCCGCGGTCCGTGATCAGCCCGATATTCACCTGCCCGCCGTAGCTGAATATGCTGATACCCACGCCGATCGAGCCGGACTGCGGCACCCAGAAGACGATTGTCTCCAGAAGCTTGCCGGCAAAATAAAGTTTCTGCGACGGGCCCGGCACATTGGTCAGCACCGCGCTCACCTTGTCGGCATAATACCCCCGAACGCCCCTCGCGATCTTGTCGGACACGACGCCCAAGCCGGCGATAGCCTGATAGGTCACCAGTGCCTCGGGCGACCGTTTGATGGCATCCATATTGCGCTTCGTCTCAAAAAGCCGGTCGATGGGATCGGCGATGCCGATGGGCAGCGGGAGATAGACGAGAGCGAACCGGTTCGTCAGTTTCGTATCCTCCGGCCCGCGAATGTCCACCGGAACCATCACTCGAATCTCCTTGCCCTCCGGATCGTCGCCGCGCGCTTCGACATACCGGCGCAAGGCCCCGGCCATCGCCGCAACCAGCACATCATTGACCGTCGCCCCCATTGTATTCTTCACGAACTTCACATCATCTAGGGATATCCCCTCGGACCAGGCGACCGCCTTGCCGACCCCAACCTCGCCCTTGAAAGCCGTTTTGTCGTCCGTCCTCATCAGCGCCAGCTTCGCCAGCACAGCCGCGAACCTCCCGGCCAGCTCTCCGCCCCTTGCCGCCACAGACAGCAGATCGCTCGGCCTTCTGACCCTCCTGCCGCCTTCCTGCAATATCGCGCCCCCCGGCCGCGCCCCGCCGCGGGGCTGAGGACGTAAAGCATTACTTTCCTGGGGAAGCCCGGCCGGCGCGCGCCATTCTCCCTCTGCAGACGCGTCAACCATCGAGAGCAACACCCTTACCAGCGCAGCGCCGTCGCCAATGCAATGGTGAATACGCCCGAAAAAGACGCTGCCGCCTCCGTACCCTTCAATGAGTGTGAACGTCCACAGAGGCCGGTTCAACGCCAAAGGAACGGCGAGCAGTCGAGCTATCGTATCGTTGAGGGTCTTCTCATCCCCCGGCGCCGGCAGGACGGTGCGCCCAACGTGCGCGCGCAGATCGAACTCCGGATCGATCTGCCAATAAGCGCGCGTTCTGAAGACGCCCCGATGTTCCACCACTCGCTGACGAAAACGATCGTGAATCAGAAGTCGCTCCTCCAGCACAGCCAGCACATGCTCATACTGCAGCTGCTCCCTGAAAATCCAGAAGCCGTTGATCACCATCCGATTGGTAGGATCGTCCATCATTAACCAGGCTCGATCAACGCTCGACATGGGTTCGCGTCCGGCCATTTGAATGCCCTCCTCGACAGTCAATGGGGGTCGTCTACACCTTTCCTCTTGCCCTGCATGGACACGCGCGTGTCCATGCAAAGTAGGCAAAGTTTCTGCCATGAATGGTCCCCAATTTCCCTGAATCTGACAAAGTCAACGAAACCTGTAATTCCTCTGACCCGCCATCCCCCCCGAACTGGCACAATAACCGCCGCGCGGGTACACTACGGCAGAAGCTCCGGCCGCCCCCGCAAGCCGCGACCTATGCCCAGTCAACAGCCAATCAGGCCAAGGAGAAATGACCCATGAAAACATCTGACACGTCGCGCCCGGCGCTGCTGGGCTGTCTGGCGCTGATTATAACGCTTCTGCTGAGCGGCGCATGTGTGCCGCAGAACATGGTGGCCAGCCCGCTGGGCGCCGTGGTAGTGGGACCCGGTGAGGATATCCAGATTCGTTCGCTGGAGGTGCTTACCGGCAGCATCGGGGAATTGGGGATTCCGAGACAGCGCGCGCTGGCGATGGCGCTGGCCGATTACGGCCCGATCAAGGGACACAACGTCAGCATGGGCGCGGGTCTGGATTCACTGTGTACGGCGGAAGGGGGCAAGGCCGCGGCCGAAACGGCCGTGGGCGACCCCCGCGTCGTGGCCGTGATCGGAACTTCGTGCTCCGTGGCCGCGGCCGCGGCCTCTCCCATTCTGAGCGAGGCCGGCCTGGTCATGCTCTCTTCTTCGAATACGTCGCCCTCCCTGACGTCGGATTTGCGGGGCAACGCGGGGGCCAACTATCACGCGGGCTACTACCGGGTTTCAAGCAACGATCTCTACCAGGCGCAGGCAGTGGCGGAGTTTGTGTACGACGAGCTCGGTCTGCGCAGAATGGCCACGATCCATGACGGCGATCCCTACACAACCGGGCTTACAGCCGCGTTCGCGGTCGCGTTCGAAGCCTTGGGCGGCGCGGTGACCGCGGTTGAGGAGGTGAGCAGGGGGGACACCGACATGATCCCCGTGCTGACGCACATCGCCGCCGGCAACCCGGAGGGGATCTTCTTTCCCCTTTTCCCCGACGAAGCCGGCTATGTTGTGCGGCAACTCGAAGAGGTGGAGGGGCTTGCCGGGCTGGCGCTGTTCAACACCGAGTCGCTGCTCTTCACCGAGCTGGAATCGGTCGACGTCTATCTGTCCGGGCCGGAGTTCAATTTCGACGGCAATGTCAACGAAGCCACCGGCAGAAGCGGCGATGAACTGTTCGCCGCCTACCGCCAGCACTACAACGAAAGCGCCAACTACGCCTACATCGCGCTGGCGTACGACGCCGCGACCATCCTGCTGCGCGCGATCGAAGAGGTGGCGGTGGCGGACGGCGATACACTCTTCATCGACAGGGCCAGGCTGCGGGAGGCAATGACCAATACGACCGGCTTCGACGGCATCATCGGCCCCATCTCCTGTGACAGCTTCGGAGACTGCGGCACCGGCCTGATCCTCATATCGCATTACACCGACCCCGCCGTAAACGATATCACGCAACTGCCGGTTGTGTTCAGGTACGCGCCTTAGCCGCCTCGTAGGGGGGCCCCTTGTGGGTGCCCTCCCCCTCGCAAGCACCCACCGCGGCCGGTTCTGGTCCAGATGAAAAGCGCCTGCCCTGCAAGCCCAGACATTCCCATCACCCCTCACTCACCCCGCCAGCACTTATCACAGTTCATCTCCCAAATCCCTTAAAATCACAGTTCAGACAACCCCCCAAAACTGGCACAACAACCCCCGCGCGAGTAAACTACCCCAAAATCCCAACCCACCCCCCACAAACCCTTAACCAATGCCCGGCCAACTTTTCACCAACTACTTTCTCGAAGAAGGCATCCTGCGCACCGGCGCCTGGCAGCAATCCCTCTCCCAACCCGCAGACTTCGAAGCCTTCCGCGCCCAGGCCCACGCCCTCCTCAAGAACGCCGCAACCTTCCACACCATAAACGAGGCCGCCACCGAGCAGGAGCTCATCCGCCCCCTCTTCGAACTCCTCGGCTGGGCCGACTACCTGCCCCAGCAGGGCAGCGACCGCAACGAAGACATCCCCGACCACCTGCTCTTCGCCGACGCCGCCTCTAAGAGCCTGTTTGAAAAGGGTCAGGTCAGGGCTGGAACGGCACCAGGCGAAAAGCTGGCCACAGATATGTTACATATCGATCTTCGTGGCGTTCAAAAAGCCTTTGTAAAGTCCAAACAAAATAATCCACTCTGGCTTCCTCATGCCCCATCCGTCAGCCAGACCCGTCAGCCCCTCGCCCAGCGCGCCAGCGCCTTGTCCGGGGCCGCAATGTCCTCCACGGACCTGTAGTAGTGCCGCTCCCATGCCTCCTGCGGCAGCCCTGTGAAGAGCATCAGGTTCAGCGGATACTCCTCGGTATCGGCAACGCTCCGGAAGTCGTCCCGGAACAGAAACGTCGGCTTGCCCAGCGCGATCGCCATCCCCATCTCGATCATCACGCCCTCGTCCGGCGGCACACCGTTGACAATGGCAAAGATCGCGTCCGCCGCGCATACATCCCGGTAGCAGAGCTGACCGACGCGATATGCCCAACCCGGCTTACTTCTGTCTATCTTGCCGCCCGTGCGCGCAAACGGCTCCCATACATCCAGCCCCAACGCCGCCACAGCCTCGATGAGCGGGGGCAGCAGCAGTTCCCGCTGCTGGGCTGAAAAACCGTAGGGGTTCGCCAGGTAGACGCTCTTCCGTGTCTTTTCCGTTGGGGTCATAATGTTCTCCGCCGTGGAAAGTGCGATGGTGAATGGACTGCGCCGGGGGATCAGCCGTAGCCGCGGTCGTAGTGCGCCTGCAGGCTGCGCACGTTCAACTCGGCGTCCATCATGGCGCGAATGCCGTTTACCGCGGCCTGCGCCGCCGAGAGCGTGGTGATCAACGGGATCTCCATGCGCGTGGCCAGCGTGCGGATCTTCTGGCCGTCGGCGCGGCTGTGGGGCCCGAGCGGCGTGTTGATGATCAGATCGATCTTGCCGTCGCGCATCGCGTCCAGGGTCGTGTAGGCGCCGTTGCCCGGGCTGTCTATAGGTGATTCCGCGCCGGCGGCCTTGTTGAGCACAACCACGGGCAGCCCCACGCGCTGGATCAGCGTGGCCGTGCCCGAGGTCGCGTAGAGGTCGAAACCCATGCGGCTGAAATCGCGCGCCAGTTTGAGCGCCGCGCCCTTATCGTAGTCGTTCACCGTGATCAGCACGCCGCCGTCGACCGGCAGCCGGTAGTCCGCCCCCAGCTGACTCTTGGCGAAGGCGTGGCCGAAGTTGTGCGCATGCCCCATCACCTCGCCCGTGGAGCGCATCTCCGGCCCCAGCAGCGTATCCGCGCCGCTCAGCTTCTTCCAGGGCAGGACGGCCTCCTTGACGAAGAACCCCCGTACTTCGGGCTCCTCCAGCAGACCCACTTCTTCCAGGGATTTGCCGGCCATCACCCAGGCCGCCAGCTTGGCCAGCGCGACCCCCGTCGCTTTGCTGACAAAGGGCACAGTGCGGCTGGCGCGCGGGTTCACTTCGATCACATACACCTCGTCATCCTTGATCGCGTACTGCACGTTCATCAGGCCCCGCACACCCAGCGCCACGCCCAGCTTCTCCGTGTACTCGCGTATGATGCTCAGATGGTAGCCGCTGATCTTGTAGGGCGGCAGCACACACGCGCTGTCCCCGCTGTGGATGCCCGCCTCTTCGATATGCTGCAGGATTCCCCCGATCACCACCCGTTCGCCGTCGGCAACGGCATCGACGTCGACTTCGTAGGCGTCCTCCAGGAACTGGTCCACCAGGATAGCCACCTCCTGGCCGCTCGTCGTCATCTCCCTGTCCACGTCCACGGCATGGGACATGTAGTGGCGCAAACTCTCCTCGTCGTCCACGATCGCCATCGCCCGCCCGCCCAGCACGTAGGAGGGCCGCACCACCAGGGGATAGCCGATACGGGCCGCGATCGCCAGCGCCTGCTCTGCGCTGTGCGCGATGCCGCTGTCCGGCGCGGGGATGTCCAGCTCCGCCAGCAGCGCGCTGAACCGTTCGCGGTCCTCCGCCAGCTCGATCGCTTCCGGCTGCGTGCCGATGATGGGAACGCCCGCGGCCTGCAGCCCTGCCGCCAAATTCAGCGGCGTCTGCCCGCCATACTGGACAAGGACCTTCACCTGCGACCCGCCCTCCGCCTCCCGCCGATAGATATGCAGGACATCCTCCAGGGTCAGAGGCTCAAAGTAGAGCCGGTCGCTGGTGTCATAATCGGTGCTGACAGTCTCGGGATTGCAGTTGATCATCACAGTCTCGAACTCCATCTCCTGCAGCGCGAAACTGGCATGGCAGCAGCAGTAGTCGAACTCGATCCCCTGGCCGATGCGGTTGGGCCCGCCGCCCAGAATGATCACCTTGTCCCGCGCCGTAGGCGGCGCCTCGCCCTCACTCTCATAACTGCTATAGAGATAGGGCGTAAACGCGGCAAACTCCGCCGCGCACGTATCCACCTGGTGATACGTCGGCACAACCCCCAGCCGCTGCCGCAGCGCCCGTATATCAGTCTCAGTCAACTCCTGTGACTGAGCGGCGTCCTCTCTCCGCTCTCTCCTCGCCGCTCTCTCCTCGCCGTTCCCCCCTTCATTCAGAATGCGGGCAAGCTGCGCGTCGCTGAATCCCATCCGCTTCGCCTGGCGCAAGGTCCATTCGTCCAGCCGGCCCGCTCGCTCGATGGAAACCTGGAAGCGCGCGATCTCCTGCATCTGTACCACAAACCAGGGGTCGTAGATTTCAGAGCATTCGCGCAGGGCCTCATAGTCCGCCTGCCGGCCCTGCGCCGGCCCGTCACCGGCAACCTCCCGTTCGGACGCCAGCAGGCGCTCGAAGACGGCAAAGAGGCGGTCCCGGTTGGGGACGCGCATCACGTCCGCGGCAGAGGCGCCGGGCGCATGGCCCTTAAGCTGTCCATCACCGTCGCGGGTCAGAGGCCCCAATCCATCGCGCCCGATCTCGAGGCTGCGCACACCCTTCTGCAGCGCCTCCTTGAAGGTGCGGCCAATCGCCATCACCTCGCCCACCGACTTCATCTGCGGCCCCAACTCCCGTTCGACGCCGGGGAACTTCTCAAACGCCCAGCGCGGGATCTTGACCACAACGTAGTCGATTGACGGCTCGAACGCCGCCACCGTCTCCTGCGTGATGTCATTCTTCAGTTCATCCAGGGTATAACCGACCGCCAGCTTGGCCGCCAGCTTGGCGATAGGGAAACCGGTCGCCTTCGAGGCCAGCGCGCTCGAACGCGAGACGCGGGGGTTCATTTCAATCACCACCACGCGCCCCGAGTCCGGGTCGACTGCAAACTGAACGTTGCTGCCTCCCGTCTCCACGCCCACCGCGCGCATCACGAGCCGCGCCTGGTCCCGCAGCCGCTGGTACTCTTTGTCGGTCAGCGTCTGCGAGGGCGCCACGGTGATGCTGTCGCCGGTGTGAACGCCCATCGGGTCGAGATTTTCGATCGAGCAGACCACCACGTAATTGTCGGCGCGGTCCCGCATCACCTCCAGCTCATACTCCTTCCAGCCGATCAGCGACTCTTCGACCAGGACGGTATGCACAGGGCTTTCCTGCAGACCCCAGGCCACTTTTTCGTCGAACTCCTCCTGCGTAAAGACGGTGCCCGCGCCGCTGCCGCCCAGGGTAAAGCTGGGGCGAATGAAAATGGGGAAACGACCGATAACGGTCTCGAAAATCTCCCGCGCTTCTTCCAGTGAATGCGCGATGCGGCTGCGCGGCGACTCCAGTCCCACCTCGGTCATCGCCTGTTTGAACAGGTCGCGATCTTCCGCCACCTGCATGGCCCGCAGATTGGCCCCGATCAGCTCCACGCCGTGCCTCTCAAGGATCCCCTGCTCTGCCAGCGCCACCGCCAGGTTGAGGCCGGTCTGTCCGCCCACCGTCGGCAGCAGCGCGTCCGGCCGCTCTTCCGCGATGATCTTCTCCAGCAGCTCGACCGTAAGCGGTTCCACGTAGGTGGCGTCTGCCATCTCCGGGTCGGTCATAATCGTGGCCGGATTGGAGTTGACGAGCACGACGCGATACCCTTCCGCCTTCAGCGCCTTGCACGCCTGCGCGCCCGAATAGTCAAACTCACAGGCCTGGCCGATGACGATCGGACCGGAACCGACGATCAGAATTGATGAGATATCTGTGCGCTTGGGCATGGCTTGGCCCCTTGCGTTCCCCTGTTGGCCGCGCCATCCTGTCGATAGCGCAGCTGCGTGCTAAAATAGGTGCTTGCCTCTACCCGCCCTTCCGTCTGTGCGGGAGGTAGCGGCGGCATTGCCGGCGGTCGAAGTCCCCGCCTTACCAAAACATAGGGAGATTGTAACGTGTCAGATCGCGCCTCACCAAAACAAACGCGCCTCCATCAAGGCGCGTCCGCGCTGTCGAAGGCGGCGGTGGTCGTCGTGGCGGCCTACATCGCCGCGCAGATGATGGCCGACATCGCCAGCCTGAAGATCGGCGTCGTGGCCGGCCTGGCGGTCGACATGGGCACCTTCGTCTACCCTGTAACCTTCACGCTGCGGGACCTGGTACACAAGACGCTTGGCAAGCGCAACGCCCAGGCGCTGATCGTTGCCGCCGCGGTTATCAACCTGGTGATGGTGCTCTATCTGATGTGGTCGGCGGCCGTGCCCAGTGATCCCGAATCATTCGGCGGCGCCGAGTTCAGCGTCATCTTCGCGCCGTTGTGGCGTATCGTCTGCGCCTCTATCATCGCCGAGCTGGTCAGCGAGCTGGTCGACACCGAGATCTACCACCTCTTCGTCAGCCGCGTCACCACCCGTTTCCAGTGGCTGCGCGTGCTGGTCAGCAACTCGGTCAGCGTGCCCATCGACAACCTGCTCTTCGTGCTCATCGCCTTCTCGCCGTTCGCGTTCCTCGGCGCGCAGCTCGTCGACTCCTGGGCCGTCGCCTGGGAAATCTTCGTCTTCAATCTGCTGGTGAAGTACGGGGTGACGGTGGTAAGTATGCCGCTGATCTATCTGTCGCCTGACCGGGATTGGGCGCGGGAGACAGATGACTAGCTCCTGTCGGCCAAAGAGACGACATATCCCGCCTGCATGGTATACTGATTTGGGCAACCGGACAGTCTGTCCCTTCCCCCCAACTGCCGCGTCCTATCAATGCAATCAGAGCGGAGCAGTTACCGCGCGCAAAACAGTCGCTGAGCTTGTGAACATGCTATCCATCAAACCCGACCACTGGATCCGCCAAAAGGCCAGAGAGTGCGGCTTGATCGAGCCGTTTGAGGAAAGACAGGTGCGTGAGGGGGTGGTCTCCTACGGCCTCAGCAGCTTCGGCTACGACATCCGCGTGGCTCAAGACTTCCGCATCTTTACGCCCGCCACCGGCGAGCTCACCGTCATCGATCCCAAAGTGGTCGACGAACGGGCTTTACAGTCTTATCACGGCGACGACTGCATCATCCCGCCCAACAGCTTCGCCCTGGCCCGCACCATCGAGTACTTCCGCATCCCGCGCAACGTGCTGGCGATCTGCGTCGGCAAATCGACCTACGCCCGCTGCGGCATCATCGTCAACGTAACGCCCTTCGAGCCGGAGTGGGAGGGCTACGTCACTATCGAGATCAGCAATACGACACCCCTGCCGGCCCGCATCTACGCCGGCGAAGGCATCGCCCAGGTCCTCTTTTTCGAAGGCGAGCCCCCGGAAGTCTCCTACGCCGACCGCAACGGCAAGTATCAGAAGCAGACCGGCATCACCCTACCCCGCCTGTAGGAAACAGGTCACGAGGCCTGTGTTGCCCTACAGATCGTAAATGGCCCGCATGTTCTCTCCCAGGACCAGCGCCTCATCCCGCGCCGAGAAACCGGCCATCCGGATGCCGTTGACGCCATGAGTCGCGATCCCTCCCGGCGCATTCGAGCCGAAAACGATCCGGTCCGCCCCCAACTCCCCGCTCAGCACAATCTCTGAAATCGTAAAGGGCTCGGCCGCGGCAATCAGCGTCGTGCCCAGATAGATGTTGGCGTTTTCCTGCGCCGCCTGCACCGCCGACCTCACCCACTCGCGGTACCCCATGTGGTCCATGATGATCGTCACCTCAGGATGGTTCCTGGCGATGTGGGCGATGTACTCAGGCGCGCAGCCGCTCAAATGGGAGCCGGAGTGGATCGTGGCGGTGATGCCGAGCGAGCGCGCCAGGTCCATCACCGGATCGACAGCGGAACTGTCCAGGCGGTAACGGTGGCCGGCCGCCATCAGCTTCACCGTGCGCGCGCCCCGCCGCACACAGCTCTCCAGGTCCGCCAGCCCGTCCGGCCCCATCGTCGGGTTGACCAGACAGCCGGGGAGGATGCGCGGTTCGCCCTCGACCGCATCCAGCAACGCGGCGTTCCCGGGCCGCGGATCGTTCGGCACACCGCCCTGGAATGCGACGCTCACGTCGATGCCGGCCTCGTCGGCATTGGCGAGCAGACCGGCCGTGCCGTAGGGCTTGCCGTCAAATTCATCCGTCCAGTAGGATTCGAAATCGGCGACGAACTGACTCATTTTGGGCCTCCCATTTGTTTGGGTGAGGAATGCCTTCCCTGCCGCGCCCCAGTTCGGGTGCGTCTAAGGAATCTTTACCCTATCTGCGATTGCGCCAGGCGTCAAGCGTCCCCATTCCGGGGGTTGGAAGGGCAGTTTTTGGTTTTTGGTTTTCAGTTTTTAGTGCTGCGGCGATTTGGGGGCGTTGTATGAGAGAGTGTGAGAGTTTGGGGGGAAAATGGGGG
>JAJEDJ010000043.1 GCA_022821545.1 Caldilineaceae bacterium
TGGACGGCGACCTCAGCGCCGCCAACAGCAACGCCATCTCCAACAACGTCAAAATGGCGCTCGAGGCCTACCGCCGCGCCGAAGAGGTCATGGAGAAAGAACGCGCCGAAGAAGTCCGGGCCGCGGCCGCCGAACACCTCGGCGTGCCCGCCAACCTCGACGTCCTCGAAGAGGCCGACCGCATCTATGCCCAGCTTGAGCGCCGCCGCGCCGAGGCCCTCGTCGAACAGGGCTTTGCCCGCTTCACCGAACCGGCCGGCCCCGGCCAGCCCCCCCAGGTCCTCCTCAACAAGAAAGGTCAGACTCGCTTCGGCCACCTTTACTTTGAAAACAGGCAGCAGATGTTGGAAGGAATAGAGGACACTCTGGTTCAATTCCAGATCGATGGGCCTGACGTTCCCGAGATTCCCGATCTTCCCGTGTTCACCAACATGTTGAATGATCTGCAACTGGATATCGAAGACACGCAGTCCCAAATGGCGCAGCAGAGCGCCGAGGCCCCGTTCGACCCCCTGACCGGTCGGGCATTCACCAAACTCCCGGCCTGCGTGACGGTCAGCCCCACGCGCGACGACTACCACTACTGCCTCAACGACCCGCACGAAGCCCTGGCGGAGCAGCTCGAATATATCGAAGAGGTGCATCACAGGATTAAAGAGACCTCTGAGATGGAAGAGTACAAACGCAGGCTGGCAAAGCAGGAAAAGGAGAAAAGAGACCGGGCATACTTTGATGCCCGTCTCAAGGCCGCAGGGCAAGCTGACAAATCTTAACTGTCGGCCCTTAGCGGCCAGCCCTGTCCCCCCCGGCTGCGACAGGGCTAACAAACAAATAATATATAAAATAAATCTGCGCCCACCGGCCAGCCGCTGTATACCCCTGCCCGCAACCCGCCCCCAAAACCGCAAATCCACCCCAATCTCCCCCAAAATCGCCCAAATCCGCACCCGAACCCCCCTCGCGCCCCCCAGCCCCCGCGCAAAACCCCCCGCCGCCCCTCCCCAACCCACAAAAGCGCCCCCATCCACCCCCAACCCGCCCCCACCCCCCCAATTCCCCCCCAAACTCTCACACTCTCTCACACAACGCCCCCAAATCGCCGCAGCACTAAAAACTGAAAACCAGCAACTAAAAACTGCCCTTCCAAAAACTGCCCTTCGACGCCGTTGGACATCCAACGCATAAACATTTATCATGCCAGCGAAGGCACACACCCAACCCCGCAACTGATGGACACACCCGAAATGACACGCATATGAGATCGATAATCTGCGTCCATGAACGTTTTGACGCCGTATGGCCGTTTGCTGCAGACTACTGGCAGAAGCGCTGGCAAGGCGACTATTGCGAACTATACCGTACGCTCGAGCCGGATGCGCGTGCCCCGCGCCTGGTGCCGGACCCCGCCGCAGTGCAGCGGCTGGTCCTCCTCGGCCTCCCCGCCGCCGCCGAGGACCTGGCCCCCTTTACCTCCCTTGAAGAATGCTTCCACAGTGCCCGCTCCGACCTGCCGGCAGACGGCCTCGACAGGGCGGCGTCTCGCGGCGTCCGCATCATTCCTCATCGCGTTGACGTATACTGGGGACAGTCGGTGGCTGAGTACGGGCTCTGTCTGACTCTTTGCGGGCTGCGCCGCATTCCCCAGTCTCACGCAGCCATGATCGAGAGCCTTGAACCCTGGAAGCACAGTCCTGAAGTGGGCAGACCCGGCGCGAAAGGCGTTCAGTACGCCGATGATTCGCGCTTTGCCGGCGGCACGCTCGCAGGCAAACGCGTACGCGTTGTCGGCGCCGGCAATATCGGCGCCCGCTACGCATCCTGGTGTTCGGCCATGGGCGCAGACGTCGCCATTTGGGACCCCTTCGCCCCCGATGCGACATTTGCCGCGGCCGCTGCAAAACGCTGCTTTCATCTGCCCGAGCTGGTGAAGGATGCCGAGATCTTCACGCCCATGCTTCCTCTGAAGGAAGATACGCGCCGGTTGATCGGCAAGGACCTCATCGACGCCTTGCCGCACGGATGCCTGGTCGTACAGGTAACGCGGGCCCTCATCTGCGATACCGGGGCGCTCTATCGCCGCGTCCTGAACGATGAACTGGCCCTGGCCGCCGATGTCTTTGATGTCGAGCCCGTTTCGTTGGAATCCCCCCTGCTTGGACGTCACAACGTCGTCCATACACCGCACAATGCCGGTCGCACCAAAGACGCCAACCTGGCCTGGGTCGACGATCAGATTGCTCGCTTCAAGCCTCGTTCACAGGAGTCGGCGCACGGTTCAAGCCGCTGACGGAAGGAGAAATGAGACCGGTGGAATCCGAACGACTCGCCTCATTGGCCGCCAGCTTGCAAAACGACTTCTCGGCACACGTCGGGCGCGGCGAAGAAGAGGCCGCCGAACTGGACCGGGTGCGGAATGCGCTGCGTGAATCCCTCGACCTGGGCATCTTCTCGCGGCAGGGCATCGAATGGTACCGGAGCGCCTACGTCGAAACCTTCCTCTTCATGTACGACACCGCCTTCTACGATCGCAAGGCCGGGCGATACCGTATCGACGAAATCCTGGACGACGGCGAGCGCGAGTTCGGCGGCTACGACATTATCCTCCTCTGGCAGTCTTACCCCCGCCTCGGAATCGACGACCGCAACCAGATCGACTACTACCGCGACATGCCGGGCGGCCTGCGGGGGCTGCGCGAGGTTGTCGACCGCGCCCACGCGCGCGGCGTGCGCGTCTTCGTCAACTACAACCCCTGGGACATCGGCACGCGCCGCGAACCCGGCGCGCCCCCCTATACCGACAAGAGGGGCTACCGCGGCAATTTCCCGGACTCAGGCGCGCCCGCGGTGGCCGACGCCGAAGCCCTGGGCGCAGTGATCAGGGAGATCGGCGCCGACGGTGTCTTCCTGGATACGATGGCCTCGGACGACCCGGGCTTCCTGGCGCCAATGGAGCGGGCCAACCCCAACATTGTGTTCAACCCGGAAGCGGTGCCCCCCACACAGGCTCTTTCCTCGATCGCGGGCAGCTGGCTGCAGCGCAAAACGGTAGTGCCGCCCGACCTGATGACGATTCGCTGGGTGGAACCGCGCTTCTCTTTTCGCGCCATAGACCGCAACGCTCACGAACACAGCGACATCATCCAAAAGGCCTTCTTCCACGGCTGCGGCCAGGTCGTGTGGGAAAACATCTTCGGTTGGTGGAACCCCTGGCCTGAAGCGGACCGCGTGCTGCTGCGGCGCTGTGTGCGGTTGCTGCGCCGCTTCAGCGACGCGTTCCAGGACCGCGACTGGCAGCCCTACGTGGCTACGCAAGTAGAAGGTGTTTTCGCGCACCGCTGGCACAGCCGCGAACTGACCGTGCATACGCTGATCAACGAAACCGGCGCTGCCGTCGACGGCCCCGTGCTGAGGGCGCCGGCAACTGCGCCCGACGGCCGCCCCATGCGCCACTACGACCTCTGGCGCGGCGCCGAGATCCAGCCGGGGCGGCAAGGGGATGCCCACCTGCTTTCTACTACCATGTCCAGCGGTGAGGCAGGATGTATCGTCTCCGCGCCCGGAGGCGTTGAGGTCGACCTGGGCTCCGGCCCTGCGCAGCCCCTACGCGACCGCGCTGCCGCCATCGACCGCAAACGACTGACACTTGCCGATCTGTCACTGCGTCCGGTCGAGCCTTCCGCTCTGGTAGCCCCGGGGGAGGAACCGGAGGAAATGTGCCGCGTCCCCGCGGGCCCCGTCAACTTCGGTGTACAACACAACAACCGGACCGTGATGGAGGGGGCATGTTACGACAAGATCGACCAGCTCTGGGACAAGTATCATCCCCGGCGCCTTATCGACCTTCCCGAATACTGGATCGATCTCACCGAGGTTACAAACGCCTCCTACCTGGACTTCCTCGAACAGTCCCGCTACCTGCCGCACGATCTCACCAACTTTCTGCGCCACTGGCACAAGCCTGCCGGCAGCGAGCAGGAGCCCTGGCGCTGGTCGCCGCCTGAAGGCAAGGAGCGGCATCCGGTCATCTGGGTCGACCTGGACGATGCTCGCGCCTACGCTGTCTGGGCCGGAAAAAGACTGCCCCGCGAAGAGGAGTGGCATAAGGCCGCAGGCTTTTCCGTCTGGCCTTGGGGCGACGGCTTCGACCCGTCTCTTTGTAACAGCGGCAGTGACGACACCACGCCGGTCGACCGCTTCCCCGGCGGCGCCAGCCAGTTCGGCTGCCTCGACTTGGCCGGCAACGTGTGGGAGTGGACCGAAAGCGAACGCGACGACGGCCACACGCGCTACGCCATCATCCGCGGCGGCAGCTACCTTAAAGTTGAAGGCAGCATCTGGTACAACGCCAGCGGCGCGCAGCCCAACGACTGCCACGAAAAGATACTCCTGATGTACCCCGGTTTGGACCGCTGCGGCACCGTCGGCTTCCGCTGCGTCAAGGACGTTGCGCCGGTTGCTTAGACGGTTGAGGGAAGGGCAGCCCGGCATCGCGCCGGTATCAGTTGAGTCAAGGAACGAAGATGACAACCGATCTGACATCTACAGAGCGCATGACGCAGCTCAGGCAAAATGGCTTCTGCATCATTGAAGATGTGGCTGACGAATGGCTCCTGAACCGGACGCGGGCCTGTGTAGACAAGGCCCTGGCCGAAGTTGACCCCGAACGGCTGGAAAGAGCAAAGGCGGCCGGCAGCCTCATCGACTCCAACAACTACCCGGAGCTGGCCGACCTCATCGGCAATCCCCGCGCCCTCGCCGAACTCGACCGCATGGGCCTCAAGGAGATCAAATTCTGGAAGGCCGTGATCATCAGCAAGCCGCCGGGCGGACCGCGGCTCTACTGGCACCAGGACTGCCTCATGTGGCAGGACCCGCGCGCCTACAGCGACCGGTCGCCCATGATCTTTCTCATGTACTACCTGGAGGACACGACGCGCCGGAACGGCTGCCTGCGCCTTCTCCCCGGCACACACCGCCGCCGCCACCTCCTCCACGACATGGGCGAGGCGCACACCCGCGAGATCAACCGCATCGACGACCCGGACGACCCGCGCTTTCTCGACTACCCCGGCGAAGTAGACGTGCCGGTCAAGGCCGGTGATGTCGTGGTCGGCGACGCCCGCATGTTCCACTCCGCCCACGCCAACCTGTCAGACGAAAAACGCACCGTGATCACCATCTGGTTTCACCCCTTCTTCTCCGACCTGCTGGAGCCGACGCAGAGCTGGATCCACGACTTCATGCACAGACAGCACGCCGGCTGGCCGCAGGACGCCCTCGCAAAAATCGAGCCGCTCATCCCCGACTACCGCGGCGCCGTCGAGCCTATGCAGCAAAACCGCACGCCCGACGCCCGCCTCCGCTGGCCCGACGCCGCGCCCGCCGCATAAAGAGTAAACAACCGCGCTCCGCCTGAACCGCGAGCCAGCATGGGAGGACAACCGATCATGACAGTTGGATATGGCGACTTTCGCTACGAACTGGACGACTCCTGGCCGACCCTGCCCGAAGGCTGGTCGCTCGGTTCGGTGCCCGATCTTGCGATCGATTCGCGTGATCGGGTATTTGTATTCTGCCGCCATAAGCATCCGGTGGTGGCGTTCGAGGCCGAGACCGGTAAATTCATCACCTCCTGGGGAGAGAATGAGTTCACCGAACCGCACGGCATCTTCATCGACGCCGACGACTTTGTCTGGGTCACCGACCGCCAGGAACACGTCGTCACCAAGCACACGCAGCA
The DNA here is from genome assembly GCA_022821545.1 of Caldilineaceae bacterium. Taxonomy (GTDB): domain Bacteria; phylum Chloroflexota; class Anaerolineae; order Caldilineales; family Caldilineaceae; genus Bin5. The sequence goes on from JAJEDJ010000043.1 coordinate 5,741, forward strand.
CGGCGAAAAGCTGCTCGAACTGGGCCGCCGCGGCTGGGCCATGATGACGGTCACGCCCTACGGTACCACCCTGGACCCGCCCTTCAACATGCCTGCCGGCGTGGCCACCGCCAAGGACGGAACCATCTTCGCCGCCGACGGCTACGGCAACCGCCAAGTCCACCGCTTCTCCCCGCAGGGCGAGCTGGAGCTCTCCTGGGGAACCTCCGGCCTCGAGCCGGGCCAGTTCGCGCTGGTGCATAACATCGGCATCGACACGCAGGGCCGCGTTCTGATCTGCGACCGCGAGGCCAATCGCATCCAGCTCTTCGATCGCGACGGAAACTACATCACCATGTTTGAAGACGTCCACAGGCCGGGCGACGTCTACTGCAGCCCCGACCAGTTCGTCTACGTCGCCGAGCAGGGCAGCGCCATGGGCAGGGGGCCTCTCCCCTGCGGCGTCTCCATCTTCCATGAATCTGGCGAGTTGGTTTGCCGCTTCCGCGGCCCTGAAACCGGCCTGCGCATGCCGCATGGCATCTGGTGCGACTCGAAGGGAAACATCTTCGTGGCCGAACTGGGCGATGAAGGCAACCGCGCCCGCAAATTTGTCAGAATCTGAAAGAGAACTGATCTGGAACTGGATCTGTCCGGACGCCGCGAGAACTGCATACCTGTCATTACGACATCTGAAACCGAACTTCACAACCAAAACACGAAACGCCCTCCAGGAGACAATAAATGAAAATACTTATCACCGGTATCAGCGGCACGATCGGCAGCCTGCTGGCGCCTGAACTCGCCCGCGACCACGATGTCCACGGAATCGACCTGCGCCCTTCCGAATGGCCGAACTTTACACAGGCCGACCTCTGCGACCCGGACGCGCTGCCGCCCGTCTTTGAAGACGTGGATGTGGTCCTGCACCTCGCCGCCGACCCCCGCCACGAGGTCGAAATCGGCTGGGAGGAGCTCACCAACCCAAACCTGATCGCCACCGCTCGCATGTACGACGCCGCCCATGACGCCGGCGTGCGCCGCGTCATCTTCGCAAGTTCAATGCATACCATGGGTGGCTATGAGTTCGACGAACCCTACTCGTCCATCGTCTCCGGCCGCCTGGACGGCCTCGACCCGGCCTCTATTCCCCTGGTCACGGGAGATGCCCCGGCCAGGCCGGACAGCCGCTACGGCGCGACCAAGATATTCGGCGAGTCCCTCGGCCGCTACTACACCGAAGGCGGCAACATCGACCGCCCCGACGAGCGCCCCATGGAGGTCATCTGCATCCGTCTCGGCACCTTGCCCCGCTCCAACCGGCCCGAAAAGGACCACCGCTCGCTCGTGAGCTGGTTCAGCAAGCGCGACGCCGTCGGCTTCTTCCGCGCCTGCGTTGAACAGCCCGGCATCAGCTACGAGATCATCTACGGCGCCTCCAACAATACGTGGAAGATCTATGACACGCCCTACGCCTACAATCTCTTGAATTTCGCTCCCGCAGACGACGCCCTGGAACACTGGGGCAAGGCCTAACCCAAGGACTGTGCCGGGCCGTCTCGTACGGAACTGCGCCGGAAACGAATGCATGGCTCTGTCGAGCCGATAACTGACTGCGCGGTGTTGGATTCGGCATTTTTGGGAAGTTTGACATCGCCTACTGCCTATGGATAATACACGCACAATCCCGTCAGGAGTCATTCGTGAAAATTCTCATCACCGGCATCACCGGTACGATCGGCACTTTCCTGGCGCCTGAACTTGGTCGCGACCACGAGGTCTACGGCATCGACCTGCGCCCCTCGGACTGGCCCAACGCCACCCAGGCCGACCTCTGCGACCCGGACGCGCTGCCTCCCGTCTTCGAAGGCATGGACGTCGTCATCCATCTGGCCGCAGACCCCCGCCATGAGGTCGAAATCGGCTGGGATGTGCTGACCAACCCCAACCTGATCGCCACCGCCCGCATGTATGACGCCGCCCACGACGCCGGCGTACGCCGCGTGATTTTCGCCAGCTCCATGCACGCCATGGGCGGTTACGAGTTCGACGAGCCCTACCTCTCCATCGTGTCCGGCCGCCTTGACGGCCTCGACCCGGCCTCCATCCCCCTCGTCAAGGGCGAAGACCCGGGCCGGCCGGACAGCCGCTACGGCGCCACCAAGATATTCGGCGAGTCCCTCGGCCGCTACTACACCGAGGGCGGCAACATCGACCGCCCCGACGAGCGCCCCATGGAGGTCATCTGCGTCCGCCTTGGCACGCTGCCCCCTTGGAACGCCCCCGGCCGCGACTACCGTTCGCTGGTAAGCTGGTTCAGCCACCGCGACGCAATCGGCTTCTTCCGCGCCTGCGTTGAACGCCCCAACATCAACTACGAGATCATCTACGGCGCGTCCAACAATAAGTGGAAGATCTACGACACGCCTTACGCCTGGAAACTCCTGGATTTCATGCCCGTCGACAGCGCCGAAGACCACTGGCGCAAGGAGTAACCTTAACTCCTGCGCGCCGCACTTGCACGCAACATAGGAGGACAGTTGACTATGACAGTTGGATATGGCGACTTCCGCTACGAACTGGACGACTCCTGGCCGTCAGTGCCCGAAGGCTGGTCGCTCGGTTCTGTGCCCGACGTGGCGATCGATTCCCGCGACCGCGTCTTCGTCTTCTGCCGCCACAAACACCCCGTCGTCGCCTTTGAGGCCGAAACCGGGAAATTCATCACCTCCTGGGGCGAGGGAGAGTTCACCGAGCCGCACGGAATCTTCATCGACGCCGAAGACCACGTATGGGTCACTGACCGCCAGGAACACGTCGTCACCAAGCACACCCAGCACGGCGAGAAGCTGCTTGAGCTGGGCCGCCGCGGCTGGGCCATGATGACGGTGACGCCCTACGGCACCACCCTGGACCCGCCCTTCAACATGCCGGCCGGCGTGGCCATCTCCAGCGACGGCAGCATCTTCACCGCTGACGGCTACGGCAACCGCCAGGTCCACCGCTTCTCCGCAGAGGGCGGGCTGGAAATCTCCTGGGGGACCTCCGGCATAGAGCCGGGCCAGTTCGCCCTCGTACACAACATCGGCATCGACACGCAGGACCGGGTCCTGATCTGTGATCGGGAGTCCAGCCGCATCCAGTTCTTCGACCGCGAAGGCGAATTCATCACGATGTGGGAAGACGTGAACGGCCCCGGCGACGTCTACTGTAGCCCCGACCAGCTGGTCTACGTGGCCGAGCAGGGCGGCTCGTTGGGCAAAGGGCCCGCGCCGATCGGCGTCTCGATCTTCCACGAATCGGGCGAGCTCGTCGGCCGCTTCCGCGGCGAGGAAACCGGCCTGTCGATGCCGCACGGCATCTGGTGCGACTCGAAGGGAAACATCTTTGTGGCGGAGCTGGGAACCGAAGGCAACAAGGCCCGCAAGTTCGTCAAGGTTTAGCGGGGAAAACGCATACACTTCTCTCCAGACGATAAACCAGAGGCAAATCCATCCAGTTGACCCCCAGAAGTTCTCTCATTTCCACAAAGGAGGGAAAGAGATGAAACAGACCAGGTTTTCGTGGCTGTTGGGAATCGTGATGGTTGTAGCCCTTGTGCTCTCGGCCTGTGGTGCCCCAGCCGCGCAAGAAGCCCCGGCAGAGGAGGCCGCCGCCCCCGCTGCCGCCGAGGAAGAGGCCGCCGGGCCGGCCGAACTGCCCCAAATCGTCCCGATCGAAGGGCCGGAAGTGATCCTCGACCCGGCCATGTTCCCCACCGAGTTCAGTGAAGCGCCGATGCTGGCCGAGATGGTGGCCGCTGGCGACCTGCCGCCGGTAGCGGAGCGGCTGCCCGATCCCGAAGACATCTACGTCATCAAGCCGCTGAATGAGATCGGCAAGTACGGCGGCACGTGGCGGCGCGGCTTCACCGGACCCGCCGATGGCGAGAATCTGATGCGCATCAACTCCTCGTCCCGTCTGCTCACCTGGGACTACTCGGCCTCCAGGATCATCCCCAGCCTGATCAAACACTGGGAGATCAACGAGGACCACACCACCTACACGCTCCATCTGCGCCGCGGCGCCAAGTGGTCTGACGGCCACCCCTTCACCGCCGATGACATCCTCTTCTGGTACGAGGATGTCGCGCTGAACGAGGAGATCTGGCCCACCCCGCCCACTGAGATGGTAATCGGCGGCGAAGTCGGCCTGCTGGAAAAGATCGACGACTTCACGGTGCGCTGGACATTCTCCTCCCCTTATCCGCTGTTCCTGGACATCCTCGCCGGTGACAACGTTGTCGGCGTCGGCCCGGACACGCAGGGCGGATCAAACGGCGGCGGTTACATGGCCAAGCATTACATGAGCCAGTTCCTGCCCGCGTACTCCTCCGAAGCCGAAGTGACGGCCATGGCCGAGGCCGAAGGTTTCGACAGCTGGCTGGAGATGTTCACCTACAAGGGCTACCTGCCGCAAAACCCCGACCTGCCGACGATGGGGCCGTGGAAGACGGTTACGCCGGTCAATGAAGCAATCTGGTCCGAGGTCCGCAACCCCTACTACTGGGCCGTCGACACAGAGGGCAACCAGCTCCCCTACATCGACGAGATCGTGGTTACGCTGGCGCAGGATCGCGAGGTGCTGGTGCTGCGAGCCATCGCCGGCGAGTATGACCACCAGGCCCGCCACATCTCAATTTCAGCGCTTCCGGTCTTCTTGGAAAACATGGAGGAGGGCAACTACCGGATCGACATGGGCCGGGCCTTTTACCACAACAACGTTGTGAGCTTCAATCACAGCTACGACGGCGACGCTGAAATCCAGAAGTGGATCCAGAACCGCGATTTCCGCCGCGCGCTATCGATGGGCATCCGGCGCGATCAGATAAACGAGGCCATCTTCCTCGGTCTGGGCGTGCCTGGCTCGGCCATGATTGCCGCCAGCCTGCCTTCGACGCCGGGTGAGGAGTACGTGACCAAGTGGGCCACCTATGACCCTGACCAGGCCAACGCGCTGCTGGATTCGATCGGGCTTGACGCCAAGGACGACGATGGCTGGCGTCTGCGCACCGACGGCTCCGGTGAGCGCCTGCGCATCGAACTTGCCGCTGCCGCCGCCATCGGGTGGGACTGGGACGGCATGTTCGAAATGATCAAGGACCACTGGACTGCCATTGGCATCTGGGCCGACCTCAAGATCCAGGAACGCAGCCTCTTCGAAACCGAATCACGCGCCAACAATCATCAACTCGCAGTCTGGTCGAACGGCGGCTCTTCGGCTCTCTGGCTCTATCCGCGTCACGTTCTGCCGGTAAATCTTGTCGAAGCCTACATGGGCCCCGACATCGCTCGCTGGTACAACAGTAACGGCGAGGAAGGCATGGCGCCGCCCTATCCCGAAATGGAGCGAGCGCTCGATCTGTTCCGCCAGGGCTACAGCGTTGGCAGCGAAGAACGCAACAAACTCGCCCAGGAGATCTGGTCGCTCGTCGTCGATGAGGTCTGGCAGATCGGCACAGTCGGCCAGGGCGCCGGCATCGCCATCACCAGCAACAACATGGGCAATGTCCCGCGCAGGCAGTGCCCGGCGCAGCACTGCCGCACGCCCGCAACCAGCCATCCACCCACCTACTACTTTATCGAGTAGTTACTTCAAGTAGCAGTTACTCTAAGGAGTAGTCTGGTCTGAAACTCAGGCCTGTGGTCAGGGGTCGCCCCCCTGGCCGCAGGCCCATGACCGCCGGAGCGCCCCATGCTCGCCTATGCAGCCCGCCGACTCGTCCTCGCCATCTTCACCCTGTGGACGGTCACGGTGCTCTCGTTTGTCATCATCCAGTTGCCGCCCGGCGACTTTGTCGACGCCTACATGGCCCAGCTGTCTGCCACGCAGTCCAACGTCTCAGAGCAGCACTTCGAATCCCTGCGCCGCCAGTACGCGCTCGACAGACCGATGCACGAGCAGTACCTCAAGTGGATGAGCGGGGTCTTCAGGGGCGACTTCGGTACCTCGATGATGTGGCGCAAGTCAGTGCTCGACGTGATCGGCGACCGCCTCGCCATGACCATGGTCCTCTCACTGGGCGCGATTGTTTTGACCTGGGCCATCGCCCTGCCGATTGGCATCTACTCGGCCGTGCGCCAGTACTCGATCGGCGATTACGTCTTCACCTTCATTGGGTTCATCGGACTGGGGGTGCCCAGCTTCCTCCTCGCCCTTACACTGATGTATTTCGGTTTCACCCTCTTCGACTCGGACATCGGCGGGCTCTTCTCCCCCGAATACCAGTTGGAGCCGTGGAGTTGGGGCAAAGTGAAGGACCTGCTCTATCATCTTCCCCTTCCCGCCATCATCATCGGCCTGAGCGGGACCGCTGAACTGATCCGCGTTATGCGCGCCAACTTGCTGGATGAACTGCGCAAACCCTACGTCATCACTGCCCGCGCCGCGGGCATGTCGGAGCGCAGCCTCGTACTCAAATACCCGGTGCGCGTGGCCCTCAACCCGTTCGCCAGCACCGTCGGCTATCTCCTGCCCTATATCCTGTCGGGCAGCGTTATCGTCTCCGTCGTCCTGAGCCTGCCCACGCTTGGTCCGCTGCTCCTGGGCTCCCTCATCGCCCAGGACATGTTCCTGGCAGGGACAATCGTCATGATGCTCGGCGCCCTGACCGTCATCGGCACATTTTTGTCTGACCTGCTGCTGATGTGGATCGACCCGCGCATCCGTTTTGGCATGGTTCAGTAACTGAAAACAATGGCGCGTGCCGGGGGGCCGGTTCCTTCCCGCCCGCACGTGCCGCGCATCACAGGTGAACTGTGGCCGAAGAACACACAATTGCCGACGGCGAGGAACGGATCTTCGTCGCCGGACAGATGCAACTGATGTGGTGGCGCTTCCGCAAGCACCGCGTGGCCGTGGCAGCTACCTTTGTCGTCGTCGCCTTCTATCTCGTCGTGCTGGGCGCCGACTTCCTGGCCTACACCAATCCCAACACGACCGAGGCATACCGGTCCCTGATGCCGCCCCAACCGGTTCGCTTCTTTGACAGCGGCAGGTTCAGCCCGCATGTCTACGCCGTAGCCGGTAAGCGGGATCTGAAGACCTTCAAGCGCGTCTACGTTGCCGACCCCGATCAGAAGCTGCCCGTCCGCCTATTTGTACGCGGCTACAAGTACAAGCTGCTCGGCTTTATCCCCACCGATCGCCATCTGATCGGCGTCGAGGGCGCTACGGCCGCGGAATCACTCTTCCTGCTTGGCACGGATGAGAAGGGGCGCGATGTATGGTCGCGCATGATGGTCGCGACACGCACCTCGCTCACAATAGGCCTGGTGGCGGTAGCGCTTAGCCTCGTGCTTGGCGTACTGCTGGGCGGGATTTCCGGCTTCTATGGCGGTCCGATCGACTCCGCTATCCAGCGCCTCATCGAGATATTGCGTTCGATTCCCACCATCCCGCTTTGGATGGGGATGGCGGCCGCCTTTCCCAGGGAGTGGAGCGTCGAGCAGATCTACTTTGCCATCACCATTGTCATCGCCTTGCGCGGCTGGACGGGGCTGGCGCGCGAGGTGCGCGGCCGCTTTCTCTCGCTGCGCGAGGAGGACTTTGTAACGGCCGCGGATTTGGCCGGTTGCAGCCGCAAGCGCATTATTTTCCGGCACATGATACCCTCATTCCAGAGCCATATCATCGCCGCCGCCACTTTGTCAGTCCCGGCCATGATCCTGGCGGAGACGGCGTTGAGCTATCTGGGATTGGGGCTGCGCCCACCGGCCATCAGCTGGGGCGTCATGCTTCAACAGGCGCAGAACGTCGAGGCCGTCGCGCTATCGCCCTGGCTTCTGATCTCTGCCGTCCCCGTGATCGTTGTGACCCTGGCATTCAACTTCATGGGAGACGGTCTGCGGGACGCTGCCGACCCCTATGGCGTCTGAGAAGGAAAATTTTCGAGAATGTCCTCCACCCCCCGCTGAATTCATGCAAGATGACCGCCAGCCGATCCTGTCGGTACGCAATCTGAAAACGAGCTTCTTCACCGACGAAGGCATCGTCCGCGCCGTGGACGGCGCCAGCTTCGACGTTCACCTCGGCCAGACGCTCGGCATCGTCGGTGAGAGCGGCTGCGGCAAGAGCGTTACCGCGCTCTCCATTCTCGGCATCGTGCCCCGTCCCGGCCGCATCGTCGAAGGGGAAATCCTGCTGCGCCGCGAACCCGAAGACGGCCAGGCCCACGAGATCGCGCTGACCTCGCTTGGCGACAGCAGCAGGGAGATGCGTTCGATTCGCGGCGCCGAGATCGCGCTTGTCTTTCAGGAGCCGATGACCTCGCTCAGCCCCGTTCATACCATCGGCAACCAGATCATTGGCGCCGCCCGCCTGCACCGCAATCTCACCAGGCGGGAAGCCGGCGAGTTGGCGGTCGAGCTGCTCAGCCTGGTAGGCATCCCTCGCGCCGAGGCGGCCATTGACGCCTATCCATTCCAACTTAGCGGCGGCTTGCGCCAGCGCGCTCTGATCGCGCTCGCCCTGTCCTGCGAACCCAGAATCCTTATTGCCGACGAACCGACGACCGCCCTGGACGTGACCACACAGGCGCAGATTCTCGATCTGCTGCGCTCCCTCCAGGAACAAAATGGAATGGCCATCATGCTGATCACCCACGACATGGGCGTGATCGCGGAGATGGCCGATCAAGTGGTGGTGATGTACCTGGGTCGGGTGGTGGAGGAAGGCCCCGTAGAAACGGTCTTTGGCGAATCGAAGCATCCCTATACACAGTCCCTGTTGCGCTCGATCCCCAGCATCCACTCCACACCCAAAGTGCAGCTGCCCACAATCACCGGGACCATCCCCCACCCCTATAACCGCCCGGCCGGATGTCCGTTTCATCCCCGCTGCCCGGACGTAATCCCGGGCGTCTGCGACAAGCACGAACCTGAGTTGCATTCGGTAGGAGATGAGCATTTGGTGAGCTGCTTCCTCTATCATCCGGTACCGGAGACCATCTCTTAGCGCTCGAGTTCGACAACCGGTCAACAGTTTCAGTGCGTAGACGATTGGCACTATGGAAAACGAACAGGTACTGCTGGAAGTCAAAGGACTGCGAAAGTTTTTCCCGATTCGGAAGGGCTTCTGGCAGCGGGCGGTTGGCCACGTCCGCGCCGTGGACGGCATCGACTTCCACGTCTACAAAGGAGAGACCTTCGGCATTGTAGGCGAGAGCGGCTGCGGCAAGACGACCGCTTCCCGCTGCATCGTGCGCGCGCTTCAACCCACGGCTGGAGAGATCCATTTCCGCGTCAACGACGGAGAAATGACCGACGTCGCCAATCTGTCGAGGGACGAACTGCAGCCCTTGCGCCGGCACATGCAGATGATCTTCCAGGACCCCTTTTCCTCGCTGAACCCGCGCATGACCTTGTTCGACATAATCGGCGAACCCTTGCTCGTGAACGGGGTGGCGGACCGGCGGCAGCGCATCGAACGCGTAGAGGAGTTGCTCGCCCTGGTCGGACTGCGGCCCGAATTCCTGCAACGCTTCCCCCACGCCTTCAGCGGCGGCCAGCGCCAGCGCATCGGCATCGCCCGCGCTCTCGCCCTCAACCCGAGCCTGATTGTTGCCGACGAGCCGGTATCTGCCCTCGATGTATCGGTGCAGGCGCAGATACTGAACCTGCTGCTGGAGCTGCAGGAGCGCCTCGGCCTCACCTACCTCTTCGTGGCCCACGACCTCAGCGTCGTCAAGCACATCTGCGACCGCGTCGCCGTCATGTATGTCGGGCGCGTCGTCGAGACCGCCCAAACGCAGCAGCTCTTCGAATCACCCAAACACCCCTACACCGAAGCCCTGCTCTCCGCCGTTCCGCAGCCGGACCCGACCCTCCGTTCCCAGAGAATCATCCTCGAGGGCGAAGTAGCCGACCCCGCCAACCCGCCGTCCGGCTGCTATTTCCATCCCCGCTGCCGCTACGCCGTCGACCTCTGCCGCGAACAGACCCCCGAACTGGAAGAAGTAGAGCCAGGTCACGCGGTAAGCTGCCACCGCGCCCTCGAACTGGACCTCGCCGGCACCCTGGACGCGCCCATTCCCCAGACCGCTCACTCGTAGCCCCGGGAATTCTTAATTTTCAGTTTGACATAGTTGAATTCTGGTCGGCAGGTATCGCCTCACCGACGAGAGATTAGGAGCGAGGCTTTGTCTCGTGTCGCAGTACCAATTGCTCAGGCCTTCTGCGACCAGGCTTCATCGACCATCTGAAATACGTCTCTGGTCGGATTGTACCCCAGCATCCCTCGCGCCTTGGCAATGCTCAATTCCCAGTGGAGAACCTTGGAAACCGTTACCTCGACGTAGGGCCAGCCGGTCACTTTCGAAATGTATTTCACCAGTTGGTCGTGTGCAAAGGGTTGCGCCGCCATCAGGTGAAATACCTTGCCCACCGCGACCTCTTTTTCCAACAGAAGCGGCAAACCCTCGGCCAGGTTACGAGGGTCGTTTACCATTTCGGTTCCAACGACTCCTTGCGAATCATAGGCGATCACAAGTCTTGGATCGCGAGGATCGAAATCTTCAAGATTCTCGACAGTCTCTTTTTCCTCTCGCGTAAGGCGGGCCTTTGACTTGAGGCTCGCCAGAAATCCGGGCACATACAGCTTGCCGGCCCAAATTGCTTCCGGACTCAAGAGCTCGTCACAGGACTGTGTCACGCCAAACCGTGGGATGGTCACCGGCAATCCGCATCGCCTCATGTAGTTCCAGCACATGTCCTCGCACAGGATCTTGCTCATTCCATAGGGATCGTCGTTGATTCGAGGATGTTCCTCATCAACAGGGAGATAGAGCGCGCCGTTGGGATTCCAATAAACATTGTCGGTGCTGGCCAGCACGAAACGTTTTATCCGATCAGCGTAGGGGAGAACTGTTTCCAACAGATTATATGTGCCCACAACATTAGTTTCGAAGATCTCATCCGAAGTCCGACCTTGTGGCAAATGTGCCCCAAGGTGAAAAACGGCCTCAACATCCTCTACGGCAGGGCCGAGGCTGTCTCGTTCCGTAAGCGCTCCCTCTACGATCTCAACGCCCGGCTTCTCGACCCTTGCTCGCATTGGATCGTCCGGCATGACAAGGGCCTTCACAGAGTGGTCGCGGCATAGCAGCACATCGACCAGACAGCTGCCGATCCGACCGGTTGCGCCCGTCACAAGGATCTTCATAGTTCTCGCTCCTCTATCCAAAGAAAGGAATGCGTGACGCTCTCCTTTCAAGGTCTCATCGTTGGCGCAGAGTCGGGTCAAGCAGATCCCGGAGGCCATCGCCGAGCAGGTTGAAACCGAGCACTGAAATGGCAATAGCGATGCCGGGAAATACCGACATCTCCGGATGTGTGTTCAGATACTTGCGTCCCCCGGCCAGTATCGCGCCCCACGAAGGGGCGGGAGGCTGCGCGCCGAACCCGAGGAAAGTCAGTGCCGCCTCGCTCAGAATCGTCCATGCCAACCCTATCGTTATCTGGACAATCACCGGGGCGCTTGCGTTCGGCAGCAGATGGCGCATCATGACCCGCCAACTTGGCGCGCCGATAGCCCGCGCGCTTTCTATGTAAGGCAGTTGCGAGACAGCGATCACCGCGCCGCGCGTGACGCGGCAAAGAATAGGGACATAGATGACGGCAAGTGCGATGATCAGATTCTGCGTGGAGGGTCCAAGCAGCACAGAGATCGTCAGGGCCAGAAGAATGCCTGGAATCGCGAACATCAGATCGATGAATGCCATGATGCCGGTCTCCACCGGCCCGCGCAAGTACCCGGACGCCAGCCCGAGCAGAAGCCCGATTAGGCCGGACAGAGCCATCGACAGGAGCGCTACCAGCAGGCTGAACCGTCCCCCATATATGATGCGGCTGTAGAGATCACGACCCAGATAGTCTGTGCCGAGGAAATGATCGGCACTTGGGTCGGCAAGCATCTGACTGAAATCTGCCTCAAAAGGGTCTTGGGTTGCGAAGACAGGGGCGAAGACTGACGTGATGATCAGAATCAAGGTGATGACAAAGCCCGCCGTAAACAAGCGATGGCGAACTGCTCGTTGAACGAAGCTGCGCAGCGCGTTTCTCGCCGCGAGCGACCGCTCCACTCCGGAATCATTCGTAGCGAATTCGTGGGTCGAGCTGGCCATAGAGTATATCCACAACGAGATTCACAAAGACGAAGGCTGTCGAATATAAGATCAGAACACCCTGCAGCACCGGCAGATCCCGATTGAGCAGCGCGCGTACGGTTAACTGACCGAGCCCTGGTACGAAGAACATCTCTTCTATGAGTACCGTTCCCCCGAGCAGATAGCCCAGTTCCAGTCCGATAACAGTCACGATTGGAATTGCGGCATTCTTCAGTCCGTGCCGCCAGAGCACCTGCTGCGGATGAAGCCCCTTGGCGTGCGCAACTCTCATGTAATCCCGGTTGAGGACCTCAAGAACGGCTGATCGCACGACGCGCGTCATGACCGCTGCCAGAGGGAGCGCGAGGCTCAGGGACGGCATGATCATGTGCTGCAGATTCGTCCCCAAACCGTCGCTGATCGGCTTGTAGCCGGACGGCGGCAACCACTGCAGCCGCGCCGCCACGACCAGAATCAGAATAGTCGCGATCCAGAAGTTCGGGATCGAGATACCGAGCTGGCCGAATTGCATGGCCAGCAGGTCAACCCACGAACCGTTCCTGGCTGCCGCGACGATACCCAGCGGAATGGCTATGGAGAGTCCCAGAAGGATGGTCAGAGTTGCCAGTTCAACGGTTACCGGAATTCGAGATTTGACCAGGTCCCACACTGGGTAGCCGCCCAACAGGGATTTGCCCATGTCTCCCCTAAGGAGATCCCTCAGCCAGTCGAAATATTGCACGTGAAGCGGCCGGTCAAGCCCAAGGAACTGGCGCATTTTGTCGGCCGCTTCCGACCCTGCGCCGACGGTATCGAGGAGGACGAGCACAACGTCTCCAGGAAGCGCGTGCATCAGCAGAAAGACCAGGGTCGCAACCGCCCACACTGTAAGTACAGCGCGAATCAGACGGCGACCTAGAAACTGCGACATTCTATGTCGCCTCCTCTTTAGCGGTCAGTAAAAACAATATAGAGGGCAATTCAGGCGGACGTGCCAAATGCAGCGGAGATGATTGGCCGCCAAGAGGAGGACGCATTCCCACTTTTCTTGGAAATGCGTCCTCATGAACGGGACTGAACCCCGTTACCTGTCCAGCCATACATATTTCAGAAAGCGCACCGTGCCCAGGCCATCAACTTGGTAGTCCATGACATCCGGGTGCATTCCCATGCGATCGTCATAGGTAAAGAGGTAGATGAGAGGCCATCCCGCCTCATACCCAATGGTCAGTGCCTCTGTATAGAGTTCTCGGCGCCGGTCGGGGTCGGTTACCTTACGCGCCTCTTCGACCAGCACGTTGTACTCGGGAATGTTGAAATTAGGAGCAAAGCCGTGCGACACGCCTTCCGGATGCATGATCCCGTAGAAGATATCGTCCGGACTCGAAGCGTAAAGGCCCTGCAAAGCTGCGGTAAACTCACCCTTGTAGACCTTTTCCACCCACACAGCGTGGTCGGTGGCTAGCAGATTGAACTTTATCCCCAACTCGGCAGCGCTGATCTGGAGAATTTCGGCGATTTGTCCTTCATCCGAGGCTGCCCCGTAGAAGTTCAGATCTACCTCAAATCCGTCGGGATAGTTGGACTGGGCCAAATACTCCTTGGCCTTTTCGATGTCTGGCTCTTTGAAGTACTCGATGCCGGTATAGTACTGGCTGTTCGGAGGCTGGGGGTCGCCCGCGAAGAAGCGATTGCAGCGGCCTGCGGTATAGACATCGCACATGACCTGCTTGTCAACCAGGTGCTGTAACGCTTTCAACACATTGGGATCGTTGAAGGGTTCCCTTCCTACATTGAAGGTGAACATGAAGAAAATGCCGGTGTCGCCGGTAAACAGCTTGTATTCCTGCTGGGTCAGAGATTCCCAGGAGGCGCCGGGCACCATCATGATGAAATCGACCGCATCAGAGGAAAGATTGGCCGCGCGTGCCGCGTCGTCGAGCAGGTAGGACATGCTGACTCCATCCAGGTAGGGCACGCCCTCCTCCCAATAGTTCTCATTCCTGACGAGCTCGGTTTTGACACCGGGCTCGAACTCCTGTAACTTGAAAGGCCCCGTGCCTATGTACTCGAACGGCTCTTTCTCGAATGTTCCCGCTGGCATGACTAGAACGGCCGGCCGACCAAGCACGTCGAGGAATGGACTGTAGGGTTCTTTAAGGGTTACCTTGATAGTGTAGTCGTCAACAGCTTCGACGCTTGCAACCGGCGACAGCCAGCCCGCATACGCGGAGATCGATTCATCCATCGCGTGTTCAAAGGAGTAGACGACGTCTTCGGATGTCATCTCTTTGCCGTTGTGGAACAGGACTCCTTTGCGCAAATTGAAGACATATTCGGTGTCGCTGACAGCCTCCCAGGACTCGGCAAGGGAAGCGTTGTTGTTGTATCCCGAATCCCAGTACAGCAGTCCTTCATAGATCTGGTGGAGAATGTTCCACTCGGTCGCCCCGTGCAGTCGTCCGCCCCAGGGGTTGATCACGGTAGACGCCTGTGCCTGGCCGAACTTGAGGACTCCCCCGTATTTTGGTCCTCCTTTATCGGCCGGAGCGGCCGCTTCCGATTCATCGGCGGCGGCCTGTTCAGCGCCGCTGTCCGCTGGGGCCGCAGGGGCACATGCGGCCAGCATGGCAAGCACCACGATGAGTCCCAAAACCGTGGCGATGGCAGAAAGACTTCGCCTTCTCATCTCTTGGCCTCCTGTTGTCTAACTTTGATTTGACGGTTGGAAACGTCGATGCAGAAAACGTCAAGCAACTTAATTTTATTTCATTTGAGACAAGTAGGTCAAGTCTCTTTTTCGGAACGGCTTGCAGCGCGGTCGGGCCAAAACTGCGAATGTTCATCCTAGGCAATTTCGTGCTGGGCCCGTGGCTCGAACAGCGCCCGCGCGCGGAAGAAGGGACGCGTGGGGCGACTTACTGAAACTGCAAGCCGCGCCCGGCAAGCCATGCCCTGCCCGCAAGCGGAAGAAAAACCAGGACGAACTGATTTAAACGAGAAGGCAACAAGCTACCTTAGGACGTTCTTTGGTTGAAATGGCAGAAGGCCTGAGGGCATAGAGACGGGAGGGAGGGGAGAGGGGTCGAAGAGGGATCAGTCAGTTGGAAACCTGATTGCGGTGGCCAGCCCAACATGAACCCCTAGTCCCGGTAGGCCTTTATCATATCGATCAACAGGGCGATCTGTGCGCGACCTCCTTGGGCTGGCGTGCGCGGGGTCTTTCCATTCACAATACAGTCGTGAAAGTGAATCAGCTCCAGCTTGAACGCCTCCTCGTAAGAGGCGGTGGTCGTCGACTCGCGGAAATGTTTCCCATCCATCCTCCACTCCTCGACAACAGTAGCGGCGTTTTTCAGAAACGGGCTGGGAAAGACGATCGACACAATACTATCCGGCGCGTAAACCGTCATCGTCTCGTCGAAGACGCGCAGGTTCCGAACTGAAGCCGTGTCCAGCAGACAGCGCAGATTGTTCGGATAGACCAGGATCGACGCGAAGGCCCCGCCCCCGTCCCAGATTTCGGTGGATACGACACGCTCCGGCAGCCCGAAAGCGCCGTCCAGAATGTAGACGTCGTGAATCGACAGACCCAGCATCTTGCCGTAGGCGCGCATGACCGCTTCGGGTTGGGCGCCGATCGCCCGTTGCAGGCTTTCCTGGTGGCGTTGCTGCATCCTGTCCTTCTCGTGCGCGTCGACGTCATCGACGCGTACAATGTCATAGTGTTCCAGGAAAAAATCGTTGGGGCCAATGATGTCATACAGCCGGATCAGACTCGGGTCCTTCATCTGCCGGATGCGTTCGCGGCCGGCCACGTAGCCGGGATCGTATATCTTGTGGTGGCCGAGCATGGCGACGCGGCCGCTCTGTGCCTGTGCATCCAGGAGTTCATCGGCTTCATCCAGGTTGTTGCACATCGGCTTCTCGATGAAGACGTGCTTGCCCGCCAGCAGCGCATCCGTCGCCGGGCGGGCATGGTCGCGCGTCAGCACCATAACCGCATCCAGGTCGGCCCGTTCCAGCATCTGACGATAGTCGGAAAATGTGTGCCGGATACCGTACCTGGCCGCGACGGCCTGCACCGTACCGGGGGAAAGGTCGCACAGGGCCGCGACCTCGAAAAGCTCTGGCAGTTCAGACAGGTGCGGCAAGTGCATCACCTGTGCGACCATGCCTGTACCGATCAACCCGATTCTGACTGGCTTGTTGCCCACGGTTTGACTCCTTCACACGTCAAGTCTGCGCCGCTTTCAAACAACGCCGCGCATCGTGATCGAGTTCCTGAAAGTAGAGATCCAGCCGGTCTCAGAGAGTGGCCAGAAACGCTTCAACGCTGAGATCAGCCGGAATCCGGTCGAAATAGTAACGCGTCTCCTCACCCTGGAAACCGGGCGTCCACTGATCTTCATCAGCCTGCAGCAGATCGTCAACGAACTTAAAGCGCGCCCACAGCGCGCCGGCTTCCTGCCGGCTGAAGCGGTCGGCGAGTGGCCTGCCCCACTGAAGGGTCATTGGATGGATGCTCTCGGCCCACAACCGCTCCTGCTCCGGCAGGCTGTCAAACTCCGGGCTCTTGAGGTGATGAATGCGCTTGGCGCTCTTGCTCAGAAAAATCGTGGAAAGGAGGCCGCCTTTTTCGCCGCGCCCAGGATGGAGCCTGCCCAGAGCGGCCTTGAATGCCGTGCCGTTGCCGTCAATTGCAGCGCGCAGCGCCGCCTCGGTCTGCTCGAACTTCTGCCTGCTGCGCCCGTTCCAGCGGTGAAATGATTCTTGCGACGCAGGAGACAGATGTTCAAGGTAGGGCAGGTCCTTGTGCGTGGTGTACTCCGAGAAGCCGCCATGAATCGTGCGCCGCATCTTGGCGTTGTAGCGGCTGCCCCAGTGGAGCAGGGGCAGGATATAGGCCACGCCGTCACCAGCCGCCAGATGCGTCTGGACGGCGCCGGGCACAGGCGTACGAGCGTCATCGTTCATCGCCGCATTCTCCTCGGCGGTGTTGAGACGGGCATGGCTGCCGGGCACGACCCAGAGAACGTCGTCGTCGTATAGCGGCAGATTCCATTGCACGTAGCGCGGCCCGTTCTCAATAATGTCGTCGGCATAGCCTTGCAGCGGCGCCGTGTGGGGCGGATAGAAGTCGCGGTGCCAGCCGCGATGACCGCCTGTTTCGTGGTCGCGTACCGGGTTGCACATCAGCATCATTTCCGTGACGGCCGCGTCGTCCACGCCCAGCAAACGGCTGCTGACCCCTTGCGTGTTCTCGTGCAGCCAGATCTCGACCGCGTCTACAGTCTGCGCATCGATCTGGCCGGCCAGCAAACCCAGATTGAGGCGCGGCTGGGCATTCGTCTCCCAGGCGCCGCCGGGCGGGTCATCCGGCCCCCGCTCGCGCGCCCAGATCACCCTCTGCCGCTCCACAAGCCTTTCATAGGCCCGCCGCAGGCCGTCCAGCTCTTGCGGGGGGATGACCTGCCGCAGGATCACATAACCCTCTTCCAGAAACTGATCGCGGCTGAATTCCATGGCTGTTTCCCCTTAGTTCTCTGCGACGAATCCCAAGTTTGCGCCGGGGCCGGCGGGGCCTGCGCCTTGGACAGGCGGCGATTGCCCCGCGCCTGGAATGTTTCAGTCAACCGGCACGCGATAGGAAGTCTCTTCGATCCGCTCGTGGTCGGAAGATCGTGCATTGATCATCGCGCGCTCCGTTACCGGCAGATAGTAATGGGTCTCCGCGTGCAGCGAGATAAACCCCTCCGCATAGGCGACACCGCCGGACATGCCGAAAGCGCCGTCGCTCGTCTCGATGCGTTTACGCGCATAGGCCCCGCCATAGCCCTGGCTCACAAGACAGTCCAGGGCAGCCAGCTTCTTGTCCACCACGTCGGTGATGTCGATAAAGACGTCGTTGTAATACCCTCCTTCGGATTGCCACACACTGCGGGGGATCGCGGCTGCGCCGGTTCCGAAGAAGAAGACCTGGGCGGCCTTGTGGGGAGGATTGCGGTCGCCCGGGTCTACGCCGCTTGCCAGGGCCATGGCATGCAGAACGATCTGCCCGGCGATAGCGTGCGCGTTGGTCAGTCCGTCGCCCTCCTTGGGGAAATGTGTCAAGACCAGGTCCGGCTTCAGCTGGCGAAACAGGCGCGCCAGCCGCCTGACAGCCTCGTCGGTGACGAGAAGAACGGCATCATCGGCGCCGAAAAAGTAGACGTCTTCGACGCCCAGCAGGTTGCAGGCCTTACGGGCTTCTTCAGCCTTGACGTCGGAACGCTCGGCCATGAGGGAGGCCAGTTCAGCGGCGGGCGGCACTTCGGCGGCGTGGTGCATCTCATCGCTGATGACTTTGTCATGGACGCGCGCGCCGTGCGTGAGGACGACACAGCCGACATAGTCGCCGCGCGCCGCGTGATGGGCCATCGTCCCGCCGGACTGATCGAAGATGTCGGCGGGATGGGCGCCGACCGATAGAATGCGTAGCGACTCGGACATGGGTCTGGCCTCCTGATTGTCTTTGGGAACTCTGTGTACCCATAAGTATAGCCTAGGTACCCCTTTGGGAGTGAGACCCTGAAACAGGTCGTGAAGGACACTCCCGTCCCGGCTGCTGCTTTCCTCACAGCCGTGCCTTCCCCCGCGCAGGCTTGACGCCAAACGCAACGCCCGTCCGGGGGCAGACCTAGCGCGTCCAAAAAGGCTCGGATGTGGTCAGCGTTTTCTCTGCGTCAGATCTTTTTCTGCGCCCTTTCAGGTCAGCTGCCCGGCGAAAGGCTTGGACGCAACCGCGGGTCATGCCTCACTTCAAGCCGCCTTCTCGAACCGGTCCGGCCGGAATCGGTCGACGGGGAAATCGGTCGTCCCATCTGCGGCCAGGTCGGCGAGGATCTTTCCCACAAGAGTCGAGAATTTGAAGCCGTGCCCGGAGAATCCGGCGGCGACCAGCACGTTCGGATTGCTTGGGTGGGCGCCGATGACGAAGTCCCGGTCGGGCGTGTTGGTATACATGCAGGTCGCGCCCTTGACGTAGCTGAAACCGGCGCCGGGCATAATGGTCTCGAGCCATTCTTGGAGGTCATCCCGCTTACCCGGTTCGAGCTGTCGATCGACCTGGTCAGGCGATGTTTCAATGCCGAGGCTGTCGTCGGCGGTCTTTACGCCCGGGCCATAGTCGGGAAAGCCGTAGTATTTGGTGTCCATGTCTCCAAAGACCGGCAGGCGGCCCGGCTTGTAGGGAGCGCGGTGCTTGGGCCGGAAGTAGAATTCCTGCTGGCGCGTCACGCGTAACGGGAGCGCAAGATCTTCGAGGAGCTCGGGAGCCCACGGGCCGGGAGAAATGATCAGCCTGTCGCAGCGAAACCGGCCGGCAGAGGTTTCGAGCAGGGGCGTATCCTTGCTGATATCGACGCGGTGGACGCGGACCTGCTCATGGATAGTCGCGCCGCGGCGTTGCGCCTGTTTCAGGTGCTCCAGGATACAGCGGCCAACGTTCAATAGACCGGCCTGGTCGGTAAAGCAGGTGACCGTATCCTGGGGGAGACGCAGCGCAGGGTAGCGGTCGGCAACTTCCCGGGGCGTCGGGCGTTCTATGGGCCTTCGGAGGGCCTCCATCGCTTCGATACTTCGTTCGATATCTCTGTTGCCGGGGCGAGCGAAGTAGAGCAGGCCCGTGAACTGCATCAGCTTCTCGGCGGCGAGGGAATCGAGCTCCTGCCAGAGTGGAATGGCCGCTTCTGCGAGTTCTACGTAGAGCGGATGTGGATAGATGTTGCGGAAAATCCTGGAAAAGCCATGTGAACTGCCGAGGGCGTGGCCGATCTGGAACTGTTCAATCCCGCCGGCAGGCACGCCGCGTCGGGCAAGGTGATAGAGGGCCGCACTTCCCATGGCGCCCAGGCCAACGACGAGGATTTTTGCGTGGCGCATGTTATTTGGCTCCGAAAGATGGGAATGATTGGGTTCCTGGCCGTTGGGCATCGCCTGCGAAACGGCAAGCGCTGCCCGCTCAACTGTCGATGCCCAGCATCCGGCGCGTCTCGTCGATGGTGGCAACGCCCCGACCCAGATCGTTGGCGATGCGCGCAATCCGCGCCACCATCTGCGCGTTGCTCTGTGCCAGCTCGCCGCGCTGGTAGTGGATACAGTCCTCCAGCCCGGTGCGAACATGGCCCCCCAGCAGCATCGCCATCACATTCACCTGGATCTCTTCCAGCCCCAGCGCGCACGTCTGGAACAGAGAATCCTCGGGCAGGTTGCGCACCATGTAGAGAAAACTGTCCATGCTCGTGTTGATACCGCTCTGCTGCCCGAAGACCAGTTGCAGGAAGTAGGGCTTGTCCAGGGCGTCGCGCTGGATCAGATAGTCCAGGATGTCGAGATGACCGGGGTGGTAGAGGAACACCTGCGGCTTGATGCCCCGTTCCCGCAGACGGTGAGCCGTGCGTTCGGAGTCGTCAAAGGTGGCGAGCGTGACTTTGCCCGGCCCGCTGCCGCCGCCCGTGTAGGCTGCGCCGCCGCGAAAGGTCATCGGGCCGGGATTGAAGGCCATGATATCCGGACCGGCCTCGATCGGCGCAGATTTGTAATGATGTGCCGTGCCGACAAAATCGCTGCCCTCGGTGGTAAGGTCTGCGAAACCCTGCGAATTGTCCACCAGGATCTGGGGCGCCCTGGCGCGCATCAGATCATTAATCTCGCGATAGCGGTCGGCATCGTGGGATGCCTGGGTGGGGTCGTCCGCCTGACGTGCGTGAATGTGAATGATCGTCGCGCCTGCTGCAAAGACCTCGGCAGCAGCATCGGCCTGTTCCTCGGCGGTCACCGGCACGGCCGGATTGTCGCTCTTCTGATACCCGCCCGTCACGACCGCACTGATGATCACAGGCGGCATGCCCTCGCTGATCCGTCTGACATACTCGCGTTGGTTCGTGTAATCCCAGGTGACGTCCATGTCAACGATCCTCAGTTCGGTACGATCACGCCCTTGATAAAGCCGTCCAGCTTGATTTCACCCCCGGCCGCAAGCACTGCCGTTTCCGCCTCCTCCAGGGTGAAATGATGTGTGACCATCCTCTCGATTGGATAGCGTCGCGACTCAACAATTTTGATGGCGGCCTGCACCGCGGGCGTATCGTGCGTATTCACGCCCTGCACGCGCAGTTCCTTGATCGGGATCTTGCTTGGAACGACGGAAACCTCCCGCTCGCCGGTGTTCGAACCGACGACGACAACGCCCAGCGGCCGCGCCAGATCAAGCGCCAGCGGGAAAGAAGCGGTGGCGCCGGTGAGGTCCACGATTAAATCGGCCAGCACGCCATCGGTGAGCTCCAGCACCGCCTCGACCGGGTCCTCGCGGTCGAGATTGACGATGTGCGTCGCGCCGAACTGCCGGGACAACTCGAAACGGTGCTCATCCTGACTCAGACCGAGCACAATGATCTGCGAGGCACCGGCCTCGTTGGCCGCCAGGATCGCGGCCAAGCCCTGTCCTCCCGGCCCGATGATCACGACGTTATCGCCGATCGCGGCCCCGCCCTTTGTGCGCACCCAACGAAGGCCGTTCCCGATGTTGGCGCATGTCATGGCCGCGGCCTCGGCAGGCACGTCCTCCGAAATGCGATGCACGCGCGAGTTCGGTGCCAGATACATGTACTGGCTGTATGCGCCCCACAGGTGGGGCGGCACGCTGGAAGGCGTCGTTCCTCCGTAGCCCCGATGCTCTTTACAGAACCGATACTCGCCCAGCAAACACCAGCGGCAGTGCCCGCACCCGAAAAGGTGCTCAACGATGACGCGGTCGCCGACCTGCACGCCCCAGCGCGCGGCGGCCCGGCTCCCAATCTCCCCGATATGCCCGACAAGCTCATGCCCCATGATGAGCGGAAAGCGCCTCGGATCGGTCCAGTTGTAGATGCGGGGATCGCTGCCGCAGACGCCGCACATTTCGACTTTCAGCAGGCCGTCGTCCTCGCCGGTGGCCGGCAGGTCGAAGGCCTGGATCTCCATCTTGCGCGTTGTTAAGACGACCGCGGCGCTCACTCTTCTCGACAAGACAGCCTCACCCTTCGCCGTGAAAAAGCGTCCAAATGGCAGTTAAGGCGCGAATCCGCAGGTCAGGCCGCCGTCGACGAGCAGATTGACGCCGGTGATATATTTGGCCTCGTCGGAAGCCAGGAACAGGGCCGCATAGGCGACATCCCAGGCATCCCCCATCCTTTTCATCGGGCAGAGGTTGTCGCGCTGCCGGATCATTTCTTCGACGCCCTCGTCGGAATAGGCGTCCTGGAGGCCTTGTGTGATGAAGGGCGTGTTCATCAGGCCGGGCAAGACGCAGTTCGCCCGTATGCCCTTTTGCGCATACTGCATCGCGATATTCTGCGTCAACTGGTTGATGGCCCCCTTGGAGGCGTTGTAGGAGACACTCGGATAGCCGGTGTAGCGAATACCGGCTATGGAAGAGATGTTGACGACAGCCCCGCCCCCCTGCTTCTCCATGTGCGGGATACAGAACTTGCAGGTCAGGAACATCCCTTTCACATTAACAGCCATCAGCCGGTCCCAATTTTCTTCGCTGATCTCGACCGGTCCGCCGACCTCGATAATGCCGACGTTATTATGCAGGATGTCGATCCTGCCGTAGGTCTCGATGCATGCCTCGGCCATCTCCTCAACGGCCTGGGAATCGGTCACATCGGCCTTGAAGGCGGTACATTCTCCCCCCTCCCGCTCGATGATGGCCTTCGTCTCAGCGGCGGCATCCGGGTTATAGTCAACGAGAAAGACCCTGGCCCCCTCACGGGCATAAAGTACCGCCGCCGCCTTCCCGTTTCCCCAGCCGGGCCCCACAGAGCCGGCCCCGGTGACGAGAGCAACTTTTCCCTTAACGCGATCTGTCATCAGTCCCTCACATGTGGTTTTATCGGACGCTGTAACTACAGTCTCAAAGAGCTCATAGAGTCAGAACCGGCTGTATCCGGCGCCTCGCGAAATGGCTTCGGATGGACGCTTGCGGCAGTCAGGGGCGCGGCTGCAACTCGCAGCCATTTGCTATAGCCTGGGGCTGCTTCCGTTTTGGACGAGGGGCTGTTGAACCAGCAGGTCCCACAGCAGTCTGAGCCGCCGTTTGGCATTGTGAGCAGTTCCTTTCCAATAGGAAAAGGGCGAAAGCGCATAGACAGACGCTTTCGCCCTTTTTGCAGTTCAGATGAAGCGCCGGCAGGAAAACTACTCCTGATTCAACTCCGCGGTTACGTCCAAATGGGCTCCCACGATCAGGGGAAGGAACTCCTCTGCGAACAGGGTCGAAATGTTCGGATCCGCCAGGATTTTGGCGACATCTTGCGGAAGGAACGGCCCCGCCAAGTCCAGCGTACGCAGGATCGAAGGCGAATCATAGTGAATGGTGAGGAGGACTTCCTCGTCGGCGACCACATTCAACTGGTTAGCCGAGGAGGTCAACTCCAACTCCGAGACCTGGAGGCCATCGTAAAGGATCGAGGCGATGTTTGGAGGCAGCGAGGGCAAGCTTACACCGTTCTCCTGGAAGACGCTGGCAGGAACGCCGCCGACCGACCGAATCTCTGAACCGTCCAGCATGAGCCTGAGCGCAAGGACGGGCCGGTACTCGGCATCGATATCGGGCAGTTCCATGCGGACGGCGGTTACGTCGAATGCGGGCGGCACGTCAATTTCGGCAGCCCCATCTGCTGCGGGAATCGAGAGGGCGACGCCGATATCCGTTTTCTGAAGGAATCCAATTCCTACGTCGAGCACGCCGGGGGGGACGGGAAGTAGCTCACCCACGACGCGCTGGACTGTCGCCATTGACTGATCCGTCCACGAAATGACGGGCAGATGGCCGCCGTTCGAGGCCAGATAGAGGCTGGCGTCGATGATGTTCAGGTCCAGCCTTTGGATGCCCAGGGCCTGCATATCGGTAATGAAGCGCGGCTGCAGGATGGACTGATCTCCCAAAGGGATACCCATCAAGGCGAGCGAGCCGTCCGCCTTGACTTCGACGGGAAGTGAGTCCAGTTTGGTTTCAGGAGCTTCCTGACCCGCCAGGGCCAGCTGCACATCCAAGCCCGAAGAAAGGACCGGAGGCAGGTGAGGCAGATACTCGTCTATCGTACCAATGAATGCGATCCTGTCCGACAGTGAGGATACCACGACCAGGAGACGGTTGAGAGCCGCTTCATCGTACTGCAATGTCAGCAGGCTGCCGGCATCCCCCACCAGGTCAATGCCGCCGGCGGAAGTCGTCAACTGAAGCGAGTCCGATCCTACGCCGCCGACGATATTCATTACCAGCGGCGGCAGGCTGACAGGCGGGACCAGGGCGGCGAGGTCCGCGAGTGAAAGCCCCAGCGCTGACTGAACAAAGCCATCCCTGTCGATGGCCGCGCCGATCTGCAACGCCGGTTCCATCCCTTCGGGCGCCGCCGCGAAGTTGGGGGCCGAAACGTCGAAATCAGGGCTGAATGCCGCGGCGTCGGCTCCCGGCAGATCCAGAGAGAGGCCGACATTCGTTTTTGCGAGCAGACTGCGCAGAACCGTGAGGCCGGCGTCCACCATGCCGGGCGACACGCCCATAAGGTCAACGGCAATATCACCGATTGTGTCCAGCGACGTATCGGTCCACAGAATTGAAGGCAGAGGCTCCTGATTGAGCGCCAGGTACAGACCTTCGGCCTGAATGCTCAGATCCAGTCTTTGCGCATTGGTAGCGCTAAGAATGTCAAGCAGATTGGAGGGCAGAAGGGAGCCCGTTCCCAGTGGAATGCCCCACGCGCCCAACGAGCCGTCGCCGCCGACAGTGACCGGAATCGTAGGCAGCTGCGTATCAGCGGTCGGTACACCGGTGAAGGAGACGATTACGTCCAGGTCTGCACCGGGCAGCCTGGGAATGACTTCGCCGATCATGCCTCCCATGGACGGGTCGACGAAGGCGCTGACGATCGGCATGAGGTTATTCAGGCGCTTGGTATCGTAAGCGAGACCGGGCAGGGCCGTACTGTCCAGCGCGAGATCGATGCCGTTGGGCTGCGTGGCGAGAGAGAACTGCTGGACGCCCAGCGCGTTCAAGATCTGGAGAGCCAGCGGCGGAAGTTCTACGCCAAGCGATGCCCCCAAAGCCTGCTCGATTTCCGCCAAGGGGATACCTTCGAAGGAGGCCTGGCCGTTTGCGTCGAAGGCCAGACTGGCAAACTGAAGGGGCCCAATCGTCGTTTCGGCTGCGCTTTCTGCGGAAACCAGCTCTTCGCCCTGCCAGCGGGGAATGTCCTGGCCGGCGGTGGGCAGTATTATAATTGCGCCCAAGCCAACCCGCCGCAACCAGGTGAGAGCGTCAGCGCCCTGCGCGGCCCCGGGAACATTGGCCAGAACGCGACCCACAAGTTCGGCTGATTCATCACTCCATTTGAGGTAGGGTAGAGGCTCTCCGTTTGCGTGGAGAAAGACACCGTGGTAGCCGATGCGGACCTCCAGAACGTCGACACCTGCAGCGGCGAACTGATCCAACATCGGTTGCTGAAGAATCGGGGCTGCAGGGAAGCCAAGCACAGTGCCAAAGCCGTTGCCGTCAACTCTGATAGGAACGGACGGGAGGTTCAGCCAGGTAGAGCCGCCGTCACCGCCGCCATTGCAGGCGCCAAGTGCCAGAATAAAGACCAGGATAATGATAAATTTGCGGAGTAAGGCCGGCACGAGCCGCCTCCTTTTGGGTGCGAAGCAATAAAATGCAGATAGAAACCTACGGCGCGCCGCAGGCGCGTCAGGCGAACACTGTTGGCACTGTTATATCACGATTTATTCGGAAAGACAATGCCGAAAGTTGCACTCTGGTCGTACTTGAACAGAGGTTAGGCTTTATGCCCTGACGGCCCGCCGTCTGACTGGTCAAGACGGTCGATATGCAATGATGTCGGGCACCGTCATAGGCTACCTACATCTTACAATAGGTTACAGAGAGAGACAAAACCGGCATTTGAGACACGGATAGACGCCCCGGCTCCAGAGTGAGGGCGAAAGAGCGACATTATCCGTGCTCAATTCGTACTCAATTCGTACTCGTTGTCGCCCATTCTGGCTAACGACGAAGCCTTGGGCAGTTCGAGGGGCTGGAACTGCAGTGGTTAGTGGCCAGAACTGCAGGGGTCAGCGCGATGGGGGCGTGCGAGAGATTTGGGGGGATTTGCGCTGGGGCGAGGAGAGAGCGGAGAGCATCGCTTCTTGCTCGTTCCAGGGGTACTCAGTCTCGCCATAGCACATACTGCGTTCGTGGCCCTTGCCAAACGAGGCCACGACATCGCCGGCACGCGCCATCTCCACGGCGAAGCGGATCGCGCCGGCGCGATCGGGAACAACGGCGTAGCGGGGAGAGGGGGCCTGCGGTTGCGTCCCAGTCTGCCCGGGGCTTTCGTCACGGTTGGGCGCCTGCTCGCCTTCGCCTGCAGCGGCGCCTTCGACAATGTCCCGCACGCCGGCCGCGATCTCCCTGTTTATCTCCTCCAGATCTTCAGTCCGGGGATCTTCCGCGGTGATGACGGTAAAGTCGGCCAGCCGCCCGCTCACCTGTCCCATCAGCCGCCGTTTGCCCCGATCTCGCAGGCCCGCGCAGCCAAAGACGGCGATCAATCTGCCGCCGCCATTGCCGGAAGCTCCGGCTACCAGCGGGCGCAGTGTTTCCAACGCCCGTTCCAGGCTGGCAGGCGAATGGGCGAAGTCCACCACAGCCAGAAAGTCCTGCCCGCAGTCAATACGCTGCATGCGCCCCAGGACAGCGGAGAGAGAGGCAACACCCTTTCGAATCTGTTCGGGCGGGATACCCAGCGCAAGAGCCGCTGCAGCCGCGCACAGTATATTCGACACATTGAACTCGCCAATCAGCCGGGTTTCCAGCGGCACAGCTCCGCCCGGCCAGACCAGTTCAAAGCGGGTGGCTTCAGGCAGATACTGGATGCGGCGGGCATAAACGTCAGCGGTCGGATCAGCTACACTATATGTATAAGCGCTGACGCCGGCTGCGGGGTTGCGGGCGCTCTCTTCAGCCAGCGCCTCTCGCAAAGGCTGGCAACTGCTGTCATCCAGGTTGAAAACAGCGACGCGGGGCACACCCGGCTTGCGCTCGGAATGAAAGAGGCTGCGGAAGAGCAGGAACTTCGCTTCCCGGTACGCTTCGAACGAGCCGTGAATGTCAAGATGCTCGTGGGTGATGTTCGTGAGCGCGGCCACGTCATAGTCAACGGCCGCCACCCGTTTCTGATCCAGACCGAAACTGGTGCTCTCGACCACGGCGTAACGGCAGCCCGCAGAACGCATCTGCGCCAGAAACGCCTGCACGGTGGGCGCTTCGGGCGTCGTCACGTGCAGCCCGGTCTCCTGTTCAATGCCGGCGATGCGGGCGCCGACAGTTGTTATGACACCGACAGCGGCGCTGCGGCTGAGAATCGCCTCCAGCAGCGAGCAGGTCGTCGTCTTGCCGTCAGTGCCAGTGACCCCGATGACGGTTTGATCGCGGCTGGGGAAACCGTAAAGGGCTGCGCTGAGCCAGGCGAGGGCTTCGCGGCCATCAGTCACCTGTATATAAGGTGTGCCGGCGTGCTGCGGCCACCAGTTGAGCTCTTCCAGCCGGGCCAAAGGGAGACTGCCCACTACAGCCGCGGCGCCGGCGGCAACGGCCTGGGAAATAAAGCGGTGCCCGTCCTGCTGCAGGCCCTCGACCGCAACAAACAGCGTATGCGCGTCCACCTCCCGGCTGTCCTCTGAAATGCGGCGCACGTTAACCGCCGGCACGGCCGCGTCTCCGGGGACGCGCAGACTCTGCGGGAGCGTTGCCAGCAGGCTTGCCAGCTCCTGGGCTTTACCGTTCGCCGCCATGGGAAGCCCAGCGGCGGCGACTTCGGTCACCGATTCAGCAGTTTTTGGGGCACTCGCCGTCATAACTCTTCATTTCCGGAGCCTCCGTCGCGTGCAACCGAAACGCCGGCAACCAGAAGCAGCAGGAAGAAGACCGCCGCGCCGCCAATCCAGATCGGCGGTATCTGCGCCAGCCTTTCGTTGACGTTGCCTGCACTCACAGAGGTAGCCGTCGGCGCGGGCTGGTCTCCGGCCTCCGAAGCAGTCGGTGTGCTTGTTGGCGGGTCCTCAGTCGGAGGGGTGGGCGCCGGCGTGCCGGGGTCACTGGATGCGGGACCGGGCGTCGCGGACGGCTGATCGCCCTCCGGCGTCTCTGCGGGCGCATCGGGGTCCGGCGTCGGGACCGGCGTACATTCGACCGGCACTGGATCGGTTGACGATTCAGGACCGGGCGTCCCGGCGGCCGCCGGGGTTTCCGCGGGGACATTGGGATCCGGCGTCGCGGTCACCGTGCTCGCGGCCGTCGGGGCCACTGTCGGTGCCACAGTCGGGGCATTCGGATCCGGAGCAGCGGTAGCAGTGCCGGCGGCTGCCGGCGTTTCAACAGGCAAGTGCATCGCGATAGGCGTACACTCGACCGCCGGCGCAGCGGGATCGGGCGTTGCGGCCGGCGCATTGGGATCCGGCGTTGCGGTCGGCGTCGCGGGCTCCTGCGTTGCGGCCGGCGTGCCTGGTGTTGCCGGTGTTTCCGCGGGGGCGCTTGGGTCAGGCGTAGCTGTGACCGTGGGCGTCGGCGGCGGTGTGGACGTGTCGGACGGAGCCGGCGTTTCCGTGGCCGCCGGCGCCACAGTTGGTGATGGCGTCGGCACTCTGGCCAGCTCGGCGGGATTGATGGGCGTTATGCGGGCCGAAGAGAGAAAACTGACACCGCTGTCAATCGTTCGCAGCACGCCGTCCTGCTCCGTGCCCGCGTAGGTGACGCCGACAAATGTAGATGAAGAGGCCAGCCGGAAAACCGGGTTGGTATAGGGGACGCCATTGACGGTCACCCGCGTCCAGTCCGGCAGGCTCTGGGACCAGAGTCCCACATTCGTGCCGACGACTACCTCCTGTCCGCTAACGGCGAGGTCGTAGATGACAACGCCGGCCGGGAAGGAGGGGTCCTGAATCCAGTTGTAGCCATCGTCGCTCAGGTAAAGGCCTGAAGCGAAAGTACCCACATACAGGCGGCCGTCCAGAATCGTCATTCCGCGCGCGATGATACCTGCCGGCAGGTCGACACGCTGCCAGAATGCGGCGTCCGCGGTGAGACGCCAGACGCCGTCGTGGGTGCCCGCATAGAGCGCGCCGTCCTTATCTGCAAATGCGCGCACGCGCAGGGCGCTCCCGGTGAGGCCTTCGCCGTACCATTCCCAGCTCAGGCCGCCGTCAAAGCTGCGTATGACACCGTCGTAACGGGTACCCGCATAGAAGACGGTCCGCCCGTCTTCTATGCGGGTGAAAAGGCGGCCGATGCCGCTATTGGGCGTAAGCACCTGATTGATCGATTCTTCCTGCCGCCAGATCAAGCCGCCGTCTTCGCTTATGAAGAGGTTCCCGACCCCGCCGTCCGCGGCCAGAACACGGTTACCATCCTGCGGATCGAAACGAATGGAGGCGACAGATGTATCGGGCGGCAGGTCGACGCCAACGCGGCTCCACGTGTGCCCCCCGTCCGTGCTGCGATAGATACCGGCCGGCACCGGCACGTTGAGCGTGCCGGCCACCACGATGCCGGCATCATCCGGTGACACATCGAGACCGATGATGCTATTCGAAAAGGGCACAAAGCCTGACTGGGCAAATATCTGCCCGCCGGCCAGGGTTATCAGGAGCGTCAGAACAGTGAATGTCAACCAGAGACGCGGCAGGGCCCGGGGCGTCGAAGTCTCCCTGCCATTGCGGCGTCTGCCGCCCAGTTTTTGCTGGTGACCAGCGTGCATAGAGCCTCCCAATGGGGCGCCGGAGAGGAAGTGAAAGAATTATACGCCAGACAAATTGTAGCACAAAGGCACCCGTTTCTGCGGAACCGATCTGTTGAAGCGGTTGGCCGCGGGGGAGATGACTTCCGAAAACTCACCATTCAGCGCCCGCTTTGTGGATTCTGCCCGGTTGCAAGTTATCATGTATGTCCTTATCCTTCTGCATGAATTACCTGCGTCCGCCCAATGGTACGGGCGGTCGATCAAACCAGTCGCAACCCGTAAAAGGAGAGAGAAATGCAAAGCCCGGCACGGCGCGCAATCCTGATCGGTATGGACGGCGCGGCCATGGAACTGGTGATGAATATGGTAAACGGGGGCCACATGCCCCATCTTGGCAAACTGATAGAAAAGGGTGTGTACCGGCCCATGATCGGTGTTTTCCCCACCCTGACGCCGCCGGGCTGGACTGCCACATCGACCGGCGCATGGCCGGGGAACCACGGCGTGATGGACTTCAACATCCGCAAGCTGGGCGCTCAACTCGATGAGACCGTCTGGGGCGTCAACACGGAGCTGTCGCGAGCGGAATATCTTTGGAACACGGTCGAGCGGGCGGGGGGCAGGCCCTTGCTGGTCAAATGGGAGATGTCCTGGCCCCCGACAGTAACCAGCGGCGTTCAGGTGGAGGGCACCGGCCCCGGCGTCTCCAACCATCACCAGATCGCCGGTTATCACCTGTTCGTCGCCGGCAAATGGGAGCGCCGCACGATCGGCGGGCAGCGCGACCCGGAGACCCTGGACCCCAGCGCGCTGCAAACCGGCTCCGACGTCGATCCCGTGACGATCAGCGAAGCCCGAAACTGGACAAATCCGCCGCCTTCAAGCCGCCCGCCCAAAGAGGTGGAACTGACAATACAACCCCTGGCGCGCGGCCGCGATTTCATGTTGCGGGGCGAAAAGGGCACGCCCAAGACCTTTCACGGGCTGATCTACGCCTCCGGAGACGACGGCTACGACCGGGTGCGCGTCTGCCGGGCGCGCGACGGGGACAGCGCGGTTACTGAACTGGGGATGGGAGATTGGAGCGACTGGTGGCTGGACCAGTTCGAGATCGATGCCGAGGAGATCAGCGGTTACGTGCGGATGAAGCTGGTCAACCTCAGCGCCGAGGCCGACGCTTTCGAGCTGTTCGTACCCCAGATCTGGCCGGCGGGCGGCTACACGATGCCACTTGAAGCGGCCGATGAGATCGACCAGCACGTGGGCAACTTCCTGCAGAATCCCGCCCGAGACGCCCTGGGCATCATGGACGACGACACCTACTTCGAGCTTCTGGACTTTCACCACGAACGGCTGGCCGACGTGGCCGACTATCTCACCACCAGCCGCGACGACTGGACGATGCTCTTCATCGAAACGCATGCATCCGACTACACAAGCCACTTTTTCCTCGGCCAGGCCGAAGCGTTCAGCGGCGCCGACGCGGAGACCCAGCAGCGCTGCCTGGATGGCGTGATCCGCACCTACAGCTCCATCGATAGCATGATCGGTCGCGTCGCGGCCATCGCCGACGAGGAGACGCTCATCTGTCTCGTCTCAGATCACGGCGGCACGCCCAACCAGTACCGGGCGATAGAGATCGATGAGGTTCTGGAAGAGGCGGGTTTTCTGGTCTACAAGGAAGAAGACGGGAAGCGGACAGTGGACTGGTCACGCACGCGGGCCGCGTCAGTGGGCCTGGTACATGTGTTCATCAATCTGGAGGGACGCGAGCCGGAAGGGATCGTGCCGCCAGCCGACTATAAGGACACGCAGCTCGAAATCATCGCAGCGCTGCACGCCTACACGGACCCCGCCACCGGCCGCCATCCGTTCGCGCTGGCGCTGACGCGCGAGGACGCCGAGATGGTCAACCTCTGGGGCGACACCACGGGAGACGTGGTCTACGCGCTGCGGCCGGAATTCGACGGCGCACACGGCAAACAGCTGCCTTCGGTCAGCTTTGGCATCGCCGGACAGCATTGCACCTTTGTCCTGTCCGGTCCGGGCGTCAAGGAGGGGCTGGCGCTGAGAGGGCAGGTGCGGGCGGTCGACGTAGCCCCAACCCTATGTTACCTGCTGGGGTTGCCCATGCCCCGCGACGTGGAAGGTGGGGTCGTATACGAGGCGCTCACCGATCCCGACTGGCACCTCAAGGAGTGAAAGGAGCCTGGGGAGGAGGGCGTCCAGCCTTTCTCCCCGGTTCAATAGTCGTCCTCGTCAATCTCCCCGGCCGGCATTTCAATATCGACGACCTCCCCCTGGTCGTCGATAATCACCCGAAAACCCATCATGCCCAGCCACTGCCGCGACTGCTCGGGGATTGCCTGACCGACCGCCTGGTCGATGTTGTCAATGGAAGATTCCACCGCGGCCTTGGTAAAGATGTCGTCTTTGCCCATCAAATCCAACACGCCGGTCACGGCCAGGTCTCGATGCGCGTCCACTTGACCCTTCAGGAATTCGAGCACCTGCCGGTCCACCTTCGCGGCGTCGATGTGGCGCAGAAAGCCGTCCTCGTCGACGACGTAGCAGGCGCGCTCGCCCACATGTTTCACCTGGGCCGCATTTCGGCGTTCATCGAACACAAGCCCTTCAAACATCGCCGAATTTGCCAAGGTACTCTCCGATCACAGTTCTCAAAAACCCGATAACGTTGCGGATACGGTCCTGGGCAAGGCAGTTCGGTCTGACTGCCAGACCGCAATCCGGAGGCCCTGCCAAGTCCTACGCCGCGGCCGCCAACAAAGTTTCTCCGGGGCCTTTACATCAGCGCCGCCCGGCTCTCGAGAAACTCGCGGCTGCGACGGACACTTGCGACCGGCTCTTCAGGCAGATCGTGTTCAACCACGTAACAGCTGGCGCCGGCCGCACGGCAGGCAGGGATGAGCGCGTCCCAGTCCAGCGTGCCGTAGCCGACGTCGGCCAGGCCCATCTGGTCCTCGTTCTCCCCCGCGGGCGCGAGGTCTTTGGCATGAATGAACGGACAGCGGCCCGCGTATTTTTGCACCAGCTCCAGGGGACGGGCGCCGCCATCGGTGATCCAGGCCAGGTCCGGCTCCCAGAACAGATTCTGCTCGTCGGCGTTCGCCAGCACCCATTCCAGCGCGCGTGCGCCGTCAAACTCCTCCATTTCGAAAGCGTGGTTATGGTAGCCCAGCCGCATTCCCTCATCGCGACAGCGGCGTCCCAGCTCGTCGAGCGTCTTGCCGAAGGCGCGCCACGCCTCCGCGGTTGCCGCCGCGCGCACTTCGGGGTCAGGCATGGGGAGAATGAGGCAGTCGTTTCCGACCGCCCTGTGAAAGGCCACTGTACCGGCGAAGTCTTCAGCCAGAGCTTGATAAGGTACGTGGGCCGACACAGCCTGCAAACCATGACGGTCCAAGACCGCCTTCGCCTGCTCGCCGGTATGATCCGGCAGAAAGATCAGTTCGACTCCCTGGTATCCGGCCGCAGCGGCGGCGGCGGCGATCTCCGCAAAACTGTCGGACAGGTGACGCAGACTGTACAGCTGTACAGCGATGGTTGGCTTTGCGTTGCTCATGCAGATGTCTCCCATTCCTTCGCACGCCGCAGACGTTCGGACAGCCCGCTGTAACGCCGGGCCACCTTGTCATTGCCTACGGCCATGTCGATCGCTCTCGGTTGTCCTACCAACACGACCAGGCGCTTTGCGCGCGTGACGGCCGTGTATAAGAGATTTCGCTGAAGTAACATGTAGTGGCTGGTGAGCAGTGGGATAACGACGGCCGGGAATTCACTTCCCTGGCTCTTGTGTACGCTGATGGCATAGGCATGCACAAGCTCGTCCAACTCCATGAATTCGTAGCCAACAGGGCGCCCGTCGATTTCGACCGTTACCCGCTGTTCGATCAGGTCGACATCTTTAATATAACCCATATCGCCGTTGAACACATCTTTGTCATAGTTATTTCGCAGCTGCATCACCCGGTCCCCTGTCCGGTAGACGCGGTCGCCGCCGCCGCACTCGGCTTTGTCCGGTCCGGGCGGATTGAGCGCCTGCCTGATCATCCCATTGAGCGCCGCGACTCCTGCCGCGCCCCTATGCATCGGGCTGAGAACCTGAATGCCCCGGGAGGGAACGGCGAAACGACGCGGGATGCGTTCATTGACAAGCTCCACACAGAGCTGGGCGGCACGCTCAGGTTCCTCCGTGCGGAACAGGAAAAAGTCGTCGGCCTCGGCGTGCGCTGCGCTGGCCGACCGTGTCAGAACCGGCATCCGGCCGCGGTTTATGCGATGGGCATTCTCGACGATATAGCTGCCGGCCGATTGCCGAAAGATCCTGTCCAGCCGCACCACGGCTGCGCCGGAGCGGGCGCCTGAGTTCGAAGCGAGCCGCGTCTCCTCACCCTCCCCCTCAACTACTGCGATAACGTCACGCAGCACATTGCCAGCCCCCACGCTCGGCAGCTGGTCGATGTCACCGACCAGCAGCAGGGACATCCCCGGAGGGACGGCCTTGAGCAGATGATTCGTGAGTATGAGGTCCAGCATGGAGGACTCGTCCACGATCAGCAGGTCGCCATTGAGCGGATGCTCCTCGTTGCGCTTGAAGGAGATGCCTGCAGCCGGCTGCACCTGCAGCAGTCTGTGGACCGTCTTCGCAGTCCGGCCGGTAGCCTCTGCGAGCCTCTTTGCCGCGCGTCCGGTTGGCGCAGCCAGGACCGCGTCGACGCCGGCCTCCTCGCACAGGTCGATGATGGTGCGGACAACGGTCGTTTTGCCTGTGCCTGGCCCCCCGGTCAGCACGGTCAGCCGGTTGGTCAGTGCAGTCCGTACAGCCTCCCGCTGGCGCGCGGCAAGACGCAGGGGGCCGTGTTCAAGGCTTGCACTCTCTTCGAACTGGGCGAGTTTGCGTTCCCAGTCCATTGTCCGAAAAGAGTCAAGCGCGCTCGCGGCGTGTCCGCGCGCGAACGGGGCGCCGGCCCCTTCCTGCATCAGCCGACCCATCCGGTTGCTGACGCCCACTTCGCCGTAGTACATGGGCGTCAGATAGACCGCCTGCCCGCCCTGAAGCAGGTCTTCCAACTGCTGAGGGGCCGGCGGTTCGCCGGCCGCGCGGTCCTGCGGCAGCAGGGGCAAGGGGCGCGGACTCGAAGGTTCAAAAATCCCGGCCAGCGCCCAGTGCAGCGCTTCAGCCTCCTCGCCAGGCCCGGACGCCAACTTGACGCGGTCGGCCCCTTTCAAATGCAGCAGCCCGGCCGCCACCTCTTCCTTCCCCACATTCAGCAGATCGGCGGCCTTCGCGATCAACTCCCCGCTTGGCAAGTAGACATGGCCCTCGTCCGCAGCCCGGTTGAGGGCGAATTCGACACCTGCGGCGATGCGCTCGGGCGCGTCAGCGGCGGTTCCCAGGGCCCGGCCAATCCTGTCCGCGGTCAGAAAACCGATGCCAAAGATATCCTCGGAAAGGCGGTAAGGATTTCGCTGCACAGTTTCGATCGCACTGTCGCCGTACCGTTTGTAGATCTTCGCGGCCAAGCCGCCGCTCACGCCGTGGCCGCTCAGAAAGATCATCACCTCCTTAATCGCTTTCTTCTCGACCCAGCCGGCAATTATCAATGAAACTCTCTTACGGCCGACACCACCCACTTCGGAAAGACGCTGGGGATCGTTGTCGATGACTTCCAGCGTTTCCACGCCAAAGTGGTCGACGATGCGCTTGGCTGTGACGGGGCCGACCCCTTTGATCAGGCCGCTGCCAAGATATCTTTCGATGCCTGCCACGGTCGCCGGCAGCACGGAACGCATCTCGTCGACGGCAAACTGCCTGCCATACTGCGGATGGATTTGCCAGCGCCCGCGCAGCTCCACGGCCTCGCCCACACCGACGCCGACCATCGTACCGACGACCGACGCATCCTTTTGCCAGTGGGGCGGTTGAGACGTATCGTTCTCCGCCGCCAGGCTGGCGACGGTATAGCCGTTTTCTTCGTTATGAAAGGTGATGCGTTCGATAACGCCGCGCAGAATTTCTTGCGTTTCGCCGCTCATGGATGTTAGGGTAACAGAATGGCATAGCCCTATCAAACCGCGCCCACTGAAGCCGCGGGCCCCGCGGGACAGCTCCACAGGGTAGTGGAAGCGCATTTCACCGGCCCCCTTTACAGATTAAATTCGGAAGCAAAACCGGAAGCAAGACCGGAATCAGGACCAGCGCGAATTCCCTATGGAAGAGATCGCAGGATCGTTTACGCCCCTCCTAATCGTCATCTCCCTGGCATTCATCGTGCCGCTGCTGCTCACGCGCTTCGAGCGGCTGCGGCTGCCGATCGTGGTCGGCGAAATCCTGGCGGGAATCGTGGTAGGCAGCAGCGGTTTCGGCTGGGTGACCCACGAAGACCAGCTGCTCACGCTCCTGGCCGAGTTCGGCTTTGTCTTTCTGATGTTCCTGGCCGGCATGGAGATCGACTTCGCCAATCTGAACGTTGAGCTGCCCGGCGTCGCCCGCGCCGGCGGCGCAGGCACAGGCCTCACGCCGGCGGAGGGCCGCGACCGCCGCAGCTTCGGCCCGCTTTCCATCGGCCTGATGGGCTTCATTCTGACCCTGACACTTTCCGCCGTGGTCGGCTTTGCGCTGTTGCAGGTGGGCCTGGTCAGCAGTCCCTGGATGATGGCGCTGATCATGTCGACAACGTCGCTGGGCGTCGTCATGCCTGTGCTCAAGGAGCAGGAGCTCATCCGCGGGCGCTTCGGGCAGACCATCCTGATCGCGGCCCTCGTCGCCGACTTCGCCACTATGCTCCTGATCACCGTGGTCATCGCCACGATTTCGCACGGACTGACCCTCGACATTCTTCTGATCAGCCTGCTCTTCGTCGTCTTCTTCCTTCTCTACCGGCTGGGAATCGTTTCTCTGAACCGGTTCGAGTCGTTGCGCCGCACGCTGGAGGACCTCAGCCACACGACCGCCCGCATCAAGATCCGGGGCGCATTTACGATCATGCTGCTGTTTGTTGTGCTGGCCGAAGCGCTGGGCGCGGAGATCATTCTGGGCGCATTCATCGCCGGGGCGATGCTGTCTCTGCTCTCCACCCGTGAAGACCTGGAGGCGATGCACCAGTTGGAGGCGGTCGGCTTCGGCTTCTTCATCCCTATCTTTTTCATCATGGTAGGTGTGGACTTCAATCTGGGCGCCCTGACCGGATCCAGCGATGCATTGATTCTGCTGCCGTTCCTGGTACTGGCCGCCTTTCTGGTCAAACTTCTGCCGGCTCTCCTGTTCCGCGTGCTATTCAGCTGGCGCGAAACCTTTTCAGCCGGCTTTCTTCTGTCGTCGCGCCTTTCCCTGATCGTGGCGGCCTCGGCCATCGGCCTGAACCTGGGGATCATAAGCGAATCGGTAAACACGATGATCATCCTGGTTGCCATCGTTACCGTCACGGCCGCCCCCTTGATCTTCAACCGCATCGTACCGCGCACCATGGCGGCTACGCTGCGGCCTATCGTTGTGTTTGGCGCCGAAAGGCTGGGACTCCAGGTCGCTGAACAGCTGACGGGCCACCACGAGCAGGTCGTTCTGGTCGACACAGATGAAAGTCTGATTGCCAGGGCCCGGCAACAGACCTCCGAAGGCATAGAGGTCCTGCACGCCAGTATCGACGATGAAGAGGAGGAACTTGCCGGGCGCCTCGATCTCGCAGAAACGGTGGTCGTCACTCTCAGCGACACAGACCGCAACCGGCACGTTTGCCACGTGGCGCGCACGCGCTACGGCATCGACCACATTGTGACCCTTGTACGGGAAACGAACCGGCTTGTGGAGTTCGAAACACTTAACGTGACTGTTTTCAACCCTTCGCTGGACCAGGCCGCACTCCTCAGCCTGCTGGCGCGCAATCCGGACATCTACGAACTGCTGACTCGTACCGACGACAATAAGGAAGTGTCGGAAGTCTGGGTACACAATCACGATTACGGCGACAAGGCGCTGCGCGAGCTGCAGCTTCCGGGCGACGTACTCATCCTCTCGATCCGACGCGCCGGGGAGTTCATCGTGCCGCGCGGAAATACGCAGCTGGAATACGGAGACCACCTGACGCTGGTCGGAACATTCGACCATCTGCATGAGGCGCGGGCGCTCTTTGGTTGAGCCCAAAACGCGGGCAGGAAGAAACAGTTGCCTCAGCCGCGTTGCTTGCAGCACGTTGCGCGTCGCGTGAAGGCAGGCCGGAGAGCCGTTGCGCCAAATTGTGAAGCGCGTGCGAAGTGTCGTGGTTTCAAACTGAATTTACGTTAGCTGCCGGGTTGGCATCGGAGTTTGTTTCAAGGGGGAGCGGCGCGTTCCCCCCGGCTGATCTGCTGCCAGCGGGCGTGGGCGTTGCGAATGACTCGCAGCGTCTCCTCTTCCATCGGCAGGCCGTCCAGATTCGCGACCGACACCCAGGCGACGTCATCAACGTCGTCGGCCGCCGCGACTTCGCCGCCGCGGTAATGGGCCCAGAAGTCGATCACGACATAGTGATAGCGAATGCGTCCGTTCGCGTCGCGATGAATGGGCTCGAACAGGTCGACCAGATCAACGATTTCGATCTCAGCGCCAGTCTCCTCCAGCACCTCACGAGCAACGCCGGCCCGCACGGGCTCGCCCAGATCCAGCAGGCCGCCGGGCAATGCCCACATTCCCTGCGAGGGCGGGCGTCCCCGTTCAACCATAAGGATACGTCCATCGCCGTCGACCACGACAGCAGCCACGGCCACCAGCGGCGCCGGCGGATACTCGCGGCTGATAGTAACGGGAAAGGTCTCGTGCGGCGGGCCTTCGGTGCTGCGCATGCTCAACACCACGTTTCGATGAGGGCGGGCAGTTCGGACAGCTTCTCTATGACCGCGTCCGGCTTGATGCTGTCCACCAACCGCTGGTCCTCGGCCAGCGGGATCATGCGGCAATGAACGGTGAGCGCGCCGATCTCCTGACCGCCGGCGACGTCATGCTTGAGGCTGTCGCCGACACAGACCAACTCATACGGCTCGGCGTCCCAACGATTGAGGACGGCAGCGTAGATCTCTTTCTCCGGTTTGCGCCACTCCACCGCCGCGCTGCTCAGGCAGACGTCCAGGTAGGCGCGCAGGCCGGTATAGTCGACAATGCGCTGGAAGATGCGATCGCTGGCGTAGTTGGCGATCAGGGCCAGCGGGAAACCGTCGCTGCGCAGCTGCCGGAGCAGTTCGATCGCGCCCGGCATCGGCTCCCAGGCCGTCATCTCCGGCGCGTAAAAGAGATCGACCGCACGGCGCAGGACCTCCTCATTCATGCGTGAGGCCGGATAGCCGACGAACTGCAAAAGGAAACTCAAGGTGTCGTCGGCGGTGTGTTCCTCCCGCTCGTCGTCCGATTTCGTCTCGGCGAAGATGCGCGCCTCAACAAGGTGCTCCGAAATCTCGTCGGGCAGGTCGGTCATCCCCGTCGAACGCATGTAGTCGACCGCTGTCTGGGCGCCCGCGTTCATCAGCTCATCCAGAGGTTTGTTGAGCCGGGCGAGCGTATTGTCAAAGTCGAAGACCAACCCCTGCACCAGTTTGCGCGGTCGAATTTGCGCGGGTTCGCCGGTAAAGAACTGTTTATGAGCCATTTCACAATGCGAATCGAGTAGACGGGTTGACGGCGGGCCCGGTCCTGTTCCAGGACCACGCTCCTCTGCCTTTCACGCGCATAAGTATGCGGATGGACGCCCCTGTATGTCAAGTCGGAGCGTCTCCAGCGCAGGGCATAGGCATCATTTTGGGAAAGACCTTTCAGGAGATAGTCAGTTTGGCAATGAGTAGATATGGGGTCCGGGCGTTCAAGCGGAGGGCGACCCACGGGACGTTTGAGGTGTGGATCGATCTGTTTCTTTTCTTCCTTCTCAAGCTTTGTCGGTTTTCCTTTTTGAAGTCATTTCAGAAGCGCTTTTCGCCTAGCGTTTTGAGGCGGCGCGCAGGATGACGCTATCTGTCCCGGCTGCGGATGCCTGCGGTTTCATAGCAATGACCCTTTTTATCTCCTGCACCTAAGCCTGCAACATTACCTTCTGTGCGTATCGATCCTCAATGGGTTGAACTGCCGCGGGATAGCTACCCAACATCTTGACAAACGCCGCATGGTTGACCAGACCAAGAATAGCGGCGCCACAGTCGGGCTCTCGCCAGTGGCCTTCGACGTCCATATAAAATACATACTGCCACGGATAATCGCGGCGCGGGCGGCTCACCAATCTGAGAAGCTTGATTTTGCGGTCGGCAAATTCCCGGATGCAGGTTGACAACCCGTCTGGGTTGTGCGGCGTGGCAAAGACGATAGATGTCTTGGCATTTTGTGTCTGCCCCATTTCGCCTTTTCCGATGACTACGAAGCGTGTATAGTTGTAGCTCATGTCTTCAATGTTCCGCTGGACGATCTCCAGGCCATAAATCTCTGCGGCCAGAGAACTGGCAATTACGCCCACATTCGGCTCCGGGCGCGCCGCCAGATCTTTGGCGCTGCCGGCTGTATTATACCAGGGAACGGCCTCGAGACAGTTGCGGTTGAGAAAACCTTCGCACTGCGACAAAGCCTGAGGATGGCTGCGTACCTGCTTGATTTTGTCGCCATTGCCAGGAGCCGTCAGCAAGTTGAGTTGCACGCGCAAAATGATTTCACCCTGAATTCGCAGGTCATGGTTCAACAACAGATCGCTGGCCTTGTTGATGCTGCCGGCGGCGGAGTTCTCCACCGGTACGACTCCCAATGCGGCGCGATCGTCGTCCAGAGATGAAAAGAGTTCTTCAAACGTCTTACAGGACACGGTGTGGGCCCCGGCCCCGAACTGTTGATGGCCTGCTTGTTCGGAAAATGAGCCATGCTCCCCTTGAAATGCGATCACCGTCATCAGACCACTCCTCCTATCAATAAACCACAAGAAGATAAGGCCTTAAGAACGCGAAACCGCCGTTCTCCGCTGGATTGTGACAGCGCTGCGAGGCGGCGGTTTGCGCCAGAATCAGCAATACGGATGCGCTGTGCGAATATCCGGGAATGTCATCTTCAGATCACGACCTCGGCGGGATACAAACCCCGCCAGGGCCCAGGCATCTCTGCGACCGGCACTTCGATTACAACAGGCAGGTCTGCCGCGTAAGCATCGGTCAGCGCGTCACGCAGGCTGTCGGCGGAGTGTACGCGGACCCCCAATGCGCCGAAGGACTCTGCCAGGGCAACAAAGTCGGGATTCACCAGGTCCGAGGAGATGATGCGGCCGGCGTAGAGCTCTTTCTGCATGCGGCGCACGTTGCCAAATGCTCCATCGTTGAAGACGACCGAAACGGTGTTAATGCCATGCTGCACCGCGGTGGCTAGTTCGGTTGCGCAAAAAAGGAAGCCGCCGTCGCCGCTGATCGAGAGGACCGATCGATCGGGAGCCGCTACCTTTGCGCCGAGTGCGGTGGGGAGGCCCCAGCCCAAGGTCGCCTGATAGTTGGGGGTAAGGAATGTACGCGGGTGGTATACGGGCATTGCCAGAATACTGGCATAACCGACCTGCGTAATCTCATCGACAAAGATGCCGTCATCCGGCAAAGTGTCGCGGATAGCGCGAACGAAGTCCGTCTGGGGTTGGAACGAGTCAAAAAGATCTTCCATCTCCTTGTGCAGAGCAAGCATTTCAGCCACGCGCGAAGGCCTCGGTCGATTGTAGCGTGCCAGGGCTGGCAGCAGGGCGCGCAGGGCATCCTTGCTGTCGGCCGCGACCGTCACCTCCACAGGGGTTATCAGGTCTGACTCCCTAGCCGCGATATCGATGCGTATCAGAGAGAGATGGTCGGGGCGCTTCCACTGAATAAACGGCTTGGTCAGTCGTGTTCCGATGGCGATGGCCAGGTCGGCCTGTTCCCAGAGGGGTTCGCCGGCTGCGTAGGTGTGACTGAACGGATG
The DNA here is from genome assembly GCA_022821545.1 of Caldilineaceae bacterium. Lineage (GTDB taxonomy): Bacteria > Chloroflexota > Anaerolineae > Caldilineales > Caldilineaceae > Bin5. Next base: position 47,628 of record JAJEDJ010000043.1, read on the forward strand.
ACGGCTGGAAAGGATGCCGCGCCCGCGACCGCTGGCGACGACAGGCGCCTGGAGGGCTTCGGCCAGTGCGCGGACCTCTTCGCCCGCGTTCATTGCGCCGCCACCGACGAATATCACGGGGTTGCGCGCCTTTCCCATAAGCCGGGCTGCCTCTTCGATGGCGTCGGTATCCACGGTGGGTCGTCGCACGGCCAGGGGTAGTGGATCGTCGCTCATCTCCGCCTTGCCGGCGAAGACGTTCAAGGGCACCTCCAGCCCGACGGGCCGCGGGCGGCCTGAACGCATTTCGCTGAGCGCCGTAGCCAACAGTTGCGGGAGTTCGCCGGGGCTTTCGGCGCGGCGCGCCCACTTGGTCAGCGAACGCATAACAACCAACTGATCCGGGATCTCGTGCAACATTCCGTAACCGCGGCCGATCTGGTCCTGATGGATCTGGCCGGCGAGGCAGAGAACGGGCGCATTTGTGGCGTGGGCGGTTGCGAGCGCGGCGGTGGTGTTAAGGAATCCGGGGCCGGGGACGACGACATAGACGCCGGTCTTTCCAGAGGCGAGCGCGTAGCCGAGGGCCATGTAGGCCGCTCCCTGCTCATGGCGCGAATGGATATGGCATATCTGGTCGCCGGCATCGTAAACGGCGTTGTAGAAGTGGTCGTTCTGCACGCCGGGTAGGCCGAAAATCGTGTCGATGCCGTGGGAGAGAAGGCCTTGGACAAGCGCTTCGCCGCCGGTACGGATGGTGTTCATTGACAACCCTTTCGGACGTGTGGGCCAGGGCCCGTTGACATTTCGTTCGGGCTGGATAAGGGAAGCGGCAAGTCTCTTTGGCTACTTGGGACACCTCCGTGTAGAATTGCTCGTTCTTACTTCTTTGGTGGTCCTCTTGTTCAATGGTTGGGCGTCGCGTCTCTCATTAGAGGGCGGGCTTGGTTGTAAATTGAGCCCTTTTGTCCTTCATTGTTATTCCCTCTCTAAGATAAGGGGACTATATCACAAAATAATATCGTAGGGATAGTTTCCCCAGGAAGATTGTATCTAAATTGGATGAAAATGTTGACATGCGCCGTAAGATAAGGGAACTGTATCACAAAGTAATATCATAGGGATAGTTTCCCCAGGGAGATTGTATCTGAATTGGATGGAAATGTTGACATGTGCCGATAGAAGAAGCTGACAGGATAGTGAGTTCACGACCTGATAGGGGGAGGGAACTCATGACGGAAATGAAGGCGTCTTCTTTAGTTGAGCACTTTGCGGGATTGGAAGACCCGCGTATTGAACGGACGCAGCTTCATCAGTTGACAAAGGGACAACTGCTGGCAGTAGATGGGAAAACGGTACGCCGTTCGCACGATCAAGCCCGACAGAAGAGGCCATTGCATTTAGTCAGTGTCTGGTCTGCAGCGGGAGTCCGAGCTGGCTGCACTTACCTGGCAACGGTAGGGGACAGTGCCGGTCCGTGCTATACTCCGCTTTGGCTCGCAATGTACTGCATTCCATCGAAACTCCTGATACACACCTATCAAATCCTTACAACTGACCATGCCATACTCATTCCAGATCGGTTCCATACCCTGCCACATCGTCAGCGACGGCCGCCAGCTGGTGGACGGCGGCGGCTTCTTTGGTCTCGTGCCACGTGTTCTGTGGGAGCGCGTCATCCGCCCCGACGACAAGAACCGCATCCCTGTGCAGATGCGGTCGCTGCTCATCCAATCATCGGCCGGCCTGATCCTGGTCGACACCGGCCAGGGCGACAAGATCAGCGCCAAGGAGAGGCGCATCTTCGGCATGGACGACGGCAACCGGAGACTCGCCGCAGACCTGCACAGCGCCGGCTTCAGCCCGGAGGATGTCGATATCGTGCTGATGACGCACCTGCACGCGGACCATGCCGGCGGTTGCACCCACTGGAGCGATCCCGCCGATCCCGAGAGCGAGGCCGTCCCCTCCTTCCCCAACGCCCGCTATCTCATCCAGCGGCTTGAGATGGCGGAAGCGGCCTTCCCCAACGAACGCACGCGCGGCACCTACTTCCCCGACAACTGGGAGCCCCTGCGCCGCACGGGCCAGCTGGAGCTCGTTGACGGCGATCAGGCCCTGGCGAGGGGCGTCCGTACGGCAACAGTGCCAGGGCATACGGCGAGCATCCAAGTCGTATGGGTAGAGGACGGCGGCGAATCGCTCCTCTTCCTGGGGGACGCTTGCAGCTGGGCGGCGCACCTGGACCGGCTGGCGTGGGTGCCTTCCTTCGATCTCGACCCGATGCGGAGCATCGAGGGCAAGCGCAATCTACGCAGAGAGGCTGAGGAGAAGGAGGCGTTGCTCGTGTTCCAGCACGACGGGCAGGTTGTGACCGGACGGTTGCGGGCGGGCGCGCGCGGGCCTGTGGTTGAGCCTGTGATTACGGAGGAGGCTTGGCCGGAGTGATGTCAGGCTGAAGGTGGGAAGTGTCCGATGGAGGGACCGGCTTTCAGACTGATTCACAGATTTTCAGGCAGACTTATGGTGAGGACTAACCAATGCCATACTCATTTCAGGTCGGTTCCATCCCGTGTCATATCGTCAGCGACGGCCAACAGCTGATCGACGGGGGAAGTTTTTTTGGTCTCGTACCGCGTGTTCTGTGGGAGCGGATCATCAGCCCGGACGAGAAGAACCGGATCCCGGCTCAGATGCGCTGCCTGCTCGTTCAGTCGCCGGCGGGGTTGATCCTGGTGGACACGGGCCAGGGGGACAAGATTTCCGCCGAGTACCGGCGAAGTTTCGGCATGGATGACAGCAACCTGCGGCTGGAGGCGGATATGCGCCGGGTCGGTTTCGGCCCGGAGGATGTCGATATCGTGCTGCTGACGCATTTGCACGCCGACCACTGCGGCGGCAATACGCGCAGGAGCGACCCCGCGGACCCGGAGAGCGAGGTTGTCCCCACCTTCCCGAACGCCCGCTACCTGATCCAGCGCCTGGAGATGGCCGAGGCGACTTTCCCCAATGAACGGACGCGCGGACATTACTTTCCCGAAAACTGGGAGCCGCTGCGCAGTTCGGGCCAACTGGAGATTGTGGACGGGGACCAGGAGCTGGCCGCGGGTGTGCGCTCGGTTACGGCGCCTGGACATACGGGGAGCATGCAGGTGGTGTGGGTGGAAGAAGGGGGTGAGTCGCTCCTGTTCCTGGGGGACGCGTGCAGCTGGGCGGCGCACATGGAACGGCTGGCATGGGTACCGGCATTTGATCTGGAACCGATGCGCAGCATCGAGGGTAAACGCAATCTGCGCCGGCAGGCGGAGGAGAAGGAGGCGCTATTGGTGTTCCAGCATGACAGCCAGGTTGTGACAGGACGGTTGCGCCCCAGCGAGCACGGGGCCGTCGTGGAGCCGGAGATTACGGAGGAGGCTTGGCCTGACGGAAGCTAACTACAGTCACAGGATGGCACTGAATGCACTTGTCGGCACAGATCGGCTACTTATTGGGAGTATCATTTTCCATCATAGTATTCGTTATCGTAACCTTAGCGACCTTAACTTGAAAAAACGACAAGACTAACAATTCCATTTCGAATCACTCTGCGTTACTCAACTAGGAAAAGACCCTAGTGAACGCACCCCAAATCGTTGTAGATACAAATGTGCTTATTGCCGCCCTCCGTTCTCGACGAGGAGCGGCGTACCGGCTACTGATGCTTGTCGGCAGAGGACTGTTCGATGTCAACCTTTCGGTTTCGCTTTTTGCCGAGTATGAGGCTGTTGCAAAACGGATGCTTGACCAGACGGCATTGACAGAGCAAGAACTCGAAGAAATTCTGGACTACCTGTGTGCTGTTTCAAACAAAAGAAGTGTATTTTATCTGTGGCGTCCATTTTTACAAGATCCCGGAGATGACATGGTACTTGAATTAGCGGTCGCCGCGCGAGTACAATACATTGTGACGTACAATAAAAGAGACTTCAGGGGCAGTGAAGAATTCGGGTTCCAAGTTGTGACCCCGAAAGAGTTCCTTGACCAAATAGGACAGCTACGATGACAACAATAAGTCTATCCATTCCTGAATCACTTCACTCTACTGTCCTTGATATAGTCGAACGCGAAGGCATGTCCATTGAACAGTTCATAACTTTGGCTATGGCTGAGAAAGCATCGGCGATTGCAACCGAGGCCTATCTTGAGGCGCGTGCGAATCAAGGGAGCAGGGAGAAGTTCCTTGCAGCCATGTCGAAAGTGGAGGACATAGACCCGCCAGATGAGAGGGATCGACTGTAGTGCCCTTGTCCGCTCGGCCTTTTCTGAGTAGGGCTTTGCCGCACCTTCAATCCGCCGACCCCGCAGCCGGCGCCATCGGCAGAGCAGTGGCAATGCGCGTGCGCAAAAATACGGCGCACAGGGCGGCGAACAGGGGCATCACCGCGACAACGTGCATGACGCCCGAAAGAGTGTAGTAATCAGCGATAGGGCCGGCCAAGCCCATCCCCAACGCGCCTGAGGCGAAGGTAAAGCCGAGGATGGCGCCGCTGGCCAACCCCTGCCTGTTCGGCAAAAACCTCTGGGCCATGACAACCAGAATACTGTGGGGAATACCTACGAGGAAACCGGCGGCGAAGGCCAGCGGGAAGAACACCCAATCGTGTACGATATCGAGCATCAGCCAGGAGAAAGGCGTTGCGGCCAGAAGCGACCACAGTAGAATCTTGGGTTGATCATAGCGATCGCCGAGAACGCCGCCCGTCATGGAGCCGAGGGCGATGGCCACACTGGGGACGCCGACCATAAAGCCGAACTGCGTCGGCGTAAAACCCAGGTCGGCGAAGTACTTGGGTAGAAGACCATAAAAGATCTGGTGAACTGAAGCCCGCAGCGCCACCAGCACGGCAAAGGCCACCAGCGCCACCCAGCGCCTGTTAGATTGTGCAGCGCGGTCTGACCCAGAGCGAGCGCGCGCGACTCGTCGTTGCAGGCGCCGCCGCTGCTCTAATGTAGCGGGCGGCGGCGGTTCCTCCTCGACTCGCACCAGCGGCTTGCGCAGGCCAATGGCCATCCACACCACGAACGGAAGCGTCGCGATTGCCATGATGCGGGGGCCGAGCATCCAGATCTCTTCCAACAGGACGCCCGCAATCATCGGCCCTAACGCCAGCCCCATCTGCCCCAGCAGGAAGAAGACTGATGTCCCCGTCGTTGCCCTGTGGCCGCCGGCCGCGCCCGCGTTCATCGCGCCCTGGGGATGGAACGCGCCGCTGCCCAGCGAGGCGACCGTCATCAGCGTGATCAGCGTGAAGTAGTTCTGCGAGAAGGTGGCCGCGTAGTAGAAGACTGCGGTCCACAACAGCCCGACCGCACCGAGCCAGCGCCCTCCGAAACGGTCGGCGAGCACGCCGAAAAAGGGCTGGGTGAGCGAGCCCATCAGCGCGTAGGCCATCCCTCCCAGCCCGATCTGCGCATTTGTTATATTGAAAGGCACGGCAAGAACGGCCAGGATCATGGCAATCGAAGCGTTCAGGATATCGATTGCCATGTGGCCGAACGACACGGCGCTGAGCCGTCTGAGATTCATGCGCACTTTCCCGGCAGAGGAAGTAAACCGGTTTACCTGTCGGCAGGTTATCCCGGGCGTCTAGCGCAATTCTATCAGCACCTGCGCCCGTTATCAAAGCGGAACCGGACAGTTAATGACAAGAACGGTTTGACAGATCCCTGCTTAATGCTATACTGCCCATCGTGCCCCGACCTCAACTTGGAGAAGCAGTTCCCAGACAGATTTCCACGGAATAATTCCACTTCCCATTGGCATCCAAATAAGACTCTCAGGAGGAAAAGATGCACAAGACAAGTCGTCGCCAATTTCTCAAGGTGAGCGCCGGCATGGGCGCACTCACCATGTTGGCCGCCTGTGCCCCCGTTGCAACAGATATGGATGCAGGCATGGCCGACGCAATGGAAGAACCGATCGATCTCGTCGTCTGGTATCAGGATTGGGACGGCGCCAACCGCATCATGGGATGGGTCCAGCCCGAGTTTGAGAAGGAACATGAGAATGTCAACGTCGATCTCCAGGCCATCGGCTACGGCGACCTGCTCAACAAGATGCTGCCTTCAATCGCCTCCGGCACCGAAGGCGACGTCATGATGATGTACACCGACTGGGTGGTCGCCACCGACATCACGCGTGTCTTCCTCGACATCACCGACGCCGCCGGCGGCGCTGCCGATCTGGAAGAAAAGATGTGGCCGGCCGCCTTCCAGGCCGTCGAAGTGCCGGGCAACAAGGTCTACTATCTGCCGTGGCTGGCCGGCATCCGCGGCGCAGCCATGACCGTCAACATGGACCACTGCGCCGAAGCGGGCGTCGATTACCTCAACTTCGGGACGTACGAAGAGGTGGTCGATGCCGGCATTGCCATGACGCAGACGAACGAAGAGGGCAAAGTCACCCGCTCAGGTTACTCGATCGCCAGCTCCCAATATCAGTTGTTGTGGACCCTGATCTGGCAGCTGGGCGGGGACTTCTTCGACAAGGAGACCGGCGTCTGGTCCCACGACAGCGATGTGGGCGCAGCCGCCGCCCAGATCCTGCACGACATCTACCATGTCCACCAGACCGTCGACTTTGAGCTGTTTACGAGCGAATACGAGGCCTGTACGCAGCAGCTCGTCTCGATCTGGGGAAACGGCGCCTGGACCATGAGCGTCATGACCGACGTGGCCGACGTGCCGGCCGACAACATCGTCACGCCGCCGCTCGCAAACGCGGTCGAGTATATACTCTACCCGCAGCATGTGGCAGGTTATGGGCTTTCCAAGCGGCTGGCGGAGGACTCCGCCAAGCTGGATGCCGCCATTGACTTTGCCCTGCTGATCGTCAGCAACGGCGCGCTGCTGCAGGCGCTTGACTTCTACTCCGGCGTTGTCCCCTCCAAGGGCGTTTACAACGACCCCGGCATCGGCGACGTAAAGTACGGCCTGGTCTCGAAGCGCGTGGCCGAGGGCATGTGGCCCCACGCCCGCTATCCCCAGGACCACGTGGCCCAGCAAGGACCGGCCTCGGCCGAGTTCGACCGCGCCATGCGGCAGGAAATCAGCATCCAGGAGGCGCTGTCCAACATGGACGCCTACCTGCAGGAACAGGAAGATCAGGCCAGAGAACGTCTGGCAGCCTGACCTCACGGAATGAAGTCTGAAAGGGCGCCGCGTACCCGGGTACGCGGCGCCCGCAAACCAGCGGAAACAAGAGCATGACTACGTTGCAGGATCACCCCGTCTCCGGTGGTCAGACGTTGCCCCAACTTCCCAGCGCACGCCGTGACAGCGTCTGGCGGCGCTTCCGCCGCGCCAGCCCATTCGCGCTCATCTATTCCGGCGCCATCCTGATCTTCTATACCATAATCTTCATCATCCCGTTCGGCACCGGCATCTGGCTCGCGTTCCAGAACTGGGACTTCATCACCAATCCCAAGTTTGTCGGCCTGCGCAACTTCACCAAGGCCTTTACCGACCAGTACTTCTGGCAAGCCCTGGAAAAGACGCTCCTCTTCTCGGTGGTCGAAATCAGCCTCGGCCTCACGATCGCGCTGCTCTTCGCCCTTGCCCTGAGCCAGATCCTGGGCAAATGGCAGAACATCTATCTCTCGCTCTACTACCTGCCTGTGATCACGCCCTTGGTGGTCTCCCTCTACCTCTGGCGCTGGCTCTACCGTCCCACCGGCGGCGCCTTCAACACGCTGCTCAGCAGCGTCGGCCTGCCCGAGCAGCCCTTCCTGGCCAGCCCGCAGCAGGCCCTCTGGGCGATCACCGTCGTTATCATCTGGGCCCACCTGGGCACGGGCATCGTCCTCTTTCTCGCCGGCATTAACGACGTGCCGGAAAGCCTGTTCGAAGCGGCCCGCCTCGACGGCGCTGGCTTCTGGCAGTCCTTTTTCCGCATCACACTGCCGCTGATTCGACCGGTACTGGTCTACCAGATGGTCGTCAGCGTGATCGGGACAGTGCAGATGTTCGAGGCTTTCTTTCTGATCCCGGGCCCGGGATTCAGCACACGCACGCTGGCCCTCTACACGTACGAGTTGGGTTTCCGCGCGCTCAATCTCGGGTACGGGGCCGCGGTTTCGCTGATCATTTTTATGATGCTGCTGGGCGCGACCGTCTTCCAACTCCGCCGCTGGCGGATTGAGTGGGAGCATTGATGCCACATGGCCGGAACTGCTGACTCCAGAACTCTGCACACTCCAATCTCCCCCTTCCGCCGCTGGCTCATCTCGGGCAGGTGGACAAAGGCGGTGGTATTCCTGATCCTGGCGTTTTTCAGCTTCGCCATGTTCTACCCCTTCATCTGGCTGCTCTTCTCCTCCTTCAAGACCGGCGCCGACATCGTGCGCCTGCCCGTCTCGCTCCTGCCCCAGAAGTGGACTCTGAGCGCCTATCTGATGGTGATGGATCCCACGAGAGCCAACCTGCCGATCGCCTACGTCAACAGCATTATCGTCACGTCCGGCACGGTCATCAGCGTACTGATCACATCCTCCATGGGCGGCTTCATATTCGCCCGCCTCGAGTTCCCCGGCCGCGACTACCTCTTCTACTTTGTGCTCTCCACCACTATGGTGCCCTTTCTCACTCTCCTGATCCCCCTCTACATCGTCATGCGTGAGCTGAACCTGCTCAACTCGCTGTGGGGCGTGTGGGTACCGAGCATCTTCTCCTCGTTCGGCGTCTTCCTCTGCCGTCAGTTCGTCTACGGCATCCCCCGCGAGCTCTACGACGCCGCCAAAATCGACGGCAGCGGCGACTTCGGCATCTACCGCAACATCATCCTGCCCCTGACCAAGCCGATCCTCTCCGCCCTGGCGATTTTCGTCTTCCTCGGCGCCTTCAACGCCTACCTCTGGCCCCTCGTTATCCTCAACGAGGAAAAGAAGCTGACACTTCCTCTCATCATCGCGCGCATGGCCAACCGCTTCGGCGGCACCGACTACCAGGCCGTGATGGCCGGCTCCGTCCTCGTCTCCATCCCGCCCCTCATCGTCTTCCTCATCTTCCAGAAAAACTTCGTGCGCGGCATTGCGTTGACCGGCCTCAAAGGCTGACCCGACACCCCTACCTAAGCCAGCATCGCCATCGCTCTCCTCGCATTCGTGCGGTCACGCCTTCGGCCCTTCCTTGTGCAGGGGCCGCGTCCCCACAACGCGTCCCTCCGTCTTCCCACCGCGTCGACTTTTCCTCACCATTTGCCGAGCCATTTGACGACGGGGACGATGAGCCACTTTTGCAGTACCTTTGTCAGCCAGCCGAGGAAGGTCACGACTAATACCAGGGCGATAACGGCTTCGAAAGGGAGCAAGTAGAGTAACTGAAACCACGAGAGAACTTCCTCGCCAGTCATCCACTCCACGAAAAGTATGAGTGCGATTAGCGCCACTATGCTCACCGCACCCTGCCGCCGCTACGCCCCGGCATGGCCGAGATTGACAAGATATGACCGAATCCGGTTAATATGACCGGCGCCGCCGTTAGCAAGGAGCGCAACAGGGCAAAGAAGCCTGCTCGCCGCCCAGGGGGAGAGCATGAAACGCAAAATCGCCGTCGTAATTGTGGCCGCGTTCGTCATCGCGATCGTTTTCGGCGCCTCCCGCCTCCAGGCCCAGGGCGCGCTTACCCTCGAGGCGCTGGCCGAGCGCATCAATCTCCTCTTCACAGGCCAGGATGAGATGACCGAACGGCTCGCCTCGCTCGAAGCAGCGGTCGCGGCCAGGAACTGGCTGGCCGGCATTCCCATCCAGCCCGAAAACCGCTGCACGCCCTACGAGTCCGACGACTACCGCTATCCGCAGAGCCTTGAAGCGCAGATTGTGGCGGAGACGGGGGGCAGCTTCTACAGCCCCTACACCGGCGAGACCTTCAGCTGGGCCGACGAGGTCGACATCGAGCACATTGTCGCCCGCAGCGAAGCCCACGACAGCGGCCTCTGCGCCGCCGACATCTTCACCCGCCTCGCCTTCGCTAGCGACCCCCTCAACCTGACCTTCGCCTCGCCCCAACTGAATCGCGATCAGAAGGTGGCCAAGGACGTCGCCGAATGGCTGCCCGACGTGAACCAATGCTGGTTCGTCAACCGCGTCGTTGCCGTCAAGCGCCGCTACGGTCTCTCAATGGATCCGCGAGAAGCCGAAGCCGCCCTCGCGGTCCTCAACGCCTGCCCTTCATTCGCCATGCAGATCATCGCCCCCGCCGAGGAAGAGCCTGCCGCCGCCCCAGAAGATAGATCCACATCGAACGCCGAATCCGACCAGGACCCGGGTCCCCAAGTAGAAGGCGACCCCCTGGACCTGTACGACGACAACAACAACGGCCGCATCACCTGCGCTGAAGCCCGGCGCCACGGCATCGCGCCCGTCCGCAGCAATCATCCCGCATATCCCTTTATGCGCGACGCTGATGGGGACGGGGTCGTGTGTGAATAGGCGCGTTCTTGGCCGCACGCCTGTGCGACTTTGATCCTGCTTGACAGTTCCCCCGCTTTCCACTATTCTTTTCCGAAACCAGACCCATCAGTGTCCGAATGGCTCGCAGCAGGGTCCTCCGGTCCCACTTGGGCTGTCCCGCACATCTGCTTTGAGCACATTTCGGTAATGGAAACTATCGCGCGCCGTTTTCGATAAACTTCTCCACCGCCCACTTCACATCTAATTGATTGCAACCCGCACAACAGAATGCCGCTCGTTGCAGTCAGAATCCTCGCTATGCCACCCAGCGGCCGGGAGAAGACTTGCGAACCTTTTTCAGAACATAAGCCGCACACAGGACTGCCGTGCGGCCTCTCCCTGTAAGGAGGCGTAACAGATGAACGGTTCTCCCATCCGCCTCGGCATCATCGGCATGGGTCCCGCCAACATGGCCTCAACCATGACTATGCTCCAGGATGAGCCGGACCTTCGCTACACGATCACCGCCGCCTGCGCCCGCCGCCCCGACGTGCTCGAACAGGCTGCCCGCCAGTTCAACATCCCCTACTGGAGCACCGACTACCGCGACATTGTCGGCCGCGACGACGTAGACGTCGTCTGCGTCTACTCGCCCGACGCCCTCCACGCCGAGTCCTGCATCGGCGCTCTCGAAAACGGCAAGCACGTCATGTGTACAAAGCCGATGGTCACCACCCTGGAGGACGCCAGAAAACTGGTCGACCTCGTGCGCGAGACCGGCGCCAAGTTTCTCGTGGGCCAGACAATGCGCTTTGACCGCCAGTTCCTCGCCGCCAAAAAGATCTACGAAGACGGGCAGCTGGGGGACCTGATCGCCCTCGAAAGCTTCTACCTGCACGACATGCGGCCCATATACGACTTCACGCCCTGGCGTCTGACCATGCCCCAGGACTTCATGTTCGGCGGCTGCGTACACAGCATCGACATCATCCGCGCCTTCGGCGGCGACATTAGAAGGGTCCACGCCATTGCCAACAAGGGCGGCCTCACGCCCGACTACCCCATCCAGGACAATTTTTTCATCAACGCCGAATTCACCTCCGGTGTGATCGGCCGCGTATCCGGCCTCTACGGCATCGTCCATCCCCCCCTGCCGATGATGCAGTACGGCGTTTACGGCACAAAGGGCAGCCTCCAGGGCGAGTACACCGACAACGAGCCCGGCGAAATCCGCGTCGTTCTCGACGAAAAGATCGAGGAGGTTGAGACGACCCCTTACGACGCCGAGACCGATCTGAGCGCCTACGGACACGGCGCCACGGTCATCCGCTACATGCGCCACTTCCAGGACTGTCTCGATAACGACAAGGACCCCTCCCCCGGCGTCCTCGACGGCGCCAAATCGGTGGCCGCCGGCGTCGCCGCCTGGGAATCAATCCGCAGCGGCAACGCCGTCGACGTCTTCAACGATTTCTGAACGGTTTTTCGTTTTTCCAGTCGCATCGCCCAACATGGCTCGTCGCCCAACATAGCACGGAGGAAGAAAACAGGATGCCGCCAGTGAAATTCCTAATCTGCGGTTCAGGGGGAGCCGGCCTCCACTGCGCCCATGTCGCCGCTGCCGACGGCCGCGGCGAAATCGTCGGGCTCTTCGATCCCGTGGGCGCGCAGCTCGAAGAAGCCCTCGACAAGTACCCCAATGCCGCGGCCGGCGCCAACTACGAGAAGCTCCTCGACGAAACAGACCCGGACGTCGTCGTCGTCGCCGGGCCCGACCATCTGCACGCAGAGCAAACCATCACGGCCCTCGAACACGGCTGCCACGCGCTCGTCGAGAAACCGTTCGCCACCAGCGTCGCCGACGCCCGCCGCATGATCGAGGTCGAGGAGCGCACCGGCCTGCACGTCATGACCGACCAGACCATGCGCTACGTTTACCCCTGGCGCGAGATGGTGCTGGCGACCAAGGCGGGCGAAATCGGCGAACCGTTCTTCATCCAGGGCGACTATATCCACGACATGACCGCTTGGTACCGGCCTCAAGGCCGCCATCATACGCCCTGGCGCATCGATTCCGAGAACCCGCAGAACATCCTCCTAGGCGGCGGCATCCACCCCATCGACCTCATGCTGTGGGCGGTCGATTCGCCGGTCGAAGAGGTTTCCATGTACAGCAGCGCGCGCTGCGTCCCCGAGTTTCCCAGCGAGGACTGTTACATATTGATCATGCGCTTTGCCAATGGCGTACTGGGCAAATGTCACGTGACCAGCGGCTGTGCGGGGCCCACCTGGCATGGCTTTTTCGAAAGCTACGGCCTGACCGGCACTCTGAAGGAAGGCAGCCTCTACCGCCGCGACGAGGAGCCCGTTGCGCTGGAGGATACGTCTACCGGCAATGTGGTGGGAGGTCACGGCTGGGCCGGTTCGGTGGTGGCCTTTCTCGACCTGTTGGAGGGGAAGGCCGAAAACCCGATCACGTCAAAAGCCGGGGCGAACAACGTCGCCGTCTGCGAAGCGGGACTTATCTCGGCGCAGACGGGGCGGTCAGAAAAAGTGGAATGGTTCTACTAGGGCGGAACGCGGCAGGCCAGGCTCCGGTTCAGGCCGTTGCTCCAGCTCTTCACTGAATGCTTTGCATAGCCGAGTCTGGGCGTCAGGCGGAGGTCTTTAATTTGATCCAACGCGCCACATTCACTCTTGTATTCTTCACGGCGTTCCTGCTATTGGCTGCCTCCGGCCGCACCGCCGGCGCCCAGTCCGAAGCTGAGGCAACGCCAACGCCGCAGTCCGAAACCGAAGCAGCGCCAGCGCCGCAGGCCCGCCTGACCGTTCAAGGAGAAAACATCGCTTCCATTGGAACGGTAGATGCCTCTGCAAGGAATCCCTATCTGGAGAACCTGCATGACGGCGACATAACAACAATGTGGACTGCACAGGGGTTCGCGCCGCAATGGCTCTCAATTGAGTTCGATGAATTCCACCTGGTAAGCAAAGTCGAGCTGGTTGTTACGCAGAGCGAAGCTGGCTTGACGACGCATGAACTCTGGTTGGGAGATGATTCTCACACGACGACCCCCTATAAACGATTTGACAATTTTTATACCGAGGACGGGCAGGTCCTCGAAGTCATCGTAGATCCTCCGCGTCGCATAAATCGGGTCTACATCCTGACCAGACAGAGTAAGGGCTGGGTCGGATGGTTCGAAGTCAGAGTATTCAACGCCATTGAGTTCAGCGAGTGGGAACTTAACGAGGCGGCCTCCGGGTTTGAGCTGCCTGTACAAGCAACGCATGCCGGCGATGGCAGCGGCCGGCTCTTTGTCGTCGAACACAAAGGGCGGATTCGCATCCTCAAGAATGGCGCAATAAACGATGAACCCTTTTTGGATATCTCAGACCGTGTGAAATGTTGCGGAGAACAGGGGCTTTACAATGTCGTTTTTCCTCCAACATATACCGACAACCGGCATTTCTACGTGAGTTATACAAGTCCCGAGGAGACCGTCATAAGTCGGTTCATGACCACATCCAATCCCGACATTGCCGATCCGGACAGTGAGGAGATCCTGCTTACCATCCCGCAACCGCATCCGAGTCACAACGGCGGCTCCATGTCCTTCAGTCCCACTGACGGCTACCTCTACATCGGCAGTGGCGACGGCGGCGGTGGCGGCGGCAATTGGCTGAACCCGCAGATTCCCGGCAACTTGATGGGCAAACTCCTGCGCATCGACGTGGAATCCGGCGTAAATCCCTACGCCATCCCCCCAAGCAATCCCTTTGCAGGCGTTGAAGGATACCGCCCGGAAATCTGGGCTATGGGACTGCGCAATCCCTGGGGATTAGCCTTTGACCGGCAGACCGGCGCGCTCTACATCCCCGACGCCGGCGGAGTAAAGAAAGAGGAGGTCAACTTTCAGGAAGCCGATAGCGTTGGAGGGGAAAACTACGGGTATAGTCTCTGGGAGGGAAACGACTGCAGCTGGTCCTGCGATGTAGACAACCTGGCCTACCCCGTATCCGTCTATGACCATGGACAAGGGAAATGCGTCGTTGTCGGCGGCGCCGTCATCTCGTCGATCTTCGTATACGCCGATTTCTGCAAGGGCAGCATCTGGGGATTGCAGCGAAAGGGAGACAGGTGGCAAAGTACCCTTCTCATAGAAGCAGGTACGGCAATAAGCAGCATCGGCTCTGACGAAACGGGCAATCTCTACGCGACCGGTTATGCTCTCGGCAAGATTTTTCAGCTCGTCCCAGAGGTAAACGCGCCGGACAGCGTCAACGAAGACAAAGCGGAAACCGAAGAAAATGGTGAGGAGGCAGCGGCCGGTACACCTGAAAACGCAGCCGGCGGAGAAAAGCCCTGACATAGAATGCCGTAGCATGCCGGTTGGCCGGGATAGTTCTCTTCCCAGTTAGCAAGGCACTTGTTGAATTGGATCAGTATTCCACTCATCAAAGCCCAAAAGGGCGAAAGGAAAACAGATGATACAGCGCAACACCCAGCGCCACAATCTGAGTCGACGAAGTTTCCTGCAGCTTTCGTCAGCGGCAACCGCGGGCGCCGTGCTGGCTGCCTGCGCACCGGTCGGCAGCGACATGGCCGGCGGCGACATGGCCGACGACATGCCCGATCAGCTGGAAGCCGAAATCACCGTCTGGCACCAGGACTGGGACGGCATGAACCGCATCCTGGCCTGGGCCACCGAGGCCTTCGCCGAGGTCGAACCCGGCGTAACCGTGAACACACAGCCAATTGGCTACGGCGACCTGCTCGCCAAACTCCTCCCCTCCATCGCAGCCGGCAATGAGGGCGACATCAACTACCACTACACCGACTGGGTCGTCGCCACCGACGTATCCCAAGTCTTCCTCGAAATCACCGACCTGGCCGGCGGCCGCAACGCTCTCGAAGAACGGTTCTTCCCCGCCGCCTTCACCGCCGTCAACGCGCCCGAAGGCAAGGCCTACTACTATCCCTACATCTCCGGCCTCTCCGACTGCGTCCTCGTCCTCAACACCGACCACTTCTCGGAGGCCGGCGGCGACTGGACCCAGTGGAGCGACCTCGGCGCCGTCATCGACGACTGCCTCAAGGTCCGGCAGATCGACGACGACGGCAACATGACCCACGCCGCCTGGACGCTGACGGGGATGTTGGGCCTCTTCCCCCAGACCCTTATGTACCAGCTCGGGGGCGCGCCCTACGACGTGGAGACCGCCACCTTCACCTACAACAGCGAAGCAGGCATCGCCGCCCTTCAGTTCATGCACGACATCATCTACGAACACCGCCTTTTCGACTGGGACTTCATCGACAACGTGTGGCAGGACATGGCCAACGGCATCCTCTCCATGGAAGGCATGGGCTCCTGGACCTATAGCGTCCTTGCCAACCAGTTCCCGCTCAATCTCGAAGCAGTGCCGATGCCCAGCCACCCGGACGCCGTCGAACGCATCCTCTGTCCCAGCCACATCGGCTCCTGGGCCCTCTCGCGGCGCCTCCGCGACGACTCCGACATGCTGAACGCCTCCATCGCGTTCATCGACATGATCATGAGCACGGAAGGGCAGCTGCAGGCGATGGAGTTCTACTCCGGCAGTCTGATGAGTCCGGCCGTCTACGCCGACCCGCGAATCGAAGACACCAAGTACGGCGCCGTCTCCAAGAAATGCGCTCTCGGCGTCTGGCCCCACGCCCGCTACGCCGGTCACCACGTGGCCAACCCGGCCCCCGCCTGGCGCGAAGCCGAGAGAGCCCTCACCGGCGAGATCTCCATCCAGGAGGCCGCTGAAAACATCGACGCCGAAATGCAGGGCCTCGAAGACACGGCCCTCGAACGGCTCAATGCCTGATCTTGCGCGGCGGGCGGGGACGGTCCTACCGGGCCGTCCCGCCCAGCCGCCCGACCCGTTGCCAAAACTCTGAAGGGGAAGGCAGCCATGGCAGTCACAGCAGGGTCAAGTCCAACTGGCGCCGCGCCGGTCAGGTCATGGCGCGCCTGGCTCTCGCAATACAGCTGGCTCGGTATGGGCTTTGCCTTTTCGCTGAGCCTGTTCTACCTGGTGATGTTCGTCATCCCTTTCGGCACAGCCATCTGGCTCTCCTTTAACAATTGGGACTACATCCAGAAGCCCGTCTTTGTCAACACGCGCAACTTCGATAAGCTGCTCGGCGATCCCGGCTTCTGGAACGCGCTCTGGACCACCGTCAGATTCTCGGCCGTCGAGATCTTCGTCGCCCTCAGCCTCGCCCTTCTGCTCGCGCTTGCCCTCAGCCACCTGCGCCCCGTATACCAGTACACGCTGCTCGCCATCTACAATCTGCCGGTCATCATGCCCGGCGTCGTCAGCGTCCTGCTCTGGAAATGGCTTTACCGCACCAACGGCGGCGCCTTTAACGCCATCCTCGAATCGGTGGGCCTGCCGGCCCAACCCTTTTCCAGAAGCCCGGACCAGGCTCTCTGGTGTATAACACTCATGGTTGTCTGGATCTTCCTCGGCAACTCATCCATCGTTCTGCTCGCCGCCATCAACGAGGTGCCGGACAGCCTGCTCGAGGCCGCCCAACTCGACGGGGCCAGCGCCTGGAAACGCTTCACTGCCGTCACCCTGCCCCTGATTCAGCCCGCCATGGCCTACCAGGTCGTAACCAGTATCATCGGCACCATGCAGATGTTCGAGCCTTTCCAGCTCATGCCCGGACCCGGCCACAGTACACGCACACTCTCGCTCTACACCTACCAACTCGGCTTCGAGGTGCTGAACCTCGGCTACGGCGCGGCCGTCTCGATCGCCATGTTCGTCATTCTTCTCAGCGCCACGCTCTTCGAGCTCCAGCGCCGCCGCAAGTCCTGGGACTATTGACGGAGAAGCGCCATGACCGCGACCACGACCGATCTTTCCCGCCTGTCGACGCCCTACTGGCAGCGGACGCGCTGGCAGACGTGGCTGCTCATCGCCGTCCTCATTGGCGGCGGCGTCCTGATGCTCTACCCGTTCGCATGGCTCGTGCTCTCCGCCTTCAAACTGCCCGCCGACATCATCCGCATCCCTCCCACGCTCTGGCCCGAAGAGTGGTCGCTCGACGCTTTCCAGGTCGTCCTTTCCCACAAGATCGGAGGGGGCAGCCTCGCCCGCTCCTACCTCAACAGCATCTTCGTCACCATCACGACCGTCATCGCCGTTCTCATCACCTCCACCCTTGGCGGCTACTGCTTCGCCCGCCTGCGCTTCCCCCTGCGCGAGCCCCTCTTCTACTTCGTGCTCTCGACCACCATGGTGCCATTCCTCACGCTCCTCATCCCCCTCTACGTCGTCATGGACAGGCTCGAACTCCTCAACACGCTGTGGGTTCTGATCGTGCCCTCCATCTTCTCATCCTTCGGCATCTTTCTCTGCCGCCAGTTCGTCTACGGCATCCCCCTCGAGCTCTACGACGCCGCCAAGATCGACGGCGCCGGCGATTTCACCATCTACACGCGAATCATCGTCGGCATGATGAAGCCGGTCATATCCGTGCTGGCAATCTTCAGCTTCAGGGCCACGTTCAACGACTATCTTTGGCCCCTTGTCACCATCACCGACGCCGGCAACTACACCCTCCCCCTCGCCCTGCGCGGCATCGGCAACTCTTTCGGCTGGTTCGACTATTCCAAGGTTATGGCCAGTTCCCTGCTCACCCTGATTCCGCCGCTGATCGTCTTTTTCATCTTTCAGCGCAACCTGGTGAAGGGGATCGCTCTGACGGGAATAAAGGGCTGAAGTAGAGAATACCAGAAAGCCGCGCGCTTGACGCGCCGCTTACACTTCAGACGGGAAATCTCATGTTAGGTAGAAGAATGGGCAAAGAGATCGGGGTCGGCGTGATCGGCTTGGGGATGGGAGCGAACATGCTCTCCATCAATCAGGACGCGACGTCAAGCATGCAGGTGCGCGCCCTCTGCGACAGCGACACCGCGCGACTGGAACAGCTTGGCAAAGAGCACGGGATTTCGCACCTTACCACAGACTACCAGGAGCTGGCGCTGCAGCCGGACATCGACGTGGTCGGCATCTATTCGCCCGACCACCTGCACATGGCGCATATCGAAGCTGCCGTCGCCGCCGGCAAGCACATCATCTGCACGAAGCCAATGGTCGTATCCCTGGAGGAGGCCAGACGCGTCGTGCAACTGGTCCAGAGGGCGGGCGTCAAGTTTCTGGTTGGACAGACGTCCCGCTTCAAGCCGCCGTTCATGGCTGCGCACAAGCTGTTTGAAGACGGCGACCTGGGACGCCCGCTCTTTGCGGAAGCGCACTACGTCCACGATATGCGGCCCGTCATGGACCGCACGGCCTGGCGGCACGAGGCGCCGCAGGACTGGCTATACGGGGGCGCCTGCCATCCTATCGATCTGCTCCGCTGGTTCTTCGGCGACGTCGACGAGGTTTTCACCTACGCATCCTGCAGCCACATGGACGACCGCTATCCGGACGACAAGCATGACAACTTTTTGATCAACCTGCGCTTCCGTTCCGGCGTGATTGCGCGGATTCTGGCGGTATACGGCCTGGTGGAACCACCGCTGCCCATGCAGGGGTTGAGCATCTTCGGCGACAAGGGTTCGTTCGTCAACAATCAGCTCGTTCTCGACAAGATTCAGGGTCAGCCCGAGTTCAGCCTGGAGTTCAGGCGCGAAGCCGGGCACGGCCAGGAAGTGCTGCGCTACATGCGCCATTTTGAAGAGTGTTTGCGGGAGGACAAGCGTCCGCTAATCGATGAAGTCGCGGGAGCCAAAGTGATTGCCACCGCTTCGGCCTGCTGGGAGTCGATTCGCACCGGACTGCCGGCAAAGGTCGCTGAGGTGACGTAGCGGAAGGTGGAATACGCGCACCGCTCTGAAGCCGTCTCGATTCAACTCTGTCAGGGTATAGCCAAGCATCTTTCCACAGGAGGAACTACCATGTCCAACCGTTTGACTCGACGCGAAATGCTGCGCTTAAGCGCTGGAGTCGCGGGTATCGCCGCCCTGGCCGCCTGCGCGCCGGCGCCCGCCGGCGGGGACGCTGCAGCCGGGGAGAGTATGGCCGGCTCGGAGGCCTCGGGCGAACGGACGCAGATCCGGTTCGCCAGCTTCGACTGGTTCGCCAACGTGCCCGGCATCCAGTGGGCCGAGTACCATCAGAACGAGGCCTTCCCCCGTTACTACGAGGAGCACCCCGAAGTTGAGATACTTTGGGAACCGCACGGAGACGGCTGGTCCACGAAGGTATTGACCAATATGGCCGCGGGCACCGCGCCCGACGTGATGTCCACCTGGCCGCCCATCATCAACACCTGGGCCGAAAAGGGACAGCTGCTGGACCTGCAGCCCCTGGTCGACCAGGACGTTCCAGACGCCGACGACATCTTCCTCGCCGCCGGCTGGGACCAGTGCTGGGACCAGATCACACAGATCCGCATGGCGATGGTAACCAACATCGACGTGACCAGCGTCTACTACAGCAAGCCGGCCTTCGACGAACTCGGTGTCGCCTACCCCGAACAGGACTGGAGCGTCGACGATTGCGCCGCGACCGCGTGCGCGCTGACAAAGAAGAACGACGACGGCGAGATCACACGCTGGGGCGGGCAGCTGCGTCCGAGCTACGTACTGGGCTACTTCTACTATGTTGAGGCCTGGGGCGGCATGGTCCGCGACGACGAGACGTTGATGGAATGCATGCTCGGCGAAGAGGAGGCACTGGCCGCGTTCGAGTGGATCCGCCACAACATGTGGGACCTCAACTGCCTGGCACAGAGAAACCAGGTAAATGCCTCCGGTATCCCCAACACGTGGACCGGCGTCCTGCCAGCCGACATAGTCGCCTTCGCCGAACGCAGCGCCGACCAGTTCTTCGACTTGGCCGACCAGATGGAGGAAGGCTCCTGGGACATCAACCACATCCCCGCCGGCCCAGTCGACCGCGTCTGCATGGGCGCCCCCGATCAGTGGTGCGTCTACAAGGGCGTCGCCGACCGCGGCAACCACGACGACGTCTGGAACTGGGTCAAGTGGATCGGCGCCGGCGAGTGGTACCAGGACAATGTAGCCCGCAGGTCGGGGCGTCTGCCCGGTCTCGCCAGTTCCGCCGACAAGTGGCCTGGCTTCTTGCGTGAGATCGACAGCCGCCTCGAGCCGGTAAACCTGGAGGTAATCGTGGACCAGCTGAAGACCGGAGAGGCCCGCGGCCCGCAACTCTTCCGCTTCCAGTCTGTGGCCGAAGAGCTCCTCGTCCCTGCCATGGAGGCCATCTACGTTGAAGGCTCCGAGCCCGTCAGCATTCTGGTCGACATCTCGCAGCAGGTGACCGAAGCCCAGCACGCTACGCTCGAACGCATGGGATAGCTGAATGAGAGAGTAGAGAGGAGTGAGAAGTGGGCGAACGCTTCTGACTCCTCTTCTTTCTTTTCCGAGACTGCTGAGAAACGGTATGGCGATGCGCTTGGCAAGACAGTGGCGGGTGGGATCCTCCCAGAAACGGCAGGACCTGATCACCGCCTATCTCTGCCTCCTGCCCTGGATGGCAGGCTTCCTGTCCTTTGTGTTCGGGCCGATGCTCTTTTCGCTGGGTCTGAGCTTCTTCCGCTCCGATCTGCTCACCAGCACCTTCTTCGTCGGCCTCGACAACTACCGCGACCTCTTCCGCGAGGACCTCTTCTGGAAGAGCCTGCGGGTAACATTCATCTATGCCTTCTCGACAGTCCCGCTCGGCTCCTGCCTGGCCCTGATGATCGCCCTGGTGTTGAACCAGAAGCTGCTGGGGCTCGGAATCTGGCGCACCATCTACTACCTGCCCACCGTGATCTCCGGCGTCGCCGTCTCTCTGCTCTGGCTGCAGATCTTCAATCCCCGCGCCGGCCTGCTCAACAACTTCCTCGCCATCTTCAGCGTCGACGGTCCGTCATGGCTCTACTCGTCGACGTGGGCGCTTCCCTCATTGATCATCATGAGTGTCTGGGGCGTGGGCGCGAACATGCTCCTCTACCTGGCCGGCCTGCAGGGCATCCCCACCCATCTCTACGAGGCCGCCACGATCGACGGCGCCAATAGCATTCGCAAATTCTGGCACGTCACCATCCCGATGCTGACGCCCACTATCTTCTTCAACGTCACCATCGGCCTGATCTACGCTTTCCAATTCTTCACGCAGGCCTTCATCATGACCCGAAGGGGGGCCGAACAACGCCACGCTGAGCATGGTGCTCTTCCTCTACCGCAAGGCGTTCCTGCAGATCCGTTTCGGCTACGCTTCGGCCGCGGCCTGGGTCCTTTTTGCAATCATCATTACCTTTACCCTGATATTCCAGTACTCGTCCCGGCGTTGGGTCTACTACGAAGGAGAAGCGGCCAGATAACGGCCACAGGGATGGCTGCGCGCGCAGCGAGAGAGGTCTGCCCTCTTGGTCCCGGTCGGTAAGAAGAGCAGTCGACAAGAGTAAAGATGCGTACCGAAAACGTCCTGGTAGAGCAGAAAAGGTTCAGCTACGCCCGACCGGCGGGGCCGCTCTGGCGCTCCGTGGTTCACCAGATCTGGCTGTGGATTCTGGTGCTGCCCGGCGCGGCCCTCTTTCTCACGCCCTGGGTGTGGATGCTTATGACCGCAGGCAAAGAAAAGAGCCTGATCTGGAAAATCCCCCCGGTCTGGATCCCGCCGACCTACCGGTGGGCCAACTACGTCGAGGCCTGGCTGAAGGGCGATTTCATCACATTCTTCTCGAATACCGCCTTTGTCGCCTCGCTCAACGTCGTGGCCGTACTCGTCTCCTGCTCCATCGCCGCGTTTGCCTTCGCCCGCATCCAGTTTCCCGGCCGCACAACTCTGTTCGTCATCGTACTGAGCACGATGATGCTGCCGATGCAGGTGACGCTGATCCCGCTCTTCATGATCTTCAGCTGGCTGGAGTGGGTAAATACCTTCAAGCCGCTGGTCGTGCCCCTCTTTTTCGGCGACGCCTTCAGCATCTTCCTGCTGCGCCAGTTCTTCCTCACAATCCCCCGTGAACTCGATGACGCCGCCCTTATCGACGGCTGCAGCCGCTTCGCCGTCTTCTGGCGCATCCTCCTCTTCCAGGTACGCCCCGCGCTGATTGTTGTGGCCATTTACCAGTTCACCTATAGTTGGAATGACTTCTTCGCGCCGCTGATCTACATCAACTCGCCCCAGTTGTTTACAATTACCCTGGGGCTGAGCCGCTTCAAAGGACGCACGGAGGTCGATATCCAGTACCTGATGGCGATGACGGTCGTCTCGACCCTCGTGCCAATCGCCATCTTCTTCGTGACCCAGCGCACATTCCTGCAGGGGATTGTGATCACGGGAATCAAAGGATAAACAGCATGAGCGAGGAAAGAAAGAAGGAACAGCTGAAGATGATCTGGCCCGAGCAGCTGCTCGGTTCGCCGCCCGCCGTGCATGTTCCCATCGGCTACACGCTGCGCACTTACCGTCCGGGCGACGAAGAGGGCTGGTACGAGGTGATGGACCTGGCCGGCTTCACACGCTGGAACTACGAGATGCTGGAACCCTGGCTGTCGCACATCCTGCCGGAAGGCTGGTTTCTGATCGAACATCGCGCCAGCAACAAGATCGTCGCCAGCGCAATGGCCAACCACAGGCCCCAGGATATACACCCCTTTGGCGGCGAGTTGGGATGGGTGGCGGGAGATCCCGAACACAAGGGCAAGGGGCTGGGAATGGCTGTGTGCGCGGCCGTTATGCGCCGCCTGCTCGCGGGAGGTTACAAGAACATCTTCCTCAACACCGACGACTGGCGCCTGCCCGCGCTCAGCATATACCTGCGACTGGGCTGGATCCCGCTCCTCTACCTGCCCGACATGGAGGAACGCTGGCGCGACGTCTGCGCCAATCTCGACTGGCCCTTCACGCCCAAGGAATGGCCGGAAGGTCATACTGAGTCCAGTTAAAAGAAGGATCCCCATAGGCAGTTTTTCTCCCGCAAGCGGCCGGTTCGGTACCGGCAATGTTTCAAGAGAGGGAACATTACATGCTCACACAAGAACAGATTCAAGCCTATCACGACGACGGCTACCTTATCGTCAAGTCTTTCTTCGATGCCGAAGAGATCGAGCTGCTGCGCCGCACGGCCATCGCCGACCGGCAGATGGACCAGAAATCCTTCGGCCGCGAGGACGGCGAAGGGGGCACCGTCCGCCTCACGCTGTGGAACCACCCCGGCAACGGCATCTACGGCATGTACGCCCGCTGCAACCGCGTCGTCAACGCAATGGAGCAGCTGCTCGGCGGCGAAGTCTACCACTACCATTCCAAAATGATCCTCAAGGACCCCGAGGTGGGCGGCGCCTGGGCCTGGCACCAGGACTACGGCTACTGGTACGACAACTACGTCCTCTATCCGCTCATGTCAAGCGTCTCAATCGCGGTCGACCCGGCCACGCGCGAGAACGGCTGCATGCAGGTGCTCAAAGGCTCCCACCACATGGGGCGCATCACGCACGTCGAAACGGGCCAGCAGGCCGGCGCAGAGCTGGAGCGCGTCCTCGAAGCCGAAAAGCGCCTTGATCTCGTCCACTGCGAGGCGGAGCCGGGCGATGCCCTATTCTTCCACTGCAACATTCTTCACCGCTCCGACCAGAACCGCTCCAACAACCCGCGCTGGTCGTTGATCTGCTGCTACAACGCCGCCCGCAACAACCCCTACCGCGAGGCGCACCATCCCAGCTACACACCGCTCGAAAAGGTTCCCGACGGCGCCATCAAGGAAGTCGGGATGACCCGCTTTGAAGATGACGAAAGCGACGTCGCCTTTCTCGATCCCGAAAACATTCCCGCGTCGGAAGACTAAGTGAGGACAGTAAAGCCATGAGCAAGTACAGATTCCTGATCAGCGGCGGGGGCAGCGCCGGACGCAGCGTGGCGCAGGTGGCCGCGACAGACGGACGCGGCGAGATCGCAGGCGTAGTCGATCCCCAGCAGCACATGCTCGACAGAATGAAAGACCTGTACCCGCAAGCCAGCCTCGGCAGCGACTATGCGCAACTCCTGCGCGAGACACAACCGGACGTGGTCGTCGTGGCCGGCCCGGACCACCTGCACGCGGACCAAACAGTCATGGCGCTGGAACAGGGCTGCCACACCCTCGTCGAAAAGCCGCTGGCAACCACGGTGGAAGACTGCCAGCGCATCCTCGACGCCGAAGCGCAGAGCGGTGCCCATGTCATGACCGACCAGACCATGCGCTACATGCACCCCTGGCACGAAATGGCGCAGATGGCAAAGTCAGGCCAGGTCGGCGACGTCTTCTTCGTGCAGGGCGACTACATCCACGACATGTGGAGCCACTACGCCCCCGACGGCGCGCATCACACGCCCTGGCGTATCGACAGGCAGAATCCACAGAACATCCTGCTGGGCGGAGGCTGCCATCCTCTCGACCTGATCTTGTGGACAGTTGAGTGCCCCGTCACCGAAGTCTACGCATACAGCAACAAGATGAGCGCCCCCGTCTTTCCGGACGACGACTGTTACATCGTCATCCTCCAATTCGAAAACGGGGCGGCCGGCAAGGTCTACGTGACCAGCGGCTGCTCCGGACACGGCATGGGCGAGGGCATGGGCGGCGGCTTCCTGGCCGTCTACGGCACTGAAGGCACGTTGTGGAAGGGCAAACATTACCGCCGCGACCACGAGCCGGCCGATATTGAAGAAGAGTCTGCCGATGAGGTGGTTGGCGGACATGGCTGGGGCCGCTCGGTGATCGACTACCTGGACCTGCTCGACGGCAAGATCAGCAATCCGATTCCGGCCAGCTGGGGCGCGAATATCGTGTCAGTTTGCGCCGCCGCCCTTGAGTCGATCCGCACAAAAAAGCCGCAGTCGCCGCACTGGTTCTGAGAAGAGCAGGGGGAGAGGAAGACAATGTTATCCCATGAGCAGTTGCGGCACTTTGCCGAGCATGGCTGGGTCCTGGAGGAAAATGTGCTCAACCAGGAGCAGGTCGACGCCTATAAGGCCGCCCTGGAACGGCAATCGCAGTATGTGCGCCCCCTCGCCCACGAAGATGACGACGAAATCGTCCACATCGACTGTATGGTCAACGGGGACCCGATCTTTCGCGAGTGGCTGATGATTCCCCAGGTGCTGGAGGCCAATCGCCAGCTGATGGGCGCCGAGATCAAGTACGAAACCTGCCACGCCATGATCAAGCGGCCCCACCCCGAACGCAATGAGCAGGAGACCTCGCTACGCGATCCAGACAAGATGGGCTGGCACCGCGGTCTGCGCCCCAAGTGGGGCACCTTCCCTCACGACACCGATCCGGACCTGATCAATTGCGTCTTCCTCAACAACATCACCTACCTGACCGATGTCGCGCCCGGAGACGGCGGGACCATGATCCTCGACGGTTCGCACAGACTGGAAGGAACATACGAGATCCTGAAAAGCGAGTGCCCGGTCGTCGAGGCCACTGCAACGGCCGGCAGCATCCTCCACTTCACCGAGACTCTGCTCCACGCCGGCGTACCGATTCTGAGCGAGAACGTGCGCTATACCATGTTCTACGGCTTCACGCCCAACTGGTTTGTCAACTGGCCCGGCACCGAAGTCCCCGATTACGTTCTCAAAACCGTGCGCGATGACGAGCTTCGAGGCATTCTCGGCGCAAATTCGGGCTATTCCGGCCAGTTTCCCATGCTATAATGTCAGGGTAGAAAGCGCGCTCCTAAAGCGGCGAGCAAGGAGAAGACGATGGCCAGACGCAACTTCTCAATGCAGGCATACTGGGAAGATCAGGTCGATAACTTCACACCCAAGTTGCACTTTGACGGCAGGACAGAGGACTGGGAAGGCTGGCGTCAGACCGCGCACGCCAAGTATATGGAGCTGCTGGGCAGTTTCCCCGACCCGGTACCGTTGGAGGCCGAAGTCGAGAGCAGCGTCGAGGATGAAGGCCTGATCCGCGAGCGGGTAGTTTTCAACTCCGAACCCTTCATGAGCGTGCCCTGCCAGGTATTGCGCCCCAAGACAATGCCCGCCGACGGCACAAACGCCGCCATCCTCTGCTCCCACGGACACGGGCCCTTCGGCAAAGATCCGGTGGCCGGGATCCGCTCCACCGACGAAATGCAAGCCAACATCGAGCTGCACAACTACGACTACGGCTTTCAGATGGCAAAGGCCGGCTATCTGACGATTTCACCCGACCTGCGCGGTTTTGGTGAACGCCGCGACGGCCGCAACCCGTTCCCCGGCCGCGACCCGTGCAACGTCAACTACATTCGCGGCACAATGCTCGACCGCTGGCCTCTGACGCTTAACATCTGGGACATGAAGTGCTGCATCGACTACCTGGAGACGCGCCCCGAGGTCGATCCCAAGCGCATCGGCATGATGGGCCTTTCCCAGGGCGGTACCATGACCACATTTGCCGCAGCCGCAGAGCCGCGCATCGCCGCCGCCGACATTATGGGCTACGTCAATCCGTGGAAGGGTTTCGCGTTCGAACGCGTCAACTTCTGCGGCTCACAGATTGTCCCCGGCGTCTTCGCCTGGTTCGACACTGACGACATCGCCGGCCTGATCGCTCCCCGCCCCCTCATGCTCGACATGGGAATGTACGACGACTGCTTCTTCATCCACGACATGCTCAAAGGTTACGAGGGCGTGAAACGCATCTATGAAGCCGCCGGCGCGGCCGACCGCCTGTGGAAGCTGGTCCACCCCAGCGGGCACGGTTGGGGCGGCGTCGAGGGAACGGCAGAGTTCTTCGGAACCTACCTGTAGTTCGACCACGGAGAAGAGAATCAAGAGAACCCAGGGAAGTAAACAACTCCCTCACACATAAGGCCCCAGGTTAGAGCAATGGCAAATGAGATCAAGGTCGCCTTCTCAGGGGCGCGCCGCGCAGGTTCATTCTTCAAAGCATTCCAGACCCACCCGGAGACCGAGATTGTTGCTCTTTGCGACCCCTACGCGCCGACCCTGGCGTCCTCAGGGGAGGCCACCGGCGTGACCCAACTCTACAGCGTCTTTGAAACGATGCTGGACGAGGCGCGGCCGGACGCGGTGGTCGTGTCCTCTCCGATGCAATATCACGCGCCGCAGGCAATCGCCGCGCTGCAGCGCGGCATCCATGTCCTCAGCGAAGTGACGGCCGCCGTGTCGGTGGACGAATGCCGCTGGCTGGTTGAAGCCTGCAACCGCAGCGACGCCGTCTACATGATGGCCGAGAACTACATGTACATGAAACCCAATGTGCTGGTGCAGGCCCTTGTCGAGGCCGGCCTTTTCGGCGAGACCTACTACGCCGAGGGCGAATACCTGCACGAGCTCTCCGTTCTCCACCACATGCCGGACGGCAGCCCGACCTGGCGCTACTACTGGCAGGTCGGCGTCAACGGCTGCACCTATCCCACCCACAGCCTGGGCCCCTGCCTCATGTGGATCAAGGAACGGCCCGAGCGCATCAGCTGCATCGGTACCGGCATCTGGACCGACCCCGAACACGCAATGGAGGACACGGTACTTCTCCTCTGCAAAACCGGCAGCGAAAAACTGATGCGCGTACGCGTAGACATGCTCTCAAAGCGCCCCCACTCGATGACCAACTACACGCTGCAAGGCACAAAAGGCGCCTACGAAAGCAGACGCCGGCCGGGGGAGGGCGACTGGATCTGGCTGGAAGATTTCTGCGACGACCCCGATGTCTGGGTCCCTCTGGAGAAGTTCGAGGCCGAGTTCATGCCGGAGATCTGGCGCGATCCGCCGGAAGAGGCCGTACGCGCCGGCCACGGCGGAGGCGACTACTTCGAGGTCATGGATTTCGTGGACGCGGTGCAAGGCCGCAAGCCGCCGCCAATCGACATTCACGCGGCAATGGACATGACCCTGCCTGGGCTGATAAGCCAGGAATCAATCCGCCAAGGCGGCGAATGGCTGGACGTGCCCAACTCCAGGGAGTGGTGAACGGCAGTGGACTGTCTATAGCGGATAGACTGTGTATAGCGGACAGCAGCTGGCGCACTGTCCGGCAACAGGACATAAGCAACTCAATTTAGCCGTTCGACGACCCCGGCCGCGCCCATGCCGCCGCCGATGCACATGGTGACGAGGCCAAGCTCCTTGTCCTGCCGCGCCAATTCGTGCAGCATCTGCACTGTCAATTTGGCCCCGGTGCAGCCCAGCGGGTGGCCGAGCGCGATGGCGCCGCCGTTGACGTTGACCTTCTCCTCGTCCA
This sequence comes from Caldilineaceae bacterium, assembly GCA_022821545.1. Taxonomy (GTDB): domain Bacteria; phylum Chloroflexota; class Anaerolineae; order Caldilineales; family Caldilineaceae; genus Bin5. The sequence goes on from JAJEDJ010000043.1 coordinate 76,278, forward strand.
GCCCCAATTCGCGGATCACGGCCAGGGCCTGGACGGCGAAGGCTTCATTCAGCTCCACCAGGTCGATCGCGTCAAGACTGACGCCGGCCAGCTTGAGCGCCTTGGGCGCAGCCGCCACCGGGCCGATTCCCATGATCTCAGGCGCGACGCCGCCGACGGCGAAGCTGCGGAATCGGGCCATCGGCTTAAGCCCCAACCTCTCCGCTTTCTCCTCACTCATGACCAGGACGGCCGCGGCGCCGTCGCTGGTCTGGCTGCTGTTGCCGGCAGTGACGGTGCCCTGCGCGTGAAAGACCGGCCGCAGCTTGGCCAGCGCCGCGGCCGAAGAGTCGCGGCGTATGCCCTCATCCTTGTCAAAGGTCGTCTTGTATGTCTGTGCGCCGCTACCCTCGCCCAGCATGAGTTCCACCTCCAGCGGTACAATCTCTTCGTCGAACTTGCCGGCGTCCTGCGCGGCGGCGGCCCGCCGGTGGCTGCGCAGAGCGAAGGCATCCTGCTCTTCACGCGTCACCTCGTACTGGCGCGCCAGGTTCTCCGCCGTCAGCCCCATGCCGATATAGACGCCGGGATGCTCCTTTGCCAGCGTGGGATTAGCCATGAACTTGTTGCTGCTCATCGGCACCTGCGACATCGTCTCCACGCCGCCGGCGATGACTGCTTCGCCCATTCCGCTCATGATCTGTTGCGCGGCCAGAGCGATCGTCTGCAGACCGCTGGAGCAGAAGCGGTTGACGGTCTGCGCAGGCACCTCGACCGGCAGGCCGGCGCGCAGGCTGGCGATGCGGCCCACGTTCATGCCCTGCTCGGCCTCCGGCATGGCGCATCCCAGGACGACGTCGTCGATCTCCTTGGCGTCCACCGCCGGCGCACGTTCCAACACGGCGCCAATGGCCGCGGCGGCCATCTCCTCAGGGCGGGTTGTGCGCAATGTGCCGCGCGGGGCCTTGCCAATGGCAGTACGAGCGGCGGAAACGATAACTGCGCTGTTCATGGTGAAGTGCTCCTCTTTGATACTGGGTTACACGAAGTGCGTCTAAGTCTGACGAAAAAGCCCGTTTGTTCAGAATTCATTCGGTTTTTCAAGTTCGGTTCATTAGAAGCTTTCTCGTATGAGACCAAGGGCAGGTAAATTTCTGAGAAACCGGCTTGACGACCTCGATACTTGCAGACAGATGGAATGAAAGGCATTGATATCTAGCAGAACTCCGCTTAACGAGCCAGGACTGTCTTCTCTGCCCAGAGCACGACCGATTCAGCGATCTCCACCGCTTCAAAGTACTCCTGTTCGGTAACCGGTCTCACAACTCCAGGATAGCGGGCAATTACAGCGTAAATGGTGAGTTTTTCAGCTTTCAATAGTACATCCGGGATTTCGATTCTCTCTTTCTCGATCAGTGACACCAGTCGAGAGAGGTCATGAACATAAGGGAACCGAATGCTACGCAGGACCATTACAGCCTTTAGGGACTTCTCGGCAGCCTGCTGGGCCTCGAAGCACAGGTCTTCCAAATAGGCTCCGGGAATCCGATTTTTAGCCAGTGCCAGATTGCTTCTGGCGCGATTCAACCACTCCCGAGGGTCGTCGGGAGGGAAGCGCTCAGGGGTTTTCATATATGACTCTACCCTCTTTGAGGGCTGGTCTGAAAACCAGAGCGTGACTGTTTTTGAAACGTTCTACATCCTCTGGCGCGACCACGAGCGCGTCAACGGCTGTTCCCACACCATGCAGCCTCATATAAATCCGGCCCATCAGGTCAAGGGCGTCTCCCCCCTCCTTGATGATGAGCAGGTCGAAATCGCTGTGGCGAGTCATGTCGCCGCGTGCAGCTGAGCCGAAGAGGATGATTTTCTCAGGATCTGCAACTTCTACAATGCGCCGGATGACTTCAGCCAGGACTGCCTGGTCATGCATACTAAACTCCTGGACCGCTCATACCTCCTACAGAAACAGCGAAATCTTACTCCTCCGAACCCATTGAGTCAAGCTCCCACCGCCTGGCTTGGGTGATACATATTGAAGTCCCGCAAACTCGCCACAGGAGTGATTTTCCATCACTGTATTCGCGCGAAGTCAGATGCGCTTGCAGGCTGACCTCAGTTTCGCAGCGGCTTTCCGGTCTTCAGCATGTGCCAGATGCGTTCGTGGCTTTTGGAATAGCCGCAAAGGGTCTTGAACGCTTCCCGCTCCAGGTCGAGAAAGTATTGCTCGTCCATCCAGGCCGGCTGGCTGAGTTCGCCCCCACAGAGGACGTAGGCCAGGTGGTCGGCGATTATCGCTTCGTGCGCGGTGATGTGCCGTGCTTCACGCATCATGTAGATGCCTACCCGCAGATTGGCGAGGTGATCCCGACCGGCGGCGTAGATGTTGCCGGTGACAGCGGGAGGCCTGTAGCCCTCGTCGGCCATCCGCAGGACTTCTGCCTTAGCCTCTGCCAGCAGGTGATCGTAGTTCATCACGACGCGATCACGGGGGCCAAGGAATCCCATCTGGCGCGCCTCCGCGGCTGAGCCCGACACTTTGGCAAGGGCGATGAGCTCAAATGTCTCCTGCAGATGGGCGGCCGGGTTGGCGTTCTGCGCCTGCATGTGGGGATGCACGAGACGGCGCAGCAACTCCTTGCAGCCGCCTGCAGCCGGGATCAAACCGACGCCTACCTCGACCTGACCGATGTACAGTTCGGCGTGCGCCACGATGCGGTCTGCGCCCATCGCCACTTCGGCGCCGCCGCCGAGAGTCATCTGATAAGGAGCGGCGACGACAGGCTTGGGCGCGAGGCGCAACTGCTGGATCATCTGTTGCAGGCCATTGATGGCGGCCTCCAACTGGTCCGTCTGACCCCCCTGGGCCAGCGCGCCGATAAACAAGAGGTTGGCGCCGGCGCTGAAGTTGCCGCCCTGATTGCCGATCACCAGCCCGGCGGCGTTCCCGTGGAGGCGCTCGATGGCTGCGTCGGCGATTGGGCCAATCTGCATGTCGAGGGCGTTCATTTTGGTGTGGAATTCCAGTAGGAGGACGCCGTCGCCCATGTCAAGGAGGCTGGCGGAACTATTTTCGGCAAGAGGACCGGACCCGCCTCTGAGCGCGGGGATGCCAACCGGCAGGTCGTTCTTGCCGGCGTCCTCGTAGTTCCCGCGCTGCGGGATGTACACCGGCCTTCGGGCCGCTGTTACGCCTTCGTCAGGACTCTCTGTGACCCTGTAAAAGGAGGAGTGCCCGCTGTCAAGCATCTCCTGCACCCAGGGGGCGACGGTCACGCCTTCCTCATTCATGCGTGCGGTGGTTTCGGCGACACCAAGCGCGTCCCAGGTCTCGAATGGCCCCATCTCCCAGCCGAAGCCCCACTTCATGGCGTTGTCGATGTCTTCGGGGCTGTCCGCGATCTCGGGCAAACGCTTGGAAGCGTAGGCCAGTGTACGGCTGAGCGTGTGCCAGAGCAGGCCTGCCGCCTCGTCGTCTGATTCTTCGCCGTCCCGGCCGGCGGTATGAGAAGCGACGAGGCCGCGCAGACGTTCGGGCAGCGGGGCGTTTCTCACGGCGTCGACGCTGGGCCACGCGGTGCGAGCCGGTTGCAGGTAGTCCACTTCACCTTCGGAAGCCGCCTGAAGATCCAGACCCCAGAAGCTGCGTCTGCCTTCGCGGTCGACAACCGTCTTGTAGAATCCCTGGCCGCTCTTGGCGCCGAGAAGACCATTTTGAAGTAAGGTCATGAGCACTTCAGAGCCAAGAGGCCCGCGTAAAGTGTCCCGATCTTCATCGTCGGGGATCATGTCGTACAGATGCTCCCCGACAAGTGCGGCCACGTCGATTCCGACCACGTCCAGCAGACGGAACGTGGCGGTCTTTGGCCGCCCAATCAACTGGCCGGTCAGCCGGTCTACTTCCTCGACGGTGTAGTCGTTGGCGACGGCGTACTCCAGGAGGCTGCTCATAATGTAGCTGAACATGCGATTGCCGATAAAGTTGGGCACGTCCTTGGCGATGACAACGCCTTTGCCCAGCCTTTTCTCGGCAAACTCTTTCATGTCGGCAAGGACATCGGGATCAGTCGGCCGACCGGGTATCAGTTCCAGCAGGCGCAGGTAGCGGGGCGGGTTGAAAAAGTGGGTACCCAGGAAGCGCCGCTGAAAGGCCTGGCTGCGGCCGGCGCTGATGATATGGATGGGGATGCCGGATGTGTTGGTGCTGATGATGGCGTCAGCAGGGGCAATGGCGTCAAGCCTGGCCATCAACTCCTGTTTGGGCCGGGGACGTTCGACAATGGCCTCGATGATCCAGTCGCTCTGTGCGGCCGCGGCCTCCAGATCATCCTCGACATTGCCCGGCGTGATCAGTTCAGCCAGCTCGGGGCTGTAGAGGCTGGCCGGCCTTGCCCGGATCATGCGCTCGAGTCCTGACTGCACTATCCGGGTGCGGACAACCCGGTCTTCCAGCGACAAGCCCTTGGCCTGCTCTTCGGGCGTCAGCTCGGTCGGCGCGACGTCGAGCAAGTGCGAGGAGACACCGGCGTTGGCCAGGTGTCCGGCGATGGCGGCGCCCATCGTACCGGCGCCGATGACGGTAACATGGCTGATTCTTCTGCTCATTGGGGCGCTCCTGTCACTCGCCGCTGCCTTTCGTCAAAGGATTCTTGCAGATTGCCCGTCGCGGCGACATTGCAAAACTCAGTCTTGAAACTGGAACTCAATTCACCCGAAACTGCCATCTTGCCAGGAATGGCCTTAGTACAACAGCGGAATCCAATCCATGACATTCAGAACAGGCCGAAAAAAAGATCAAGGAGACCGAAGAAACGCAAAATCGAATAGATGACCACTACAATCAAGAGATAGCGCACCCATCTGTTGGCGTCCTTTACGGACACGGCAAAGCGGACTGCGGCCCAGGCGCCGATGCTCTGACCCACGGCCATCAGCGCGCCAATGCCCCAGTCAATTTGCAGGGGAGACAAGATAAAGACGATGAAGGCGACGATGTTGAGCGCCAGCACGAAGATCAGTTTGACTGCATTGGCGTGTACAATTGTATAACCTACGCCGAGAACAAGCGCTGTAACCAGGAATACACCCACACCTGCCTGTATGAAGCCGCCGTAGATGCCGATGGCAAAAAACAGAACCAGCACGAAGAGTTCCGGCCGCTCCTTGCGGACCTCTGATCTCTCTCGCAACCACTTCGTTGGGTTAAAGAAGATCGTAACGAGGACGACAATCAACATGCCGCCGATAGCCAGATTCATGGCGTCCCTGTCAAGGAGCGTGGCCACATAGGCGCCGACCAGGGCCCCCGGCATCCCTGCGGCGCTGAGCCAGAGACCGAATCGCAGAGAGTCGGCGTCCAGAATGCTTTCGGCCTTTTGACCTTCCGTCGCCCCTCCCCGCAGCTGCATCCGTCCACTGCGGGCAAAGGTCGTGATCCCAACCACGTTCTGTATGATGACTCCGATCCGGTTGGTGGCGTTGGCGGCGCCGGCGTCCAACCCCAGGAAAACAAGCATCGGCAGCGTCACGGCCGAGCCGCTGCCGGCCAAGGTGTTGATTATGCCGGCGACGATGCCGGCGAGAATGGCCAGAAAATACTGCAAGAGAGAGATATCCATAGCGGCACTCACAGACCCGGCACGATTCGGGCTAATCGTTCGACGGTTTTCTCGAGATCGGTCATCGCGGTGGCGAAGCTGAAACGAACGTAGCCTTCGCCCGCTTCGCCAAAGGCGATACCGGGCGTGGTGGCGAGCAGGCCGTCCTCCAGCAGGACCTGAGAGATTTCGAGACTCTTCTTGTCGGTCTGTGTAAACTGGGCAAAGAGATAGAAGGCGCCCTCGATCGGGCTGCTGCGCAGTCCGGGTATCTCGTCCAGAGCGTCCAATAGGAAATTACGGCGTTGGACATAGGAGGCGACCATTTCATGCACGCAGTCCTGGGGGCCGTTCAGAGCGGCTGCCCCCGCGACCATGGAGAAGCTGGCTGCAGACGTAACGGTCTGGGTCTGGTAGGTGCGGGCCAGCTTGGCGACAGGCAGAGGCGCAGCGAGCCATGCCAGCCGCCAGCCGGTCATGGCGTAACTCTTGCTGAACCCGTTGATGATGATGGTTCGTTCAGCCATGCCGGGCATACTGGCAATGGAACGATGACGGGCGTCGTCGTAGAGGATGTGTTCGTAGATCTCGTCGCTGAGGACGTACAGATCGTGCCGTTGGGCGACGGCGGCGATGTCGTCGAGCTCCTTCTGAGTCAGCACTCGCCCGGTCGGGTTGCTGGGTGAGCAGATCATGATCAGCTTGGTCTTCTCGCTGACGTACTCCTCCAGTTGTGCAGCGCGGACGCGAAAGTTGTCGGCGGCCGGCAGGGGAACATGCACAGGCACGCCCCGGTTCAGCCGCACCATCGGCGCGTAGCTCACCCAGGCGGGATCGAGGATCATGACTTCGTCGCCCTCGTTGAGCGTTGATGCCAGCGTGGTAAAGATCGCCCACTTGCCGCCAGGCGTTACCACCAGCTGATCGGGGACGGCCCGCACGTTGTTTTCCCGCTCCAGTTTGGAGCAGATGGCGTCCAGCAGCTGCGGCTTGCCAAAGGAGGGCGGATAGTGAGTATCGCCGGCCGCGATGGCGTCGAAGGCGGCTTTCTGAATATGCTTTGGCGTGTCAGCGTCAGGTTCGCCGCCGGCCAAATTGATTACGTCCAGGCCTTGCGCGGCCAGTTCGCGGCCTTTCTGCATCATCAGCGTCGTCGGGCTGCCGGGGACAGACTCGACCAGTCGAGAGAGCGGTTTCATCAGGATTCACCTACCTGGTGTGTATTGCCTGCAATCGAAATGGAAAGGGTGCAAAGACAGGTCCAGTCATTCGCGATGTCGAACCTGCCTGCCATCACTTCAGGACGTCCACAATCGCCGAGCAGAGGCGCTCCACGTTGGCTTCTGTCATTCCCGCAACGTTGATGCGTCCGGAGCCGACGACGTAAACGGAATGTCGCTCGCGCAGCGCCTGCACCTGTTCCGGAGTCAGGCCGCTGAAGCTGAACATACCTCGCTGCTGCGCGATGAACGAAAAGTCACGGCCGGCGCCCAGCTCGTCGAGCGTTTCGACGAAAAGATGGCGCATGTCGTTGATGCGGTTGCGCATATCCGCCAACTCCGCTTCCCAACGCTGTCGGAGGTCGGGATCACCCAGGATTTCCGCAACAATCTGGCCGCCGTGGGCGGGCGGATTTGAGTAGTTTGTGCGTACGCAGATCTTCAGATGGCTGTGGGCAGCCTCCGCCACCTCCGAATTGGCGGCCACCAGGGTCAGCGCCCCAACCCGTTCATTGTACAATCCGAAATTCTTGGAGTAGGAGCCGGCGACCAGAAGTTCGCGGCACTGTTCGGCGACGAATCTGACGCCGGTCGCGTCTTCATCCAGCCCGTCGCCAAAGCCCTGGTAGGCGAAGTCCAGCAGAGGCAGAACTCCGCGCTCGGCGCAGACGGCGGCAACCGCTTGCCACTGTTGCGGCGAGAGATCGGCGCCGGTAGGGTTATGACAACAGGCGTGGAGCAGCAGGACGTCCCCGGTGGGGATCGTTTCGAGCGCCGCCATCATGCGATCGAAGGCGACGCTGTTGGTTTCGGCCTCAAAGTAGGGATAGGTTTGTACTTGCAGCGCTGCCGAAGCGAACACATTGGGATGATTCGGCCAGGTCGGGTCGCTCAGCCAGACGGTCGCCTGGGGTGATATGCGCCGTACAAAGTCGGCGGCAACGCGCAGTGCGCCGGTACCACCAGGCGTCTGCACTGTGGCCGCGCGGCCGGCCGCGAGAATGTCGTGCCCGCTGCCAAAGACGATCTGCTGGCTCAGAGCCGCATATGCCGCCAGGCCATCTATTGGCAGGTAGCTCTTCGTCGCCTCGGACCGTAGCAGGCGTTCCTCGGCCTCCTTCACCGTGGCAAGCACAGGCGTTTGGCCGTTGCCGTCTTTGTATACGCCTACGCCCAGATTGATCTTATTCGGATTCGAGTCTTTCTGAAATGCTACCGTCAGCCCGAGAATGGAGTCTTCAGGGGCAGGATTGATCGTTTCGAACATTTATTGGCCTCTTTGGTGTCGTTTGCCGCGATACGCCGCGGCTCCCGACTTATGATGAAGACAATGGTGTCTAATATCCTTACTCCTCTACAAACAGGTCGACGAAGTCGAAGGCCTCGACGTCCACAAGTCCCTGGTCTGTCAGTTTCAGCTTTGGGATCACTTCCAGCGCCATGAAACTCATCGCCATGAACGGGTCCCGAATCGAAGAGCCGAATTCGTGGGCCGCGCCGAGCAGAGAATCATAACGATTGCGAACTTCGCCAAGCGGCCGGTCGCTCATCAGACCTGCGACCGGGAGCGGCAGCGCCGCCAGCGACTGCGGACCTTCGGCGACCGCCAGTCCCCCTCCCATCTCTGCCACGGTTCTGGCTGCGGTCGTCATCGATTCGTCATCTGCGCCGATGACGACCAGATTGTGATGGTCGTGGGCGACTGTGCCGGCGATGGCCCCGCGATTGAGACCGAACCCCTGGATGAATCCCAGGCCTGTCGCCCCACTGGCTGTGTGCCTGTCGACCACAGCCATCTTCAGAATGTCTCGCGCCGGGTCAGCCACCGCCTGCCCGTCTTTGACGAGGGGAGAAAGGATTCGTTCCTCCGTAAGCAGTTGATCCTGCAGCGACCCGATCACCCGCACGCGCCCGCCGTTCGCCGGGATGCGCAGATCAAAGGCATCCCAGGCAATCCTGACGGAGGAAGAGACAGCCGCAGGAACAGGAGCCGGGTCCCGATAGAGGTCGCCCAGGAGCCGACCGCCTTCTGCCCACAGGCGGCCACCGGCATAGACCTGTGCGGCAGCCGGCGCATGCAAATCCTCAAACACCATCAGGTCGGCCCGCCGCCCCGGGGCGACGGCGCCCCGATCATGCAGGCCGAACCATTCGGCGCTGTTGAGCGTAGCCATGCGGAAGGCAGTTACGGGTTCAATTCCAAATGCAATGGTTTCCCTCAGAATGTGGTCGATGCTTCCCTGCATGATGAGATCGCTGGGGATGCGGTCGTCCGTGCAGAAACAGATGCGCCGGTTGTTATGCTCGTTTACCAGCGGCAGCAACGCGTGCAGATTCTTGGCATTCGTCGCCTCCCGAATCAGGATGTAGAAGCCGCGCGCCAACTTCTCAGCCGCTTCGGCCACTGTCGCACATTCATGGTCGCTGCCGGCGCCGGCGGCAGCGTAAGCATTGAGGGCCAGGCCGCTGAGTTCAGGCGCGTGGCCGTCGAGGGGCCGCCCGCCATAGGCGGCGATTTTGGCATGCACGTCGGGATCGCCGTAGACGACGCCAGGAAAGTTCATCAGCTCGGCCAACCCGTGGACCGTTCCTTCCTCCAGCAGCGCGGCCAGGTCTTCGGCCGGCAGTGTCGCGCCGCTCGTCTCCATATGCGTGGCGGGAACGGCTGAGGGCGCCATCAGCACCACTTGTAAGGGGAGGGCTTTGCTGCACTCGGCCATATACCGGACGCCGTCCAAACCGGCCACATTGGCGATCTCGTGGGGGTCGGCCGCAACCGTCGTCACGCCGCGCGGAACGACTGCAGCGGCGAATTGGGCGGGCAGGCAGAGGCTGCTTTCAATGTGAACATGAGCGTCTATCAGGCCCGGCGCAATGAAAGCGCCTTGCAGATCGACCGTTTCCCCGGCTGAGTAGCCGGCGCCCACACCGGCTATGTGTTCGCCGAACAGTGCAACGTCGGAGTCTTCGATATCCCCTGACAAGACATTGACCACGCGTCCGTTGCACAGCAACAGGTCGGCGGGTTGGTCGCCGCGGGCGACGGCAAGCAGCTCAGATCTGTTCATGGCTCGTTCCTTCAGGTAACGAAACGGGCAAACCCGGAGGAAGACAGACCACGCTGTCCTCGGGCCGCCTGCGAACTGCTCGCGGGCATTATAGCACAGGAGATGGGGATGGCGGCCTCTTTGGGCTGCCGAATTCCAAATGATACAATCGGCTGCAAAGCTCGACAGTTCCAGCCAGGTGAACCATGTCCATCCTTGTATTCGGCTCATTAAACATCGACCACGTTTACCAGGTCGAGCATCTTGTCCGCCCGGGGGAGACGCTGCCCAGCACGGAGTATCGCCGCTTTCAGGGTGGAAAGGGGGCGAACCAGTCGGTCGCCCTGGCGCGCGCGGGCGCCGACGTCTTTCACGCGGGACGTATCGGCCCGGAGGGACTTTGGTTGAGAGACGCCCTCGCCGCCGAAGGCGTCGACGTGACGCACGTAGGTCTCGACAGCCAGCCCACCGGTCACGCCGTCATTCAGGTAGACCCCGCCGGCGAGAACTCGATCCTTCTTTATGGAGGGGCCAACCTCACTGTGACCTCCGATGACGCCCACTACGTGCTCTCGCACTTCGGTGAAGGCGACTGGCTCCTGCTCCAGAACGAAATCAGCTCCCTGCCCGCAATCTTGCGCGCAGCGGCCGCACGAGGGATGACCGTCGCTTTCAACCCCGCGCCGATGACGCCGGAGGTACTGCAATATCCTCTCGAAAGCGTTTCCCTGTTCGTGGTCAATCAGACGGAGGGCGCGGCGCTGGCGGAAACCGAAGACACTTCAACTGCGTCGATAGTGGAGACGCTGAGAGCCCGCTACCCCCATGCCGCGATTCTGCTCACCCTGGGCGGAGAAGGTTCCCTCTATTCCGACGGCGGGGAGTATATCAAGACGCCGGCGCAACCTGTCGTAGCGGTGGATACGACGGCTGCCGGCGATACCTTCATTGGCTATTTTCTTGCCGAACTTCTGGGAGGTGAAGCTGTCCGGGCGGCGCTTGCCCTGGCATCACGGGCCGCGGCGCTTTGCGTAACCAGGCAGGGCGCGGCGGACTCGATCCCGCGGCGCGGCGAGCTTGAAGATTCTTCGTCTGCGAAAGGGCGACTGCCTCAGAGTCCTGCGACCTGAACCCTGTCTATGCTTCGCCGCAAAATGCAACGGCGGTGAGCGCGTAGACCTTGGCGACCCGCACCAACTCCTCCACGGGCGCGGCTTCTTGCAGAGTGTGCGCGCCGGTCGCGGCCGGCCCGTGGGTCAGCGCGGGGATGCCGGCCTCAGAGGCATAGATATTGCCGTCGTCCACGAATGGCTTGGCGCCGAGCGGCAGTGGTGCGCCTGCCACCGCGGTATGGGCCTGCTGGAACGCGTGGACCAGGCTGCCGTCGGAATCGACCTGGTAGGCCCCGCCTTGCACAGCGAATTCGACGTTTATTTCTGTGCCGGTTTCGGCTGCGACCTCGGCAAGAAGCTGGGAGAATTCCTCTTGAACGGATGCGCTGTCGCAGGGCGGCGCCCAGCGTCGCGTACCCTGCACCAGACACTCAGTCGGCGACTGATTATAGATTTCCCCTGTTTGCATACTACCTACGAATGTGGAGTCATGGCCCGCCAGAGGATGGCTGTTCTGCTCCAGTTTTTCGTTCCAGGTATGCAGTCGGCTCACCAACTTAGCGCCGGCAGCCACCACGTCAGGCGTTCCTGGCGGGCGCAGCACTTCATGCACGGGCTCGCCGTCGCGGCGAACTGTCGCCTGAAATATCGCCAGACCCCGGCCCGCAACCGGGAGTGGGTCGGCCAGATATTCCGGCAGCATGACGGCATCGCCAGTAAGTTCCTCTCGGATCATGGCGCGCACCTGACGGCCGTCGCCCCACGGTCCTTCGTGGTGATCATGGGCCGTAAACAGCACTCTGCCCGCTGGCAGAGCGTCGAGCGTACGCAACACCCGCAACGCTTCCAGGGCCGCCGCGATACCGCCTTTCATATCAGCCGAACTGGAGCCGTAGAGAGTGTCATTCTCCACGCGCGGCGGCACATAGGGCAGATGCACGGTATCCAGATGGCCGTCGAACTGAAGGGTGGGGCCAGGCTTGCCGCTGTCGAGCACGGTCATGACGACTGGCGCTTGCGGCCAGTCGGCTTCAGGGCGCTGGACGGAAAAGCCGTCAGCAGTCAAGATCTCAGCAAGTCGATCAGCGGCCGGGCCCGCGCTGCGGGTGGGGCTGGGTACCTCGACCAGCGCTACGGCAGTGTCGATAAGCCGCTGGCGGTCGACGGCCCGGGCAACTTGATCAAGCAACGCGTTGTTCATCTGGCGCGTCATTCATCTAGCTCGTTATTCCCCTTTTGTGGAAGGCGCGTCGTTTCCTACTTGTCGTCAACGACTCGCCAGTCTCCGGGGATCGTCTTGTCGTCTTCGTCCCAGATATCCCAGACCTCCCGGTCCGGTTCATCCGGCGAAATATGGCCAAGCCGAACGAGGGCGCGCCGTACCGCGTCCTGCGGGGCCATCTGCACGAACAGGCGGCCTGCCAGCACGACGGCGGCGATGTCATCCAAAGGCCCCGGCCACAGATCAATCGGCGATAACCAGTAGAGAATCGCCAGCACCGGGAAACCGACTCGCAACAGAATCGATACCTGCGGATCGCCCATCAGTTGCCATACCACGGCAAAATCGCGTAGAATATCGGAAAAGCGCCAACCGCCGCTTTGGGGTACAAAGGATGAATCGCGGGTCATTTCGACAGGCCTCCAGTCACTGTGACATTGCCGCTTCACCTTCTTTTCTGGGCACATTGTCGCACAGGTCGGCCCAAATGGGCAAGGCCCTGGAAAGCGTCGGGCCGGGCCATGACTGAGCGCTGCATTAGCCAGGTGGTTGAGTGTTGAGCCACAGCGCTTCAGGAAAACGCAGATGCCGCAAACCAGTCAGATGCTTGTCGAATACCCGGAGATCCACCTGCATGTAATTGCGGAGCTTCGGGGCGCCTCTCTGGATGGGGAGAAGAATGTCCGGGCAATGATCGATAGCCTGGCTGGGCAGATCACAGACCCAACCTCGGTGTTGATGGCCTTTCAGGAGATTACCGATTCCTATCCAAGGGTCAGGTCTGCTTTGGACCTCCTCATTGCGGAGGGGGGCGAAATGCGAGAAGCCCAATTCAGCCGCGAATACGGCGGCATCCGGCAGATGGGTCCATCCAAACTGGAGCGGGAACAGCCTTGGAACGCGCCGGAGAGCGTTGCCGAGTTCCTTTACTATTACGGTCTGATTGGCCGCACGTACAAAGGGGAAGGCCGGAACGCTCATACGATCATCTTTATTCCCAGTGATGTCCTTCCCTGGCTGCCGCAACCGGCGACTGCCGGCGGCGAGCAGGGGCTTGCCGTTGCGCCGGTGCCCCCGCCGCCGTCGTCCCGAATGCTTTGGCTGGAGGATGCCTTTCTTGAAGATGCGGGCACGCTGCTGGGGTTTTTGCATACCGAAGGGCTGCGCCTGCAGGCCGATGGCGCTCCGGATCCTGACGATATCGAACAGCTGATGATACGCCTCAAGTCCAGAGATGGTTTCGTGTCTCCCTTCGAGGCTCCGGCAGCCTCAGCCAATATTGAAGAGACCCGAGTCGCGCTTCTTTTGCATCTGGCAAGGCGGCTGGGCTGGCTGCGGCGCGCGGACGACGGGCGGGTTCGCCTCACAGGAAACCGGGTCTACGCCTTTCTGGAGCAACCGCGTTCCGAACAGCGTTTTTCCCTCTGGGAGGCTTGGCGTACCTCCTCGGAGTGGAACGACCTGGTGCGCATTCCCGGCCTCGACTGTTCGATTGGCAATTGGCAAAACAATCCTCTGCAAACGCGTGAGGTTGTTCTGCAGCTCCTTGCCCGTTTACAGCCCGGCGCCTGGTACAGTCAGACCGACGTCGTTAGCGCCGTCAAGGAGACGATTCCTGACTTTCAGCGCCCCACCGGCGACTACGATAGCTGGTATATCCGTGTCGAAAATACGGATAATTTCCTGGGCGGTTTCGAGCACTGGGATCGGGTGGAGGGAGCGCTGCTGCGTTTCCTCCTGAACGGTCCTATATACTGGCTGTCAGCGGTCGATCTGGCGGAGCCCTCGGCGGGCGACGATCTGCTGTTTTCGCTGAGCGCCGGGGGAGCCCGCTGGTTGGGCCATGACGGCGAGACGCCGAATGAGACGAGGCGGCGCCCCATCGTTGTCGAAGAAGACTTCACTGTTGAGCTGCCTGCAGACACGCCTTTAATGGATCGATTTCGCGTGGAACGGTTCAGCAACTGGCAGGCCAGTTACCCCAGCTATCTCTATCAGATCAACCAGCGCAGTTTGAACAGGGCCTCCGCTGAGGGCGTCCAGCCGGGCCGCATTTTGGCCTTTCTCAATTCCCGGGCGCGTCATGTGCCGCAACGGGTTGCAGCAGGGCTGCGGAAATTCAGCGAAAGGCATGCAGCCAGTTCTTAAATCGGATCCTATGTTTCCTGAAACCATTTGGATTGCAGCGGAAAAGAGTGGTAGTATAGCTTCTGCACAGAGCGCAGAGACGAGTCTGCAATACTGCAGGCGGATTTCTTGAGGCAGTTGCGCTCAACCGGCTCCCCCATCGGCAACTCTTGCCCAGTATAAGAGAGCCGCGCGATATTTCTCTACTATCGGTAGTCTTGGTTGACTCTCGCGCGGCCGGCGCCGTACGCCCAATCCACATAACTTGATAGCGAAAAGGAGAAGTCGATGATGGGAAGGCACATTTCAACCCTGCGAGTCATTGCCGTTTTGCTGGCAATGGCATTCTTGCTGGCTGCCTGTCCAGCCGCGGCGCCGACCGGCGGCGAGAGCATGGCTGCTGATGAAGAGATGGCGGAAGAAGAGGCAATGGAGGAAGAGGGCAAGGTTCTGACCATTCTCTACTGGCAGGCCGCCTCTCTGCCCGGACCGTATCTGTCGGGTGGCACAAAGGACCAGGACGCCGGCGCGGTCACGCTTGAGCCACTGGCCAACTACGACCCCGACGGCGCTTTAGTGCCCAAACTGGCCACCGAAATCCCGACAATAGAGAATGGCGGCATCTCCGAAGACCTGATGTCGATCACCTGGACTTTGAAGGAAGGGCTGGCCTGGTCGGATGGCAGCGATGTGACCGCCGACGATGTGGTCTTTACCTGGCAGTACTGTATCGATGAAGCCACGGGCTGCACTGCCAGTGAAGCATTCCTCGGTATCGAGAGTGTGGAGGCGCTCGACGCCCGCACGATCGTGATCACCTTCGACTCTCCAACGCCCTATCCCTATAACGCGTTCGTCGGCGCGAATACGCCAATCATCAGCAGCGTTCAGTTCGCCGACTGCGTCGGAGCGGCCGCCCAGACCTGCAACGAGCAGAACACTTTGCCGCTTGGTACGGGCCCCTACCGCATCATCGACTTCAAGGTGAACGATGTAGCCGTCTACGAACGAAACCCGCATTACCACGGCGAACCGGCCTACTTTGACACGGTGATCTTCAAAGGCGGCGGCGATGCCGCGTCGGCGGCACGCGCCGTGCTGGAGACCGGGGAGGCCGACTACGCCTGGAACCTGCAGGTCGAGCCCGACATTCTGCGTGATATGGAAGCAGCCGGACTTGGCGTCGTTGTGGCCGCTTTCGCCGGCAGTGTCGAGCGCATTCTGGTCAACCAGACCAATCCGGACTCTGCCTTGGGCGACGATCGGTCCGAGTATATGGATGGAGAAAACGCCCATCCATTCCTGACGTTCGCACCGATTCCGCAGGCGATGTCGATGGCGATTGACCGCAGCCTGATCTCGGAACAGCTCTACGGCTTTGCCGGACAGCCAACCTGTAACGTGATTCCTGCGCCCTTGCACTACGCGTCAACGGCCAATGATGGTTGCCTGACCCAGGACATTGACGGAGCCAACGCGCTGCTGGACGAAAATGACGTCGTCGATAGCGACGGTGACGGTATCCGCGAATACAACGGCATGCCGCTCAAGGTCTCCTACCAGACCTCCACAAATTCGGTACGCCAGAAAACGCAGGCCCTGATCCGCCAGTGGTGGAGCCAGATCGGCATCGAGACCGAACTGATCAACCACGATGCGAGCGTCTTTTTCGGCGGCGACCCGAATAGCCCCGACACGTACCAGAAGTTCTACACGGACCTGCAGATGTACACCACCGGTCCCAGCATCGACCCGCAGCAGCATCTCTCAAACTGGGTTTGCAGCCAGATCCCGATGCGCGAGAACGTGTGGGGCGGCGGCAACATCTTCCGCGGTTGCAATACCGAATACGACGCGCTCTTTGAGCAGCTGACGCAGACCCCGGTCGGCGGGGAGCGCGAGGCGCTGGTCAAGCAGCTCAATGACATCAACGTGCAGAGCTTCTACCAGATCCCTCTGGTCAATCGTGGTGGCGTCTCCGCCCATCTGAACACTCTGAAGGGCGTCAACATCAACGATTGGGACAGTGAAATGTGGAATATCGCCGAATGGCACCGTTAGTCTGAACCCGGAAGGGAGGAGAGATTCTCTTTCCTCCCTTTCTCTCACTCCCCATTTCACGCCGTGGGCCAATATCTCGTCCGGCGCCTTCTGACAATCATACCGACCCTCATCGCCATTAGCTTTGTGATCTTTGCGGTGCTGGATCTCGCGCCCGGCGATCCGACCAGTCAACTGCCGGAGACGATTCGACCTGAGATTCGCCAGCAGATTCGCAAGGCGATGGGACTGGATGAACCATTTCCGGTCAAGTATGGCCTGTGGATGCGCCAGTTCTTCGTCAATGAGCCGCTGTCTCTGCTTGAGAACGCCTTCGATATTCAGATCGGGGATGGGGAGAAACGGTTACGGGTTACCTCCTGGGGCAGTCGCGGCGTTCCCGTGATGGATATGATTATGGAGCGAATGCCCCAAACGCTCTGGGTTGTGGGGCTGGCCTATATTGTCGCGATTGCGATCGCGGTACCCATCGGCGTCGTCTCTGCAATTCGACAGTACTCGATCTTCGATCAGGTTGGGACCTTTATTTCGCTTATCGGCTATTCGATCCCGACCTTCTTCACCGGTCTGCTGATGATTCTGCTGTTCAGCGTGAAACTTAAATGGTTTCCCATGATCTATGACACCAATCTTCAGATCGTAGATTGGCGCAGCTTTGTCGAACAGCTGAGACAGAGCGCCATGCCGGTGGCCGTTCTCGGTTTTTTCCAGGCGGCGATTCTGGCCCGCTTTACGCGCTCGTCAATGCTCGACAACATTCCCATGGACTACGTTCGCACCGCGACGGCCAAAGGTTTTCGCGAAAGATACGTCGTAATTCGCCACATTCTGCGCAACAGCCTGATCCCTGTTGTCACCCTCATCGCCCTGGGCATTCCGGCCATCTTCAGCGGCGCCATCATCACTGAACAGATTTTTCGCGTAAACGGTTTAGGGGCCCTCCTGATCGGCGCGATTCAACTGAACGACATTCCTTTGGTGCAAACCGTCACCTTTATTTTTGCCTTTCTTATCGTGGTTTTCAATCTCATTGCCGATGTCATCTACGGCATACTCGACCCGCGTATCCGGTACAGCTAGAGCGCAATGGCCAATTGTCACTGGGCTGTCAGGCCAGTCGCCGCGAACTGCTGGCCGCAGGACTAAATATGGCCGTAGGCACGGAAACGGCATCCGCTGAGAGCCTCTCTTCAGAACTCCCGCAACGCCAGCATCGTACCTTGTGGGGGGACGTATGGCTGCGCTTTCGCCGCCACAATCTGGCAAACGTCGGCGTGGTCGTTCTTGTCTTACTGGTGATAGGCGTCCTCGCCGGTCCTCTCATCTACACAGTAGACCCGGAATACAGCTTCATCGTCGATGACATTGACTCGATCAATCAACCCCCTTCGGTGAACTACCCACTGGGCACCGACGACCTGGGGCGGGACACGCTGGCGCGCAACCTGTTCGGCGGGCGCATCTCGCTGGCTGTCGGCGTCGTTGCCATGTTCGTCTCCATCACCTTTGGCACGCTGGTCGGCGTGCTTTCCGGCTTTTTCCGTCGCCTGGACAATCCGCTCATGCGCTTCACCGACCTGATGCTGGCTTTACCCAGCCTGCCATTGCTGCTGGTCATCATCATGCTGTTTCGTGATTCGCTGAAGGCGTTGCTGGGCCCGGAACTGGGCATTTTCCTGCTCGTGGTGCTCGTTATAGGCATTCTGGGTTGGATGCCTACGGCCCGGGTCGTGCGGGGATCGGTGCTGTCTATCAAGGAGAAGGAGTTCGTCGAGGCTGCGGTCAGCGTCGGGACGCGTGAACCTGCGATCCTGCGGCAACACATCCTGCCCAACGTACTGAGCCCGATCATCGTCTCTGCAACGCTGGGGGTGGCCGCGGCGATACTGACCGAGTCGGCGCTTTCTTTCCTGGGTCTGGGTTTTCCTTCCAACGTGCCTACTTGGGGACGGCTGCTCTTTGAGAACAAGGATTTCATCACCCAGAATCCGTGGCTCGTCATCTGGCCCGGCATGTTCATCTCCCTCACGATTCTCAGCATTAACTTCATCGGCGACGGCCTGCGCGACGCGCTCGATCCCCGCCAGCGCCGTTAGAACGCAAGCCGGAACCTGAAGAGGGCGGCATCCTCGTGCCGCTCCATGCCCTGCACCTACCGGCGCAGGCAGCTGACTACCTTTCCCAGCACGAGGTCCAGCGCGACCGGCCCGAAAGTGCGACTGTCAGCGCCGGCCGCGACGTTGTCGCTGGCAAGTATGAGCACGGTGCCTGGAGCGCCGCTTTCAGTACGGCTCTCGATAACCGCCGCGACGCGCTTGACGATTTGCAGCACGGTGTGGCGGGGATGCCGCGCGACGACAATCTCATCCGCCCGCGGGCTTCGCGAGCGGTATGCGCGTTGATCCAGCATCACCACGGCGCCGGGCGAAAGAGTCGGCGTCATCGAATCCCCTGTCACGCGAAAAAGTCGACGCCTGCCGACCAGCCACAGCGCCATTTCGCGCCAGCCGCTGCGGGGCACGTCCCTTTCCATCTCCGTCCCCAAAAGAGAGACCGGATCCTGTTGTGGATCCGGCCGCTGTCTTTCAATTTACGTTGTGATCGGTCTACTGGGTTAGACCGGTTCCGGCGTGCCAGGGATCAGGTGGCCACGTAGTAAGCTACGTCCCGCCCCTTGGTGGCCCAGTAAACGTTGTGGATGTCCTCAATCGCGGCCATCAGGTCGTTGGCTGCATCGACGTCGACGCCCTGTTTTACGGCCGAGCAAAGCTTGGCGGCGTTCCAGAACTTTTCGTGCAGGTCCGGGTATTCGTCGAGGTGCTCCGGCTTGAAGTAGTCTGTCCAGAGGATGAGCAACTCCTCCTTGGCCAGATGCGCCTGCTGTTCCTTGATGGCAACGAAGCGGCCATAGGTGTTGTGATCGGCGGAATCTGCCGGACCGAGGTCGATGATCTTCTTCGTCATCGACAGCGCCGCTTCGGCGGCGATGCGTGCAGAGGCCGGGTCATAGACGCCGCAGGGGCCGTCACAGTGGGCGCTGACGGTCTCAACCGCGGTCTTGGCGATTAGCTGGGCAATGGCTTCCTGAAACATGTGGAATCCTTTCGATGTTCGTGGAGGTCAGAAACTGTAGTTCACACTGAGTTCCTACTGCAACTCTTAACCCGCTTGATGGTCATATATGACCGCCGTGCGCCTGGCGCGGTGCCGGCCGGAGATCATGACGAAAACGAGAACTACTCAAATCACGGTATCGGACGGTTCTCTATCCTTACAAGCAAGGAAGTATACCGAAATCAGGGGAATGAGTCAATAGTTTGCCGCAACTCGAAGATATAGTGCCACTCGTTTTCGATCAGTGTGCAACCCGCCAGCGCGTAGCCGGCGGCCAGGCAGCTCTCGGCGGCCTGGCGCACGAAGAAGCGCCAATCAAAGAGCAGTGTGCCTCCGGCGCGGCGCAGATCGTCGACGTTGTCCGGCAGGGGCAGTGCGTAGGGGCGGCCATCCGGTGAGGGCGGATGGCCGTGAGGGGCCCGCGGCCGGCCGTTGCCGGGGGAACGGGTACGTGCGCGCTGTAGAGACCCTGTCGGCCATTCCGGGGTCTGGCGGTCGGCGCTGATGGCATTTCGTACGCGCGGGCTGTCCAGATACCAATCCACTTGAAACCGGTCAGTCGGCATACCGGCGTTGAGGCTGTCCGTCATTTCGCCATAGACGTTGCGCAGATAGGTGGTGCTGATGCCGCCGAGACGGCTGACATTCAGGCGGCCGTTTACTCTCTGCAACGGATCAAAGGTCCACGTCACCCAGTCGGTCCAACCTTGGCGCAGCAACTCCTCCCTTTGGGACAGCTTCAGGCGCAGCCCGATGCCGCGGCCGTGCCATGCGGGCAGGACGCCCATGATATGGCTGCAGAATTTCAGCTTTCGCTCGCCGGCGCTGCCATAACCAAATGCCGGCCAGCCGAAGGAAAAGCCGATCATCCCATCCGTGTCCTCGGCGCCCCGTTCGACAAATGCGGCTTGCAGCAGACCGCCGCTCTTGGTCTGCGTGACCAGCACGTGGATCGACATCGTGTCGCCATGCCCGCCGCCCCAGACAAGATCCTGGACCACCTGCACGCGACGACAGTCTTCAACTGATGTGAGGGTGCGGATCTCGATTGAATCGCTCATCTGTCCAAAATCTCACTTTCTGTTGAGGCGAATTGCGGCATGCTTCTGCCGTTTCCTTGCCGCATCCACTTACTTTCTGTCAAAGCGTGCGACAAGCGTCGAACCGGGCTGATGGGGTTGAAGATCGACCGGCTGCACGGCTGCGAGACGGTATCCCTCTTCGTCCAGGGCGGCCAGCGCCCGCGCCAGGCGCCCCGGTTCTTCGGTAATGAGCGCGCATCGCCGGATGCGCATACGGGTGAGCAGGGAAAACAGTTCCGGCTCAATGTGGCCGCCGGGCGGCGCGAGCAGGGCGGCATCAAAATGGTACTGGCCGCGGCGCAGTTTCCGGATCGTGGGCAGCATCTCCCCGTGCCAGGCGTCGGCATTGTCGAGCCTTTCCAGATTGACGCGCAACGCGGCGGCAGGCAACTCAGCTTCTTCAACGGCGACGACAGTGGCGACCTTTTCGGACAAGACGGCGGAGCGGCCGCCGATGCCGGCCCACAGTTCGAGAATATGCTCGAACGTCTTCAGTTCAAGCATCTCTGCCGCCACGGCAGACAGGACTTCATCGGCCAGCAGATGGCTGTCGCGGGCGCCGTTGCCAAGCGGAGGATAGGCGGTGAGCTGATGCCCTTCCACTTGCAAGCCGTAACGCCAGTCGCCGATGAGCAACTCCAACGAAGGTTCATCGGTTTCGTGGAGGAAGAAGACGTTTGCCGGCAGGCCCAGTTCCAGGCTGGGCGGATTGTCGCTATCGCTGTGCAGAATGAGAATGCCCTTTGCCGACTCGCTCAGGGGGCCGGCCGTACCGCCTACGGCAAGCGTGACGCGCTGGACGGGGAGAGTTTCGGATTGCGGAGCGAGCTCATCTTGTTCTGCGCCCGCCGCGTCGTCTCGATCGTTTCGAAATCCTGCAAACAGTTCGGCCAGTTGTGGGTGGTGGAGAATACAGGCATCAACGGTTATCGGTTCCCGATCGCGACCGGCAAGTGTGAGTTGTTGGGACTGTGACAGGTCGAATCGCATCCGTGTGAGGAATCCGAAGTCGAGCACGGCCGGCGCGGCAGAGGACAGATCGTCTGCGTTTGCGCCAAGGGCGATGACGTCCGCGACCAGGCTTTCGGCGATTTGCCGGCTCTTCTGGCGTGTTGCGCCAGGGCGTGCCTCGCGAGCCAGAATGTTGACGATGATTTCTCGCTTCATCGATAACTGGCGTTCGTAGTCGATATGCTGCCAGAGACAACCGGCGCAACCGGCGCGGCGCCACGACGGGTTCAAAAATCGTCCTTCGGCGGTTGTCACAGGATGTCGGAGCCCGAAATGCGGACAAGGCGCCTGCACGCGATCCGGGCTGGTCTTCACTATCTTGCGAAGAGTGCCCCGCAGCAGGCGATTCGACTCAGCCGTGATGTCGACTTCAACCGTTTCTCCCGGGATAGCGTCGGCGACGAAAACTGCCCGGCCTTCCTCGTCGCGACCAACGGCTTCGCCCGTTTCGGCTACGTGCGTCAGTTCGATCGTCAGATTCGAGTTCATCGCTGAATTCTACCCGCTGACTGAGTGACCCGCCAAGCTGGGGATGAAATCGGCGCAGTCACTGGCCACTGCCCACGGCAGTTCTGACCTTGCACCGACTATCATGTTGGGGTACAGTAAACGGTACTTTCCCGTGAGAAGATCGGTCTGAAGAGTAGACAGTATTCCGTGGATAGTGACCGCGCTCGCGCGCAACCTTTGGTCAGTTTCGAGACATGACGGAGATCGCGGGGGAACTGGATCATTGCCCAAGTTGAGGCGGCGAGTTGCGCGCGGCAATTTCGCGGTAGGGGCTGTGAAGGAAGTCTCAGTTCGCGTTTGAATCAGAGTTTCCAACGAAGAGCAATTGGCTGTTAGAGCTTTCGGGAGAGTTTGATGAAGTTGGGGCTACGGCTTGCTTTCTTGTTGATTGCGCTGTTATTGCTGTTGCAGATCGTTTCGGTTTCTGCGCAAGAGAGCGGCTATACATACATCGTGCAGCCGGGCGACAGCTGGCCGCTGGTAGCACAGCGAGTCGGCCTGACGGTGAGCCAGCTGCAAGAAGCAAACCCGGATTCCGTGCGCCCTAACGGCTGGCTTATCGTTGGCGAGAGTCTTTTTGTCCCATGGACTCCGGACGGCGAGGAGGAGTACTACATCGTCCAGCGGGGTGAAGGCTGGATCACAGTGGCCCAGAAGTTCGGCCTGCCGGTTGAACTGCTGCAGGGGGCGAATCCCAATTCAGTACGTGCGAACGAAACACTGCTCGTTGGGGAACGGCTGCTGATTCCGTCATTCCTGGCGACTCCGACCGCCGTACCGACCCGAGTGCCGACAGTCGCGCCAGTCGAAACGCAGGACGAAGGGCAGTCAGAGAGTCAATCTCCGCTTGTTACACCCACGCCAGTCCTGGACATTATGTCCATTCTTTCGTCCGACAGTGAACCTGCTCCCTTCTTTATGCCCCGTATCAGCCTGCCTTTGCCCCGGCGCGTGACCCTTCCCCCGTGTCCGGAAGCGCATGATGGCCTGGGCCGGACGTTGACTGCCCTATTCGGCATTCCGACATCAAACCGCCATGGGCAACTTACCTCGTTTCTGGCGGATTGCGGAGTCGAGTTTCACACTCTGGTCAACGCAGACCTCACCTCCGATAGCATAGATGACGCCGTCCTCGTGTATACGAACGCTGAAGGAGGGCGGCCAGGCGCGGTTACCGGGAGCGAGAGCGGGACTGAGGCCGACATACAGGAACTGGTGATACTCGACGGCGGAGAAGGACACTCTCTCAGCTACGAGATCACCGCAACCGGAACGATCGAGCTGCTGGCAACCCGAGACATTAACGCCGACGGTCTGACCGACGTCGTGTGGACGGATACCGTATGCGGGTTAAGCTCCTGCTTCGTCACGGTGCATGTCCGCAGCTGGGATGGCGCCGCCTGGAGGGACTGGACCAAAGGCACGATTACGATGGCCGGGGCAAATGTTTCGTTGGCCCCCAGCGACAGTCCGGGCAGGCCCAACGAGATCCGTTTGATAGGGGGTCAGTACCCCGGAGCCGACGCCGGTCCACAGCGGGCCCGACTCGCGATATGGACGAGCGCCGACGGCGCGCCATATGCCATGAGCAGCGAAAGAATGATGCCCAGCCTCTGCCTTTACCACACGGTAATCGATGCCAATTACGCCATGTCGAGCGAACTCTATCTCGAAAAGGCACAGTGGCTCTATGCCGATGCTGTTGAGAATAGTAACTGGCAGGCTTGTGGAGACCGGGCAGGGGAGCTGTCTGAACTGCGCAGCTTTGCCCTCTTCAGACTTGCGTTGATTGCAGGCTATGAGTCGAATCCTGAGCTGGCCGCGGCAAGGGTGGAGCGGCTTGCGTCCACTTTTGAGAGACAGATCTATGCAGAAGTGGGTGTACGGTGGTTGGCCGCCTACCAGCAGAGCGGCGACGCCGGGACAGCATGCGAAGCAGCCTTTAATTTCGCCGCGGCGAACCCCGAGGTTGTGAATATACTGGCCGATTACGGTTATGCCAACCCTGATTTTTCAGCTGAGGACGTATGCCCATACTTGGAGTTCGAGCAGGACGAAGGGCCCGAACTGCCCGAACCGCGCCCGACCGAAACCGAAGGACTACCGGTCTGTCCGGTGAGCGCGGCACAGTATCTTACCGTCCTTCCCGATGTAATCGCAGAACTGACCGGGGGACGGAGTTCTGTCGGGGAATCGGATGGCGAGAGTCAGGAAAGTGGAATCCTGAAGCTGAGGATTCTCCTCGACGCCTGGCTGCAGGCCTGTGATGCAATGGGGGATGAGCGGGGCGGACTGCTTATCTACGATCTGAACCAGGACGGGCTGAAAGATGTCATTGCGATGCCGTCGGCAGTGAGCGATGACGGATACGGTCCGGGCGGTGCGGAGGGCGTTGTTCTGATTCTGCACCAACGCGCTGACGGCAGTTTCGTGACGGTCTACACACCTGAAGTTGAAGGGCTGCCCAGGATTCTGGCAATTGGTGATGCCAATGGGGATGGCAGAGCGGAGTTAATCTGGCAGTTGGAGCGTTGCACAACATTCTGCCTGCTGACGGTAGAGGCAATCACCTGGGACGGTGAAGCCGCTGCATACCGGTCGGTGATTGGGCCGGGCGCCGCGATCGCGGAAGGTGAAGTCCTGGTTGACGTGGTCGAAGATGAGTCATCAGATCTCCCCCGCATCCGGCGCCTCTGGTTCAGTGGCGGCGTCAGCGGCAGGGAGGAGAAAGGGCTGGAAGTACCGCATACTGAAATCTGGTACAGCATGGACGGCACGCCATTGCGCCGGCACACGTGGTCCTATGACCGTGCGAACGACGCCAGCAACTGCTTGGGGCTGCGCTTGATCGAGGCGAACATAGCGCTCCAGGCTGCTGGGCCAGAGGGGAACCGGGCGAGCTATGCGACGGCAATCGAGATGTACAAGGATGCCCTGGAGTCGCCTGATTTGCAGCCGTGCAGCGTTCAGGGGACGGACTCTGAGGAGGAGACGGCGCTGTTGAGAGGGCTGGCCAACTTCCGGCTTGTCCAGGTACTGACGCTGAACAACCAACGGTCAGAGGCCGAGTCGCTGCTGGAAACGCTGGAGGAGGAACAGCCGGAGAACCGATACACGGAAGCGGCCCGCGCCTGGCTGGCTGCCTATACGTCGGTCCCCAACGCTGTGGCAGCCTGTGCCTCAGTGATGTCGATCTTCCTGGACAGCCCGGAACTCTGGCAGATCACCGAGGAGTTTGGGCGCGATCACCCCTCGCTGAGCATGCGCCAGGTCTGCTATGTACCGAACAGCGGCGAGGCGTTTGAATTCCGGCTCACTCCGAACTGGTAATGACCGGCAAGCCGGCGGCCATGGCCTCCAGCAACATCATGCCGAAGCCCTCATATAAGCTGGGGAAGAGAAAGGCGGTGGCGGCGGCATTGAGCGGCGCCTTGTCTTCTTCTTCGACCCAACCTATGAAGCGCACGTGTTCGGTCAGATTGAGCTGACGGACGAGCCGCCGCGGGTCTGGGAAAAAGTCCGTGTCCGTACGCGGCAGTTTACCTGCCAGGACCAGCTTGACGGCCGGGTCTCCGCCGAGATCGAGGTATCTTCGATAGGCTTGCACGATCCCCATCACGTTTTTGCGCACGTCAAAGCCGCCGAGATAGAGAAAGTAGCGAGCCGGCAAGGAATACTTGCGCGCCACATGCAGGTCGCCGGAGAAGGGAGGTTCCCTTTCTTGCTGCTCCGCATCTCCATCCTCCCAGTTCGGTCCGTGATGAACGGCATATACGCTTTCGCCAGGCAGGCCGAGATGAGCGATGATGTCCCGCCGGCTGGCTTCACTGACGGTCAATACGGCGGCGCAGCGCCGGGTCGAAATGGAGACCAACCGGGTATAGAGTCGGCCCGGCAAGCGCCCGCGATAGGGCGGTAGTAGCAGGGGGATCAGATCGTGGACGGTCACCACTGTCGGGGCCGGCTGCCATAGCGGCGCCGCCCAATAGGGAATCAGCAGCAGATCGGCGCCCAGACTGCGAGCGCGGCGAGGTACGGTCACTTGTTCCCAGTAGACCTTTGCCAGTTGGCGGGGCAGCGGTGGAGGCGGCGAAACGACAGTGGCCCAATGAGAAGGAATTGGGGCCAACGCGTCGCCTTGTCTGCCTTCAACCGGGTTGCGGGGCAGGAGCAGCGAGTACTTGATCGGCTTCCGGTTGTCAGCCTTCCAGGCTAGGCTGCGCGTTTCAGCATGGCCGTGACTTTCCGCGGCATTTGCCCTCCCGGCCGGCGCGTTCAGTGCCGCCAGATGGGGCAACAACCGGTGCAGATATTGACCGCTGCCTGTGTTGGGTTGTCCCCAAAACCAGCCACTGACGACGATGTGCATCGTTGCCCCTATTTGCAACGAAAACAAGGCAGGGGAAGTGCGCTAGGACTGCCGCTAAGCTGTGACCGCTGCGGTTCTGGCCCACTCTACGGTGCGGCGGAGACCCTCACTCAGATCGATTTCGGCTTCCCAGCCTAACTCCTGCCCGGCTTTGGAACAGTCCAGCCATGTAGCGCGCACTTCGCCGGCGGGTCGGGGCAAGTGGGATGGTGTGCGACCGTACCCGGTCAGGTCTGCGAGCTGTCGGTAAAGGGTGTTGATGTCGGTAGGGAGGCCTGTGCCCACGTTGTAGGTGCCTGTCAGTTCACTGTTCAGGGCGAGAATGTTGGCCCTGGCGACGTCGTCCACGTAGACGAAGTCACGCTGCTGGCCGCCGTCGCCGGTAATGTGGGTGGCCTGATCGGACAGCATGGCGTCGGTGAAGATGGCGACGACGCCGGCCTCCCCCTTTGCATCCTGGCGCGGGCCGTAAACATTGGCGTAGCGCAGGATGACGTATGGCAGATCGTAGTTCTGATTGTACAGTTCGATGTAGTGTTCGCAGCTGAGCTTGTTGGCGCCGTAGTTGTCCTTGGGTTGTGGCCGGCTTTCCTCGGTGAAAGGCAAAGTCGGTGGACTGGGAGTTCGTCGGCCCTCCACATCACCTTCAGCTGCTGTCCCGGTCGGAAGATTGCCTTCGCCATAGACAGCGCCGCCGGTACTGGCAAAGATGAACTTGGAACAGTTGTAATCTTTCACCAACTCCAGAAGATGCAGCGTTCCGATTATGTTGACCTTGGCATAGGTAATGGGGTCTTTCATGCTCTCGCGCACGTTGGCGAGGGCGGCCTGATGCACCACCGCCTGAGGATGTTCGGCCGCAAAAAGATCGGCAAGGCCGGCCTGATCGCGAATGTCCACCTCGTAGAGCGGCACGTCGGCGGGGAGATTGGTCCTCTTGCCGGTTCGCAGATTGTCGGCAGTCACGACCTCGTAGCCGGCCCTGCGCAGCCAGCGCACAATGTGGCTGCCGATAAAGCCTGCTCCGCCAGTAACCAGTACTTTCACAACGCGCTCCTCTGTGGCGAGTTCCGTTTCGGAAATTTCAGTATAAGGAGTTCATGCAGTTTGCGAAAATCAGGGTGGGACCCTTCTCGGCTTTTGCGTTTCCAACGGGCAACCTTATACTTCATAACTTCGGTAACTTACATTTTGGATCTCCACTGATGGTAAGTCACGAATCGATATCCAGCGGAGGAGGAGACGGGGTGGGGATGCTCATTCACAACGCGACGGCAGTCACCTTTGACGGTTCGAACCGGGTCCTGGCAGATGGCGGCGTCTATGTCCACGGAGACGTGATCATGGATGTTGACGAGAGCGGGCCCTTGCTGAGCCGCTATCCTGACGCTGAACTGTGGGATGCGCAGGGCAAGCTGCTGATGCCTGGCATGATCTGCTCGCACACGCACTACTACGGCGCATTTGCCAGGGGGATGTATATTCCGGGTGAGCCGGCCAGGGATTTTCCGGAGATCCTGCAGAAACTGTGGTGGCCGCTGGACCGGTCGCTGGACCTGGAGGGCGTGCAGAGTTCGGCGGAGGTCTGCCTGGTAGACGCCATCCGCAACGGAACGACGACACTGGTTGACCACCACGCCAGCCAGAATGCGATCGACGGGAGCCTGGACGCAATCGCCGCTGCCGTAGAGACCAGTGGGCTGCGGTCGGTCCTCTGTTACGAGGTGACGGACCGGGACGGTCCTGCGGCGGCGCGGGCAGGGATACGCGAGAACGTGCGCTTTGCCGGTGCATTGCGCGATTCACCGCTGGCGGAGCGGGTGGCCGCCACCTTTGGCTTGCACGCCAGCATGACGCTCTCTGACGAGACGCTGGAGGCCTGTCGAGCGGAAAGCAACCGTTTTCACGTTCACGTTGCCGAACACCAGGCGGACGCCTGGGACAGCCTGAGACGAAGCGGCAAACGAACGGTCGAGAGATTGCACGGATTTGGCATCACAGGGGTTGAAAGCATCTTTGCCCACTGTGTTCACGTCGATGGCTGGGAGATGGCCTTGCTGAAGGAGACGGGGACTTTTGTATCGCACCAGCCCCGCTCGAACATGAACAACGCGGTAGGCGCGGCCAGCGTGCCGGCGATGCTGCGGGGAGAGATGCCGGTCGTCCTCGGCAACGATGGCTTCAGCAATGACATGTTCGCTGAGATGAAGACGACGGATCAGCTCCACAAGGTGAACAGCGGCGACCCGCGCACCTTGGGCGCGGATAAAGTGTTACAGATGGCGGTATCCAACAACAGGGATCTGGCCCGCGCCTTCTTTGAAAAACCGATTGGAATTCTGGCTCCCGGCGCTCTTGCCGACCTCATTCTCCTCGACTACTACCCCACTACGCCCTTGCACGGCGACAACCTGCCATGGCATATCCTGTTCGGCATAAGCGGCGGTCACGTCCACAGCACGATCTGTCACGGCCGGGTACTGATGCGCGATCGGGAGTTGCTCACGCTGGATGAGGCGGAGATCAGCGCCCGGAGCCGGGAGCGTGCGCAGGAAACTTGGGAGAGGTTCTGGCAATTGAGCGCTTGAGCACCAGTTTGCAAGTAAAGAGGAGAGAGCAATGACCAATCCAACTCTCGCCGTCATTGGGGGCACAGGTGAGGAGGGTTCGGGCCTGGCATTACGCTGGGCGGCGGCCGGATATCCGGTTCTGATCGGAAGCCGCAGCCGTGAGCGAGCCGTTGCCGCGGCGGCAGAGTTGAGGTCGATGTTGCCGGCAGAACTCCCGGCGCGGATTGGCGGTGATTCCAACGCAGGGGCGGCCGCGGGGGCGGATGTGATCGTCCTCAGTGTCCCGTACAGTTCGCAGGCCGAAATTCTGGAACAGATCCGGGCGGGTTGCGAGGGAAAGACGGTCGTGAGCGTGGTGGTCCCGTTGAGACCGCCGCGGGTGAGCCGGGTATGGCGCCCAGCTGGTGGGTCGGCGGCGGAAGAAGCGCAGGCGCTGCTGGGCGACGGGGCGCGCGTGGTTGCGGCGTTTCAGAACATCAGCGCAACCCATTTGAAAGAGCTGGACCACGCCGTAGATTGCGATATCCTCGTTACGGGTGACGACAGAGAGGCAAAACAGACGGCGATCGAACTGGCGCAGGCAGCAGGAATGCGGGGAGTCGACGCGGGCCCGCTGGTAAACAGCAGTGTCAGCGAAGGGTTGACCGCGCTGCTTATCGGAATTAACATCCGCAACAAAGTGAAAGGGAGCGGGATCCGGATCACGGGCGTTTGACGCTTGGCGCTGGATGCAGGCAGACCTCCCTATAGTTGTCCACCAGCCAAAAACATGAGCATCGGAGAAGTCATCGCCGAACTGGGCAGGGACAGTGGCTTTATGGCCAATGTCACAGCCTGGGAAACGTTGCCGTCCCGCGCCGGCCAACTGGTCGAACTGCCGGAAGTGTTGCATCCCGCCCTGAGGGAGGCGCTGCAGCGCCGGGGGATACGACAACTCTACAGCCATCAGGCAGAAGCGGTAACCTCTGCGTTGGATGGCCGCCTCTCGATCGCAGTCGTGACCCCCACGGCCAGCGGCAAGACACTCTGCTATATGCTGCCTGTCCTGCAGGCGCTGCTCAGCGATGCCAAGGCGACGGCCCTGTTCCTCTTTCCAACGAAAGCGCTGGCCCACGATCAGCTGGCGGAGATCGGAGAATGGATCGGCGAAGCAGCAGCTTTCGACGGTGCCGGCGCGGATGGACCGGCCGGTGCGGGCTGGCTCGCGGCGTACGACGGCGACACGCCTGCAGCGCAGCGCCGACCGATCCGGCAGAATGCCCGTGCAGTTCTCTCCAATCCGGACATGCTGCATGCTGGGATCCTGCCTTTTCACGGAGAGTGGGCGCGTTTTTTCGCGGGTCTGCGCTACGTCGTCATTGACGAAATGCACAGCTATCGCGGGGTATTCGGCAGTCAGGTGGCCAATGTTTTGCGGCGGCTGCGGCGAGTTGCCGGCTACTACGGAAGCCATCCCCAGTTTCTACTGACCAGCGCAACGATCGCCAATCCACGGCAACTGGCTGAAAGCCTCAGCGAACATCCAGCCGAAGTCATTGACAACAACGGCGCGCCGCAGGGAAGGAAGCACATTGTATTGTACGCGCCGCCCCTATACGACCCGATCCAGGGCCTGCGACGGAGCAGCATACTGGAAAGCCAGGAGTTGGCGCTACGCTTTCTTAAGGGAGGTCTGCAGACGATCGTCTTTGGACGCGCGCGCCTGACGGTGGAACTGTTGCTCAGCTACATACGGGAGGGCCTGCAGACTAGAGACGAGAGTCGTGCAGAAGAGGACGCCACTGTAAGTATCTTACCCGATGCGGTGAGGGGCTATCGAGGGGGCTATCTGCCGCTGGAACGCCGCCAGATCGAGGCGGGGTTACGGAATGGAAGCGTGCGGGGCGTGGTTGCTACGAATGCGCTCGAGCTGGGAATCGACATCGGCCAGTTGGAGGCAGCGGTGATCTGCGGCTACCCGGGGACAATCGCGGCGGCGTGGCAGCAGTGGGGCAGGGTCGGGCGCACGACGGGAGAGTCAGTGGCGGTGCTGGTGGCGACGGCGGGCGCGCTCGACCAGTATGTCGTCAACAACCCGCACTATCTCCTGCGGCGGTCACCGGAGAGGGCTCTTGCGAATGCGGATAACCTCATGCTGCTGGTGGACCAGATGCGTTGCGCGGCGTTTGAACTGCCCTTCGCAGAAGGGGACAGGTTTGGCCGGTCCCCCTTCACAGGTGAGGTACTTGACCTGCTGGCCGAAGAAAAGAGTGTGCAACAGTACGGCAGCCGTTTTTTGTGGCGGGGAGAAGGATATCCTTCGCGTCGGTTCGGCCTGCGCAGCGTCGGCGGCGAGCCAGTTGTCGTTCAGGCAGGAAGCCCTGATCGGGCGCCGGCCCCTCGCGCCGGGAGCAGGCAGGAAACTGCGGGGAGAACGCACGCTGCCGGCGCAAAGGCGGCGCCTGACCGGAGGGAAGATCGGTTCACAGTGATAGGGGAGGTCGACGCGGCCAGCGCGCCGTTCCAGGTGCATGAGGGGGCGGTTTACATTCACGAAGGACGCAGCTTCCTGGTTGACAAGCTGGACCTGGAGGAGAGACAGGCGTGGGTATGGGCGGCGGAGGTCGAGTATTACACGGAGGCCATCACGGAGACTGAGATCGAGGTGATTTCCGTGCATGAGAGCCGCGTGAGCGGGGGCGCAGACCTGGGCTATGGGGAGGTTTTTGTGACCTCGCAGGTGGTGCAGTACCGGCGAGTGCGGCGGTTCACGCATGAAAATCTCGGGATTCTGCCGCTTGACTACCCGCCTACGACGCTGGATACGGCTGGCTACTGGCTGGAAGTTACTGCTGAAGCGCAGGAGGCGCTGATGGAGGCGGGGGACTGGCGGGATTCTCCCAACGACTACGGACCCGACTGGCAGGCGCAACGCGCCAGGACGCGTGAACGAGACGGCTACCGCTGTGCCGAGTGCGGCGCGGCGGAGACCCGTAACCACCAGCATGACGTGCATCACCGGGTCCCTTTCCGCGTTTTCAACTACATTCCAGGGCTTAACCGAAATGACCGGTTAGCAAACAGGATGGAAAACCTGGTGCTGCTCTGCCGGCGCTGTCATTACAGGCTGGAGGCGGGTGTGCGAGCGCGTACGGGAATGGACGGGGTCGCGTATGCGCTGGGCAATCTGGCTCCGCTGCATCTGATGTGTGACCGGCGCGACATTGACGTTGCCATAATTCGACAACAGTACGAAGGTGAACCGCTTTCACACAGGCCGCCGGCGCCTTCTCCACCGATGCAGAAGGAGTTGACCGCTCCTCGAATCTACATTTACGAGCGCATTCCTGCCGGAATCGGTTTCAGCGCCCAGTTATACGAACGGCACGACGAGTTGATGGCGGGCGCGGCCGATTTGATTCGCGGCTGCGCGTGCCGCTACGGATGCCCCGCGTGTGTGGGGCCGGTGCTGCTGGTGGACGGCGCGCAGATGGCCGGCGGGCAGGAATCCGATCATACTGATGCCGCTGCCATGTCAGGCAGTTCCGGTGAAGAGGTCCATTTTTGGAGTGCCACACCGAGCCAGAGCGGGACACAGGCGGAGCCGCGGCCGCTGTTGGAAACGAAACGGCTGGCGCTGGCGCTGCTGGCTGCGCTGGCGGGCGACTGATTTCAGGCCGGCCGGTTGAAGAGGGTTTCCTCTTGGCGGATGGGCGAAAAGGAGCGGCGGTGGACCGGGCAGGGGCCCACTCTTTCGATGGCTGCGAGATGTGAGCGCGCGGCGTAGCCCTTGTGGCTGTGGAAGCCGTAGGCGGGGAAGCGTTCATGCAACTGGCAGAGCAGCCGGTCGCGATGGACCTTGGCCAGAATGGAGGCGGCGGCGATGGAAACGATGCGCAGGTCGCCCTTGGTGAAGCTGCGCTGGGGAAGGTTCAGTGACTTGACCTGCACCCAGTCGAGGAGCAGGTAATCGGGCGAAGGCGAGAGGGCCTGGACGGCGCGGCGCATGGCGAGGCGGGTGGCCGGGGCGATGCCGCGGACGTCGATTTCGGCGGCGGAGGCTTCGCCCAGCGACCAGGCGGCAGCTTGCTCCCGGATGCGTAGAGATAGCTCTTCACGCCGCGCTGGCGACAGCAGCTTGCTATCCTGGATTTCGGCCCAAAGCCCTGTACGCCTGCTCTTTTCAGGCAGAATAACGGCGCCGGCAACAACGGGACCGGCGAGCGCGCCGCGTCCGGCCTCGTCCAGGCCGGCAACGCGGGCGAAGCCGGCGCGCCACAGCTGTCGCTCCTCGGCGAGGGAGGGATAGAGCCTTTTCCGCTCCCGACTCCCTTCGCTCAGCTCCGTTGTGATGCCGCGTGGTCCGCGCTTCATGCAGCTGCTTCCGCCTTCGCCGGGACGGCCCTCTTTCATCCCCGGCGGCTTTCGATTACCGCAGCAATGTCCCTCTACTTCCAAAGAATCTCCACGTCCCGGCGCGGTTTGAAGCCGAGGATGCGCTTTGTCTTTTCGTTGCTGAATTTGCCGTGGGGCATGTCGGCGAAGACGTAGAAAACTTCATTGCGGGAGGGCAGCGCGTCGAGATCGATATCCAGCCCGAGGGTAAAGACTTCGGCCGCGTTTTCCCAGGAGATGACGTAGGGCGCGTAGCGTTCGCCGGGCTGGATGGCCGCCGGGTCTTTGAAGTTGTAGAACAGGTAATGTTGCACACTGATGTCGTGATGCCGGGTAAAGACGCGACAGATTTCCAGGCCCATGGCCTTGGTAAGGGCGTAGAGGTTGGTACCCGGCTGGGGCGGGATGTCGGGGACGATGTCGAAATCATGAACTTCGGTGATATGGCGTCCGGCGACGGTGTAGTGCGGCCCGGTGTTGATGACGCGGCGAATGCCGTGGGTAACGGCGGCCTGCATCATGTTGTAACAGCCTCGGGTGCTGACGTCCCAGGCAGTTTGGCGGTCGCGGCGGAGGACGGAAAGGTTGACGATGGCGTCCATGCCTGCGGCGGCTGCGACTACGCCGTCCAGGTCGGCGGCGTCGAGCAGAGTGAATTCGCCGGGAAGATCCTCTTGCGGCGGGTTGATGTCGGTGATGCGCAGGTTGTGGGCGGGGGCCAGCTCGCGGGCCGCGTAGGGGCCAAGCATGCCGGCGCCGCCGAGAATGAGTACGTTCATGATGCTCTTTCCCCTATGTGTGTAATCGACCAGGCTTCAGCGGCGCCTTCTTCGCGAGACCTGTGCCTGGCGGCGAGCGAGGCGGGCTCGGCGAGGGCCTCGTCGACGGCTACGGCGATGGTCTCGTGAGACGCTTCTCCCAACCGCAGGACGGTGACGCCCAGGCTGCCTTCGCGGGCGAATTCACGGCTCACCTGCTCGGCCATGTGTTTGGTGAGAGTTGGCGGCTCGGTGCTGGGCAGAGGCCGCCAGGTTTCAGCGACGCGGTAGCCGGGGGGATAGCCGGCCATGAGCTCAAGCGTGCTGAGGAGGATGACCTGCTGGACGCCTTCCTCGGCCGCAGCCATGAGCAGATTGTAGGTACAGCGGGTGGCGGCGTCGAGTTGCGAGCTCACATCCTCCCCGGGCAGGGGCTCCACGGCGTGGATGATGGCGTCGATGCCGCGCGTGAGGAGGTTTGTGGAGCGGTCATGCCCCAGCCCGGAGAGCGCAAATTCGTGCTCGGTCTCAACGTGCGTTCGTTCGGTGAGCCTGACCTCATGTTGTTGGGCCAGGTGGCCGGCCAGAGCTGCGCTGCGATCGTGGCCGCCCGAAGTGATTAGTATCCGCATAGAGTTTTCTCCTTGATTGTCAAGCTGACGCGCCGGAATAGAAGCGGATGCCCACCCGCCAGAACCAACGGGAGACGAGGAGCATGGCGGCGGCCAGGGCAACTGTACCGACGAGGGTCGCGCCGGTGATGCGGCCGCTGACTGCGGAGGCAGGCACGGTGGTGGCGAAGGCCACAGGAACCAGGAACGTCAGCACGGCGCGCAGCCAGGCTGGATAGATGCTGACGGGCCAGCGGCCGGCCTGCCACATGCTCATAAAGATGACCTGGATGTTTTCGACCTTCACGAACCAGAATGCGCAGGTGCTGAGCATAAGCCAGAAACTGTAGATGATCAAGCCGCCGCACAAGAGCGTGACGGCGAAGACTGCGGTGTCGACCAGACCGAGGCGGGCGCCGAGCCGCAGAAGCGCGATGCTGAGCACGGGGAGGGCGATGAGCACGTCGACGAGCCGCCAGATTTCCACGGTTTGGATGCTGACCAGGATCTGTGAGTCGGCAGGCTTGGTGAGGGTGAAGTCGAGGGTACCCTGGCGCACATCCTCCATGAATTTGGTCATTGAGGGGCGGATGATGGTACGGATGAGGCCGCCGATGAGGAAGTAGACGCCGACAAGCGCCAGGAGTTCCTCCTGGCGCCAGCCCCCCAGTGTGTCGGTATGACTGAAAACCACGGCCAGCCCGCCGAGGGCCACGCTCAGGTCCAGGGCGGACTGCACGAGACTGATCCAGAAATTGGCCCGGTATTCCAGTTCGCCCAGGATTCCGATGCGCAGGTATGTGGCAAAGAGGCGTAAGTAGAACATGGTTTCCGTTGTGTGTCAGTTTCCAAAGGCAGCGTAGCGTTTGATTCCGGCCCGGTAGATGAGCTGCATGAATAGATAGCCGGCAACCAGCCAGAATAACTGTGCTCCGATGCCGATGAGCACATCCCGGGGGGTAACGCGCCCAAGAAGGAGCTCAACGGGAAAATAGAGCATCCAGCGGAAGGGCAAAAGGTCGGCGGCCCGCTGTACGAACTGGGGAAACAGAGAAAGCGGAGCCAGCTTTCCGGAAAAGAAGAGCGTGATAACGATGTAGGCCTGGTTCATGGCGTCAATTCGCAACGTCCAGAAGGCGACCATGGCCAGGGACCACTCCCAGTAGAAGCGCATCAGGAAGGCCAGAATGAGAACGGGAACGAAGGCGGCCAATGTCCAGTAGGTGGGCTGCCAGGAGGCGTCGAAGAACCAGGCCAGCAGCAGGGCGGTGGGCGCTATCACGGTCAACGTCAGGAATTTGTAGCCGATGTTGTCGGCGATGTCGCTGTGGATGGGATGGATCGGCTTGAGCAGCATTACCGAGAAGTGGCCGGTGCGGATTCGATAGACGTATTCCCACATGATCCAGGTGAAGGTGCCGTGACTGACCATCATCATGGCGATGAAGTAGACGGCAAAGTCGTTGGTGCTGTAGCCGCCCACGGAACCGCCCTGCTGCAGGGAGACGGTCCGCCATATGACCAGATACATTAGCGGCTCAATGATGCCGCCCAGGAGCCAGATCAGCATCGCGATCCGATACTGGAACATCATCATCAGCGACGTGCGGAAGTAGCCTCTGTAGATCGGGTAGAAGGCAAACATCAGTTGTCCTGGGCTCAGGCATTCAGTGCAAGGGCAAAGAAACGGTCGGGAGGCCTCGCGTGATGGTTCCGGCGGCCGAGGGCATGGGAACTGACTCGGCACTCGGAACGGGACGAACGCATGCCCCCATGAATGTGACTGGGAGGAGCAGGGATGTCAGCGTTTTTCTCAGCTCTTGGCGCAGACAGAAAGTCATATTTCGACCGTCCTACACGCTCTGGGCCTGTTGCGGGTCAGGGTCGCCGAGAGGGCTGGGAGACTGACTGAACACATGCTCGATCACATCCTCGATGGGCGGGTCCTGCACGGTCAGGTCGGCGACGTCCAGTTCGGCAAGCAGGCGGCCTGTGACGGAGGCGGTATCGACTTTGGGTATCCGCAGGGTGACCCGGCCTTCAGTCTCGGCCACGAGTTCGCCGTACTGCGCCAGCGGGCGGCCCCCAAGGCCGTTTTGCAGTTTCACCTCGACTGTCTTGAAGGGCGCGATGCGGTCGGCCAAGCCGGTCAGTTCGCCGTCATAGAGCAGTTTGCCATGGTGGATGACGATGACGCGCTTGCAGAGGGCTTCGACGTCGGCCATGTAGTGGCTGGTCAACAGGACGGTGGCGCCGGTACGTTGATTGTATTCGGTGATGAAGCGACGGATGCGGCGCTGCATGGTCACATCCAGTCCAATGGTTGGCTCGTCGAGGAAGAGAACGGACGGACGGTGAAGGAGCGCGGCCGCGATTTCGCACTTCATGCGCTCGCCGAGAGAAAGGTTGCGGGTCGGCCTTTGCAGCAGCGACGCCAACTCCAGAAGCTCAGTCAGCTCCTCAACGGCGAGCCGGTACTCCGCTTCAGGGATGCGGTAAACGGCGCGGTTCAGCTCGAAGGTGTCGATGACGGGAATATCCCACAGGAGCTGGTTGCGCTGCCCCATCACCAATGTCATACGCCGCAGGTAGTCGCGGCTGCGTTCCCAGGGGCGGTAGCCGAGTACCGATGCGCTGCCGTCGGTGGGATGGAGCAGGCCGGACAGCATTTTCAGGGTGGTGGTCTTGCCGGCGCCGTTGGGGCCGAGGAAGCCGACGATCTCGCCTTCGCTGACGGTGAAGGAGATGGCGTCCACGGCCTTGACGTCGCGCGTTTTGCGCTTAACGAGACTGCGCATGGCGGCGATCAGTCCTGCCTCGCGTTCGTTGACGGTGTAGACCTTGCTCAGTTGATCGATGTGAATGACAGAGTTTTGTTCCACAGTGGTTCAGTTCTCGTTTGCGTCGGGACCGGCAGTCACAAGAGTATAGGCGTCGGTGCGCAGGTATTGGGCGGCGACGCGCTGAACATCCTCTTTTGAGATGGATCTGATCCGATCCTGATAGGTCTGGAGGTAGTCGAGGCCGAGGCCGAACCATTCCATGTTGAGAAGGATAGAGGCGACGCCGTCGTTTGTTTCCAGGCGGAGGGGGAGTGTGCCGGTCATGTTGGCGATGCTGTCGGAGAGCTCTTCATCGCTGACCGGTTCCTGCCCGAGCCGTTCGAATTCGTGCAGGATGCTGTCGATCGCCTGCTCGACGTTTTGGGGGTTGACGCCGGCGAAGGCAACCCAGGGCCCGATCCCGATGTCGGCGTCGAGCGCGCTGTAGCTGTAGTAGGCGAGACCCTGGCGCTCGCGCACGGTTTCGCCCAGGCGGCCCATCATGCCGAACTGACCGAGGATGTTGTTGGCGACCTGGACGGCATGGTAGTCGGGATCGCTGCGGGCGATGGCGAGGCAACCGATGACGACATCGGTCTGGACCTTGCCTGGCATAGGGAACGTTTTGTGCTGGACGCCGTTGGCGCCGCTCACCTGGGGGATGGAATCGGCGGGTGACGAGGGCTCCGGACCGGCGGACCAGGCGCCGAAGTGGGTCTCCAGCAGCGTCACCACCGCATCCGGCTCGACGTCCCCGCTGACGACGACGATGGCCTGGTTGGGATGGTAATGTTCACGGTGGAAGCGGACCACGTCGTCGCGGCCGATCGCCTGAACGGTCTCGATGTAGCCGGACGTGGAGAGGCCGTAGGGGTGATCTCCGTATATCATTTCGTTGAAACGGCGGTAGGAGACGCTGCGCGTGCTCTGTTCGCGCTCCTGCAAGCGCACGAGCCGCTGGCCGCGCACGCGTTCGATCTGTTCGGTGGGAAAGGTTGGCCGCTGCAGGATATCGGCCAGGATCTCCACCATGAGCGGGAAGTCCTCGACGAGACTCTCGCTGCCAAAGCTGGTGACGTGGGTGCCGCCGCCGGCGCTGACGCTGGCGCCGACCGATTCCACGGCCTCATTGAAGCGATCGAAGTCGTAGCTGGCGCTGCCGCGGCTCAGAAGGGAGGCGGTGAAGGAGGACAGCCCTGTCAATGTGGGGGGCTCATCGACGCTTCCGGCGCGCAGAGCGCCTTCCAGCATCACGACCGGCGCGGACGGGTTGGGCCGGACCAGAATGGTGATGCCGTTTGCGGTCTGGACGCGATGGATCGTCTCAGGGCCAATCGTTGTCTGTCCGTCCTCACCGGCGCGGGCCGGTGCGGCGTGAAGGCGGGGGGAGAAGGAGCCGTTTCTGTTCATCAGGTGTAGCGTTCCTCTATTGGGATTGGGTCAGTTCTGCCACCAGAATATCGATTTCAGTGTCGGGGTCGGCGCCGGTCTTCATGGCGAAGTCGGACGAAAGGAGCCGGTCGAGAATGCCTTCCAGTTGCGGGAGGGCATAGTTGCGGCTCTGGGCCATTGCTTTCTTGACGGGAAAGGGTCTCTCGTCGACGCGGCCGGCGATGTCGTATTCGTTTCCGGGACCGCGGGAGGTCTCATCCTTGACTTTGATCATTATGCGGTACTGGCGGGTAATCATTGTCAGAAGGTAGAAGGGGTTGGCGTCGTCGCGGCGCAGCGCGTACAGGGCTCGCATCGCCTTGCGTCCATCGCGCTGGCCGATGGCGTCAGTCAGATCCCAGATGAGGGCTTCGCTGGTGTCGCTTACGAGGCTCTGCACGTCGTCCGGCGTGATGGCGCGGCCGGCAGCGTAGGAGCGCAGCTTGTCGATCTCCAGGGTCAGGCGGCGGAGGTCGGCGCCAACGAAGGTAGCCAACATCTGCACAGCCTGGCCCTCGATTTCGACCCCATCTCGGCGGGCGGTATTGGCGATCCAGGCGGGCAGGGCGCGGGCGTTGGGCGTGTTCAACTCATCAATCGCCAGGAGCCCGCCCTTCTTCAGCTGATCGAGACCGGCTAGGCCGTCCAGACCTCTCCAGATCGCGCGCCGCTTGTCCAATTTGTCGTCGATGAATACGAGATCATTTGAGATGCCTGGATCGGCGAGCGCTTCCAGGATCTGGCGCGCCTCTGCCTGCGCGGCGGTGTTGGGCGACTTGGCCGTGCCCAGACGGGACTCGAGATGGGCGAGGTAGCCGCGTACGATGACCAGGCGCCGGTCGGCGAGGAAGGGCAGAGCGCCGGCATGATGGAGAATATCGCTTGCGTCGGAGCGGACGCCGTCAAGTTCGGCGATGTTGAGCGGAGCCATTTCCGGATCGCCGAGGGCCTGTTTCAACTGGCCGAGGCGCTGCCCCAAGAGAAACTCATCGGGCGCGAGGAACAGATAGTTTGACAATTCGCTACCAATCTCGGAGACGGCGGCCCCCGGTCATTGCGGTTCTGCGAAGGTGACGCGATGGGCCTGGCCGCGCTTCAAAGGGATGACCTGGGCCAGCAAGCGATCGCCGATATTCGATAAGGTAGTCAGACGCTGCAAACGCATTCCCAGCGGTGTTGAGACCAGGAGGGCAAGCGTCATCAGTCCAGCTGTCACTGTCATTCTGTCGAGGAGCGACCTGCCGCTGCCGGGCCGGCGTCGGACTGGGGACTCCGCGCGTGCTGCTGGATTTCCGTCCTCCCCCGAGGGGAATGACCCTGCAAGCGGGTGATGCGGCGGATTCCGCCATTCCAGGCTGCCGAGAAATGCGGCTGCGGTCACCAGGAGGATGCTGGCGGTCAGGTTCGTGCCGCAGTTGGGATGAAAGGCCAGCTCCTCTTCCCCATCCTGAAGACGCTGGATCGCCTCGCAGACGGCCTCTTCGATCGCTTCGCTGGACAGCTGCCCGTAGAGCGTAAAGCCCCAGGGGTCGCTCATGCCGGCGAAGACGCGGCGGGGAAAACGGGCCGCCAGCAGATGTATGGTGGCGTGTTCGATGGCGTGATGTTGCCGGGTCTGCTGGAGGACGGCGGACAAGGCCCCTAGCATAGGCGGCTACGCCTCCAGGAGTGTCTGCGCGGCGCCGATGACGGCGTCAACGGTCAGGCCTAATTTGGCGTAGACATCCTGCTGGGGCGCGCTGGCGCCGAAGCGGTTGAGGCCGATGACGGCGCCGCGGGCGGGGTCGTTGCCGACCCAGCGTTCCCAGCCTTGGGTGACGCCGGCTTCGACGGAGAGCTTCTTGGCGTTCGAAGGCAGCACCTCTTGCTGGTAGGCGGGCGTCTGCGCGGCGAAGAGCTCCCAACTGGGCAGGCTCACGACGCGCACGGAGGCGCCGTTATCGGCGAGACTCTGGGCGGCGGCGTAGGCGAGCTCCAGTTCGCTGCCGGAAGAGATAAGGGCCAGCTCGGGCGCGGCGCCGTTTGCTCCGTTGCTCTGGTAGAAGACATAACCGCCCAGGGCGGCGCCTTCGGCTGCGGCGACACCGGCGGCGGTGCGATCATATACGGGCAGATTCTGGCGTGAAAAGATGAGCGCAGTGGGGCCGCTCTTGTTTTGCAGAGCAGCTTTCCAGGCCTGCGCCACCTCGTTGGCGTCGGCAGGGCGGATGACGGTGAGGTTGGGAATAGCACGCAGGGCCGCCACCTGTTCGACGGGCTGATGGGTGGGGCCGTCCTCGCCGACGCCGATGCTGTCGTGGGTAAAGATGAAGATTGCAGGCACACCCATGAGAGCGGCCAGACGGATGCTGGCGCGCATGTAGTCGCTGAAGACGAGGAAGGTTCCTCCGTAGGGAATGACGCCGCCGTGTAAGGCCATGCCGTTGAGGACGGCGCCCATGCCGTGTTCGCGAACGCCAAATCGGAAGTTGCGCCCGCTGTAGGAATCGGGTTGAAAGTCGGGGCTGCCGCTGATGATCGTCTTGTTGCTGGGCGCGAGGTCGGCGCTGCCGCCGATGAGATTGGTGATGACGGGCGCGAGGGCGTTGAGAGTATCGCCGCTGGCGTTGCGGGTGGCCTGGCTGCCGCCGGAGTCGAAAGTGGGCAGGGCCTCCTCCCAACCGTCAGGAAGCTGGCCCTGCAGCATCGCGCTCAGCTGAGCGGCCAGCTCCGGATGGGCGGCGGCGTAGGCATCCCACTGGGCCCGGTCGTCGGTCTCAAGCCTCTTGCCGCGCGCGACGGCTTGGAGGCAGAAGTCACAGACTGCCTCGGGCAGATAGAAAGTGGGGTCCTGCGGCCACTCGAGGTTGGCCTTGGTCTGGGCGACCTCGTCGTCGGGGAGCGCGTCGCTGTGCATATCGGGCTCGCCCTGTTTGGGGGCGCCGAAGCCGATGACGGTAGTGCAGCCGATGAGGCTGGGCCGGGGATCCTGTTTGGCGGCGGCAATGGCGGTGTCAACGGCGGCGCCGTCCATGCCGTCCACTTTGAGGACGTGCCAGCCGTAGGCCTCGAAGCGCTGGTACTGGTCCTCGGTAAAGGCCAGGTCGGTGTAGCCGTCGATGGTGACGCGGTTGTCGTCGTAAAGGTAGATCAGTTTGCCGAGTCGAAGATGACCGGCAAGGCTGGCCGCTTCCTGGGCGACGCCCTCCATCAGGTCGCCGTCACTGACGATGGCGTAGATGTGGTGTGAAATGACGTCGTGACCGGGGCGGTTAAAGTTTGCGGCGAGCCACTGTTCGGCGATAGCCATGCCGACGCCGTTGGCGAAGCCCTGGCCGAGCGGTCCTGTGGTCGTCTCTACCCCGGGTGCGTGCCCGTATTCGGGGTGGCCGGGGGTCATGCTGCCGTACTGGCGGAAGTTCTTGAGCTCCTGTAGGGGGAGATCGTAGCCGGTCAGGTGGAGCAAGGAATAGAGGAGCATGGAGCCGTGGCCGGCGCTGAGGATGAAGCGGTCACGGTTGTGCCAGTCGGGGTTGGCCGGATTGTAGCGCAGATGTCTGCGCCAGAGCGTCAAGGCGGCCGTAGCCATGCCCATGGGCAGGCCGGCGTGTCCCGAGTTGGCGGCCTGGACGGCGTCAAGCGCGAGCATGCGAATGGTGTTGACTACATTTTCTTCCAGATCCGGATCGATTGTGGGGCTTTCGAAAGGCAGGGACGCGGCGCCCTGGCCGTTGGTGTTGTGTGACATCGGTGGCAGATTCCTTAGCGTGAATAGTAGCTGTCAGCCGGCGGCGCGTTAAGAATGTATTGGCCGCAAAGTATAGATCGGATTATAACGCGATCTCAGGCAGATCGAAAGACTGTGCCTTGTACAGGTCATGGAATAGACCGCGAAGGGTCAGCAGTTCTTCGCGGCTGCCCGTTTCGACGATGCGGCCCTGATCGATAACCAGAATGCGGTCTGCGGCGAGAATTGTTGACAGGCGATGGGCGACGACGATGGCGGTACGTCCCGCGCGTGCTTGTTCGAAGGCGGTGCGGACCTTTAGCTCGGTCAGGGCGTCGAGCGCGGAGGTGGCTTCGTCGAACAGGAGGAGCCTGGGGCGCTTCCGGAGGGCGCGGGCGATGGCGAGGCGCTGGCGCTCTCCGCCGGACAGCGTCAGGCCGCGTTCACCGATGACGGTACGGTAGTCGCGAGGCAGACCGGTGATGAATTCATCGATCTGTGCGGCGCGCGCAGCTTCGCTGACTGCGCCGGCATCTTCGTCCGGGCGGGGATAGTTGATGTTGCGGCTGATGCTGTCGTTCCAGAAAAACAGGTCCTGGGAAACGAGGCCGATCTGACTTCGCAGTGAGGCCAGCGATAGTTCCTGGAGGTCGATCCCGTCCAGCGCGATGGACCCGGACCGGGGTGTGTAAAAGCCCATGATCAGATCGATGATGGTGGACTTGCCGCCGCCGCTGGGGCCGACGATACCGACGAATTCGCCGGGCTCAACGCGGAAGGTGAGGTCGCGTGCGCCGAAGTCGCCGCGGCCGTAGTCGAAAGAGACGTTGTTGAAGGCCAGAGCGGCGCCAGGGGGCGGGGCAACGTTTGCGGGGCGCCGCTCATCTGAGACAGCGTCGGAAGGCAGTGCCCTGTCACCAGACGGTTCGCGTGTAAGGGCAAAGAGAGCATCTACCTTATCGGCATTGATCCGGGCCTCCTGCAGGTTGACTTGGGTACCCAGTAGCGTCTGCAGCACGGCGTAGGCGCGGGGAAGATAGGCGGCGAAGGCGACGAGACTGCCTATAGTGAGTCTGCCCTGGATGATCTCGAAGGCGCCAAAGGCGAAGATGAGGCCCGCAACCACGTAGTTGATGGATTCCGGCAATACTATGCGAATCATTTCATGGAAGGCTGACACGGTGGCTTTGATGCGGCGGTGCGCCGTGAGCCACTCTCGCCAACGGTCCTTCTCATGAGCTTGGGCATTTAATGCCCGGACGGTGCGCAGACCGGGGAAGATCTCATTCAGATAGCTTTCGCCGGATTCCAGCGTATTGGACAGGTCGCGGTAGAGGCTCTGGGTATAGTTGCGTGTTTTGCGGGTCAGGAGGAATGAGAGGGGAAAGGCGAGAAGCGCCACAAGGGAAAGGCGCCAGTGCAGCCAGGTCATAGCGGTCAGTGTGCCTACGAGGAGGATGGCGTTCATGGCCAGCGGCAGCAGATGTTGTC
This sequence comes from Caldilineaceae bacterium, assembly GCA_022821545.1. Taxonomy (GTDB): domain Bacteria; phylum Chloroflexota; class Anaerolineae; order Caldilineales; family Caldilineaceae; genus Bin5. The sequence goes on from JAJEDJ010000043.1 coordinate 120,492, forward strand.
CGACATAGACCTCGCCGATCAGGCCGCAGCTGCGGGTGAGTCGATAGATGTGTTCTCCAGTCTTGAACTGCTCCAAGTCGGCAAGTCGGACGAACAGGAGGTGGTCGAACAGCTCCTGGCGCAGGCGTTGGGCGACGCCTTCGCCGATGTAGGCGCGCAGGTAGTGGTTGGCGGAGTTGAAGCCGGCGCTGAGTACGGGCACAGCGACCATGCCGACAAGGAGCAGGCCGATCAGCCTCACGTCGGCTGCCGGTATTGCTGTGTCAAGGAGATGTTTGAAGAGAAGTGGCTGGACCAGCCCGACTCCCGTGCCGATGAGAGAGAGGGCGACAAGGAGCGTAATCCTGGGGATCTGCTTTTTCAGCTCCTCCTTGATGAGAGGAAAGGAGGTTCTCGGTTCTTCTGCATTAACGGACGAGGACATTGGGTTCGCCTGGCGTCGGCCACTATGGAAGACGGGCGGGCACGGCAGAAGTAGATTTCAACATGGGTGTCAAGGGGGACTGCAGATGTCAGTAGTCAGCGGTCGGTGGCTTGGGACTTCTTGTGGGAGTAGGTACTGCTGGCTAGACACCTTGATGGGGAAGTATAGGCGCGGTCGCTAGTGAGGGCACACACAAGGGGCGCCCCTTCCTTCCCCTGTTACAAGAACATGGTTTGGTACTTCAGACACATTGGATAGCTCAACCCCGAAAGGACTGCGGGAAATTGCCAAGTGAAACTAAGAGAGGCATAACAACTCTGTACTCAATAGGTGGAGGAAAGTTATGCTGGCAAGCTGGCCTTGCGTCAGCATGTGCCAGCCTTCAGGCGGCGAGTGCTGTCCCTAGCTCGCAATGAGGCTGGTCTCCAACACCAACTCACTCTGGTTCAGCTCTATTACTACCTGTGCCTACACCATCAAGGATTGCCTCAAGCCGGGCGGGAGGAGCGAGTTCGACCTCAGACACAGACCCCAGCCATCACTCTGGGTTTGACCGATCAACTCTGGCGCTTGAAAGAGTTGCTGTTGATCCGCGTCCCCCCATGGCCAACGGCCAGCCTGGCCTGTTCCAACCTGCCTCGAAGCTGACAATCGAGCCACAGCGCCCCAGAAATCAGACCCCAGCGCGTGTCTTATGGACCAAAGCTGTCATTTTTGGCCGAATATGGCCCCTTTTCGTCGCTGCTGCTCCTATCTGAATTCCCTGCAGTTCCTTCAGGGTTGACCATAGGATAGAATGGATGGTGAAGTCAGGATTGCTTCATAGCGGCCACATTGTTTTGACCCACTCGACAAAGGTTGTCATCTCCGCCTTTTTGGTATTCGAGTTGCATAAGTGGCGAATCGTCAGCACCACAGCAACTTGATGTGTTGGCCGATTAGCAACAGGCAAGTGGGGCGCGTTGCGTCCTCCTGTTGGCCGCCTGTGCTGGGGTTGTCGTGGAAGCGAACGATTTTGTCCGTGCCATCAGGGGAAACCTCATGGATTCACAACAGCAGCAGCCGGAGTTTAGCGTAGGACAGAAGGCGAATTGGGGGAAAGCCGTCTTGCTCTCGCTGGGGCTGATTGCACTCCTGTCGCTTGGAACTTACATCAACCTTACCCAGGGGAACCTCCGCGACTCCTCGGCTGCTGATGCCTCTTCAAGTGATGAGTCTACGCCGACACCTGAGCCAACCCGTACGTTAGAGGAATGGAGGAGTGAGGCCGAGACAATCCCCTATGACACCCTCTTGAGCGATGCCGATGAGAACGAAGGCAAGACTGTCTACTTTCGCGGACAGGTAGGGCACATAGCCTCGGAGACCGAAAGTTATGTTGAGATGTGGGTGTATGTCGCGCTTGACGATCGGACCGACAGTTGGGGTGAGGACCAGGTGGTGCTGCATTACCGCGACATGCCGGCACGAGTTCTTGTGGACGACATAGTTTCCTTTGTGGCGGTCATGGACGGTATCGATCCCGTTCATCACGTACCAGAATTAACCGTAAAGGCATTGGAGGTCGAATAGACGGAAGTGAAGTGGGCCCCATAGACTGGAGGCAGAGGGCCCCGATCAATAGCGGCTAATCGTCTCGGCAAGGGCCCTCCAAAACTCTTCAACATCTCCAGGCCCGACAGTCCCCACCCCGCGAAACCACCAAGTTAACCCTCAACTATCAGAAGCCTCGTTATAAACTTTCTGATCAGCTTCTCCTATCCATGCGTTCGCAGCTTGAAAAGCAGGATGTCCCTTCCGGAGGGGAGATGGATGACAGGCAACGTCCAGGGCGATAGTTTGCTCTTGAGCCTGGCTTGCGCTGGCGCGTGTTTAAGTGTGCCGAGGGGCGTTGCGGAGAAAATCCCCCCGCACAAGGGAGGACCGAAGGCCCGACCGCCCAGAAAACCGAGAAGAGAGTGAAGAGGAGCGAGGACTATCCCTTCAAGCCGCTGATGGCGATGCCCTGGATGAAGTAGCGTTGGGCGACAAAGAAGACGAAGATAACGGGAATGATCATCATAGTGGAGGCGGCCATCAGGAGGTCCCAGCGTGTGCGGCCGGCGAAGGCGGTGCGGAACATGGCGAGGCCGAGAGCGACTGTGAACTTGTTGGGGTCTTTGGCGAGGTAGAGGAGGGGGCCCATGAAGTCGTTCCAGGTGCCGATGAAGGTGAAGATGGCGATGGTGGCGAGGGCGGGTTTGGCGAGGGGCAGCATGATGCGCCAGTAGATTGTGATTTCGCTGGCGCCGTCGATGTAGGCGGCGTCGGCGAGCTCGGCGGGGAGGGTGCGGAAAAACTGCCGCAGAAGGAAGATGTTGAAGGCGCCGCCGCCGAAGAAAAAAGGCACGGTAAGGGGCAGGATGGTGTTGACCCAGCCGATGCGGCTGAAGATGACGAACTGGGGAATCATGGTGACGATTCCGGGCAGCATGACGGTGGCGAGCAGGATCGCGAACCAGACGTTGCGGCCGGGAAAGTCGATGCGGGCAAAGCCGTAGGCGCAGAAGGAGGCCGAGACAAGGACTGCGACCTCGTTCAACAGCAGGATTACCAGGGTATTGCGAACATAGACGGCAAAGGGCCTGGTCGTCCAAGCGTCGACATAGTTGCTGAATTGGGGGGGATCCGGGATCCATTCGGGCGGGTAGCGAAAGATAGCGAGCTCCGTCTTGAGGGAGCTGGACAGCAGCCAGAGAAAGGGGAGGAACATGACTAAGGCGCCGACGAGCAGTACGGTCCAGACGAAGATCCGCCAGAAGCGTTCGTTGTCCAGGAGCTGGGTTGCGGATGTACGTGTTGATGCGCTCATCAGGATTCTGTTGCCTGTTGCGCCGCTTTCGGTTCGGAGTACGCGCGTCCGGTTCCGGCAGACGGCGAAAGCAGGCGGCTAACTGCCTACATCCTCGTAGTAGACATAGCGGCCTACATATTTGAAGACGAGCAGGGTAAGTGCAAAGATGAGGAAGAAGAGGACCCACGCCAGCAGGGAGGCGTAACCCATGTCGAAGTACTGAAGGCCGTTGCGATAGATGTAAAGGACGTAGAAGAGTGTGGCGTGTTGCGGACCGCCGCCGGTAATGAGAAAACCGGCGGTAAAGATTTGAAATGAACCGATAATGCCGATGATTAGGTTGAAAAAGATCACGGGAGACATGAGCGGGATGGTGACGTTTATCAGGCTGGCCCAGCGGCCGGCGCCATCGATTTCGGCGGCCTCGTAGAGCGAGCGCGGGATGCCCTGAAGGCCGGCGAGGTAGATGACCATCGTGGCTCCGAGGGCCCAGAGGCTCATGAGGATAATGGCGGGCATGGCCCATTCGGGCTCCTGCAGCCAAGCGATCTTGGGTAGGCCGATCGAGTCCAGGAGGGCGTTGAGAAGACCGAATTCGGTATTGAGGACGAAGCTCCACAGGACAGCGTTGGCGACCGCGGGAACGATGCTGGGCAGGTAGTATATGGTACGGAAGACGGCGATGCTGCGGGTCTTGAAGTTCATGAGGAGGGCGAGGAAGAAGCTCAGAACCAGCCCGACGGGCACGGAGACGAGGGAGAAGTAGGCGGTCACTTTGAGGGACTGGTAGAAGAGGTCGTCGGCGAACATCTTTTTGAAGTTGCCGAGGCCAATGAAGAAAGGGGGCCGGATCATGTTCCAGTCGAACATGGTGAGCCAGGCGGCGACGAGGGCGGGGCCGACAAAGAAGAGGAAGAAGCCCAGGATGAAGGGTGAGATGAAGAAGTAGCCGGTGAGGGCGCGGCGCGCGCGGCGTGTGCGCGGCCAGGGCAATTTTGATCGCTGCGCCTCTGCTACCATGACAGTTCTCCGCGAAGCTGGCTACAGGCGCCCCTGGGGGCGTATGTCAGTACCTGTAGCCAGCAGTGCTGCATATGGCACGGGCCGGATGTCCGGGAAAGCAGGCCGGTTCCGGCCCGTTAAATGTCTCCTACACTTAGGGTGACGCGGGCTGACTAGGACGTGGGACGCGCCTGCTCCGTCTCCATGATCTGGTTTGCTTCGGCTACGGCGGCGGGCAGTACGTCCTCGGCCCGCGCTTCGCCGTTGAAGATCTGGCTGAAGACCGGGTTCAGTGCGGTTTCGGCGGCCTTGACGTAGCCGACCGGCATGGTGAGGTAGTGGCCGTAGTTGGGCGCGTATTCGGTGACGATCAGTTCATAGCCGGGCGGGTGCTCGGGCGCCACACACCAGTCGGCGATTGACTCCTCGGTCATAAGCGCGTTCTGGCTGGGCAGCCAGAGGCCGGAACGGCAGTAGCGCTCCTGGTACCAGGGCGAGGAGAGGAAACGGATCAACTCCCAGGCCTCGTCCGGGTTTTCGGCATCCTTGACCACTGTAACCAAGTGCGCTTGCATATCGGTGCCCGGTCGCGTCATCTTGGGCAGGACGGCGGTGCCGATGCCGCCTTCGATCTCCCAGTTCCAGGAGAGGGCCCAGGAGCCGTCCACCTGGAGGGCGACCTTCTTGGTTTCTAGGAGCTGAGTGCCGCCCATTCCGAGCGCCTCCAAGGCTTCGGTGCGGGGCATTACACCGTGAGCGATGCGGAGGTCGGCGATATTCTGCAGGGCCTGCATTGCTTCGGGGCTGTCGAGGACGATTTTCTCGGATTCGGCGTCGATCCAGTCTGAGCCATTGGATTGGACTGCAGCGTGGAGGGGGATCCACCAGGTGGGCCAGTTGACGCCCCACCGCTCCATATTGTTGGCGTCGAACTCGGAGTCGCCGGGGTGATTGCCGTTGACGTCGACGGTCAGGTCGGTGGCGATGGCGAGGAAGTCGTCCCAGCCCCAAGCTTCTTCGGGGTCGTTGCTGGGGGGTTCAACGCCGAGTTCCTCAAAGAGGGAGACGTTGTAGTAGAAGTGGGGCGCGACCCAGCAGGAGCCGATACCGTAGCTCTCACCCTGATAGACTTGCCGGTCATCTTCCTGGGGTTGGATCCAGTAGTCCTCTGCGGAGAATTCGGGATCGGCTTCGATGTAGGAAGTGATAGGGAGAAGAAGACCCAGGTGCGCGAAGGTTCTGTAGACGTCGCTCTCGACGCGGGAGGTGTCGGGCGGTGTGCCGGCCACGACCAGGGCCATCAACTGCTCAAGGCGGGATGTGCCCTGGGCCTGCTGTACCAGAACCCACTCGATGTTTGGATTTTCGTCGTGGAAAAGCTCCTGCTCCTCCGGGATGAGGTCGGGGCTGCCGGGCATGCCGAGGAACTCGATCTGGACCCGTTCGGCGGCCGGCTGTGCTTCACTCATCTCGCCAGTCGCCGCCGGCGCGGCCGGCTGACAGGCGGCAAGGGCTGCAGTGCCCAGGGCGGCGCCGGAGAAGTGCAGGAATCGTCGTCGGCTGAGCTGCTGATTCATTGATCGTCTCCTTGGCTTTCTGCTGAGTTGATTCGAGTGTGACGAGAGATTGGCCTTTCAGGTTGGGGTTACGTTGGGATTATACCACTTTTGAAGGCCTTTCCTCAAGGCGATTGAGAATCGTCGGTGGCCCGGGATAGGCCGGGAAGGGGCGGGCGCGAGGCCTGGCCCCTATCTTGGTTTCCAAGCGATATACGAGTGTTCAAACTCGTTTTTGGACTGTCCCACCGAGAGCGGCACTGTTGCCAAAAGATGTTTGTTCCGATACGATCGGCACTTCGCGCAGTGTGGATGCGCGGGTTCGGAGGCTGAGGACGACAGGAGATCAGAGGCAGTAATGGCTGCAGACACAAAGAGAACAGGAGACACAAGGAAAGGGCTGGAGTCGCGTTCAGCAGGCCGGGATGGAGGTCAACGCCTGACCGCATTGTGGGCCGGGTTGGGGGTTGTGGCCGGGCTGGGTGCCGCGCTTGGAGGCTACGCGCTCCTCTATGAACCGTTTGACGTTCGAACTGAACGTCTTGCGGTGCGGCTGCTGCGAGACAAGGCGGGCCTGCCGAGAGAGGGGCTGAACATACTGCATCTGTCGGATACGCACTTCCGGGGGGCGGAGCGCCGCGAGCATGCAAAGATCGCGCAGGTTCGCCGGGCGACCGCGGGCGAGAAAATCGATGTGCTGATTCATACGGGCGATTTCCTGCACAAGGACAGCGGACTGGACAATGTCCTGGCGTTGATCGACAGCATCCCCAAGCCGCGCCTGGGCGCCTTTGCCGTTTCGGGCAACCATGACCATGTCTTCTATAACTTGAGAAGGGCGCCCCTGTACTCATGGCGGCTTTTCCATGCTCGGGAGTCGGAGAACGGCGCAGGCAGCGGGGCTCGCTCAACTTCGGAATCAGCGGAAAACGGTATAGCGGGGCTTCGGGCCCTTCTTCGTTTTGGGCGATTTCTGTTTCAGAACCGCTTTGACGGTGAACCGGCCGGGGTCAATGACATTGGCCGCCTGCGCCGCCAATTGGAGGAACGGGGAATGCAGTTCCTGGACAACCGGTCGGTACGCTTGGGGGAGACGGGCGTCTACCTGGTCGGTATCGAGGATCTGATGGAAGGGCGGCCGGACCTGGACAGGAGTCTTGAGAGAGTGCCCGATGAGGCGCCCACGATACTGCTATCACACAATCCGGACATCATTGAGGCTGCGGCAGCCGGCCGCGCAGACCTGATTCTGGCCGGCCACACGCACGGCGGGCAGATCGTGCTGCCGCTGATTGGTCCCACATATACGCAGACGAAACAGCTGTCCCGCAGTGAAGCTTCCGGCTACTCGCGGCGGGGAAGGACCCAAGTCTATGTCCATCGCGGGTTGGGCGAAAGCGTCCCGGTCCGGTTCGGCGCGCCGCCGCACGTCACCTTCATCCGGCTGCTGCCTGCGCGGCCGCAATCCGGCGCTGATGGTGCGGGGCGCAACGGTGACAGGAAATGACGGGCAGGTCAGTTTTGAACGTTGATCGAAACTTGGCAGGGGGTGGGGTAGTTGCTGCTCGTGTCGACGACGGTGAGGCGGATGGTGTAGGCGCCGTTGGCCACACCGCCGCTGTTGAAGTGGCCGAGGGTACCGCTCTCGACGGGGGGCCCCTTGGCGCCGCCGCCGCCTGATCTGTCGCTGCCATCGAACCAGGTAAAGCCCTGGGAGGCGTTGGCGCCGGGGGCGACCTCCAGCTTGTAGAAGTTGAACTGTTCGTGGGTGGCCCGGCCTGTGATCGGGACCAGGCCGCTGACGGTCTGATCGATGCCGGGTGAGAAGATAGCCAGGCGGCTGTCAGGGCAGGTTACCGGAACGATGGCCGGCAGGGCCGGTTCCTGCGGCTGCGGCGGCGCTTCCTCCGGCGGCTCCTCAGTGGGCGTTGCAGTGGGCGTTGCGTTGGGTGTCGCAGTGGGCGTCGCGGTGGCGGTGGAAGCAGGTGCGGGGGTCTGAGTCGGAGGCGGCAGCGGAGTATTGGTGGCGGTCAGGGTTGGTGTGGCGGTCGGCGAAGGGATGACCGCAGTGGGGACCGGCGCGCCGCCCGAAGAAGCTTCGTCGCTTCCGCCGGCGCCGTCGGAGCCGCCTGATTGCCCGAATTGCCGTGCGCCATTCCCGTCGATCGTTGAGGAGATCCTATCCTGGATGGTCGAAATGGCATCTCCGATTTCTCCACCCATCGTTCTGAAGCCCCAGAAGAAAATGAGCACAACCAGTACGATCAGGACCGCCGCCGTGATGGGCACGAGCCAGTCGCGTACGGATTCGAAGAACTCGGACATGCGGGTAGAGAAGGCTGTATGTTCGAGGTCGACGTCTTGCGGCCTGTAGTCCACGGGGCGTACCGGCGGCAGCCTGACGCCGGTACTGGTACTTGCCAGCGTGCGGGAGAGGCTGTTGTCGGCCATGGCCCGCCGGCGGTCGATCATCTGATTGGGGTCGAGATTGAGATAGTAGGCATAGTTGCGGAGGAAGCCGCGGCCGACAACCTCACCCGGAAGAAGATGCCACTCGTCGGCCTCGATAGCGGCGAGATATTTCTGTCGGATACGGGTTGCCTGTTCGACTTCGGACAGCGGGATGCCGGCGCTTTCGCGGCGATCTCGCAGGATCGCGCCCAGCGACTGCAAGGACGGAAGGCCGGGTACCTGACCGGCTGTTCCGCTTTCTGGAGACGCGGTTGGGGAGTCGAGGAAGGAGGCGTTTTCGCTCATAGTCAGTGTGTATTTTACACATGCGAAACTGTTCTCTCAAAATCCAACCAATTCACTGAATATCTCCTAAAGTAATGTATTGACAACCCGATCCCAGAGGGTAAAATGCGAAGGAGGCCTCAGAGGCGCGCTGAGACGGCAAGCGCGGGGGCCAGTGCAGTCTTGACGAACGCCAAAATGGACGGCGGCTTGCCCTTGCAACAATCACACTTCCGATAATGCGAACTGTTCTGATACGAAGGTTGCAGCGCGTGTTCCTCATAATCAGCGTCATACTCTTTGCAGTAATCGTCTATCTCGCTGCGACAGGCGTTAACTACCTGCTTCCAAGCCCAATTCCAAGCCTCACATTGATTACACCCACACCGGAACGAGGAACGGTCGCGTTAATCAGCGGTCATGCCGGATTCGGATCGGGCGCTATATGCGGACCGAGCAACGCCCCCACTTTGGTGGAGGCCGATGTCGTGGCGCGCATCGCCGAACTGGTACGGGAGGAGTTGGAGGATGCGGGTCTGAGTGTCATGGTACTGGATGAATATGACGAAAGGTTGGATAGACTGGACACCGAGCTTCTTTTGAGCCTGCACGCGGACAGCTGTGTCGCTGCCAGTGGCTTCAAGGCGGCCTATCCGTTGAACAGCGCGATTCCTGCAACGGAAAGGAGGTTGGTCGCCTGCATTAACACGCAGTACGCGGCGCAAACGGGCCTGCCGATACACGCCAATTCGATTACGCACGACATGACCTACTACCACGCGTTTCACAAGGTGCTGCCAACAACGCCGACGGCAATTCTGGAGCTTGGCTTTCTGGGCGGCGACGGCAGACTGCTGACGCAGGAGCCGGAACTGGTGGCCGCGGGCGTTACGGAGAGTATTTTCTGCTTTTTGGAAGGGGAGGCGGTCGGGCCGTAACGCCGGTTGCGCAGGTGATGGCGTAGGCGTCTTGCAGGCGGCGACCGGGGCGAAAGATTGCTGGCAACGACAGGGTGTCGGAGGCCGAAGGCGAGAACTACACCCCGTAGGCGTTGTCCTGCGGCAAGGAATCAGATATGCAAGGCAGGGTGGAGGGGCTGAGCCCCACTCAATCGAGTCAGGCGTTGACTGCGACCGGCTGGCCCGCTTCGTTCAGGGCCTCAACCTCATCGTAGAGGAAACAGGCAACGCGGTGCCCATCGCTCACGTCGGCAAAAGATGGTTCGTACTGGCGGCAGATGTCCATTACTTGAGGGCAGCGTGTGTTGAAGTTGCAGCCTGTTGGCGGTTCTGCAGGACTAGGGACGTCGCCTTCGAGAATGATCCGCTGCCTTTTCTTTTCGACCTGCGGGTCAGGAATCGGCACGGCGGAAAGGAGGGCCTGCGTGTAGGGGTGGAGCGGGTTTTCGTACAGAACCTCGCGGTCGGCCAATTCGACGATTTTGCCCAGGTACATCACGGCGATGCGGTCGGAGATGTGGCGGACGACGGAGAGATCGTGGGCGATGAAGAGATAGGTCAGGCCCATCTCGCTCTGCAAGTCTTCGAGAAGATTGATTACCTGTGCCTGAATCGAGACATCCAGGGCTGAAATCGGTTCGTCGCAGACAATAAATGAGGGGTTGACTGCGAGGGCGCGGGCTACGCCGATGCGCTGCCGCTGGCCGCCGGAGAACTCGTGTGGGTAGCGGTTGATGAAGTAGGGATTGAGCCCGACAATTTCGAGAAGTTCCTGCACACGTTGCTGCTGTTCACGGCGGCTGCCGCCGATTTTGTGAACTTCCAGCGGTTCGCCCACGATGCTGCCGACCGTCATCCGAGGGTTGAGGGAGGCGTAGGGATCCTGGAAGATCATCTGCATACGGCGCCGCATGCGGCGCAGTTCACCGCTGTTGATATCCGTCAGGTCCTGGCCTTCAAAAACGACCGCTCCGGCCGTGGGTTCGTAGAGTTGGAGGATGGCGCGCCCGGTGGTGGATTTGCCGCAGCCGGACTCTCCGACGAGGCCAAGGGTTTCGCCGCGCATCAGATCGAAGGTGATGCCATCCACGGCCTTAATGCTGCCCACCTGCCGTTGCATGATGATGCCGCGCGTGATGGGGAAGTGCATCTTCAGATCATTTACACTCAGCAGCACTTCGTCATGGGTTGTTTCTTGTGCAGTCGATACGTCTGCGCTATTGGAGTTCTGTGTGGTCATGCGACGGCCTCCACCTGTTCGTCGGCGCTTGTGTCATAGATTTCAACGTCAGAGAGATCGACCCAGCAGGCTGAGCTGCGGACAGCGCTGATTGCCATTAACGGCGGATTCTCTTCCAAGCATTTGTCGATTACGAAGGGGCAGCGGGGTGCAAAGGGGCAGCTCTGGGGTGGGTCGAGCAAGTCGGGCGGCAAACCCTCGATAGGGATGAGTCTCTTTTGCCTGCCCAAGTCCAAGCGAGGAATCGAGCGCAGCAAGCCGAGAGTGTAGGGATGCCTGGGTTGGCCGTAGATCACGTCGACGGGCCCTTCCTCGACGATAAAGCCGGCATACATGACCAGAACGCGGTCCGCCAGTCCGGCCACTACGCCCAGATCATGTGTAATCCAGATAATCGCCATGCCGAGTTCGCTTTGCAGACGCGTAACCAGGTCGACGATCTGGGCCTGGATTGTGACGTCGAGGGCGGTTGTAGGCTCGTCAGCGATGAGCAGCTGGGGGTTGCAACTGAGGCCCATGGCGATCATGACGCGCTGGCGCATGCCGCCGGAGAACTGATGGGGGTAGTCATCCAATCTGGCGCCAGCGTCCGGGATGCCTACCAGTTCCAGCAACTCGATGGCCCTGGCGCGGCTTTCCTCGCGGTTCATGTTGAGATGCAGTTCCAGGGCTTCGGTAATCTGGCGGCCAATGGTGAGGACCGGGTTGAGGGATGTCATCGGGTCCTGGAAGATCATCGCAATGCGATTGCCGCGAATCTGCCGCAACTCTTCTTCATTCAGTTGTAACAGATCCTGGCCGTCGAAATTCACCTCACCGTTGACGATTTTTCCCGGAGGTTCGGGAATCAGTCGAATAAGTGACATGACGCCGACGCTCTTGCCACTACCCGACTCGCCAACAATTGCGACCGTCTCTCCCTCAGCGACATCATACGTGATGCCGTTCACCGCATGGACGATTCCATCCTGGGTGAAGAACTGCGTCTGGAGGTTGCGGACTTCAATCAGGTTGGCCATGTCTCGCTTTTTCCTATTGCATTGTCAGTGCGGTGGATAGGGCGGTATTGGATGAGGCATTCTAACAACAGTCCGGCTCCTTGTCAACATCAGCATTTGAAGCAGGCATATCCCGGATCTGGCGTGATGACACCGTTAGTAGTCTTCTGGAAAACACTCATCTGCAGCGGAGAAGGGGACCATCATCTGTGGGTCAATGCGAGCAGTCACTGGCTGAAGATTCGCAGCTCTGAAGTTGATCAGCGTGTTGGGCTGTTTCCACTGGATGAATATATCACAAGGAGACCCTCGCGATCAAATCCTCCCTGGTCGCCGCTATTCTGCCAGAGGGGTCGAAGAGAGCGCGCTAGAAACCTGCGGCGCTACGCAGGGGCAGGCTGGCCGAGCCAAAGGAGCAGTTCGGCGATTTGCTCCTGCACGGCGCGGCGGCTGCTTCCGCCGCGTGCATCGCGCTGCTCCACGCTGCGTTCGTAGCTCCAGATAGAGGCGACGTCCTCTTCGAAGGCGGGGTGCAAGTTGCGAAGCGCTTCCAGCGTCAGATCGGTAAGGGTATTGCCCTGGGATTCGGCGAGGGCCACGGCTGCGCCGGCGACGTGATGCGTCTCGCGAAACGGGACACCCTTGCGCACGAGGTATTCGGCCAGGTCGGTGGCCAGCATTTCAGGAACGAGGGCGCGGGCCATGTTTTCGCGGTTGACGGTAAGAGTGGCGAGCGCGCCGGCGGCGATTGGCAGTGCGCCGGCCACAGTGTCAATCGTGTCGAAGAGCGGCTCTTTATCCTCCTGAAGGTCCTTGTTGTACGTGCTGGGAAGACCTTTCAGCGTCATCAGAAGCCCGCTCATGTCACCGAATACACGTCCGGCCTTGCCGCGCAGGAGCTCGAGTGAGTCGGGATTTTTCTTTTGGGGCATGAGGCTGCTGCCGGTGCTGTAGGCGTCGGCGAGCGTGACGAAGCCGAATTCGCGGCTGCTGTAGATGATCAGGTCCTCGGCCCAGCGGCTGATGTGCAGCATGATCATCGTTGCCCAGAACAGCGCTTCGGCGACAAAATCGCGGTCGCTGACGCCGTCGAGACTGTTGGGCGTCGGGGCGGAAAAACCCAGGTCTTGCGCGAGCCGGTGGCGGTCGATGGGAAAGGGATTGCCTGCGAGGGCGCCGTTGCCGAGCGGCATCAGGTTGACGCGCTTCTGGAGGTCTTGGAGGCGAAGGGCGTCGCGCTGCCAGGCCCATGCGTGGCTGAGGAGCCAGTGGCTCCAGCGGGTGGGCTGGGCCGGCTGGAGGTGGGTATAGCCCGGCATGAGGAGGTCGATTTCGGTTGCGGCGCGCTCTACGGCGACGCCGATGAGGGTACGAAGCTGCTGCTCCGAGGTTTTCAGCTCTTCGCGCAGCCACAGGCGAAGGTCGGTCGCGACCTGGTCGTTGCGGCTGCGGCCGGTGTGCAGTTTGCCGGCTACGGGGCCGATCAGCTCAATCAGGCGGCGCTCGTTTGCCGTGTGGATATCCTCGTCGCCGGCCCTTATTTCGAACTGTCCGGCACGCCATTCAACGGCAACACGCTCGAGGCCGGTGACGATCTGCTCGGCCTCATGCTCAGTCAGGAAACTGGCCGCGGCCAGCGCGCGGGCGTAAGCCTGGCTGCCGCGGATGTCGGCCAGCCACAGACGCCGGTCGAAGTCGATCGACGCGTTGAACTCTTCCATCAGCGGATCGAGTGCGCCGCTGAAGCGGCCTCCCCATAACTTCGTGCTCACAGTGTGTTTCTCCGAACGGCATCGAACGGCGCCACTTGCACTTTACTGGCAGTCATTATTCCACAGTAGACTGTTAGGCGACACTTTCGTTACTGGCGGGCGAATGAAATTCGGCCAGGGCCAGCGCGAAACCGACCGCCCCCGCGTGCGTTTCACCCGCCATACGAGCAGGAGAAAACCGATCATGATCGCCGCGTGGCCCATCAGGCCGGGTAGAAAGTAGCTCGTTTTGGTTATCGCGCCTTGCAATGGCGCGCACCCGATTTAGGAGTCGCCTACTCTTTGTGATAAGATTCACATATAAATTAAGGACGGAGTAAAGTTTGTGAGCGAGCAAGACAAGCCGCGTGCAAAAGAAGAAGCGTCTTCGCCAAACGTCGAGAATGTCCCTCGCCGACGCGCCCGGCCGCGAGGCCTGAACGAATGGCAGGATCTGATTACGGAGCAGCTTGACGAGGCGGCTGCACACGGCGCCTTTGACAATCTCCCGGGCAAAGGTCGGCCTCTGCGCCTGAACAGGTTTCCCAACGAGCCGGACGATATGCGGATGGCCAATAAGCTGCTCAAGGACAACGATCTGACCCCTACCTGGATCGGCGATCGCAAGGAGCTTCTGGCGGAAATCGAACTGCTGCGAACGGAGATGAAGCGTCGATGGGAACTGACGCGCGCGAGCGCGGGGGCCGCCGGGAGTGAGCGGGAGGCGTTTGCACGGTCCTGGCGCCGCAGTATTGCCGACTGGGAAGCGCGCATTGACGAACTGAACAGACGGATCGTCAACTTGAACATCGCCCTCCCCATTTGGCGGATGGAGCTGCATCGGTTGCGGCTGGATGAAGAGTTGAAGCGCATTGGCGCTTCGAATTGGGACGGCGAATCCCCTTTGTGAGTCCTCGTTTTTCCGTACCCTCCTTCTCTCGACTGTAGTTTCTGAAGGCCTAGCCCCAAGAACCTCTTATTCTCTTCTTACGAATCGGCCCGGAACAGCGCCGGTGTGCTCTCCTTTGCGCAGTACGCGCTGCCCGTTGACCCAGACGTCCTGAATTCCGACAGATAGCAGATGGGAGTCGGCGAAGGTCGCGCGGTCGTTAATGGTTTGCGGATCGAAGAGGACGACATCTGCGTAACAGCCTGTGCGCAGGTGGCCCCGCTTGCGCAGGCCGAGGCGGTCCGCGACGGCGCCGGTCATTTTATGTACGGCGTCTTCGAAGGTTAGCAGGGGCCGCTCGCGCACATAGAGGCCCAGAATGCGAGGGTATGTGCCGTAGGCGCGTGGATGGGTCGGCCCGAGTTCGGCGGCCCAGGCCGGATCGACGCCGGCGGCGTCCGTGGCAAACTTGATCCAAGGCAGCGGTAACTGGGAACGCAGGTTCTCTTCGCTGATGGAGAGGAAGATGGTGCCGATGCGCTGGCCTTCGGAGCGCAGGAGGTCGATTGTGCAGTCTAGCCAGTCCTGGCCCCTCTCGGCGGCGATCTGTGCGAGGTTCATGCCAACGTAGGGCCGGTTTTCCTCTTTGTGGAAACCGACAGGCAGCACGCCTGCGGCGCCTCCGCGCGTCGACGGTTGGCAGTTGCTGCCCGGATCTTCCAGCAACTCCCTCCTGATGCGCGCCCGTACAGCCGGATCCTCCAGGTTCTCAAAGAATTGCCCATCGGCCGCGGTCCACGTCGGCAGCAGCGAAGAAAGGCCGGTGCCGGAAGCGGCGTAGGGATACATATCGGCGGTGACGTCGAGGCCCTGGGCGCGGGCCTCTTCAATACGGACGATCGCGGAAGGCATCTTATGCCAGTTGGCGGCGCCAGAGGCCTTGAGGTGATAGATCTCGACCGGCAGGTCGGCGCGGCGGCCGATGGTCAGGGCCTCTTCCAGCCCTTCGAAAAGCTGCGCCCCTTCCGAACGCATGTGGGTTATGTAGAGGCCATTGTAACGGCTGACGACTTTGCAGATTTCGATCAGCTCTTCGGTGTCGGTGTAGGAGTCCGGGGGGTAGATCAGGGCATAGGACACACCGAAGGCGCCATCTTCCATGGCCTCCGCCATAGTGCGCCGCATGAGATGGAGTTCGTCGGAGGAGGGCCGGCCCATCTCCATGCCCTTGCCGACGTTGCGCAGGGTGCCGCCGCCGAGGAAGGAGCCGATGTTGGGTGAAACGCCGGCATCTTCAACGGCCTGCAGCCAGTCGCCGAAACGTGTCCAGCCGCGGATTCTCTGGCGCCACTCGTCGCTGATCGGCATGGGCAGGATCGAGTTGGCCATGGGATCGGTGTGGCGACCGGCGACGGGCGCGGG
The DNA here is from genome assembly GCA_022821545.1 of Caldilineaceae bacterium. Taxonomy (GTDB): domain Bacteria; phylum Chloroflexota; class Anaerolineae; order Caldilineales; family Caldilineaceae; genus Bin5. Next base: position 136,302 of record JAJEDJ010000043.1, read on the forward strand.
CGTCCAGGCTTCGCCCATGATCTCGGTGGTCACGCCTTGCGTGATCTTGGAAAGGCTGAGGCCGTCGATCATGAGCGAGAGGATCGAGTGGCTCTGGATATCGATGAAACCCGGGCAGGCGACAAGGCCGGAAGCGTCGACCACGTCGGCGCAGTTGGCGGCGGGGATGGCGCCGGGCGGGGCGATGGCTTCGATGCGGTCGCCGGTGAGGAGCAGGTCGCCGTGCTGCCAGGGGTTGCCGGAGCCGTCGATGATGCGGGCGTTACGGATCAGGGTTGACGAATCAGGCATGGATGCGTTCACGCGTCAGAGAATGTGTCGTACAGGAGCCGGCCGATGCGTCCGAAGGCCGTGTCGATTGCGATGGGCTGCTCGCTGCGGGCGATGGGGTCGTCGGAGACGGCTTCATCGTCCCAGCGGGAAAAGACGGTAACGGCGACGTGGGCATTTTCACTGGCGTAGATGATGCCGCTGTCGTTGCGGATGCCGGGAAGCGTGCCGGTTTTGTGGGCGCATGGCGTGCCGGGCGGCAGGTAGCGCGGCAGGCGGTCGTTGAGCTGCTGCTTGATCAGGATCGCGAGCATAGCGTCGCAAGCGGCGCGGCTGACTGTCTCTCCGCGCCAGATGCGGGCCAGGAGCTCGGTGAGGGCGGCGGGCGTGCCTGTGTCGTTGTCGGGGCCGAGGCTGTAGGAGATACCCTCCCGGTTGCGCGGCCCGGCGGCGAGGGCGAGCATGTCCTGGGTGGGATCGGAAGAGGGGAGGAGGTCGTCGAACAGCTCGCGAATGGTCAGCGGCACGTGGATGTCGGTGAGGCCCAGATCGTGCATGGTACGGGTGACGCTGCCCTCGCCCAGACGGTGCATGACCATGTCGGTGGCGGTGTTGTCGCTGATAATGATCATGAGCGTTAACAGATCTTGGACGGTGGGCGAAAGGCCGTCGTCGAAGAAGACGAGGATGCCGCTGGGCAGGTTCTTTTCTGCAGTGGTCAGCTGCCAGCGGTCGTCGAGCGCGAAGATGCCCGCTTCGATCTGCCGGAAGGCTTCGACGAGGACGGGGATTTTGAGGACGCTGCAGAGCGGGTAGACGCGCTCGGCGTCGACGTCGACGCGCTGCCCGGACTCGAGGTGGAGGGCGGAGACGGCCATTTCGGCGCCGCTGTTTGCAGTGATATTGCGGATGTCGGATTCGAGAGACATGGACAGATCCCGGGTGTTCGGCTGGTCGGTGCGGTCAGGGCATGAAGTTCTTGAGATAGCGTCCGCTCTGGATGAGGGAGGCTTTGCGGCTTTCGAGTGAATCTTCGTAGGCGCGGTCCTCGACCTCGATGCAAACGGGTCCGGCATAGCCCACGTCGCTGAGGACGGAGAAGAACTGGCCCCAATCGATGTCGCCCAGGCCGGGCAGTTTGGGCACGTGAAACTCGAGCGGGGTCGCCATGATGCCGACGTCGTCGAGACGGTGCTTTTCGAGGCGCACGTCCTTGGCGTGGACATGGAAGAGCTTGTCGGTGAAGTCCCGGATCGGCTTGAGGTAGTCCATGTGCTGCCAGATCATGTGGGAGGGGTCGTAGTTGAGGCCGAAGTTGTCGCTGGGGATGTCTGCAAACATACGGCGCCAAATGGCGGGCGTGTGGGCCAGATTTTTGCCGCCGGGCCATTCGTCGTCGGTAAAGGCCATGGGGCAGTTTTCGATGCCGATCTTGACGTTGTGGTCTTCGGCAAAGCGGATCAGGGGCGTCCAGACTTCAAGGAAGCGGGGCCAGTTGTCTTCGACGGATTTGGTCCAGTCGCGGCCGACAAAGGAGTTCATGATGCCGATGCCCAGGAGTGCGGAGGCCTCGATGACGCGTCTTATGTGGTCGATGGCGACCTGGGCTTCGTCCTGGTCCGGGGTCAGGGGATTGGGGTAGTAGCCGAGTCCGCTGATCGTGATGCCGGCGGAGGCGGCGAGCTCGTTGACGCGGGCGGCGTCTGCTGCTGTGAAGCCGACAACGTCGATGTGGGTTACACCGGCATAGCGGCGTTCGGCTTTGCCGGCGGGCCAGCACATGAGCTCGACAGTACTGAATCCGTTGGCGGCGGTGAATTGAATGACCTCTTCCAGAGAGAGGTCGGGGAGAATGGCGCTGGCGTAGCCTAGTTGCATCATTTGAGTAGTTGCTCCTTTCTGGTCTTTCTTTGTATGGGACTACCTCCACTCACGGTGCTGTCAGTGCTATCGGCCGACAACAGGCTTGCAAGTGGTTAAACGACGCATCACTCCCTTAAGTCTTCCTCCCCAATCTCAATCCAAGCCCCCACTCCAAAACTCTCAAGAACAGCCTCGCAGAGAACAATCTCCTTATGCCCGTCGGCAAAGGTAGGGAAGGGCTCGGGGACGTTGAAGTCTCCGGCGGCGATGTAGTCGTAGAAGGACTTGAAGGAGTGTTTGAAAGAGTCGTCGTAGCCCTCGTTGTGGCCGCCTGGGTAGCCGATGTGGGCCAGGGCGGCTTCGGAGACGAGGCCCGGGTCGCGAAGCAGCATCTGATTGGCCTGGTTGCGGTGGCCGATCCAGAGCTCGTTTGGCTGTTCGCTGTTCCAGGCGACTGAGGCTTCGCTGCCGGCAATCTCGTAGCGGAGACAGTTTTTGCGGCCTGCCGTCACCTGCGAAACCCAGAGCGAGCCGTGCGCGCCGTTGGAGAAGCGCAAAAGCGCCGCGCCGCTGTCTTCGGTCTCGATGTCGATCGACTCGGTAGCGTCGGGCGCCTGCACCTTGGCCGAAAAGGTCTCGACTTCACCGAGAGGGCGCTGGCGTGTCGTGTGGACGGTCTTGAGGTCGGCCTGCACGGCGGTTACGGAGAGGCCGGTGATAAACTGGACGAGGTCGAGCCAGTGTGTTCCGATGTCGGCGACGGCGCGCAGTTTGCCGCCTTCGCCGCTGAGGACGCGCCAGTTGTAGTCGGTGGGATAGAGCAGCCAGTCCTGCACGTAGCTGCCGGTGATGGAGTGGATACGGCCCAGCGCGCCGCTCTGGATCATGGAGCGGACTTCCCAGTTGAGCGGGTAGAAGCGCATATTGTAGTTGACGCCGGCGGCGAGCCCGCTTTCACCCGCCAGTTTTACGAGCGCGCCGGATTCGGCTGAGGTCATCGCGAGCGGCTTTTCGCAGTGGACGTGTTTACCGGCCTGTAGAGTCTGACTTGCTTGCTCGAAGTGGTGGCGGTTGGGGGAGGTGATGTGTACAGCTTCGATCTCGCCGTCGGCAAGCAGCTCGGCAAGGTCGCCGTATGCTTTGGGGATGCCGAGGTCGGCGGCGGCGCGGCGGGATTTCTCGGCGGAGGAGCCCAGGATTCCGGCCACGTTGATACCCAGGCGGCGCAGGCCCTCGGTATGGGCGGGGCCCATGAAGCCGGTTCCGACGATGGCTACGTTGGAGACGCTCATTCTTTCACCTCATGGCACTGATTCGACAGCAGGATTCAGTTGCAGGCTGCCGATCCCTGCATTCACGCCCGGCGAGTCAGACCGGCGTAGCCCCATGCCAGCGCCAGCACGATCGTGCCGTAAACGACCTGCTGAATGGCTTGGCCGACGTTGAGAAACGTAAGCATCGAGTTCAGGACGCTGAGAATCAGCGCGCCGAGAATCGTGCCGGTGTAGCCGCCGACGCCGCCGAAGATCGAGGTGCCGCCGATTACGGCCGCGGCGACGGACGGCAGGAGGAAGGCGTTGGCAAGCTGAAGATCGACGGCGCCGGTGCGGCCGCCGAGAAGGATACCGCTGATGGAGCCGAGGACACCGGCAACGATGTAGGCGGTGATGCGAACCTGCCAGACGCGCACGCCGGCGAGGCGTACGGCAACCTCGTTATCGCCAATTGCATAGAGAAGCCGTCCCCAGCCTGTACGCCTGAGCAGCCAGATCAGTCCCCCGGCGATCAGGACCCAGACAACCACACTATAGGGGATGCGATTCCCCAGGAAGGAGCCGCCCCCAATCAGTTTGATAAAGGGGCCCATCTGCGTTGAACCCTGCAGGATCGTCTGTGCCCAGGCGGTAAAGAGGCCGAGCAGGATGCCGGACATGGCCAGGGTCATAATGAGGGGATTGACGCGAAATATGGCGACGCCGACACCGTTTGCGCTCCCGACCGCGAGGCCCACCACAATACCCAAGAAGATTGCGATGAGGGCGCCCTCGGGAGACTGGTTGGCAGCCACGTAAGCGGAGCCGGTGGCGACCATCGTCACCGACAGGTCAATGCCGCCGGTGAGCATGAGGATGGTCTGGGCGCCGGCGAGGATACCGAGAGGCGCAGCTTGCAGAAGGGTATTGCGGGCGCCGCTGACGGAAAGGTAGTTCGGTTCGATGAAACCGGTTACAAGGACGAGGACGGCGAGAATGCCGGTCAGAGCCAGCGTGGGATGCTCGGAGATATGCTCGGCAGCGCGGGCGGCAAGGCCGGTTGGGGCGCCGGGCTGTGCTGGCAGTGGGGTCTGGCTCATGCGGACCTCTCCCGCAGGAGCGTGACAAGGCCGCCGACCACCATCACACCGGCGATCAGCAGGCCCTGGATGATCTGGGCGTTGTTTGGGTCGATGCCCATTGCGCTCAGAATGGGATTGAGCATGATGAGAATTACGCCGGCGGCGACCGCGCCCAGGACGAGGCCGGTGCCGCCGACGAGGGCAACGCCGCCGAGAACGACGGCGGCCACGCTATTCAAAGTTGCATTTGCGCCGACGCTGAAGCGGGGATCGCCGGTGCCGGTGAGGGCGACGGTGGCAAGGCCGGCGAGAGCGGCCATTGCGCCGCCGATGGCGTAAGAGGACACCTTGGCGCGGCGCACGTCGAGACCGGCGAGGCGGGCGGCGACGCTGTCGCTGCCGATTGCGTAGATTGAGAGCCCGATCCGGGTATGCCTGGAGAGGAGGAATACCAGAATTGCGGGAACCATCATCATCAGGATGGGCATGACGTAGGTGCCGCCGATCCCGGACTGGGCGCCGGTGAAAAGCCAGCGGAATTCGGGGGCCGTGCCGCCGCCGGGGGAAGGGAGAATCCAGAGAGCGAATCCCGACCAGATGTAGCCGGTGGCCAGTGTCACGACGATGTCGGGCACGCCGGATACGCTGATAATGTAGCCTACGAGAGCGTTGAGGATGCCGAGGCCGGCGATCAGAATAATGGCGATAAAGAGCACCATCGCAAACGGTTGGTCATCCATGAAACGGGCCGCGAGCGCGTTGGTAAGCAGAAGCAGGGCGCCGAGCGAGAGATCGATGCCGCCGGCGATGACGATGATGGCCTGTCCGATCGCCAGATAAACAAGGGGCAGGCTGTTCTTGCTGATCGAAGTGATTTGGAACTGGCCGAAGACCGGGATCAGGGTGGCATACCATATGAGCAGCGCGCTTAGAAGCAGCCACACGCCCAATGACCAGCTATTGCGCGCCAACCCCGCGCGCCAAACGGCAACGCCCGCAGACCGTACCGTCGTCATCATGCAAGGACCTCCAATCCATGGGCGGCGGTGAGAAGGGAAGACTCGGTTGCGTGCGCGGCGTCTTGTTCGTCGACGATGCGTCCGTCGTGCATGATCAGGACACGGTCGCAGACGAGCTGGATTTCGGCGAGCTCGCTGGTATAAAGCAGTATCGCCGCGCCGCTGGCCGCTAACTCACGCAGGAGCGCGTAGATCTCACGCTTGGTCTGAACATCGATGCCGCGCGTCGGATCGAAGCAGAGGAGCGTCCGGAAGCCGGCGACGAGCCAGCGGCCGATTGCTACTTTCTGCTGGTTCCCGCCGGAAAGGCGCCGCACCTGGGACGCGGCCCTGGTATCGATGGAGAGGCGGTCGATGGCATTCATGACGCGCTGGCGCTCGTCGGTGGGGATGCGCAGCCACTGGCGGATGCGGCTGAAGAGGGGGACGACGAGGTTCTGGCGTACGGGTAGATTTGGCAGCAGAGTCAGCAGGCGGTCACCGGGAATGAGGACGACGCCGTCGCCCACGGCATCGTAGGGCGCAGTCCAGCGCCGCTGACTGCCGCCGACCAGAATGTCGCCGGAACTCGGGCGGCGGTCGCCTGACAGCAGGGAGAAAAGTCGCTCCTGGCCCTGGCCCTCCAGCGCGACAAGGCCGAGAATCTCTCCCCGGCGCAATTCGAAAGAGATATCGCGCACGACCTCGCCGGAACTGAGCCCCTGGGCGGCGAAGGAGACTTCCTGTACAGAGGAAGGGGATTCCTGTTGTCGCTGAGGGTGGGAGCCGGGCGCTTCAATGGCCGCGGAATCGCTGACCTCTGCGCCGAGCATGGCTTCGACCAACTCGTGCTCGTCCACGTCTTGCATAGTACCGGTCGCCGAGCCGTTTGCCGCGGCCGTGTCTGAGTTGGGCTCGAATAGGGCGACATTGCGGCCATCGCGCAGGATGGTGGCGCGGTCACAGATGCGCCTTACCTCGGCGAGACGGTGGGTAATGAGCACGGCGGCACGGCCCTGTTCGCGCCACTGGCCCAGGAGGGAGAAGACGCGTTCGGCCTGGTCGGCGGTAAGGGCGGCGGTGATCTCGTCCAGCAGCAGGACCTGCGGGTCGCGGGCGAGGGCGCGGGCCAAGTCGACCATTCGCAATGTTTCGAGAGGCAGTTCTCGAACGAGCGAGTCAGTGTCAAGGTCTTCGAGATCGAACCAGGAGAGCCAGTGGGTAAAGGCGGATTCCTCGATTTCGCTGAGCCGGAGATTTTGCCTGACGGTGAGATCGGGGATCAGAGCGGGGTCCTGGAAGACGGTGGCGATGCCGACGGCGATGGCATCGACGGGGGCATGGATGCGCATGGGGCGGCCATCAACATGCAGATCGCCTGCGTCGGCGGGATGGACGCCGGCCAGGATCTTGACGAGTGTGCTCTTGCCGGCCCCGTTTGCGCCAAGCAGCGCATGGACCTCGCCGCGGCGAACTGAAAAATCAACCTCCCGCAGCGCCGCGACGGGTCCATACGATTTTGCTACTTTGACGGTCGCAAGCAGTGGCTGCGACTCGCTCATAGCGACCTTATTTCAACAGCGGGGGGCAGACTACTCGCCCGGTGCAGTGCAAGCGGACACATCGGCGCTGCCGTTGTAACTGGTGTAGGGTTCAATGTCGACGTATGTGCTCCAACCTACCTGCTCGTCGGGCGCGTAGATTGCATTGAGCGCATCGAGATCGGCGGTGGTGAAGACTTGCGGTGTGAGAATGGTCTCGTGAGGCGGATTGTTGCCCGTCAGCGCATCGAGCGCGATGGCCATGCCGACGGCGCCGATGGCTGGCGGGTTGGTGACGGCCGCGCCCATCAGACCCGCGTCAGCGAGCTGGATCAGCTGCTCCACGAAGCCGTTGTTGTCGGCGCCGACGATGGGCACGAAGTCAACATCGGCGACCTGGAACTGTTCAACGACCGGATAGTCGATGCCGGAGGTCCAGATGCCGTCGATCTCCTGGGTGGTAATGAGGTCGAGGGCCTGCTGGGCGCCGGTGGAGGGGTCCCAGCCGGTGAAGGTGGAGGCCACGACTTCGATGTCAGGGTAGTTGGCGAGCGCTTCCATGAAGCCGTTGTGGCGGTCGGTGTCGGCGGGGACGCCGTCGATGCCGCGCATCTCCACGACCTTACCGGAACCTCCGAGCTGCTCGAAGAGCCATTCGGCGCCAAGGCGGGCGTAGGCGGTCTGGTCATTGGTGGCGACGTAGGCGCCCTCGGCGGTCACGGCCTGATCGACGGCGACGACGACGATGCCCTGGGCTATGGCCGATTCGATGACGGCGTTGAGGCCCTCACGGTCGGTCGGGTTGAGGATAATGGCGTCGACGCCTTGCGAGATGAGGCCCTCGAGATCGGCGATCTGCTCGGTGGGGCCGCCGTTGCGGTTGACGACGACGACGCTGTCGACAAGGCCGCTGGCGGTGGCCTCTGCCTTGATGGCGCAGATCATCTGCTCGCGCCAGCCGTTGCCGACGAGGGTGTTGCTGACGCCGACGACGAAGCCGCCCTCCTCCTCCATCATGGCGTCGCCGCCCGTTTCCGGCGCCACGGCGACACAGGCAGTAAACGCCAGTGCGAATGTCAGTAGCAGGGTGAGAATGGTGAATCGTGTTGAACGGTTCTTCATGTGAACTTCCTCCTGAAACTTGGTCCACAATACTGTGAACATTCTGTATTCGTTGGTGCTTCTATAAGACTGCATTTGCCGTCCGACATGTCTGGAGGATTGAATTCCGTCGAGTTAGAAACAGTTCAGGACTGAGCGAAGGCATGCAGCTAGTTCGGCTATATGCTACGACCTGTAAGTTTCCCAAGCAGGTCAAACATCGCTTTCAGAACCTCCTCACTCACGGCTCCGATACGCTCTTGAATGCGACGGCGATCAATAGCTCTCAGTTGAAACATTAGCACTACTGATTCCTGAGTCAACCCATTCTCTAATGTAGGGTGGATGAGAGTCGTACCGGCGAAGCGTATTGTCGCCCTGGAAGTTGTAAGAGGGGCAACCAGGACAACTGGAAGTTCTCCGCCGTAGCTGTCATCCTACAAAACCACTGCAGGGCGACGGCCGCGTTGCTCGCGACCATTGGCGGCAGGCAGCTCTACCCAGTGAATGTCACCAACGCTCACTGCGACTCCACCTCCCATTCATCGATCATTGCCCATGCCTCAGCACTGGCTTTGTCCCATTGATCCAGTTCGGACTCAATCCCGGGCGGAAGATCTGCCTGTCTAATATGGATTTCCACAGGAATACCTTCGGGCAAGGACATATTTTGCTCTGGCACGGCCACACCGTCTCTAACGATTCCAGGAATTACCCAGCGTTCTGATGCCATGGCACAAACCTCTCTACTAATCCCGTTCCCTTGGATCGAGTGCATCGCGCAGGCCGTCGCCCAGGAAATTGAAGGCCAGCACTGTGATCACAATCATGAGGCCGGGAAAAAAAGCAATGTGGGGGTAGCGTAGAATGAACGCCCTGCCATCGGACAGGGTGCCGCCCCAGGAGGGGTTGGGCGGGCGGATGCCCAAACCCAGGAATGAGAGCGCCGATTCAAGAATTATGATGCCCCCAATGCCGAGGGTCGCCAAAACGATGATTGGGCCCATGACGTTGGGCAAAAGATGGCGCCAGATGATGCGCCAGTCGCGCACGCCGACGGCGCGGGCCGCGGTGACGAAATCGGTCGCCTTGAGGGACATTATGTCTGCGCGTACGACGCGGGCGAAGCGGGCCCAGCCGGTCATGCCGATCACGACGACGGTGGTAACCAGGCTCGGCCCCAGTACTGCGGCCAGCACAACCAGCAGCGCAATAATGGGAAAGGCCATCAACGTGTCGATCACCCTGGAGATCAATGTGTCCTCCCAGCTGCCGAGGTAACCGGCCACCGCGCCGATTACTACGCCTAAGGTAACTGCGATGCCGGTAGCCAACAGGCCGACAAGCAGGGCGACGCGGGTACCGAAGATAACGCGGCTGAGGAGGTCCCGTCCCAGATGGTCGTAGCCAAAAGGATGGGCAAGGGTTGGGCTGCCGCCGCGCATGCCGCGGAAGATTTCGTCGATGGGATCGTAGGGCGAAATAAAGGGTGCAAAGATTGCCATCAGAGCCAGGAGGAGGATAACAACCAGACCGCCGACCGCGATGCGATTAGCGCGGAATCTGCGCCAGGCCTGACTCCATTCGGAGCGGCGGTCAGCGGTGGCGGTGAGTTGTTGATTCAGCGCGGTCGATTCAGGTGCCGTCATGGGTTGGCGCTGTTGCAAGAAACTCTAATTGATACGAATACGCGGATCGATGATGGCATAAGTCAGGTCGGTCAGCAGGTTCACGGCCACGACGAGCACGGCCAGCACGACGACAAGTGACTGAACGACCTGGTAGTCGAGACGAAATATCGAATCGGTAAAGAGGCGGCCTATGCCGGGAATGGCGAAGACGGTTTCGACGACGATTGTGCCGCTGAGAATGAAGGCGATGCGAAAACCGATGACAGTCACAACGGGAAGCAACGCATTGCGCACTGCGTGGCGGACCAGCACGATAGTGTTCGGCAGTCCTTTGGCATAGGCGGTGCGCACGTAGTCCTGCGTAAGGACTTCAAGGGTAGAGGCGCGCATAACGCGCGTCAGGACGGCCATCTGTTCGGTGGTCAGCACGAGTATGGGAAGGATATAACCCTGCCACGACTTCAGGCCGAAGGGCGGGATGCGGCCGACCAGGGGCAGGTCGCCTAACCAGCGCGGCACGTAGAGGGCGAAGAGCACGATCAGCATGAGGGCCAGCCAGAAGTTGGGCAGAGCCACGCCCAGAGTTGAGCCGACGGCGGTACTGTAGTCGAAGGGAGAGTTGCGGCGCACGCCGGCGATGATACCTGCAGGGATCGCGACCAGCAGCGCCAGCGCAAGCGAAGTGACGTTCAGAATGGCAGTCACCGGGATGGCTTCAAAGATCATCTGCCGCACCGGTATTCCCTTGCGAATCAGAGAATCACCGAAATCGCCGCGCAGAAGGTTCCACGCCCAGATGAAGAACTGTTCGTGGTGGGGACGGTCCAACCCCCAGCGGGCGCGGATCGCCTCCATCTGTTCCTGGGTAATCCGTATCTCCCCTTCGCCCAGCAGCAGGTAGGTGGGATCGCCCGGCATCAATCGAATAACGACAAAGGTGCCTACGCTGATCAGGACAATCACGATGGCGCCTTGCAGGATGCGGCGGGCGATGTAGGTAAGCATGAAAAGCAGTGGTTAGTGAATGATGAACAGTGGAAAATGGCCGGCGACCATAGGGATCGCCGGCCAGCGGCGTCTTATTCTTCAATCCACCATTTGTAGGCTTGCTGGTACATTGAGCTGTTCTTCGGGCCTTCGGGCAGCCCCTTGATGCGGGCGTTGAAGACGTTCATCCACTCGTCAAACTGCAAGTTAAGGACAGGCTGCTCTTCGACAAAGATCTCCTGGATCTCGTGATAGTAGGGTTCGCGCTCTTCGTAGGAGACGACCTGGAGACCCTCCTCGATAAGCTGGTCCATGCGGGCGTTGTTGAGTTGGGCAAAGTTGTTGCCGCCGGAGGAGTGAAGCGTGCTGAACGGGTCGGGCTCGACCGCGCTGCCGTACGTCCAGTTGTAGAGAGAGGCGTCCATCGTACCTTCGCGCATACCCTGCAGGATGGTCGCTACCGGCGCCTCCTCCAGTTGCACGTCAACGCCGACGTCGGCAAACATCAGCTGCGCCAGTTCGGCGATGGGACGCCGGGCCTGGTCGCCTGTGATGGTCGTGATCGTAAAGGAAAGTTTCTGGTCGCCCTTGGCGCGGATGCCGTCGCCGCCAGCGGCCCAGCCGGCGCCATCGAGTAGAGCCATGGCCTCCTGCGGGTCGAAGTCGTACTGCTTCAGGCCGGTGTGGTGATAGGGGCTGGCCGGCGTCAGGTTGGAGTGGGAGACCTGCGCGGCGCCGTTCCAGAGCTCGTCGATGATGCGCTGGCGGTCGAGCGCATGCATCAGTGCCTGGCGCACCTCTTTCTCCGCCAGCTGCGGGATGCTGTTATTCAACGGGAAGTGCTTGATCGAGTTGGCGAGCGTTCGGAAGTTGACGAATCCTGGGTCCTCCTCGAGGAAGATGCTGTCTTCGACCAGAAGCGGCCAGACCGCGGAGTCCGCCTCGCCGGTCTGCAGGGCGATCATGCGCACGGAGGGTTCGGGCACGATGTCTTCGCGCAGGACGTCGATATTGGGGCGGCCGCGGAAATGATCGTCGAAGGCCTCCAGTTCGGTGAACTCTGCCGGGCGCCACTCTTTAAGCTTGTAGGGGCCGGTGCCGATCGGCGACGTGCTGTAGGTCTCCTCGCCCACTTCGGCGTGATAGGCCGAATGGACGATGGGAACGGTGGCCCAGGAGGCCAGCGAAGCGGCGTTGACATTGTCCATGTTGACCTGGACGGTGTACTTGTCGGGCGCTTCGACCGAGCCGATGCCGGTGAAGGAGCCGACGATGGGCGCGCCGTTGTCCGGGTTGCGGTAGTAGTCGTAGGTGTAGACGACGTCGTCGGCGGTCAGCTCGGTGCCGTCGTGGAAGAGGACGCCCTCGTGCAACTGGAAGGTGTAGGTGAGGCCGTCTGCCGATACGTCGACCGACTTGGCCAGGACCAGTTCCCGCTGGTTGAATTCGTCGATGGCGATCAGCGGGTTCTGGATGTTGATGATCATCACCCAGTGTACTGTGGGGCCCATGAAGGCCGGGCTGAGGCCGGCGACCTCCTGGTGGCCGACCCAGGTCATGGTGCCGCCCTGCTTGGGTCCGCTCATTTCGGCGGCGGGGGCCTCGTCGGCTGCGGCGGCGGGCGCTGCTTCGCCGTCCGCGGCGGGGGCCGCCGGCGCGCAGGCGACCAGCAGCGCGGCCGAGCCTGTCATGGCGGAGTAGCGCAAGAAGTCGCGCCTTGTCAGTGTTTGCTTCTGTTTCATTGGAGTTTCTCTCCTTGGAATGTAGAAAAGTAGGGCTGATGGCTATGGCGTCTTGACCGGAAAGTTCAGTATTGACAGTGGTCAGTGCGCTCGGTTTCGATACGGCCTCGAAGGCTGGCAGGGCCGGCCCCAAAATGCGGGCGATCGACGTTTCGGGAACTGCGGTTTGGCCGCCCAGCCTGCCCCGGTTCAGGAGTTGAAGGGCAATTAGGGGACGACTGTTCGGCGCGAAGTACAAGCTGAATGCGACTTTGAACGAGTCAGAGGGAGCCGTCGCCTCGTCGGTCTGTGTGAGTATAAACAGAGAATGGTGTGCTGTCAAAAAATGGGGTAATTCCCGGACATGTGCGGGGCGGGGGTTGTGATAGAATGTCATGGCGTAAAACGAATGAAATTGACGGCAAAAAGGACTTGCTATGTTAGGAGACAAGAGGTTTATACAATCGCTGCAACTGCGAAATCTGCTCTCTTTCGGCCCGGATACACAACCGCTGGAACTTGGATCACTGAATGTGTTGATCGGTCCGAACGGGTCGGGCAAGTCGAACTTCATAGAAGCTATCGACCTCCTGCGAGCCTCCGCTGCCGACTTGGTAGCGCCAGTGCGAGCAGGCGGAGGTGTAGACGAATGGTTATGGAAAGGGTCTAGACTTGCTTCTGTGGCAGAAGTAAATGCAACATTGTATTACCCAAATGGGATCATGCCACTACGCCACAGAATCCGCGTCGGGACCGTTGGTCAGCGTTTTGAGCTCGTGGACGAAGCGATCGAAAATGAACGGGAAGAGTTTGAAGGGGCCACCGACGTACGCTTCTTTTATCGTTATCAAGGAGGCCACCCCGTACTCAGTGTTCGCGCAACAGACATCAATGGAGAAGTTCCAGGCGGCGAAAGAAGAGAGCGAAAATTGCAGCGGGAGGATCTTGCGCCAAATCAATCTGTACTTTCGCAACGCCGGGATCCGGATCAATACCCTGAGATCACTTACCTGGGAGACCAATATAGGCAGTTAAAGCTGTATCGCGAATGGAGCATGGGCCCGCATACAGCGCCTCGCAGTCCGCAGCCGGTTGATCTGCTTAGTGACTTCTTGGCTGAAGATGCGAGCAACCTGGGTCTTGTTCTTAACGATCTGGATCTCATGGGTGACGTCAGAAGCACTCTCATTTCCCAGATTGAACAGTTTTACGACCAATTCGAGAGATACCAGGTTTATTTTCAAGGAGGCACCGTGCAAGTCTTCTTTCACGAAAAAAACCTCCATCACCCCGTACCGGCCACCCGGCTTTCGGATGGAACTCTGCGTTTCCTTTGCCTTGCTTCAATCCTTTGTCATCCATCCCCTCCTCCGCTTACCTGCATTGAGGAACCGGAAATCGGACTACATCCTGACATTCTTCCCATTGTCGCGGAATTGCTTATCGAGGCTTCCCACAGAACTCAAATTATAGTTACAACTCACTCGGACATTCTTGTTGACGCGCTATCACATGTCCCGGAAGCCGTGCTGGTGTGCGAGAAGGAGAGCAATGCTACAACGATTTGTCGCTTGAGCCAGGATGAGTTACATGAATGGCTCGAAGAGGAATACTCATTGGGCGATTTGTGGCTTAAGGGCAAGCTGGGGGGCAACCGATGGTAGCCGTTACCATATATGTGGAGGGAGGGGGTCCAGGGAAAGCTGGAAAAACCAAGTTTCGCAAGGGCTTACGGAAATTCATTGAAAGGGCCGGATTCATTGGACATATGCCGGGGATTCTCGCCTGCGGAAGCAGGGATAGTGCGCTGAAAGATTTCCGTGTCGCCTTAAAGGAATCGAAGGCCAGCGAACTACCCTTACTGTTAGTCGATAGTGAAGCTCCTGTAAGTACTAACAGTAAACCTTGGCAGCATCTGCGATCTCGAGACAACTGGGATCGCCCTAACAATGCACAAGATAATCAGGCGCATCTGATGGTGCAATGCATGGAATCCTGGTTTCTGGCGGATGTCTCGACACTGAAATCCTACTTCGGGCTTGGATTCAAACCCACTGCGATTCCACACCGAAATGATATCGAGCGCGTTCCTAAAAACGAGGTTTTCAAACAGTTGGAGTCGGCCAGCAAAGGAAGCAAGAAACGCGCATATCGCAAAGGCAGCCATTCTTTTGAAATCTTGGGCCTCATCGATCCGGAGAAAGTAGTTGAGCGCTCGCCCTTCGCGAAAAGACTGATCGACACGTTGAAGAACGAACTCCTGCCTTCATAGGACGCCAACTGCAGCCAACCCAACAAGAGCCATCCGAAGGAAAAACTCATGAACAATCCGCAAACGGTATCCGTCCCCTCTCGCTCCTGGTTTGGCGATGTCGAACGCACGCTCACTTTTCCGGCCGGCTGGGATGTCCACGTCTGCGCGTGCGAGGATGCTCCCGCGCTCAGTTCGGCTGAGATTACAGCGGCGTTCGACAGTCCGATCGGAACGCCCCGGATTCGCGACGCGGCCAAGGGAAAAGCCAGCGCCGCGATTGTCGTCGATGACCTGAGCCGGCCTACACCGGCGGCGGATATGCTGCCGCATGTGCTTGAGGAGTTGGCCGCGGCAGGTGTTCCCAAGACCGAGACGGTCATTGTTGTCGGCGGCGGTACGCACAGGCCGCTTACGGAAGAAGAGATGGTGAAGAAGGTGGGCGCCGACGTAGCCGCCGCCTACGCGACGACGTCCCATGATTTCATGGCCGGCGATCTGGTCGCCTACGGCAGCCTGGAAGACGGGACGCCAGTCTATATCAACCGCATTGTTGCCGAAGCCGAGTTCAAAATCTGCGTGGGCGGGATCTACCCCCATCCTTCTGTCGGCTTCGGCGGCGGCGCCAAGCTGATCGTCCCGGGTGTGGCCGGTTTTGCCACCATTTTTCACTTTCACAGCTTTTCCGCCAGGCGGGGGCAGGGCAATCTCGAACGGCAGAAGCCTTCCGCCGAGGAGGCGGGCAAAGTGACTCTGATCGACGGGGGCGTGCGTGATCACCGCGACGTAGCCGAGGAGGTGTCGAGCCTGATCGGGTTGGACATGATCGTCAACTGCGTGCTGACCAGCCGCCGCAAGATTGCAGGCGTTTTTGTCGGCGATTTTGTGGAGGCGCATCGTGCCGGAGCACGCTTTGCACGGCGCACCTACGGCACGGCCATTCCGCACAGACTGCGGCAGGAGGCGGACCTGGTGGTGTGCAACGCTTACCCCCTCGACGCCGACCCGGTGCAGGGGTCGAAGGCTGTGTGGCCGCGTCAGTACTTCGAGCGGGAACCGTACACGGTCGTTCTCAACGCGGCGTGTGACGGCATCTCCTACCACGGCCTGCATCAGCAGCTGCCGTGGCCCCAGTACCTGAAGCGCAAGGCCGAGGCCGGTGCTACTCCTGACCCGGCGTCGTTGATCAACGGCCGGGAGCCACTGCTCATCGTCTCTGAGCATTTCCAGGCGGCGGAATTTGCGGCCAAGCATGGTGGCGACCTCCTTTACCGCGACTGGCAGACGGTGATCGACCAGTTGGCGGCCAGCCTGCCCGCGGACGCCACCGTTGCTGTCTTTCCCAATACATCAATCCAGATTCTGAAAAGGGAAGAAACGGTTGCAGTAGAAGGGTAGCCTGTCGAATAGGAGCGGGCAGGGGACGCACAGCCTTGCGAAAATCAGAGGAGGGACACGGATGGCTTCCATGGAAGAACTGCGCCAGGGTGTAGTTGAGAGCCTGCCGGAGGTCAATAAGATCACGGATGAAGAGCTGCGCGGGCTGGTGATCGAGGCGTGGGCTTTTGCCCTATCGCAGTCGGAGTTCACAAGCATCGACCAGATCAGGGGATCGGGCGTGCCGGACTCGCCGGCGCTTAAGGACGGCACGCAGGCTGACCATTTGCGCGGCGTGGCGCGCATGGCGCACGGGCTTGCCGACGGCTTGGAAGAGGTCCATGGGGATATCGGTATCGACAGGGATCTGCTGTGGGCGTGTGCGCTGTGCCATGATGTGGGCAAGCCGTTTGAGTTCAGTCTAAAGAATCAGGCACGCTGGAAGGCTGATGTGGGCGCCTCCGGCTTTCCGTCGATTCGGCATTCGGTGTACGGGGTACACGTGGCGCTTACGGTGGGGCTCCCGGAGGCGGTGGCGCACACCGCGGGCGCGCATTCGGCCGAGGGGGAACTGATCCTGCGCAGCCTGGAAAACACGCTTGTCAATAGCGCGGACCACGCCTATTGGGCGGCGATGGAGAGAGCCGGACAGTTGGAGCCTGGTCAGTGATCAATGGTTGACGGCCCCTGTAGTTCGGAAGACTTTTCCTGGATGCAACTCTTTCGGACGTCCTGGTCTTGGGATGGAATCACTTTGGCTTAACCAGTTGGCTGGCCTCTTTTGTGTTGGGAGACGATTTCGCGCATGCCGTCCCACTCCATCCAGATTTCGGTCAGGGCTTCGCGCAGTTGGGCCATCTAGTTGACGTGTTGCAGGCGGTAATAGATAAGGAGTGGTTTATCGCTTTGACGGCGGCGTCGACCATCACACTCGGGACAACGCCGGGCACCCTCACATATCCCTTTTTGTAGAACTCCATCTTTTGCGCGTGGGTTACTCTCATGGTTTTGCCTTCGATAGTAGCCTGGATGCGTAGGAAAATTGTACTACCGTCTTGCGGTGCGCGACAAGCAGGGCCGCGGCGGGCAAGAGAGGCATCCACCATTTGAACGACTCATGGGAGAGAATCCAATATGCCTAGATTGACAATAATCAGACTCATCACCGCCAATGTTCTCCTTACGCTCTTGTGGCTGGCTCTAGCCTTTGGATACCCGGGATATGAGTTCACCATTTACACGTTTGGCCTCGGCCTGGATGGTGGTGCTGCGCGTAACGACGCGTTTGACCTGCAACTGAGCCTGGGCGCGGCTCTGGGCATTCCAAGCATGGCATTTATCGACCACTTCAATATTCTCTTTGTTACAGCTGCACCGCTGGCCTGGTGGCGGAACGCCAAGGTACAGATGATTGTATTGGGGATGGCAATTCTGAACGGGCTCTACATGTTCCTGTTTGTGGCCGTATTTCTGCCGCCCTGGATTCTGGGGCAGGGCGACCGGGTGGAGGACTGGATGCTGGGTCTTGTGGTCTCGGCGGTCTTTCTGCTGTGTGTGATCCTGAAGCTCCCTGTGGTCAGGTATCGCGGGATTCTGCGTAACTGGGCTATCGGTGTCGGCGTGGTCGCGGCCTACTTCGTCGTCACCGCGGCGACGCGAGCGTCGCAACTGCAGAACGTGCGCGCGCTGCGCCGCATGTGCGTGACCACGCCGGGCGAGGGGGAGCCCTGGCCTTCGGGATGGCAGTGGGAGCCGATGCCGTTCGGCAACAACGAAGGCTGGCCGCTGGGACCTTGGCCGCAGGGTGAGAAGCTGGCCGGCTGCGAACCAAGCGCAGACCTGATCGCGACCGCGGCCGCCGAGTTGCAGGCGGTGGGCTACCTGCCGCTGGGGCTTGTACTCGGCCTGATTGTTGTTGGGGTTGGGGCGTACTTCGTGGCAGTGCTGCGCGCAGAGGAGCCGTCTGCGGCTTAATGGAATCGGAGTAGCAAGGGCGGCCGCTACAAGCTTGTTGAACGCCTCCCGGTTCCAGTTTCAGGCGCCTAGATTTAACGGCCGGTTGCCAAGAGGAGGTTGTCGTGAAAAAGACGAGAATTCGAACACTGTTTCTGGGCAGGCCAAAAGGTGACAGCTTTCCCGGTGAGGAGAACGAAGAGTGGCCGATCTATCAGGGTTCGTTCAGCCATGAAAGCCTGGCCGCGCGCTACAGGGAGGAGTTGAAGGCGTACGGGCGAGAGGTGGAATTCACGGGCCAGACGCTGGTGCGGACGCGTGCAGAGTTGAAAGAGGCGGCTGCGAATGTGCAGGACGAGGACGGTGTCCTTGTTTTCATTCTGGGCCTGTTTCCGAATGTCATGCAGAAGGAAATTGCGAGTTGGGGCAAGCCGACGGTAATGTTCAACCCCACGGAGGCGCCGCTTTCGCCGCTGGGCTGGCTGCATAACTTCGTGCCGGTGAAGGGCAAACGCAATGTGATTCCGGTGCTTTCGTCGGATTTCGCGGATGTGGGGAAGAAGATCGGCGTGTTGAAGGCTGTTCACAAGATGGGGCAGTCGAAGGTGCTGTACCAGCAGTCGCATACGCCGAAGCAGGTGGAGTCGAGCCGCAGGTGGTTCGAGGAAGGGTGGGGCGGGATCCATCTCTTTTCCGACCTGACGCCGTTGAGCGACGGCTTTATCAGGCAGGCGAAGGAGAGACTGGGGCTTGAGATCAAGGATATCCCTCCTCAGCGGCTGATCGCGGCCTACCGGAACGCCGATGCTGAGGCTGCGGAGGCGCTGGCGCAGAGGAGGATTGCAAGGGCCACGGATGTGGTCGAACCGACGCGGGAGGACGTGGTCGAATCGTGCAAGTTGTACCTGGGGATCAAACAGATCCTGGCGGAGGAGGGGGCGCAGGGTATCACCGAGCACGGCATCTGTATGGGGAGCGGGCCGTATCCGCTGCCGTGCCTGGCGTTTTCGATGCTGAACGACGAGGGGCTGGCTGGTATCTGCCAGCTGGACCTGTCGAGCACGATCACGCAGCTGCTGATCGGCTATCTGGCCGACCGGCCGGGTTTTATCGGTCATATTCATATCGATACGGGGCGGAACCTGATCGGGATGTCCCACGACTTCAGCGCGACGAAGCTGGGGGGATGGGACGGAGAGGAGACGGAGGAATACGCCTTTCGCAATCATCAGGGGCTGTACAAGAGCACGTGTGTGAACGTGCAGATGGAGGTGGGCCAGACGGTGACGATCGCCCAGTTTGTGCCTTTCGACCGCATGTATGTCTTTACCGGGGTCATTGACAGCAATGTGAGTGTGCAGCGGGATTGCCGGACGTCGGTGGCGATCCGGGTTGCCGATGTGAAGAGGCTGTTGCGCAACTGTATGAAGGCGGAGCACCCGCTGACGCCGGGCGGGCACAGGGTCCTGTTTTACGGGGACTGGGTGGATGAGATTGAGGACCTGGGGCAGCTGTTGGGGTTCGAGGTTGTGAATGATATGGAACATTGAGGGAGAAGCAGGCAAGACATTGATCAAGATTAAGGCTGTTGAAATAACGGGGCTGCGAGAGGTAAGTCTGGTCGAGGATGAGATCGCGGGGCCGGGCGCGGGAGAAGTGGCGATACGCTCGCTTTTTTCGGGCATCAGTCATGGGACGGAGATGAATGTCTATCGCGGGGACGCGCCGATGTGGCAGCTGAAGCGGGACCGCCGCACGCGGCTGTTTGTGGAAAGCGAAGAGCCCCAGTGGGACTACCCTCTGCGCTACGGTTACGCGTGCGTGGGCGTGGTCACGGAGGTGGGGAGCGATGTGACAGAGTTTGCCGAAGGCGATGTTGTCTTCAGCTTTGCCCCGCACCAGTCGGCGCACGTGTTGCCGGCGGGTTCGGTGTCCAAGCTGCCGGAGGGGATCGACCCGAGGGCAGGTGTGCTCACTGCCGTCCTGAACACTACTTTCAACGGCATATTGGACGCGGACCTGCATTTGGGAGAGTGCGTGGTGGTCTTTGGCCAGGGTGTCCTGGGGCAGCTGACGGTGCAGTGGGCCAAGCTGTCGGGCGCGTCGCCGGTGATCGCGGTTGATCTGATCGAGAAGCGGCTGGAAATCTCCAAGAGGGTGAGCGGCGCGGACCTTGTCTTCAACGCGGGCGAGGTCAAGGACATTGCGATGGCGGTGCGGGCGTTGACGGACAATCGGGGAGCGGACGTGGTGTTCGAGTTTTCGGCCAGTGATCGCGCTCTGAACGAGGCGATCCGCACAGTTTGCTACAACGGCAAAGTGATCGTGATGTCGTGGTATGCGGGCGCGCTGGCCAACGTCTACCCTGGCGCGGAGTTCCACCACAATCGGATTCAGCTGATCTCGTCGCAGATAAGCGGCATCAGCCCTGAGCTGTCGCATCGATGGTCGGCCGCGCGGCGCATGGAGGCGGTGCTGTCACTGATGCCCAAGCTGAATCTGGATGGGTTGATTACGGACGTGGTCGACCTTGAGGATGCGGCGGCGGCTTACGAGATGATCGATAAGCGCCCAGAGGGTATTTTGCAAGTGGTGCTAGACTACGGCGAGGACTGAAGTCAGACGCTTTCGGATCCGAGTTTCAGTAAACCTCCTTGACAGACGCCTTGCCGACCTGGGTTGGCTGTCAGTCCGGCGTGCTGCGGAAGCGCCAGCGGCGGGCGTAGGCGAGGGCCATGCTGGCGGCGACAGCCATGACGGCCGCGAGGACGTTGAAAAGGAGATCGCGCTCGTCATAGGTGCGATTGGGAAGGAAGGCCTGGATGTTTTCGTCGATCAGGCCGATCAGCGAAGCGGCTATGACTGCGAGCAGAGCGGGTACGGGCACGCGGCGGCCGTGGCTGGCGCGTTCTTTGAGCGCTTCGTAGATGAAGACGGACAGAACGCCGTACTCGATGAGATGCGTGCGCTCCTCCGGGGTCGCCATGCGCACGAAGATGAGGATATAGACGGCGGCCACGCCGAGCGCGACCCCTATCTCCAGGCCACCCGGGCGCACCTTCAGCCCGTAGGCCAGGATGACAGCCCCGACAAGTAGAAAACTGACCATAAAGAGGGATTCGAGCAGACCGTGTGTTCGCAGTTGCCCGGCCAGTGTGCGCGCGAGCCCGAGCGTGGAGTAGATAGCAATCACTACGGCCAGTGCCCAGAGCCAGAGGCGGCGTTCTCGATTGGAAGTGAAAAGGGACATGGAGATCGTTCGTTTTGGTCAGTGAAAGGTCATTTTCGATAGATACGTGATGGCGGCGCGGCTGGGGACTACCCTTTTATGCCGGTAAGGGTGAAGCCCTCTGTGAAGTAGCGCTGCCCATAGTACGATAACGCCATCATGGGCAGAGATACAAGAACGGACATGGCCATCATCGCCCCCCACTGGGTGTCGCCGCGCGTGCCGATAAAGCCCATCATGGCGAGGGTAAGGGTCTGCATGCTCTTGTCTTTGAGGTAGAGGAGAGGGAAGAGGAGGTCATTCCAGGCCCAGGAGGTGATGAGGACAATCTGCAGGGCGAGGATGGGCTTGGAGAGGGGGATGATGATACGCCATAAGATGACCAGATCGTTACAGCCGTCAAGGAGCGCGGCTTCAGAGAGTTCGTTAGGGATGGCGCGAAAGAACTGGCGCAGGACGAAGACCATGGCGGGATTGAGCGCGAGCATTGATGGGACAATGGCGGGCAGCCAAGTCCCGACCCAGCCCATGCGGGCCATCATCACAAAGCGGGGCACCATTGTTACGAAGTCGGGCATAAGCATGAGGCTGATGTTGAAAAGCATGAGCAGCTCGCTGCCGGGGAACCTCATGCGTGCGAAGGCATAGGCGGCCAAGGTACAGGAAGCCATTGTGGGTATGAGTACGAAGACTGCAAGCATGAGGGTGTTGCGCAGGTGGAGGAGCCAGTCGCGCGCGCGCCAGCCATCGGCGAAGTTCTCGAGGGTGACGGGGTTGGGAATCCACTGAATGGGGAAGGTGATTCGCATCTGTTCGAGCGTTTTGAAGGCGTTGCTGAACATCCAGAAAACGGGCAACAGTGCGAAGAAGAGAAAGACTGCGATCAGCAGATAGGCGATGGCGTGCTGAATGATTCTGCTGGCGCGCATGCCGAGAGTGAAACGGCCCGCGGGGAAAATGTATCGGCGTGCGGTGCGAATGCCTGCCATACGATTCAGTTGCCTCCCTCGTAGTAGACCCAGCTTGCGGAGGTGCGGAAGAGGGCGACGACGATGACCATGCTGATGACGAAAAGAATCCATGAGAGCGCGGCGGCGTGGCCCATTCTGAAGTACCTGAAGGCGTTTTCATAGATGAGTTGGCCGTAGAACATCGAGCCGTTGGCGGGGCCGCCGCCGGTCATCAGCATGGGGACGGAGAACATCTGAAAGGCGCCGATCAGGCTTGTGAGGAGGTTGAAGAGGGTGTAGGGGGTCAGCATGGGCAGTGTGACTTTGAACAGTGTGTGGATGGACTTTGCGCCGTCGATTTTGGCTGCGTCGTAAAGTTCCTGGGGCACATTCTGGAGCCCGGCGAGGAAGATGAGCATACCGATACCGCCCTGGATGGCCATGAAGATGAAGACCCATTTGACCATCACGGGATCTGTGAGCCAGGCCTGCCCCTTGGGGAAGCCGAGCATTTTGAGGACGGTGTTGATGAGGCCG
>JAJEDJ010000011.1 GCA_022821545.1 Caldilineaceae bacterium
TCCGGCGAAGTCAACGACGGCGCAGGACATTTCCACATCCTCGTCGACACCGACTTCATTCCCGCCGGAGAGGTCATCCCCACCGACGAGCGGCATCTCCACTACGGCAAGGGCCAGACTGCCGTTTCCGTCGAACTGGAGCCCGGCGAGCACACACTCCGCCTCCAGTTCGCCGACGGCCTCCATACCGCCCTCGAGGGCGACCAGTACCGCGACACCATCACCGTCACCGTCGAAGCGGGCCAGTCGTCCGAACAGGGAGCGGCCGCCTCCGGGCAGCTGGCCCAGGAAACTATAGACTTGGCTATTGAAGCCATGATTAGGACCGGCTGTAACAGTTGCCACGTCACAACCGGGCTCCCGGAGGTTGACGCCGCAATGCTCGGTCCCGACCAGACGAACCTGGGAACAGTTGCCGGAACGCGTCGTGAAGGCTATACGGCCGAGGAGTACCTGCGGGAGGCCATCCTTGACCCGAGCGCCTTTATCGTAGAGGAGTGCCCTCTCGGACAGTGCCTGCAGGTGATGCCTGTAAACTACGGAGAACAGCTCAGCGAAGAGGAATTAGACGCAATCGTCGCCTATCTGCTCTCTCTCACTACGGACGAATAGATTTCGATTCATCTCTCGCCGGAAAAGAAAACCCCCTGACGCTCAGATGAACGTCAGGGGGCAAAAAGCCTTGTTCTTATTTCCCGTTCCGGGACCTACCTCACCAGTGCGGTCAGTTTCGGTTCCGATCGCACTCTCCGGACCCTACCCCGCGATAACCAGGAGAAGCACCCAGAGAAAGCTGATGGAGCTTACGATGCTCACGGCCATGGCAAGGAAAAACCTCGGACTGTACTTCTTCCCCAGAATGAGGGACGGCTGCCACTTTACCGGCAACATCCTCCTGGATCTTACCGGCACCAAAGCGCCTGACCGGCTCTTACTCTTTCGGGGTGTAAAACGTGGAAAAGCGGCTTCATAGGTCATGGCTGCTCTCCTTACCGGATAATTGCTCAATAAATCCGTACTGATACAACTGATTATACACGATAAATGCTCAGTTGTCCATACCTGAAAATAGCCTATCACATCCGCAAAAGCAGCGCAAACCGGCAAAACCGCCGCAGCGGCTTACGCGGTGTGGCATCCCGCTCTTCATCTGACCTTTCCCTTGCTCGACGTCGCGTCCCCCGCCACTCAGGGAGGCCAGGAATCTTCTTCTTCCTGCAGATCGCCCTCTTCATCATCGAGTTCCGGATCGCCGTCGTCTACCCCGTAGAGACGTTCATCCATCTCCTCTTCAAAGATCGAGTCATCATCCAGCCACTCAAACTCATCTTCTTCTATGTAGGCGGCTGCGCCTGCGCTTGGCGGGCCGTCTTCAGTCTCTTTTTCATCGAATGTTATACACGAAAGTGTTACCGGATCCAACTCGATTTCATCGGCGTCACACCATCCATTCCACCAGAAATTGCAGCGCTTCTGCGGGCAGCGCACCCGGCTCATTCGGAGTCCTCCCACGCGGCGGGCTCATAGGGCCGCCCATGGATGACCTGTGCCCATAAAGAACGCGCCCTTTCAGCTTTGATCGATTACTTCGAGTATAGCAGAAAATCCCGGCTCGTCAACCGTTTTCGGAACTTTTTTTCCTCCTTTATACTACGCTCGGTGCAGGTTGCAGACGTTCAGCCGCTTTCAGCTATATTTCGTCCATTCCAACCCGGCTTTTGGACGCCAAAAACTGTCTGTACTCGGAAACCTCCTCGCCGGAACTTCGTAGTAAACTGTACCGGGAAGCAAGGCGTTAGCAGCGCTTCGACAAGAGCATAGCCACCCGTCGGGGGAACGCACATGAGTACGCTTGGAAATATCATCTGGCTCGTATTCGGCGGTCTGATCGCCGCAATCGGATACTTGATCGGCGGACTGGTACTCTGCCTGACCGTCGTCGGCATTCCGTTCGGCCTGCAGTCGATCAAGTTCGGCGTCGCCACCCTTACCCCGTTTGGCAAGGAAGTAGTGGAAGGTCAGAACGCGAACAGCCCGCTTCGCATTCTCTTTAACCTGATCTGGATAATCCTCTTCGGCTGGGAGATTGCGCTCGCTCACCTGCTTTCGGCGCTGATCCTTACCGTTACGATAGTGGGGATCCCCTTCGCAAAGCAGCACTTCAAGCTGATCCCGCTCGCTCTCCTCCCCTTCGGCAGGGACTTGCAGTAGCCCATCGTCCTGTCCTGCTGTCTTTACTTCCAACCAATCAAGCCCAAGCGCGCCAAACCGGATGCGAAAGTTAGGGGAGCCGTTGCAACTGTGGTAAAAGATTAACGAAAACTGTTCACTTCAGTAACCAGGCCCGAACCGGGTTCATCAGGGGCAAGCGCCCTCCTTCTGCCCACGCCAATGTTCCTTTCTCCAGGGTGTCACCGCCGTCAAACAGCTTTTTCCCCCTTTGACGCGACCCCACAGACGACCGGCGAAACTCTTCGACCATGTTAGCGGCATCCCTCTCACTGATTCTCGTTAGCGGTGTAATCCTTTACTGGATTAAACCTCATAAGCGCGCCTGGGCCGGTTGGCTCTCGGCAATGCCTCCCCTGGCCGTCACCGTCTGGCAGCTTACCGCGGCAATCCCATTCCTGAACGCCGGCGCCGGCACAGACTCCGGCCCCAAGGCGGCATTACAGAACGGCGCCATCCTTGTCGAGCGGTATCGGTGGATTGAGAGCCTGGGTTTGGAGCTCTCCTTCCGCCTGGACGGCCTCTCACTGCTCTTTGGCCTGATCATCACCGGCGTCGGCGCCGCCGTCGCGCTCTACACCCACTACTATCTCGAAGACGATGAGAGGCAGGGCTACTTTTACCTCTCACTCTTTGCCTTCATGGCCTCGATGCTGGGTCTCGTCTGGGCCGACAATCTGCTGTCTCTGTTCGTGTTTTGGGAAGGAACGAGCGTTACCAGCTATCTGCTCATCGGATACTCGCACCGGTCTGCCGTCGCCAGGGGCGGGGCCCGCAATGCCTTCATCGTGACAGCGGGCGGCGGCCTGGCAATGATCGCAGGACTGATCCTGTTGGGGCAGCAGAGCGGCGCCTATACGATCAGCGAGATCGTAGCTCGTCCTGGCCTGACCGAACTCGACCTCTATCCGGCCATCCTGATTCTGATTCTTCTCGGCGCCTTTACCAAGTCCGCCCAGTTTCCCTTTCACTGGTGGCTGCCAGGCGCAATGGCCGCGCCGACGCCTGCAAGCGCCTACCTGCATTCCGCCACCATGGTCAAGGCCGGCATATACCTCCTCGCCCGCCTGCACCCTGCCCTCAGCGGACACCCACTGTGGTTATGGGCGCTCCTCATCTTTGGCGGCGCCACAATGCTCGTCGGCGCGATCACCGCCGTGCGCCACTGGGACATGAAGGCCCTATTGGCCTACGCTACCGTCAGCCAGCTGGGAATCCTGACCGCGCTGCTGGCCTTTCGCAGCGAGGCCGCGCTGCTGGCCGTCGTCATCGGAATCCTCGCCCACGCTCTCTATAAGGGGCCCCTCTTTCTCGTGGCCGGAATCGTGGACCACGCAACCGGCACAAGAGACTTGAGAAGGCTCGCCGGCCTCCGGCATTCCCTGCCCGTAACTTCAACGGTTGCCCTGCTGGCAACCCTCTCAATGGCCGGTATTCCGCCTTTCTTCGGTTTTGTGTCCAAGGAGGCCCTGCTTGAATCCTTCTTTGAATCTGCCGAACATGGCGAAATAGCGGGTTGGATTGCATTTGGCGCCGCAGCGCTCGCCGGAGCCTTCTTCGTTACATATAGTCTGACCCTCCTTTGGGAGGCTTTCTTGCGGCCCGGTTCGACCGGAGAAACCGAAAGTTCAACCCGGGAAAGTTCAGGCCATGTTGCCCCGACTCGCGTTCACCACGCCCCGGCTGCGCCCTTCGTGGCCGCTCCGCTCCTGCTCGTCGCCATGGGCGCCGTCGCTCCCTTCACCCTTCCGTGGCTCGACGCCTTCCTGACCTCCGCGGCGGCATCCATCTCCGGGGCGCCCGTCCACAAGCACGCGGCAATCTGGCATGGCTTCACCCCGGTGCTGCTGACCAGCCTGCTCGCCATCGCCGCCGGCGTTTGGCTGTTCCGGATACGCTCCTACCTTCGTCGAACCCTGGCTCAACTGCCCGAAAACCTGCGCGGCGTCGTTGTCTTTCAGAACTTCCTGGACGGAATCTACGCGCTGGGGCAGTTCACGGCCCGCTTCTCACAGGGCTATACCCTGGCTACGCAGGCGGCCATCGTACTGCTCGCCGCCTTCGTTCCCGTTGCATTCGCGCTGCTTCAGGTCGCGCCCGGCGACCTTCTGGCTTCTTCCAACGTCTTTCCCGGCGCACCCGAAACCGTTCTGATTCTGATGACAGTCGTGTCCGCCTACGTCACCGTCCGCATCAGGACAAGCTTGGGCGCAATCGTCAGCTTGGGCGTGGTCGGCGTCTCCGTGACCCTGTTCTACGTCTTCTTCAGCGCGCCGGACCTCGCTCTCACCCAGCTGCTCATCGAGGTATTGACTGTCGTGCTTCTCGTAATCGTGTTCACGAAGCTCCCGCCCGACATTCGACCGCCCATGCAGAAACTGAAACAGATCCGCAATGTGTTGGTTGCCCTGGCAGCGGGAGCCTTTGGCTTTTTCCTCGTCCTCTTCAACACCAGCGAAGCAATGCAGGCCGCTAAGTCCATCAGCGGCTACTTTCTGCAAAATGCGGTGCCCGAAGGTCACGGGACCAATGTCGTCAATGTAATTCTGGTCGACTTCCGGGCCTTCGACACGATGGGCGAGATCACCGTTCTGGCCCTGGCGGCATTGGGTGGATACGCACTGCTGAACGCCCCCCGCGTCAATCTTCCCTCGTGGACGTCGCAACGCCCGGAGTCGGTGTCCACCGCGAGCCGTCAAAATCCGGCTGCCGTCGAAACCGAACCTTCTGCCACCGCGTCGCCTGAAAATGAAAGTGAGAAGTAAAGCGGGGATTCCGAATCGCGTCTCAGATCACAATGCCTGAACTCTATCTTCGTCTCCTGAATCGCATATTGACGCCCGTACTGCTGTTGCTTTCCCTGTACCTGCTCTTTCGCGGCCACAACCTGCCGGGCGGCGGCTTCATCGCCGGGCTGATGGCCGCTGCCGCATTTCAGCTCCAGATCCTGAGCCGGGGCCACGATAGCCTCCGGCGCACTGTCGGACCTTACCTGAACAGTGGAATCGGGTTGGGCCTGGCCGTTGCCGTCTGCTCCGGCATCGTCGGGCTGCTTGATGGAACCTTCTTCAAGGGCGTATGGTTCAGCCTGGACCTGCCTCTCCTTGGCTATCTGAAAATCGGTACCCCTGTGATCTTCGATCTGGGCGTCTTTCTCGTCGTGGTGAGCGTCGCGACTTCCTATCTACTCGGCCTCAGCCGCGTCGCGGACGCGAACGTCGAACCAGGTCGCAGGGCGGACTCATGATCTCTTTACTTCTGGCATTCGCCGTCGGCAGCCTCTTTGCCTGCGGAACCTATCTGATCATGCGTCGAGGACAGATAAAGCTCATCCTCGGACTGGCGCTGCTGAGTCATGGCGTAAACCTTCTCCTCTTTGGGTCGGGCAGGCTCACCGAAGGGCGCCCGCCAATCTTTCTGAACAAAGCCGATTACGCAGAGACGTTGAGCTCAAGCCTTCCCGCCGACCCATTGCCGCAGGCCCTAATCCTGACGGCAATCGTAATCAGCTTCGGCATAACCGCCTTCGTCATCGTGCTCGTGAACCGGCGCCATACGGTTACACAGACCGACTATGTCCATGGCGAGCTGACGCCGCTCCTGCGTGAAGGGGACCCTTTCGATTTCTCCGAGTCCGCTGAACTAGACCAGTACGACTGGCTGGCCTACGAAGTGGACGAAGTCTACGACAGCGAAGAGCTGCTGACAGGGTTTCCTACGTTGCCGCCCTCTGAACAGGACGAATCAACTGCTATGGAACAGGACCAATACCGATGGCCGTGAGCGCCAACCTGCTGGCCGTCCCCGTCGCCGCGCCTCTCCTGACAGCCGCCCTCATTCTCCTGTTTGCCCGTTGGGGCGGCCGCACACTGATCAGGCACCAGATCGCGCTGACGGCGCTGGCGCTCTGCATAAACCTTGCGGCGGCAGCGCTGCTCTTCCGGGCCGCCGCCGGGCAGGGCCAGCGCTTCGTGTTGCAGCTCGGCGCATGGTCGGCCCCCTTCGGCATCACCGTCTACGGCGACGGACTCTCCGCCACGCTTCTGTTGATGACCGCCCTCGTCGCCCTTGCGGTCTATCCATTCGCCGTCGCAACCATCGACTACCACAGGGCCCGGATGGGGTTTCATCCCCTCTATCTGTTCCTCCTCATGGGGGTCAACGGCGCCTTCCTGGCAGGCGATCTCTTCAATCTCTACGTCTTCTTTGAAGTTCTCTTGATGGCCAGCTTTGTCCTGCTGACCGTCGGCGCCCAGCCGGCACAGACCAACAGCGGAATTCGCTATGTTGTACTCAATCTCCTTGCGTCGACAGTCTTTCTGGTCGCGGCCGGCATCGCCTACGGCACACTCGGCACCCTCAACTTTGCCCAGATCGCGGAACGGCTGCCCCTGGCTTCTCCTGCAGTGCGTACCGTTTTCGCCGGCCTGCTGCTGGTCGGTTTCGGCAGCAAGGCCGCGATTTTCCCCCTCTTTTTCTGGCTGCCTGCCAGCTACCACACGCCGCCCCCGGCTGTTACCGCGCTCTTCGGCGGCCTCTTGACCAAGGTCGGCGTCTATACGCTCTTTCGCAGCTTTACGCTCTTCTTCCCCGAGCTTCTGCAGGACTGGCAGCCTGTCCTCCTGACCATCGCCAGCGCAACGATGCTGGTCGGCGCGCTGGGAGCGCTGGCCCAGCCCGGAATCCGCCGCGTGCTCAGCTTCCATATCATCAGCCACGTCGGTTTCATGTTGATGGGGCTGGCCGTAGCGCTCAGCGGAAACAATTTGGCCTTCGGCTTTGGCTTGGGCGCGGCCATCATCTATCTCTGCCACCACATGATTATCAAGACCGCGCTCATCATGGCGGGCGGCGCCGTAGAGCTGCACATGGGCAGCGACCGCCTGGCCTCCATCGGGGGCCTGGTTTCCAGGCAGCCGTTCCTCGCCTTTCTATTCTTCACGGCAGCGATCTCCCTGGCGGGCGTGCCGCCTTTCAGCGGATTTGTAAGCAAACTCAGCCTCCTGCAGATTACGCTCGACACGCGTCACTGGGTCGTTTCCGGGGTAAGTGTCTTCGCCAGCCTTCTGACCATGATGAACATGATGCGTCTCTGGCGCGAATCATTTTGGGGGGACTACAGTCGGCCGAGCAGAGTCCCGTCCAGAATCTTGCAGAGCAGTGTGCGGCAGCGGCTGATGCTGACACCGGTGGCCGTGCTGGTACTGCTCAGCCTGGCCCTGGGCATTTGGGGCGAACCGGCCTTTCGCCTGTCGATGCAGGTTGCCCAACAAGCGCTCGACCGCCAGGCTTACATCGAAGCGGTGTCGCCGTCTGCGCAGACCTCAACACTGCCTGCAGGTCTTTTCACCGTCCCGGCCGAAACAGTTTCAACGATACTGAGCAAGGAGAACTGAGAGTCACTCGATGCAACGACTCCTGGTCTTAAACCTGTTTATTTCATTGATGTGGCCGATTCTCAACAACGATTACACGTTGGAGGCCCTCCTGCTCGGCTTCGTTTTCGGCTTCGTGCTGACCTCGCTCGTGCAGCGAATGTATTGGCTCTACACGATGCGGGCCGCCGGTTACGTCGCCTACGTCCTCTTTGCTATCCTGCAGAGCAATCTGCGGCTGGCGGGGACGGTGCTTGCCAGCGCCGTCGGCATGCAGAGTTCCCTGCGCCCGGGCATTGTCGCAGTCCCTTTGGACTTGACGAACCCGTTCGACATCACTGTCCTGGCAACCGTCATCACGTTGACGCCCGGCACGCTCAGCGTCGACCTGGGTGAGGATGTTTCCGGCCGGCTCCGGCCATACGCCGATCCGGAGGAAACCGCGATTGGCCTGGATACCGGGAAGAGTGAGCGGCGCCTGCAATCCGAGGAAAGCTCTCAACGGTTGCCTCACCGCACAGCCGCTCCGCGCGACGGTGGAGAGGCGGCACTGCTTGTCCATGCAATCGACGTTCCCGACCCAAACGAGTTCCGCGCCGACATAAAGCGGAGATTCGAGAGTCCGCTCCTGGAGCTTCGCCGTCTGATTGCCGAGATGGACAGCGCCGATAACTGAGCCGAAAAGTGAGACTGGAGAACTTCTGTGAGCAACGATCTGTTTGAACTGAGCCTGGTCGTCCTGATGACCCTGCTCACCTTTTCACTGCTGCTGTGCTTCGGCAGGCTCCTGCGAGGGCCTAAACTGCCCGATCGCACAGTGGCGTTCGACCTGATCTCCATTCACGCGGTCGGAATCTTCCTCCTGTTTGCCGTGAACAGCCATTCGTATGTCCTGCTGGAAGGGGCAATAATCACGGCTGTGCTTGGCTTCCTGGGCACAATGATGTTTGCCCGCGCCCTGGAGCGCTATCCCCACGTACGCTGGCTCGAAAGGCCGTCGGAGGACGAAGATTAGATGCCGCCGGCCCACCCATATGGCGAGGTACGCAGATGGACATATCGACGGTGAACCTGGTCGTAGTTGCCCTGGCCGCGATCGGAACGCTGTTTCTGCTCATTAGCGCCGTGGGCATGCTGCGCCTGCCCGACGTTCTGACGCGCATGCACGCAGCCGGCATCGCCGCGACGCTCGGCATCACCTGCCTACTGCTTGCCACAGGCCTCCACTTCCTTGCCGAAGGGCAGATGCTCCGCATGGTCGCCCTAATCATACTCTTCTTCGTGACCGCCCCCATCGCAACCACGACCATGGCCAGGGCCGCCTACCGCACAAGCCACTCGGACCAGTTCCTGCTCTCGCACGACGACCTCGCCGCACTCTCTCCGGCTGCCGGGCCGGAAAGCCAGGAAGAGCCGGGGGCGGACGAAGAGTAGCCCACTTTGAAGGACGGCCGCAATGACCGAAGTGACATCCGATGACAGCGGACTCGCACCGAGCCAGGGCCGCGCAGGGTCGCGGCAGGACCTGATCCTGGCTGTAGATCTGGGAAGTTCCTCGGTCAGAGCTTCCGCCTACTGCTTGAATGGATCAAGGCTTGAGGATTCAACGGAGTTCCGCAATACAGAGCAGTCATTGGACGGCACCTTCGATCCGCACATTCTCACCGCACTGACAGAGGAGGTCATCAGCGGCTGCCTCGCCCGGGTCAGAACGCTCACGGATAACCCCCGTTTCATCGCCGCAGCCTGGACCAGCTTTGCCATGAGCTGGCTTGGCGTCGATCGCGCCGGTCGACCGGTCACTCCCGTCTACACCTACTCCGACGCCCGCAGCGGGCCTTTTGCCGACAGCTTGCGGCAGGAACTCATAGAGCAGGGCGGCTTCGATGACGCCTGGCAACGTACCGGAACGCCCATTCACACCGCCTACGCGCCGGCGCAGCTGCTCCGCCTGGCGGCAGAAGAACCGGACCTCTTGAAACGGGTCGCATGTTGGCAAACTCTCGCCGCCAGCCTGTTCGCACGCTGGCGCGGTCAAGCGCACGCCCCCGTCAGCAACAGCGAAGCCGGCTGGACCGGCATGCTCAACCGGCGTTCATTGACCTGGGATGAACAGCTGGCTAGACGCGTGAATTTGAATTCTGGTCAGTTGCCGCCTGTGTTTGACTATGCGAAAGGGGGCGCCGGATTGACCGGCCCCTGGGCCTCCAGGTGGCCGGAACTTGCGCACACACCTTTCTTCCTGGCAGTGGGGGACGGCGCCGGGGCCAATCTCGGCAGCGGCTGCTATGACAACACTCGTATCGCCCTGACGATTGGAACAACCGGCGCCATGCGCGTCGTCTTGCCCAACGATTCCCAGTCCAGTCAGCATGACGCCGCGGGAAACGGCGTGCAGCCCACGCCTGACGGTCTCTGGAGCTATCCTATCGACAGCAAACGCTGGTTGGTTGGTGGTTCTCTGACCGACGGGGGTTCACTCTATTCGTGGCTACGCGAAACACTCGCCGTCCGGGACGAGGCTGCCCTTCTCCATTCCGCTGCCGCTCTGCCGCCCAACGCCCACGGACTGTCCCTCCTCCCCTTCCTGCGCGGCGAACGCGCGCCCGGTTGGGCCACGGAAGCGGCACTCGCCATCAGCGGCATCTCACCCGCAACCACGCCGGCCCACATCGTCCGCGCCGCGTTCGAAGCCGTCGCCCTGCGCTTCCGCCATATCTACGATCGACTCCATCCGCTCTTGCCTCCGGGCGCCGAAATCGTCGCCAGCGGCGGAGCGCTCCAGGACAATGGACTCTGGCGGCAGATCCTGGCCGACGTAATGCAGACGCCCGTTCACCTGATCAATGTCGACGAAGCGACCAGCCGCGGCGCCGCCATCCTTGCCTTGCAAGCGCTGGACCTCCCGCAGCCCCCCGATCCTCCCACGGTTCATACCGCCCTGCCTGACAAAGACGCGGGCGTCGCATACGCAGAGGCTTTGCGCCGTCAACAGGAACTGTACGACCGGCTTATCGCCCGCCCTTAACTCCGGGATGGTATTTTCGAGGCTGTGGGTACGTCAATCCCCTGCGACCCTGGTGGCCGCGCCCACAGGAACTGCGGCCGCGCTCTTGCGCCACACGTATAGCCCCGCCAGGGCAAGGACAACGTAAACTATCGTCACGACGCCGAATACCCCTCGCATGCCGATCAGCGGGAACACCGCCGCCCCCAACATCGGCGCCACCATTCGACCCGCAGCGCTGACACTGTTGCTCAAACCGAAGGTGGCGCCATACGCGCCATGGGGTGTCCGCAGGTTCAGCAAAGCGCTCGTGGCCGGCATAATCGCGCCGGCGCTGACCCCGATCAGCGCCTGAAGGGCGAGCAGTTGCCAGGCGTTCGTGACGAACGTCGAAAAGAAGTAGACCAGGATCGCAAAGGCTGCCCCCGCCGTCAGCACCTTCTCATGGCCTACCCGGTCGCTGAGCCGCCCCAAATAGACCGCGCTGACAGAGCCAATGGCTGCCTTGGCCCCGATGCTGAGGCCCGACAGAACGGCTGCTCCCTCGCTCGAAGAGAGCAGCTCGACAAAGAAGAACGCCAGCAGCGGCATCGTAACCGAACGTCCAAGGCTCTGCAGAAACGAGACCCAATACAGCGACGGCATGTCGGGCACACGCAGCAGGTCCCGGTAGCTCTCCCAGAATCTGACCCGTTTCTGCGGTGGCGGCCTCTCAAAGTCCTCTTTCACCCAGAAGATGACGGCAACCCCGGCCAGCGCAAGCGCCGCGCCCGTAAACCAGAAGCTGGCGCGGTAGCCGAACGCTTCGCTCACCACCCCCCCAATCAGAGGACCGACCGCCGCCCCAACCCAGAGTCCGGTCTGAATCAGACCGAGGGACTCGCCCGACTTCTCCTTGGGGACCGTGGCCGCAACCATGGCGCTTGTGGCTGAAACGATGCCTGTCAGCAGACCCTGAAACGTGCGAATCAGGACCAGCTGCTCCGCGCTCTGCGCGAAACCCATAAGCGCAACCATCACCGCCCCGCCAATCGTGGCCCGAATCAACATCGGCTTGCGGCCGTACCGGTCGGCCAGCGTGCCCCACACCGGCGACGACAGCATCATCGTCACCGCCTGTGCCGAAAACACGAGGCCCGACCAGAACGCGATCGACCCGCGCGTGGACACGCCCAGTTCGGCCACGTAGAGGGGCATGAATGGATAGACCAGGCTGAAACCGGCTACGGAGAGCACCTGCACGACGAATAGCACGTATAAGTTGCGGCGCCACTCTGCCATGTGCATTCTCGCCAGGCTGAAGGGAAGGACCGGGACCAGGGTCCGTTCCAGCTAAGCTGCTTCTGTGTGTGACTGTACTAAATCGCTTTTGTAAACCGCTAAAGTGGGACGCCGCCCATCGTACCACACATTAGGGCTTGCGACAAACCGCCCTTTCGCGTCCGGGCCTGTAAC
Source organism: Caldilineaceae bacterium (assembly GCA_022821545.1). Classification (GTDB taxonomy): domain Bacteria; phylum Chloroflexota; class Anaerolineae; order Caldilineales; family Caldilineaceae; genus Bin5. Next base: position 12,067 of record JAJEDJ010000011.1, read on the forward strand.
GGAACAGGCATCCGGCCAGCCGGTTCTCAGAACACCTGCGGGTAAAAGTATGCGATCATGCCCAGCGTAATATTGTAGGCGGCGTGCGCGATCACGCATGTCGATGTGTTGAATCGATTTCGAACCAGGCCCAGAATCAGTCCCACAATGAAGACCGCAAGCGTAGAAAGGGTTATCCCGTACTGGCTGTGAAGCAATGCAAACAGAACGCTTGTGAAAAGCAGTCCGAATCTCGGTTGGAGCGCCCCCCGAAACAGTGTTTCTTCGCCGATACCCGCTGCAAGTCCCAGTGTCAATATCCCCGGTATCGACCCCAGCAGCGGACCGACGAGCACCTCCGTCAGTCGCTGAACGTCCTCGTCCACGCCCCAGCCCACCGCCCCGGCAACGATCTCCAACGCCAGAATGACCGCCACGGAGACCAGCCCCGTTCCGATTCCGACCGCAACTTCCACTGGACGCGGCACAACCAGCCGGAGCCGTTCCAGCGTTTGCAGCAACCTCCGCCGTGTCAGCCAGCCCACGCCGACCACCGCCCAAAGCGCGAACGTAATCTGCTGCACCCATACCGATAGCAGCAGTGTTCCCCCATCAGTCTCGACACCCTCGGACAGGTCCGCCAGCGTCTCCAAACCGACGGCAAGCGTGACCGCCAGATTGATCACTACCAGCATTACGAAGGAAACGGCAACCGCATGAGTGCTGCTTCGGGCATCGATCTGAATGAAGCCGGCCAGCGCCCTTCGTACAGGGGGAAGCAGGAATAGGGGCGCCGCCGCCGCCGGCAGCCAGATCCCCAATCCCAGCACCTCCAGTCTGTCAAGTACAGGCAGGATCGCTTCAGCCTGCCCGGAGCCCCCGCCCGACAGAAACTCAGTTATGCTTTGCTTGATTTCGTCGTTCGCTTTCGAGGCAATTGCGATCCCGTGCAGAGCCGCGCCGGCTGCCGCCATGACCCCGAAAATGAAAGCGTGAAATGCATAGGTCAGTCCCGCAACCGTTCTTCCCGAACCCCCGGCCAGCCTCTGCTTGTCGGCCAGGTTTGCCAGCAGGACAATCAGGAACAGGGGCACAAAAAACAGGACAGTCAGTATACCGTCAGACATATCGGAATTCACTCCATCCCATGTAGTTAGGTCTCACCACTGCAGTTAGGTCTCACCACTGTAGTTAGGATCCACCACTGCAGTTAGGATCCACCACTGCAGTTGATCGCAAGCCTACCATATCCCTCGCTAAATCAGTACAACCGAGAAGGCTCCGTCCCATTCGCCTCTCCGGCGCGTTTTACAATTGCCTTCTTTTTCCCTAAAATGTGTGCATTCCCAACATTCCAGGCAGCGCGTGGCGCCCAGAATTGGCAGTCGGAGAAAGTCCCGATGAACAGCTATACCTATCGATTAGACGAAGAGGCCGATAGCCCGCCTCCTGTCGAACAGCTGATGACCGACACCGCGGATGACCCATCTGTTGGGTCGGAAATCGACTGGCAGTCGAGACCTTTTCCCGACAGGACCATGCCGCCCGTCTCCGCCTACCCGCCCTCCCCCACGCCATTGCCCAATCTCTCTATCGATGAGTTGGCCGATTCGCCGGCCGTATACAATCGCGAACTGAGCTGGCTCGACTTCAACTGGCGTGTCCTCTACGAAGCGCTCGACAGTCGCAACCCGCTCCTTGAACGGCTTAAGTTCATCGCCATCACCAGCAGCAATCTTGACGAGTTCTTCCGCAAACGCGTCGGCGGCCTGAAGCGTCAACAGGCAGCCGGTGTCGCCAACCTGACCCTCCACGGCTGGACGCCCGACTTTCAGATGCGCCTCATCGCGCGCCACGTGCGCGCCATGGTCAAGTATCAGACGCACGCGCTCCTCAATGAAATCCTTCCCGGGCTGCGGGAAGAGGGAATGCGGGTCGTCACCTACGACGAGCTGCCTGCCGACCGGCAGGAGGAGCTGGCCGGATTCTTCCGCAGGGAAATCTACCCGATCCTTACGCCGCTGGCCGTAGATCCCGGCCACCCGTTTCCCTTCATCAGCAACCTCAGCCTCAGCCTCGCCGTGGAAATGCGTGATCCGGTCAACGGCGAAGTCCGCTTCGCCCGCGTCAAAGTGCCTTCCAACCGGGCCCGCTGGGTCACAGTCAACGACTCGCTCGACTTTGTGCCGCTCGAACAGGTGATTACGCACAATCTCGAGCTGCTCTTTCCGGGAATGGATCTGATCGCCGCCTACCCCTTCCGCGTGACCCGCAACGCCGACATCGCCCGCAGTGAGGAGGAAGCGGACGATCTCCTTGAAATGATCAGCGAGGAGCTGCGCGAACGCCGCTTTGCCCCCATCGTCCGCCTGGAAGTGGCCGAGTCCATGCCCGAAGACATTCGTTCCATTCTGATGCAGGAGATGGAGCTGCATCACACAGACGTCTACGCCCACGAGGGACCCTTGGGCGTCGCCGACCTGCTGCCGCTTACCGACGTCAACTTGCCCCATCTGAAAAATCAGACGTGGACCCCGCAGACCCACCCGGCCTTTTCCGGCGTCGGCAGCCAGACCCGGCCCGCCGACATCTTCTCCATCATCCGCAAGGGCGATGTCCTGGTCCATCACCCGTACCACAGCTTCGCCACCAGCACACAGGCCTTCATCGAGGCCGCGGCCCGCGACCCCCAGGTCCTCGCCATCAAGCAGACGCTCTACCGCACGAGCGCCGATTCCCCTGTCGGCAGAGCCTTAATCCAGGCGGCCGAACGGGGCAAGCAGGTTGCCGTCCTTGTCGAGCTCAAAGCCCGTTTTGACGAGGAACGCAACATCGAATGGGCCCGAACCCTGGAAGATGCCGGCGTCCACGTGGCGTACGGTCTCGTCGGACTCAAAACACACACCAAGACGACCCTCGTTGTGCGCGAAGAAGAAGAGGGCATTCACGTCTATGCCCACATCGGCACCGGCAACTACAACCCCAAGACGGCCGGCCTCTACACCGACCTGGGTCTGCTGACAGCCCGTCCCGAAGTCGGGGCGGACCTCATGGACCTCTTCAACTTCCTCACGGGCTACAGCCGCCAGCGCCACTTCCGCCGCCTCCTTGTTGCGCCGGTTAACATGCAGGACCGGTTCGTGGAGTTGATCGACACCGAGGCGGCCAACGCGCTTGCCGGTCGGCCCTCCGGCATTGTTGCCAAAATGAACGGGCTCGATGACGCCGTCGTCGTCCGTGCCCTCTACCGTGCCAGCCAGGCCGGCGTTCCCATCCGCCTGATCGTGCGCGGAAACTGCCGCATCCAGCCCGGCATCGAAGGAATCAGCGAAAATATAGAAGTGATCAGCGTCATCGGCCGCTTCCTGGAGCACCACCGCATCTACCACTTTGTCAACGATGGCGAACCACTCTACTTCATCGGCAGCGCAGACTGGATGTCCCGCAATCTCATGGACCGGGTCGAAGCCATCGTCCCCGTAGAGGAGCACGCCCTGCAGGAACAGCTGCAGCGCATCCTCGACTGCTGTCTGGAAGACCGCCGTCAATCCTGGACCTTGCAGGGCGACGGCCTTTACCACCGCCGCGATGAACCCGTGCCGTCCAACGGCCAGACCGCAGCTCAGCTGGATGGACAACTTCCCGATTCACGCGAGGCGCTGGAAACCGCTGCCACCCGCCTCCGCAACGGCATCGAAAGCGCTGCCCGCATCTACGGCACGCAGCAAACACTGATGGACTGGACGCAGCACAGCCTGGGCCAGATCTAAGAGACCGTCCGGCGGCCCTCCGCTCCAAAGCGCGTTTCGCAGCTACAAATCAGCCATGACCAAAAACTATTCCTCCGAAATCAGCAGCCCGCTTTCAACCAATCACGAAGATTACTTGAAAGCCATCTACATCCTGGAAACGCGCGGCGATCAGGTCACCAACTCCGTCCTCTCCGAGTACCTCGGCTACACCCCTGCCTCCGCCACCAACATGGTCAAGAAGCTCGCGCAGATGGACCTGGTCATCTACCGCCGCCATCAGGCTGTAGCGCTCACGCCGACCGGCCGGCGGGTCGCCCTGGAGATTCTGCGCCACCATCGCCTCCTGGAACTCTTCCTGCACAAGACGTTGGACATCCCCTGGGACAGCGTACACGAAGAGGCCGAACGCCTCGAGCACGTAATCAGCGAGGCCCTGGAGGACGCCATTGCCGCCTCCCTGGGCTACCCGAAAGTGGACCCTCACGGCGACCCCATCCCCTCCAAGAATGGCGAGGTCATTCACACGCCCGGACACCCCCTCTCGCAATCCACAGCCGGCCGCGCCTATCGTCTGGTGCGCGTCCTCAGCCAGGAAAAGGACCGGCTCGCCTATCTCAGAGGGCTGGGACTGCATCTGAATGCAGAACTCTTTCTCCGCGAACAAGCCCCGTTTGACGGTCCCATGCTGGTGGAAGTAGCCGGTGAGGAGCACGCTTTGGCGGCAGACATGGCGGCCCTTCTCCAGGTTGTGCCCGCGTCAGCCGAGTAGGCTTACCGTCAGGAATCTGACATAGTGCCGTCAGCCGGCAATCCTCGCAATATGGGAAAATGGTTGCTGGACCGGGCCCTCCGGGGCGGCTTCGGCATGACCGGTCATGCCGCCGCCGTTTCGAGCGGGCAGACTGTAGACCGTTTGCGGACAACCGACCTCAAATGATACTGAAGAACCTTACGCGACGATCGGTCAGAAGCGGCTTGACCCTCCTCGGCATCGCCATAGGCGTCGCCGCCGTCGTTGCGCTCGGCTCCATCGCTGAAGGCATATCCACAAATTTCGCCCTCGTTGTCGGCGGCGGCAGCAACGACCTGCTGATCACCCAGGCCGGGGCGATGGACCCCGCCTTCAGCAGCATCGACGAAACTGTCGGCGAGCGTCTGCTGGCCGTTCCCGGCGTGGATCGGGTGGAACCCGGTGTCTACACCTGGGTTACAACCCCGGGGCTGCCCTTCTTCCTCCTCTTCGGCTACGAAATCGGCAGCACTGCCATGGACCACTATCGCATCGTCGAGGGCAAACCGGTGAGCGGCCCCGGGCAGATGGTGGTCGGCAGGCGTGCAACCGAATCGATCGATATCTCGGTCGGCGACAACCTGCGCATCCACGGGACCCCCTTCCGGGTCGTCGGCATCTATGAGACCGGCCAGGGCATCGAAGAATCCGGCGGCGTTGTTACATTGCAGGATGCCCAAACCGCGGCCCAATTCGAGCGCAAAGTCAGTCTCTACGAAATCGGACTCCGCCGCGGCGACAGCGCCGCCGCCGCAATCGAGCGAATTGAGTCCCTGGACCTGGAACTGAAGGTCAGCAAGACCAGCGAACGCGAAAGCAATCAACAATATGAGCAGATGATGCAGGGTTTCGCCTGGGGCATTGCCGCAATCGCAATCTTCATCGGCGGCCTCGGCATGATGAACTCGATGGTCATGAGCGTCCTGGAGCGCACACGCGAAATCGGCACGTTGCGGGCCCTCGGCTGGAGTCGCTGGCGCGTCCTGTGGGTCATTCTGGGGGAATCGATGGCCCTGAGCGCGGTCGGCGGCGTAGTCGGTGTCCTCATGGGGATCGGCCTGGCGAAGCTGGCGGGCGCCGTACCCGGGATGGGCGCCCTGCTCCAGGGAGCGTTCACCCCCGCCATCATCCTCCAGGGCCTGGCGACTGCCCTGGTGCTGGGTCTTGTGGGCGGCGTCTACCCGGCCTGGCGGGCTGCCGGGCTGCAGCCGGTCGAAGCCCTCTCCTACGAGGGCGGTACAGCCTCCGACTTCAAGGCGGGAACGCTGAGCCGGATCGGAAGTCAGAGCTTCCGCAACCTCTGGCGCCGCCGCAACCGCACTCTCCTCGCCGCCGCCGGCATCGGCATCGGCGTGGGCACCCTTGTAATGCTGGGCGGCCTCACCACCGGCCTGATCGGCCAGATGAATAACATGGCCGGCACCGGCAGCCCGGGCAACATCACCGTCATGCAGCGGGACGTCCCGGACCTCTCGCTGAGCAGCGTCGATGAGAGTGTCACGCGCCGGATCCAGGGAATGCCCCAGGTTGAATCGGTGAGCCCCATGGTTCTGGGCTTCGTGATTACGCCTGAGCTGCCGCTCTTCTTCATTTTCGGCCTGGATCCCAACAGCGCGGCGATGGACCACTACAAGCTGACCGAAGGAAGGCGCGTCCAGCGCCCGTCTGAGATCATCATCGGCAGCGGCGCCGCCGATTCATACGACCTCGAAGTGGGCGATACGCTGACCCTCTACAACAATCGCTACAGGGTCGTCGGTATCTTTGAGACAGGGGTTGCCTGGGAGGAAGGCGGGGGCATCCTGGCGCTGCGGGAATCGCAGCGGATCCTGAACCGGCCCCGCAACGTCAGTTTCCTCTTCGTAGACGTCGAGAATCCCGCCATGGCCCTGCCTGTCCAGGACGCCATAAACCGGCGGTTTCCCAAAGTCAGGGCCAGCATCAGCAGCGAGTTTGCCCAAAATACTGACGACATCGCCTCCATGCAGGGTATCGCCGCCGCAATTGGGATGCTGGCGCTTATCGTAGGCGGGATTGTGGTGGCCAATACCATGCTCATGTCGATCTATGAACGCACGCGTGAGATTGGAACGCTGCGCGCCCTGGGCTGGCCCGGTAAACGCATTCTGTCGCAGATCGTTCAAGAGAGCCTTCTGCTCTGCCTCCTGTCGGCTCTCCTGGGATCTGCCGGCGCGGTCATTCTCCTTACGGGTCTCTCCTCCATTCCCTTCGCCGGCGGCGCAATGTTGCGTCCTGCCTGGGAACCCGGGACCTTTGTTATCTCAGTGAGTCTTGCTATCGTACTCGGCCTCATAGGCGGGTTCTATCCGGCTTGGCGGGCCAGCAAACTGCAGCCGGTCGAAGCGCTCCGCTATGAATGAATGCGCTATGAATGAATGCCGTATGAATGAATGCGCAATAAATGAATGCAATGCAAGAGCCGGCGCTGCCGCAATGGCTGATGCCCGGTATGCGATGAAGGTATGTGAAGAAGGAATAAGATGAAACGAGTTTGGATTGTCCTCGGATTGATTGTCATTCTGGCCGCGGGCGGTTGGGCCTACGCTGCCTACGTAAACCCCTCTCTCCTTCCCCAGGCTGCCGAGACTTCCGCAGTTGACGCGGAGGCCGCTTCCCAGGAACAGGAAGACTCGGAATTGGACTCGGTTATCTGGGCCTCGGGTAAGCTCCTTCCCACCGTCTGGGCCAACCTTGCTCCCCTGCAGGGCGGCATCGTTCAGACCCTGCATGTCAGCGAAGGCGACTGGGTGGAACCTGGCGACCTGCTTATTCAGCTCGAAAACCCGGCGGCGGAAAGCCAGGTTGAAATCTCGGCTGCAACCGTAGCCGAGGCCGAGGCCGCCCACGCCAACCTGCTGTCGGGCGCCGGTGAAGCCGAAATCGCCGCCGCCGCAGCCGGCGTAGCCACTGCCCAGGCCCAGGTTTCCCTCGCCGCCGGCAGGCTGCTCGAAGCGCAAAAGAGTGTCGAATTCTACCAGGTGGAAGTCCGCATCGCCCGTGAACAGTTCGACGAACTGGCCGCAGGCCCCACAGAGGCGGAAAGGGCCGCAGCCGCCGCCCGCGTCGAAGTCGCCCAGGCAGCACTGGACCACGCCCAGGCCGCCTACAACGCGGTGCGCGGCGATCCCACCATCGGCAGTACCCTCCTGGAATCGCTGCAGCTGGAACAGGCCACCAAGTCGCTCGAAGCGGCCCAGGCCGAATTCGCCGTTGCCACCCAGGGCGCCTCCGAGCAGCGACTGGCCGTCGCCCGCTCACGCATTACGGAGGCTCTCTCCCGCGTTTCAGTCGCGGAGAGCCAGGTACCCGCCGCCGAGGCCGGCGTGCAGTCCGCCGAAGCCGCCCTCGCAAGCGCGCAGGCAAATCTCCGCAGAACAAAAGAAGGCGCCTCCCCCGAGGAGATCGCGGTATCGCTGGCCCGCATCGGCACTGCCAGGGCACAGCTCGCCAGCGCGCAAGCCCACGTTGCCCAGTCGCGGATAGTGGCCCCGTTTGCCGGCCAGGTCGGCGCCCTCCTCGTGCGCAGCGGCGAGCTTGTGTCCCCCGGCCAGATTCTTGTCCTCCTGGGCGACACCGGCAGCATGCACGTCGAAACGACCGACCTGCGCGAAACGGACGTTGTCCAGCTTCAGAGCGGCCAGAAGGTGGAGGTCACCTTCGACTCGCTGCCCGATCAGATCTTTGACGGCCTTATCACCCACATCGCGCCGGTCAGCACCAGCGACAGGGGCAGCACCAACTTCACGGTCCACGTGGATGTCCCGCAACTGGACGCTAACTTGCGTTGGGGCATGACCGCCTTCGTGAACATCCTCGTCTCGCCTCCGTAGAGGTCACCTGGCGGAGCCGGGTTTCCTGCAATCGGAATCGGGAGGCAGACAGATCGGCAGATTCACTCTCAGCGGCTATGGCACAAACAATTACGGCAGAACCAATCGTCCAAGTCGAAAACCTGACGAAAATCTACGGCAGCGGTGAAACCGCCGTACGCGCCCTCGATCGACTTTCGGTGGAACTGCAGACCGGGGAGTTCGTGGCCGTTATGGGACCCAGCGGATGCGGCAAAAGCACGCTGCTGAACATGCTCGGCGCTCTCGACCAGCCGTCCGAAGGTACGGTCCGCGTGGCGGGCGAGGACCTGTCGCAGCTGAAAGATGTGGACCGCTTTCGCGCCAGGACGGTCGGCTTCGTCTTTCAGCTGCACAATCTTCTACCGACCATGACAGCCCAGGAGAACGTCGAAATTCCCCTGCAAGGCCAGATCAACAGCCGCAAAGAGCGCAAAAAACGGGCCGCGCACCTGCTGGAGCTGGTCGGCCTCGCGGACCGCCGCGACCATCTACCGGGTCAACTCTCAGGCGGACAGCGCCAGCGCGTGGCAATAGCCCGCTCACTCGCCAACAGCCCGTCGCTTATCCTGGCAGACGAACCGAGCGGCGCCCTCGACAGCCAGAGCAGCGATGAGATCATGACCCTGCTCGCCGAGCTCAACCGCAGCCAGGGGACCTCAATCGTGGTCGTTACCCACGACCGCCGCGTCGCCCAGGCAACACAACGGGTCCTGCGAATGCAGGACGGCGCGATCGTCTCCGATCACCGTATCACCGACCCGCTCGAAGAAGACCTGCGCATGTTTGCCCAGAGCCAGCTAGGACAGACCCTGCTGGAGAACAGCAGCACACTCACACTTCACGGACTCATCGAAGAACGTGACGCCGCCGCGCTTCGCCAGCTGTTGCAGGGATTCGACGATGGCGCGCAAAAGTCTTAGGCCCTTGTGCCTCCGGCTACCGCGGCATGACCGGGCGCAAGACCCGTTCAGTCACTCGATTCCAGTACGGAGCGCAACTGCTGCGGGGAGATGTTCCCCCCGCTGAGGATTAGCGCTACCTTTCTGCCTGCAAGTTCGTCCCGCAGTTTCAGCAGCGCAGCCAGCGGCGAAGCGCCGGCCGGTTCGGCAAGAGTCTTCGCCGTCTCCAGGTACATACGCACCGCGGCAAACAGCTCCGGTTCCGAAACCGTGATAAAGTCGTCCAGCAGGTCCCACAGGATCGACTGCGGCAGCATGTAGGGCGCCCCCGTCGCCAGCCCCTCGGCAGCCGTCCGGTTCGGAGCCTCCCGCCATGCCCGCCCCCGCCACGTCAGATAGGCCGCCGGTGAAGCCTCCGCACACACCGCCACCGTGCGGATGTTGGGGTTGATCCCCTTTGCCACGATCGAAGCGCCCGACGCGCCGCTTCCACCGCCCACCGGCACGATGATGGCCTCGACGTCCGGCTTCTCCTGCAAAATCTCCAGCGTGTGCGTCGCCACCCCCGCGATCAGCGCCGGCTCATCCCCCGAAGAAACGAACTGCATGCCCTCTTCGGACGCGATCCGTTCGCCATGCTTCTTGGCCTGCTCAAAGTCGGCGCCGTTCAATCGCACGTCGGCGCCGTTGGCGCGCATCGCCTTCAGCTTGACCGGATTGGCGTTTTCCGGCACGGAAATTACCGCTCTTGCCCCGAACATGCGCGCCGCATAGGCTACAGACTGGCCGTGATTACCCGTGGAGGCTGTCACTACGCCCCTTCTCCGCTGCTCCTCGGGCAGCCCCGCCATGAAATTGATGCCCCCTCGCAACTTGAACGCGCCGATCGGCAGGTAGTTTTCGTGTTTCACCCAGACCTCGGCCCCCGCGGCTGCGTCGAGGACCGGGTAGTTGTGCAGTGGCGTCGGCGCCAGAAAGTTCCGCAGCACCTTCTGCGCTGCCAGAACGTCGGCCAGGCTGGGCGGCGGGGGCAGTGTCGGGGGCAGTGTCGGCATCTCGGTCATTTTATAATAACTCTTTCCTGGTTAAGTGGGATACGGCAGCGACGTCTCGCTTGCCTGTACAGGGTTCCATGAGGCCCGTCTCCGGGCCGTCAGTCCAGCGCGCGTCCGCCGGGCAGAAACGGCATCAGCGGCACTTCGGCGGGCACGATCGGAGCAAATCCCATCCGCTCCAGTACGTCCGCCCCCAGATCAATGCCCGGCGCCACCTCCCGCAGACACACTCCTTCCGCCGTCAGTTCAAAGACCGCCCGTTCCGTTATGTAGAGAACCTTCTGCCCGCTCTCCAACGCGTGCTGACCGCCGAATGTGATCTGGTCGACCTCATCCACCAGCTTGCGAATCCGGCCGTAGCGCCTGATGGCAATGCTCTTCTCGCCGACCTCATACTCGACGCCCTTGGCCTCGAAAGCGCCGCAGAAGACGACCGTACGCGCGTTCTGCGCAATGTCTATGAAGCCGCCGGGGCCAACCGTCGTCCCTCCCAGTCTCGAAACATTTACATTGCCTCTCCCGTCCATTTCGCCGAAGCCGAGAAACGCGATGTCCAGCCCGCCTCCCCCGTAAAGGTCGAACTGCGAAGGTGAATCGATCATGCAGCTGGCGTTGCGCGCGAAGCCGAAGAGAACGCCGTCCAGAAGCTCTCCCCCGTAGGTGCCATGTTCTATCGTCTGGTAATAGCGCTCCGTCTCGCCCCGCGCCGCCACCAGCTTGGCAACGCCGTCCGGAATTCCGAATCCGAAGTTTATCACTGCGTTGTCGAAAAGTTCCTGCGCCGCCCGCTGCGCGATGACTGCCCTCGGCCCTGAAAGCTCCTCCCCTTCCACGGGTTTCCCGTCAGCGGCATCGGAATGCCCCCTGCCCTTCTGCTGCCCTGAGATCGAAGGGTCATAGAAGAAGGCGTGGCATTGGGGCTGCTCGGGCTCGACGACGACCGCGTCTACCAGCGCTCCCGGAATCCGCACCTGCCGCGCCGGGATCCCGCCCGCTTCCACCAGCCCCCGCACCTGGAAAACGACCGTGCCGCCGCTGTTGTGAGCGGCGAGCGCCATCGCAAAAGCTTCCAGGTTGGCAGGCTCCTCCTCCATACTTATGTTCCCGTCCGCGTCCGCGTAACTGCCTCGCAGGAGCGCAACGTCGACCGGAAACGGCTTGTAGCGCAGCAGCGTCCGCCCGTCTATCTCTATCAGCTCGACCAGCTCATCCCGGGCCGCCCCGTTCATTCGCCCGCCGTCCTGGCGGGGGTCCACGAATGTTCCCAGGCCGACGTGCGTAATCAAGCCGGGTCGTCCCGCCCCAATCTCCCGCATCAGCTGCGCCGTGACCCCCGCCGGCAATATGTAAGCCTCTATCTTCTCCTCACGCGCCAGCGCCTGCATGCGCGGCGACCAGATCCAGTGGCCTCCGATCACCTTGCGCACCAGTCCCTCATAGGCCAGCCGGTTAAGTCCGCGTCGATCGCGGTCTCCGATGCCAAGCGAGTGGATGACGCGCAGGCCCCGCGGAGCGCCGGTGGAGAGAAAGCGCTCCTCGACCGCCGCCAGCAGCGTATCGGCCTCGACCAGTCCGCCTCCGCCGCCAACCGTTCCCAGCGTCGCGCCGTCAGGCACAAGCGCGGCCGCCCCCTGCGCGTCGATCACCTTGTTTCTCATCGAGAGTCAGTTCAGGTAGTGGCTTTCAAGTGCCTTGACCGCGGCAACCAGGGTTTTGTTGACAGGCGTGGGAATGCCATGTTTGCGGCTGAGCCTCACAACCGCGCCGTTTATGACGTCTATTTCGCAGGGACGGCGGTTGAGAATATCTACGCAGAGGCTGGACTTGTTGTCGCCGGTTCCTTCAGGCCCGGCGATCTGATCTATCACCTCGCGCGTCTCGGCCGCGTTCAAGTCAATGCCCTCGGCGCGCGCCACCTCGACCGCTTCGTCCAGCGCCTCGAAAGCGGTCTCTCGCAGCTCAGGTACGGCAAAGACCTGCTTGATCGTCAGGTTGGCAATCGCCGACGTTGGGCTGATTGCGATATTCGCCAGCAGCTTCTTCCAGATCGCCTGGCGTACGTCCGCGACCGCCGATGTCTGCAAACCCGCCCTGTCAAGCGCAGCCGCAATCCGCTCCGCCCTCTCGCTGACGCCCCCGCCCATCTCGCCGATGTGCGTAGGCAGGTTGCCGAAGTTGCGCACCGCGCCGGCTCCTTCGACCGCCGCGCCCTGGGCCGTCACGCCCCCCAACACCCGCTCCATGCCCGTGACCTCGCCGATGTTCTCCTCGTTGCCCAACCCGTTCTGAAAGCTGATGGCGACGCTGTCGTCGCGCAGCAGATGCAGAACGCGCCTGACCGCATCCTGCGTGTAAGGCGCCTTGCACTGAACAAACAGTACGTCCACAGGCTCCATGCCGCCAGGGTCGGTCGCGGCGCGCACGGGAATGCTTCGATCGCCCCCGTATCCGAGCATCCGCAGGCCATCCCGGTTTATGAGGTCGACGTGCTCCTGCCACACGTCAATCAGCGTTACGTCCAGCCCGCCCTCGGCCAGCAGCCCTCCAAACAGACATCCCATCGCGCCGGCGCCGACCACTGCCACTACAGGTTTCCAGTCCGTCATCCATGGCTCCCTTTTGCACTCAACGTATGGAGTTGGCGAAGTGTATGCATCAAGTATAGCTGTTCAAGTATAGCTTTTGACGGCAGGCGGGCAAACCGGGGTCTCTTCAACCTCCTTGACTTCCCTCAACGGTTCAATCTACAATGACTCTGGGCTTGCAACGGCGCCTGTATTCGCCGCTGCCTCTGACACTGTCTCTGACACTTCCGCTGACATTGGAGATGTCGAAGCCATGGACACCCGCTACCTGACCGTCCTTCGTCACGCCAAGGCCAAACAGTCGAGCGCTTCCGGAGGGGACATCGACCGCCCGCTTGCAAAGAGCGGATTCAGACAGCTGCAGCGCGTCTGCCGGATCCTGGAAACGGTCAAAGAAAAGCCCGACTGGATCGTCTCCTCCCCCGCGTTGCGCACACGCCAGACGGCCGAAAAGGTCGCCGAACTGATCGGCTATTCCCGCAATTTCGGCTGGAACGACCGCATCTACGCCGCCGCGCCCTACACCCTTCTGAACATCCTGCAGGAGACGCACGACAGCGCCTACCATATCCTCCTGATAGGCCACAACCCCGGCGTTGCCCATCTGGTCTCCGGCCTCTGCGCCGGCACCGACGGCCGTATGAATCTCCGTTTCCCGACCGCGGGTCTCGCCCATTTCGAAGTGGATATCGCCCGCTGGCGCCAGCTTCACTGGGGCAGCTGCGAACTGCGTTTCCTCGTCGCGCCCCGCTTCCTCAGGGGGCTGAAGAGCGGCTGACCTGCCAACCGCAACCCACCCTCTGCCGCTGCCCGTCTACCCAAAGACATACCGGTCCAGATAGCCGTTCCGAAACTTGCCTTCGGGATCAGTCGACCGTAGCAGTTCCCTGAAATCCTCCATCTTCGGATAGGCCGCTTGCACCTGCCCGGGTGGCACTGAGAACAGCTTGCCCCAGTGCGGACGGACCTCGAACGGGGCCAGGGCCTCCTCAACCAGGGGCAAGACCTCGCGCACCGCGGGCCAGTTTTTCCTCCAGGAAAAGTGAATGCCAATCGTCGGCGTTCCATAGCTCTGACTCAACCACAGCCGGTCGGCCGCGACCGATCGAATCTCCGAAACCCAGAGCATTGAACGAAACCTGTCGCGTAGCCCCTCCACCGCCTGCAACGCGGGGACCGCATGAGCCCTCGGCACGAAATACTCAGTCTGCAGCTCGTCGCCGCTGGCCGGCGTGCTGTCGATCTGAAAATGGTGCAGCCTGTCGTGCCACGCGCCCGGCATCCCCATCTGCAGCGTCAGACCCTCCGCCGAAATATCGGGGACCGGATGCACGTGGGCGGATGCAGCCTTCGCCCCGTAAAGGGTCGGCGGCAGCCCGAGGTCGACCGGCTCCGGCTCTGCATCGACCGCACCGTTCTTCCCGCCCATGAGCCCGGTGCGATGCTTGAACCACACCTGGTTGACCACGTCCCCCTGCCAGTCCGGGAACAGACTGACACTGTAAGCCCCGGACATGATTTCATCGAAGTTTTCATACAGTTCGGCGGCAGGCATATCTTCATAGACGTACTGCTGCATCGAATATGCCGGTTCCATCGCCAGGGTCATTCTCGTTACAACCCCAATGCCTCCCAGCGACACAACCGCGCCTTCGAAAACCTCCGTGTCCTCTTCAACTGTGAGATGCTTCAGTTCACCGTCTGCCGTCACAAACTCCAGTCCGACCACCGCCGTCGCCAGGTTGCCGTTCCCGTCACCCGAACCGTGCGTACCGGTCGAGCACGCGCCCGCAACCGTAATGTGCGGGAGCGAAGCCGTATTGTGCAGGGCCGCGCCTTCAGCGTTCATCCGTACGCACAGCTCTCCGTAAGTGATGCCGCCGCTGCAGGTGACCGTACCGCGCTTGGAATCGATTTCAAGCGGTGCATCCAGCTGTTCCAGCGAGATGTATGCTGCCGAAGAGTCCCTGATCACCTCCTGCGTACCGTCAACGTCGACCTGCGCGTCGATCGCCGCCGCGTCATTGAAAGAGTGGCGCGCGCCCAGCACTCGCACCTTTCGGCTGGCCCTGACTATCTCCTGCAGCTGCTCCACGGTCTGCGGCTCGTGAATCGGTGCAGACGAAAACAGTATGTTTTCCGACCAGTTTCGTATCGTCATCGGCGGTGGTCCTCCCTTCCCGCTTATTGGCAACTGACAGCTTTGGTCCTGATCCTCATTCAATCTCAGGTGTGGCAGCCATAACCGCGTCTCCCATCTCCATAACGCGCGGCAGAAACGCCAGCGCTTGCTTGCGGCGAGCTTCGAGATCCGCGGCGGAGCCGATTTCGAGATCGCTTAGCATCGACAGGAAGCTCTGGCGCTGGCGGTCTCCGTCTCCATTGGAACCGTTGAAATCCTGTATCCACTGGCAACGCGCATAGGTCGCAACCATCCAGAAGACTGCCTCTCGATGGAACCCTTGCTCTATCAGCTCCCGGCTGCCGTCAACTGCGACAGGTCGCGCCGCGTCGCTGATGTCGGCTGCGAACCGGAACGCCCCCTTGGGCAGCCATTTGGCGCGGTCAAAAGCCTCCGCGACCGCGTCCAGATGCCTCTCAGCCTGGCTCCGGCTCCAGTCGGAACACCCCAGCAGGTCCAGCAGCTTCTCATGGAATTCCGGCCAGCCGTACTCATGCAGAATTTCGTGGACCGCCGCGTATCTGCGTCTGACCGTCGGCGGCCGCAGTCCTGCCAGCAACAAAATGAGGGCGGTCAGGCTGGTCCCAAACAGCCAGGCCGTCACCCGCTCATGCAGCGTAGCCGGGCCCTCCAGGGGCTGGAGCCGCTCCGCTGCCGTGTCACACGCCGTCCGGCACCGCTGCCGCACCCAGCGCCGGCAGGCATACGCGCTGGCGACTTCGTCCTGCAATCGCCCCAATCGCCCCGAGGGATCGGCAACAATGTGCATCCCGCGTATCCCCCCCGCCAAGTGCGGATCACCCAGCACAGCCTCAGGCGACCGAACTCTCTCGACTGCCTCATACGACACTTCCAGCAAGGCGCCTCGAAATCTGAACTTGCCCTTTTTCACCGGCGGCGGTTCTTCCAACACGACCGTGATATCCACGTCGGAACTCTCCGGCAGAGCCTTCCCGTCAGCAAGCGTTGTCACCGACCCGGCCACATACGCTCCCTCCAACCCGGGAAGCCTGCTTCCTTCGCGACGCACCCACTCTTCCGCCGCCAGCTTGGCCTCCCGTACCAGCACGCCTGTCCCCCACCTTTCACTCGTAACAAGGAGTCCGAACTCTGCACATGCAAACTGTCAGCTTCTGACGCCGCCCCCGTCCCGGCGGCCGCTCCAATTTACCATAGTTATCTTCCCCAAGAAAGCCTCTCAGCCTTGCCCGACTGCGCCGCATTGCGCAAGACATAGCGGCTGAATTGGCCCCGGCCCCCGCGCTGAATTGGCCTTGACCCCTGCGACGGTTAAGATAAGTCTGTCTCGCGAGTTTTGGCCCCAGACGGAGAGAAGACTCCATGACCGGTCCTAGAGAGGAATGATGTCAAACCGATGGAACAGCGCCGACATTAGCGATCAAACCGGACGCACGGTTCTCGTTACGGGAGGGAACAGCGGCCTCGGCTTTCACACCTGCCGCCTGCTGGCCGCAAAAGGCGCACGCGTCCTCCTTGCCAGCCGCTCCCCCCAACGGGGCCGTCAGGCCAGGACGGAGATCCTCCAGGAATTTCCCGGCGCGCAGCTGGAAACGGTAGACCTCGATCTGGCCGACCTTGAGTCAGTGCGGAGCTGTGCCGAAAACCTTCGCGCCGACCTGGACCGCCTCGACCTCCTCGTCAATAATGCCGGCGTCATGGCAATACCCCGCCAGGAAACCGTCCAGGGTTTTGAGCGTCAATTCGGCGTCAATCACCTGGGCCACTTCGCGCTCACCGGCGCGTTGCTGCCCCTCCTGTTGGCAACGCCCGGCAGTCGCGTCGTAAACGTCAGCAGCATCGCCCATCGCCACGGCCGCATCAACTTCGACGACCTTCACGGCCAGCGCAAGTACAGCCCGTTCGGCGCCTACGCACAGAGCAAGCTCGCCAATCTCCTCTTCACGCTTGAACTGCAGCGCCGCCTGGGTAGCAAAGAGGCCGACACAATCTGCGCATCTGCCCACCCCGGCTTTTCCGCCACGAATCTGCAATATGTGGCGGCTAGGGAGAAAGGGTCCCGCTTCGAACTGATTGTAATGCGTATCCTGAACGCACTTTTTTCCCAGAGCGCCGAGCAGGGAGCCCTGCCGCAGCTGTACGCCGCCGCGGCAACCGGCGTCCGCGGGGGCGACTACTTTGGGCCGGACCGTTGGATGCAGACGCGAGGTCTTCCAAAAAAGGTCCGGGCCAAAGAAACCGCCCATGATCAAGAAGCGGCACAGGAGCTCTGGCGCCGCTCAGTTGAAATGACGGCTGAGCCTTTCGATCAGTTGCAAGACTGATAAACCCTGCGTCCCGTATTTCCGACCAGACGCGTTTGCGCAGATGCAACAGGTCCAACAGAGTCCCGGAGGCAATCCGATGTCGACAATTTCCCCAAGCTGGCAGCTGTTCATCGAACAGCATCCACAGTGCATGAAAGTTTTGCGGCAGCTGAGCAATCTGGACTGGTACCAGGCAGGCGGCTGGTCCTCCTTTATCGGCCCATACCATGCCGGTATCTACATGCAGGTTGCCAAGGGCAACTGGCACAACTACGGCCTGGACGGCATCCACTTCGAGTTCGGGCTAACCCAGGAAAACCTGGACGCCAAGTCTCTATCCATCGATCTGCACGTCTGCCACAAGAATCTGTTTAACCGCGAACAGTTCAACTCGCACACGGTCGAACGCATGGAAGAGGTCGTGAACGGTTGGGGCGTTGACGGGACCCGCTTCTCCCGCACCAATCTGACCGAGCGCCTGAGCCTTCCCGTACGCTTTACCAAGTCGGGATTCGGCAAACAGATAGCCGCGGCCCTCACCCAAATGAGCGAACTGGCCCCGATCATCGATGATGGTCTCGACAGACTGGAACTGTCCTAGCGTGTACAACCACGAACCGCCGGACTACAGCTGCCCCTTCTGCGCCGTTGCCGCCGGACAGGAGACCGAGTCTGTCTACACTGTCGCCGGCGACGTCGTCCTGCGCAACGATCTGGTAATCGGGTTCGTTTCGTCCCATTGGTGGCCTTGCAATCCGGGCCACGCCATCCTCATCCCCAGCGACCACTACGAGAACATTTACGATCTGCCGGACAGCTATGGAGCCGGAATCTTCCAGGCCAGCCGCCGCATCGCGCTGGCCATGAAGACCGCTTACGGCTGCGAAGGCGTCTCAACCCGGCAGCACAACGAGCCCGCAGGCTATCAGGACGTGTGGCACTTTCACCTGCACGTCTTCCCCCGCTACACTGGCGACCAACTCTACACGCGCACCGCCGAAAGATACCTGACGACGCCGTCGCAACGCCGGCCCTACGCAGAGAAGCTGAGAGCCGCGCTTGCCCAATTCAAATGACAGGGTAATACTTCAATGTCCCTCACACTCCCTCTCCCCCATCTCGCCGACCAGTACCAGCTCGACCCGGACGTCGTCTATCTCAACCACGGCAGCTTCGGCGCCGTCCCCCGGCCCGTTTTCGAGAGCTACCAGCGCTGGCAGAAGGAGCTGGAAGCAAACCCCGTCATCTTCCTGGGAGGACGCCTCCCCGGGCTCCTGGCGCAGGCCAGGGAAAAACTGGGCGCCTTCATAAACGCCGCCCCCGACGACCTGACGTTCGTCCCCAACGTAACCTACGCCCTCAACATCGTAACCCGCTCCATCGATCTGAACGCCGGCGACAAAGTCCTGACGACCGGCCACGAATACGCCGCCATTGACAAGGCCTGGCGTTTCAACTGCGAAAAGGCCTCCGCCCAGCTTGTAAAGCAACCGTTCGCCGTGCCCGTTGCCGACCCCGCCGCCGTTGTCGAGCAGATCTGGGCCGGCGTCGACGAGCGCACCAGAGTAATATCCCTCAGCCACATTACCTCCCCCAGCGCGCTCACACTGCCCGTCGCCGAGATCTGCCGGCGGGCCAGGAACGCGGGAATCATCTCCGTCGTCGACGGCGCCCACGCTCCCGGTCAGTTGGACTTGGACATGGAGGAGATCGGAGCGGACTTCTACGGAGGCAACTGCCACAAATGGCTCAGCAGCGCCCGCGGCGCAGGCTTCCTCTACGCCCGCCCCGACAGCCAGGATCTGTTGGAGCCCCTCGTCGTCGGCCACGGCTGGGACACAGAAACGCCCGGCGTTTCCCGCTTCCAGGACTACTTCACTTCTATGGGAACGATCGACCCGGCCGCCTACCTCAGTGTGCCCGCAGCCATCGACTTTCAGGAGCGCAACGAATGGCCCCAAGTCCGTCAGGCCTGCCATCAACTCCTGAAAGAGACCGAACAGCGTATTCTTGCCCTCTCCGGCCTGCCCCCCATCAGTCCTGAAACGATGTGGGAGCAGATGCGTCTTGTCCTGCTGCCGGGCAAAGTCGATGCCTATCAGCGGCTCTGGGAGGATGATCGCATTGTCGTACCCGTCGGTCAGCAAGGCGGCCAGCCCGGCGTGCGCATCTCCGTCCAGGCCTACAACAGCCCCGCAGACCTGGATACCCTTGTCCGGGCGCTGGAAAAGGGGGCGGCAGCGGCCTGAGCCGTCAATGCGGCCCCCGCCTTCGACTCTTCCCCTTACGCATGCCTCAGCAGCCGCAGGATCTCCAGGATCCCCGGCCGCTTGCCGTACATCAACATCCCCAGCCGGAACACCTTTGCCCCAAGCCACACCACCACCGGAATCGTAACCAGGAGCAGAGCAATGCTGCCTGCAATATCGGTCCACGGTACCTCGGCAAGGGGCAGCCGCAGCATCATCGTCGTCGGCGCCGTCAGCGGGAACCAGGAAAGGATGCGCACCACCATCGCATCGGGATTCGTCATGATCACGCCCGTCAACATCATCGGCACCGCCGCAATGAAGATGAAAATCCCCGTAATCTGCTGGCTCTCCTGAAAGCTGGACCCCAGCGTTCCGATTGCGCCGATCAGGACGGCGTAGACGCCGAATCCCAAAATGTAATAGACCAGCGCCAGTCCAAACACCTCCACCCGCGTAAACAGGGGAAGCAGAATTCCCGCAAGCACGGCCAGCCCTCCGCCCAGCCCGGCTGCAGAGGCGATCCAGACCACAATCTGCGTCAACCCGAGTGCGCCCAGCCCTATGACCTTCCCCGCCAGGAGCTGTTGGGGCGTCACCGAAGAGAGCACAATCTCGATCACCCGGCTGGACTTCTCTTCGGCGACGCTGCGCACAAGATAGCCGGACGAAACGAAAATCGTTACCGCCAGCAGGACGCCGAATAGAAACGGAACGAGAAACCCCAGGACCTCGCCCGCTACTCCCCCCGATGTCCGGCCCTCTTCACCAATGTACTCGACCCTCGCGTCGTATGGATCGATCAGCCGCGCCCGCAGCGTCTCGTCACCAATCTCCTCGACCAGGTGCGCAACGAAAAATGCGCGCAGCCCGCTCGTACCCGACCCGGAAAACCTGCTGCCCTCGGTGAACACCGTCACATCCCCTTCCTCGGGATAGGTTTCGGGGACGATCACCACCCTCTGCACCGTTTCCTCTTCCAGCGCCGTTCGGGCTGCCGCCTCGTCCGCATACGCGACAAACTCCGCCGCGTAGCGCGGCAGGACCGGCGTGAATCTGCCGGAACGATCCACAACGGCCGTCATATCCGAACCGCTGTCGAACAGACGCACCAGCGCGCCTCCGGCCTGCCGCCCGAAAAAGATGCTGACGACCAGCGCGACAATTCCCAGCAGCGGAACCAGCGAAGTGAAGATGATGAAGTCCGGCCGCCGGACATTCACCCAGTATTCATGAACCGCGACAGTCAGAACCCTCTTCATTGCCTCCTGTGTCCCCTATCTGCGCCCCCGACCGCGTCCTTGCCCCGGACCATCGCCACAAAAATGTCGTTCAGTGGAACGGTCGCCCGTTCAAAACTCTCCACCTCGATCTTCCTCTCCACGAGCTCTGCCAGCAGTTCCTGCGCCCCCATCCCGTCCAGCGTGAGAATCGAAACATCTCCCTGCCGCTCATACCCGGCAACGCCCGGCAGGTCCGGCGGCAGCGCCGCGGCCCGAACCCGGACCGAATTCGGCGCAAACTCCCGCTTGATCTCCTTCAACGAACCGTACAACAGCGCCCGCCCCTCGTCGATGAGAAGAATCCGGTCGCACAGCTCTTCGACCAGGTTCATCTGGTGCGCGCTCAGAACGATCGTCTTTCCCTCCTCTACCAGCGAGCGCATCAGCCCCTTGATCAGCTCGACGTTGACCGGATCCAGCCCTTGAAAAGGTTCATCGAGAATCAGCAGTTCCGGGTCGTGAATGAGGCACGCGATGAACTGCACCTTCTGCTGCATGCCCCTGCTCAGCTCCTTGACCCGTTTGCCGCCCCAAGCCTCCAGCTCGACTCGCTCCAGCAGCGTCAGCGCCCTGCTCTTCGCCGTCGCCCCGTCTACGCCCTTCAGCCGTCCCAGGTAGACCAGCACCTCCAGCACCCTCTGGTCCCGGTACAGACCGCGCTCCTCCGGCAGATAACCCACACGTTCCCGCCTCTGACCCGGCGCCCCGCCCAGCAGTTCAACCTCGCCCGAGTCCGCCTTGAAGATATCCATCAGAATACGGATCGTGCTCGTCTTCCCCGCCCCGTTGGGACCGAGCAATCCGAAAATCTCCCCCTGCCGCACCTCAAACGACAGGCCCTCGACAGCCGCGCGGCTGCCATACATCTTACAGATATTGCCGACTGAAAGCACTGAATCCGTCATCGCAGTTCCCACAAACTCATCTCACCGGTCCACGCCAACATTCCGCCCGCAAATTAGCACAGTTCCCAATACAATGCCAGCGGGCCACTTACCGCATTCGCCGCATCTGACTCCCCTCTCACCTGCCGGCCCTGTCCCACTACTTGCCGGACGAACATAACCGCTGGTACAAACGTCGGGGCAGGTCAATCCCCTTTTTATTAGGCTCCAGCGTAAGAGAACGTTAAGCTGGAGTTGTCCTGGACGTTCGGCAGTTGAACTTGAAGGGGAAAATCGTGCGTAAGAATATCCCGCGTTATCCTGTCCCGCGCAAGCCTCCCGCTCATAGGCGTATCAAGGGTAAGCGGTACATTTTCCTGGCCGTGGCCTTGCTCCTGTTGTTTCACTTCGTCGTAGGCTTTCCGCCGACCTCGCCGAAACATCGACCGGCCTACCTTCGGATCGACAAAGAGAACACGGAGACGAACGTTCTTACCTGGGTAGGCCGTGCGCCCGTTTACGAAGTTACCTCAATAAGAAGTATCTACTTCCAGGGTATCAATTCCATATCCTCGCAGGATTTCTACGTTGTTTTCGAGCCCCGCTTTGAAGAGACTGACATACTCGAAGGCATGACTTACTCCTACCGGGTGCGTAGCATGGACAGAGGGCAGATCCCTATCAGCCGTTGGTCCCGGCACGTCAAGCGAAGACTGTCGCTGACCGGGACACGCCTCAACGTCTTTGACCATCCGCCGACGCCTATTCGCTGACTTCATCTGTCGGTTCTGGGGTTGGCGGCATCTTTGGGTAATGGGTTGGCGTTGCCATTGGGTGCGAGGGGGATAGCGGCGGCCAAGTCGGGGTCGGGTCGTACTCTATGGGTTCAAACATGGGCGCGATGGCGGCGCCCAAGTTGATAGCGAACAGGATCGCAAGTGATCCTAAAACTATCGCCGCCCAAGGGCTGGGCTTCGTGAGGAACTTCCTCGGTCTTTTCGGCACTCTCCATCGTCTAAAGCGGATATTCATTTAGCCTCGCAATACCCTAAATAAAGGGGGCCAACTGACCGGCTCGCATCCCGAAATTCCCGCGTTTGTCATGGACGTGGTACTGGGTCAGTTTTTCTGTGCTGGCCACTTACTCTACTACAACCAACATAATTCCGGCACTGCCTTCCTGCGAATAGGTAGGCTTAGTAGTTACTCCAATTTCGGTAACGTGACCTCTCCAATTAGAGACACTCTTGCACTGGATGGGGTTGCCATAAGCAGGGCCGCCAACACAGTTGCAACGGGCAGTATTGTACAATAGCGTCTTTTCGAGACGTACTTGAATGTTTTCTTCACAGGGCGTGGCTCCTATGGTGACAGGACAAGAAATACCCTGATTGCAATTCCACAGGGCACAAATATAATGGGACATACACAAAATGACATTATCGTGTCATGCAAGAACATATACGTGCCATAATTGTGGCTCACCATACACTTCCGATGAAGCAATAGTGCCAATGCATCACGGAGGGGCAAAATCAAGGAATGATCACTCTTGTTGCGCAACTTTCATCAGTCGTTGCATTGCCCGTAGTTGCTGTTATTGTCTGGCAACGACGGACTGGCGCGGCATGGAAGACTCTCTTGTTTGTCCTGTTTGCGTTTGCAGTTTACAACACTGCGAAGATTCCCATAAGGGAGCAGGTCACACCTTATTTCAATCACCTGGCAGGTCGGGAAATATGGGGAATCATTCCGTTTATGATTAGTGGCGTTCCCACGTATTGGATTCCAGAGTCATTGTTCTATGGCCTGTTTCGAGAAAGCGTGCGGTGGCTTACGTTCCGTTACGTGGCGAAGAGTGTGCAATGCTGGCAGGATGGTGTGCTTTTCGGTATTGGCTACTCCTGTCTAGCAGCTGTGCTGATGATTTGGGGGTCGTCTTCCGCTCAGACTGGTGTGTCTGAGTGGGACCCGCCGTCATTTGTTGCAAGGGCAATGATGCTCAAAGATGACTATAACTGGATACGCGCAGTGGTGGAGGCGTGGCGGTATGGGGTAACAAATGTCATCTTTAACGCGGGCACATCATTGGCAGTGTTGTACAGTGTACGGAGGCGGAAAGTGTGGTTCCTGTTGGCTGCGGCACTGTTGCATATTCTCCCGCCTGTCGCACACTTCGTATCTATACTCCATGTTCCTCC
The DNA here is from genome assembly GCA_022821545.1 of Caldilineaceae bacterium. Taxonomy (GTDB): domain Bacteria; phylum Chloroflexota; class Anaerolineae; order Caldilineales; family Caldilineaceae; genus Bin5. The sequence continues at coordinate 36,083 of JAJEDJ010000011.1, forward strand.
CGTCCACCCTATGTTTCCCTGGCGAACATACTTCTTTGCCCTCTGGTTTGAATTCGTGGGGATCGTCGCAGTGTTGCCGGCCCTCTGGCTTATCTTCCATTTACGCAAACCACTAAGCGCCAAAAGACTGCCCAACCAATAGATGGTCAACCCGCCATTTGCGCTCACCATTGCAGGTGAAGACCTGGGGCCAGTCTTCCAGCAGTTGCCGTTTCCTGACCATCCTTCTGCCCCTCCACAGGCTTGGCGAATTGCTCCACTATACACCTTGGCTTGTGGTCCAGCTATTGGTCCACTTCAAGACTCGACCAGGCCAAGCGCAAAGGACATTGTCGCCGCACGACACTAGAGCCGCTTCTTTGAAAAGGAGAAACTGTCTTGATTCCAAAAACGCTGCTCCTTGGTTGTCTTGCTGTTCTCGTCTCTTCCTGCGCAATTCCCCTTTCCTTCTCTCCCTGCCCGATGGTTGATCTCTACGAATACCTGTCGTGCGCTGATCCTCACTTCAGTTGGAACTATCGCGCCGATCCTCACTTAAGTTGGAATTATAAGGAACGGGACCCAAAAGAAAGAGAAGATGAACTTCGTATGATTGCAGAATCGGCGATCTCATATTGCAGTGATGACCCGACCGAATGGCTACCTGTATTGGACAGAAACGTCAAGAAAACCGTTCCTAAAGCGCGAAAAATAATTGGAGACAGGTTGAAAGCGGCGGATGGCGAAAAGTTGAATGAGAAGGGTCTCAAGTTGCCCCCGGAGGACCACGACATACTCGAACAGCAGTATCGGTCTTTGAAGGATGCGGAACTATCTTCTTATGTGTTAGGGCTCTATGTGTTGGGGCCATCTTTGGGTGGAAGAAATGATGCTTTTGCTAATACAGAAAAATGTACCATTCTATTTGAAAGGTTAGAGATCTCGGGGGTGGTAGAAGATGGTGTCCAAAAGAGGTTCTTTAGTCAATTCGACTGGTACTTTGGCCATTAATGATGCTCCGCAACCTCCGCTTCTTCAAAAAAGAGGTGTTTTCTTGATTTCGAATGTACTGATTCTTGTATGCCTTTCTGCATTCATGTCCGCCTGCGCAATTCCCTTGTCACAATCTCCGCCAGTTCCTGACTGTCCTATGGGGGATGTCAGTGAGTATCTTTTGTGCGCAGAGCCTCATTTCCGATGGTTTCATGTAGAAGGTGAAACTAATGCAGAACACCTTCGAAACGTTTCGGACTTAGTCATTGCTTATTGCAGTGATGACCCAACCGAATGGCTGCCTGTATTGGATAGGGTCGCCAGAAAGTCCGTTCATAAATCCCGGAATATAATCAAAGACAGACTGGAAGCGGCGGATGGAGAGAAGCGGAACGAAATGGGTTTGAGGTTGTTGCAAAAGGACCACAAGATTCTCGAACAACAGTATAAGTCTTTGAAGGATCGGAAACTTTTTTCCTATGTGTTGGGGAGTCTTATAATCTCGCCAGCTTATCATGGAGGAATCAGCAGCAATGCTAACAGGGAAAGTTGTGCCACCCTATTTGATTCGTCTGAAACTTCAGAAGTGATTGAAGACTTGGTCCAGCGCAAATTCTTTGGCCGCTATGACTGGTACTTTGGCCGTCAGTAGCGACCACCGCTTCAATCTGAGCAAGCACGGGTCCCTCTCCCCTCTCTCCTCGCAGTTCCTCACTCCTCACTCCTCTCCGCTCTCTCCTCGCAGTTGCGCCCGCGGAACAACTGTGTTACTCTTTGCCTGATTCCGATACTGATGCAGCGGCCTGCGCCCAAACGCACGCCTCTGCATACCACGAGGTCTGGTCTCGTGATAGTTTCGTTCTATCACTGGTCCGGGCCTTTCCGCGTCCTCTGCAACCCAAGCGGCGGCCCGGCCACAACTACCATCTTACCGGCCGGCCGCACACACAACCGCTGGCCGGCACATGCCAAGGAGTAATGTCCACAATGCGCTGCACAGGAATCAGAAAAGACGGCCAGCCCTGCCAAGCCAACGGCCTCGAACAGTACGGCGGCCTCTGCCTCGCCCACGGCGCCCCGTCCGA
>JAJEDJ010000051.1 GCA_022821545.1 Caldilineaceae bacterium
CTGACAAAATCTTTCTACGCAGAGAGAGGCCACAAAGGCTAACCAGCAGGCGTTTCAATCCCCTCACGAGGATTCGTTCTTCTCTGACAGACGAGGCTTGGCAGTATGTCGAAGTCGATGACATGTGTTTCAATCCCCTCACGAGGATTCGTTCTTCTCTGACGCGCAATGCGGACGGCAAGCTGGTCATGTGTGTGCAGGAAGTTTCAATCCCCTCACGAGGATTCGTTCTTCTCTGACAATGCCGCTATTGACGGTCTGCATTTCCTCGTTGTAAGGTTTCAATCCCCTCACGAGGATTCGTTCTTCTCTGACGCGCGCCGATTGTCCTATGATCCTATTCCCCATTATAGAACCGGTTTCAATCCCCTCACGAGGATTCGTTCTTCTCTGACTCTGAAGATTCTGAATGGTGAGAATCCAGAAAGCACGTCCGTTTCAATCCCCTCACGAGGATTCGTTCTTCTCTGACGCTCGCAGTTGCGTGGTATGAGCACACCATCAGTTAACGTTTCAATCCCCTCACGAGGATTCGTTCTTCTCTGACTCATCGACCCGAACGGCCCAGCCCCCCGCATCATGGTATACGGTTTCAATCCCCTCACGAGGATTCGTTCTTCTCTGACAGGAGAATCGGCGCCTGAATTGCCACACGTGCCCGCTGAGTTTCAATCCCCTCACGAGGATTCGTTCTTCTCTGACACCTCGATCTCACCGACCACAAGCGCGAGCCGGGCAGGGGTTTCAATCCCCTCACGAGGATTCGTTCTTCTCTGACTCGCTCAGGACCGCCGCGGCATCCCCAACGATCCCTATGTTTCAATCCCCTCACGAGGATTCGTTCTTCTCTGACCTACGGATGAGGAACTGAAGGACATGAGACGCCTCATCGTTTCAATCCCCTCACGAGGATTCGTTCTTCTCTGACCCAGAAAACGTGGAAAAAGTAATACTTGAACGGTGGGATCGTTTCAATCCCCTCACGAGGATTCGTTCTTCTCTGACATGAAACCCTGTCCTCCGCCCTCCCCAGCCGCCGCATCCCGTTTCAATCCCCTCACGAGGATTCGTTCTTCTCTGACCCGCTTTCAAGGTCCAGCCAGGCCGGTTCGGCAAAAGTATGTTTCAATCCCCTCACGAGGATTCGTTCTTCTCTGACGAGTAAGTCGGCCACCAACTTTTTCGCCAACCAGCGTCCGTTTCAATCCCCTCACGAGGATTCGTTCTTCTCTGACCTACAATGATTCTCACGATGAGATGGGCTGCAACGGTTCGCTAGGTTTCAATCCCCTCACGAGGATTCGTTCTTCTCTGACCCGGACGACGCCAAGAGCACAGCAGCCAAGAGCACTGGTTTCAATCCCCTCACGAGGATTCGTTCTTCTCTGACTGACACCCTGCGCGCTCCGTTCGATGGCGGGCTGAAGATGTTTCAATCCCCTCACGAGGATTCGTTCTTCTCTGACTAATCGGAACGGCGTCAGGATCGCCCACTTTCACCTGCCAACACTGGGTTTCAATCCCCTCACGAGGATTCGTTCTTCTCTGACCGCTCAATTTTTGTGGGACGCTGGACGATAGACAGGTAGTCCATATCAGATCCTGTCGATCGTCTGGCCCTATCCCGAACGCGGTATTCTACCATTCCTGGACCTGTTTCCCTAACACGCGCCTGATCTGCGAACACCCCCAGCCAGACATGCCTTCCAGAGGGCAGTCAAAGGAGGGGTGATCGCTAAACCCGTTCAGATGATGCGCAGGCCGGGCTCTTCGATGGGCGCGGCACAGCCCAGAAAGAGGATGTTTTCCCGGCAGTTATCGCATAGACGGTAGAGGCGGACGCTGTCTTCGTCCGGACTTATGATCTTTCCCAGCCGCTCCTGGAGTCGCGTCCAGTTGCGCGGGGTCAGATAACATTCGAAGACGGACAGTTGCACGCGCTCACCGCCGAAGTCCTGCAGCGCCTGCGCGATTCTACCACGCCGCCTGTCTTCGGGCACATCGTAACTTACGACGACCAACACGAGGACGCCTCCTAACGGATCAGAAATGGGCGGTACGGCCCCTCTTCGGCACCCGTTACAATCCGACTCAGATGATAGACCTGATGCAGAAACAGGCGCCGGTAGGTTGTACGCTGCCCCGTATGCACGTTCTTGAACTCCTGGTCGAAACGCGTTTCCATCTCGCGTATGAAGAGACGTATGCCGGCGTCGGTCAACACCAGGGGGCGTTCACGGTCGTCTCCGGGCACGAAGTGATCGGGGGTGAGGATTCCGTTGTTGAGGCAGCGCAGAACGACCGAGTCCACGATCACCGGGCGAAACTCCTCCACCAGGTCCAGGGGAAGGCTGGGCCGGTTGTAGTTGAGCTGATGGAGGAAGCCGACGTAGGGATCCAGCCCGGCGGTAAGCACCGCGCCCCAGACGTTCTGCGTCAGCAATGTATAGCCAAAGCTCAGCAGGACGTTGACCGGGTCGGGCGGAGGCCGGCGGATGCGCCTTTCAAAACGCCAGGGCGGTTTCAGCAGTTCCTTCCATACGCGGAAGTATGCGGCGGTGCCCCGTCCCTCCACCCCGGAAAGACTGTTGATCGTCTGGCAGGCGTCTACGCGCTGGAGCATGGCGCCGACGCCGTCCACGGCGCGCGTCAAGGCGGTTGCTTCCCAGTGGTTGGATGTGGAAGCGGCGCGGCGGGCGTACCGCTGCAGAATGACCCGCAGGTTGTGCAGTTTGCCGGTCACGAACTGGCGGGCCGTGCGGAGGGCAAAGTCCGGTTCCTGGCTGCGCTGCAGTTGGGCCACGCGCAGCGCGCCGTTTCCGTTCTGCTCGCCGATCAGACGGCCGTAGAACCGGCCCGTGCGACTCAGCAACACGACTTCGATTCCTTCCCGCAACAGCAGCTGCAGGGCAGGGGTGGTGATCGACACATTGCCGAAGACGATCACCTGGCTCACCTGCACCAGCGCCACCTGCGCGACGACGGCACCATCCTGTACAACGCTCAGCCGCCGGCCCCGTTTGGTCAGCCTGCTGCCCTGGTCCACCAGGTAGAGAGGATGGCGCATAGGATCACCTCAGTCGGTTTCGAGCCGCCGGGCCTGGCCCATTCCGGTTGCCGTCTGCACGCCGACGCCGCTGTAGCGGGCAAACTCCGCGAGCATCTGCATGGTTGCCAGCCAGTAGCGGTCGCCGCCCAGGGCGCGGTAGGTGGCGGTGCCCACCCCGCCTATGCGCAGCGCGCCGTTCTTCTGCACGACCGGCCGGCTCTGCAGGCGGTAGCGCGACAACGCCAGCATCTCTGCGGCGAAGCGGCGCATTTCAGGGCTGAGCGCGAGGGGACTGAATCTGTTCCAGCGTTCGACCAGGCTGCCGAAGACCAGGTCCGGCAAGGGCAGGGGCATCTGGCGGCCAGCCTGTTTGAAGGCGGTGGGGCTGGCGAACTGCATGGTCACCTGCCTGGCGATCGATTCGCCGCCCGGCAACATCTGACGCGCGGCCAGGGTCTCATAGGCGGTGGAGCCGGCCCAGCCGTGCTCGGCCCCGTTCGCGGTTGCGCCGGTCACGCGCAGGGGATGGCGGACGATTTCGATTGCGGCGGGCGGGTTCTCGACCAGCGCCTCCAGAAGCGCCTGGCTCGCGTTTTGCGTCAGGCCGGTCACGCGCAGGTAGTAGGGCGTAGCGGCTTCAAGGCGCGTGCCCTCGCGGTTGCTGCGGCCGTTGAGGATGTCGGAGCAGGTCAGGGGTTTGGGGCCGTCGCTGTCGTGAATGGCTGCGACCAGGCTCGGGGCGACGCTGCGCAGACGCTGCAAGATGGCTGCATAGTGGGCGCGTCCGACGTTGCGCGGGAGCAGCGTTTCAGCATCGGTTTCGACTGTGATGACGATAGAGACCAACATGGCTGTCGTTAATCGCCGGCGGTTCTGGCTGCGCGGGAGGCTGCGCGCAGGGCTTGCAGGTCCAGGATTTCGGCTATTTCAAAGCGGCGGGGAATGGATCCCTCGACCGGCCGCGTGCGCACCACATGGGGAAAGTAGCCCATGCGTCCGTGCAGGTTCGCCAGCAGCGCGCCGGCGATAAAGTTGAGGGCGGGAAGGACGACCAGAATCGGTTCGGTCTGCCACTGCTGCGCGGTAAGTTCGATCTCATCGAGCAGCGCGGCCAGCTGCGGTTCGAATGGTTGCTGTTCGTCGAATTGGGGCATGGCGTTGATCGTGTGCAGGATGGATTGCGCGGTGATGGCTTCGAGTTGCGTCTGTTGTTCCCGGGTGAGCGGGTGGGAGAAGTTGAGCAGGATCATATCCGTCAGCGTTCATCTGTATTTTTGGTTGAGAAAATCGGCCGCCCAAGTCAGCGCGTCCAGAGATTGATCGGTGATGTGGAGCCGGAACCTTGCGCCAAAGTTATTCCTGTCCTGAAAGGTTCCGATCAACTGCCAACTTTCTCCTTCCGGTCTGACAAAAAAGCCTATCCCTTTGATCGATCTCTGTTTATCATAGGGGATTGAGTTCGCTGCACGAATCCACGAATTGTCATTACAGACTTTTTGGACGAAATCTTTGAAGCCGGTTGGATAATGGTCTTCTCTGAACGTAGGCGGCTTTCGATCCTCTGCCTCGATAAGGGCAATGGGTTTCGGATTGCGAAGGCGAAATCCCGTCACATAGATCTGCCCAATCGGGCTGAGTTCATAGAGCGATTCACCGTTGACAGAGACCTCTGTGAGCAGAACCCGCAGCTTTTCGTCAAGCGGAGCGAGTTCGTTCGATGACAACGCTTCGCCCCGTTCAAAGTCGGTCAGCAGATCTGCGTTGCGGGCAAGGATCCCATAGTCAAAGGTTACCGGCAGCGGGGGGAAGTCTATCATCTCCGAAAAGCTTTCGTGTCTGTACGAAACGGGTATATTCAAGACCTGCCCGAGCAGGACGGCGATGGCGATCTGGGCCTTATAGCCGCCGGTGGCGTCGATAGCGACATAGGCAGGGCCGCCCGCTTTTCGGATGCATTCCCCGGCGAGGCGTACAAGATTGCGCAGTCCATGCTGCTTGAAATCTTTGGGGCGCTCATCCTGCAGTTGCTCAATCACACAGTAGTCGACTGCACGCAAACCAAGATCTGTGCGCTGTTTGCAATAGGCTTGCAGGAGTTTGCCTGTGTTATTGCCTTCAGGCGTGTCCGAAACCAGGAAGAAAATGCGTTCAAGCGCCAGCCAGTTTTTCTTTCTGACCTCCTCGATAGTGTTGATCTCCGCGCCGCAGACGCGCGCCGTGGGCGGCAGGGTTGCCAGTTCGCGGGTGAGTTTGTTCCATTCGCCTTTGTCATACGCTTGGCGGAGCGCGCGCCAGTTGGGTGGACTGTCAGGCGTATTATCCGACAATCGGCTCAGATTGCTGAACAGGCTTGTCCCGACTGTGCAGAGTAGGGTGTGTCGTGTCATGGGTTATCTTGCAGAAGGTCTTGCGTTGGTCCGGGTTTCAAATTCACTGTTATGCCAAGTCGGCCCAGGCACAATGGCTATGCGGGAAGTTGCAGTTCAGACAATCGAGAGCAAAGGTCGGTGATCTGCTTTGCCATGGTTTGCGCGGGAAGCGGGCTGCGACGTTTGCCAGCGTGAAGTAGATCGTTACGAGCATCTCCCAAGAGCGAGAAAATCTCCAGAAGTTGATTGATTTGATCGATAGAACGCAGGGTTTTTCCAGTGGGAAACTTTTCATCGTGAAAGCACCCCTTGTGTTGCGCTCGTTCCTTCCCTGCCTTCCCTATAATGCACTCCACTTCCTTGCGTCTATCCTTATCGAGGATATCGCCCATCTCCGCCTGAACCATTACCCAACTGACGATCCATTCGCGGGCAATGGCAACTGCCTGCACATATTGCTTGCATTTCAAGAGCCAGTTAACCATTTCCCGTTCGCGCTCCAGTTGCCCCACCACGTCCTCTCGCTGCTGATCTCGCGGCATTGCCAGCGGCGCAAACGCATCGGTTATGGAGCGGACAAGCGGGTCTAAAGGCCGGGCATTGGCCGGAATGCTGCGGGCGGCGTCCAGCAGGCGCTCGGGCAATTCGGAACCGGTATGCATTGCCTCGCCTGGGCGGATGAGTCGCAGGGCCAATGAGACGTTTTCAAGAGACTTCGCTGCGAGGGAGAGTCGCTTTGACTGTTCACGTTGGGCCGGCTCAGGTTGCTTGCCTTGCCGGGGAGGTCTTGCATCTCGCAGGCGCTGGGCAAGGTCGCCGGCATCGCCAAAACGGGTAAAGCGGTTAGCGGCGGTCATCCAGTCAAAGAGAGAAACGAAACCACTCAGATCAATCACGGGCGTTCTGTTTGGCTCTACAGAGCGGTCGCGCGCCTCATAGTTGCCGTAGAGCACTGCATGCAGTTCGATCTGTTTCACCTGGCGCAGGTATGCGACCGCCAGGAGAGAGAGGAACGGAAGGGAACGAAAGCCATGCGTAATGTCGAAGATCACCTCTTCGCGCTCATCCACTGCGTCAATAACCGTCTGGAACAACGACCACAACTCATTCTCATCAGCGCCGTCGGGGATGTCGACCGCTTCCAAAACATCAACATGATCTTCGGCCTGGCGCTTAAAGTCATCCCAATTCTTCTTCCGCGCCTTTTCTGTCACCAGAACCTTCATGTAGTCCAGGTCTTGACCTTGATAGAATCTGGCAAGGGCCACGCCAAAGTAGGGCGCTGCATGTTCGCGGCCGTCGGGCATGATGTATGTGGTTTGGTGCGCCTCTGCCGCACCCAGAAATGTGAGCGCTTTCATTGGTTTCGCTCCTTCATCTCGACCAGGCACCAGCCAAAAGGCGCGGCGGGCGTCTCTACAGGGCGTCCCTGGCGGTCGCGGCTAATCTGAACGACCACGCGTCTACTCTTGGGGAAGGGGTCGCCTGGCTGGCGGCGGCCGCGGGCGAGGCGGAAGTCGCGCACGATACGCTCCATAAAGTCGCGGTGTTGCTGCAGGTGGGGGCCGAAGGTTTTGCTCGCCCAGCCGGTGCCCCAGCCCAGGCTGATCAGGAAGCGGCGCGCGGGCGGCCGGATGTTCGCGATCTGGTGGTAGAAGCCGGCAACCTGCTTGGCGTTGTCGATGGCGGCAAACCATGTGCGCTCCTGACGAGCCAGGGTCAGGCTGTGATCCTGCACTGCGCGCGACAGGTCGCTGAGCAGATTCGCCCCGTCCCGATGCAGCCTATTGTGGACGGCCCAATCCGAGAAGAGGGCATCATCGATTTTCAGAGTGAGATGGAACTGCGTATCCGGCGCAACTGCCTCCATTTCGACTGGCGCGGCCAAACCGCCGCGCCGGTTCATCACGCGGGCGTTCAGGATCAGGAGCCGCTCCGGATCAACGGATGCGCTGTCGCTCACGTGGAGGGCGCGCAGGAAATCATGGTTGGGATCGGGGCCAAAAATATCCTGCTCGTAGCGTTGGGCAGCCCACTGGCGGCGGCGGCCTATTTTGCTCATTTCCGGCTGTATGTCGTGCTGCCGCCAGTGGTGCCAGGCCAGGGCGGTGCGCAGTGCGCCCTTGAGGCTGCTGCCGGGAAGGTAGGGCCGGTCGAATACGTTTTTTATCTGCTCACGCAGCTGCGCGCCTTCGGCTTCAGAGCGGGGCGTGCCGCGCAGCACATAGCTGAAGAGGCCGCTGTCGGGGCGATAGTCCTGCGAACGCAAGAGTTGCGCGGGCGGCGTCCGGGCCAGTTTTTCGACCAGGGCGGGGTCCTCCACATCCTGGGCATCGAGCAGGGCGCTCTCGTTAAGACGCCAGGTGCGTCCACCATGGATCGAATAGTCGTATTGGTGGAGCAACTCTCTACCCGTGCCGATATGAAGCGGGGTGAGAATGGAGACGTTGAGGTCATAGATTGTGTAGGCTGCCATCAGCGGTCCTCCCGGCGATTCCTGACGCCCACGGCGACAGCCAGACCGCTGCGCCATACGGGATGGGGGAAGTCACCGTCGCTTGCGGGATATTCAGGCCGGAGGTCTTCAATCTTTCCGACAACAGGAGACGGCGGCCACGCGACCAGGCTACCTTCGGTCAGGAGATTTATCTGCTTGCGGCGCTGGTCGGGGCCGTACAGCGACCGCGCCCAACCGCCGACGCGAACGAGGCGATAGGCGGCGCTTTCGTGATCCAGACAGGCGGGAAGCTCCGCGCGTGCGGGCAGATAGCGGCTCAGGAGCCAGGCGACGCCGCCGGATCTTGGATCGCGCAGGTGGATGTCGCCCTCCCAGGTCGGCGCAAACGCGCCGTAACCGGCGCTGCGCTCACCGCCAATGCCCTCGTCACCGAGCAGCGCCAGCGTTCTTTGCAGCGCTTCCCGGTAGGATGGGCCGCTCCGGTCGGCAACGGGCAAATCGGCATTGCGCCATTGAAAACCGAACCAGAGGCCGCATCCGGGCGCAAAGCGGGCGCGGCCGGCGTGAAATATGTTGGAGGCCGAGTTGACGCGGTCGACTGTAACGCGCGGGGTGCGTTCCGTCTGCCAGACGGCTTGGCGGTCGAGCAGGCGCGGGGGCCGCTTGCCGCCCTGGGCGTTCTGGCGCAACCAGCACGGCAACTGACTTACTTCCTCTTTCAGCAGGCAGAGAGCGCCATTCTGCAGCCGGATCGCGTACTGGTCGTCCGGGCGTCTGCCGGGTTGCTCGTCCGTTTCGGGGAGAAACTCCGGCAAACCTTGCCCCGACTGGACCCGACGCAGCAGCCCCTCGGAGAGAAAGCGAATGCGCTTCAGCGGTTTGTCGACTGTATCCTCAGACCGGTCCGGAGCGATGAGCAGTTGCAGGTCGACCGGAACGGGATAAAAGCGTACCTGTCCGGCAAAAGGAAAAGCCGAAGTCAGCAGGAATGGGGGCTCGCCATTCCTGAACGGCCTGAGCCAGGCGCTGGGGTCGCCACCCGTCCGGCTCCAGATATCGACCAGCGCGGCGAAGAGCGTATCCGAGGGAATATGGACGCCGGCCTCCTCCAGACTGACGGCGCGTGTGCCCAGGTGCAGCCCTTGGGGAAAGGCCAGGGTGACCGGTTGCAGGTGGGGCATGGCTGGCTCCTCAGGCGCTCAGTCCGAACTTTGCGTGCAGCCTGGCTTGCAGTTCGTTCAGGTCCGCTGCCCACTGGCGCAGTGATTCGTAGCTACCTACCTCCTCTTTTTCCTGGGGATAGTTCGTGCGCACTTTGACGGCAATACTTTTGAACTCCACCTGACCGGCGCCGCGGCTGCCCTGGCCGCCCAGGTAGTCGTCTTCGAGAAGCTGCAGACCCTCGAGCACGGTTGTCAGCCGCTCGATGTCTTTGCGCGGATCGCAACCGCTGCCATTGTAGACCGTATAGAGCAGTTCAGCCGGGCCGAACGCCGCGCCGGCCGGCACGCGCTCAAACTGGCGCGGATTGGCGGCCGAGGTCACGCGGTCGATGGAGACTTCGGTTTTGGCTTCGGTGTAGGGCAATTCGGTGCGATCTTGCAGCGACCTGGTACTGGCGTCGGTCATATGCACATCGCGCACCACAAGGCGGGTGGGCGTGCCAAAGTTGCGTTCTCCCGGCACCCCAAATACCTGGCAGACCGCGCAGGTGTCGTAGTCCTCAGCCTGTTTGCAGGAATGGATACTGCCACCGCCGATGGGCTGGTTCTGAACCAACCCTCCGTACTTTTCCAGCAGGCTGCGCATCTTGCCCCGCAGCGAGGAGCCGGGAATATAGGGGCGGTTGGTCAGGCGATCGCGGATGACGGTCTTGTCCACACCGCCGATTTCAATGCCGGTATCTGAGCCGCCGATATGCAGTCCGGTCTGTGCCTTGATTTGGAAGGTGATGAAGATGCGGCCTTCCAACTTGATGGTCCTGGTCTCCGCCATGCTTGAATTCTCCTGGGATTGCAGTTCACGTTGCTTCAGTTGCCGCCAGCGGCCTTATGGTAGGCGAGGATGGCTTCGAAAAAATCGACGAAACGCTGGAAGTTCTGCTCCTGAATCTCTTGATCGGATCCACCCACGACCAGATCGATCGCAGGGTCGAGAACGCTGGTCAACTCTTCTACGCCCCGGCCCCGTTCCCTTCGGGCGCGATAGGCCATTTTGGGCTTGAGCAGGATCAGCTTGCGCAAGGCTCGGTCTCGCTCCTGCTCACCAAGTGACAGCTGTGCCTGAATCTGACGCACCTCGCCAAAGAGGGCGCGGATCTGGCTCGTCGTCAGATTCGCATTTTTGAGCCGGCTGCCCAAATCTTCAGCATGATCGACCAGCAATTTTGTACTGCTGGCATCAGATTTCGTGATCACGGCCTTCAGGTCTGATTGTGATATTCTTGCCATTCCGAATCCTCCTGAAAAGAACGAGTAAAATCATGTGGAGTCAGTGAGGAGAGAAGATTCCACACTTGGTTACGAAATTTTTGGGCACATTCCCACAGCTTCTGTTCTGCTGAATCAAAGTCGTGACAGTTAGACAGAACTGACGCGGCAAAAAATGCCTTGGTCAGTTCTGTCACAAACCACAAATTCATAGGCATAGTCGCTGTGGCTTGACAGACCCCGAGAGTTAGCAACCACTTTGGCAATGCTCGGATAGTCCTCTGTGCCTCTCGCGGTGCGAACGTAGTCCGATCATGCATTCTAAGCGCCAAATATCCGGTCTCCTCCCACATTTCAGAAGAGTCCAGCGACTGCACACCCCAACGTTGCGCTTCCCGTTGCCACAGGTATTGATAGATGTTATGCAATATAATACCAGTTTGTATTTCTCTACCTGCATCTTCATTCTTCCCATCAGACGCTTCGGCTTCAGACAATTCCTCAGTGACAGGCGCTTCCAAACGGAGGTCATCTTCTGCAACTAGGGGAGACAAGATAGATTCGTCCGCAGATTGTAAGACATTGTCCAATGCCACGCTCAGATCTGCACTCTTGCTTTTAGGTACGGATTCCGGTCGGTCGGTTGGCGTTTCATACGAGCTTGGGAAGAATTCGCGTATAGTCGCTGCAAGATACGATGGGTACGAACAGAGTTTCCTGACGTCGGGATGTGAACCGACGAAGTCCAGAGCATCTCTGCGCGCATCCTCCAACGCAGCGTTTTCACTAGCTGTGGGGACACTCTGATGCCGACCAGTATATGTACGGAAAAACTCTTGAATCTCGCGGTCAGTCAATGGCCGAATGGTTTCCATCGCCGCGTCCACCGTTCCTGACCAATCAACCTGAATCGTGTCTGGCCGCGATGTGAGCAATACCTTGATCCGAGGATAGCGTCGCACAAATTCGCTGATCATTGCAATGAAATTCTTTTGACCACTCTCTTTCAATTCGTCGTAACCATCCAAACATAATAACCACCGCACTGCATCGAGTTCGAGCAATTTTTCGGGGTTTGAAGGGCGTTCCTTCCAGAACTTTCCGTGGTCCCCAATCACCGTCATGAGGAACTCTCTGAATTGCCTGACAGAATTCACGTTTTCGTCGCGGTGGCGCAATTGCACGAAAACAGGAATCCAATCTGGTGGCGGCATGAATTCCTCACGCTGGCGGATTCCCTCAATGCTCACCTGCCCATCAAAGGCATATTTGTAGACCAACCGTCCCAGAAAAGTGGTCTTGCCACTCCCAGCCGCTCCCTGAATTAAAAACATTCTCTGTTTGTCAGAGTCCAGAAACGTCTGGACCACAGACCTGAGACTCTTTCCAGCCATCGTAGCTGGTTCAAGATAGTTGGAAATGGCATCGGCATCATGCACATAGCGGTCGTTGAGAGCTGTTCTGAAGTATCGCTCCCACTGGGAGGGAAGAAGATACGGAACTTGCGCATATGCATAACAGAAAGGTTCTTCTGTCGGAGAAATTTCGCGGGCAGCAATTTTATTCTTGCTCTCTCCAAACCGAATCCAACAATCAGATTCTTTTAGTGGTCTCGTTATTCCTTTGCCAAATGGTCTTGCAACTTGGAATGGCTCACGACGGGAAATCGGTTCAAGACGCAGGTATGCGACCAGACGACCATGTTTCTCTCCAAATTTCAGTTCAAACTGCGCCATTAGGGGTTTTATGTACTCTTTGATAAGTGATTGTATTTGCTTGCGAGCTTCTTCTTGCACCTGATGCGGCTCCAGCTTGTCTGATATACAGTAAACCTTCAAATGATCATGAATCCCGACTACCTCACCGGAATCATTAATGCCAAACAGAAGATAGGCAGGTTTGCCCCACAGGCGCGCGGTATTGGCCAGAGCAATCACATCGCGAATAAATTCCGCCTTCTTTTCTGGCAGTCCTGCCTTTCTCTGCAAATCTGGAAAGTCAGCCTTGCGATCCCTAAGTGGAACTTCCTCATATTCCACCGGGTCTTCGAACAATTCATCACGAAAATTGTCCATCTATTCCCGCCTCCGAATATACAGATCGGCCCAACCGGCCGCAACGCCGAGCCATTCCATCATGCGGTAGCCGCTCGCGGGCAGCTTCTCCTTTATCTGCCTAACTTCATCAATTTTGGCGCGCCTGTACAGACGCTGCAAGGAATAGGCGGCCCGCCAAGCCCACGGACCCAGAATCATCTGCTGCGGACCACCCCAGTCGCTGTCAGCCTGATCCTTCCGCCACTGCTCTTGCGCATCTGCATATTGGCGGTGAATGTCGATAAGCGCGCGCACGAATGCCCTGGGCGCGGCCGTGTCGCGGTTTCCGTCCGTGCATAACTTCACCAGGGTATGCATCAGACCATGGGCCGTCTCCAGGTTGTCGGGACAACCGGTCTCCAGGCCGAAAGACGGCCAGGGGACCGGTTGATCCAGGAACGCAATGGCGTCTTTCCGCTTTTCTGTTTGCTCCTCATTCCACCAGACCAGGTTTTTGGCGTCCTTTTCCGCCTCCTCTGCGTCCTGGGCCGCCTGGGACAGCGGATATTTGCCTCCCACCAGTACGACGCCGGCACTGGCATGGATGCCCGGATGACCGGCGGCGTATTTCGTCAGGTCGGCGCGGATGCGGATGGCGAGCTCAAGCATGGCGTCCCAGGAACCGACGAAGAAGAGGTCGTCGCCGCCTGAATAGATGGTATAGACGCGTCCCCCAATCTGCGTGTCTTTAACCAGGCGGCTCACCCAACCCTCAAAGTAAAGGGAGACGGCGAAGCTGAGCGCGGCGATGCGGGAAAAGGTGGCCTGTTTGCCGAAACCGTTCTGGAACAACTGTCCCAGGTTGTCGACATCCATGCGCAGGATGCCAAGCCGCTTGATCCCCTTGGACTGGTGGGCGAGAACGGAGAAGGGCTTGACGCCGCCGGGGCCGGGGGGCAGCTCTTCCCTTTCGGCGGGTGTCATGTTCTGACGCAACGATTCCAACTCGGCGTCAAGCAGGATGGGCGCGACGTTTACCAGAAAACGGCGGCCGGCGACAGCGCGCGGGAGCGGACGCAAACCGGACGCGTCTCCGTCATCAAGAGCAAGCAGCAGGCGCCGCGTTTCGGGCGCCGGTTCCGGCGTCTCAGCGCAGACATCGATCTTCATGCCCAGATAGGCCAAGGCGCCGCGCCACGTCCCGGCGGGTTCGGTCAGGTCAAGGGGCGGTCGCGGGGGAATTTCGTCCAGGGCGAGGTAGCGAGCGTTGCGCAGATCGTCGCCCAGCTTCTCGAACGCATGACAGGGCAAGCATTTGCGCACCGTTTCGGCATCCGGCCGCTCTTGCTCCGACAAGATCTGCGGATGTTCCTGTCCGCATACCTGGCACAGTTGGTTTTCGTTGCCGCCATGGCCGACCGGCGTGAAGAGACCGGCCACTTCATCATCCAGTTCCGCGAAGCGGCGCAGTTTCTTCCGGCGCAACGCCTCGTGTACGGCACCCCATTTGAGGCTGATGGAACCATCCATGAACTCGCGGCCCGCCACCGGCACACCGGCCACGGCTGCGTACAGTTCACCCCGATGCTGCTGCAAAAGGATACGACTGATCTCCTGTTGAATGCCGGGCAGGCGGTCCGCGTCGTCGGGCCGCGCGAGCAGGAAGAAGCTGCCCCCGCCGGCATAGATAAGGTTGGTGACCGGCAGCTCCAGGCGGCGGAGTATATGGCGGGCCAGCGCCTCGGTGAGGACCTGCAGATAGAATGAACGCCCGCGCAAGGTGGGCGCCGCGCCCCGAGAGGAGATGGTATAGATGAACTCCTGCACGCCGCTTATGTCGCCGCCCACCAGCAGAGCGACTTTTTCCCCGATGGCTTCAGGGGTTTTGCGCCAGCGCTTGAGCAATTCGTCGTCCACGTCATCGCGGTTCAGCACCGCGGCCAGCGCGGCCGTGATTCTGCCATGGTCATAGAGACTGATGTCGGGCAGACCTCTGTAGTAGGCCGATGGCACACACCACAGATATCGCTGGGTCAGGAGAAGGAGCGACTCCAGATAGGAGGGCAGGTCAGGGTCCTGGACGTGGGCCGCTTTGAGCTGTTCCAGTTCCCGTTCGAATTCTTCCCAGAGCTTAGCGTAGGCGCGCCAGGCATCTTCCTGTTCCACCGGCTCCTGCGGAAACAGGACATCCCGCTTCAGTGCCAGGGGACGCAGGGGCAGATAACGCCGCTCCGGCACGGGGGGCTTGTATCCGTCGGCCTCCAATACCGAGAAGATGGAAAGAAGCTGCTGCGGATGCTGTTGGCGCGGGTTTTCGTCCGCGGTCCCGTCGTCGCGTTCGGCCGCCGACAGCATATCGGCCAGGGAAACGATCAGGTCCTCGCGCGTCCGGGGGCGATGATGATTGCCCGCCATGTTTTGCACCGGGATGCGCCAGGGCTCAGGAAGATACCGCTCCGCAAACGCGGCGCTGAGCATTGCATGCTTAGGGCCGAAATCGCCCTCCACCTCCCAATCCCGGATGCGATTGCCGTGGACAGCAGCCCGCAGCATAAACTTGCCGATATCGTGGAGCAATCCGGCCAGCGCGAGTTGATTGGTCAGTTCAAAGGTCATGTAGGGGCGTCCGTTTCTTCATTTCTCAGAAAATCTCCTGCAACGCAACGCTGAACCCCGCCAGCGTCTGTGAACGCAGCGTCTCCCCTTCCCCGTAAACACTGATCACATCGAAGCCGCTCCCTCCTTGCAGCAGCACCGTAATCGTCCCCACATCGGGGTCGACGATCCAGTACTCTTTCACGCCGTGCTGGGCGTACAGGTCTAGCTTGACCGTCCGGTCGCGCTCGGCTGTTGCGGGGGAAAGGATCTCCACCACCAGGTCTGGCGCGCCGCGGACATTCTCACGCGTGAGGATGTGGCTTCGTTCATTGGACACGAACAGAATGTCCGGTTGCACCACGTCCGTGTCCGACAGCACCACGTCAGTCGGGGTGGGATAAACAACACCCAAATTGCGCTTTTCTACGAATGCGTCCAACTTGGTCGAAAGTTTGATCTGGACATACTGATGATGCAAGAGTGGAGCCGGGGGCATGACCAACTCTCCGTTCAGAAGTTCGTAGCGTTCGTCATCCGACGTTTTCAGATAGTCGGCGTATGTGAGTTTCGTCCCTACGTTGAGCACTTCAGACCTCCTTTGAGGAAGCGGGGGTATACGTCTCTCTCACTCGCTCCGTTTCCGTGCCCAGCATACCGCAAGGGCGCTACCGACAGGGTATGAAGCGGAAGAGTCCTGACGACTCTTCCGCTTCATACCCATAACCCGGCAGCCCCGCCACAATCTGAAGCACGAGAGCTGTAGGGGACACGCCACTTTCAGCACGCTGCGAAACTGTCAACGGAACATGATGACGAGAAGTGCGGGAATCACTGTTCAGACTGTCGCCGCTTCAGCCGTTAGCTGCTCTCTCGGACCACCAGCCGCGTGGCGCTGATGTGAGGGGACTCGATGTCGGACTCGCTTATCTGCTCATTGATCAACTGAAAGAGGGTGCGGATCGCCAGCTGCGGCTGGCTGTCCATGTCGCGGTGGACCGTCGTGAGCGGCGGGCTGGACAGGCTGGCGTCGGGCAGGTCGCCAAAGCCGACGACCGCAAGATCGTCCGGCACCGAAATTCCTTCCCGCCGCGCCCCGCTCAGGATTCCCAGCGCGCGCACATCGCTCACACAGAAGACGGCGGTCGGCCGCCTGCGTAAGCTCCATATGTTCTGAAACGACTGGTGACCGGCCGCAGGCACGCCGCGCGCATGCACGATCTGCACCGCCGACGGCGGCAATCCGGCCTCCTCAACCGCCTGCGAAAACGCCTGCACTCTGCGTTCGATCGAGGGAATCACCACGCCGTCGCGGCGCGGCGTCATGGTGGCGATGGCGAACTGGCGATGCCCTTTGGCCAGCAGATGCTGCGCCGCCGCATTAGCGCCGCCGCGGTCGTCGATGTTGAAGGTCGGCGCCTGCAGGTCGTCGGCGCTGTCGAGCAAGACGATGGGCCGCAGCGCGCGTTGCACCGCTTCGGCCAGCGGGTGGGCGCGATTGATGCTGAACATCAGAAAGCCGTCGGCTGCAATCGAGGCCAGCCAGGTAATCGGCGCCACGTCTTCGCCGCTCCGGCGCGAGTTGCGGCGCCATGACTCGTGCATCGACGCCAGCAGAATACGCCTCTCCTCCCTGTCACAAGCCGCGCCGACCTCACCCAGAAAATGCGTGAACAGCGGATCATGCAGCATCCAGTTCAGGCTGGTCGGCACCAGGAGCCCGATCGCGTTGGTGCGGCCGGTCGCCAGCGTGCGCGCCACAGGGTGGGGCTGGTAGCCAAGAGACTCCGCGGTAGCGAGGATGTGTTCCCGCGTCGCGTGGCTCAACTGATGGGGCGCATTGTATGCGAACGAAACCGCGGTCGGCGATACGCCCGCATGGCGCGCCACGTCGCGCAACGTCACACGCTTCCTCTTCCTGCTCAAAACCGGCTTCCCCTGTCTTGGATTCCATCCACGCCGTTACCTGCCACCGACCACTAACTCCTGCCCCCTGACCCCTGCAGCTCATATCCAGCCTCCGCCAGCGCGCTCCTCTGCAAGCGGATCAGCTCCTCTATGCCCATCTCGGCCAGCAGCAGCATCGCGTTGAGGGCGCCCTTGCTGAACGGGTCCCCCTCAGCCGTGCCCTGGGCTTCGACAAATTCGCCGCTGTCGGTCATCACCACGTTAAAGTCAACATCGGCGTTCTGATCCATCTGGTAGTCAAGGTCCAGAAAGGCCTTGCCGTTGAGAATGCCCACACTCACCGCCGCCACCTGGCGGATCAGCGTACCCGGTTTCGCCCTCTTCCTGCGCTCCAGCCGCTTGATCGCCAGCGCCAGCGCCACGTAGCCGCCCGTGATCGCGGCCGTGCGCGTGCCCCCGTCCGCCTGGATAACATCGCAGTCCACGATGATTTGGCGTTCGCCCAGTCTGTCCAGGTCGACCGCGGCCCGCAGGCTGCGGCCGATCAACCGCGTGATCTCCTGCGTCCGTCCTTTCGGGCGCATCGTCTCCCGGTCTACGCGCTGGTGCGTGCTGCGCGGCAGCATCGCATACTCGGCGGTCACCCAGCCGTGCCGGCGCGAAGAGCGGTGCAGCCAGCGCGGCACACGCTCCTCCACCGTCGCGTTGCACAGCACCTTGGTGTTCCCCATGCTGATCAGCACGGAGCCTTCGGCGTGCAGAGTGTAATCAAGTTCAAACCGGACGGGGCGCAACTCGTTTTCCGCCCGCTGTTTCGCAGCCACGTCTACGCAGCGCTCCTTTCACGCGTTTCCAGCCCCTGCCAGCAGCGGCTGATGACGCGTTGACTAAACTGTTTAATTCGCCGCGCAATAATACGCCCGAATGGGTGAGGGTGCAAACCGGCGAGGGTGGGCGCCTCTATGGGGCCTGTATGACCTTGAGTCCAGGAATTCCGCTAAAGTCCCGGTCGCGGGAGGCAAGCGGAGATTGGAGAACGATGGCGGCTGCAGCAATCCAGGCGTCAGCAGAACGAGAGGTTCGCGCCATGAAGGCGTAGAAGCAGTCCGTTCATCTGCATGGCCCCGTCCCGTCTCTCAAGCCAGGCTCCCGTCAACGATTTCGTCCAACGTCGGATCGGCCGCCTTGGGCAGCTTTACGCTGTCCATACTCATCACCGCGTCAATGATATTCAGCAAGAACCAGGCATCGGTCTCGCCCATCCTGAATACCTCCGGCTTCGCCCGCGCGGTGTCGCGCATGATGCCCAGCCCGTCCCGGTACGGGTCAAACGACACGATCTTCTCCAGCCGGACCCGGAAGCTCTTTCTGTTCCCCTTGAAATAGATGTGCTTGGTCGTGATGCCGAGAACACCGGAGTCGGTATGCTGCATCGAGCTGGTTGCGACGGAGCGGCCGCGGAACGCGCCGGGCCGGATGTATACGCCCTTGGCCACGCGAAAACTCACGCCCAGCGATCCCCCTCGAAACTCCCGCGTTGTCACCTCTTCCAGGTAATCGGCGCCGCCGAACATCCACAGCAGCTCCTCACTCTTCATGAGGTTGAAAGGCGGCCGCACCTGCCGCCGGTCGAACCGGGGAACCACCCCATGCTCGCTCAGCGCGTTGAGAAGGTTCATCATTCTGAACAGTGTAAAATGCCCGCCGCCGTCGAGTTGATGGGCGCCGAGATTATACTGCACGCGGTAACGGTTAAGCGCCCGCTTCTCCTCGTTGGAGAGAAAGTGATCTTCCATGGCCGCCTCGACGGCCTGGCCCCAGCCGCGCGCCAGCGTCTCGGCTAAGGCCGCCCCCGACGTATCGATATAGGCCGCCGCGCCGATCGAGCGCACCTTGTCGGTCAGGACGTTGACGTCGACCCCGCGCAGCGCCGCATCCACGCACGCCTTTTGGATCATGCCCAACCCCTGCTCATGCGACTCCGCGCAGGCTTTATGCTCTTTCCGCAGGAAGCCGGCAGATTTTCCGCAGTATCTGCAATCCCCCATCGTCTCCCTCCTCGTGGTGTTGTACTTGTCTCAGCCACCGGCAAGCCGGGTCGTCGCCCAACTACATCACCCACAGTTCCCGCGGCGGGGCTCGCGATTCCCCCCGTTTGCGTGTGGCCATGCCGTCGCCAGTGGCTGGCATCAACTTTGCGGCACGCCCGGAGCCGCAAGTTCGGCGTCCGTGCAGACCGGTAGATTCAGGCTCTGCAGGTGGGCGGTCACCATGTTATTCAGGCGGGACAACTTTGTTCCTTCGGGCAGACACAATAGAGTGCCTCTGAGATCCAGCACCCAAGGCCGCTTCAGGTTGGAGAGAACGCTCATATCCGGGATTGGACCGGTCAGCTGGTTGTAGCCGAGGTCCAGGTCTGTCAGGTTAATGAGGGCGCTCATATCCGGGATGGTACTGGTCAGCTGGTTGGCGCCGAGGTCCAAGTCTGTCAGGTTGGTGAGGGCGTTCATTTCCGGGATTGGGCCGGTTAATTGATTGTAGCCGAGGTCCAGGTCTGTCAGGTTAATGAGGGACGCTCCCAAGATCAAGTGTGCTGCATTTCGTCAGTTTCTCATAGATAACTGCTCGCCTCCTATTATCCGCAGGACAACATCCTACATCCAGAAAAATTTCCAGCAACACCCAATGTTACGAAAGTATGTCATCTCCATATCAGAATATATCGAAGGCCTCGCTATAGGCAGCGAGGCCTGTCTCTGTTACTGATACAGGGTCTGAATGATGGCAAGTCAGGAACGCGAAGAAATGGCCGGCAATAGACGTCCTCGCCCCTAGTTTACGTCTCAGAATATCTCCTGCAGTGGGACACTGAAACCCCGCAGCGTGGGTGAGCGCAAACTCTGTTCCGCTCCGTAGATACCCATCACATCAAACCGGCCCCTGCCGCGCCACAGAAGCATAA
Source organism: Caldilineaceae bacterium (assembly GCA_022821545.1). Lineage (GTDB taxonomy): Bacteria > Chloroflexota > Anaerolineae > Caldilineales > Caldilineaceae > Bin5. The sequence continues at coordinate 19,807 of JAJEDJ010000051.1, forward strand.
CCGCCCTGGACGTTATCCGCTGTGATGATGCCCGCTCGTCCACTGGAAACGAACAGCAGGTCCGGCCGTACCACGTCGGTTTCCGAAAGTACGACATCGAACGGCGAACAGTAGACTTTTCCCAGGTTGCGTCCGTAAACAAACGTGCCCAACTGCAGAAAAAGCCGCCCAAGGCAGTACTGGTGTATCTCTCTCGGCGATGGGGACGAAACCAGCTTGCCGTCGAGAAGCTCGTACCGTTCGTCGTCCGCCGTCTTCAGGTAGTCGGCGTATGTGAGTCTGGTCTCTACGTCTGACACGGTGGTCCCTGATGCACATATCGGGGAGTGAAGCGGCGCGCCTGATCTGTGTCGAATAGAGCAAGAATGAAGAACTTGGGGGAGTAGGGCAGACCGTGCCCACTAAGGCTGGGCACCACGAGTCTGTGTCTTCAGCCTGAGGCTGTCCCGATTCTGCCAAGGCGGACCAGGCCTGTCAAGGAGGTTCACACTAGCCCTTCCTCAGTATCGTCCGCAGCCCCGAACCAGTCCGCCGGCATCGGCTCCACGATGTCGCCCAGGACTCGGATATTGTCGCGATTGCGGCCGAAAGCCAATCTCGGCTTTTCCCGGTACGGCAACAGCCGCGAAACCGGACGGCCGTACTTGGTGATGACGATCTCTTCGCCGCTCCCGGCCACCTCATCCATCAGCTTCAAACACCTGGCCCTGAACTCGGATGCCATGATGATGCGAGGGCCTGTCGCGGCATTGCTATCTGTGGTCATTGAACTCTCCCTCTGCTGCCTATTGGCCGAACCCCCGGCCCGTAACGGCGTCCCACTCCACATCGATCGGTTCGTCAAGGTCCCCATGAATCCGAATAAAGTCGCGGTCGCGTCCAAAAGGACTCCCCGGCTTCACCCGGTACGGCAACAGCCGCAAAACCGGCTGTCCGTTCTTCGTGACGACGATCTCTTCACCGCGCCCGGCCACTTCTTCCATCAGCGTGAGAAACTCAGCCTTCAGCTCGGACACTTCGATAGTGCGAGGACCATCCACTTCGTCGCCATCTGTCTGCATGGTATTCCCCTCCTGTCGTTGAACGAAAGCAAGTATAACATGTTATTGATCTCGCCTGCGACCAGCCCCTATCCGGACTGGTGCGGCTTCGCATACGATTGCGGGAGCGTGACGTCCGGGCCAAGACCACAACCCTCGGCGCAGAAGGACAGCAACCTTCCTGTGGGTCCCAGATCGTTCTCCAGCGCCGGCTATATCCTGCCCTAAGGAACAATTCGGGCGGGAAATCTTTGATTTTGTCGAAGAAATCGGAAACGATCCGTGGGAGGACCAGCGTGGAAGTCGCGTATCAGTTGGTAGGTATATGTTGGGTTACCGTAGACGGAGAACGCCGTACTGATCGAAGATCCCTTCTCCTGACATAGGCATCAGGTTGCCAGACGGCGCCCGCCTCCTACGCTGAAGACTCTTCCTCAGGCAAAGGGTCGAAGAAGCCGTCCCCGACGGCAATGCGGTCCTTCCATGCGCCAAACCGTCGTTTGCCGCGCGGCTGAAAGTCCACCAGCCGCGCCACCGGCATGCCGTTTCGGGTAATAACGATCTCTTCGCCAGCCTCAACCTGCGTCAGCAGAAGCGGCAGTTGGGTCTGTGCTTCCTGGACGTTCACTTCTTGCATAGTCGGCTCGCCAGGAGATGCGTTCAAATAAAGTTTCTCTGATACAGTATTTCGATGAGTTTATGGATTGCCAAGCTGCTTGTCAATAACTGAGCCAGGAACAACCTCGGCTATCTTGAGCTGCTCCGGCAATATCGGCGTTCGGCGCTCCCACCCCCTACCCCCGCAACGCCTTCACCACACCGTACGCCCCCCGCGAAAACGCCGCCAACGCACCCCCGCGACTGAACAACGGCACCGGCCCCGGCACACACTCGCCCCCATCCAGGTCCTCAACCGCCGTCAGCACACGCTGCAGGCCGACTTCGACCACCTTCCGGCGGCCCTCGTCTTTCAGGGCAAGACCGCCGCAGGCCAGGACAGTGACCAGAATGTTGGTAAGCGAGTGCTCGCGGTAGAGGCGCCAACACTGCTCGAACGTGAACCCCTTCACCCCCATTTCACCGATGATTTCGGTATACTCTTCCAGCACTTCGCGCTCGATCCGGCGGCGCACCTCCGTTGTAACGCTCCCCACCAGGAAATAAGACACATCAAAGAGGGGGCTCCTCAGTCCGCTCGCCTGCCAGTCGATGATCGCGATTTCATCGCCGCCGTCGGCCGCAAAAAAGATATTGTCCAACCGGAAGTCGCCGTGGCTGAGCGTTCTCGGCCCGGCTGCGACGCGAACGATCTGGCTGTCGATGCGCGAAGCGTAGGTTTCGGCCAGACGGCGCATATCGTCCGAGAAAAACCTGCCGAACCTCTTGAGCGTGGGCGCCAGGTTCGCAAGATAAACGAGCTGAATCAGCATTCTTTGTCCGAGCGAAGAGCCGTCGCTAAACGTGTTCAATGGCGCCTGATCGGTCCTGTTCCAGTAGGTCCCGTGCAGCTTCGCGATCGCGCGGATGACGCGTCGGGTCTGCTCCGCGCTGGCGCCGTCGAAATGGCTCACCGCCTGCCACTCCCGCAAATCTTCCAGCACCAGGACAAAGCGATCGCTGCCGGCTTCGTAATCACCATAAAACAAAGCCGGAGACCGCACCGGGGCCTGCGACGCGATCAACCTGTAGAAGTCGTATTCCCGTTTATGTAATCCCAGGCGTTTGCCCAAACGCCGATTCTTGGCAAGCGGGCTGGGCAGCTTGACGATGACCGTTTCCGGAGCGCAGCAGTTCCGCTCAGCCGGCGTTTTCGGCCCGTCATACCTGAGCTGGCAGCGCAGGATCGTGCCCATGAAGCCCACGCCGCTCCCAATCTCCTCGCAAGCGATCTCTTGGACAGGGGGAAGATCAGGCGCGCCGCCCGCGGTCAATGCCTGTTGCATCCACTGGGCGGTAACTTCCTCCGCTTCTCTGGGAATTGGCGGTCTGTTCATGGCGCTGATTCTCCTTCGATTCCAGCGCGCCGGCCATGCGCGTTGGGCCGGCGTGTCGAGTAATCAGTGAAGATGTCCACTCTTACCACTTTGTGCCAAATGGACCGGAGGCGGCAGATACACGGCGTCCACGAATGACTTCGGTGTCACGCCACAGTTGCCGCTCGCCGTTCGTTCATGTCTGGCCTTGGTTGGAGGGTGGGGTCTCGTAGCGAGGACAATGGCGAGCCGGTGGCGGCCATCAACCTCATGGGAAACACCTATCCGCGCAACCAGTGCAGTCTGGCCCATGATGAAACGGCTCCCACCCTGCTCACCTTTTCGGAAAAGAACCTGACTGTGCTCTGCGAAGTCACCCTCTCCGCAACGCTATCTGCAAACGGCCATCGATATGAAGTGGTCGGACTTCGTCTGAAATTTAGCCTCCGGACGCCTTCCTGCGCTCAAGCGCGTCCTTGATAAGTGCTCGAGCTGCCGGACGGTTTGCATCATCCATAGAGCGAATCTTCACATGGCGCATCTTGGCGCCCGTCCCCTCAAGCAATCCCTCCGGATCTGCCAGGTCGACACCTTGATAGAAGCCGAGGTTGACCCACCTTTTGTGGGGCAGTATGTACACATAGCCGTCGATCATTTTTCTCGGGCCCACGCCATAAGTCGCGGCGTGATCGCCAAGGCGGACCACCTCGCAGGCGTTCGCATCAATCTCGAAGACGGTATCCCGCAGGGCCTTCGCGATGGGCCGCAGCGACTCTTTCGTCGTCTGTAGCAAGTCGTCGAATGTTCCGAATTTGGCTTTGGACATGCCTTCGTTCCTCTAAAGGGGGCCGCGCCCTCATTGAAGTATTCCCGTAATTCTGACCGTCTCGCCACTACCCGCCGCGAACATGCAGCCCAAATGGCCGCCAAGGACAACTCTCATTGGCCCTATCAAGCCGCGTCGAACAGCGATGGGGCCAGCCCTCGCTCCGTCCGTTCAAACTGTTCGTCAGCAGGCAGGTTGGGGCGGGCCAGCGCCGCCGTCGAAAGCTCGTCGCAGCGCTCGTTTTCCGGGTCGCCCGCATGACCCTTCACCCACTGGTAGCGCATTTCATGCTCGTCGCACAGGTCGAGCAGCTGTGTCCACAGGTCCGGGTTGATCGCCGGCTCGCCTTTCCTGTTGCGCCGCCAACCATTCGCCCGCCACCTGCGCGCCCAGCCCTTCGTCAGCCCGTCCAGCACATACTTCGAGTCGCTGTAAAGCGTGACGCTGCACCCCTCCTTCAAAGCCTCAAGCCCTCTGATCACCGCCAGAAGCTCCATACGGTTGTTGGTGGTCCTCCGAAATCCGCCCCACAGTTCCTTCCGGTGGCCGCCGAAAAGCAGCACAACCCCGAATCCGCCCGGCCCCGGATTCCCGCTGCACGCGCCATCCGTATAGAGCGTCACCTCTTTCATCAATGACGTCCATCCATCCCATCAACCTCCATTCGTAACGACTCTGCCACATTCAGTCCGCGACCCTCAGTGAGGCCCGCGAAACGTTTCCCTCTAACCCCTATCCCCTGCAATTCGCCCGATGGCGCAGACTCCCTCCAACGGCCCCAAATTGCCGTTCCCGCTTTCCCAACACCGCATACAAACGGTGTTCACTAAAAACTAACAACTGAAAACCCAAAACTGATTTCTAATGGTGATGCTCGTCGTGAAGGTGATAGTAGACAATCTCCAACTCCTCCACGTCCGTGATCGTCGAATCTGTGTGATGCACGATACGCAGATGACCCGTGCCGCAATCGCCGAACTCGTCACAGGTGAGCTCGCCAATGATGCCGCTGAACTTCGCCGTGCCCGTCAACGCTTCCCGCAACCGCGCCCGGTCGATATAGAGCGTATCCCCCTGCGCAACCGCAACCTCCTCAATCGCCCGCAGCAGCAACGTGGCGGCGTCATACGCAGGAGCCACGTACACCGAGCCAGGCGCCTCATTGTACTTTTCCCGGTACGCCGCGGCCAGGTCGCCTCCACTCTTTCCCGTAGCCTCGTTGACGCTGTTCTCGTAATGCAGCTCCGGGCTGGCAACGTACATGCCCTCCGATTCCGGTATCGCCAGGAACTCGAAATCCACCAATGCCGAGCCGCCGATCACGACCACCTCCTCCAATCCCGGCACCTGCCCCATCTGCCGGATGATTTCGCCAGCCTCGTCCGGGAATAAAGGCAGAAATAGTCCGTCCGGGTTAGCCGCCGCGATCTCGGTCAGCACAGCGATCATATCCGTCTGCCCCTTGTTGACCGTCGCGATCGTGACGCTGCCGTCCCTCTGCTCGAAGGCAGTCGCAAACGCGTTTGCCAGGCCGGAAGTGTAGGGATCGCCGTCGTGGAATACGGCCATGTCGTGCAGGTGGAGGTCGTGGTGGGCAAACTCAGCCACCGCTTCCGCCTCGTAAAGGTCGTTGTTGGACGTCCGGTAATAGCCGGCATAATGGTCGGCGCCTGCATTGCCCCGCAGGTCCGACGTCAGTGAAGGCGCCGTATTCGACGCCGAGATCAAGACCAGCCCGGCCTCGCTCAGAATCGGCGACGCCTTCACCGCCGCCGCCGAGCACGATGTGCCGATCACGCCCACCACGCGCCGGTCGCCGATCACCGTCTGCGCCGCGGCCGTGCCGCCCTCCGGCGTGCAAAGCGAGTCCAGGCCCGCTCCCATCGTGACCTTGTGCCCCTTGATCGGCCCGTAATCGTCCAGGGCCAGCGCCACCGCCCGCTGCGTCGACGATCCCAGCTCGCCGATGCTGGAAAGGACAAATGCAGTCCGGATCTGAATGTCCTCGCCGGGGCCCACCACAACCGTCCCCAGCGGGTTGCCCACCATGTTCTGGGGGACACATGCCCCGCTCAGCAGTAGCGAAAAGAGTAGCGAAAGCGGCAGAATGGGCCAGCGCAACAACGGACTGCTGCCCGCTCCGCCATTTCCTCGCCTGGGCGCGGCGCGTCTGCTGTCTATCTTCGTCATATTCTTGCTCCTTGGTTCGAAAGAAGTTCAGTTGGCCGCCGCGCTCACGGCGCGTATCGATAAACCACGGGCAGACGGTCAATGTCTGTCATCGTGGAGTCTGTGTGTTGCGAAATCTGCACGCGGCCGGTGCCGCAGTCGCCGAATTCGTCACAGGAAATCGTGCCGATGATGCCGCTGAAACCGCTCGTGCCGCCCAGCGCCGCGCGCAGCCTGGCCCGGTCGATATAGAGCGCATCGCCCACCACGACCGCCGCCTCCTCGATCGCACGCAGCAGAATCGTCGTCGCGTCGTATGCGTGGGCCAGGTAAGCCGACGTCGAACGCTCACCATACCGCTCCTGGTAAGCCGCGTTCAGCTCGTCGCCGCTCCGGCCCGTCGCCCCGTTCACATTGCCGCCAAAATCCAGCGTCGGACCGGCGAAATAGAGGCCCTCCGACTCCGGCAACGCCAGGAAATCGGAGACCAGCAGGCCGCCGCCGCCAATGCGCACCAACCCCGCCAGACCGTCCACCTCGCCGCTCTGGCGCAGGAGCGGCCCGGCCTCCTCCGGAAAGATCGGCAGAAACAGGCCCTTGGGGCTGGCCGCGGCAATTTCAGTGAGGACAGGGATCATGTCGGTATCGCCCTTGTTCACCATCGCCACGGCCACCGTACCGCCCAACTCTTCAAACGCCGCCTTGAAGGCCGTCGTAAGGCCCGACGTATAGGGGTCCCCGTCGTGAATGGCCGCCATCGTGTGCAGGCCCAGTTCGTTGTATACGAAATCGGCCACGGCCTCGGCTTGGTAAAGATCGTTGCTGGAGACGCGATGGTAACCGGCATGGTAGTTCGATCCCGCGTTGCCGCGCAGGTCCGAGGTCAGCGACGGCGAGGTCGTCGAGGGCGCCACCATGACCAGGCCCGCCTCGCTCAGAATCGGGGAGGCCGTCGCCGCGGCCACCGAGCAGGAGGCGCCAACTACGCCGACCACCCGCCCATCGCCAACTACCGTATCCGCCGCGGCCGCGCCGCCCTGCGCGCTGCAAAGCGAGTCCAGTCCGGCGCCCATGCTCACGCCATGCCCCTTGATCGGCCCGTAGTCGGCGACCGCCAGCGCGACCCCGCGCTGGCTCGGCACACCCAGGTCACCGGCGCGGGTCAGCGTCCCCAGCGAACGAATCTGGATCTCCTCGCCGCCGCCGACCACGACCGTCCCAAGCGGGGGAGATTCATAGTCGACCGGCACACAGGCTGCGGCCAGGACCAGCGCCGCAAGCAGGCTGAAACAGTGCAGAAATGCTATTCGGGAACCGCGTTTCGTCGTCATCCTTTCTTCCTCCTGGGTCCGGTAGCGGCGACACATTCGTCGACACAGGCTCAATCTCACACAGCGGCCTGCCCCCCATCATCAGATACACGTCCAAATGCCCCCGCTCCGCAGCGTTCGCATACGGGAGCACAGTCGGGACAGGATCATGCGCTCGTCTATCCGAAGGGGGTTTTCGCAAGCGCCTGGGGACCTGCCGCCATCCTGATGTGACCATTATAGGTACTTTTTGACCGGATAGGCAACAATATCACGAGAGAAAGGTTTCTCGAACCGGGTCGATCGGGGGGCAGTTCCAGCTGGACGGGGGGAAGTGGGAGACAGGCAGGGTTACTGTGCCGGTCTGTCAGCCGGGCCCAATCGGGGTGGAAAAGCTAGGGGCCGGTTTCTCGGTTGTTCATACCGACAGGTGGGAGTCTGCATGGGGCAGGGATCAATCGGAGAGGGAATCCTGCTCTACTGTCGACGGCATCGAAGCATACGTTCTCTGAAGCTCATTTTCGGCCCAACGTATCAAATCCATCCCAACCGGGGATCGCGGCAGCTTGCCGGACCCACTCCGCCATCTGCTCTTCGTCAAACTGGTCTTCGTAGATGTCGTACCAGCGCGCGTCCTTGTCCTTGCCCGCGCCCGGGGGCTCGGGTTGGAGCAACGCCCCCTGCAAAAAGGTCACTTTGACGTAGCGGGTAAATACATGATAGCTCAGGAACCACCCCTGGCCCTTGATGCCGTAAAAGGGAGAATTCCACCGCACCGCTTTGCGCACGTTGGGCGCCTCGCGCACGATCAGCGCGTCCAGCCGCCGCCCGAGGCCGCTCTTCCAACCCGGCATCGCCGCGATGTAGGCCTGCACGGGCGCGTCGCCGTCCGCCTTCGCAATCTGAGGATTGCCGCCCGACAAAAGAACCGGCTTCTCGCCGGCCCGGTTGTTCGCAGCTTTTTCTGAAGTTTTCCCTGACTTCTTCGTTTTCTTGCCGGCCACTCTCTCCCCTCCCACAGGTCCGCAACAAAAGGCAGCGTGAAGGCTCTGGCCGCTATCGCGATTGGTGGAGCTAAAGGGACTTGAACCCTTGACCTCTACAATGCCATTGTAGCGCTCTCCCAACTGAGCTATAGCCCCAATATTCGATTCTTCTACCATCCCGGCCCGGACGCGCGATCAAGGATCCCGCGCGCCTGCCGTGTGGAGCTGAGGGGACTCGAACCCCTGGCCTCTACAGTGCGATTGTAGCGCTCTCCCAACTGAGCTACAGCCCCGAAATCGCCGGCGCTTCACCAGGTCCAATCTGCGCAACATGCCCGCGCATAAGAAATTTACAGTCTATCAAACCGGACCCGAACCGGTCAAATCCTGCCATCCGGACGTTCCAACGCTCCCGGACTAAGGCCCTCCTGTCGTACCGCCTGGTGGAGCTAAAGGGACTTGAACCCTTGACCTCTACAATGCCATTGTAGCGCTCTCCCAACTGAGCTATAGCCCCAAACCGGGTCGCCGCGGCCCGCAATCAGCGCGCCGACGCCCCTGAACCATATAAGCTTCCGCCTCGAATGTCAAATAAATCGACCCCAGTCGTACATCCAATGAGCAGTCCCATCACCCGCAACCCAACTATGCCGCACGACCGGCGGCCGCTAAAGGCGTGGAAACCACGGACGCCCTGCCGCGCACTTAGCGCTTTCCGGGGTTTTCCTTCTTTCACACTGGCGACAATGGTGTTGTATCATGGGAAGCCTATCTCGAAAAATACACTTTCTGTACAGGAAAGGGATTAGAGCCGCAATGAAATCGGCCAAACGCATCTTCGTAAATCTTCCGGTCAGCGATCTCTGCAGTTCGGTAGATTTTTTCACAAAGCTTGGTTTTACCTTCGACGATCAGTTCACCGGCGACCACGCCTCCTGCATGATCATCGGCGACAACATGTTCGCCATGCTGCTCAGAGAGGAATACTTCAAAAGGTTCATCCCAGGCAAGGAGATCGCCGACAGCGAGCGCAGCGCCGAAGTGGTCGTCGCCCTGTCAGTCGACTGCCGCGATGACGTCGACAAAACCATCGCCAAAGCCCTCGCCGCCGGGGGCAGCGAATGTAGAGACGCCACCGACGCGGGCTGGATGTACGGCCGCGCTTTCCAGGACCTCGACGGCCACGTCTGGGAAATTTTCTCCGTCGACGCCAAACGCATGGAAAAGGCCATGACCGGCCACGAAAACTAACCCCCCGCCCGTAATACCGCCCGCAAGGCCGCGCCCCGTATCACCGCACAATCCTGTATCACTCTAAAACCGAAAGCGAGCCACAGCGACGCTGAACGTCCAGCAGGCATTCTACAGTCTGCCCGTGCGTGATCTCGACGGCCACGTCCGGGTTTTCAACCACCTCGACTTCGCAAGCGCCGGCGCCGAGTAAGCAAAGAGAATGACAACCAAGGAGGAAACATCAATGACACTCAGTATCTACCTCAACTTTGACGGCAACTGCCGCGACGCCTTCGAATTCTACCGCTCCGTCTTCGGCGGCGACTATATCCACATCTCCACCTTCGCCGAAGGCCCCGACGACATGCCCGTCTCCGACGAGGAAAAAGACCGCATCATGCACGTCAGCCTCCCCATCGGCGACAGCGTCCTCATGGGCAGCGACACCTCCCTTTCCTTCAGCCCGCCCCACCAGCAGGGCAACAATTTCTCCGTCTCCTGCGACGCAACTTCCAGGGAAGAGACCGAACGCCTCTTCACCGCCATCTCCGCCGGCGGCACGGTCACCATGCCCCTCGACGACATGTTCTGGGGCTCCTACTTCGGCGCCTGCGTCGACAAATTCGGCATACCCTGGCAGTTCAACTACGATACGCAGCAGGAATAACTACGCCGCCCGTTGCCGGCCCCAGCCCCCGGCAACGGGCAACCCCCTCCCTTCCTCTCTCTCCTCGCCCCCTCAAGGCGAGTAGTAGTACACAACCGGCAACTCGGTAATCTCAGTCACCGCAGGATCCGTATGCCGCACGATATAGGCGCGGCCCGTCCCGCAATCCCCGAACCGGTCACAAGAGATCTCGCCGATAAGGCCCTGAAAACGGCGCGTCCCGCTCAACGCCTCCCGCAGGCGCGCCCGGCTGATGTACAGCGTCTCCCCATCCGCCACCGCAACGGCCTCAATCGCCCGCAGCAGCAGGGTCGTCGCATCATACGCATGCACGAACGAAGTCGATGTCGGCGCCTCCCCGTAGCGCGCCACATAATCGGCCACGACGTCCTCGCCGCTTTTGCCCGTCGCCTCGTTCACATTTCCCTCGAAATGCAACTCGGGCACAACTACGTAAAAGCCCACCACCTCCGGCGCCGCCAGCAGCAGCGAGTCCGGCCCTATCAGGACCAGGTCCGCGAGCCCGTCAACCTCGCCCACCTGGCGCGCGATCGCAGCCGCCTCGTCCGGAAAGACCGGGAAAAACAGCCCCTCCGGGCTCTCCGCCGCAATCCCGCTCAGCACCGGAGCCATATCGCCGTCCCCGCGGCTGATCTGGGCGGCGGCAACCACGGCACCGCCCAACGCTTCGAAAGCCGCCGCAAACGCGCCCGTAAAGCCCGACGTGTACGGGTCGCCGTCATCGACCGTCGCCATTCTGCGCAGACCCAGCTCGCGGTAAGCAAACTCCGCCACCGCCTGCCCCTGGTGCAGGTCGTTGCTGGCCGTGCGGTAATAGCCTGCATAACTGTGCTCGCCCGCCTTGCCCCGCAGGTCCGACGTAAGCGAAGGGGCCGTGTTCGACGCCGAGATCATCACCAGCCCCGCCTCGCTCAGGACGGGCGCGGCCTCAACCGCCCCCACGGAACACGAGGTGCCGATAACACCCACCACTCTTCTGTCGCCCACCACGGTATCCGCCGCCGCCGCGCCCCCTTCCGCCGTACACAGGGTATCCAGCCCCGCCCCCATCGTCACCCCGTGCCCTTTGATCGGCCCGTAATCCTCGACAGCCAGCGCGGCCGCCCGCTGCCTGGGAATCCCCCGCACGCCGATCCCCGTCAGCACCTCCAGCGACCGGATCTGAATCTCCTCGCCCGGCCCCACTACCACGGTTCCCAGCGGGCTGGCCGGTACACACGCCCCGCCCAGCGCTAATATCAGTCCAAGGCAGCAAACCAGCAGCGCTGAACGCGGACAGCTTTTTGTCTTCATAGTCTCTCTCTGCATGACCATCATATGTCCTCCCTCCACAGTTTTCTTCACTATTGCAAGGTCAGACAGGCTTGTCAAATTTTTGTGACAGAACTGGGCAAGCAACCCACTCCGCCCAATCGCCTTGCCAACACTCTACTCCAACCAGCGCCAGTCGGGCCAAAACCATCCGCCCGCCATCCACACCAGCCTGAACCTGCCGCCCCCACCCCCGCCTGAGAACTCGACAAAACCAAAAGCCAACCATAGATTGACTATCCACGGCAAGAAGCATATTCTTGGATAGCCCGCAACACCCCAGTCCAAGGCTCCAAGGAGGCAACCGGCAATGGCCTCGACCAAGAAACAGCCGCCGTCAGACCGCTGGCAGTACGGAGTCCCGCCGGTAGGCAACGCCAACTTCGCCTGGGTCCAGCACTTCCTCTACCACCTCGCCCCTCGCGGGAAGGGGGTATCGGCCGCTACGTCGGCGCGGAACCTCAGAAGGACGACGGCGTCCCCTTCGCAGAGAAGATGGCGCAGTTGACCGCCCAATGGCGGGCGCAGCAGGAGGAGGCGCGCAGGCTGGACGCCGCGATCGCTGAAAATCTGAACTCCCTTGGGTTTTAGTCGTAGGTATATTCCGGTTTGTCGTGTGTACCCCGGTGGGGTAATTTGACGACTCTCTAAATATCGATTATTTTGGGAGGGTATTATCTTCTGTTAAGTTAGAATCTATTATACAGATTAATAATTTGGGAGGTTTCCTGCTCCTCATGAGGATGATTGCAAAGAGACCATTGAGAGAGTTTTGGAAGAAGCATCCTGACGCTGAACGGCCTCTAGAGAATTGGTACAATGAAGTAAAAAGGGAAATCTGGGATACGCCACATGATCTGAAAGCAAAGTATCCAAAAGCCAGACTGATTGGCAACGGAAGGGTAATTTTCGACATTGGGCATAATCAGTTTCGACTAATAGTAAGAATCAACTACCAGTACCACCAGGTTTACATTCGTTTCATCGGTACCCATCCAGAGTACGACCTGATCGACCCAAATGAAGTGTAGTTCAGGAAGAAGCGAGAGGTGTAGCGTTCAGTTTGTCAGCGTAGTCAACCTGTCGGTCTCACCACGGTCAGCACAAAAGTAGAGAGAAAATGGGGGAAACGATGAGTCTAAAATTCAGATCCATCAGAACAGAGGAGGAATACGAAGCGGCTTTAGCGCGAATCGACGAAATTTTTCATGCAGAGATGGGCACTGCCGAAGGCAAAGAGCTTGACGAGCTGGCAGACCTGGTCGAGTCTTACGAGGATAAGCATTACCCGATTGGGCTGCCCGATCCTATCTCTGCCATCGAGTTCCGAATGGACCAGGCCAACCTGAGCCAGAAGGATCTCATCCCTTATATTGGCAGTAGCGCCAAGGTCTCCGAGGTTCTTTCCGGAAAGCGTGATCTCACCATGTCCATGGCGCGCGCCTTGCACGAGCATCTTGGCATCCCTGCGGACGTGCTTCTGCAGAGACCCGGCGCGGAGATCGATTTCACCTCTGACGAAATCGACCCGCGCCGTTTTCCATTGAAGGAGATGGCGAAGCGCGGCTGGATTCCCAAACGTCGGAACCTGATCGAGCACGGGGAAAAGTTGCTTCGCGCTCTGATTGAGCAAGCCGGGGGAACGCAGGTCGCCGCCATTCCTCTTTACCGCAAGAACGGCCACCGCCGCATCAACGCCAAGACCGATCCTTACGCGCTGAGGGCCTGGTGCTGGCGCGTTCTTGCTCTTGCCAACGAAAACCCGCCCCAGGCCGGCTACCGACCGGGAACGGTGACGGAACCGTTCATGCGCGAAGTCGCCCAGTTAAGCGTCCACGAAGATGGCCCGCGCCGCGCGCAGCAGCGCCTGGCCGAACACGGCATCGCCCTCGTGATCGAGCGTCACCTCCCCCGCACCCATCTCGACGGCGCGGCTCTCTGTCTCCTGGACGGTCGCCCGGTCATCGGCCTCACCCTGCGCTACGACCGCATCGACAACTTCTGGTTCAGCCTCATGCACGAACTGGCCCACGTCAGTCTCCATCTCGACTGCGAAGAGAACGAACTCTTCATTGACGACCTCTCACTGACCGGAGAGGACCCGCTCGAAGATGAAGCTGACGCGCTGGCACGGGACGCGCTCATCCCGCCGCAGCTTTGGGAGACCAGCCCCGTGCGTGAAAGAGCGACCATACTGGCGGTCTACGGCTTTGCCCGCGCAGTCGATGTCCACCCGGCGGTCATCGCCGGCCGTGTGCGCCATGATCAGGGCAACTACCGGCTGCTGTCGCAGCTGGTCGGCAGCGGGGAGGTCCGGCGGCAGTTTGAGGAAGGCGAAATTGCTTCCTAGCAGGACGTTGAATGTTTTCCGGCCATAAAGCCCGGAACCGGAGGAAAGGATGAGTAATACCCGGCAAATGAGAGAAGCGAGGGCGCGCTTCAGCGAACTGGGTCTGCGGGTTGCGAGGTTCGCAGACCTCAATTGATAGTCTTCGGAGATCGGTATGAACATTAACACCGACCATCTGAACCGCTGCATCAGTACGCTCAGAGTCGCCTGGGAAGGACTGCAGCAGCGCGAACCCGGGGATGTGTTGTATGACATCTACCGCGCCGCCTGTGTGAAGGAGTTCGAGCTTGTGCTGGAGCAGAGCGGCAGATTGCTGAAGAAGCGGTTGCGCCCCTACTTTGCCAGCAACCGGCAGGCCGATCAGCTCTACTTCAACGATATCTTCCGCTACGCCGCCAAGCACTGCCTGATCAGCGACGACGCCTGCGAACGCTGGCTGGAATACCGCGCCACCCGCAATGAAACGGTGGATGAATACGGGGCGCGGTTTGCCGAGAGGACGCTGGAACTGCTGCCCCGATTCATCGTCGACGCGGATGCGTTAGCCGGTGTTATTGAAGAGGATCGGGAGGGCTGATGACATACAGCGATGAAGAGATCCTGCGCCGTCTGCTCCTGGGCGAGGACAGCGCCTGGGAGTTCAAACAGGTCGAATTCAGCGGCGACCGGCCGACAAGCCCCCGCCGCGATGACTGGGCCAACGAGATAGTCGCCTTCGCCAACGCAACCGGCGGCGCGCTGCTCTGCGGCGTCAGCGACGACGGCGAAGTGCAGGGCATGTCGCGCCGACAGATCACCAACCTGGACGCGCTTCTGGTCGAAGTCTGCACAGACTCGATCAAGCCGCCTGTACGCATCCGCACCGATCATCGCGAGCTCGCCGGCGGCAAACCGGTCCTTGTGGTCGAAGTCCCCCAGGGCGACTCACTGCACGAGGCGCCGGGGGGCGCCTATATCCGCGTCGGCGCGTCCAAGCGCCTCATGACGAGCGACGAGCGTATGCGCCTAGCCCAGCGACGGGGCCAGGTCACTCCCTGCCACAGCCCATTCTTGGGGAAAGGCTGTATATGACGGATCAAGAATTCAATGAAAACGACCTGGAACGCAAAGATTCCAGGGATCTTCACAACAAACTATTTGACTTTCTCGTTTATGAAATGTCAATGCGGAAAAGGATAGTTGGACGAACGGATCAAATGTGCCGCTATCCAGGCACTTATTACTACGACCAAGACCCTTCCCAAACCAAATTTATGATGTGGGGAGAGACATTTCCTCCGGTCGTAGTTCGGCCCTCAAAAGGCAAATATGGCGGAAGCTTTATTGGTTCGGGCATTTGGATTCTGCACAAAGAAGAGAGGCCTCGAAAGGCATGGCACGAGTTCGGGCATGTTTACCTCTTGATCCTGATTTTCGTCTTGTCAGCTTTCCTTCTACGCTTAGTGCTCACCATGCCATTACCCTGGAGCAATTAACCTGTTGCACTAGGTGTATATAATTCCCGTTTTCCGGCCTAAGATTCCGATACCGGGGTAAACTATGAGAAACATCTTGAAAGTGCAAGAGTCGAAGGCATGCAAGCTGAACGTCGTCACTGCGGATAACTTAGTATAGCTGCGTTTTGGCAGCGCGACTACGTCAATCAAAAGACGAAACAACAAAGAGAGAAATGTTGAATCTTGAATCAGACGAAGTAAGGAACAATTGGCAGGAAATTCCTCTTGGTGAGATTATGACTCTTCAAAGGGGTTTCGATCTGCCTCGAAACAAGAGGGTTGAGGGGCCGTATCCCGTCATTGCGTCAAATGGGCGAGTAGGTCAACATGTGGAAGCGAAAGTAGGAGGCCCTGGTGTTGTTATCGGAAGGTCCGGCAGCCTAGGTGGAGGTCAATACATCAAGGACGACTTCTGGCCGCTTAATACAACTCTTTGGGTAAAGGATTTCAAAGGAAACGATCGGCACTTCTGCTATTACCTTCTTAAGTCGCTAGATCTTGAGCATTTCAATGCTGGCAGTGGAGTTCCAACCCTAAATCGTAATCACATACACCCTTTACCGGTTCTTTGCCCGCCCCTCGCCGAACAGCGAGCCATCGCCCACATCCTCGGCACACTCGACGACAAGATCGAACTCAATCGCCGCATGAACCAAACCCTTGAAGAAATGGCCCGCGCCCTCTTCAAATCCTGGTTCGTGGACTTCGACCCGGTGCGCGCCAAGATGGACGGCCGCTGGCGCCGCGGCCAGTCGCTGCCCGGCATGACGGCGGAGCTGTATGACCTGTTCCCTCACGCGATGGTCAATTCGGAGTTGGGGGAGATCCCGGAGGGGTGGGAGGTGAAGGATCTGGGGGATATTATCGAGTTGGTGTACGGAAAGGCTCTGAAGGCGGACGACCGGCGGGATGGCACGATTTCTGTTTATGGTTCAAACGGGCAAGTTGGTTGGCACGACGAGAAACTGGTGTCAGGGCCGGGAATCGTTGTAGGCAGGAAGGGAAATCCTGGAATCGTGACTTGGGTGTATGGTGATTTCTTTCCAATTGACACGACTTTCTACGTCTTGCCGAAAAGCAGAGAGCAGAAATTGCTTTTTCTGTTCTTTGCACTGGCTGAGCAAGATCTCCCCTCTATTGCTGCAGACTCGGCCGTCCCAGGGCTGAATCGCAATCAGGCCTACATGAATAGAGTGCTGGTTCCGGCAATTGCGCCCATTGACAGCTATGACGAATACGCAAAAACGCTTTTCGCCCAGCGCAATCTTCTGCAAGAAGAATTTCGCGCTCTTGCCGCCCTGCGGGATACCTTGCTACCGAAGCTTATTTTCGGCGAGTTGAGGGTGGGCGAGTATGTGTAGAGTCAATTTGAAGTCACGATATCTCGCGCGAAATACAAAGCAGGAACTGCGAAATTCACAATCTCTTGGTCTCGTTTGGGATCTATACTATGGCTTGAGGCAAGCCATCGATGCAGAGCAAGACAAGAGTTCAGCCAAGACTTTGCCGTGCAAGTAGGTGAAGTAGGTTGGAAACGCCTCGCCAATTAAATTGCGAATTAGGTAGGTTGTATTTTCCCTTATCGCTCGTGTCCAATCGTAGTATCTCGGGACCGTCTGCAGGTCGGCACACTCTAGAATGCTGAGCACTCTATTCTCCCAAGGGTGAATCTTGAAATCGCTTCCTATGTGACTTGAATTGGTTGTGATGGTGTACGAAGGCCTGTCAGGGTTCATGCGTCGGTAACTGGATTTGAAGCCTCTAATGAGGGACGGCCTTCCATCTCGTTCAACATAGGGCCTGTTGCACATTAGGCCGCCGCAGGCAGGACACAGAATCAGTCCTACATCGACATCCTGCTGACCACATGTCGGACATTTGTGGTTGTCATAGGCACTGAGCCCTGAATACGCCGGTATTTCGCTGATCTGTCGATAGCGGTTCGGCTCATACGTGGGGACAAAGTGCAAGGCGTGGCTTCCGCGCGCAGTCTCCTTGGAACTCGCGTCCAAGACTTCGTAGTCCATGCTTTTCAACCACTCCTGAATGCTGACCCATGGACGCAGACAGTTTAGCGTCTGCTCAGCGTGAGTTGCACTCGGTAATGGGAGCCGATTTTGTGACGCCAACCATTCTCTACACATCTCGTCCTTATGGACGGCTATGACTAGCGCTCGTTTTCTAACTTGGGGAACACCATAGTCGGCCACATTTACAATTTTTGGAAACACGACGTATTCAGGCAGGCAGACACGGAGAACTTCAACCGCCGAGCCTCTTCTCTCGTTATGCTTTACTTCGAGAGTTAAGACTTGGCGAACGTTTTCGATGACGATTATCCTCGGTCTAAGCAAGCGTGCTATTGGGATGACTTCCAACAACAGCTTATTTTTTTCCTCCAATGCCCTTGCTCGCGGCGTTTGTCGTTTTCCCCTGCTGGGGTTTGAACTACTCATGCCTTGGCATGGGGGGGTAGCCACCAGCAAGTCCAGTCGCCTGGATGTAGATTGTCGGTAGACAGCTGCAATCTCATCCCCACTGCCACGGACATCGCAAGTAAGCCACTGAGAGGCAGGGAAGTTATCAGCACCAATAGCAGCCCGTCTTTGATCGATCTCGACTTGGACGGTGAATCGAAAACCAGCCATTTCGTACCCCAAGTCGCTTAGGCCACTTCCTGAAAACAAGGAAATGGCAGTCAGAGATGAAGCAGTTGCTGGCCTATCCTGTAGTATGAACTCGCGAATCGGCTTAATGGACACCATTATCTCCTAAGCCGGAGACAACATTCCTTGGCGATGAGTCTTTTATCATTGAGACTAGGCGGTCTATCGTTTCTGCCAACGCTCTCTTGGTTTTCAGATCGTGTTCAGGAATACGAAGCACGGTCCAGCCTACATCGGTAAGCCCTCTCGTTACCCGAAGGTCTCGTTCCCTGTTGGCACTTATTTTGTTCACCCAAAATTGACCGCGCAACCCGGCGTGCTTTTGGCACGCCGGGCAACCGTGCCAAAAGCATCCGTCAACAAAAATAATGATTCCTTTCCGGGGGAATATCATGTCAGGGTTTCCGAGAAGCTTCTTCCCCGTTACGGAACTGTAACCTTTATGGGTGAAGTATCGCAGTCCTGCTCTCCACAATCCTGACGCCAAGGCTTTTTCCGGCCGCGTCCTTCCCCGGTTGTTCGACATGGCTTTGAATCTTTGACTGGCATTCATGACATCCATCTACTTACACGTTCCCTCCAACAAGAGTCTCATCCATTCAATAAATCATTGGCCTAACGAAACTCTGGTGGCCCTAGTCACCTCCAACCAGCCGGTATGCAGTCGCCGAGTATTTTCTATAACATTGTCCCAGGTTCGAAATTCCAGTGTGACTCCCTGCACTTCTTGTAAGCTCTCTCTGATCAGGTCGGCCCGCTGCGTATACCCATTTGCTATCATCAACCCATTAACCGAGGGTGAATTACTGTTCTTGGAGTACTCCTTTCCAACGGCCAAGACATATGCGTGAAACTTGTTGACTTCTGTTTCATTAGCACGATGTATGGAAGAACCACCTGGTTTAAAGCCTCGCTTTATCTCTACCACCAGCAATTCATCCGAAGGCGCCGGAGGCTTTGGTTGTAAAATAAATAGGAAATCTAACCGAATTCCTGTTTCTTTGTCTATTGTTGGAGTATATTCCTCGGCAAACGTGTCTAAACTGACTTCGTCCCCCAATAGGCTCCAGCGTGGATCAAGCAACCAAGGAAACATTTTAATAGTATTATGAATCTCTGGCACTTCCTTAGCTCCAGACTTTATCGCCGCGTCGAGTCGTTCTATCGTCTCAAGTCTGGCACGAATTATGCTGTAGTTTTTTCTAGCGTCGATCAGTGAGAACTCCCTGACAAGCCCCCAAAAGTTGCTCTGAAACCCTTCGTCCTCCACCCTGACTCGTTCCATAAGTTCTCTGACGGCCCTGTCTCTGAAACCAGTTACCACTTCCTCCATGAAGTCGTGGATTTCGTCAGGGTCCGGATCACCGATCATAGCGGCCTTCACTGCAATGTCGCCGAGATGTCTTTGCTCGGTGGGAGTGAAGTCCTTAAGTAGCTCCGTCAAGTCTGGGGCCTCAGTTGCCTCTTCAGCTTTCTTTCGACGTTTAGCTAGGCGCTGAGACAAGGCCCAATCCAGTCTGCGTCGCCCCCACTGAAGTAATTCTTGTACCCTTTCATCTTCCAACTTCAATTGGTCACGGTTGGTCTGGATTAGATCGTCTTCAATATCGACGCCCGTGTCTAGCCATTCGGCTACCACCTCTCCAACAACGTACTCTTGTCCAAGTTGTCCCTGTACACCTTGAGATCGCTCGAACATAAAGGGTCTTTGTAGCATCTTCTTACGTCCCAGAATAGAAATACCGCGAAGATATTCAGCTTCGAGGGGCTTCGGCGTAAAGCCTATCCACCAACGCACTTCTTTCCCGCTCGGAAGTTTTTCTGTTCCCCAGCCATCATCTCCAACTTGACATTCATATCCGGAAGGTTGACCATCTTTTGGAAAACGGTACTCTAGCTCCATGTCGAACCGTTGAAGTTGCATCCCGTTGATGAATACGCGCATATCGGCCTGGTCTATCGCAAAGCGTCGGGACATGGACTTCAAGAACTGGTCCTCTGAAATGGCGCGCTTCAGACGTAACTTGGAAAGCCGAATCCTTGTTCCATTAGCGAGGGGTGTACTATCTGGCGTGCAAAGAAGCTCTTGCGTTTCGGTTTCCTCCACTTCACAATCTGCGCCAGGTTCCGCTTGTCTGATTGCATCATAGTCAAGTCTGAAGGACACCACCTGTCCTTCTTGGATTGTATAACATTCAAGAATTTTGGCCGTTCCAAACGCCGCAAGCTTGCCGATGCCCTTACGACCATGGACGAGCCGTCCGTCGGTGGTAATGCCCTTATCTTGAAGTCGTCGCTTCCTGCCCACAACCAGATACTGACTTTGCGCTTGTTCCCTTGTCATTCCGTGGCCATCGTCCAACACTTCGATAACGTCGTCGTCGGTCCACGACTTGCCCAACGGGATATTGACCCAGACATTTCTGGCGTCTGCATCCCACGCGTTTGAGATAAGTTCGGCTACTGTTGCCGTAGCGCTTGGGTAGAGTTGGGCACCCAATTGTTCAACAAGAGCACCAATGAATTTTAGTTTCAGAGGACGTTGAGACATGGTCCACCCTCCTCTTTCGCTATGTATGTTGCACCGAATCGGGAACCGCACAACTGCGCTATTGCACAGTGGTCCGCCGCCCGCGGCAGTGCCTCCCAGATATGTGTCGGCAAAGGCCCGCCGGAGCCAGAGTTCCTGTTAGTAAAGGTCTGGGTCTTGCTATCAGAGGCGGCGTTGAGGTATGGCCATATGCGGATTATATCTGATGGGAGATCGGGGGGCAACCTTATTATCGCAGCCGCCGTCGAGTTGCTCGTTCTTGCCGGTTCAATCTCTCCCGGGCTGACAGACCGAGTCCGACCACGGCCACCCACCTAAGCGCAATTGGAGCAGGATACAGGCATCGTTTATTATCGACTGCAACAGTCCAGTTCGAGGATTGCCTAATGGACCAGATCGAAACCGGCCGTGCCTGGGTTGCTTTCGTATAAAATCGCCGGAGTGATGAGACGAAAGTGAGGCGCATTCATGCAATACAAAGCGAACAAAGACATTGCGCTGGCGC
The DNA here is from genome assembly GCA_022821545.1 of Caldilineaceae bacterium. Taxonomy (GTDB): domain Bacteria; phylum Chloroflexota; class Anaerolineae; order Caldilineales; family Caldilineaceae; genus Bin5. The sequence goes on from JAJEDJ010000051.1 coordinate 40,911, forward strand.
AAACCCGTATCAGATTCGACGTCCGGGGCCAGTGTGTGGACACGCCTGCCAGGGTCATCCTGCGCATGATGCCCAGCCCGCGTCTCGTCATCAAGTGCGATTTGGATTTGCGCAATTCAGATATCGGGCCGGCAGATTTCCAGCAAGACTACGTAACCGCAACTGTACACGACCAGGAGACAGAGTTGATTGTCGGGCAGTTCACCTTTCCTTGGGACTCGGAGAATTTTCAAGCGGGAATGTCTCTCTTTCCAAAGAGAGAACCGATTTCCATCCACCACACCGGAGAGAGTCTCGCGTGTGTTGCGTTCGGCGTTCTTAATTTCCCTGAATTTTGGGGTGAACAGGACAAGACGATTCAATCCAATGGCAACTCATATCGCCGGTTTGGCGCTATGCAGCTCCAGGCCGATCCCTGGACCGTCGACATCACCGCAGCGCCGAATCTGTCCGACGTCAAGAAGGAACTGGCTGCGACCGGCGGCTATGGCGTTACCCACTCGGGAACAATCAGACGCACCGACGGCAATGTGTTCATAGCTTCGGATGTTAAGCAACTTCTGGGCGGCTTGAGTCTATTCCTGTCCTTTGCCCGCGGCGCCTACTGCGGGCTGACCTTGGTCCAAGGCAAGAGTCGCGATGGGCAGGTGGCGTGGGAGTTCTGGGGGACACAAAGTGTGACCGGGTGGTTCAGTCCGCTCTCCTGGTTCGACAGACACCATGGTCACCTACTTGCAGAGGTCTTTCCGGGCTTCTGGCAACTGTACAAGAGACAGGAAAAAGACCTGCGAGTTATTGTTACCTTTTATCTGGACAGCAACTTGGGAAGAAGCCACGGCGTCGGCCTGGACGGGGGGCTGATTCTGACCCAGGCCGCGCTTGAACGAATGGCGCATGGGGTTGGCGGCAAGAAACCCGGCAAGCGCATTGCAAAGGCGCTCGTGGAGAATGGGATTTCCGAGCAGGCTCTTTGCATACCGCCGGCTTCTTGTCCCGATCTGGCAAGATTGGCAACCGAACACGGCTGGCAACATGGCCCGCACGCGCTGGTTGAAGTGCGTAATGAAGTAGTTCACCCCAGCCAGAAGTACGGACAGCTTTCATCCAGGGCCTACTATGAGGCCTGGAATCTGGGACAGTGGTATCTCGAACTTATGCTGTTGCGCCGATTCGAAGCCAGTGGGGAATACGGCAACCGGCTGACGCAGAAGTGGGTGGGCGAAGTGGAGTCGCTCGGCCAGTGGCTGGTGGAAAACATGCCGCGCGGAATTGACATTGAACTTCCCTCCCGCGAAGAACCTAAGCGCGAGATTCCATTTGTCAGCGCAAATCGTACTGTGCCAACTGGTCTGAGCCATACGAGAGCGCATTCCCCATGACACCGGTACGCTACCGCACAGGACACTTTCCACCACAGAACCTGGACTGGCAGCGGCTGTTGCCGCTGGTCGGCCCGGCTCATGCTGCGGTAGCCGGCTACGAGGGGATGCTGAAAGGGCTGCCCAATGCCAATGTGCTGCTTTCCCCCATCGCTTCGCAAGAGGCTGTCCTGTCCAGCCGCATAGAAGGCACGCAAACCACCCTGACCGAACTGCTGACATTCGAGGCGGAAGGGAACCTGCTGGATGAGAGCACACCGGCGAAAGCCGACAGTCGCGAGGTACTGAATTATCGACTGGCCTTATATGCCGCAATCGACATGTTAAATGAGATTCCCCTGTCACAGAGACTCATCCGGCAGACACATGAGGTTCTGATGCAGGGCGTGCGGGGCCATAACAAAGCGCCCGGCAAATATCGCCGCCTGCCCGACACCTGTTGGATTGGCCCGCCCGGCTCAACGATTGAAACTGCCCGGTACATCCCCTGTCCGGTCGAAGATTTGAACTCGGCCATGGATGGACTGGAGTTCTATATACATGACGGGGCGCCGGATACGCTTGTACAACTCGCTGTTCTCCACGCAGAATTTGAAGCCATTCACCCTTTCCTGGACGGGAACGGACGGATGGGCCGGTTGTTCGTTCCTCTTTTCATGCTTACAAAAGATCTCCTGTCGTCGCCCAGCTTCTACATCAGCGAATATCTTGAGCGCCATCGAGATGAGTATTACGAACGTTTGCTTGCAGTGTCACGAGATGATGATTGGACCGGATGGTGCGCGTTCTTCCTCACCGCGCTGACGGAGCAGGCGCGTGCAAACCAGCAGAAAATCCACGACTTGCTGGAGCTATACGATGCACGCAAAGAACGGATTGTTGAGGCGACCCATTCCCAGTACAGTGGGCGGGCGCTTGATTACATATTCAAGAGACCGGTATTTCAGACAACTGACTTTGTAAACAGTTCAGGTATCCCCGAACCGACAGCCAGATCTATCCTGCGCGTTCTCAGGGATCGCGGCTTGCTGAAGGAGTTTAGAAAGACAAGAGGTCGCCAACCTGCAATCCTGGCTTTCGCCGACCTGCTGAACATAGTAGAAGGGCGCAACCTGTTTTGAGCTTAGTCTACTAACAACAAACAGCTTTGTTGTTAGTGAAACGCCCTTTCATTAACAACAAATTGATTTGATGTGTATAGATGAACAAAAGGTGTTATGAGTTTCATCGATGAAACACAAATGGTTTTGTGTTTCAAAAGTGACGTTTTGTGAAACACAAAACCATTTGATGTTCACAGATGAAATACAAGAACGTACTCTTGCAAGGCAATGCCCCTCTCCACCATGATCACCCTCACCGAAGCCGACGTCGAGCAGATCGCCCTCGACTGGCTGCAAGCGACCGGCTGGACCATCACCCACGGCCCGGACATCGCTCCCGATACGCCAGGCGCGGAACGTTCCGGCTACGATCAGGTCATCCTGGAACAGCGGCTGCGCGACGCCCTCGCCGAACTCAACCCCAGGCTCCCCGGTCCGGCCCTCGACGATGCCTTCCGCAAACTCATCCAACCCGCAGGCCCCACTCTGGAAGCCCGCAACCGCGCCCTCCATCGCCTGCTCGTAAACGGCGTCACCGTCGAATACCCCTCCCGCGACGGCTCCATCCGCGGCGCACAAGCGCGCGTCGTCAACTATGAAGACCCAACCGCCAACGACTGGCTCGCCGTCAACCAGTTCACCGTCACCGAAAACAAGAACAAGCGCCGCCCGGACATCGTGCTCTTCGTCAACGGCCTGCCCCTTGCCGTCATCGAACTAAAAAATCCTGCCGACGAGGACGCCACTATCTGGACCGCCTGGAACCAGCTCCAGACCTACAAGGCCGAGCTGCCAGCGCTGTTCAGCATGAACGAGGCGCTCGTCGTCTCCGACGGGATCGCGGCCCGCATCGGCACGCTCACCGCAGGGACCGAGTGGTTCAAACCGTGGCGCACCGTCACCGGCGAAACCCTGGCCGACCCGAACATGACCGAACTGCAGGTCATGCTGGAGGGCGTCTTTACACCCTACTATTTCCTTGACCTCCTGCGCGACTTCACCGTCTTTGAAGACGACGGCAGCGGCGCGCTTGTCAAGAAGATGGCCGGCTATCACCAGTTCCACGCTGTCCGCGTCGCCGTGGGCGAAACACTCAGGGCTGCCCAGTTGCAAAGGCAAGAAGACCCCCGCATGATCGAGCCCAACGGACGCTATGAGGCAAGGCCGCAGCCGGGCGGGGAACCCGGCGACCGCCGCATTGGCGTCGTCTGGCACACCCAGGGTTCCGGCAAAAGCCTCACCATGGCCTTCTACGCCGGCGCCATCATCCGCGAACCGGCCATGCAGAACCCCACCGTCGTCGTCCTCACCGACCGCAACGACCTCGACGACCAGCTATTCGGCACCTTCTCCCGCTGCCAGGACCTCCTGCGCCAGCCCCCGACCCAGGCCCAAAGCCGCGCCGATCTGCGCAGTAAGCTCTCAGTCAATGCCGGCGGTGTGGTCTTCACCACCATCCAGAAATTCTTCCCCGAAGAGAAGGGCGATACGCACCCCATGCTCTCGGAAAGGCGCAACATCGTCGTCATCGCCGATGAGGCCCACCGCAGCCAGTACGATTTCATCGACGGCTTCGCCCGCCACATGCGCGACGCCCTTCCCAACGCCTCCTTTGTCGGCTTCACCGGCACGCCCATCGAGCTCCAGGACGCCAACACCCGAGCCGTCTTCGGCGACTACATCAGCGTCTATGACATCCAGCGCTCCGTCGAGGACGGTGCAACCGTACCCATTTACTACGAGAGCCGCCTAGCCAAACTCGAGCTGCTCGAACGCGAGCGGCCGAAAATCGACCCTGAGTTCGAAGAGATCACCGAGGGCGAGGAGGTCGAGCGCGCCGAGAAACTGAAGAGCAAATGGGCGCAGCTGGAGGCCGTAGTCGGCGCCGAGAATCGCCTCAGCCAGATCGCCGAGGATATCGTCTCACACTTCGAGCAACGGCTGGACGTCATGCACGGCAAAGCCATGGTCGTCTGCATGAGCCGCCGCATCTGTATCGATCTCTACCGCGAGCTCGTGCATCTCCGCCCCGAATGGGAGGACGACGACGATGCCAAGGGCGCCATCAAGGTGGTGATGACGGGCTCCGCCTCCGATCCGCTGGACTGGCAGCCCCACATCAGAAACAAGGCCCGCCGCGAAGAGCTGGCCCACCGTTTCCGCGACCCCGACGATCCCCTGAAGATCGTGCTCGTGCGCGACATGTGGCTTACGGGCTTCGACGCCCCCAGCCTCCACACGCTCTACGTCGACAAGCCCATGCGCGGCCATGGACTCATGCAGGCCATCGCCCGCGTCAACCGCGTCTTCAAGGACAAGCCCGGCGGCCTCGTCGTCGACTACCTGGGCCTAGCCCAGGACCTGAAGCAGGCGCTCGCCACCTATACCCGGAGCGGCGGCACCGGCGACACCGCCATCGACCAGGCCGAAGCCGTCGCTGTCATGCAGGAAAAGTACGATGTCTGCCGCGGCCTTATGCACGGCTTCGACTGGACACTCTGGACAACCGGTACGCCCCAACAGCGTTTGAACCTGCTGCCGGCCGCACAGGAGCACATCCTGGCCCAGGAGGACGGCAAAGAACGCTGCCTCAACGCCGTGCGTGAACTTTCCCAGGCCTTCGCTCTCTCAGTGCCCCACCCCGAAACGACGCGCATCCGCGACGACGTCGCCTTTTTCCAGGCCGTGCGCGCCGCGCTCTCCAAGAAAGCCGTCACCGATGCCCTGACCGACGAGGAACTGGACCTTGCCGTGCGCCAGATCATCTCCCAGGCCGTGGTCTCCGAAGGCGTCATCGACATCTTCGCCGCCGCCGGTCTCGACAAACCCGACATTTCCGTCCTCTCCGACGACTTCCTGGCCGAGGTCCGAGACATGCCGCACCGCAACCTCGCGGTAGAACTCCTGCAAAAGCTCCTCAAAGGCGAACTGTCCGTCCGCCGCCGCAAGAACCTGGTCCAGTCCCGCTCCTTCGCCGAAATGCTGGAGCAGTCCCTGCGGCGCTACCAGAACCGGGCCATAGAGGCCGCCCAGATTATCGAGGAGATGATCCAGCTCGCCAAGGAGATGCGGGAAGCCGACGCCCGCGGCGAGCGCTTGGGTCTATCCGAGGAAGAGCTCGCCTTCTATGACGCCCTGGAGACCAACGACAGCGCCGTCAAAGTGCTGGGAGACGATACCCTGCGCGACATCGCCCGGGAACTCGTCGAAACTGTCCGCCGCAACGTCACAATAGATTGGACCCATCGAGAAAACGTCCGCGCCCGTCTTCGCGCCATGGTCCGCCGCATCCTGCGCAACTACGGTTACCCGCCCGACAAACAGGAAAAGGCCACCAAAACCGTTCTTGAACAGGCCGCACTCCTGTCACAAGATTGGGCCCCCGCCTGAAGCGCTCCTGACAGCCCTGCACTTACACCAAATGGAAAGTAGGCAGCGCGGAAACCAGTCGTCAACTTGCTCCACTCCCGACCCAGCCCTGAACCGGCACATCCGCAATCCTGCCCAACCTGAAAACTCCCCCAACCAATCCCGCTCCCGTCCCATCACACGCCATTCCCTGAGTCAATGGAAACGGCGCCGCGAAAGCGTTGCTAATGTTGCACCTGTGCTTTACACTCACAGAAGCGTGCAACAGACACCCACCGGCTCTCGAATACAGCTGGCGCAGGCGACACCGCGATGAGGCCGAGAAAAGAGGAAGCCGACTGGATGAGAAGGCTATTCAGATTCCTGCTTCTGACAGCGCTGGCGGTCTATATGACCTTCTATCTGTCTGGTCCAAAAATCTCGGCACAGCAGTCCATCGCCATTGCCCAGAACACAGCAGCAAATCTGAAGATCATAGAGAATCGGTTCCTGGCTTTGACGAGCGCTTTGGACTGGAGAAATATAGGGTTCAACGATGAGCCGGGGGCGGCAGTTTGGATTCTCACACTGGTAACCCAGATTCAGACCCAGCAGCAGAAGTTCACAGTTGGGAACGACAGGAGAAACCAGGTTGAGACATCGTTGGACCAGGATGAAGCGCAAGTCCGCCCCAGTCCAAAGGAGACTGCCGGCACGACTCCCACAGCTGTCCCTACCCCCACCAGAGTTACCATCGACAAGGTGCTGGTCGTCCATGTTCAGCTGGGGAACGTTCGTACAGGACCAGGAATGAACTACGACATCATCGGAAAGGTTCAGGAAGGGGACAGGCTGGTCGACGTGGTGGACGAATCGGGCGGATGGTACAGATTCTGTTGTGTGGACGGCGACAGGCTTGGGTGGTTGCACAGCAGTCTGGTTACGGCATATCAGACTGGCGGCGGACCGCCAGCACATCTCAATGCAGACCCCTATTATCAGAAATACCTGGATGCAGGCGGTATACCGATTCTAGCCCCTGAATCAGTCTCGGACGAGGAGCTACGGCGGACGCAGGCCACCCTTTTGGGTATGGTCGCGGACCGTCCTGACCTGCTGGACCTGTTGGCATCGCAGAACACCAGGATATTGTTATACGACAGAGACAAAGGTGGGCTTGCGCAGTTGCCGGAATTCGCCGACTATTCCGATTCAAATGTTTCGGGCCTGTTCGGTGAGACTTCGTATGGAGGAGCCGTGGCTGCGCCCGCCATGACGACCTATCATTGCAACGAGATACTGATTCATGAGATAGCCCACGCTTTGGACTATGCGATTCAGATACAAGAATGGGAGGCCTTTCGTGAACCCGAATTCAAGCAGGCCCGCAATCGAGCCTTCTTGAGCGCGAAGGAGGCTGGACTGTGGGCTGGCAGCTATGCATCCACCATAAGCGACGAATACTGGGCGGAAATGGTTGTACACTGGCTTCGACCGGACCTGTTTCGCACTCAATTCGGACTGCATGACCTGTCGGAGTACGACGGCAAAGCGGCCCGCCTGGTTGAACAGTATTTGGGCAACCCTACCTTGCCTGACTTCTGTAAGACCAGGCAGTTCGCCATCAGGGGCAGGGTGTTGGATGACAGGGGCAATCCATTGCCTGAAGTTTGGGTCACTTTGTCCGCTTGGAGAAGCAGGGGCGACGGTTTTACTCCGCTTCGCCGCTATCCGGATGTCGTGGCGAAACGGACCGGGTTGGACGGCAGATTTTGGATTGTAGAAGCTGTGGATCCCGGCCTGATGGAAGCGGCCGAATTCTTCACGTTGGGGATATGGCGAGGCGCGCCAGCCGAATGGTCGTCTGTCTGTTCGATTGCGGGGATTGCCAGCAACAACAACACGGTAGTGAAGTATCTGGGTCAGGAACGCCGCATCGAGGTGACGGGGCAGGATCTGAGCGGATATACCATAACCGTCCCCACTGGATTCGACTGGTCCCCCGTGATGGAATGCCGGTAACCGGCCACTGACCACTGCAGTTCCGGCCACTGCAGTTCGGGCCACTGAATTTCCGCTTGCCACACCCATCGCAATCAAGTACAATACCCCCATACTTACCGCGATCCGTTCAGGAGAACGCCCGTTTGTCGTTTCGCCCTTTCTATCTAGGCGATGCCCTGCTTCTGCAGCGTCTGCGCAACGTTTCTACGCCCCTCCAGATCGAGCGCACCCTGCTGCAATCAAATTCGCCTGTGCGAACCGCACTCCGCTCCTGCTTTCCCTGGTACCGCCACAGCTCCTTTACCTACGTCCTGCGCCAGGAAGAAAACGGCCTCGCCCGCGAGGGACTGATCCAGCTGCGGATCCGCCCCCACACCCACGAAGCCGACGTGACGCTGCTCTCCCCCGCCCTCGACGCCCATCGCGGCCACCCGGCCATCTGGCAAAAATTGCTGGCCTACAGCGCCCAGCACATCTTCCGCCAAAACGTCTGCCGCCTCTTCAGCGACCTGCCCGACCAGCCGCTCCTCGTCAATACCTTCAGACAGGCGGGCTTCGCGCCCCTCACCCAGGTCACCATCTGGCGCCTGGACAGCGGGCCCCGGGCCCCGTCCGATGCAGCGCTGCGGCCCCAGAAACCCGCGGACGCACACGAACTCGAAAAGCTCTACCAGCGCATAACACCGCTGCCCATTCAGCAGCTGGAGACCGGGCCGGCGCCCAATGAACCGGAAGATGACCGCATCCCGCCGATCCTCTCCAACCCGCACCACGTCCACATGTCCGGCTATGCGCTCGACGACGACCGCGGCCCCGGCCTCGCGGGCTGCGTCCAGATCCTCTGGGGAAAGAGCGGCGCCTGGATCCGCCTCTGGGTCGATACCAACGATCCCGACACGCGCAATGCCCATCTGCTGCTCGACTTCGCCCTCCAGCGCATCGACGAAGCCCCCCTGGTCCGGCGGGCCTACATCGGCGTCCGCGCCTACCAAACCGGCCTCAACGCGCTCCTCAGCGACTACGGCTTCGCGCCGTTCACTGACAGAATGGTTATGGTGCGCAACATGCTCCAATGGCAGCGCCGCAGCGTCGACCAGCGCATGCCCGCCCTCAAGACGGTGCGCGGCGCGGTGCCCGGCTCGCTCGCCATACCCAAATTTGACAACGCCGACGCCATCAACTGGACAGCTGGCGGCAATCAGACAGAGCGCCGCCCGCGCCATCGTCTGTATCGCCCGCTGCAGACAGCGGCCGGCCGCGACTCCCGCCAGCGCACATATCCGTGGCGTTCACTAAAGGCTGAAAACTGACCACACAAAACGCACATGACCCTACACATAGCAGATGACCTCGAACTCCTCCTCGCCGTTCTCCCGGAGCACATCCGCGTCTCCCTGCAGAAGCTCGGCCGCGCCAGCGATCTCATCGAAATCGTCATGGACCTCGGCCGCCTGCCCGAAGCGCGCTTTCCCGACGGCGAAGACTGTCTCAGCCCCGAAGAGATCACCCGCGACGACCTCCAACACGTCATCGACAACATCGGCGACTTCGGCGCGGACAACCGCGCCGGCATCGAACGCACGCTTCACCGCATCTCGGCCATCCGCAACCGCAAGGGCGCGGTCATCGGCCTTACCTGCCGCGTGGGCCGCGCCGTCTACGGCGTCATAGACATCATCCAGGACATCATCACCAGCGGAAGCAGCCTGCTCCTCCTCGGCCGCCCCGGCGTCGGCAAGACGACGCTCCTGCGCGAAGCCTCCCGCGTGCTCAGCGACAAACAGCGGGTCGTCATCGTCGATACCAGCAACGAAATCGCGGGCGACGGCGACATTCCCCACCCATCCATCGGCCGCGCCCGCCGCATGCAGGTCGCAACCCCCACCCTGCAGCACGAAGTGATGATCGAAGCGGTCGAAAACCACATGCCCGAGGCGATCATCATCGACGAAATCGGCCGCGAGCTGGAAGCCGTCGCCGCCCGCACGATCGCCGAACGCGGCGTCCAGCTCATCGGCACCGCCCACGGCAATACGCTCGAAAACCTGCTCATGAACCCCACGCTCTCCGACCTGGTGGGCGGCATCGATACCGTCACCCTGTCCGACGAGGAAGCCCGCCGCCGCGGCACCCAGAAGACCGTTCTGGAGCGCAAAGCCCCGCCCACTTTTGACGTCCTCATCGAAATCCAGGAACGGCAGCGCATGATCGTTCACCACAAAGTCGCCGAAGCCGTCGACTCGCTCTTGCGCGGCTGGACTCTCTCGCCCGAGACGCGCTACGTCAACAACGACAACCAGGTCCACATCGAGTCCGTCGAGAACCAGGAACGGCCCGGCCGCATCGGCCAGAGCCGCCAGGGCCCCGAAAGCAGTGGCGGGGGCCGCCGCCGCCAGCGCGGGAAGCGCGCCGAGGAACGCGGCGCCCAGATGGCCCAAGATATCGCCGACGGCGCCGCCCAACCCAATGGCGACGGCCAGCGCAAGGCCGTGCGCGTCTTCGCCTACGGCATCGGCCAGAACCGGCTGCGCACCGCCGCGCAAAACCTCAAAGTCCCGGTCCAGGTCGTCAAGGAGCTGCACGACGCCGACATCGTCATGACCCTGAAAAACTACTTCCGCCAAAAACCTCCGCCCATCGCCGACGCCGAACGCCGGAACGTGCCCGTCTACGTCCTCCGCAGCAACACGGTCACGCAGATGGAGCAGTATCTGCTCGACGTCTTCCAGCTGCGCCGCGACGATCCGGACCTGGTCTTCGACTCCGCCATGCGCGAAACCCAGCACGCCATCCAGCGCCTCCTCAAAGGCGAAAAATCGGTCGAGCTCAGCCCCCAGGCAGCCTCCATCCGCAGCCAGCAGCACCAGCTGGCCCGCACCGCCAATCTCATCAGCCACAGCTACGGCCGTGAGCCCCACCGCTGCGTTCGCATCTTCAGCCCCTCCTGAGCGCCGCCGAAAATAGGCAATGTTTATAACATTCGAAGGATCCGACGGCAGCGGCAAGTCTACGCAGATCCATCTGCTCGAGGACTATCTGCGCAAAAATGGGCAGGACGTTCAGTTGACTCGCGAGCCGGGCGGGACCGATATCGGTGAAGGAATTCGCCAAGTGTTGCTGGATATGGCGCATGAGAAGATGCACGCCCGCACCGAGACGCTGCTCTTCAACGCCGCCCGCGCCCAACTGATCGAACAGGAGATCCGTCCCGCGCTGTCAGGGGGCAAGGTTGTCCTGTGCGATCGTTTTGCCGACAGCACTGTCGCCTACCAGGGCTACGGCCGTGAGCAGGATATCGAGGAGCTGAAGCGCCTGATCAGTTTCGCCACCGGCGGGTTGAGCCCTGATCTGACGCTCTACCTGGATTTGCCGCCTGAGGAAGGGATCAGACGCAAACTGGCGGACTACCAGAACCGGCTGGACGTGCAAGGGCTGTCCTTCTATCGTCGCGTAGAGGCCGGCTACCGAGAGATGATCGCCCAGGAGCCGCAGCGCTGGGTCGTCATCAACGCCGGCCGCTCACTTGAGGAAGTCCATCAAGAGGTGGTCCGCGCAGTTCAGGACAAGCTCACCGCGCTCGCGCCCAGCCGCTGACAGTGATATCAGGACCGTTGATATCAGGACCGTTGCCGCATCTCCGGACCCGGGCGCGCGCCCGGCCATCGCCGCCCGCCGCACGCAGATGAATCGCCCGCTTCAGCCGCCCGTCTTTCCTGTCGCTCTCGCCTATGGCGCGCTGGTCCTGCTCTTTTTTGCGCCCCACCTTTTGGGCCTGACCGCCTTCCCGGACAGCGATTTCACCCGGCATTTCCTGCCCTTCAGCCTGTTTCAACAGTCTGCAATCCTGGAACTGCGGCTGCCACTGTGGGACCCGCACACCTTCTCCGGCCACCCCTTCCTCGCCGACGCCCAATCGGCCGTGTTCTACCCTGTCAGCAATGCGCTGCTTCTCCTGACAAGCTTCGACCGCAGCCCGGCGGGCAGGCTTTACTGGCTACAGGTGGAGGCTGCCCTCCATATCTTCCTTGCCTGCCTCTTCACCTACATGCTGGTCCGCCGGCTGACCGGCAGCAAAATCGCCGCATTCATCGCCGGCGCGGTATTCGGATTTTCCGGCTACCTCACCGGCTACGCGCCGGTGCAGCTCGGGATACTGCGTGTGGCTATCTGGCTGCCCGCAATCCTTTTTCTCCTCTTGCCAGGAGCGGCTCGCACGGAGACCGCTCCTGGTCGTCTGTTCCCCCAATGGAGACGCTGGCTGGCCGCGGCCGCAGTGCAAGCGATCGCCTTTTTCGGCGGCCATCCCCAGACCTTCCTGTTCCTCTCCTATGCCGTTGGCGGCTGGATGCTGATGCTGTGCGTCAGCGATCTGCGCAGCCAGCATGTGAGCGGCACTGCAGGCAGGTACCCGTTCAGGGCCCTTTGCATGAGAGCGCTCCTGTACGCGGGCATGGTAAGCGCGTATGTCGCGGTTCTGGTCGTCTTGACGCTGGCGCAGCTTTGGCCGGTCTACGAGTATCTGCAACATACCGTCCGCTCCTCGCTCTCCTTCCAGGAGGCGAGCGGCGGCTTCCCGTTGAGGGATACGCTGCAGTTTCTGCTGCCCGGCCTGCTCACGCTCTATTCCCCTCAATACGTCGGCGCGGCTGCTCTTGGCCTGGCCTTCGTCGCCGTCGCCGCCCTGTTTACATCCGGCTTCTCGCTGCCGGGGGCGGATCCACACGCCCGTCCCGCCGCTTTCTTTTTTGTAATCTGCGGGGCAGCCGCTCTCCTGCTCTCCTACGGCGGCAGGTTACCGCTTTACAGCCTCTATTTCCGTTTCGCGCCCGGCGGAGAACTGTTTCGAGGCCAGGAGCGGGCGATCTACCTGGTTGCCTTCTCGCTCAGCGTCCTCAGCGGGTATGGAATGGCCCTGTTGCCCACCTTGACCCCGCGGCGCAGGCAAACTCTCTGCTGGGGATTTGCCGCGGCCGCCGCCGCGGGCCTGACGCTGTTCGGTCTATGGCGGCAGCTTCCCGCCCGCGCGGATATCGCAACCCCGGCCCTGCTCTGGCCCAGCGCAGGGGCACTACTCATCGTCTTCATTTTCGCCATCCTGACGGGACCGCGACTCGGACGGGGCAAATGGCTGTCCGACCAGCCGGTCGCGCGCACGCGCCTCATCGTCCTGATCGCCCTTGTCCTGCTCGACCTGTTTGTCGTTAACTTTGCCGCCAACAGTTCCTTCGGCCCGGCGGTCAGGGACGGACTGGCGCCCTCCGCGGCCGCGGCCGTGCTGGAAGCGTCCCAATCGCTGGCCGCAGATTCCAATTCACTCCCGCCCCGCGTCTACAACGAGCATCGAGTGTCCCGCAACAGCGGTCTGCTCCTCGGTTGGGAGGATGTCCTTGGCAAAAGCCCTCTGCGCCACGCCAAATACAACGCGCTTATCACCGACTTCCCCCTGGACCGAATGTGGGAGTTGACGGGAACGGGCACAGTCCTCACCTGGAGACGCGAGCTGCCCGTCGAGAGCCAGCTGACGGCGGAGTTCCCTCAACCGCAAGGCTCAACGACCTATCTCCACCTGCTGAATTCAGTAACCCCGCGGCTGTGGTGGATGCAGAATGCACGCTCCGTAAACGACGAAGAAGCCCTTGCGCTGCTGGCCGACCCCGCCTTCAACATCAGAGACGAACTGCTGGTCGCCGCCTCCGATGCCGGAGCGCTGGGGAACGCCTGGCAGGAGGGGCGCATGATTCTCGGCGACGGCGGCCAGGCTGACTTGCAGGTTGAGCGCGTTGCCGCCGGGCATCTGCGAATCGGCATCGAGAGCGCACAGCGCGGCTTTCTCTTCCTCAGCGAGAAGTGGCTGCCCGGCTGGCAGGCCCTGTGGCAAGGGGAACGGTCGCTGCCGGTGGCGCGGGCCAATCAGGCGTTCCTCGCCATACCCGTGCCCGCGGGATCCGGAACGCTCGAACTGGTCTATCGGCCTCGAAGCGCAGTCTGGGGTCTCGCAGTCAGCGGCGCCGGCTGGGTCGGGCTGTTCATCGCTCTACGCCTTCAGCTTACGGCCGCGGCGCTAACCGCGTGGCGGCGCGCCCGAGGCGCGTTCAACCAGCTCAAAAGCAGGCCCCTGCAACCTCCCGCCGGGAAGGCCAGCCCTGCCGCGCCGCAATTCGGCCGCGAACAGGCGCAACTCGCGGGCCGGCGCGCGCTGTCCAACAGGCTGCTTCAGCGCGGCGCCCTGCTGGCAATTGTCCTGACCGGCTTTCTACTGAGGCTCTTCCGCCTGGCTTTGCGGGAGCTGCGGGGGGACGAGAGCTTCGGCTTCTTCTTCAGCCTGAACTCCCCCGGCCAGATCGCGGCGCAAACACTGGCGATGCAGGAGCCGCACCCCGTCGGAAGCTACATTCTTCAGCACGCCTGGCTCCAGGTCGCCGGAACCCATGAGTTCGCGTTGCGATTCATACCAGTCTGTGCGGGGACGGTCGCCATTCCACTGCTCTTCCATTTGGGCAAACAGCTTCGCCTGGGCGCGCCGACTGCCCTTGCAGCCAGCCTGCTCCTAGCCGTGAACGCATACGCGATCTGGCACAGCCAGGATGCCCGTATGTACTCCCTGAGCCTGGCGCTGACCTTGGCCGCGACAGTCCTGGCCCTGCGGGTAGTCCGGCAGCCCCGAAGCTGGCTGGCTCCCGCAGGCTACGCGGTCTGCGCGGCGGCCGTTCTGAACGTTCATTACTACGCCGCATTCATCATTTTGGCGCACAACCTGTTTGTCCTCTTCCTGCTGCTGCGCAGCATCCGGATGCGCCGCTCCCGGCGCCGCGCCGGCCAACTGTTGGAACCGGGGCCTTCCGGTGAGCGCGCGCTGATTATGCGTTGGAGCTTGGCGCAGCTGTTGACCCTTGCTCTCTGCGCGCCATGGTTTGTCACCGCATGGCAGACTCTGACCGGCTACGGCGGCAACGGCGATTCCCCCGCCTTCGGGCCAATGCTGTGGCGCTCTCTCGGCGTCTTTGCCCTGGGCGAAACCGTCCCGCATCCGATCTGGCGATTTGCCGGAGGGGTGCTGGCCGGGTCCGTAATTGTTGCGGGAATCGCCCTCAGCCTGCGCAACAACGGCAGTGCTGAAGACAGCGCTGAAGACAGGAACGGGACGGTAGGGGGTAATGAACCCGAAACGCAAACTGACGGAGAGTCCCGAATCGGCCGGGAGGACCAACAGCAGACCCTGCCCGGCCAGCCAAGCGCAATTCTGTTTCTGCTACTCTATCTGTTCATCCCTCTCCTGGCGACGTGGATCAGCTCCCGCCAGCGGCCGATCTTTGATGAGCGCTATCTGGCCGCGGCGCTGCCGCCTTTCCTGCTGCTGATAGCCGTCAGTGCCGCAAGATTGAGCAGCTGGGTTGATACACATCTGAGCTGGCGCTGGCGTTTCTGGGTTGACGGTGACGGGGGCGCGCCCAGCGCGCCGGATTCCGCTGCCCACCGCTCCAGCCTTCTCGCAAGGATCCCGCTCGGCCTGATTTCAGCTGCCGCGCTGGCGCTCCTTGTTGTTGCCGCCAATGTCTACAGCCTGCAAAACCACTATTCCGGCAGCTCGTCATTGGGATGGCGGGCGCTGGCCGGGACGTTGGACCGCTGGAGCGCCGGGATGCCGGCAAGTGATGTGCGGATTGCTGAGAACTTCCCCGACCCCACTCTCTCCTACTACTACAAAGGCGATGTCCAGCAGTTCATGATCCCGCCCAGGCCCCATGACGCCGGCGGCGCCGCGGATGTGGTCGATTCCCAAATCCGTAGCAATGTATTCAGGATCATTCTGCCCGTCTCGCCCGCTCCCAATTGGGACGCTACGGGCATTGCTCCAAGTGCGCTGGCCGCCGGCTTTCAGAAGGTCTTGCAGGAGCAGGTCGGTATCTTTCCCGTGCATCTCTATGCCCGGCCAGACCCACAGGGTTGGCGGGAGGTAGGCGCACTGTTCGTCAACGGTGTCACCCTGGAGAGGGCCCAGCTAAGCCCGGAAACGCTACCCCCTGGCGGCGGCGTTCTGGTCATACACATGGACTGGAGAGGGGAGCAGGCAACACTCACCGGCGGAGAGAAAGTATTCGTCCACCTGATCAACGAGGACGGCGGCATTCTTTCCCAGGCAGACCCAATTCTGCAGCTGAATTCGGCGGAAGGATTCACGAGCCTGGCCCTCCCTCTGCCTGCCGCGCTGCCGCCCGGTCCGCTGCGTCTGATTGCCGGCCTCTACGACGCAAGCGTGGAGGGCGCGCCCAAAACTGTTACCGAGAGTGGGATGGACTCAGTCGTTCTGTCCGAATTTGAGACTGAGGCGACCGAAAATTGATGGGGGGATCGGGTGGAAACGCCCGGTTCCTTGCTCACGCCGTCAACGACCTCTGACGCCAATAGACAGAAGCAGCCAAAATGAGATATGATTCGGTTGGTCCTCCCGTGTTCCCGATCCGCAGCCGGCGTGAAAATCGGCGGCCTTCAACTGAACTGACGTCAGAAACATGAAACTCGTCATCGCCATCGTAAACGAAGAAGACAGCCCCAACCTGCTCGACCGCCTCGGACGCCGGGGCTACTCCGCCACCATTACCGGCACTCGCGGCGGCTTTCTCCGCATCGGCAACGCCACCATCTTCTGCGGCGTCGAGGACGAGCAGGTCGAAGACGTTCTCACCGTCTTCCGCGAAAGCTGCACGAGCCGCATTCAATACGTCACACCCCTGCCCCCCGTCATGGAACCGGGCGAAATGCATATCCCAACCCCTGTCGAAAAACAGGTCGGCGGAGCCACCATCTTCGTCGTCCCCGTCGACCACTTCGAAAAGATATAAGCCCGCCTTCCGCACGCCCCATCCCCTACGCTCCATCCCCTGGCACCTGCCCTTCATCCCCACCAGGCATCGAGGACTCGATCGATTCCGGGCTTTCACCTGAATCCAGCCGGTCCATCACTTCGTTCATCTCATCATCCAGCGGCTCGCCCGTCTCGTCGCTCATCTTGCGCATGAAATGCGCCAGCGCCCGCGGGTCCTCCTGCTCCAACCCGGACAGCAGCGACGGGTCCTCCGCCATCGACTCGATCCGGTTTTCCTCCGAACGCAGCACGCGCAGGCGGCTCATCAGCCGGCGCAGCCGCGGCCCCGCGCAGTCCGGACAGGCGGCAGCGCCCGCGTCGGCCTCAGCCAGCGTCCGAAACAGCACACTCACCCGCTTCTTGCAGTCAAAACAGAAGTATTCGTAAATCGGCATCGGCCCCAAATGTCCCCCGCGTCCCCGTCATGCAGAGGCGCATCCCCCGCTCTGCAGTCTACCAACGCTTAACCCCTGCGGTTCCACCCCGGCGCGAAATCAATGCACGCCCGAATTTTTCACCTACTTTATTATTTGGACTATACTGATTTCACATAGTTATTCTTACATAGTGATACAGGGATGGCGCTTCCAGCTGCCCATCATTATATCCAGCCGAAACTCCGGCCCAAAGCGGTCGCGACAGAAGATAGGCCAGCAGTGAGCGCTAACCACCGACCACCCATCACTGATCATCGACCACCGACCACTGACCACTGAGCACTGACCATTATCCCATGTCAGACATTCAGGACGATGTAACGTCAATCTACGCCCGGCAGAATCAGCCCCGTCCGATTCTGGTTGTCCTCTCCGGGCCCAGCGGCGTCGGCAAAGACACCACGCTGGCGCTGATGAAGCAGCGGGACCTTCCCTTCCATTTCGTCGTCACCACCACCACCCGGCCCCGCCGCCCCGCTGAAGTCGACGGCGTCGACTACCATTTCGTGTCCGTGGGAGAGTTCGCCGAAATGATCGACGCCAATGAGCTCCTGGAGTATGCAGTCGTCTACGGCGACTACAAGGGCATTCCCAAGTCCCACGTGCGCAAGGCCCTGGCAAGCGGCAAGGACGTCATTCTGCGCATCGACGTGCAGGGCGCAGCCACCATCCGCCGCCTCATCCCCGAAGCCGTAACCATCTTCCTGGTGGCCGAAAGTGAAGAGGCGCAGATGCGCCGTCTGCTGGAGCGCAAGACCGAAACGCCCGACAGACTCAAAATGCGCATCGCCACCGCCCGCAAGGAGATGCAGCACCTGCAGAACTTCCAATACGTCGTCGTCAATCGCGACGATTGCCAGGAAGAGACCGTCGACAAGGTGATCAGCATCATCCTGGCCGAAAAGTGCCGCGTGGACTGGTCTCCCGTAGATCTATAGACAGGCCGCGATGAACCTTTTCGGCAACGAGCCCCGTGCGGACGCCCCGCCCCCCGGGCCAACCTTCTTCATCCCTCTCGTCCCCCCGCGCGTCAGCCGCGCCCTGATCGCCGTCAACCTCCTCGCCTTTGCCGCCACCTTCCTCTACGGGCTCGTCGAATACCGCGTCTGGAACGGCCCCACCAACTTGCGCGTCCTCATTGACCTCGGCATGAAGTCCAACTGGCATATCATCCAGGGCCAGAACTGGCGACTCTTCACCGCCATGTTTCTCCACATCGGCCCCATCCATCTCATCTCCAACCTCATCGGCCTCTTCTGGCTCGGCCCCATTATCGAAGGCCATTTCGGCCATGTCCGCTTCGCCGTAATCTACCTCCTCGGCGGCCTGCTCGGCAGCATCGCCAGCTACGCCTTCTCGCCCGCTCTTTCCGCAGGGGCGTCCGGCGCGGTCTTCGCGCTGCTCGGCGCGACTATCGTCTACTTCTATCGCTACCGGGAAAACATGGGCCGGCAGGGGAAGTCGATGCTCCAGTCCGCGGTCGCGATTCTGGTGATCAACCTTTTCCTCGGTTTCTCGGTCACCAACGTCGACAACTGGGGCCACTTGGGCGGCCTTGCCGGCGGCGCCGTCGTCGCCATCGGCCTTCTGCCCCGCTACCGCCCGCCCTCCATACTCAGCTTCGGCCACCAGCCCCTCATCCGCGAAGCAAGCATCGCCCGCAACCTGGCCTGGACCCTCCTCTGCGCGCTCCTCTTCTTCGCCGCCTTCCAGACCGCGACCCTCGTCGGTCCTCCTCTGCGCTAGTCCACACACCCACCGACCGCTGGAGTTCTAACCGCTGAAGTTCTAACCGCTGTTGTTCAACCCCTCTGCGATCAGCTCCACTACATCTTTCACCTCAACACCGTCCCCCGCCGCATTCGCCGCATCCGACATCATCGTCAAACAGAAGGGACAGCCCACAGCCACCGTCTCCGCGCCCGTGGCCCGGGCCTCCGCGTAGCGCTCCGAACTCACCGCCCGCTCGCCCGGCTCCTCCTCCTTCCAGAACTGCGCGCCGCCCGCCCCGCAACAGAAGCTCTGCTGCCCGTGCCGCGGCATCTCCTCCAATTCGATGTTTCCCGCGGCCAGCAACGCCCGCGGCGCGTCGACAATGCCGTTGTGCCGCCCCAGGTAACACGGGTCGTGAAACGTAACCGCCCCATCATTGCGCACGTTGTAGTCCAGCTTGCGCGCGGCTACCAGCTCCGACAACAGCTGCGTATGGTGAATGACCTCCCACGGCGGCCCCCCTTCACTCCCGCTGTACTGGTGATACTCCTTGCCGATGCTGTGCAGACAGTGCGGGCAGGTGGTCACGATGCGCTTGGGCGCAACCTCGTTCAGGACATCCATATTGGTCTCCGCCATTCCCCAGAACAGGTCCTCCCGTCCCGACCGGCGCGCCGCGTCGCCGGTGCAGCTCTCCATTGCGCCCAGCACCGCGAAGCGCACGCCGGCATGGTTCAGCACCTTCGCAAAGGCCCGCGCCGTCTCCCGCGCCCGCGGATCATAGCTCGGCGCGCACCCCACCCACCACAGGATCTCCGCATCCGGCTCCTCATCCACCGTCGGCGCCACCAGCCCCTCCGCCCACGCCAGCCGTTCACGCGCGCTTTGGTTCCACGGATTGCCCTGGCGTTCGATCCCGCGGTAGGCCTGCTGGAGCTCCCGCGGAAAGCTGTTCTCGGTCAGCGCCTGGTAACGCCGCAAGTGCATGATGTCGAACATCGGCTCGTTGCCCACCGGGCAGATGTCGACGCAGGCGCCGCAGGCCGTACACGCCCACACGGCGGACTCGCTGATCGCGTAGTCCAGCAGAGGCGGCGTCTCCCCGCCCTGTGCCATCGCCGCCGCCTGTTCGTTGATCGCATAGCGCTTGTTGACCTCCAGCGCCGCCGGCGACAGCTCCTTGCCCGTCACGTATGCCGGGCACACATCCTGGCAGCGGTTGCACATGATGCAGGCGTAGGCATCCACCAGATGCGGCCAGGGCAGCTGCTCCAGCCGCGCCGCCCCGAAGGCCTCGATGGTCTCGTCCTCAAAGTCCAGCGGCGGCAGCTCCCCCAGCGAGCTCCGCTGCGGCCGCGCCAGAAAGTTGACGCCCGACATAATCAGGTGCAGATGCTTCGTGCGCGGGAACCACGGCACAAACGCCAGCACCAGCCCCAGCGCCACCCACCAGCCCAGATGCTGCCCCACAGTCAAGGTCGACGCGCTCATCCCGCCCCACAACAGGCTCACGCCATTGGCGAACGGCTGCCCCGGCTCCCCGTGACCCGCCGCCTGCCGGACCAGCGCAATTCCAAAGCTCTCGCCCAGCAGCCGGAACCCCACGTGCAACAAAATGAAGAGCCCCACCAGCAGCGAGTCCCGCCCAATGGCCCCGCCCTTCACCTTCTCCACCAGCATCACGTTTTCGTGAAAGTCCAACTCCTGCGCGCGCGCCACAAAACGCCGCACCAGAAAGTAGACCATGCCAATCAGAATCCCGACCGTCACCACATCCGCGGCAAAACGGTATCCCGCGCCGATGGCGCCCTCGCCCAGAAAGCGGACCGGGAAGTAGCCCTGCACCAGATCGCCCAGGTTCACCAGCAGATAGAAGACGAAGCCCCAGGCAATCAGCGCATGAAAGAGGCCGGCCCCGCCGCGGCTTTTCCACATGTTGCCGAACGTAAGCCACCTGCCCGCGGCCTGCGCCAGCCGGCCCGCAACCTCACGCGGAGCCGGCAGCTCCCCCGCCCCCCGCCGCACCACGTCATAAACGCGCCGGAACTGGACGGAGCCCAGGTAGATCGACACCGCAACCGCGGCCACAAAGATCAGCTTCTCCGCAAGAGTCAGCATAGCAGTTCACACCCGCTTCCCTGTATCGCGCCAAGATCGGTCTCTCCGGCGTCCCGCGGACCGGAGAGCATTGCACTATTATACACACCCCCACAAAGTAGCGCAGCAGACCGAACCAACTTATACTTCACTGACCACTGACCAGCAACCACCGGCCACTTGCAGTCCCGATGCTAGGAACGATAATTCCCGCCCGCAGGTTCGCCGTCGCCATGGTGCGCCGCATGCTCCAGGCGGACCTGCCCGCCGCCGTCCGGTCCGATGAGGACGTCGAAGCCGAAGTATGGCGCAACTACAACTGGAATTTCTCCGTCAACGTCATCGACGGCGCCCTCTTCCTCCTGGCCCAAAGCCTCATGTCGGCCACCACCATCCTTCCCTTCTTCGTCACGCGGCTGACCGACAACCCCTTTTACATCGGCCTCCTTGCCGTTATCGCCAATGGCGGCTGGTTCTTCCCCCAGCTCTTCAGCGCCGGCGCCATCGAACGCACAGACCGCAAAAAGCCCTGGCTGATCAATCTGGGCTTTTTCCTCGAACGCATGCCGCTCGTCCTCCTGACCGCCGCGACCCTTTTCGCAGTCAGCTCGCCCTCCTGGGCCCTCACCCTCTTCCTCCTGGCATTCGCCATCTACAACTTCGGCGCCGGCATCATCGCCCCCGCCTGGCAGGACCTCCTCGCGGTCTGCTTTCCGGCCACCCGTCGCGGCCGCCTTATGGGTGTAACCATGTTCGCCGGCGGCATTGCCGGCGCGCTCGGGGCGCTCGGCAGCAGCCGCATCCTAGAGACACTGCCCTTCCCCCGCAACTTCCTGATCCTCTTCGGGCTCGCCACCATCCTTATGTTCGCCGGCTGGGCCGTTCTCGCCCTCACCCGCGAACCGGTGCGCCGCGTCCCCCGCGCCGCCGAAAACCGCCTCCGCATCTGGACCAGGCTCGGCCGCATCCTGCGCCGCGATCAGAACTTCCGCCGCTTCCTCACCGCCCGCGGCCTGCTCGCCGTCGGCGGCATGGGCATGGCCTTCGTCACAGCGGCGGCCATCAGCAAATGGGACGTCTCCGGCGGCACCGTCGGCACCTACACCGTCGCCCTCCTCGCGGGCCAGTCCGCCAGCAATCTGATATTCGGCCTTCTGGCCGACCGCAAAGGACACAAACTCTCGCTCGTGCTCGGCGGGCTCGCCGCGGCCTCGGGCTATGTCATCGCCGGGCTGGCGGCCATGCCGGTTCTCTACTATCTTGTCTTCGTTCTCCTCGGCGTCTACTTCAGCTCCACCTTTGTCTCCGGCCTCATGATCGTGCTCGAGTTCACCGGGCCGGAACAGCGCCCCACCTACGTCGGCATCACCAACTCGATCATCGGGGCCATCAATGTCGTCATCCCCCTCCTTGGCGGCTGGCTCGCCGCGGTCAGCTATACATATCTCTTCGCCTTCAGCGCGGTTGCCGGCCTGGCCGGGGTCCTCCTCATGGCCTTCTGGGTGGCAGACCCTCGCCATGCCGCCGAAAACGGCTGACTTGCGCCCTCTGCCCGTTCGTGGTAGAAATTCGGAAAAGCGCTTACCCTAGGGAGACAACAAAATGACGCTAGGCCATGTCTGTTCAGAACTTTCACGCACCTCCGGCGAAGCCATCTACGGCACCGCCGGCAACGGCACCGATGTCTGGTTTGTGCTCGAATACCCCGCTGTATGGGGCGCAAAAGCCATGGAAGAAAGCAAGCTCGACGACGCCCTCAAAGAACATCTGCAACAGGCCGTCGCGGCTACGCCCGGGTCCCGCCTCCAGCTGATCAAACACAGAGAAACGCGCAATGGCTCCGGCATCAGCTTCTTCATCGGTCTCTCGCAGGAGGAGAATGCCGCACTCTACCGCTTCCAACTGGCCGATTTCAGCGACCTCGCGGCCATGGATCTGCCCGCCATCGTCGCCGAAATACGCGCGGCGCCCGGGCGCTACGCCGCCCACAAACATTACGAACCCCTCTTCCTCGTCTGCACCAACGGCAGCCGCGACCGCTGCTGCGCCACGCTCGGCGTGCCGGTCTATCTCACCATGGCCGCCTACGCCGGCGACCAGGTCTGGCAGACCACGCACACCGGCGGCCACCGCTTCGCCCCAACCATGATCGTCCTGCCGCACGGCCTCTACTACGGCCGCCTCGGCGTCGAAGACGCCGTGCCCCTCGTCGACTCCTACAATTCCGGCGACGTTTACGCGCTCGACCGCTACCGCGGCCGCTCCTGCTATAAGGCGCCTGTCCAGGCCGCCGAATATTACCTGCGCGCGGAAACCCACCAGCATGCGCTCGACGCCTTCTCCCTTGTCGACGCCGACCAGCAGGAGGACGTATGGACCTGCCGCTTCCGCTCCAAGGGCGACGATCTTGTCCATGAACTCTTCGTCCTGGCCGAAGAGTCCGAGTTCATCATTCCGCTCAGCTGCCGCAAACCGGACACCGAGCGCGTCCCCCAATACCGCCTGCTCTCCCACTCCGTCCACGCCCCCACCCCGGCCTGACCTGCGTCACCGCCGCACCATCAGACGGCTGGGGTCGCCAAGAGCGTTATTGCTCAGCCACAGTCAGTTCAGAAACCAAAGTGAGGAGAGCAGAGGCGTTTCTCTCTCCTCACTTTATTTGTTCACTTCATCTTTATTCACTTCTCTTTAATCACTTCAATCTTTACCCACTCTTCGTTTTTGGCGCAACGACAGTTAACTCCTCAGTAAACCGCCCTTAACGCGCGCGTTTACCGTTGCCTACAGGATTTCCTCCCAATTTCGTCAAATTCAGGCCCTTTTTGTGTGCTACACTTTTGCAGTGTTGCGGTGCTCAGTGTTGCGGTGCTCAGTGTTGCAGTGCGGAGTGATGCGACAGGCATTGCAAGCGCCCACCTGTTTACGGCCCAGCCGGCTCCGGTCCTCACGGAGAGCCGACAAACTCCGTAACGGGCCTTGTCGAGAAGAGATGTGTTAATCAATCCATAAATCTGGAAAGGGAGTCCTTTATGTTCGTCAAGAATGTCGGAAGGTTGCCGCTGGTTCTGGTCCTTCTCGCCGCCCTGCTGCTGACCGCCTGTATGCCGATTCAGCCGATGGAGATGGAGAGCGCGGACGAAGCCACCGAGCTGACCATCTACTCGGGCCGCAATGAGAACCTGGTTGGGCCTCTGCTGGAGCGCTACCAGGAAGTGAGCGGCGTCACGATCAACGTGCGCTATGGCGGCACCGCCGAAATGGCCGCTACCATTCTGGAGGAAGGCCAGAACTCACCGGCGGACGTCTTCTATGGCCAGGACGCCGGGGCGCTTGGCGCGCTCTCTCTGGCCGGGCGCCTCTCAGCACTGCCCGCAGAGATCCTCGACAGGGTCGATCCCCGCTTCCGGGCCGGCAACGGCGATTGGGTCGGCGCCAGCGGACGCGCCCGAGTATTCGTCTACAACACGGAAATGGTCAGCATGGACGAGCTGCCCAACGACATCTGGGAGCTGACCGATCCCAAGTGGAAGGGCAAGATCGGCTGGGCGCCCACCAATGGCAGCTTCCAGGCCTTCGTCACTGCCGTGCGCGTCCTTGAAGGTGAGGAACGGGCCAAGGAGTGGCTGGAAGCCATGATCGCCAACGACGTGCAGGTCTATCCCAAGAATACACCCATCGTCGAGGCTACCGGCAAGGGCGAGGTCATGCTCGGTCTCGTCAACCACTACTACCTGTACAGGTTCCTTAAGGAAGATCCCGGTTTCCAGGCCAAGAACCACCATCCGGCCGCCGGTGATGCCGGCGCGATGATCAACGTGGCGGGCGCAGCCGTGCTGGATACCGCCAAGGACAAGGCCGCTGCCGAGGCGTTCGTCGCCTTCCTGCTTTCGGACGAAGCGCAGAGCTACTTCTCCGAGCAGACCAACGAGTATCCGCTCGTCGCCGGCATTCCGACCACCGCCGAAGGGCTGCTGCCCCTCGCCGACGTGAACACGCCGGACATTGACCTGACCGACATTGACGACCTGCAGGGAACGCTTGAGCTTCTCCAAGAGGTAAACGCGCTGCAGTAAGGGTAAGTTTTCCTCTTTTGCCTCAAAGCACACCCGGCGGGCGACACCCTCCTCGACGCCAACCGGGTGTGCTTTCCTCTCTGCTGAGTCACACGATCTTCAGCTGGGGCTGGCTTCCCCCTGACAGCGCCCGCAACTGGGCCACCACCTGCTGCGCCAGTTCGCCGAAGGTACGCGCCGCCTCGCTTTCAGGGCTGGCCGCAACGATGGGCCGCCCGCCGTCTCCCGACGCGCTGATCTGCGCGTCCAGACCGACTACGCCCAGCAAGGCGGTACCCAGCTCGGCGGCAGCGGTCTCGCCGCCGCCGCGGCCAAAGATCTCCCCGCTCATGTTCTCGATCACGCCCAGGATCGGCACTTCGAGCTGCTCAAAGGCGGCCGCGCCCCGCCGCGCATCGGCCACGGAGACCATCTGCGGCATGGTGACGATCAGCCCGCCGCTCAGCGGCGCGATCTGGGCCAGTGAAAGCTGCGCGTCTCCCGTTCCCGGCGGCAGATCGACGATCAGATAGTCCAGCTCTCCCCAGCGCACGTCTGAGAACAGCTGCTGGATCGCCTTGTGCAGCATCGGCCCCCGCCAGATCAGCGCCTGCTCCGGCGGCAGCAGGAAGCCCATGCTCATAAAGCGGACGCCATGCGCCTCCGCCGGGACCAGCTTGCCCGCTTCCACGGGCGGCATCTCCTCCACGCCCATCATGATCGGGATGTTCGGCCCGTAGATATCCGCGTCCAGCAGGCCGACCGCCGCGCCGGTCTGCGCCAGGCTGACCGCTAAATTGACGCTGACCGTGCTCTTGCCCACACCGCCCTTACCGCTCGCCACAGCGACGATATTCTTGATTGGGATCCCCAATTTCGCCTCAATCCTTGGGTCGAAAGGGGGCTCTCGCCGCGCGCCGCCGGCGCTTTCCATATTGCCGTTGCCCATAATTGGTTCCTATCCCTCCAGTTCCGCAAAGCCGCCGCAACGACCCAGCCAGGATTCCGAATGTCTCTTCCTACCTTACTCTTCCCCTTCGCGCATGTCAAAAATGGAGGCTCTCAGGCAGTAGCGCCGAGGTCCGAATGTACAGGGTGGAAAAGTTGCGGCGCCTACTGTATTCCGTGAGCAGAGCGTGTATAGTGAACAGAACGTATAAATGAACAGAGGGTATAAGGAAAATGTCCAAGTAAGTGTATTATTACCAATATGCAAGTGACGGGCACTGTCTGTCACAGCAGGGATCATCATTCAGGAGGACAGTGAGATGTACAATCTGGAAGGGAAGACTGTGTTCGTGACCGGCGCAGGCGGCGAACACGGCATTGGCCGAGGGATCGCACAGCGGCTGGCAGAGGATGGAGCGGACGTCGTTGTGACGGACCTGGTCGAGAAACCTTATCCCGACGCCGAATGGGGAGGTCTGCCGGCACTCGGCGCGGAGATCGAGGCATTGGGGCGCCGCGCCCTGGCGTTGACGTGCGACGTGACCGATTCCGCGTCGGTCGAGGCCGCCATGCAACGGGCGGTGGAAGCCTTCGGACGAATCGATATCCTGGTCAACAACGCGGCGGCCCGCGGCGGCAGAGACCGGGTGCCGGTTGTCGACCAGGAGGAAGACGAGTGGGACCGCGTCATGTCGGTCAATCTGAAGGGGACCTTTGTCTGCAGCCGGGCAGCGGCACGTCACATGGTGGCCCGAGGCGGCGGCGGCCGCATTATCAGCGTCTCCTCAGTCCTGGGGTTGCGCGGGATTGCCCGATTTGCCGCCTACTGCTCATCCAAATTCGGAATCGTGGGCCTGACGCAGTCGCTCGCCCAGGAGCTGGCCGAGTTCGGGATCACCGTCAACGCAATCTGCCCCAGCCTGACTCCCACCGAGCGAGTGGGCCACATGACCAACTTATTCACCAATCCGTCGTTGCAAGTGAAGGAGGCGACCGACGCCCTACTGTCCGGGGCAGCGGGAAGTACGCCATTAGGCCGCCTCGCCCATACCGACGACCTTGCCCATGCCGTCTCGTTTCTGGCCTCGGATGGGGCCGATTTTCTCACAGGGCTCTCGATTCCAGTGACAGGCGGATCCTTTATGCGGTAGACACTGTGCAATCGGAATGAAGCGGCAGTCTTCGCGAACAGGCCGGGTCAGTCACCGCTGACCACTGTCCTCCAAAATCATTCGCGCCGCGCGCTGTCCGATCTCCACCGCGTAATTCGTTCCCCGGTCCCATGGGTATACCTGGCTCATGGATGCGAAGTAAAGGCCCCGCAACGGCGTGCGCAGCTCCGGGATCATCGCCGCGTAGCCCCGGACCGGCACGGGCTGCGCATACGGGGCGCGATGCAGCCATGCCCCCGTCACCCAGTCGGGCCGGAACTCGCGGTTGAAGCGGGGCAGCGCCGGCAGAAACTCCGCCAGCAGATCCTCCTGCGGCAGCGTGAAATAGCGGTGGGAGGGCTCCAGGTAGTCGCCCAGATAGAGCAGATGATCTCCGCCGTAGCGGCCCGGGTCGATCATGTTGGTATGCTCGACCAGCACCAGGAAGGGAAGCCCTTCGGCCTTGGGCACGTTCACCCAGTAGGTGTCTTTCAGCAGCGGGCGGTCCAGCGCCAGGGTCATCACCACCGCCCCCATATGGCGCAGGGCCCCCAGCTTCGAGAGATAAGCGGCTGGCATCTCCGGCGCCAGCCGCCGCATCAGCCCCGGGCTGACCGTCGCAAGCACGACATCAAAGCTGTGTGAAGCCGGAAACTCGCCCTCTTTCTCTGCCCGCGCCCCGCTCTCCACCCTGAAACCGCCTTGGGCCAGCGTCGTCACCGCCCGCACCGGCGCGTTGGTCTCGATTGTTACCCCCCGCTCACGCGCGGCCGCGCCCAGCCTGTCGGCGAAGGCCTGAAAGCCTCCCCGGTAGTAGCCGAGTCGGGGCGTCCGTTTGTAGACCCTCGCCCAGAACCAGGCCAGATTTACAGCGCGGAAATGGGGGCCGAACTTGCCTTCCAGCATCGGCCGCCACAGCTTGCCGTAGGCCGTCTCCCCCATCCGCCGCGCCAGCCATTGATCGGCCAGGAGGCCGTCGAATGCACGCCACGGCGGCCGCGGATGGTATTTCAGATAGGCCAGCACCAACCCCATCCGCAGCTTCTGGGGCAGGGACAGATGCGGGAAGCGCAGGAGGCGGGCGGGGCTGTCAAGCGGATAGTTTGCGCCCTGGAAGTGCATGACCGTCGACGGGCGGTGGATCTCCAACAGATCAGCGGCGCCGATCTCTTCCGTCAGCCGCAGGATAGCGTCATCGTTCGTGAACAGATGGTGATAGAACTTCTCCAGCGGCCAGTCCCAGCTTTCCCGCCCCTTGAATCCCGAAGCCAGCCCGCCCAGCTCCGGCCCGTTCTCAAAGAGATGCACGCGCGTTCTGCCCGCGCCCGCGAGCTCGTAGGCCGCGGTAAGGCCGGCAACCCCGCCGCCGATGATCGCGATACGAACGGCTCCATCTCCCTGTGAGCGCGCGCTGCGTACACTCATCAACGTTCTTCCCCGTTTACGACCGCTGCAGCGCGTCCCGCGCGTGTATTGACGGCGGCAGGCAAGAGCCTTACAGGTCCCGGCCCGGAAAGAAAAAACCAGCGCACAGAAGGCGCTGGTTTATCTGCAGTTGCGGAGCGCTGATTCAAGGCGTACGGCTTTTTGTTCACGCAGCGGCCAGTGACAGCGTTCCCATGCCGCTCAGCTGGCGGTCGATCTCATCCTGCGCATTGCTGTAAAGGCGCAGGAGGTCTGCGTCGGTCCCCTTGTAGGTGCGGATCGTCTGCAGCGAGCAGAAGGCGCAGCCCCGCAGGAATTTGTAGTAGTTGCTATGACACTTCATACAGTCGCCCAGATTGATCATCATCAGCACAAAAGCGAGACTGTCCGGGTGGGTATCGGGCAACATCGAAACTCGGTCGACCAGCTCGCGCCAGCCGTCGCCGCGCAGGTCCCGCAGCGTCGGGATCAAGTAGGCCGGGAAGAACAGCTCGGCCTTTCCGTCGAGCACCGCATCATTTACATCAACCATACGTCCTCCCTTCACTCATCCAACGCACTAGACATTGGCGCCCAGGCCGCCGGCTCCGTTTCAGCCAGGAAGACTCCCGCTTCAGCATCGGTCGTTTTTCTATACGTCCAGGGTATCGCCGGGATTCAGAATTGCGCACTCGATGTCGGTTTCGTCCTGCAGCTTGCGGGCGAAGGCCTCCACATCCTGTTCAATCGGCGGGAAAGTATTGTAGTGGAAGGGGAGCACCTTTTTGGCCTTCACGAACTGGGCCGCCTGAATCGCGTCATCTGGCCCCATCGTGAAGTTGTCGCCGATCGGCAGCGCCGCCAGGTCCACGCCGCCCACGTCTCCGATAAGGCGCATATCATAGGTCAGACCGGTATCGCCGGCGAAGTAGACGTCGGTGCCGTCATTGAAATGTATCAAAATGCCGGCCGGATTGCCGCCGTAGCTGCCGTCCGGGAGACCGCTGCCGTGGTGCGCGATCGTCAGCTTTACACGGCCGAAGTCGAAGTTGTAACCGCCGCCAATGTGCAGCTGGTGAACGTTATCCAGCCCTTGCGCCATCAACCAGTCGCCGATCTCAAAGTTGCAGATCACGAGGCAGCCGGTGCGCTTGGCAACCGGGATTGCATCGGCGATGTGGTCCGCGTGCCCATGGGAAATAATCATCACGTCGGCGTCAACGCTCTGCGCGGTCGCGTCCGCCGGCGCCACCGGGTTGTTCGGCGCCAAGAAGGGATCGATCAGCAGCCTGGTTCCGTCCGCGTCCACCCCAAAGGTGGCATGTCCGTAGAATGTAATTTTAACCGTCATTCTCCCATCTCCTCACCGGTCAAAAGGCGCAACTGATCACTGACCGCTATCCTGCTTCCGCTGCCGCGCCCGCTCCTGCGCCCTGCGCTTCAGATCCTCCATGCGCGCCCTCTTGGCTGCGGCCGCGTCATCATCGCCGCCACCTTCGGCCGCCTGGGCCTGCCGCTGCGCGGCCCGCTCTTTGGCCAGCGCCTGCAGCTCCGCCGCAGAGCGCTTCGGCGCGCCCGCCGCGGGCTTTTCGGCTGCCGCGGCACTCTTGGCTGCTGCCCTGGCCGCCGCCTTGGCCGCCTTTTCCTCCTCCTGCTTGCGCTTCTCTTCCTCTTCCTGCTTGCGCCGTGCCTGCTCCTCTTCGTACTGCGTCGGCCAGAGCGCGGCGTAGTACTCCAGCGGAACCGTCAGCTCCTCCATGTCGTAGACAAGCTGGGGATAGCGATCATAGACCGCCAGCTCATAGTCATGGTTCATTTTGATGGCGTCGAAGGGGCAGAACTCAACACAGAAGCTACAGCTCATACAGACCGCCGCGTCGATGTAAAACTCCGAGCAACGGGTCACCGGTTTCCCGTTCTCATCGCTGTCGCGCACGATCCAGATACACTGCGGGGGACAGACCTTGGCGCAGATGCCGCAGGCGGTACAGCGGTCCTCCTGTTTTTCCGAGTCCCAGATGAGCATGGGGATATAGCGGAATCGTTCCGGCAGCAGCCGCTTCTCCTCCGGGTACTGGATCGTCAGCAGCCCTTCCTGGTCGATCGGCTGCTGGATCACGCGGCGGTTGTTGCCCAGCTCGAGGCTGCCCTTGTAACGGTCGGGCACACTCTCCCGGTCGTCCTCAAACGTATCCAAGGCGTGCTTCAGAGTCACGCCCAAACCCTTTAATAGTCCTGTTCCAAACATACCTTGAACTCCCAGGTGCAGTTTTTGGTTTTTTGTAACGGCAAAACCGGTCGTTCCGGGCAGTCACTGAAAACTCGAAACTGGCAACTCGAAACTGGCAACTCGAAACTAGAAACTAGAAACTCGAAACTAGAAACTGAAGTTACCTGTCCACTTCACCCAGCACGATGTCGATGGCGCCGAGGATAACGATCGCGTCGGCAACCTTGTAACCGACGCTCATCGGGCCGAGCGCGTTGAGGTTGATATAGCTGGGCGAACGGACATGATAGCGCCACGGCTGGGTCTTGCCGTCGCTGGCCAGATAGAATCCCAGCTCGCCCTTCGGCGCCTCGAGCCGGCCGTAGACCTCGCCTTCCGGCGCCCGCAGCGTGTAGCCGCCCCTGCCGCCGAGCGTCTCGCCCTCGGGCATGTCGCGGAGCGCCTGTTGCAGGATGCGCACACTTTCCATCGCCTCCAGCAGCCGGATGTAATAGCGGTCGTAGATGTCGCTGTTGGGGAGAGTCGGGATGTCAAAGTCGAAACGGTCGTAGATGCCGTAGGGTTCGGCCTTGCGGATGTCGTAGGCCAGGCCGCCGGCGCGGATCATCGGCCCGGTGACACTGAGGGCGATGAGGTCCTCGACCGCGAGGTAGCCGACGCCGCGTCCGCGCGCCTTCAGGATTTCGTTCTCGGTCAGCAGCCGGTCCAGCTCATCCAGGGCCCGCGGCAGGCGGTCGTTGGCGAGATAGGCGGCCTGCTCGCGCCAGCCCTCCGGCAGATCGCGCACCACGCCGCCAAAGCGCATGTAGTTGCACATCATGCGTGCGCCCGACACCGCTTCGAACATGTCGAGGATCATCTCCCGTTCCTCGATCGCGTACAGGGCCGGCGTCTGCAGCGCGCCGAGGTCGTTGAGGATGAAGCCGATCGACCAAGTGTGATTGACGATGCGGGTGAACTCGGCCATGATCACGCGCAGGTATTCGGCCCGCTCCGGCACTTCGATGCCGGCCAGTTTTTCCACGGCCAGGGCGTAGGCCCAGTTGTTGCTCATCGAGTTGAGATAGTCGAGCCGGTCGGTGAAGGGCATGTTCATGAGCCAGGTGTTGCGCTCACCGATTTTTTCGTGATTGCGGTGCAGATAGCCCATCTCCGGCTCGAGCGCCAGGATCGTTTCGCCCTCGACGCGCGTCAGCATGCGGAAGACGCCGTGCGTGCTCGGGTGATGGGGTCCCAGGTTGACCACGATGCTCTCGGTGTCGAGGTGCGGCTGGTTTTCGTGCTGGGGGGCCTGGCTGACGGGCACGTAGGCGACGGCCTCCTGCCACGAGTCCGGGTCCCATCCGGCCGGATAGGTGGTGTTTTTGGCCCAAGGCAGCTTGTCTTCGTGGAAGGCGTATTCGCCCTTGGGATGGCGGCTGCGGAACGGTTTGGCGTCCTCCTCGTAATAGGCCTCGTGCCAGTCCTTGCGCATGGGGTGCCCGTTGAACCCGTCCCAGAGCAGGATGCGGCGCAGATTCGGATGGCCGTCGAACTTGACGCCGAACAGGTCGTAGACCTCCCGCTCCTGCAGGTTCGCGCCCGGGTAAACCGAGGTCGCGCTCGGCACCGTGTCGTCCGCCGGCACGCGCACGTGCAGCGCGACGGAGCCGCCGCCGCGCCGAGTGCTGTACAGGTGGTAGACGACGTCCAACCGCTCGCTCACATCGGCGCGCAGTTTGCCGCCGTAGCCCTGGTAATCTATGCAGGTCAGGTTGGAGAGAAGATCATAGCCCTGCGCATCGCGCAGATGGGCCAGCACGTCCAGAATTCTGTCCGGCGCGATGAAATAGGCGGTTTCGGTATCCTCGGCCCACGTGCCCACCACCGCATCCGCAAGTTCGGGTGTAAGCGCCAAATCGTTCGCGGGCGCCTCTGCCACAGCAGTTGCTTGAGTCATCCCACACTCTCAATGTATCTGAATTTCATCTCTTACGTTGCAGCCGGCCGGCCACAGCAGCTCGCTGACCGCCGCCGTTATCCACCTTGCTTCGCGCGCCAGCGTCTTTTGGCCTCATCCATGCGCGCCTTGGCCTTGTCGGAAATCGCCACCGGCCCGCGCGCGTGTCCTGCGGCTTCGCCGCCGGCCCCGTTGCCGGAAGCCGCGGCGCCGTTCGCCGCCGCCTTCAGGGTGGTATCCTTGATCAGCTCCACCTGGCGCGGGTCGAAAACGTCCGGTCCGAGGCGGGGCACGGGCACAAATTGCGACGAGTCCTTGCGGTACCAGGGCACGGACACGATGCTCTGGCGGTCCACTTTTTCGTGCATCTTCATGAGGCCGTAGATCAGGGCTTCGGGCGTCGGCGGGCAGCCCGGGACATAGACATCCACCGGGATATATTTGTCGATGCCGCTGACCACGTTATAGCCCTCTTTGAACGGTCCGCCGCCCGTTGCGCATGCGCCCATGCTCAGCACATAGCGGGGCTCGGCCATCTGATTATAGATGCGGACGATGGCCGGGACCATCTTTTTCGTCACGGTGCCGGACACGATCATCAGGTCGCTCTGGCGGGGGCTGGGCCGCATGACCTCCATCCCGAAGCGGGCCAGGTCGTAGCGGCTGGCGGCCGTCGCGATCATTTCGATGGCGCAGCAGGCCAGCCCGAACAGGAGCGGCCACATGCTTGAGCGGCGGCTCCAGTTATAGATCTTGTCCACCGTGGTGATCAGCACATTGGCTTCCAGTTCCTGGGGGACGCTGATCTCGTCGTGCAGAAAGGGTCGTAGCTGGTCCTGTTTCAGCTGCTGGAAATTGGGCGGAAGTGATGCCATGCCGTTGTTCCTGTGAAAGGCTTTCGCGACCCCGGCCTATCGCCAGTTCCGAAATGCCACAGTCGCGTACGAATGCAAAAGGGAACGCACTATGCGTCCATTTGCCCACCATACTCCAAATATACCCTACAGCCGGGGGAAAAGCAAGTGAATTTCGTTACAAGTGGATTATAAAGCCGATAGGAAGGCGGGTCAAGGTGGGAGGGCGGTTTTTAGTTTTTGGTTTTCAGTTTTTAGTACTGCGGCGGTTCAGGGGGGCGGGGGTGGGTGGATGTGGGGCGGGGGATGTGTGGGAAAGTGCGAGAATGGGCGAGAGAAT
>JAJEDJ010000041.1 GCA_022821545.1 Caldilineaceae bacterium
CCGGGGTCGAGTATGTAGTACTCCTTCACGCCGGCCAGCGCATAGTCCCGCCTCTTCTCTTCCGTATCCCGGAGCAGCTCCGCACGCGTGGAGTCGGAGACGGCCTCCACCACCATGTCGCAGACGCCGTCGAAATGGCGCTGGTCGATGCCTCCCCACGGGACAGGGTTGCTGTTGAGGATGACGCCGATGTCCGGCTTGCGCACGGCCTCGCGCTGTCCGGAAGGCTCGGTGGGGTCCTCTATGGTCAGGACAAAGCCGGTCTCCAGGTTGATCAGCTCTGCAATGTTGTGTGTACTGAGATAACGGAGCAGCAGTTGGAGAAACCAGTTGTAGAGGTCGAGTTGCGGCTTATTCGGCAAAGGTTTGGCCTCCAGTCTGCCGTTGTTCCATTCGTAGCTGACGTCAATGTCCGGGTAGGGGTTTTCGTACCACCTGGCCCAGTACTCTTCCAGGGTGACGCAGCGGCCATCGTCGGGGGCGAAGGGATTGACTGGCGGCGCGATAGGCTCGGCTTGCAGGTAGGCGCCGGCGGACTCGGACATTCCTGTCCCGGCGGCCTGGGATGGACGTTCTTGCGTTTGGGACGCCCCTGTTTGGGACTGGTTTTGCAGGGCTTCATTGGAATCCATGCTGCCTCCTCCGGCATCGCGGCTGCGCGCGGCACAGCCGGCACGGGCACATTCTAGCATGATCTCTGCGCCCGCCGCCAGCGGCGCATCCTATGAGCATTGCGGGGGCATAGGGGGGGCATAGCGGGGGCATGGCGGGGGCATAGCGGGGGCCGTACAGGTTGTTTGCCAGGTCAGGCAGAGGAGAAGTCTTCGTCGACGCCGAGTTCAGCGGCCAGCCGGGCGAGTGATTGCCAGGTCCTGTCTTCAACGTAGATGCCGGCGGCGCGGCCTTTGCGGGTACGCAGGTATTCGAGCTCGCCGGGGTAGTAGACGCGTTCGATTCCCTCGGCGGGCGGCGTTTCCGTGAGGTAGCGGGCGAAGTCGGTTACTTCGCGCTTGAACTCTTCCAGAGGGCGGAAGGCATCGACCTGGAAGACGGCCATGAAGCAGCCGTCGTTGTGGCGGCCGGTGGGTTCGATCCCGAAGCCGAGACCGGTCAGGAGGCCGGAGAGTATTTCGACCATGGCGGAGAGGCCGAAACCCTTGTGGCCTTCGGAACCGCCGAGGGGCAGCATTGCGCCGCCGTTGCGGGCGGCGGCGGGGTCGGTGGAGGCGCGTCCTTCGGAGTCGATGACCCAGCCGGTGGGAATAGACTGGCCGCGCTGGATGGCGACCCCCAGTTTGCCGCCGGCGACGGCAGAGGTGGCGATGTCGATGTAGAAGGGGCCGTCGAGATCGGAGGGGACGGCGATGCAGATTGGGTTGGTTCCGAGGCGGGGTTCGCGTCCGCCGAACGGGGCAACGCTTTTGGGGCCGCGGCCGGAGTCGGCGGTCATCAGCCCGATCATGCCGGCGGCGGCGGCCATGAGGGGATAGTCGGTCAGACGTCCGACGTGGCCCTGACGGACGACGGTGGCGGCGGCGACGTTTTCGCGGCGCGCCTTGTCGATGGTCAGCTGCATGGCCCGTTCGGAGACTGTGAAGCCGAAGCCCCAGTTTCCGTCCACGACGGTTGTGGCGCGGCTCTCGCGCGTGATGGTGAAGGGGGCGCCGGGCTGCAGGTGCCCCTTATTGATTGAGGCGATGTAGGAGGGGACATGGATGACACCGTGGGAGTCGTGGCCGGCGAGATTGGCGGCGATCAGGTGGCGCGAGATGGTCGCGGCTTCGGCTGAGGAGGCGCCGGCGGCCTGCATGAGCCGTCCAGCGATGCGTTCGAGTCGATTGGCGGCAACATTAGGCATGGGACAGTCTCCGGTTGGTTGGGGCCGGTTGGTTGGGGCCGGTTGGCGGGGGCCGATTGGCGGGGGCCGATTGGCGGGGCGGCCAGCTGTTATCAACCCCAAATGGATCAGTAGCTACCTGCTGGAAAACTCTGGCCGCCCGAGAGCGTCGGTGGAATCGTGACGCTCGTAGTAGTTGAGACGACCGCCGGCGTCGGCGAGGATCCGTTCGCGGGCCAAGGCGACGCGCTCCGGGCTGCGGCCGGCGATGTTCACGCGGCAGTCGGGGTCGGACTTGAGATCGAACAGGCGGGTGACCGGCTGCCGCCGGCCGGAGGAGGATGCGCCGGGGGGCGGGGACTGCCAGTCGACGGAGTCGAAGAACCAGTTGCGGTCATCACGGTACCAGACGGAGTTGCCATAGCGGCAGGTGAGATATTCACGACGGTTGAATCCGCCGGCGTCCTCGAGCAGGGGGAGCAGACTCCGGCCTTCGACGGGTCCGGCTGAACTTTGGCGGGCGGCGTCAAGGATTGTGGCGGGCACGTCCAAGGTGTAGACAAGTTCGTCGCGTACCTGGCCTGCACCGAGGCCGGCGGGATGGCGCATGAGGAGAGGGATGTCCATGGTTCCGGGGTACATGTAGTCGGCGGGCTTTCCCATGATTTTGTCCGGATTATCGCCAAAGTTGGTGCCGTGATCGCTGAAGAAGAAGACCAGGGTGTTGTCTCGCAGCCCCAGTTGATCGACGGTATTCAGGAGGCGGCCGAACCAGGTATCCACCATGGTGACCAGCCCGGCGTAGTTGGCGCGGATGCTGGGAATGCGATCGTCGTACTGGTCGGCGAAGGGGCCGTAGGCGGCGGTGAGGCAGATTGGCTCGCGCTGGGCGCGGCTGCCGTAGAGGTCATAGTAGTGAAGGGGGGCTTCCCAGGTTTCGTGGGGGGTAAAGCTGTCAACGTAGAGGTAGAAGGGGGAGGCGTCCTGATTGCGGCCAGGGGGGTGGTTGTCGCGCAAGAAATCGATGGCCCGCTGGAAGGTACGGGCGGTGGGCCAGTCTTCTTCGGGGCGATGGGGCCGCACATTGACGAGATGCGCGGCGATCCGGTCCGGGGCGCCGGCGCGATAGCGGTCGAGCAGAGCCGGGTCGGCGTCGGCGACGGCATGCCAGCGGTCTTCGGCCTGGCCGCGGACGAACTCCCATTGCCGGAAGCCGCGGGTGAAGTTCATTCCGGGCACAAAGTAGTGGGGCACGTCAGCGACGAAGCCGGTGTGGTAGCCGGCCTGCTGCAGCGTTTCGGCAATCGTGCTTTCTTCTGCGTTCATGGGCTGCCAGCCGGGCAGGTAGACGTTATCCCAGGGGACCGGCCGGTAGTCGTTGAAGGGGAAGGCCCGGCGGCCGCTGTGCAGGGTGCGCCTGGTGGGAATGGTGGGGAGACATTCAGGGTGGGCGCGGGTGAAGCGGACGCTCTGTTGGGCGAAGCGGTCGATCGAGGGCGTGCTGATCCAGTCGTTTCCGTAGCAGCCGAGAAAGGCTGTACGCAAGGTATCGGCAACGACTACGATCACGTTGGGTTGGGTCAGTGTATTTTCGGTCATGTTGGGCGTTGCCAAAGTGGTATGGCTTATTGTGAGAGAGGTTCCAGGAGCGTCAGTTCACTTGTGTTGGCGGGTACCCAGCCTTCAGCGCCGCTATCGGCGCGGACATACCACCAGACGATGGTATCGCTATTGCCTTCGAGCCAGATGGGGCCGTTGAGAATCGTCAAGGGATCGGCGTCCTGCAGGTGGGTAACGATGGCGCCGGCCTGCGCCCCGGCCTGGGTGCGCATTGAGATCTTGTATTCGGGCAAGAGGCGGATACGATCGCCGACATTCATGGGGATTGCGTTGCGGCTGGGAGGCAGGCCGTTGGTTTCGACGATAAGCACGGTCTGTGCGGCGTCCGAGGAGGACCCTGACGTAATGGCGGGCGACGATCCGGCGCCGGCCAGGCCGCCTGTGAGCCATTCGTTGAGGAACCAGCCGCTGAACAGGGCAGAGACGGCGAGGAGCAGGGCGGCCACGAGCAAGAGGGGGCCGCCCGACATGGGCGCGGGGCCGACGGCGGAATTTGAGGCGCTGCCCCTGGGCTGAACGGAGAGCGGGTCGCTGTTCAGCTGCATGCGCAGGGGGTAGAGACGAACGGGACGGTCGCTTTTGTAGCGATCTTCAATGAGGCGGAGGCTCTGGCGCAAGGCGATCTCGTAGAGAGCGTCGGCGATGTTGTTGTTCATATGGATTTCGGCGCGCACGGGCCGTCCGCGCCGGTCCATGAGGACAAGAAGCCCTGCCAGGGGCTGGCCCTGGAGGTCGGTAAGGTTGTAATAGTCGGCGCGGATACCCTGGAGGTCTGCGTGTGGTCTGAAGCGCCGGATCACACTCAGCGTGCCGGAGTTGCTGACGGCTTCAACCATCGCTTCTTACTCCTGAGCACATTTGCAGTATTCCTGGCTGCCGGTCCTCTTTTTTGTGCTTCATGGCGGAGCCCCAGGTCAAAGAAAGACAGCGAGAAGAGAGGTAAGAGGAAAGAGAGAGAATCAACTGCAAAAGGTGTTCTCTCAGCTCCCGGCATTCACCTCGCAATGTGCGGAAGTTGCAGAGAGACGATGCCTGCGACCTGGACTGAGTTCTCTCCGAAATGGACGATGCGCAGGTCGAACCGGGCGGGCAGGTCTGGCCGCAGCATGCCCTGCCATCGCAGACTATCACCGGTTTTGCGAAAGGGAAAATCGCCGGCAGGGATTCCACTGATTTCGGCGCCCTGCTCTGCCAGTCCGACGTAACCGAAGGTGGTTCCTTTCAGTAGATCACCGGGGCCGACGGAACCAGTGTAGGGAATCTTGAGGGTGTTTTCCTGCAAGGCCAGGGCCGGCTGATGGATGGGAAGGATGCCCTCGATGGCGAGGCGGTGGACGCCGGCGGCACGGACGTATTCATCGGAGACGCGATAGACGCGCAGGCGCAGCAGGTAGTCGACGCCGGCGATATTGGGCCAAGCGCCGTCGAAGTCGAGGGAGTCGCCGGCGATGCGCTCGGCGCGCAGGCCGGCGAAGAGGAATTGGGCGCGGCCATCAGCGATTCCGGCCAGCTGGATGTCGGTACCGCGAATGAATTCGCCGACTTCGATGCGCATTTCGGTTGGGCCGGCGAAGGCGATGGCGTTTTCAGCGACATCGAGGCTGGGGAGGTCGACAAGCTGTGGCAGGTCGGCGATGTCGCTGAGGTCGGGGAGGTCCAGCTCTCGCAGCAGGTCGAGGTCGAAGCCGGGGAGCTGTTCGAGGAGGTCGTCGAGGCCGGGCAGGGAACGCGGGGAGGGGAGCCGGGGCCTTTGGGGCGCGCCGGGCAGGTCCGGGCCGAAGCAGGCGGACAGGAGCGCGAGCGAAATGATGAGGGAAGGTATCAGGCGGAGCAATTTTGCAGACAGACGACTGGGATTAACGGTACGCACGTACTCTCAGTTCTCCTCGCGTTTCAATTTTCTACGCCAAGAGGCGGCGGTTCCTCCTGATGCGCTGCGGGCAGCGCGGGCTTGGCAGGGGGCTCGAGGCCGTAAATTCGATAGCCGTTGACCAACATGCCGCCATCGACGGCTATGCGCTGGCCGGTGATGAAACTGGACTCTTCGGACGCCAGAAAGACGGCTGCGGCGGCTATTTCGTGCGGCAGGCCGTTGCGGCCGAGGAGGGTGTCTTCGGTCGAGCGCGGCAGTTCCAAATGCGGAGGGCGGTTCTCGATGGGACCCGGAGCTATGGTGTTAACGCGGATATTGTAAGGCGCCAGTTCGTTGGCTGCAATGCGGGTCAAGGATTCGACCGCGCTCTTGGCGGTGACGTAAGCTGCGCAGCGGGGCAGAGGGACGGCGGCATTTATGGAGGAGATGTTGATGATGTTTCCGCTGCCGGCCTTCGCCATGACACGGCCCACCAGTTGTGAACAGATAAAGACGGCTGTCTGATTGACGCCGACCACGTGATCCCAGACTGCCTGGGAAATCTCGAGGAAATGGCCGTTTTCGCCGAGGACAGCGGCATTGTTGACGAGGACGTCGATGCGGCCACAACGGCGCACGGTCTCGTCAACCAATAGTTCTACGTCGGGACGGCTGGAGACATCGGTCTTGACAAAGAAGGCGGCAGCGCCGGCGCTTTGCAACTCGGCCTGGACGCGCTGCCCGGAATCTGCGTCCTGCTCGGCGATGACTACGGTTGCCCCTTCCTGAACAAAGTGGCCGGCGATCGTACGGCCAAGCCCGCGGCCGGCTCCGGTAACGACGGCGACTTTTTCCTTCAGCCGCATCTTTCTTCCTTCCACTAAGAAATTTCAGTTTACAGTAGTCACGGTTGGTTGGCAAGGGGCGGAAAGGCGGTTTTTTGGGACGGCAGTTTTTAGTTTTTGGTTTTTGGTTTTTAGTACTGCAGTGGTCAGGCTTGCAGGGGTTAGGGGGTGGGTGGATGTGGGGCGGGACCTGTGCGAGACAGTGCGAGAATTAGCGGGAATGGGCGAGAGATTACGAGAGATCCGGGGGAGATTGGGGGGGTAGGGCGGGTTGTGGGTGGATGGTGAGGGGTTGGGGGGGTGGGGCGGGGCGGCGGAGGGTTTTGCAGGGGGGATTGGGGGGCGCGAGGGGGATTTTGAGGGCGATTGGGGCGGTTTTGGGGGAGATTGGGGTGGATTTGCGGTTTTGGGGGCGGGCGGCGGGCAGGGGTATACAGCGGCTGGCCGGTGGGCGCAGGTTGGGTTTATATATTATTTGTTTGTGCCCTGTCTGTCTGTGCCCACTATTGCGGCGGATGCTGCGGCGGCGGGGGACAGGGCTGGCAGCTAAGGGCCGACAGTTAAGATTTGTCAGCTTGCCCAGCGGCCTTGAGACGGGCATCAAAGTATGCCCGGTCTCTTTCCTTCTTTTCCTGCGCTGCCTTCCTGCGTTTGTACTCTTCCATCTCAGAGGTGTCTTCAATCTCACGATGCACCTCTTTGATATATTCGAGCTGCTCCTCCAGCGCTTCGTGCGGGTCGTCGAGGCAGTAGTGGTAGTTGTCGCG
>JAJEDJ010000049.1 GCA_022821545.1 Caldilineaceae bacterium
CCCCCAACCTGCCCCCACCCCCCCATTTTCCCCCCAAACTCTCACACTCTCTCATACAACGCCCCCAAATCGCCGCAGCGCTAAAAACTGAAAACCAAAAACTAAAAACTGCCCTTCCAAAAACTGCCCTTCCCAAAACTGCGCCGAAAAGTCTCTTTCACAGGTACGGCGATTGGCGATAGAATGAAATCCGAGAGACAACAGAAGGCCTTGGCCAGTCCCGGTCCAACGCGCCGACCCGCCCAACGCCCACAAAGAGGCAGCAAGACCATGTTCACCGTCGTCGGCACCGCCACTGTCGATCTTTTCGTCTCCAACCTGGCCGCCATGCCCCGCAGCGAGGGGGACGAATTCACCGTGGACAGCCTCGTCTTTCACGACCAGCCGCTGCGAACTTCGCTTGGGGGAAACGGCGCCAATTCAGCCTATGCCTTGGCGCGTTTGGGGACGACCGTGGAACTGGTCGGGGGTCTGGGCGATGACCACCTCGGCAACTGGATGGCCGACCAGCTAGTTGACGCAGGAGTCGGCATGCAGAGCGTCAGGAGATATCCAGGCAAGGGCACGGCAACGACGCTTATCCTCAGCGACAGGCAACAGAATCGTCTGGCCTTTCACCACGAAGGCGCCAACAGGGCCGTTGACAGCAGTTCCCTCGACAGTTCACTCATTCGCGGCTCGGACATCCTGTTGCTTACGAGCTACCCGATAATGCCCGGGCTGCGTCCCCAAGGCGCAGTCGAACTGTTCCGGGAAGCCGGCCAGGGCGACACTCGCACCGCCGTAGACATCGGTCCGGCCATCGGCGAGCCGGCCCTCCTGGAGGAGCTGCGTCCGCTGCTCGCCTGCACGGACTACTTCATCTGCAACGAGCACGAATTGGCCGTTTGTACGGGAGGGGCGGAGCTGACCGCGGGGATGGCGGCTGTCCTGGAGGGCGGCGCAGGATGTGTGGTGATCAAAAGGGGCGCTGCCGGCGCCGTCGTTCTGCAGCGGGAGAACGGGGACATCGCTTCTGCGGGCCCTACGGGCGGGCCGGCATTCGTGCCCGGGTTCTCCGTCGAAGTTCAGACTACCGTTGGCGCAGGTGATTCATTCAATGCCGGATTCCTGCTGGCGGTACAGGAGGGGGCATCGGCTGAGCAGGCGGCCCGCTTCGCAAACGCCGTCGCGGCCACCGTCGTCTCTACACCTGACAGACCGCTGGACGCCCTGTCGCGCGAGGCTGTCAATCGCCTTATAGAACCGACATAGCGCCGGCAGCCGCCTTTTCGACCGTACAGCGCTCTCCCGCCTGCAGCACGCGCACCGGCTGCTCCAGGGCGGCGGCCGCGGCGATGAAGGTATCCGGCGATGCGGTGTTGAACGAAAACATCTCGTAGTGGCAGGGGATCGCCAGCTTCGCGTTGATGGCGCAGGCGAGCGTGGCGGCTTCGATTCCGTTGAGATTGCCGGCAACTCTCCGCTCCGGCCTGCTGCCGTTGATCGGCAGGATCGCCGCGTCCACGTTGAAAGGCGTCAGCCGCTCCACCAGCCCGCTGTAGTGGACCGTGTCCCCGCTGTGATAGATCGTCCAAGGACCGAAGCGCGCCACATAGCCAAGGAATCTGCACCGACCCTCCTCGTCCCTCTCCAACTCTTCGTGTGCGGCGGCGATGCCGTGGAAGCGGAACGCGCCCGCCTCTCTGTAGTCACCGTCGTCCAGGCCCACAGGCCAGGCCGGGTCGCAACCCAATCGCCCGGCGACGAATGCCCGGTTGGCCTCGGGAATAACGAGCTGCAAGCCGGTATTCGCCGCCATCAGAGGACCGAGCGT
The DNA here is from genome assembly GCA_022821545.1 of Caldilineaceae bacterium. Classification (GTDB taxonomy): domain Bacteria; phylum Chloroflexota; class Anaerolineae; order Caldilineales; family Caldilineaceae; genus Bin5. The sequence continues at coordinate 1,817 of JAJEDJ010000049.1, forward strand.
TTCTCCATCCAGATGATCCGTGTGGTTGTGGCTTGAAGTGACTACGTCGACAAAGTTGAGGCGTTCGGGCGCGACCACCCGTTCGGTCATGCGAATGTGGGGCTTGTCGGTGGCGGCGTATTTCTTTGTCAGCGAATCGGAGAGGTAGGGATCGAAGAGCAGAAAGCGGCTCTGCCATTTGAGCAGAAAGCCGCTCTGACCCAGCCACCAGATGTGCAGGACGCGTTCGTCTCCCTTAGCATCCTGCACATCCCGTAGGAAGGCCTCTTCCTGCAGGAACGGTTTGATCAGTGACATCGGCAGGGGCTATGCGTTCTCGATAATCTCCTGGCTGAGCTCGCCGGTCTCCTCGTTCTTGAGAATGACCTTGACCTGGCCGCCCGGCATCCGTTCCCGTTTCAGGATAGTCAGGCCGGCCGCGGCGGCCAGCGCTTCGGCCGGGTCCGGTTCGGTTGCGGCTGCGGCCGCCTGCCCGCGACTGTCCCGAATGAGGGGTACGTTTTCGCGCCCGCGCCAGACCTCCAGCGCCACCGGCTCCCACTGCCGCGAGGAGGCGGAGCGGTAGCAGGCGTCGATGACCGCGTTGACGATGTACCCGTCATAGAACGTCTCTCTGGGTTCCCTGCCCTGGTCGAGAGAGTCGAACATGTCGTCAAACATGTCGTTGTAGCCGAGTTCGACCACCTCGTCGCCGACCGGGAAGAGCCAGCCGCTCTCGGATTCGGCCTTTTCGGCGACGTAGCCTGCGCCGGCGCCGCTGGTATACATTTCATAGCCGGTGCGCAGGAAGTGATTGAGCCAGATGGTGCCCTCGGTGCCGGCGACCTCGTCGCGCAGGTCCATGCCGCCGCGGAAAGACCAGCTCACCTCGAACTGGCCGATGGCTCCGTTTTCAAAGCGGATCAATGCGATGCCGTTGTCTTCGGCGTCGATGGGATGGACGAGCGTGTCGGCCCAGCACATGACCTCGACGGGGCGGATCTCTTTGCCGATAAAGCTGCGCACGATCTCGATACAGTGGCAGCCCAGGTCAACGATGGCGCCGCCTCCCGCCTGTTCGAGGTCCCAGAACCAGTCGCTGTGGGGGCCTGGATGCGTCTCCCTGGAGCAGGCCCAGGTGACATCGCCAAGAGCGCCTTCCTCCACGGATGCGATGGCCTTCAACGTCTTGGGCGTGTAGCAGAGGTCTTCGAGATAGCCCCCGAAGACACCGGTCGCTTCGACTTTGTCCATCATGCGCTTGGCTTCGGCGGCAGTGCGGCCGAGGGGCTTCGTGCAGAGAATTGCCTTGCCCGCGCCGGCGGCCAGGTCTACGCACTCTTCATGAATGTGGTTTGGCAGCCCGATGACAACCGTGTCGATATCGTCGGAAGTACAGGCTTCTGCCAGGTCGGTCGTCCATGCCGGGATCTCCCACTCCTCCGCAAAGGCCCTGGCTCTCTCTTCCGTCCGTGAGTAGACGAGCTGCACTCTGTCTCTGCCCCTGCCGCCGTTGAGGGACATTGTGTAGAACATGCCGATCAGTCCGGTGCCCAGCATTGATACCCTATGTTCCTGCACGTTTATCGCTCCTTCCGAGTCTGATGAAAGGTGGTCTGATTTGCGGACTATGATAGTCAGTAAGGAACTCCGCGTCAATCCTGTATCTGGCTTCGCACACTGAGATTCTCAAGGGCAGATTCTCAAAGGCTGACTCTCAAAAACATTGCGCGCGAGCTCAATGGCTCTTCGCGACCTCCAGGGCGGCCTGAGCCGCCGCGGGGATGCGCGGGCCGAAGGCCGCAAAACGTTTGTCCTGCGTCTGTCCGCGCACGTAGCGGACGTAAATCTGGGCGATGATGACCGTCACCCGGAACAGGCTCAGGGCATGGTAGAAGTGAATGTCGGACAGATCGCGGTTGCTGTGTGCGGCATAGCGGGCGATGAGCTCCTCGCGGCGCAGGAAGCGGCTGTCCAGGGGCATCATCGCCATCGTCCTGAAGTGGGGCGGATCGTCGGGCAAACACCACCAGGCCAGCAACGCCCCCACGTCCGAAAGCGGATCGCCGAGCGTACACATGTCCCAGTCAAAGACGGCAACGATGTGGCCCGGGTCTTCCGCGGCCAGCATGACGTTGTCCAGTTTGTAATCGTTGTGAACGAGCGAAGGCGCGCTCTCCGCGGGTTCATTGCTGCGCAACCAGTCATAGACCGCGTCCATCGCAGGCAGTTCCTCCAGCTTCGCAGCCTGCCAGCGCCGCCGCCACCCCTCAATCTGTCTCCTGATGAATCCGGCCGGCCGGCCCAAATCTCCCAGACCGATAGAACCGTAGTCGACTGCGTGGAGTTCGGAGAGCGCCTCGACAAGCGCGATGCTCATGCGCGCCGGGGCATCGTCCCAAGCGTCGTAGACGGCGGGAATCGAATTCCTGACGACGATGCCTTGGCGTCTCTCCATCACGAAGAAAGGCGCGCCAACGATCGACTCGTCATCGGAGAAGAGGAATGCACGGGGCGCGAACGGGTACGATTCCCAGAGCCGCAGCAGCACTTTCGACTCTCTGGCCATGTCATGTGCGGACGGCGCAACCGGACCAAGCGGCGGCCGGCGCAGGACGTACTCGTGGCTGCCATAGTCAAGCAGATAGGTAAGGTTGGCCGCGCCGCCCCCGAATTGGCGCACAGTAATGGGATTCTCAGTACCGGGCAGCTTTCCGCGCAGGAATGCCTCGACTGCGCGTTCGTCAAAACGCTCATCGGCGCGGACGCTGATTGTATCTGAAGGGTGCCGTGAGGTCATCGAACTAAATCATGTTGGCGAGATCGCCTGAGCGGCGTGACACGGTATCCACCACTATTGCTATCCGCCACTGTTTATCACCACTGTCTTTCACCACTATATTGCGGGCGATTATATCGCAGTTTCGCAATTCTGTCCCTTCAGTGGGGAACTGCTTCCGAAAACGTTAAGCCGGTCTCTTGCTGCGCACGCGGGCTTTGACAACTCCCTCGAAATCAAGTACCGTTCATGCGCGGATGAGGAAGGGCGAGGAGCGAGAATTCATAAGCCTTTCTCCGTACCGGGAAAGCCTCGTCCCAGGATAAGAAACCGGACACGACCTCTAGGCAAATCCATTCACCACAACCGATTTAGTAGCGTGGAGACTGTTTGACATGAAAATCACTGACATTCGCGCTGTTCGCGTCAACTTCCCTGCACCTGAAAAGAGGACGGAGCCCCGGCGCAAGGGCTGGGCCGAAACCGCCGAAGTCGCGAACCCAATGTCCTGGTATCCAAAGGTCAAGCGGCATCGCAGCATGTGGACGCCCAAGCGCTGGGGTGCTGTCTGGTGCAAAGTTACCCTGGAGGACGGCACCTGGGGTCTGGGGTTGACTGACAACGGGCGGGTGGCCGCGGCCATTATCGATGATCACATTGCCCCGAACCTCATCGGCGAGGACGGACTGGCAATTCAGCGGTTGTCGGACATGATGTTCCGGATGACCAAGCCGTACGGCTCGGTTGGACTGGCTGCTTACGCTGTCAGCGCAGTGGACCTGGCCCTTTGGGACGCCAAGGGCAAACTGCTGGGACAGCCGGTTTACAGCCTCATCGGCGGCCCGCAAAAGGAAAAGCAGTTCTGTTATTCGACCGGGAATGACTTGGACTGGTACAAGGAACTGGGCTTCCGCGCCTTCAAACTGGCCTGTCCCTATGGCCCGGCAGACGGACTGGACGGTCTGCGCAAGAACGAACAGATGGTGGCCGAAGCCAGGGAGCTGGTCGGGGACGAAGCCGAACTGATGCTGGACTGCTGGATGGCCTTCGATATTGAGTACACAGTCCGCCTGGCCGAAACTCTGCGCCCTTACCGGCTTAAATGGATGGAGGAGTGCCTCCTTTCGGAAGACCTTGACGGCCATGTTGAAGTGAGAGAGCGCATCCCCTGGCAGACACTGAGCACCGGCGAGCACTGGTACACACACATGCCCTTCCAGTGGGCCTTACGGCACAACGTTGTCGACATTTTGCAGCCGGACATCAACTGGGTCGGCGGTCTGAGCACCTGTCTCAAGATCGCTTCCGCGGCGGACGCCGCCGGCAAGAAGGTGATCCTGCACGGCGGCGGACGCAACGCCTTTGGCCAGCATTTCACCCATGCCGTCGCCTGCGTCCCGTGGTTGGAGTACTTCATCGGTTCCGCGCCCGGCGTTCCGTTAGCGGAGTCGGCGGGCACTCCCGGCCAAGCTGTCGCAGAGGACGGCTGGCTGGTCCCCACAGACGCGCCGGGCTTCGGGCTTGATATTCCGGAAGGGTGGATTGAACCCTATTTTTGAGACCGATGAAATCGAATTCTGAAATCATAGCGCTGTTCGCCTTTCCTATCTACCAAGGAGCATCAACATGCTGACCCGACAACAGATCGACTCTTATCACGAGAACGGCTATTTGGGCGTGGAAGGCGTCCTCTCGGCTGATGAGGTTGCGGATTTGCGCAGGGTGACCGATGAGTTCGTCCAGCTCAGCGCCGGCGTCACCGAGCATACCGACGTCTTCGACCTTGAGCCCGGTCACACCCCGGACTCTCCCAAGCTGCGCCGGCTCAAGGACCCCGTATTGCAGCATGACGTATACCGCCAGTGCCTCAGCCACCCCGGCATCCTCGACATTGCCGAGCAGCTTGTCGGACCGGGCCTGCGCACGAACGGAAACAAGCTGAATATGAAATCGCCGGAATACGGCAGCCCGGTCGAGTGGCATCAGGACTGGGCCTTCTACCCGCACACCAATGATGACCTGCTGGCCGTCGGCGTCTGCATGGACGACATGAGGTACGAGAACGGCTGCCTGCTTGTCATCCCCGGCTCACACAGAGGCCCGATCTACACCCATCACCAGGACGGACACTTTGCCGGCGCAGTCACGGTCGAAGTGCCGGACGCCGATAAGGCCGTGCCGATTGAGCTGGAGGCCGGAGGCATCTCGATTCATCATGTGCGGACGCTCCACGCCTCCGCAAAGAACGTCTCCACCCGCCCTCGAAGATTGCTGCTCTATCAATACTGCTCAGTCGACTCCTGGCACCTTCAAGGTTACGCCAATTGGGACGCTTATGCGGATTCCGTGTTGCGGGGCGAACCGTGCAACCGTCCCCGGCTGGCCGACGTGCCGGTGTTGATGCCTTTTCCGGAGTCCTTGCGCGGGGGTTCCATTTACGAGACGCAGACGATTCTCGAAAAGCCCGTCTTCGCCCGCGCGGCATAGAAATCTCATGATCATTGACAGCCATTGCCACGCGTGGGAACGCTGGCCCTACGAGCCGCCTGTGCCGGATTTTCACGGCAAGGGCCGCTTCGAGCAGTTGCTCAACGAGATGGACAACAACGGCGTGGACCGGGCCTTCCTGGTCTGTGCCGGGATCGAACACAACCCGCGCAACAACGACTACATCGCCCGGATGAGCGGCCTCTACTCCGGGAGAATTAGCCAGGTGGCCGACGTAGATTGCAGCTGGTCGGAGACCTACCACACGCCGGGCGCAGCCGGTCGGTTGCGGCAGGCGGCGGAGCGCTGGTCGTTGTCGGCCTTCACCCATTACATGAAGGCCGACGACGACGGCAGCTGGCTCTTTGGCGAGGATGGACTGGCGTTCTTCAGTACCGCGGCCGAGTTGGGCTTGATCGCCAGTATCGCCTGCTCGACGCATCACCATGCCGCGCTGCACAAAGTGGCCGAACGCTTTCCGCAGTTGTCCATTTTCATCCACCACCTGGGGCATCCAGGGGTCGGCGACAGGGAGAAGCTGGCCCAGGTCCTGGCCTCGGCGCGGTATGCCAATATAGGTGTCAAGGTTTCGGGGTTCTACTATTCGACACAGCGGGGTTTCTGGGATTTCCCTTACGCCGATTCGATTCGGGAAATCGTGCAGCCGCTGTACGACGCGTTCGGTCCCCGGCGACTCTATTGGGGCTCCGACTATCCCGTCTGCCTGCGTTTCATGACCTACCGCCAGGCAATCGAATGCTTCCGCAGCCACTGTGACTTCATCACGGATGCGGACCAGGCGCTGATCATGGGGGAGAATCTGCGCCGCCTGCTCGACTTAGGCGGTGACGGGTAGGGGGCGTGCGGGAGGGGTCCACACCGGCTGCTGCTCTACGACCAGTTCCTTTTCCTCTGCGTTCAGACGGGACTGTACGAGATTCAGGTGGCGGTAGATGCCGTCCACTGCCATCAGTTCGTCATGGCTTCCCTGTTCGGCGATCCCCTCATCCTGAAGCACGACGATCTGATCGGCATTGCGGATCGTTGACAGCCTGTGAGCGATCATCAGGGTTGTGCGACCGGCCATCAGCCGTTCCAGCGCCTGCTGAATGAGTTGCTCCGTCTCGGTATCCACTGACGAAGTCGCCTCGTCCAGGATCAGAATCGGGGCGTCTTTGAGCACGGCGCGGGCGATGGCCAGGCGTTGTTTCTGGCCGCCGGAGAGCTTCACGCCCCTTTCGCCGATCACCGTGTCGTAGCCTTCCGGCAGTTTGTCTATAAACTCGACTGCATTGGCGACGCGCGCCGCCTCCTCCATCTCCTCGTCGCTTGCGCCCGGCCTTCCAAATAGGATGTTCTCGCGTACGGTGCCGTGAAATAGGAAGACGTCCTGCAAGACGATGCTGATCTGACTGCGCAGACTCTCCATCGTCAGGTCGCGGATGTCATGCCCGTCCAGCGAAATCTGCCCTTCGTTTACGTCGTAAAAGCGGGGGACCAAGCTCGCCAGCGTACTCTTGCCCACGCCTGTCGGTCCGACAAGTGCCGCCACCGACCCGGCGGGTATCTCCAGATCGATGTTGCGCAGTATCGGCCGGTCGGACAGGTAGGAGAAGCTGACGTTGTCAAAGAGGATGTCTCCCTGCGCCCGCCCTGGGTATGTCAATGCGCCGGGCCGGTCGACAATGTCCGGCTCCTCCTGGAGCAGTTCGCTCACGCGCTCCGCGCCGGCCAGCGCCTCCTGGATCGCTTCCCAGGCATGGCTCAGATGCCGCACCGGTTGGTAAAACAGCTCCAGGTACAAGAAGAAGGCCACCAGGTCCTCGATTGGCAGTTCGCCCCCCAGGGCCAGCCTGCCGCCGAAGTAGATGACGACAACGACGCCTAGCGCCGAAGCGAAGTGGACGAACGGTTCAAAGGTGGCCAGCAGTCTCAGCGCGCGCAACAGTGAGCGCTTGTAATTGTCTATGCGGACGCCGATGCGCTCCGACTCCATCCTTTCCCGGGTGAAGGTCTTGATTTCGCGGATGCCGGAAAGGTTGTCCTGCAGGATTGCGTTGAGTTCACCCAACTCTGCCTGGCGCTCGCGAAAGGCTGGGCGCACATATTTGGCAAAGCCCCGCATCGCCAGGACAATCAGCGGGATGGGAACCAGTGTCAGTACTGTCAGCTGCGCGTTCATGATCAACAGCATCGTACTGACGCCCACCAGTGTGAGCACGTTTACCAGCACGTCGGGGACGGCGTGGGCGATCAGCTTTTCCAGGAGATCGGAGTCGTTGACCACCCGCGACATCAGCTGGCCGGTCTGCTTGTCTTCGTAATAGTGCAGTGACAGCCGCTGCAGATGTCGGTAGATTGCGACCCGAACATCGGCCACTACGCCCCAACCGGCCACGTGGGCCATGTAACTGCGCAAGAACTCCAATCCGGCTCTGGCCGCGTAAATGGCCAGGGCAAAGAGGGCGAGTCGACCTATCAGGCTGTATGAGAGTGAGTCCGCGTTTCCGGAGCGCACAGTTGCGATCAGTTCACGGATGAACCAGGGAGCAAACAGCTGCACACCCACCAGGAGGACCATGCTGAGGATGGTTGCCAGCAACGGAGTTCGATAGGGAATGGTAAATCTGAAGAGTGTCCTGGTGAATTCCATAAAAGATCTGATCCGGCATGCGCGCGGGGCCCCGCCCCGCAGACATTGGAACTACCCGAAATTGAAATTGGCAACGGTTTCCCGAAAGTCAGAGGATAGTCTACTGCTGAGTGCGCAATTCGACAAAGGTTGTTTCACCGTCACGCACACTGATTTCCTGCCTGACCTCCTCGCCGTTGACAAAGCCGGACAAGAGATATGTGCCGACGGGTATGTGGCTCAGAGCGCCGTTCTCGCCCCATGACGGGTCAGGACCGATGCTCTCCTTTTCGGGGTAGGTCTCGACAACGCGATACCAGCGGACGCCCGCCTCTTCATATCGGTACAGGGAGAGTTGAACGCCGGGCCACGTACGGCCTGCCGCGGAGAGCAGTCGGACCGCCACCGTGCCGGTATAGGCCGCAGGACGCATCCACAAGGCAGGGTTTACGGTATGCAGGTAACTGTTTTGCCCAATGCGCACCTCCATGTGCAGGTGAGGCCCAATTGCGATGCCGGTCATGCCAACGCCGCCCAGATAGTCGCCCGCGCCTACCCACTGGCCTTCCTGCACGTCCACGCTGACAAGATGGCCGTAGAGGACAAAGACGTCCTGCTCTCCGCGTGAAGTGTTCAGCTTTCGATCAAGGCGAATAACGACCGAATTCCCGTAGAAATCGTTGTACGGGCCGAGTAGGGTGGGATTGTCCGGCCCGGCATGTACCACCTCGCCCGAAGCAGTGGCCAGCACGGGCGTACCGACCGGATTGCCAATGTCCACACCGTGGTGGATTCTGTAGCGGCCGCCGCCTGTGCTTCCGAACTGATAGCCGGGGCTGTACAGCTGGTTGAAACCGCCTGGAAACGGCGAATCCAGCCAAAAGTGCTCCTCGCTGATTGGACTTGGTGGTTCAAATGTCGGCCAGAGGCTGCCGGGCCCGCTCGGTGAGCGCGGCCCAAGACCGGTATCCGCGCCCGCATCGACCTGAATCGAAAGGGAAGTGCGCGCCTTGTCGATCTCTTTGCGCAGGACACTCAACTCGCCCATAGGAGGCCTGGAAGCGAATTGAGGAGCCGCATTCTCTGAGGGCACAGGAGTGCTTAAGGCGATCGGCCTGAGTATGTTCCACCCGGACATCGGGGGCCTCGAAACGAACTCGTCGCGAATCGTGGGGTTGAGTTCATCTCGGTATGGCTCCGGCAGCAGCATACCTTCGACGTCAAGCTGGGAAAGGGCTTCCGGATCGTAGCGGTAAATGGGATCGATTTTGGCAGGCGCATCCTGCGTAGTAGAACTGTTTGCGAGTGGAGCGCCCTGTGTCGAAGCGCCCTGTGTCGAAGCCCCCTGTGTCGAAGCGTCGGGTTCAACCCCTTCTGCGGCCCCTCCTTCACCTTGAACGTTCACCGGCGCCAGCGGAGCAAGTTCTGCCGCAGGACGGTCCGCAGCTTGTGAAAGTGAGGCCGGATTCAGTTGGGCGACGGGAGTCGAGCTTGCGGTGGACGCTGTTTGTGTATCTTGCAACTGCGTATTTGGGGCGGGAAGTAAGATGGCGGACGTAGGAGCCGGCACCGGTATGGGGACCGGCTTAAGCCCTTGCGAAGCAACGGGCGCCACGAGGCGGCGAGGCAAGTAAAGGCAACCGACAAGAACAACTGTCAGGGCGATTGCAAACTGGGACCGGAGTGGAGAACGCCGGCGCCTGAAAAGGCCCGGCCAGGCGCTGGTTGCAGGTTCTTCGTCTGCCTGCGGACCTCGCGGTTGTGCTACAATGAGGGTGCGAATGCGTCGCAGAAGCTGCTTCCATCGGTTCGGCTTCGGACGATGGAAACTGCCGTCCACCATCGAGTCCGCCAGCCGCCGAAAGTAGGCCAGACCCAGGGCGGTCAAGAGGAAATCATGGCCCAGAGTAACGTGCTGGAGGAACGACCGGATGACCAGTCCGATAATGCCTGTATTCAAGAGGAGGCTCCCCGCACCATCCACTTCGATGTATTCACCCTGTTTCCGCCCATGTTCTCAGGGGCGCTCTCAGAGAGTATTCTGGACCGGGCACAGAAAAGAGGCATTCTCCAAGTAACGCTGCACAATATACGAGACTACGCTACCGATCGACATCACACCTGTGACGGTTACCCCTACGGCGGCGGCGGCGGTATGGTGATGCGCCCTGAGCCTCTGGTTCGTGCCGTCGAGACCGTTTTGAGCCGGCCCCGGGGCTGGCGTCTGCCTGAGGGAAGGGCACATCTCGATTTGCCGGCCTGGAGTGCGGACCAACCGCCGGTCCTGCGCCAGCCCACCCCTGTCATTCTCCTGACGCCCCAGGGCCGCCGCTTTGATCAGAGCGTCGCCGCAAGACTCAGCATGCACGGGCGTCTGGCCCTTGTTTGCGGACGCTATGAAGGCGTGGACGAACGGATTCGGACCCAATTGATTACGGATGAACTCAGTATAGGCGACTTTGTCTTAAGTGGAGGTGAAATCGCTGCCCTGGCGATCATCGACGCCGTGACAAGGACGCTTCCCGGCGTTCTCGGTCACGAATCAGGCGCACTGTACGACAGTTTTTCGGACGGATTGTCCGGCCTCCTTGAAGGGCCTCACTATACGCGGCCCACGGCTTTTCGGGGAGAGGTCGTACCGGAAGTTCTGGTCAGCGGACACCATGCCAATGTCGATCATTGGCGCCGGGAACAGTCACTCCTGCGCACGCTCCAAAGGCGTCCGGACCTGCTGGCGCAAGCGACTGAAGCCGGGCATCTCACGCCGGAGGACCGCCAGTTTCTGTCCAGCCGGGGGTGGCAAGCGCCAACGGATACCGCAGGCCCTTCTGGCTCCTGACATGGAACGGGATGCTGCTGCTCCTCCGTCTCTTATGCGCAGCGAGGCCGAACAGGCGCCTGTTTCTGCCCTGGCCTCAGACCCCCGCCAACGCCAATACCACTCTGTGAGCAGCGCTATTTTACCACCGCGGATCGGCCCGATCCAAATATAATTGCACACATCCTGGCCACGGCTTGACTACGAACGCAACTCAAGGGCTACGGCTCGCGGGCGAACTGGCAATTCAGGAGATTCCGGCCGCTTTTCCGGTGGTGGACATAACCGTGCAAAAGAGGCATACTAGGAGCCATCGGATACGGGACACCACTGAAAAGCGCCACTGTCGTAGATCGAAATCGATTGTTTGAATTCCTGGAGACGAACGATAACTGAACTGAACCACATCGCCCCCTAAATCTCCAGACTTCAAAGTAGACCGGGACGGTTACGCGGTACGCATTCGGGTGGAGCACGGGTCGGGGAGCCATTCAAATGACCAAGCGTATTTATGTAGGCAACTTGCCCTACTCGGCGACTGAGGAGGAGGTCCAGGAGCTGTTTTCCCAACACGGAGAGATCATCAGCCTGGCGATGATCACCGATAGGGAGACTGGTCGATTTCGTGGATTCTGTTTCGTAGAGATGGAGGATGACGCGGCTGATGCAGCCATTGAAGCTCTGAATGACCAGGAGATGGGTGGACGCTCGCTCAGGGTAAATGAAGCGCGCCCGCGGGAGGACCGCGGCGGTCAGGGCGGTTATCGAGACCGCGGCAGCCGCTGGTAGCTGCCAGCCCGTAAGAAACCCTTCATCCATACCGGATGTGCCGCCTCCCTTCGCTGCCAGGAGGCGGCTTTCTGTTTCAGCTGCATGCAGGTGACTCTGTTCCCCCGCGCATTGGAAAGCGACCGCATGGACCCAATCGTTCGTCTGGCCGGACCGCAGGACGCCGCAGGAATCCAGGCGATCTATGCGCCCATCGTGCGCGCAACGCCCATTTCCTTCGAGGTCTTGCCGCCCTCTGAAGAGGAAATGGCAGCCCGCGTCGCCAAAACACTGGCCCAATACCCCTGGCTGGTTTGCGCTGCCCGCGAAAGAGTGCTGGGCTATGCCTACGCCGGAGGACACAGTGAACGGGCCGCCTACCGGTGGTCGGTCAATGTATCCGTTTATGTCCATGACCGTTGCAGGCGTTTGGGCGTGGGGCAGGCGCTGTACAACACACTCTTTGCCATCTTGCGCTTGCAAGGCTTCGTTCGCGCCTTCGCGGGAATCTCTCTGCCGAACGAGGCCAGCGTAGGCTTTCATGAATCCTTTGGGTTCAGGGCCGCGGGAACATTCGAGCAGGTAGGTTACAAAATGGGCGCGTGGCACGATGTGGGCTACTGGCAGCTGACGATTCAGCCCGGCAACGACAGCCCCGCCCCGCCTCAGCCGTTGCCCATCCTGTTAAATGACGGGAAACTGCATGAGGCACTGACGGCCGGATCGATGATGGTTGACCGCGACGTTGACGAGGTTGTCCAGGCCATTGACACCGATCGTCTTGCCCGGGCAGACGGAGATCCGGAACCGGCGGCGTTCGCGAAGTGAGTCCACCGGCGTCTTTGCCCTCACCCCTGATTGACTGGTAGAATGCCCCCGGAATCCCCTCGTTTCGGTAACGTCAGGCCCACGTCCAGGGACAAGAACTTGGAACGGCCGCAACAGCCCAATGGAGTGCAGCGGTGAATGACCTCTCGGCCCAGGACGGCGCGGCCGGCGCCCCATCAACTCTGGCCGAAGTACGCGCCGGCGCCTACTATGATTCCGTCGTCCTGATGCTGCTTCAGCGCGCCCTCGCCGGGTTGCCCGGCATCCTCGACGCAGGCGTGGTCATGGGCACTCCGGCCAACAAGGAGCTGCTTGCGCAAAGCGCTCTCTTGACCGAGGACCTACAGGCCGCTGCTCCGGAGGACCTGATCCTGGTTGTCAAGGCGGCATCGAAATCGGCGGGCCGCGCCGCTCTGGCCCGCGTGGATGAACTCCTGACCGCTCGCAGATCGCAACAAACCGGTGCATATCGCCCCAAGAGTCTGGCATCTGCGACACGTATGATTCCGGAGGCAGCGTGGGTCCTGATCTCTGTTCCGGGCCGCTACGCAGCTGCGGTCGCACGCGACGCTCTCAATCTGGGCAAGAACGTCTTCCTCTACAGCGACAATGTGAGTCTTGAAGACGAAATCTCCCTCAAGGAAACCGCCGCGGCAAAGGGTCTGCTGGTGATGGGGCCGGACTGCGGCACTGCCAGAATCGATGGTGTCGGGCTAGGCTTCGCCAACCGGGTCCGCAGAGGCAAAGTCGGAATCGTCGCCGCTTCAGGTACTGGCCTGCAGGCAATTATGGTCGGCATTCACCGCCTTGGGGGAGGCGTCTCCCAGGCATTCGGCACAGGGGGTCGCGACCTGTCGCACGGCGTGCAGGCGCTATCGGCGCAAGATGCGCTCAGAAGGCTGAGGGACGATCCGCAGACCGATGTGATCGTTATCGTCTCAAAGCCGCCCGCAAAGTCGGTTGCGCAGGAACTGATGTCCCAGGCCGCGTCCTGCAACAAACCGGTGGTTATGGATTTCATCGGGTACTGTTCAGGGCAGAACGAGGGTGATGCTGCTGCCAACATTCACTTCGCCGGGACCCTGGACGAGGCGGCCGAGCTTGCGGTGAGTTTGACGAAATCCGCGGACCCGGTATGCGGCACAGAGCAGCGCCCATTTTCCTCGCAGGCGTGGGCAGAGCCGCAGGCTTTACCGTCTCCCCCGCCGCAGTCATATCTGCGCGCGCTCTACTCCGGCGGCACCCTGGCTTACGAGGCGCTCTACCTGTTGCAGGATGCCCTGCCGTCGGTCTCTTCCAACGGGCCGTTGCCGGGAGGCAGGCTCCTGGAGAACCCGCACCGCAGCCAGGGTCACACGGTCGTGGACTTGGGCGGGGACGCTTTCACCGTCGGACGTTTGCATCCCATGCTCGACAACGAATTGCGAGTTCGCCGCTTATTGCAGGAGGCGCAAGACCCAGAGACGGGACTCATACTTCTCGATGTCCTGCTGGGCGATGGAGCGCACGCCGATCCGGCCAGTGAACTTGCCCCGGCCATTGAACAGGGGACCGCAGCTGCTGCCCGGGACGGCAGAACTCTGCCGGTCGTGGCGGTGGTCATCGGAACCGGCGGCGATCCACAGGGGTTGGACGGACAGATCGAGCGGTTGAAAGCGGCGGGGGCCTACGTCTTCACCAGGCATGACGATGCCGTGCGCGCCGCGGCCAGCGCTTTTTCCGGCAGGGGGTACGGTCGTTCCTGCAGGCCGTCGCAGTTGGGACCAGGCCCCCCGGAAGCATCGGAGGACGTGCATGTCTCGTCCAGTCTTGCAGCCATCAATGTGGGACTGGAGTCTTTCTCGGACAGCCTGCGCGACCAGGGCGCCGAGGTCGTGCATGTCGACTGGCGGCCTCCTGCCGGAGGCGACGAGAGGCTGGCCGGCCTGCTGGCGCGACTCAGACAGTAATGACGGGCCGACTCCTTTTCGGCCGGAGATGGCCTAAAGGCGTACCAAGAACATCGAAACGATTCCCGAACCAGCAGTGCCGCCCGGAGGGGCTTCATGGCAGGTGACATAGACAGCGCCAATACGACCGCCGTAGAGCGTATGACTGAGGCCCGGCCCGTCCTGACGGGGCTGGGCAAAGCGCTCGAACTCATTCCGGGCATGCACGAAAACCTGCTCCTTCATGCCGGCCCCCCGATTGCCTGGGAGCAGGCCTCCGGCCCGTTGCGCGGCGCTCTGATCGGGGCGCTGATCTTTGAAGGCAGGGCCGGCGGCGTGGAGGCGGCTGAGCGGCTGATCGTAAACGGGGAAGTCCAGCTCGCGCCCTGCCATCACCATAGTGCCGTCGGGCCGATGGCAGGCGTCATCTCGCCTTCAATGGCCGTGTACGCGGTGGAGAACACGACCCGCGGCAACCGGGCATATTCGAACCTTAACGAAGGATATGGCAAGGTCTTGCGCTACGGGGCCTACAGTGAAGAGGTGCAGGCAAGACTGCGCTGGATGCACGATGTGATGGCGCCCGTACTTGGCGCCGCAATTGAGGCCTGTTCGGGAGTGGACGTTCGGGCCCTGCTGGCTGAGGCGCTGCACATGGGTGATGAGGGCCACAATCGCAATAAAGCGGGTTCGGTCCTCTTTACCAGGCAGCTGGCCCCGCACATAGCCAGGACGGCGCCAGACCCGGCAACGGCCGGCGCAATCATCGAAGCCTTGGGCGATAATGCGCTCAGTGTCCTCAACCCTGTCATGGCCGCCTGCAAGGCCATGGCCGACGCCGCACACGGCGTCGAGAAAAGCACGATCGTCACGACCATGGCGCGCAACGGAACCGAATTCGGCATTCGGGTCAGCGGGCTGGGTGGGCGCTGGTTCACTGCCCCCTGTCCGCAGCCGGTCGGCCTCTATTTCCCGGGCTTCAGCGCGGAAGACGGCAATCCCGATATCGGAGACAGCACCATCACGGAGACGGCCGGGCTGGGGGCCTTTGCGATGGCGGCCGCGCCGGCCATCGTCACCTTTGTCAGCGGAACGCCCCAGGACGCGCTCAACGCCACCATGGAAATGTACGAGATTACGGCTGCTGAACATGGCGCCTTCACGATCCCGCAGCTTGACTTTCGAGGCACGCCGGTGGGAATCGACCTGCGAGCGGTCGTAGAGACCGGCATCACGCCCAGGGTCAACACCGGCATTGCTCACAGAGAGGCAGGTGTCGGCCAGATCGGCGCCGGGCTTGTTCGCCCGCCGTTGCAGCTGTTCACCGAGGCGCTCGAGGCTTTTGCAGACAATTATGGATTTTAGGTGCAGGAATTGACCCCATAGCCGACCATGATCGATTTCAGGAGAACAGGGCAATGATCCCTTATGATCTTTCACAACCTCTGAACGCAGACTGCTCATTCTGGCCTTTCTATCCACCATTTGAAGTCAAGTACTTCAAGCGCAAATCCGAGCACGGCGTCAATGCGCAGTACATTCAGTCGTCGAACCATATGGGTACGCATCTGGATGCCCCTCGCCACTTTGTTACAAATGGCAAAACCATCGATCAGATTCCACTGAACTGGCTTTACGGCGAAGGCGTAATCGTAGACCTGAGCGATATGCTTGACGAGTTGGACATCTTTCGCCCGGAGGATATCGAGGAGCGGGTAGAGGTGCGGAAGGGGGACATTCTCTTCATAAATACCGGCTGGCATCGCTACTCCTTCCTGGCCGAGGAGGGCGACGAGGAAAAGTACATCCTCCGCCATCCGGGACCTCATCACAGCATCTGTCAGTGGTTGTTGGACAAGGAGATCCACATTTGGGGCGTGGACATGATCTCGACCGATCATCCCATGAACTTGCCCATAGGACGCTTTCTTGGCAGAGGCGCCCTTGAGCAGTGGCAGCGCGTTCGCAATCAGTGCGAGGAGAAGTTCGGCGGTTCGGACGCCGTGGACGAGCTGTTCCCCGAAGAAGCCTATCAGCTCACCCATAATGCGCTTTTCCCCCACGACTGCATGCACGTGGAGAACATGGGCGGACAGATCGGCGCGCCCGAGCTGCAGAACCGGCGGCTGACGGTGGGCGTCTTCCCCTGGTTGTTCAAGGGCGGAGAGGCGGCCTTCTGTCGGGCGGTCGCCTTCGTGGAAGAGTAAGGGACAGTGATTCTCACATTGCAAATGCCATCCGCGCCTTGCCCTTGCGGAAACAACTTGCTTCGCGGAAGCAACTTTATCCGCGGGAACAACCGCTTCCGCAGGAAGGGACGGGCAAGATGAAACCCGCAGCCTTTGACTATTCAGCGCCCCGGACACTGGAAGAGGCCCTGGACCTGCTCGCGGACTACGGAGGCGATGCCAAGCTCCTTGCCGGTGGGCAGAGCCTGGTGCCGACGATGAACTTTCGCCTTGCCCAGCCTGCCGCTCTGATCGATCTCAACGGCATCGACGAACTGTTCTTCATTCGAGAAGACGAGAGCGGCCTCCGCTGCGGAGCCATGACGCGGCAGCGTTCGGTGGAGCGCAGCGCCCTGGTGCAGCGGGCCACGCCGCTTCTCCACGAAGCCATGCCGTACATCGCTCATTCCCAGATTCGCAATCGCGGCACCATTGGGGGCAGCCTGGCCCACGCCGACCCGGCCGCTGAGTTGCCCGCCCTGGCCGTCGCGCTTGACGCCCGCATGTATGTGCGCAGCGTTACAGACGCGCGCTGGGTCGCGGCGCGAGACTTCTATGTAGGACTGTTCGCCACCGCGATGTTGCCGGAGGAAATGCTCGTCGAAGTGGCGTTCCCCTCCCTGCCCCCGGGCAGCGGTTGGGCCTTCGACGAGGTTGCCCGTCAACACGGCAATTACGCTATGTGCGGGGCAGCGGCGGTCGTTGGACTGGACGCTGGGGGAGCGGTAGAAAAAGCGCGGCTCGTATTCCTCAGCGTTGGCGAAGGCCCGGTCGAAGCGAAACGGGCTGCCGGTCTGCTGGTCGGCGAACGGCCGACGGCAACGGCCATTCGGGCCGCGGCCGATGCGGCGGCGACGCAGGACATTGACCCTGTGGGAGATATCCACGCCGGCCCGGCTTTCCGCCGGCATCTGTCACGCGCCGTTGCGGAGCGCGTCCTTTCCAGGGCGATTGAAAAGGCGGCTGGCAAGGCAATCGAGGCCGGCGCACATTAGAGGAACGGGACTGGACTTTGGACCGGACTTTGGACCGGACGATCACTGTCAAGGTAAATGGCCGCGAGTATGAACGCTCGGTCGAGCCGCGACTGTTGCTGAGCGACTTCCTGCGCCACGAAATCGGTTTGACAGGCACGCACGTCGGCTGTGAACACGGTGTCTGCGGCGCATGTACTGTGCTGCTCGACAATGAAGCAGTGCGCTCCTGCTTGCTCTTCGCCGTGCAGACCAACGGGCGAGAGGTGGCAACGGTTGAAGGATTGGACGCCGGCCCCCAACAGTTGCATCCGATACAGCATGGATTCTGGGAAGCTCACGGTCTGCAGTGCGGATTCTGCACGCCCGGAATCCTCATGTCTTTGGTCCCCTTTCTCGAACAGAATCCCGACCCAACTGAAAAGGAGATCCGCGATCTCCTTTCGGGCAACATCTGCCGTTGCACGGGATACCAGAAGATCGTCGAGGCTGTGCAGTTGGGCGCCAGATTGATACAGGAGAAATCCTCGTGAGTTCATTGTTCTTGCAGGGCCTGGTGTTTTCCGGACTGGCTATTGGCGTCTTGGCGTTCCTGGCATGGTGGCTCTATCTTTCGCCCGTGAAGCATCTGGATAAAACCGGCGCTTCAGCTGCGGTTCACGGCAGGAATGCCTTCTCCAACTCCCCCCTGCTTTTCAACTCTCTGGCGCTTATGGTTGGCATTGGCGCACTCCTGATCTGTGTCGGAGGATACTGGGATCTCAGCGAGCATGTCGTCACGGGAATCGTTCCTGGAGGAGAGGACTTCCTGTGGCCCCCTCACCTGTTGATCTACGCCGGCTTTCTGCTTGCATTTCTCGTCGCCGTCGGCGGACTGTCAGCCCTCGCCGTTCCCAACCTGAGAGCCGGTGTCATCGATCCTCGCCGCTGGGTCAGACGCAATCCATACGTGGGCGCAACCGTACTCGTCGCCGGCTACGGTATCTTCTCCATCCCCGGCGACGCAATCTGGCATGAACTCTACGGTATCGATCTGACCGCCTGGAGTCCTCCCCACATCTTCATAGCATTGTCTTCCGCCAGTCTGCCCATCTTCGCCGCCGGGCTCCTGATCGGCGCCGGGAATAGGGCGCGTCCCGGTGGAGAGAGATTCTCCGGGCCGGACTGGCGCAGTTTCGTCAACCTGTTCTACCTCGCCATAGCCTTGTCTGTTTTTCTCATTGTCGGCACGTCAGAATGGGAAATAAGCGAGGTAACCGGTCACGTGGCCCAGCGCCCCGTCTGGCTCTATCCTACGGCAATCGGAGTATCCTCTTTCTTCCTGTCCGTCCTGGCTCGAAAGATAGTGCCCGGTCCCTGGTCTGCTACCGCATTCGCGCTCTTCTTCTTCGGGATGAGAATCGCGGCGACCAGCTTTGCCGAAGTAGTCAGTGGGGCTATGCCAAGGCTAACCCTCGTCTTCATTCTTGGCGCCATTCTCCTGGACCTGACCTGCCGGTGGATGGAACGCCTCGGCTTCAAACCCGGCGACTGGCAGGTGAGACTTGCGGCATCCGGCGCCTTCATGGTTGGCTATACGATCGTCGCCCAGCCAACTATCGAATTCCTGTTCCTCAGATTCTTGCCCCACTTTACAGTGCCGGACCACCTCCTCACCGCCCTGTTCACTTTCCTTTTGAGCGCTGCGCTCTATCCCGTGCCGGTGGCGCTGGGCAGCTGGCTGAGAAACTCAGGCAGGGAAGTGACGGCTGCGCAACAGGACTTGCCAGAGGCTATGACAGCGCCGGCCAAAGTATCGTTATAGGTCATGTCCACGCGTCAGTTCGGCCAGCCGATCAAACGCAATGAAGACCCGCGGCTGCTGACCGGCCGCGCCCTCTTCACCGACGACGTGCAGATGGCGGGGATGCTTCACGCAGCCTTCCTCCGCAGCGACCTGGCCCACGCAAGAATTCGTTCAATCGATGTACAGGGCGCAAGCCGGCGCCCTGGCGTGGCCGCCGTCTACACCGCCGGCGATCTGGGCGAATTCTGGCAGCCGGGCCCTCTCCTGGTGCCGCCGCCTCCGGTAGAGCAGCTCGAATTCCATCAGCGTACGCAGGTACCCCTCGCCAGGGGCAAGGTACGTCATGCAGGCGAAGCCGTGGCGATGGTCGTGGCGGAGAGCCGGTATCTCGCTGAGGACGCGCTCGACGACATCTTCGTCGAATACGAACCCCTGGACGCGGTTATCGATCTGGAAGCCGCGCTGAGCGAGGGCGCCCCCCTCGTGTACGAGGACCTGGGACATAATGTCAGCGCGCGCGTAACCCAGACCAAAGGCGACTGGACGCAGGCCGAATCGGAAGCGGACCTGGTCATTCGACGCCGCTTCCTCTACGACCGCGGCGCCGCTGCTGCGCTGGAAAACCGGGGAATCGTCGCCAGCTGGGACGAGAAAAGCCAGAGACTGACTATCTGGGACACGACCCAGGCGCCCATAGCCATACGCAACGGCCTGGCGTCCATGTTGGGGCTGTCGGAGCGCCAGGTGCGCGTAATTGCGCCTTTCATTGGCGGCGGCTTCGGCCCCAAGATCATGATGTTCTACCCCGAGGAGGTATTGCTGGCCTGGGCGGCATTGCAGCTGGGCAGTCCTCTCAAATGGATCGAAGACCGGGAGGAAAACTTCTTCGCCACCACGCAGGAACGGGGCCAGGTGCATGATGCCGCCATCGCCCTGAAAGCCGACGGTACAATTCTGGGCGTGAAGGACATATTCCTTCATGACGCCGGCGCCTACGCTCCCTACGGTCTGACCGTTCCCATCAACAGCCAGTGTACCCTTCTCGGCCCCTATGTCGTGCCCAGTTACCACTCGGAGTTCACCAGCGTCTTTACGAACAAGCCGATCGTGACCCCTTACCGCGGCGCCGGCCGTCAACACGGCGTCTTCGTAATGGAACGGTTGCTGGACCTTGCCGCGAAAGAGCTGGACCTCGACCTGGTTGAAATTCGGCGCAGGAATTTCATCCCGCCCGATAGTTTCCCCTACTCCAATGAAATAATCTTCCAGGACTTCGCTCCTCTTGTCTATGACAGCGGCAACTATGAGCCTGCCCTGGAAAGGGCGCTGGAACTGATTGGGTACAGGGAGTTCATCGCGACGGAACAGCCGCGGCGTGAAAAAGCCGGGGAGCGGGTCGGCATTGCAGTCGTCAACTATATCGAAGGCACCGGCATCGGCCCCTACGAAGGGGCAAGAGTTACAGTTGAGGCCAGTGGCGAAGTAAGCGTTGCCACGGGGGTTGGTACGCAGGGCCAGGGCCACTACACAAGTTTCGCCCAGGTTGTGGCCGAACAGATCGGGGTGGCCGTATCCGACGTCCACGTCGTAACCGGTGACACCGACCTCTTCTACTGGGGAGCGGGCACATTTGCCAGCCGGGGCGCCGTCGTCGCCGGCAATGCCATGCACGCCGCCGCAGCCAAAGTGCGGGCAAAAATCCTGAAGCTAGCTGGAAAAAAGTTGGAAGCCGCCGAAGAGGATCTGGAGCTGATCGAAGGCCGCGTGCAGGTCAAAGGCGTGCCGCAGACTTCGATATCTCTCGGCCAGCTTGCCGTCGAAGCCAACCCGATGCGCGGCGCCGTCCAGCCCGGCATGGAGCCTGGGCTGGAGGCCACCGAGTATTTCGGGCCTGAACGGGGCGCAACC
Source organism: Caldilineaceae bacterium (assembly GCA_022821545.1). Taxonomy (GTDB): domain Bacteria; phylum Chloroflexota; class Anaerolineae; order Caldilineales; family Caldilineaceae; genus Bin5. The sequence continues at coordinate 22,932 of JAJEDJ010000049.1, forward strand.
GCGTCGGGAGTCCACGCCATGATACTGAAGGTGGACCCGGAGACCTTTCTCCTCGAGATAGAAAAATATGTTGTTGTCCACGATTGCGGTACAGTGATCAATCCTCTGATTCTTGACGGGCAGATCCAGGGCGGCGTGGCGCAAGGGATCGGCAACGCCTTTTACGAACAGTTGCACTTCGACGACAACGGCGCCCTGCTCAATGCATCGCTGATGGACTACCTGGTGCCCACAGCCTCAGATGTCCCGAACGTCGTGAGCGATCATGTTGTGACGCCGTCGCCGCTAAACCCGTTGGGCGTGAAAGGGGCGGGCGAGGCTGGCGCGATTCCCGTCGGCGCTCTCTTCGCCCAGGCCCTGGACAACGCCTTTCGCGATATCGGACTGGAGGTGCGCGAGATTCCGCTCAGCCCCAATCGACTGTTTGAGCTGGTGACGGAAACTGCCGCGCGCGAGGCCGTATGACCACAGCGCAGCTCCGTTTCATCAATGCACTCACCGCCCGGGCCGAAGCCGACCCGCGCATACGCGCCGCCTGGCTGACCGGAAGTTTCGGTAAGCAAACGGGTGACCGCTGGAGCGATGTTGACGCCCATTTGCTGGTCGACGCCGGCAAGTTTGTTGAGTTCCACAACGATGTTGAGACTTGGCTGTGCCGGATCCGGCCCCTGGTCTTTGCGCGTCTGATGTTCAACGGCCGGATGTTCAACGCAATGACCGACGAGGCAATGCGGCTGGATGTCTGGCTTCACGATGAGGAGATCGCAGAGGTTACTTCGGGCGAAACGCGCGTCCTGTACGAGGAGGAAGGCGCGCTTTCCTGGTTACCCGGACCCGGCGAGGCGCTCACACCCGAAGCGGCCTCGGAGCTGTTGCGCCGGGAAACTGCTGAGTTTTGGCGGTGCGTCTCGATGATGCCTGTGGTCGTGGGACGCGGGGAGGGCCTGGTTGGCGCGGCCGGCAACTCGTTCATTTTGCTCGCGCTTACGAATGTTCTCTGCGCGGCCAGCGGGCTTCGCAGGGACAGGGGCGTCAAAGCCTTGAACGGCTTCCTTCTCCCGCACCATCGCCGCTGCGTTGAGGAGGCCGTTTTGCCGAACACGCTGCGGTCCAACGAGACGGTGCGTATTCCCCTGCGGTTGGCGCGCATCATGCGCGATCACGGACCTGCCATTTGCGACCGGTGGAAGGTAGAATATCCCTATGCGATGGAGGCGACCGTCCTGCGTTACGTAACCCGGGAGTTGCGCTCGTTGGGATATGGGTCGCTGCTTGAGGAGCTGGAACTGCCCGTCAGCTCTTCTGAAACTGTCGCTTAGTAGATTTTCCGGTTGCCATCCCCGCAATTGGACCGGAAAAGAATTCAACCCAGGCTGATCTCAATCCTGCCCTGATGACAGGAGGACCCAAAATGTCCCGCATCGTTCGCGGCGCGTTGCTCCAGGCTTCCTGGAGCGGCGACCAGGAGTCAATGATCCGGAAGCACGAAGAGTACGCCAAGCAGGCGGCTGACCAGGGCGTGCAGATCTTCTGCTTTCAAGAGCTTTTCCACGGGCCCTATTTCTGCCAGGTGCAGGACCCCCACTGGTACAGTCTCGCCGAGCGCGTTCCCGGCGGGCCCACCACCGAACGTATGCAGCAGCTGGCCTCCGAGACCGGCATGGTGCTGGTGGTTCCCTTGTATGAGCAGGATCAGCCCGGACTCTATTACAACACGGCAGCCGTTATCGACGCTGACGGAAGCTATCTGGGCAAGTACCGCAAAACACACTTGCCTCACCTGCCCGGTTTCTGGGAAAAATTCTACTTTCGACCCGGCAATCTCGGTTATCCCGTCTTCGACACGGCCGTGGGAAAGGTGGGCGTCTACATCTGTTACGACCGCCACTTCCCCGAAGGCGCGCGGATGCTTGGATTGAACGGCGCAGAGATCGTTTTCATCCCGTCCGCTACCTCGCGCGGCCTTTCGCAGCATCTGTGGCGCATCGAGCAGACCAGCCACGCCATCGCCAACGGGTACTTCGTCGGCACGATAAATCGTGTCGGCGTTGAAGCGGATTTGGGCGGCAACGACTTCTACGGCCAGAGCTACTTTTGCACGCCGCGCGGCGAATTTGTGACTACACTGGGAGAACGGGATGACCTGCCGGGGCAGGGCGACCCGTACGCGGAGGAGCTGTTAGTGCGTGACCTGGACCTGGATCTGATCAAGGAGGTGCGGGACACGTGGCAGTTTTTGCGCGACCGCCGGCCCGACATGTACGACCAAATAGTTGCCGCCTGACGGAAAGGAGCTCGATATGCCAACCGTGATCAAGAACGGAACAATTGTCACTGCCGCCGACAGCGTGCGCGCCGATCTCCGCATTGAGGACGAAAAGGTGGCGTTGATCGGTCTGGATCTGCCCACCGAGGGCGCGCAGGTGATCGACGCCCAGGACAGGCTCCTGCTGCCCGGCGGAATCGACGTTCATACCCACTTGGAGCTGCCTTTCGGCGGCACCGTCTCATCGGACGATTTCTTCACCGGCCATCGCGCGGCGGCATTCGGCGCAACCACAACCCACATCGACTTTGTCATCCAGCCCGTCGGCGGCACGCTCAAGGAGGGCATCGAAACATGGCATGCAAAGGCCGCCGGCAAAGCGGCGATCGACTACGGATTTCATGTTGCGATCACCGACCTGCGCGACGACGTCATGGCGGAAATCCCATCCGTCGTCGACGAGGGCATTACCAGCCTCAAGCTCTTCATGGCCTATAAGGGGCTTTTCCAGGTCGACGACACGACGCTGTTTCGCGCAATGCAGGTTGCCGCCAAACACGGGCTGCTCGTGATGGTACACGCAGAGAACGGAGATGTCATTGCCGATTTGACAAAGAGGCTTCTGGATGAGGGCAAGACGGCGCCCAGGTATCATGCGACGGCCCACCCCGCCATGGCCGAAGCCGAGGCGACCGGGCGGGCCGTTGCATTAGCGGGTATCAGCGGCGCGTCTCTCTACGTGGTCCACATTACCTGCGAGGAGGCGGTCGAGCAACTTGCGCTGGGCCGGGCAAAAGGCTTCCCCGTGATGGGGGAAACCTGCACACAGTATCTGTTTGTCTTTGAGGAGGATCTGGCCAGGCCCGGGTTCGAGGGGGCCAAGTTCGTATGCTCGCCGCCGGTCCGGCAGCCTAAGGATGCCGTCATTCTCTGGAAGGCGCTGGCGGACGGCGGCCTGCAGGCGATCTCCACAGACCACTGCCCCTTCTGGTATGAGGGCGGCGTCCATGGACGTATTGCAGGCAAGGAGTTGGGCATGGAAGGCTTTCACCAGATCCCCAACGGCATGCCCGGCATCGAGGACCGAATGCCGGTGATGTGGCATGCCGGCGTGGGCAGCGGCCGCTACAACGCCAACCGGTTTGTTGAAATTGCATGCGCCAATCCGGCCAAAATCTTTGGCCTCTATCCTCGTAAAGGTACGATCGCGGTCGGCTCCGATGCCGACGTCGTCATTTGGGACGAGAACAAGGAGCGCACAATTTCCGCGGCCACTCACCATATGAACACCGACTATAACGTCTACGAGGGCATGCGCGTACGCGGCTGGCCGGAGAAGGTACTGCTGCGCGGGAAGGTGATTGTGGACGGGGACGACTGGTTGGGCGCCGCCGGCGGTGGCCGCTTTCTGCGGCGAAAACCTTTTGCGGAGGTGTTGTGAGATTTGCCAAACCTCCATCGTTCAACGCGATCCGCTATTTCATCCTGATCGTCCTCCTGCTGGCGCTGCTGTGGGAAGCCTATAAGCTTCTGGGCGCCCCGGGGGGCGCGTATTTGCGGGGCACAGTGCCGGCCCAGGCCGACGGCGGCAAGCCGGTCGGTGTTCTGTGCGGCTCCGTCGGCCTTTGTGAAGTGGAACTGCCGGTGCGCGCCGACGACCGGGCCATGCCGCACGTTTGGGACATCTTTCAGACGATTTTCGAGCCGCCGCGGCGCGGCAGCGATACGATTCTCCTCACAATTCTGCTGCGGGCCTCCCTCTTTACCTTGCGGGAGGCCGCGTTCGGTTTCCTCTTCGGCGGATGTCTCGGCTTCGCCCTGGGGGTCGTCTTCGCGCACTCAGGGCTGTTGGAGCGGGGCCTGCTGCCCTATGTCGTGGCGTCGCAGACCGTTCCTCTGCTGGCCATCGCCCCGATGGTCGTCATCTGGCTGGGCGGCAGCTGGTTCTCTGTTGCGGTTATCGCTGCCTATCTGACATTCTTTCCCGTTACGATCAATACCCTGCAGGGCCTGCGCTCTCCGGAACCTACCTCAATCGAGTTGATGCACTCATACGCGGCCACAAAATGGGACATTCTCTGGAAATTGCGCGTCCCGGCTGCCCTTCCCTTCATCTTTACCGCGCTGAAGGTCTCGGCCACGGCCAGCGTGGTTGGCGCAATCATAGGCGAACTGCCCAGCGGCATCGCCGACGGCCTTGGCAGGGTCATCCTCAACTTCAACCAATACTACACAACCGGGCCGGAAAAACTGTGGGCCGCCATTCTCTTCGCGTCGCTCACCGGCATGACCTTCTTCCTGGTCATCGCCGCGTTGGAGCGCAAGTTCGTCCGGAAACGGGTCTCTGATTCGTGAACCCGCCGTCGCGATTCAGTTTCACCTCCGCATGTCCGTCGCGTGCGGCACAACGTCACTGGTCTCCATGAACCAGTGCAGCATGCGTTCTCTGAGCGACGCCAGCACATCTTCGTACGCGGGGTCATCGACAAGATTGCGCGTCTCCCTCGGGTCTGCCTTCAGATCGTAGAGTTCGTCCTGCTCATAGAAACGTTTGACGTACTTGTGTTCGGCGGTTCTGCACATCGCCGCTTTCGTGTGCTCCGGCCCTTCGCCCATCTGAAGGCGTAGACGCGGCCAGTAGAGGAATCCCGGCCGGGCGTTGCTTTCCAGCTCCATGCACTGGCGCTCTCCTTGCCGGCGGCCGCCCTCGCAGAAGACCGCATCGCGATGCGAGTCCGTTTCTCCGGCGAGAAGGGGAAGCAGTGAACGGCCAAAGTGGTCGTAACCCGCTTCGATTCCGGTGAGCGCGTACACCGTTGCCGGGAAATCGATCAGTTCCACCAGCGCGCTGCAGACGCGCGGGACCACAGGTGTTCCCGCAGGTGGTTTCACCAGCATCGGAACACGGGTCAGACAGTCCTGAAATGTGTTCTGTGTCTTCTCGACAAGACCGTAGTCTCCGGTGAAATCTCCATGATCGGAGAAGAAAAAAACCAGCGTGTCGTCGTAAATGCCTGCCTCTCTCAGCGCCTCCAGGACCATGCCGAACTGGTGGTCCACACGCGCGCACATCCCATAGTAGGTGCGCCGCAACTCCCGTAACCGCTGCTCCGACCAGCCCTGCATCTGCTGACCGTCAAAAATCCCTTTCATCAGGCTGGGATAGGCGTCCCAACCGCCTGGCGCGTCGCTCGGCGTTGGCGTACGGTCGCCTATGCGGGCCGGGTCGATCTGGCTGTACCAGGGGTCCTCGACCGCGTACGGCGGGTGTGGATAGGAGAGGGGCAGATATAGGCAGAGCGGCTGGTCCGGCGGCCTGTTGTTGATCTGCTCGATCGCGCCTTCCACCATGGCCCAGTCGGAGTCGTATGCCACGCTCTCTCCGGCGGGAATCTCGCTCCGGCCCGCGTAAAAGGAGTAGTAGTTGTCGCCGTTCGGGTCGCCTCGCCACTCTGCCAGCTGGTGCGGGTTCGGCGTGAGTCGTTCCGGGTGGGGCGGGGCGTACTTCACGTCGCAGTAGTCGCTGTATCCGTTTTGGGCCGGGACGACGTCGTTCTTGCCGCCCCACCAGACAAAGTAGCCGTTTTGACGCAGTGTCCGCAGGAGCATTGGTTCGTCCGGGCGCAGCATGTGGAACATGGTTCGGTGGCCGCGCACGTGAGGATACCAGCCGGTCATGAACGAGCACCTGCTGGGCGTACAAACTGGATTCTGGCAGAAGGCGTTTGAGAAAGAGACCCCTTCCGACTGCGCAACCCGGTCCAGCACCGGCGTAACGGCACCGGGGTTGCCCATGTGGCCCAGCACGTCTCCCCTCCACTGGTCCGGGTTGAAGATCAGAATGTGCGGCAATCTGTCGGACATGGCGGCATCTCCCCCGTTCTGTTGATGAATCAAAAGCTGAACAGGCCCGGACATCGGGAAGGACCGCATTTTCGCTGACCGCTGCGGCCTCAAAACTGCGTTTCGGTCCGGTGAGATACCCGGCGCCGATCAGTCCCATTCCGATCTCTCGTGACCTGTGGACAGAATACATTATCTGGCGAATCCTCACACAATGAGGAACAGGTGCGACGATTAACAAGCGCGATGATAAACAGGCGCGCTTTTCTGGGATTGGCTTCCGCGCAAGGCGTATGCTACAATCGACACCACCTCTGGTCCGGACTACACAGATGTCATCCAGCCGCCCCTTCCGTGTAGAGCGCACTCATGACTGAGCCTGTTGTCGTTCTCGAAAACGTCGATATGATCTTTGGAGAAGGCGCCGCAGACCAGGTCCATGCGCTCAAGAAAATCAACCTGCAAATCCAGCAAAACGACTTCATATCATTGATCGGTCCGTCCGGCTGCGGGAAGTCCACCCTCCTGCGCGTTGTGGGCGACCTGATTCAGCCATCGTCAGGGGACGCTGCCATCAACGGGAAGAGCGCCCGCCAGGCCCGTCTCGATCAGGACTACGGAATCGTTTTCCAAGCCGCCACGCTCTACGACTGGCGTACTGTGGCGAAAAACGTACAGCTGCCGTTGGAGTTGATGGCGTTCAGCCGCTCGGAAAGGGACCGGCGCACGCAGGCCATGTTGGAACTCGTGGAACTGACCGACTTCGCCGCGCATTACCCCTGGCAACTGTCCGGCGGAATGCAGCAGAGAGTAGCTATCGCCCGTGCGCTCTCCTTTGAACCATCGATATTGTTGATGGACGAGCCCTTCGGCGCGCTGGACGAGATGACGCGCGAGCGGCTCAACCTGGAGCTTCTCAACATCTGGCGCAAGACCGGCACCACCGTGCTTTTCGTCACGCACAGTATCACGGAAGCCGTCTTTCTCTCGACGAGGGTGATCGTCATGTCCGCCCGCCCCGGACGCATCACCGCCGATATCGCCATAGACCTGCCCCAGCCGCGCAATTCGGAAACTCGCAGCAACGTTCGCTTCTTCGAGTTGGAGACTGAGGTAAGAGATGCGCTGCGCATCAGCGAGGGCGGTCGGGAAGCCGGCAGCGCGCCGGCATGAGCGAGAACAGGCAACGCATCTGGGCGCCGGTCTTGATCCTCGTTGCGCTCGTCATATTGTGGGAGACGCTGGTAACAGCCTTCAACATTCAGCAGTTCTTGCTGCCGAAACCGTCGGCCATCTTGGGCAATCTCGCTCAGATTGTCGTTCTCGGCGGGTCGGCGTCAACAGGGGAATCCGGCGCTGAGCCCTCCTTGGGCAACCGTTTCTTCGTTGTCCTGCCCGCCGGACTGTCACCGGAAACTGAGGAGAACCTGCGGAACTCCCGCTGGGTGGAGTTTCCGTTGGCGGGCCGCAGCGTTTCGGTGGCGCCGGGAAGCAACCTGACGCCAATCCTGGCGGCCAGCTGGTTCACGCTGAAAGAGGCCCTGGGCGGAATGGCCATGGGCACACTGGCAGGCATTGCCGTAGCGCTTGCTACGACGCGTTGGACAGCCACGCGCGAGGCCCTGCTACCCTTTGCCATCGCGGCCAACTCAATGCCGATAATCGCCTTTGCGCCGATTATGAACAACTGGTTTGGCATCGGTAATCCGTTTTCCAAAATGGCGATCGTATCGGTGATGATCTTCTTCCCCATCATGATCAATACCCTGCGAGGTTTGATTTCGGTCGATAGCCGTTCGCTGGAACTGATGCGCTCCTATGCAGCCAGCGACTCCGAAATACTATTCAAGCTGCGCATCCCAAACGCCCTGCCGTCTCTGTTTAGCGGCCTGAAGGTAGCGGGGGCGCTTGCCATGATTGGGGCCATCGTTGGCGAGTACTTTGGCGGTCCCCGCATAGCGCTGGGCGTCTTCATTACCCAGGAGGCGGCGTTATTCCGTTTCGCGTCGGCTTGGGCCGCCATTTTAGTCGCTTGTCTGATTGGCATTACAATCTATCTCGTCATCCTGCTTGCGGAACGGCTGGCCCTGCCCTGGCATCCGGCCTTCCGCGCATAGTCAAACGCATATAGGCAGACGCGCAAAGGCTAACGCGCATAGTCAAGGTCGTCTCACGCGATCAAAGTTCAACAGGAGGGTGTTATGCAGAATCGAAAAATGCTGTTGCTGACCGGGTGCATAGTTCTCGTTCTGGTTATGGGAGCGTGCGCGGCGCCGGCTGTCCCGGCAACGGAGTCCGCTGCGGAACAGGCATCAGGCGACGCGGGTTGTGCCGAAACTACGGCGGTCAAGTTGCAGCTCCAGTGGGTGACCCAGTCCCAGTTCGCCGGCTATTTTGCCGCCGTCGATCAGGGATTCTATGCGGAGCAATGCCTGGACGTGACCATCCTTGAAGGCGCGGTCGATATCGTTCCCCAGCAAGTGGTCGCATCCGGCCAGGCTGAGTTCGGCCTGGCCTGGGTGCCCAAGGTGTTGGCGTCTCGGGCGGAAGGCGCCGATCTGGTGAATATCGCTCAGGTATTCCAGCGCAGCGGTACGCTCGAGGTCTCGTGGGCCGACGCGCCGGTTGAGACCATCGCCGACATGGCGGGCAAAAAGGTCGGAACCTGGGGGTTCGGCAATGAGCATGAGCTGTTCGTGGCGATGCGGGCTGAGGGCATCGACCCCAACAACCCGGACGACGTCACTATCATTCAGCAGAGCTTCGACATGCTGGCTCTGCTCAACCGGGAGCTGGACGCCGCCCAGGCCATGATCTACAACGAGTACGCCCAGGTGTTGGAGGCGGTTAACCCGGAGACCGGCGAACTCTATCAGCCGTCCGACCTGGTCGTCATCGACTTCAACGACGTCGGAACTGCCATGTTGCAGGATCATGTATTCGCCCGCGAGTCCTGGCTGGCGGAGGAGGGCAACGAGGACATAGCCGTTCGCTTCCTCGCCGCCAGCTTCAAGGGCTGGCAGTTCTGCCGTGACAACTTTGACGCCTGCGTGCAGGTTGTCCTCGACAATGGCCCCACGCTCGGCCACAGCCACATGAGCTGGCAGCTGAACGAGATCAATAAGCTCATCTGGCCTTCGCCGGCCGGAATCGGCGTGATGGACCAGGCCCTGTGGGACCAGACCGTGCAGGTGTCCGTTGAAGGCGGCGTTATCTCCGATGTGCCCAGCGAAGGCGCATTTCGCACAGATCTTGCCGAGTCGGCTATCGCGCTTCTGGAAGGCGACCTGATGGGAGACAGCTACGCGCCCATCGAGGTCGAGCTTGTGGAGGGCGGCGAATAGTCGCTCCAACACCGGATAACGGCGAGTCGAAAGTGGCCGGTAACCAGGGAGTTACCGGCCACTTTTCGAGGCGCTCTGAGATAGGATAGGGGAAGGAGAGGCAGAGTGCGGAGAGTGCGGGAAGCGGTGACGGCGAAATATGCTGCACAGACCGTGCAGCTTCCGACCCAGGGTGTGTGGACGTATGACGACTATTCCCGTCTCCCTGACGATGGAAAGCGTTACGAAGTAATACGGGGAGAACTCTATATGTCGGCCGCGCCGCGACCATTGCACCAGCGAGTCATTACCCGACTTTCATTTTTTCTGGAGGGATTTCTCGAGAATTCTGCCCAGGGGACAGCCTTCGTTGCCCCCATTGACGTGATTCTTCCGCAAAAACTGGGTGACCCTGTCCAGCCGGACATTGTCGTCGTTCGCCGCGAAAGTCTCCATATCATTGACGAACTCAACATCCGGGGTGCGCCCGATCTGCTTGTTGAAGTGCTGTCGCCTTCCAATCCAGCCCACGATCGTAGCCTGAAATACGACCTCTACGCAGAAGCGGGCGTGCTGGAATACTGGATTGTCGACCCCCGCCAACGCACAGTAGAAATCCATCTATTGCGAGATGGAGCCTACGAACTGGCCGGACAGTGGGGAGTAGGTGAGGTCGCCCGCTCCGAACTGCTGGACGGATTTGCCGTCTCCGTCGATGAGATTATCCCCGCATGATCCTGGTGACCGGCGCCGCCGGCAAGACAGGTAAGGCGGTCCTCGACGCTCTGGCCCGGACAGGACACCCTGCGCGCGCCTGGTTGCGCCGTCCCGAACAAGCCCACGTTCTGAAAGCGGCTGAAACTGTTGTCGGCGACCTGGGAGATTCACGCCTGTGGCAGGAGGCGTGCCGCGGGATTGAAGCGATCTATCTCATCTGCCCCAACATGTACCCCCGCGAGCTCCAGGTCGGCCGTTTGGCCCTGCAGTCAGCGCGGTTAGCCGGCGTCAAACACATCGTTTACCACTCGGTGCTTCACCCGCAAACGGAAGAGATGCCCCACCACTGGCAAAAACTGCGCGTGGAAGAGGAGATCTTTCGCGCCGGCCTGCCCTTCACAATTCTCCAGCCATGCGCGTACATGCAGAACCTCTTTGGCTACCTCGATGAAATTGCGGCGAAAGGCAAGTATATTGTACCTTACGACATTCGGGCCCGCTTCTCTCTCGTTGACCTGGCCGACGTTGCCCTGGCCGCAGCCCGCGTCCTGACCGAATCCGGGCACGATGGAGCGATTTACGAGTTGGCCGGACCCGCGCATCTCTCCTCGGAGGAGATAGCGTTGACACTGGGCGAACGTCTGGGCAGCCCTGTAGATGCAGTGCAGATATCTCTCGAGGCATGGGAATCCTCTGCCTCCTCCGGCGGAATGCCCACGGAAACAGTCCGGGCGCTGGCCGCGATGTTCCGATACTACGACAGTTACGGACTGATTGGAAACGGCAACGTCCTGGGCTGGCTGCTGGAACGTTCTCCGACGCCACTGTCCCAATGCCTGGCGCGATCGATTCCTGGCTGAAGCAGTCCCCGTACTAGCTTGAATGCCCCACTCGATGGGGTCGACTTGAGATCACAGTTGCCCGGAGAACTGTCATGCGGTTCATTCTATCCACCGGTTCACTATACAACTACAGCCTCGACCGCGTCTTTGCCCTGGCGGCCGAATCCGGATTCGACGGCATCGAGGTACTCATCGACCACCGCTGGGACTCTCGCCAGTCCGACCATTTGCGGCAGCTGATGGAAAGCCATCAACTGCCGGTCCCGGCCCTCCACAGCCCATTCAGCCGCAACTGCAGTGGCTGGGGCGAGACTGAGTACGGCGCAATCACCCGCACCGCCGAACTGGCCGCTGAGCTGGGCTCGCAGGTGGTCGTCCACCACCTCCCCACGCGTTTCGTATTCGCCTTCATGCAAACCGTCAAAGGCAGCTACCTGATTCCGAACCCTCTTGATTCAAGCCACCGCAAATACACTGAATGGCTCAAAGGGGACTATGCCGCGCTCCAGGATGAGACCCAGGTACTCTTGTGCATCGAGAATATGCCCGCTCTCAAAATCTTGGGCAGACGCGTCAATCCCGCGCACTGGAACGCACACAGCCGCGCGACCTTCGACGACATAACCCGCTTTCCCAATATCACTCTGGACACGACCCACCTGGGCACTTGGGGGCTCGACCCCCTGGAGGCATACGAACGCTGGGGGCAACGCGTGAAGCACGTGCATCTCAGCAACTACGACGGCAGCGAACACCGCCGCCCTGAAGACGGCGTCCTCAGGCTGGACGCGTTGCTGGCCCGCATGGCCGCGGACGGTTACGCCTACTCCATTTCATTGGAACTGCATCCCGACGCCCTGGAGGCCGGCGCGCCGGACAGCCGGATTGTGGAACTATTGCGGGGCAGCCTGAACTACTGCCGGCAGGCCGCTGGCTAAGAAAAAGGAGCAGCCTCGTAAGGCTGCTCCTGGCGTAAAGTCCAACGCAATCGCCGTCCTCATTCCATCGGATAGCGCAGCCCCCACGCCTCGCGCAGGCCGTCCATCAGACGCATGATCGCCAGCGACTCATCCAGGGGCATCAGTTCGTGTTCGGTCAGACCTTCTCGCAGACAGCGGCCGCACTCGACGGCCTGATAGTTCCACCCATTGCCGATAAAATCCGGGCGTACCGTCTCCGGTTCGCGGCCGTCGCGGCTGATGGTAAAGCCTGCCGGGGCCCACCAACGATCATCGGCGCGAATCTCCCCCTCCGTCCCGCTGATGAGGAGCGAATGCGGCGAATTGGCTCGCACCGCAGTGGACATCACGGCCAGTGCGCCGTCCTCGTATTGGAAGAGCATGCCTGCCAGCTCGTCAACGCCGGTTTCGCCCAGGTGGGCCAGGGACGCGATTCGAGCGGGGGCCCCCATCAGGTGATGGGCCAGCGAAATCGGATATACGCCAATGTCAAGCAGGGCGCCGCCCCCCAGCGCGGGATTGAATGTGCGCCGCTCCGGGTTCACCGGAGCGCGGTAGCAGAAATCTCCTTGAATGAGACGAATGTCGCCGATCTGGCCTTCCTCGATGCGACGGACCATCTCACGTATGTGCGGCAGAAATCGCGTCCACATCGCTTCCATCAGGAACACGCCCTCGGCGCGCGCGCAGTCGATCATCTCCTGCGCCTCCGAGCTGTTTATTGCGAACGGCTTCTCGCACAGCACCGCTTTGCCGGCGCGCAGGCAGCTGATCGTGTTCTCCTTGTGCAGGTTATGAGGGGTGGCGATGTAGATGATCTCGACCTCCGGGTCGGCGGCAAGGGCCTCGTAGGTAGGATGCCGGTTGGGGATGCCGAAGCGATCCGCAAACGTGTCGGCCGTCTCCTGCGCCCGTGAGCCTACTGCGACGATCTCGGCATCCTTCTCCGCCCCCAGCCCGGTCGCAAAGTCGCCGGCGATGCGCCCGGTTCCCAGAATACCCCATCGAATCTTTTCCATATTTTCAACTCCGAAAGGCTTCATATACGGTCGATACAGTGCGGGAAGTTAAACACGACTCCCGCAGACTGTCAACCGGTTGGCGCTATGTTATACTGGTTGCCCTATTGGAGATAACTGTGCCGTACTGGAGATAACCGTACTGGAGATAGATGAATGACAGCCAAAAACGCCTCCCTGCTCGCCATACACGGGGGGACGCCTGCCCGCAGCAGAGTGGACTCGCAGCTGGCCCCCGGCGGTCAGGCCATTGACGCAGAGGAGGAGCGGGCCGTCCTCGACGTATTGCGCGCCAAACGGCTGTTTCGTTTCTCCGGCCATGAAGACGGCGAGTCAAAAGCGGACCGCTTCGAGCGGGCGTTCGCGTCATCGGTCGGCGCGGCCCATGCCCTGGCGGTCACTTCGGGCACTGCGGCGTTGATCTGCGGCCTGCAGGGGATCGGCATTGGGCCGGGTGACGAAGTGATTCTGCCCGCCTACACCTGGATGGCCTCTGCCACGGCCGTCATGGCAGTCGGAGGCATTCCAATCATCGCCGAGATCGATGAGTCGCTGACTCTCGACCCTGTCGACGTGGAGCGCAATATCAGCCCCTATACCAGGGCCATAATGCCCGTACACATGCGCGGGTCGCCGGCGCGCATGGATGCGATTCTCGAAGTCGCCGGCCGTCACGGGCTGCAAGTCATCGAAGACTGCGCCCAGGGTAACGGCGCCAGTTTCCAGGGCCGCAGGCTAGGCTCTATCGGAGACGTCGGTTGCTTCAGTTTGCAGTTCAGCAAGATCATCACGACCGGCGAAGGCGGCATGGTGACGACCGGCGACCGGCAGATCTGGCAGCGGGCCTTCATGTTCCACGACGTGGCCGCCTGGAACCGGCTTGACCTGCCGGACGTTGACCTGCTGTGGGGAGCCAACTTCCGCATGGCAGAGATGCCGGCAGCTGTCGGACTTGTGCAGTTGGGACGCTTGCAGGGCCTGGTTGCCGCCGCCCGCGCCAGAAAGGCGTTGCTGCTGGACGGTATCGCTTCGACCGCTGCCGACAGAGGTGTCACCTTTCGAGATCGGCCCGATCCCGAAGGTGACAGCGCCATCAGCCTCACCATGTTCCTTGAGACACCCGCCAAGGCCCAGGCCGTAGCGCACGCCTTGAACGCCGAAAACATCTCTGCCGGCGTCCTCTACAGGCCGGATCGACGAGATTTCCATGTCTTTGCTCACTGGTTACCCGTTCTCTCGAAACGCGCCTGGACCGACGCTGGCGGTCCCTGGCGCTGGGCTGGAAGAGACGTGGCCTACTCTCCCGAAATGTGCCCGCGTTCCCTCGATATTCTGGCCAGGTCGGTCGTCCTGAATGTGGACCCCGCCATGACCAGTTCGGATGTAGAAGAGACCATCGACGGCGTAACGAAGGTTCTTGATGCACTTGCATAGTCCGCAGGTCTAATCCCCCAGGGAACTTTGCCATGAACAAGAAGACCCTTTGCGCAACTGTCCTCGCCCTGCTGCTCTTGGCCGGCTGCGGCCGGCTGAATGTGGGATTTGGACCTCTGCTGCGGGACGTCACTGTTGCCCCCGACCATATTTCTCCCAATGCCGACGGCAACACCGATGTCACGGAGATTCGTTATACGCTTAGCCGTTCCGCATTTATCAGCATCTTTTTCGAGAACGAAGACGGCGAAAGGTACTATTTTCGTCAGAACCGCCGCCGCTCTCCCGGCAGCTACAGCGTGCTCTGGGGCGGAGTCATGGACGAACCCAGGATCCAACAGCTGGAAGGCGGCACTAACGAGATACTCAGCCGTGTCTTGCCGGACGGCAGCTACCGCTGGTTTGTGCAGGCTGCCGACGACGAAGACAACAGGGAAACCGTTGACGGTACCATCACGTTGGAGAACGGCGACACTGAACTGCCGCAACTTGAGAGCTTTGCCGTCATGCCCAGGGTGTTTCGGCCGAATTTGGACGGTCTGCGCGACGACTGGGTGAGCATCTCCTATAACCTCTCGAAAGAGGTGCAGAACATTCAGGTCTATCTTCTGGACCCCGACAGTCCGGGCCTGAAGGTTCACATAGCTGAAGGGCCCAATACCATCGAACCTGAAGAGCCTGGCAATCACACCTACAAGTATTTCGGCGGCGTAGACCTGAACGCGGAGCCGCCCCCTGACGGCGAATACCTGGTTGTTGGGGAGGCAAACGACCTTGCCGGCAACCGTGTGCGCGTTACGCGCTCTTTGACAATTGAAATGGGAGGCCGGCCGCGAGCCGATGTCGTTCAGGGCGAGATCGACTGGGTGAACGAGGTCAATCGAGTCGTCAGCGTTCCCCTCGGGCAGAAGCTCTGTTTTACCGCGATCGTTAAGAATGAAGGCGATGTACCTGTCCGCACCAACGGACCCTGGCCTGGACAGGAGTACCATTTCGCCCAAAACCTCAGCCACGACACTTTCAACACCGTCGCTGCCAGACCGGAAAACCTGGACAAATACTGGTTTGAGCTGCCTGGCGCCTTTCGTTTCGGACTCAACTTCAGCACAACTGGCTATCCTTATCCATTTCGTTGGGCTATAGGCCGCCAGGAAGACTTGGAGTATCTCGAAATCGAAGGGGAGAGCGCCTGGTATCTCATGCCCGGCAAGTCTGGCAGAGTCAGCGGCTGCATTCTCTTTGAAGGTAGACCCCCGGGAGGAAACGTTCTCTGGTGGGGCGGCCTGATCCACGAAGCCTACGGCCATCCCAACGACTTCATCGACCGCATTACCGTAAATGTTGGACTGGAATGAACGTCTCCCCGCAACACACAGCGCCAGTACGGCAGACGGAAAACCGGATGCGCCTGGCCGTAGTCATCGTCTCCTATAACGTGTGCGAACTGTTGCGCCGCTGCCTGCGGAGCGTCGCCGGCTCTGCCCGGCAGAGCGAGGAGTGGCTGGCCGTAGACGTAACCGTCGTCGACAACGCCAGCCATGACGGCAGCGCGCAGATGGTTGCCGAGGAGTTTCCGCAGGTGCATCTCATCGCCCTGACCGAAAATCTTGGCTTTACGCGCGCCAATAACTTCGCGCTGAGAGGGTTGGGCTTCGGAGCCGACTGCCGGCAGCGCGCCGCCCCGGCTCCCGACCTCGTTCTTCTTCTCAATCCGGACACTGAAGTGGTTGACGATGCGCTGGGCAAGCTGGCTGCCTTCATGCGCGACAACCCTGCTGCGGGGGCCTGCGGGCCGCGGCTGCATTACGAAGACGGCAGCCTGCAACATGGTGCGTTCGCCTTTCCGGGGCTGGCGCAAGTCGCTCTCGATCTCTTGCCGCTGGCGGGGCTTCCCGGCCTGAGCCGCCTGTTTCAGCGACTACTGCACAGCCGGTTGAACGGGCGGTATTCGCGCCGGCAGTGGCTGGGGATCGCGCCGTTTCCGGTCGACTTTGTGCTCGGCGCCGCGCTGATGGCGCGGGGCGAAAGCATCCGCGCGGTCGGGTTGCTGGATGAAGGCTACTTCATGTACTGTGAGGAGATGGATTGGTGCCTGCGCATGGGCGAGGTGGGCTTGCCGACCTATGCCGTGCCTGCGGCACAGATTGTCCATTACGAAGGCCGCAGCAGCAGCCAGGTCCGCTGGAAGTCATTTGAACGGCTGTGGGCCAGCCGTTTCCGCTTTTTCAGGATGCACGGGCGCCTCTATCCGCAGGGATTTCACCTGCTCTTGCGTCCGCTCGTGCGCCTTGGCTTGGCCTGGAACGGGTTCATCTCCAGGCGAGAGTTCGCCCAAGGGCGCCTCAGCGGCGATCGGTTGGGTGAGCAGCTCGATGCGTATGCGAAAGTGCTGGACTTTGGCGGATAGCGCGCTGGCCCTCTGTTGCGCTCAATGCCTTTTTTGCGCTCAATGCCTTTTTTGCGCTCTGTGCCTTTATTGCGCTCTATAGCCTTTGGTCGATTCCGTCTGTCTTCCCGCGCCGGGGACGCCTCATATGCCATCTCATATGCCATTGCGCTTAACGGCAGTAATCCTCACCAGGAATGAAGCCGAAAACATCGCGGACTGCATCGCCGCCCTGAAGGGATGGACCGACGAGGTCGTCGTGTGGGACTCATGCAGCCGGGATGACACCCGTCGCGTCGCTCAGGATGCGGGGGCGCATGTGGTCGCCCGTCCTTTTGACGATTACGGCCGCCAGCGGCAGGCCGCGCTGGACAGCATCGACAGTGAGTGGATACTTTTTGTCGACGCCGACGAACGGGCCACCCCCGCGCTGGCGCAGGAGGTCTTGGAGGCCTGCCGGGACACGCGGCGCGCTGGTTTCTGGATCCCGCGACGTAACTTCATCGTTGGTCGCGAAATGCAGGGCGGAGGGTTCTTTCCCGACTATCAGTTGCGCCTTTTGCGCCGGCTCAATGCCCGTTACGACCTGCGTCGCGAGGTACACGAAATCGTCATACTGGAGGGCGAGGACGGCATACTGGCAGAACCCCTGCTGCACTACAACTATGCAGACTGGCGGCAGTTTCACCGCAAGCAGGAGATCTACGCTCGCTATGAAGCCAGGATCCTCAAGGAGCGGGGCGTCCAACCGCGACCGCACAACCTGATTCTTCAACCGCTGCGGGAGCTGCGGCGCCGCTTTGTCACCCTGAAAGGATGGCGCGACGGAATGCACGGGCTCCGCATCGCCCTGCTGCTCGCCTGGTACTACGGCTTCATACCCTATTGGCTGCTGATGGAAAACCTGCGCGCTGGGGATAGTCGCGAGTAAACCTGCAAGCCGGTTGCCGGCAGACTCTACCCGCGTCTCACTTCGACTCAAACGCTTCCCTGTGCGCGTCCCGCACGGCGTTGTCCTCCAGCTTGGCATAAATGCGGGTCGTATTGGGACTTGCGTGGCCCAGCGCCGTCTGGGTAACGGCCAGGTCGTGAGTTGTCTGATAGATGCGTGTGGCGAAATAGTGCCGCAGCGCGTGCGGCGTGATGCCCTTCGCGCCCAACCCCGCCCTTTCGGCCAGGCGGCGAACTGTATTCTGGACCGATTGCGTCGAGAGCGGCAACACTTTCGAGCCGGCTTTTCTGTCATGCCGGGCAAAGACCGGCAGTTCGGATAGTGGCCGGCCGGTCGCGCCATCCAGTTTTTGCCTTGCCTGCAAATAGTATTGGATTGCTTCCCAGGCTCGTTCGTCGAAGTAGACGCGGCGGACTTTGTTGCCCTTGCCAACGACCCACACCGCAAGGTCCTGGTCTTCCAACTGTTTGCGCGCAATACCGACCATTTCCCCGACCCGCAATCCTGTACAACGCAACGTCTCCACAATGGCGATGTCCCGCAGCTTGGCAAGCTGTTCGCGCCAATCTCCGGGACGCCGCGGGACCGTTTCGCGTGCCGCAGCGACCAGCAGTTCCATCTCCTCGGGCCGGGGGGGATGAGGAATCAACTCCGGCGGTCGTTGGTTCCTGCGGACTTGCCTTACCCCCTCCCGCAAGCGCGCCAGCTCCTGTGCAGTGAACGGCAGCCAGCCCCTGACCTGCAAGTAGGACACCCACGCCATCATGGCCGCCAAATAGGTAGTCAATGTTCGCTGGCCAATACTGGCTTCCTCCAGAAGCCAGGTTGAAAACGCCAGCAAACGATCGACATCCAGGTCTTCAAGCTCCTTGACGTCCGGCGGGATCTCCTTTTCCCCAAGATACTGCTGGAAGAGATTCATCGCCGTACGATAGGTGCGGCGCGTGTAAGCCGTTCCTGTGTCCGCGGCCTCCAGATAGCTCTCGATAGTTGCAGAAATAGACATTTAGCTTATTGCCGAAAGACCAGTGAAAGTTGGCCCTTGACGGCCGGAGAGGGGTCTGCAGAGGTCATCCGGCGCGACCAGGACCCGATACGATCCGCCCCGGCGTCGCGCCCGTGTGCGTACCGTCTCTGTAGACGCGTTCGCCATTGACCCAGACATCGCGCACGCCGGCGGAAAGCTGGTGGGGGTCGGTAAAGGTCGCCCTGTCGCCGACCGTTTCCGCGTCGAAAATGACCACGTCGGCGAAGAAGCCCTCGCGCAGCTGGCCCCTGTCTCGCAGACCCAGCCGGTCGCAAAGCGCCGATGACATCTTGCGCACCGCGTCCTCCAGGGTTATGACCTTTTCTTCGCGCACGTACTTTCCCAGAACTCTGCTGTAGGTGCCGTAGGCTCTTGGATGATATGGTCCGGTCGGCGCGGCCCAGGACGGGTCCATTCCTCCGGCGTCAGTGGAGATCGTGATCCAGGGCTGTTGCAGTTGGCGCCGCAGGTTTTCCTCGCTCATTACGAAATAGAAGGTGCTGATGCGCTGCTCTTCGGATGATAGCAGGTCCATCGCCGCGTCCGGCCACTCTACGCCCCTTTCAGCTGCAATCTCTGAGAGGCGCTTGCCTACATATTGCTGATTCTCCTCTTTCAGGAAGCCGACGGGCATTACGCCTTGCGGTCCGACCAGGTCGGCCATCGCTTCCCAGTCCCCGGTTGGATGGAGGGCGGCTTCCTTGATCTTGGCGCGCATTGTGCTGTCGCGTATGTTCTCATATAGTCTATCGCCGGCCGCAGCCCAGGGCGGCAATACGGAGGTCAGCCCTGTTCCTGCAGCTGCGTAGGTGTACATGTCGGCGGTGACGTCGATTCCCTGTGAACGGGCTTCAGAAATACGCTCCATTGCTGAAGCCAGCTTGTGCCAGTTGCGGGTCCCGGCCGCCTTCAAATGATAGATTTCGACAGGGACCTGGGCACTGCGTCCGATCAGAAGCGCCTCTTCCAACCCTTCCAAAAGAGCGTCGGCTTCGGATCGCAGGTGCGTGATGTAGATGCCGTGATATGGGCGAAATGACTTGGCAATCTCAACAACCTCATCAGTGTCGGCGTAGCTGGAGGGAGGGTAGATGAGCGCGAAGGAGACGCCGAATGCTCCCTCCTCCATCGCTTCGGCGGTAACTCGCTTCATCGTCGCCATTTCGTCGTCGGTAGGTTTGCGCATGTCCATCCCCATGGCGTACTTGCGCAGTGTGCCGCCGCCGAGAAAGGAGCCTATATTGGGGGAGACACCGTGATCGACCATTGCCTCCAGCCAGTCTCGAAACCGGTCCCAGGACGCCATGCGCTCGGCCCAGGCGGGATCCAGAAGCTGCGTGAACTGATGAACCGGCAGGTCGGCGCTGATCCTGCCGCCAACGGGAGCAGGTGTCCACCCCTCGCCCATCACCTCCGTCGTCACGCCCTGTGAAATCTTGGAGAGGCTGCGGCCGTCCACCATCAGCGACAGGATGGAGTGGCTGAGGATGTCCACGAATCCGGGGCAGACGACCTGCCCACTGGCGTCCACGACTTCGGCGCAGTTCTCCTTTGCGATTGCGCCGCGGGGCGCGACGGCCGAGATGCGGTCGCCGGACAGGGCCACGTCTCCATAGCGCCAGGGCGTGCCCGAACCGTCGACGATGCGTGCATTGCGAATAAGAACGGTGTTGTCAGGCATGTGCGTCATTCCAGAACTGAGATGATGGTCGTTTCCGCCTCAAAAAATGGTAATCGACACCGGAGGATGCGTCAAGGTGCATGGCGGAATACCGACTGGAAACGATGTAGACGCGATTTCACGATATGATATAATCGTTAAGGCCTATAGACCATTTCCAGGAATTCCGTAGGCTTTCCCAAAGCGCGAACCCGGCGCTTGTACATTCTAACATTCAGTCTTGCGGAGTCTATTGGCGCTTTGATGCTGCCCTTCCATGGTTACATCCTCCAGCAGTCGTTCAGTTTTCATCTCTCTCATCCTCATTCTCTTCCTTGCTCTTCTCGCTTCCTGCGCAGGTAGATTGCGGTCTCCGAGACTGATCGGAAACAAGGAGACTTTCGCCTCCGGCCGCATCCTCATCAAGTTCAACCCTGGCTCGTCCTCCGTTTCGATGGCGGAAGCGGCAAAAAAGTTCGATCTGCGGCCTTCCTCGATCTCATGTGGTTCGGTCCATATACACTCCGTGAGGCCGGGAACGGAATTGGAAGCGGCGGAGGTGTTCACGCTGGACCCGGCGGTTGACTATGCCGAGCCGGACTATCTGATCTTCGCGGCCGCAGGTGCTGGGTTCGCCGGTGCAGCGGGACGAGTTTTGGACGAGAGGGGCGATGAACGTGGACTCAGGCAACTGACATTTCAGTCAACGAACGACGCGGGCACACCGAACGATCCCTTTTACGACAAACAGTGGGCGCTGGCCAAAATTGAGGCAGAGTCCGCCTGGAAGGTAACCACGGGGAGCAACGTGACGATCGCGGTGATCGATTCCGGTGTCGATCTGGACCATCCGGAGCTGGCTGCGCGGGTTGTGGAGGGGTACGATTTTGTAAACGGAGACGCCGAAGCTGACGATGACTACGGACACGGTACGCTGGTGGCCGGAGTCGCCGCGGCCGCTGCAAACAACAACATCGGTATCGCCGGGCTGGCCTGGAATGCCCGGATCATGCCCGTGAAGGTGCTGGACGGGCAGGGACAGGGCGTAAGCAGCAACCTGACCTGCGCCCTCCATTGGGCGGCCGACAGTGGAGCAGACATCATAAACATCAGTATTATCAGTTTTGGCCCGTCATTCGGAATGCAGAGCGCAATCGACTATGCCGCGAGTGAAGGCGCTTTGATCTTCTCGGCGGCAGGAAATCTGTACGAAGAAGGCAATCCCGTCACCTATCCTGCCGCTCACGATAACGTCATCGCGGTCGCCGCCACCGATAAAGATGACGCCCACGCCTGGTTCTCAAGCGCGGGCGCCTTTGTAGATATCGCGGCGCCGGGAGTGGGCATTCTCAGCCCGTTTCCCCCGTCACATCACGAGTACAGATCCGTGTATGGAACCAGCCTGGCAACACCTCACGGGGCGGCTCTGGCGGCGCTGGTCCTGTCTGCCGTTCCCAGTTTGTCCTCTGAAGAGGTGGAAACGGTTATCAAGCGGAGCGCAGTCGACCTTGGTGACGCCGGCAAGGACGACAAATTCGGTCACGGCAGAATCGACGCGTCGGGGGCGGTAGCCCTTACCCTATCTTCGTTGCCCGTACAGCTGCTTCTGCCAGGCGTGAATGCGCCCGTCCCGACTGAGACCCCAACAGCCGCTCCCTCGCCTACTTCCGAGACGACCCCCACGCCCGCCACCAGTCCTGCCCCGACGCCAAGCCGGCAACAGAACTGATCGTCGGGCCGGCCTGAATAACGGGAAAATCAAGGACAACCCCAAAAAACCGAAGTCTGCCGCCGCTACACGCCGTAGCGCCGCAGGAACCGGTACATCCGCTCGAGGGCGGCTTCCAGTTTTGACATTTCGACCGGGTACGCGCAGCGCACGTGCCCCTCGCCCCCGGCGCCGAAACCGCTGCCCGGAATTACGGCCACGCGTTCTTCCCGCAGCAGTTTGTCGGCGAATTCAAACTCGTCCATGCCGGTTCGCCGAACGCTGGGGAAGGCGTAGAATGCGCCCTTCGGCTCGAAACAGTCCAGGCCGATTTCGTTGAGGCCGTCGACGAAAAACCGGCGCCGTTCGCCATAGCTGGCCACCATCTCCTGCACGGCAGACTCCGCGGCGGGGTCGGTCAGCGCACACATGGCAGCGGCCTGGCCGCCGGTAGGCGCCGACATGATCAGGTATTGGTGGATACGACGCATCGCGCCGAGCAGTTCCGCAGGCCCGGCGGCATAGCCGATGCGCCAGCCCGTCATGGCGTAGTCTTTGCTCATTCCGCCCAGGTGTATGGTCCTCTTCGCCATACCCGGCAGTGCAGCGAACATCACGTGTTCGTGATCATCGTAGACCAGGCGGTCGTAGATTTCGTCGGATATCACGACCAGATCATGCTTTTCCGCGACCTGCGCAATGGCTGAAAGTTCCTCGCGATTCATCACCGCGCCGGTCGGATTGCAGGGATAGCCGATGAGCAGGACCTTGGTGCGTGGGGTGATAGCATCCTCAACCTGCCCTGGCGTCAGGACGAAATTGTTGTCCGCATAGGTGGGAATGTCGACAACTGTGCCGCCGGCCAGTATTACGTCGGCGGTGTAGGATACGAAACAGGGCTGCGGAACAAGAACCTCGTCACCCGGATCGAGCAGTGCCTGCATCGCCAGATACATGGCTTCGCTAACGCCGACGGTGATGAGAACTTCCGAATCGGCATCATAGGCCGGCGCGCCGTAGAGTTTCGTCAACATCGAGGCCACGGCTTCCCGCAGCTCCAATGTTCCGGCGTTGGAAGTATAGGAAGTGTTGCCTTGCAGCAGGCTGTCCGACCCGGCGTCGAGAACCGGTTTCGGAGTTACATAATCGGGCTCGCCGATTCCCAGGCTTATCACGTCATCCATGGTCGTGGCGAGATCGAAAAAGCGTCGAATCGGCGAGGGCGCAACGCGCTGCACGCGGCTGCTCAGCCGGCTCTCCAGCGAACGTCGCAGACCGGCGGAAGGAGTTACCTTTTCGTCACTTGAACTGGACCGCAGGGCGGTCGGGGCTTCAGGAGAGTTCATAAGTATTGTATTCATTTCTATTGACTTGTGTGTCTATTGACTTGTGTGCGGCCGGGGCCGGCCGCTTCGGTACTACGGGAACAACCTGGAGGGTCCGGAAATCGCAGTTCCGGGAAGAAGCCTTTGCAGCCGATTCCACAACGGTCGGCGACTTAACCGAACCGTTGCCGGCAAAATGCACCGGCTGCGCCCCGAAAATGCTCGGAGCCATGCGGCAGCCGGATCGATCCCCGCGCCGCAGATTCTGTACTCTCTGGGTACGTCATTACGAAAGCAATAATCACAGCTCCGGTCTCCGCAGACGCCATTCCGTACTCTGTTCGTAGGCGTGGGCAGCCCGCAGTATCTTCTCTTCGCCCAGTGAAGGGCCGAGCAGCTGCAGTCCGATCGGAAGTCCTCCGTCATCGAATCCGCAGGGGATGCTGATTCCGCAAAGGCCGGCCAGATTAGCGCTGGTGGTGAATATGTCGGTCAAAATCATCGCCAGCGGGTCGTCCACTTTTTCGCCGATGCGGAACGCCGTGGTCGGCGAGGTCGGCGAGAGAATGACGTCCACGTCGGTAAAGGCGTTGTCGAAGTCCTGCTTGATCAGCGTGCGAACTTGCTGGGCTTTGAGATAGTAAGCGTCGTAGTAGCCGGCGCTCAGGGCATAGGTCCCCAGCATAATGCGCCGCTTCACCTCCGAACCGAATCCGGCGCCCCGTGTCTGGCGGAAGTGGTCAAAAACCGTGTCGCCATCGACGCTGAGGCCGAAGCGAATGCCATCAAACCGCGCCAGGTTTGCGCTGGCCTCGGCGGTTACGACCAGGTAGTAGACCGGCAAGGCCAGCTCCGTGTTGGGCAGGTGGATCGGTACGGTCTCCGCCCCGAGCGAAGCGAACTGCTCGATGGAAGCGCGGACCGCTGCCTCGACCTCGGGCTGGATGCCTTCGACGAAATACTCGTGGGGAATGCCGATCCGCATCCCTGAGATCTCTCCGGTCAAGGCCGCCGAAAAGTCGGGCACGTCCACCGGCATTGTCGTGCTATCGTACGGGTCGACACCGGCAACTGCTTCGAGCAGCAGGGCGGCGTCGGCCACTGACTTGGTAATCGGCCCGATCTGGTCCAGGCTGCTGCCGTACGCGATGAGCCCATAGCGGCTGACGCGGCCGTACGAGGGCTTCAACCCGACAATGCCGCAAAACGCAGCCGGCTGCCGTACACTGCCTCCGGTATCGGTTCCCAGTGCAGCCGGCGCTTCGTCGGCAGCCACTGCGGCCGCAGAGCCTCCGCTGCTGCCGCCTGGGACGCGTTCCAGGTCCCAGGGATTTCGCGTGGGGCCATAGCCGCTGTTCTCCGTACTCGACCCCATCGCAAACTCGTCGGTGTTGGTCTTCCCCAGTACTATCGTTCCAGCCGCCTTCAGCTTGTTCACGGCGGTAGCGGAATAGGGCGGAACAAAACCCTCCAGAATCCGGCTGCCGGCGGTCGTCTCGATCCCGCTTGTCATCAGCACGTCCTTGATGGCCAGCGGAATGCCCAAGAGGGGACGGCTGTCCCCGTCGGCACGCGCGCGGTCCGCCCCGGATGCCGCTTCGAGCGCCTCAGCGGGTGTCGTGCGCAAGAATGCATGCAGCGCTCCGTCTAGCCGCTCGATCCGCTCGAGGAACGCCTTCGTCAGATCGACGGAGGTAAAGCGGCCAGCCGCCAGTCCGGCACTGGCTTCGGCCACCCCAAGGGAAGTTAAATGTTTTGTCGAATTCTGGCTGCCCATCACCCTTGCCGCGCTTTCCGTCTGAGACCTGTTCACGCCTGCTTCCGAGCCTTCCCGCTGTCCCCTACGCCCCCGATTCGTCAAACACGGCGATTACCCGAAAATAACCGCCGTCGGTATCGGGAGCATTGTCGACTGCCTGATCGTTTGACAGACTATCCCGCGACGCGTCGTCTGCCAGTACATTGCTGAGCGGCAGTACCTGGGGCGTTGGGGGTACGGCGCTTGTATCCACAGACTGGATCTGCTGAGCATATGCCAGAATCTGATCGAGCTGCCCGGCATATTCGTCAAGCTCGGCGTCGCTCAATTGCAGCTTTGCCAGTTCAGCGACATGCTGAACCTCATCCTTCGTCAGTTTCACAATGACCTCACGGCTTGGGAATAAAGATCGTTTCGGCCACAAAAAAACGCCGTGGTATCAGTCCACGGCGCATTCCTGCGTTCCCCCGGCGCCGTGGCTCTCCGTCAGTGCCTACGGCGCAGTGTAAACAGCGTTACCTGCTACCGCAGCACGCGCGCTGCTGCGCACGCTGCTGCACAGTTAGCTATTGTAGGTGAAAAATCCATCTGCCTGGGAATTCCTGATTGCATGCCCAAAGTATAGTATGTGTGTCAGAAAGTGTCAAGTAGTGGCAAAACCAGAGGCTGCAGGCAGTTGACAGACGAAAAACGGTGGGATACAAAAGACAGAATTCGAGAGACTGCAACCGCCATACGGAGGACGCCCAATGGGGAATCCACAGACGCAGGAGCAGATTTGCGAGGCGCTGCGTGCGCTCGGACTGCCGAGCGGCGCCATCGTCTTCGTGCATAGCTCGATGAGCAGCATCGGCTACGTTGAAGGCGGTGCCGATGCCCTGGTCGATGCGTTTCTACAGGTCCTCGGCCCGGCCGGTACACTTTCCGTGCCAACTTTCACTTTTTCTCACTCCGGAAAGACCGACCCTGTCTTCAATCCCGCGAGCGATCCTTCGGAGATGGGCCGCCTGACCGAGGAGACCCGAACGCGGCCGGGAGCGCAGAGAAGCTGCCATCTGCTTCACTCGGTCGCCGCCCTCGGAGCGCAGGCAACCGAAATAACTGCCAGCCACGGGCCGTCAGCCTGGGCGAAAGACGGCCCATTCTGGAAGCTCCATGAGTTGGACGCCTACATTCTGTTGTTGGGCGTGCCCTACCTCCGCTGCACTTTCATTCACTTGTTGGAACTGCTGGTAGACGTCCCCTACCGACGCTGGCGCGAAGTAGAGGCCCACGTCCGCGCCCCGGACGGCTCGCATCGACCGCTTCGGACTCTGGCCTTCAGCCCAAAGCCGGACTTTATCGGCAACGACTTCAACAGGCTCGGGACAATGTTGGAAGATCGAGGGCTTGTAATGGCAGGAAGTGTGGGCAATGCGGTGACCCGGCTCTTTCGCGCCAGAGATGCGTTCGAGATTGGCCTGGCGCAATATCGAATCGACCCGGACATCTTTCTCATGAAGGGGCAGAAATATACACAGCTGCGATGCGGCGTTCTGACTGAAGATCTGCACAATGAGAAATGGGTGCTGGACCCTGCGCAAATCTACCGGAGCCAGTGAAATTAGTTGGATTTGATGTTCGTTTCCCGCGCCGGTTGGATTGAATGCAGCCCTGCCCGGTGCTATACTGAAACGACCTGTACCCTCCAGCGCAGTGGGAATCCGAATTCCCGGCGCCGTCAGGAGATAGACGTTGGCGAACCCCCCTGATTTCGATCTTGCGGGCAAAGTTGCAATTGTCACAGGCGCATCCAGAGGCATTGGAGAGGCGATCAGCCGCTGCTATGCGGCGCGAGGAGCCGCGGTCGTGTTGAGCAGCCGTAAGCAGGCGGCGTTGGAAGAGGTGGCCGAATCGATTCGGGAGGAAGGCGGCCGGGCGCTGGCCGCGGCCGCGCATACAGGTGACATGGAGGCGGCGGCGGCTCTGGCCGAGCAGGCGGCGCATGAGTTCGGCGGCATCGACATCCTCGTAAATAATGCGGCCACCAACCCCCACTTCGGGCCGGTTCTGAGCGCCGACGAGAGCCACTGGCACAAGATCCTCGATGTAAACGTCGTTGGCTACTTCCGCATGGCCAAGGCATGCAGCGCAGAGATGATGAAACGGGGGGGAGGCAAGATCATCAATGTCGCATCCATTGCCGGAAAACGAGCTCAGCCTGGAATGGGGGTTTACAGTGTCAGCAAGGCCGGCGTCTTGATGCTCACAGAAGTGCTGGCCGCGGAACTGGCCGCGGACGGCATTCAGGTCAATGCGATCGCGCCCGGCTACGTCAGGACCGCCTTTAGTCGGGCTATCTGGGAGAACCCGGATCTCAACCGGACCGTGCTCGGGGCCATTCCGCAGAAAAGAATTGCAGAAACCGACGAGTTAACCGGCATTGCCCTTTACCTGGCGTCGGATGCGAGCAGCTTTACCACCGGCGGCACCTTCGTTGTCGACGGCGGCCAGTGGGTTGATGCCGGGCTGGGCGCGTGAAAGGCCGGGCAGGAAACGGGAACAGGCGCAGCGGCGGCAAAAAAGTCTCTACTTCATTCCAAGCAGGATACGGACCTCTCCATGACAACCGACATTCTTCCTGAGCTCCTTCTCCGTGTTCGCCGGTTCATCGACGAAGAAGTGGTTCCGATAGAAAAGCTGCTGATCAGCCTGCCCTGGACCGAGGTAGAGCCGCTGCTCGATCAGAAACGGGCGTTAGTGAAAGAGGCCGGACTCTGGGGACTGGCTCTTCCGGTATCTTACGGCGGCCAGGGACTGTCGCTGGCAGAGTTCGGACAGGTGAGCGAACTGCTGGGGCGCACGCCCGGCGGCCATTACGCTTTTGGCTGCCAGGCGCCCGATATGGGCAACATGGAGTTGCTCATCCATGCCGGCACGCAAGCGCAGCGAGATCGCTTCCTGCTGCCGCTTACCCGCGGGGATATCCGCTCCTGCTTTGCCATGACCGAACCGGAGCACGCTGGCTCCAACCCCGCGTGGATGAGTACGAGCGCTGTCCGCGAAGGCGGCGAATACGTCATCAACGGCCACAAATGGTTTACGACGGCGGCTGAGGGCGCCTCCTTTGCCATCCTGATGGCGGTGACCAACCCGGACGCTGAGAGCCGTCACCGCCGGGCCAGCCAGATCATCGTGCCGCTGGATACACCCGGTTTTCATATCGAGCGAAACATCCCGGTGATGGGCGAGGCCCACGGCGGCTGGAACAGCCATGCGGAAGTCTGGTTCGAGAATGTGCGTGTGCCGGTAGACCATCTCATTGGTGAAGAAGGCAGGGGTTTTGCCCTGGCCCAGTATCGGCTGGGGCCGGGACGCATTCACCATTGCATGCGCTGGATCGGAATCTGTGAACGCGCTTTTGATATCATGTGCAGCCGGGCCGCGCAGCGGGAGGTTGCGCCGGGGAGGCTGCTGGGCTCCCAGGGAATGGTCCAGGCATGGGTGGCCGAGAGCAGAGCGGAGATAAACGCATCACGGCTGATGGTGTTGGATACGGCCCGCAAGATCGACGCGGAAGGCGTCTACGCGGCCAGAGAAGAGATCTCCTTGATCAAGTTCTATGTCGCAGACGTGCTGATGCGCGTGCTGGACCGGGCGCTTCAGACGCTTGGCGGTCTGGGCATGAGCGATGACACTCCGATCGCATACTGGTACCGCCACGAAAGGGCCTCCCGCATCTACGACGGGCCTGATGAAGTTCACAAGATGAGCGTCGCCCGGCGAATTCTTCAACAATACCCGTCGTAAGGGCCGCAAGAAGATCGGCGAGCCGTTGGTCATTCCTCTTCTCATTTGACGCGGCGGCAGACGACGCGCAACCTGCGCCGCTGAACTGCCCCGTCCTGTGTTGGTATTCAGCAGTTGCCGGAGAACGCCTCCGCACTGCCGAAATCCGTAGTAAACCCAAGTGTCACTGAGCGCCCCAACTGTTTCGAACGGAATCCTCTGTTCCCGTCACACGGGGAACATGTCAACTCGCGTCTCAAAATACCATTTGTACGAATTGCATAAAGAAATGGCTCGTCGCGTTGAATATCTAATTTCAACCGCGTAAGAAAGTTCGCATAAGACTTGGTGAATTGTGCGATACGCATAACATTCATGCCCTGATTTCGGCCATATTGACAGTTCAATCTCGTGGGGCGCTGAACTATGCTTTGTCGGAGTAGCAGTTCGCTTCACGGAAACAGGAGAATTACCTGATGAAGGCGTCCGTTTCAGAAAATGCGCTGGAAACCCCGGCTAAAAGGCCGCAGGCGCACAGCAGTGGTATGGCGAACGGCAACAAAAAAGCGAAGTTGAACAAAGTTGAGTTGCTGAAACTCAAAAAAAGTCCTCTCAGCCTGATCCACGATATATACCGTTGGGCCGACGAAGGTTTCGACTCAATTCCACCCGAATACTACGACCTTTTCAAATGGCACGGGTTTTTCCATCGCAAGCAGACGCCGGGCTACTTCATGCTGCGAATGCGCATCTCGAACGGGATCCTAAACTCAAGTCAGCTGCGCGCAGTCGCCGAAATCTCGCGCGATTATGGGCGAGGTGTGGGCGACTTCACGACACGACAGAACATCCAGTTGCGCTGGATCACCATCGAAAAGATGCCCGCTATCATCGAAAAGCTGCAGGCGGTAGGCCTCGGCTCCGAGCAGACGGGAATGGACAATTTTCGCAATGTGACCGGCTGCCCACTCACCGGGCTGACGCGACATGAACTGCTTGACACGCGGCAGCTGACCGCGGCGACGGCCCTTTCTCTCTTGGGTCCGGAATTCGAGAACATTCCACGCAAGTTCAATATCTCGATCAACGGTTGCCGCCTGGACTGTACCCACGCGCAGAGCAACGACATTGGCCTGACGCCGGCCACGGGTCGCATTGGAACCCGCACTGTGCCGGGATTCAACGTCGTGGTTGGCGGACATATGGGAAGCAGGAACCCTCATCTTGCCGTCCCCCTCGACGCGTTCGTCCGGACTTCCCAGGTGACGCCGCTCTGCCGGGCCATTTTGACCCTGTTTCGCGACAACGGCAACCGCTCATCGCGGGGAAAGGCCCGCTTGTGGTACCTGATCGACGAATGGGGCATTGATCGCTTCCGCGACGAAGTAACAAAGGTACTGGGTGAGAAGCTGCCTTCGGCCGGGGCCTGTAAGCTCTACCGCGATCCGGACCCGCTTGAACAGGACCACGTCGGCGTTCATCCGCAGATTCAGGACGGACTGAGCTATGTGGGCATGGTCGTGCCGACGGGCCGAATCACCGCGGAGCAGCTCTTTGCGCTTGCTGAACTGGCGGACGAATACGGCAGCAGGGAAGTACGGCTGACCAACGACCAGAACGTTGTCATCCCCAACGTAACTGATCGAAGACTCGACGAACTGTTGGCGGAGCCGTTGCTGAAGGAGTGGAGCCCCTCGCCCTCCGGAGTCATGCGAGGGCTGGTCACCTGCACCGGCATCGATCATTGCCACTTCGCGCTCAACGACACGAAGGGCATCTCCCTGGAAATAGCCCGCAAGCTGGAGAAACGACTGCCCGACCGAGACAAGGTCGTGCGCTTGAACGTATCCGGGTGCGTCCATGCCTGTGGTCGCCACCGCCTGTCCGAAATCGGTCTTGAGGCTACCCGGCTGCGCCAGGGCGGCCAGGTGATCGACGGCTTCAACATCTATGAAGGCGGTTGCCTCGGTGAAGACGCGAGACTCGGAGTCGAGGTCCACCGAAAAGCCACCATAGACGAGACAACAGAGTTGCTGGCGGACGCCATCGCTTCTCGCTACAGGTCTGATGCGGCCCCTGCCGCAGATCCAGCCTGAATCTCGAATCCTTTCCCACCCAAGAGGAGATTTCCCCAGTGGACTTCAAAAACAAGGCCACCAGGATCGATCTGTTCAGCTTCAGAACACCGCAGATGCGAGCGTTCCATGTCACGTGGTTTGCTTTCTTCCTCTGTTTCTTTGGCTGGTTCGGCATTGTGCCGTTGATGAAGGGGGACAGCGGCGTCATCGCGACCCTTGGCCTCAGCCCGGCTCAGGTCGGCAACTCGGTCATTGCGGCCGTTTCGCTGACAATCATCGCGCGTCTGATTATCGGACCAATGTGTACCCGCTTCGGCGCGCGTAAGGTCTACACCTGCCTGTTGTTGCTGGGATCGCTGCCGGTCATGGGAATCGGCCTGGCGCAGACTCCGACCCAGTTTATCGTTGCAAGGGTCCTGATCGGAACAATCGGCGCTTCCTTCGTCATCACTCAGTACCACACAAGCGTGATGTTCGCTCCCAATGTTGTGGGCGCGGCCAACGCAACCACGGCAGGCTGGGGTAATCTGGGCGGCGGCGTCACCCAGGCGGTGATGCCTCTTCTCCTCGCTGCCGTTCTGACCTTCGCGCCCGCGGCTCTGGGCTGGCGGCTGGCGATGGTCGTTCCCGGGTTTGCGATGCTGTTGACCGCCGCGGCCTACTGGCTGCTGACACAGGATGCCCCTAACGGCAACTATTCGGAGTTGCGGGCGCGCGGTGAGATGCCTTCGGCGGCCGCTTCAAAGGGCGCGTTTTGGGAGGCCGTCAAGGACTCACGAGTGATCGCCCTCTTCTTCATTTATGCGGCCTGTTTCGGCATCGAGCTAACCATAAACGGCACCGCTGCCCTCTACTTTTTCAATCGGTTTGAACTGAATCTCGCGACAGCCGGGCTTGTCGCCGGCCTCTTTGGTCTGATGAACATCTTTGCCCGATCCATGGGCGGGATGTTCAGCGACTTCATCAACCGCAGCGGTGGCCTCAGGGGGAGGACGCAGTTCCTGTTTGTATGCCTCCTCCTGGAGGGGATCGCTTTAGTGCTGTTTGCAAACATGGGGGCGCTGGCGCTGGCTATCCCTGCTCTGATCGTCTTCAGCCTCTTTGTACAGATGTCGGAGGGGGCGACCTATGCAATCGTTCCCTACATCAATAAACGCGCAATGGGCGCAATAGCCGGCATCGTCGGTGCCGGAGGAAATTTCGGTGCGATGCTGGCGGGGTTTCTCTTCCGTCGAGAGGCGGAAATGTACGGCCAGTCCTACATGATCCTGGGCATTCTAGTAACAGTATGCGCCTTTATGGCCTTGATGGTTCGCTTCTCGGAAAAAGAGGAGAAGGATGCTGCCGAAGAGACCGCAGCCCGGCTGGCCGCTGAGGGCGATTCGGTCTTGACCGGCGCCGGCTAATCGCCGCCTACGGCACTGCTTCGCCAACCGCGAGCGGCCGGCACAGGGTGACTGGCTTGCAGATCACGACGAAAGCGAAACGGCACGGAATATGATGAAATCCAGAGACGGTATGCGTGGCAGTGCAAAAGACGGCGGAGATACCGACCGCTGGCACGACACGTACTGCCCTTACTGCGGGGTCGGATGCGGTCTGAGAGTCGGCATTCACAAGGGGAAGGTTGCCAAAGTGCGCGGCAATCCCGACCACCCCTCCTCTTTGGGCGATCTCTGCCTAAAGCCGATTCACTTGCCCGGCGCGCTCGATACTCCGGACCGCATTCGCGAGCCGCTTATGCGGTTGAATGGTTCCGGGAGCGATGCGCACTCAGTGAAGGGCGCCTTTCAAAGCGTGTCCTGGGAGAAGGCGACATCGTACATTGCAAGGAGCCTCAAGCGTATTGCCCGGGATCACGGCCCCGATGCAGTTGCCTTCTACGGATCCGGCCAGTTTACGACCGAGGACTACTATGTTGCCAACAAGCTGCTGAAAGGTTTCATCGGCACCAACAACTTCGATGCCAATTCCCGTCTCTGTATGGCTTCGGCAGTGGCCGGATACGTCTCGTCGCTGGGCTCGGACGGGCCCCCGCCCGCATATGAAGATATCGACCACGCAGACTGTTTCTTCCTGATCGGCAGCAACATGGCCGACTGCCATCCGGTCCTCTTCAACCGCATCAAGCGGCGCAAGAAGAAGGATCCCGACAACGTGAAGGTAATCGTGGTCGATCCCAGGGAAACGCGTACCGCCGCCATCGCCGATCTCTTTCTGCCGATTCGACCTGGATCGGACGTGGTTCTCCTTAACGGGATGCTGAAGCTCCTCTCTTCCGCAGGAACAGTCGATCGCGCTTTCATAGACCAGCACACTGACGGTTTTGAAGAGTTGATGGAGGCAAGCAGTCATGTTTCGACCGCTGCAGCCGCCAAAGTCTGCGGCATCTCTGAGGGCGGTTTGATCCAGGCGGCGCGCCTCTTTGGCGAAGCCAAAGGCGTTCTCTCATTCTGGAGCATGGGGCTGAATCAGAGCGTGAACGGCGTTGCCAAAAACCAGGCGGTCATCAATCTGCATCTGGCGACCGGCCAGATCGGCAAGCCCGGCAGCGGCCCCTTTTCCCTGACGGGGCAGCCCAATGCGATGGGCGGCCGCGAGGCCGGGGGACTGTCACACCTGCTGCCGGGCTATCGCACAGTTTCGAACCCCATCCATCGCCGGGAAGTTGAGGAATTCTGGGGAGCTCCGGAAGGTCACATCGCCGACGGGCCGGGGCTCGCCGCCGTCGACATGTTCGAGGCCGCGGCCCGGGGCGACGTTAAGGCGATGTGGATCATGTGTACCAATCCGGTCGTCTCCATGCCCAACATTGACGTCGTTGAAAGGGCTATGCAGAAGCTGGAACTGCTCGTCGTCACCGACGCCTATCACCCGACCGACACAACACAGTACGCCCACGTTCTGCTGCCGGCGGCCCAATGGTCGGAACGGGAAGGGGTGATGACCAATTCGGAACGGCGCATTACCTATCTCCCCCGCATGGTTGACCCGGTCGGTCAGGCCAGGCCGGACTGGCAGATCATCGCCGACGTCGGCGCGGCCATGGGGTTTTCACAGGCCTTTTCATATGAATCGTCGAACGAAGTCTTTGACGAGTTTTCCCAGTTGACCAGGGGCCGGGTTTGCGACTACAGCGGCGTCAGTGTAAGCAGGCTCCGGGCAGAAGGTCCCCTCCAGTGGCCTGTACCCGACGCCGGCCATCCTGGCACAGTGAGACTCTACCCCGGTCTGCACGCCGACCAGCGCGAAAAGCCCGTCGCCAGGCAGCGCGGCGACGGTGAACCGCTCGCGCAGGAAACGGCGAGCGCCGGTCTGGAGGCGGCTGCGCCGGTTTTCGCTTCTGCCGATGGCAAGGCAACATTCCATACGCCGGTTTTTGTGCCGCCCGCCGAACTGCCGAACAGGAGGTTTCCTCTGCTTCTGACGACGGGCCGCCTGCGGAATCAGTGGCATACCATGACCCGGACCGGCAAATCAGAGAGCCTGATGAAGGGCGCACGCCAGCCTTTTCTGGAGATCCATCCTGTCGACGCCGTGCGGCGGCAGATAGAGAATGGCGATGTGGTCGAAATTCGCTCACGGAGGGGCAGGGTTTGGGCCGAAGCGCGCGTAACGGAGAAAATCCGGGAGGGGGCCTGCTTTATGCCCTTTCATTGGGGGCGCCTGGCGGGCCCGTACAGCGCCGCAAACAACGTGACTCTGGCTGCGGTGGATCCGATCTCAAAAGAGCCTGAACTCAAGGCATGTGCGGTCGAAGTGCGACTGCGCCCAGGGTATGAGGCAATTCGGTCCTCGAAGCTCTTCCAGCGCCTGGCTGGAGCGCTGAAACGATAGAACCGCTTGCGCTGGGTAGATGCCGGAAGAAACGGTCCCGTGCCGGGCTTTACCTCCATGGCCACTGCATGGCCGCTGAAAGCCCCCGTATGGCCCCTGCACGGCGCCCTCTTCACGCTTTCGCCGCTTCCATCAGATAGTTGCGGGCTTCGTACACAAGCTCGCCCCGTGACAGAATCTGTTTCTGCAGTGCCATCAGATTGGCCGTATGCGACCCCACGGTGAAGCCGGGAACAAGCCACGGAACCGCCTTCAGGTAGTAGACGATCGCCCCCACGTCGGTAAACACCAGCCTGCCCGACCACTCCTGAACGTCAACAACGCTGAGTCCCGCGGCCCGCATTAGCGGCGCGTATTTCTGCGGCGTCGCATCCGGCCACTGCGGCGTTGCGTCGAAAGCGGCGAGCAGGTCTTGCGCCCACAGCCCGTGAACTTGCCGGGTAAGAAGACGGCCCCCTGGGACAAGCATGCGCGCGATCTCATCCACGTGCAACGCGCCGTGCCGGTTCAAAATAAGGGAAAACTCGCCGTCTTCGAACGGCATCGGGCTGTACTCGTCATTGTTCAGATCTTCAACGCGCACACCCAGAGGTTCCAGCCGCTGACGAGCCAGCGCCAAGTTCGGGGGATAGCCTTCGGTCGCTGCCACTGTCTCCGGCCAGCTGTCCCTCATCGACAGAAGACGCTCACCGCCGCCCGTCGCGATATCCAGAACCGAGGCTGATGAGCGCATCAGTTCGCAGGCGCGGGTCGAGTAGGACCACGGCGGCTGTTCCAGGAGCATTCGCCCGTCAAGGTACGAAAAGTCCCAGCCTGTGAAGGGCTTCCCTTCTTCTGCCTTCCAACCTTCAATCAGTTTTTCATTCTGTCGTGAGCATGTACTCATTGCAATCAACGATTCAAGAGATTCAGCAGCAACGTCAATATGAGGCTAACGACAATCATTGATGTGATCGGAATGAAAACGCTGACCGACTCTCTCTTGATATTGATGTCGCCGGGAAGTTTGCCAAACCAGCCGAACAGCCAGGGCGCAAACTGAAGCGCTGCCCCGATGAGCAGAAGAACTGCGCCAAGAATAATGAACCACTTTGCCATTGTTTTTGTCTTCAACGCAATCAGGGACGGGACCGGCCCGCGGTCGGCGTTCGTCATTATAGCAGAAGGCCATTCGACCCATTACACTGAAAATCAGGCAGACCGCTGACGTCAAAGGCGGCGTCCGCGAATTGACAGTTTTGCCCTGGAAAGTGGCGGAGTTACGTCAGCTGCAGGCTGCCAGGGAAGAGAAAACGAAGTCGTAGTTGGATCGTAGGCAAATTACCCAGTTCGCCTGTTGGGCCAAATGAAGGCCCGCTCATTGCTTTGGACCATCGATCTCCAGTGTAAATGCCTGGACTGCGGCGAGAAGCTCCCTCTGTTCGTATACACCCCTGATGACCGAATTCTCTTGACTTCAGCCCTGAAACGGTGCAGAATTTCATTGTCAAGTCAAGCAGGCTTCCGATTATCTGCACAAGCCCATATTCATATAGGACTGGCACAATGAGTTCAGATTCGCTTCTTACCTTTTGGATTCGACGCTGGCAGAGCGGAATTCTCGTGGCTGCCCTGCTTTTGTCCCTGCATTCTCAAGTCGCCGTTGCAGGTACTACCGACCCTTTTGAACATGAATTGAACTGCGCAAGCTTACATACTGTCACGGCCGGAGAAACCCTGACCGGCATAGCCTTGAGGACAGGCGTTTCCCTGTCCGCCCTGGCAGAGGCCAATCACCTTTCGACGACCGCCCAGGTACTGATCGGTCAGGTGTTGTGTATCCCCCGCACGATTAGTGCGGGCTCCCCGGTAGCGCCTGCCGCCCCTTCCGCGCCTGCTGCACCTGCCGCGCCCGCTGCCCCTGCCGCGCCGGTCGTGCCGGCCCCAACTGCGCGAACGGGAACAGCCGCCAATTGGACCGGCAAATACTACAACAGTCAGGACCTCAGCGGCGATCCCGTACTGACGCGCCAGGACGCCTCCATCGACTTTAACTGGCAATCCGGCAGCCCGGACACAAACATAGCCAGCGACGGTTTCAGCGTATCCTGGACGGCAAACGTAGTCTTTGAGACTGGCGCCTACCGGTTCACCGCTGTCGCCGACGATGGCGTCCGCATTTACGTGGACGACTCGCTCGTCCTGGAAGACTGGAACGTTCACCCGGCTTCCACGACGGTGCGTGACACCGAGATCGCGGAAGGAAGCCACACGGTAAAGGTCGAGTACTTCGAGGCAGGCGGAGAGGCATCGATTTCGGTTTCGTGGGTGAAGCAGGCAGCGGAAACGCCCAGCTGTAACATTCAGCCCCACGATAGTCTGGCCACCTATTGGGCCCACTCTTCCTTGGGATGCGCGAGTGCCGCGGCGGCAACCGTTTGGGCTGCCTGGCAGCCGTTCGAGGGCGGCCACATGATCTGGCGTCAGAATGATGTCGCAGTGTATGTCTATGCCGACGGCGGAAACTGGGCCCGCTTCAACGACGATTGGAACGAACAGCCCCTCAGCAACAACAGGGGAACGCCGCCGGCCGGTCTACAGTCCCCCGTGCGGGGTTTCGGTCATCTGTGGGAAACGAATGACGATGTGTACGGCGACCTGGGCTGGGCCACCGCAGATGAGAAGGGCTTTTGCGCTCGAATCCAGCAGTTCGAAAGAGGCATACTCTTGATTGCCGATACTGTCGAGACGTGCCGCGAAAACTCGCATAACTTTGCGTCAGAAACATTTGTCGCCAACAACGTCCTGCAGGCGTTGTCCGGCGGGGAGTGGACCCTGGTCTGCGATAAGCGGACGCATGAGAGACTGGCGCCCTACTGGAATCAGGACGATGTCGGGTGCCCGTTGTCCGGCGGCGCTACGTTATGGACTGCCTGGCAGCCGTTTCAGAGAGGCTATATGCTCTGGCGGCAGGATGACGATGCGGTGTTCGTGTTCACCGACGAGCAGGAATGGGCGCGTTACTCGGATGACTGGGACAGCCAGGAATATGCGCCGACCCGGGGCACTCAGCCCGAAAACATGCACACGCCCGTACGCGGTTTCGGCTATCTGTGGGCGACGAATGACGATGTCTTTGCGGACCTGGGATGGGCAACCGATGGCGAAAAGGGCGCCTGTACGCTGATTCAGGCGTTCGACGATGGCGCACTGCTCACCGGTGATCCGGTGGATTCCTGCTTCGATGGGGCTGACAACCTGGTGTCGGATACTCTGGTGGGTTCGAGTACGATCGAGGCTTTGAATTCGGGCAGCTGGGAAATTGCCTGCGTAAACCCGGTTCACGAGGATCTGGACCACCTTTGGGATCATGCTGAGTTTGGCTGTCCCCTCGCGGCCGGCGGAATTCTGTGGTCGTCATGGCAGCCGTTCCAGTCAGGCCACATGATCTGGCGGGAGAATGATGACGCCGTTTTCGTCTTTGCAAATGGTGAGGACGCGCGACGATTTGCGGACGCCTGGGACGATCAGGCATATTCAACGAACCGGGGCACACCGCCCGAAGGTCTCCAAACGCCTGAACGAGGCTTCGGCTATCTCTGGGAAAACGATGACGACGTCTACGGCGATTTGGGCTGGGCGACTGCTGACGAGAGAGGTTTTTGCGCCGTGTTCCAGCAGTACGAGAAAGGCTACCTTATCGTGAGCAGCTCCGTGCCCTCATGTAGAGACGGTCACAGTAACGAGGCGACGGAGTTCGACTTCGCACTCCATTCACTGAGCGTCCTCAACGACGGAACCTGGACGCTCAGATAGACGAAACTGACCGGGAGGGACTGCTGAGAGCGGTCCTCTCCCGTCCTTCGGTTGCCTGCTGCAGCTTGCGGCGGTACGGCAAGACTCCTGATGTCCCGCGCCCCCCACCTCGTCCGCTCCTCCTTCCTCGTAATTTTCATATTCGGCCTGGACAAAGTAACCGGCTTTGTGAAGCTGCTGTTGACGACCCGGTTGTTCGGGACCGGGCCGGAAGTTGACGCGTTTGCAACGGCCAATCAGCTGCCCGAGCTCTTGCTGGCGCTGCTTGCTGCCGGCGCCCTCTCAGCCGCTTTCATTCCCGTCTATTCCGGCTACCTGACGCAGTCCCGGCAGGGCGAAGCCGAGTCGCTTGCCGGGACTGTATTGACGCTGACCGCGATCGTAGTCGGCACGGCCTGTCTACTGGCCATCCTTGCCGCGCCTTGGCTCGTTCGCGTCGTCCTCGCGCCCCATTTCCCTGAAGAGACACAACAGCTGACGATTCAGATGATGCGGATCTTTCTTCTGGCCGCCGTGTTGATCAGTGTTTCCGGCGTGTTCGGCAGTGTGCTGCATTCGCACCAGCACTTTCTGACCCCAGCCCTGGGCAGTGTTCTGATCGACCTGGGTCAAATCGCGGGCATGATCGCGCTAGTGCCGATTTGGGGCGTCTCCGGCATGGCATGGGGCAGCGTCCTGGGCGCGGCGCTTACTGTCCTCGTACAACTCCCGGCCCTGGCGCGACTGAAACTGCGGCTGCGGCTGCAGATCAATCTCAGGCTCGAAGGAGTACGAGAGGTTTTGCGCCTGATGGGCCCGCGCCTCGTGACCCTCGGCTCCTTTCAGGCGGTGGACCTTGTCTTCATTCGCCTTGCCTCTGCCCTGCCTGCCGGCAGTATTGCCGCCTTCCATTACGCAATGCTGGTGATGCTGTCGATGCCTAAATCTCTCTTTGGGGCCGCGATTTCTCAGGTGATCTTTCCGACGATGGCCGAGCAGTACAATACCGGAAGCGGTCGCCAGCTGCGCGAGACCGTGACGCACGGGTTGCGGGCGACCTGGCTGCTCCTGCTGCCGGCTGCGGTCGGTCTGCTGGTCCTGGGAAGGCCGGCGGTGGCCTTTCTGTTTGAGAGGGGAGCGTTTGGCCCGGAAGCGAGCGCGCTGGTTTACCTGCTGATGGCGATCTTTTCAGTGCGTCTTCTGGGCGAGGCGTCATACGACGTGCTGACGCTGACCTTTTTCGCCCAGCACAACACGCACGTGCCGATGTGGGCGACACTGGGTTGGATGATTCTGAATGCCGGTTTGAGTGTCCTTCTTGTCGGGCCTTTCGGGATCGCCGGCCTGGCTTGGGCCGCGTCGATTGCGGGGGCGGCCTTGGCGGCGGCGCTCTTTGCGCTCAACCTGCGGGTCGGCGGCGTGGACGTGCCGCTGCTGCGCGCTGCGTTAAGGCGGGCAACCGTGGGCAGCCTGGGGATGTGCGGTGTCGTCCTCCTCCTTCACCAGCTGCGGCTGCCGCCGGCGCTCTTCATTCTGGCCAGTGCCGGCAGTGGGGGCATTGCGTTTTTCGGGATATACGTACTGCTCGGCGGCAGCGAAGTCCTGACCGTGCTGGGGCACCTGCGCCGCGGGCTGCAGAGCAGGATCAGCCTGGAAACTCATTCAGACTGACGGCCCGGTCAGCTGCCGCGCCCAGGCCGGTCTCACACCCCCAGCACGATGCGCTGCGCTTCGCTGATGCGCGCCGCCGTCTCCGATCGGAAAAGGCCGCGCTGGTCCGTCTGTGGTTTGAGGTCGCGGCGGCAGTAATAGCAGTGGAGCGCACGGCGCGGGCTGTCCGAACGGTTGACAGTTCCTCCGTGCCAGGTAAAGGCGTTGAAGACGAAGACCGTGCCCGCTTTGCCCTGAACGAGCACTTCGTCTGGGTGTGCCGCCTTCGGATCCTCCATTCCGTCGCGGGGATCCAGGCCAAACAGATGTGAGCCGGGAACAAGGCGGGTTGCCCCGTTTTCCGGCGTAAAGTCGCTGAGCAGCCAGATAGAGTTGCAGACGTTATAGCGCCGGCGGCCGTCCTGCACGGTAGGCGCAAAGTCCTGACTGCTGTGGGAGCCGTCGCAGTGCAACGCCTGCAAGCCATGACCTGGAAGCGCCGCGCGCGCATTGAGCGAAGACAGCTTCAAATCGCCGTCGAGCACGTGGGCCATGGCTGCCAGCACCTTTGCGTTGGCCCACACCAGGTCGAAAAGCGGATCCTTATTCGCCAAATTGGCGAGCCGGTCGGTGCCGTCCTCCTGATGCACCTCCTTGCCTGCATCCTCGCCTTCTTCATCTTCCAGCTCCTGCAGTCGCTTACGGATCGATTGCACCTGCGCCTGCGTCAGTATTCCGGGAAGCGGCACGTAGCCGTCCACGTCGAGAGACCTCTTTTCGTCTGCCGACAGTGTGTCATTGCGCACACCGAGCGCAAACAGCGCTGCTTGAATCTCCATTCCCCTCGTGCCTCCCATTATCGGTCTTGGCCCAAACGCCATGCGTCGTTATCGACCAACTCCATGCGCCCGCTTTCCGCGGAACGCACGCCTGCGTCAAGTATCGCCATCACTTCGAGATTGAAATCCAGGTCGAGGGTCTGGTGAAGCGGGTCGCCGGTCTGCAGCCTGTGAATGAACTCCTGGGCAATATCCGACCGGTCGGAGGGCAACGGCTGGCACTCGTGGTATTCCGTACGGCCGCCGCCCCTCTCTATCCGCACTTGCGGGGCCTGCCCAAGAGCCTCCTTGTCGACGACCAGCGTTCCTTCGGTGCCGTAAACGATAGGGCCTGGGGAGACCCCATGATCCAGCGTGGTCCAGGAAGCCTCGCACAGCGCCATTGCCTGGGGGAAGCGGACGATCATGGCGGCGTTATCTTCGGCGTCGCCCCACTTGCTGTTGAGATTGGCCCGCATTCCCATCACCGCGCTGGCAGGCTCGCCTACCAGCCAGCGGGCCACCAGAGAGCCGTAGCAGCAGTAATCAAGCATTACGCCGCCGCCCGCGGCCTGCTGGTGCCACCAGGTAGCCCCCCGTTCAACGCCGGTCAGTTTTCGCGGGAGCTCCTGCCCACCCTCATCGCCCCCTGGATGAGAGACGCCCGCTCCCAGTGGACCCAGGTGGCCTCCCCGGAACTTGACTGTCAGCACCTGCCCAATTGCGCCGCTCTCAACCAACGCCTTGGCCTTGTGGGAGGCGGGTTGCCACGTGGTCGGCCAGTTGACGATCAGTTCGATGCCGGCCGCGCGGGCGGAGCGGGCCATGCGCAGCCCGTCTTGCAGCGAGGAGGCCATCGGCTTCTCGATCAGGACATGCACCCCCTTTTGCGCGCAGGCCTCCACCACCGCTGGATGCTGGGCGTTCTCGGAACAACAGATGACGATATCCAGTTCCTCCTGGTCCAGCATCTCCTTGTAGTCGTCAAATGCTCGCGGCACGCCCAGGTCTTCCAGGGCATGGCGCAGGTTCCAGCCTCGCGTGTAGTGGGCCGTTCGCAGTTCCGGGACCAGCGGCGCCGTGTCGGCGCAGGCCGCAAGTTCCGCTTGCGTATGGGCTGCGAAGCGCTCTACCAGGTGGTTGACGTGCATATGGGCGAACCCAATGACGCCGATACGAAAAAGATTTGCCATGGCTAATCCTCCAATGCGCGGAACGCTGATATATTCCCGATTGAGCCGGCGCAACCGCTAGAAAGTCGTCCGTAATGCCTGGGCACTTCCCGACTGCGCCGACCGGTACGCCCCGTCGAAGATCTCGATGACGTGGCGGGCATGCGCTGCGGTCGAAGTGGTAGGGATCCCATCGCGGACCCAATCCACAAGTTGCATCACATCCTCGTAGACGTGTGCCTCTTCCAGCCCGCGATGGTCGCCCACCACGTGGGGCAACGCGGCGTTCAAGTCGATCTCTTCCTCCAGTTCGCGGCCAGGATAGTCGAAAGGTTCGCCATTCAGCATGCCCCCGTTGATGACCCCTTCAGTGCCGAAAATCAGCGGCCGGCCCATATTCGGGAGACCCCCGGCGGCCACCCCGTAAACGAAAGCGAACAGACTGTCGCCGAAATCAAGGACCATCAGCGTATTGTCATCCATGTCGGTCGGCAGCATCTGGCCGTAAAACTCCCGCTCTTTCACCCGCACGCCTGAAAACGCGGTTACGCCCTTGGCGGGCCCTAGAATTCCTGTCATGGCGTGCAGACCGTAC
The DNA here is from genome assembly GCA_022821545.1 of Caldilineaceae bacterium. Lineage (GTDB taxonomy): Bacteria > Chloroflexota > Anaerolineae > Caldilineales > Caldilineaceae > Bin5. Next base: position 65,844 of record JAJEDJ010000049.1, read on the forward strand.
ACGGTCATGTCGTAGAGCGGCCCGCCGCCTGGCTTGCGGAAGTACCACGCGGGGTTGACGTTGGTCAAAGGATCGTCGCCCCCGCGAACTCGCTCATTTTCGTGGTAACGGCCGAAGGCCGCGCCCGTAACCGCCCATGTCAGTCTTCCCAGCGCGCCCTCTCCTATCAACTCCTTGACGCGTCTGTGGGCCGGCCGCAGCATTTCACCAGGACTGGAGACCAGCTTGACCCCTCTGGCCGCGCCCGCAGCTATCAGTTGATCGGCTTCGTCGACAGTCGTCGTCATCGACTTGTTGAAATGGATGTGGAGGCCGGCGTCAACGCACTGCATGCCCTGCTCGAAGTGGAGGCCGATTGGAGTGGCAATCGAAACCGCGTCCACGGTTCCGGAGTCGAGCAGTTCCTCCGCGCTGGCGTAGAAGTTCGGAACGCCGAACTTGGCCGCGGCGGCCTCGGCACGGTCTATGACCGGATCACAGACCGCGGTGACGTTGACCCGGTCCTGGACGTCCTCCATGGTCAGGTGGGGCAAAAGGCCTCGAATCGAAATGCTGCCCGTACCGATAATTCCCAAGCGCACTTTGTCTGTCATGGTGTTCTACTCGTTTCTGTGTGGAAGGACAGGTTTAATGTGAGACAGGAATGCAGAGAATGAGTATGACGCTAAAGCTTGCGCCGCTAAGTGAGGCGCCGCCCAGTGAGGCGCCGCCAAGTCACGACAGCCCCATCCGGACCAGGTTGCGATAGCTGACGGCCAGACTCTCGAAGGGATCGCCTGGGCAGATGTCCTGTTCCACGGCATACCATTCAACATTCGCTTCGCGGCAGGCCTCGAGAATGCCCGGCCAGTTCAGATTGCCTTCTCCGACCTCCTTCATCTCGTGATCCCGCCAGCCGGCCATCGCCATGTCCTTGAGGTGAATTACCGGCATGCGGTCCTTCATCCTCAGGATCCAGTCGCGCACGTCGCCGCCCCCAAACTGAATCCAATAGGTGTCCAGCTCCGCCAGAACATAGCGGGGATCGGTCTCGTCAAACAGGATCTCGAGCCCGGACTTGCCGCCATAGCGCATGAATTCAAAGCTGTGGTTGTGATAGCTGAACGTCAGTCCGGCCTCGTGAAGAGCTTGGCCGACCTCTGATGCTTCTACCACGAACTGACGCAGTCCCTCTTCGCCGGCTTCGATAAAGTGACGGGGCATACTGCCTACCGCCGCGTGCTTGCAGTCCCAAAGGCGGTGTTCATCGATCACCGCGTCCATCTCCTCTTGCAGGCGCGGCCAGGCAATGTGCGTATTCACGATTGTAATGTCGTGATCGTCGCAGATCTTCTTTACCGTCTCCGGGGCTATGGGGCCGATTGCGGACACCTGCACTGCCGTGTATCCAATAGCGCTGATCCTGGCAATTGAGTCTGCAAATCCCTCCTCGGTCTTCGTAAAATCTCGCACTGTATATAGCTGTGCGGCAAGCACGTTCCGGCTCATTGATGTTCTCCCGCTGTGAGTTGACGAGTTGCTTATTTGCCGTGTTCCAGGCTTCAAGTAAACAATGGATACCCTTTCAAACGCAAGTTGGGAGGCCTCTGTAGTCTCGCAGCCCGGACTGGCACGCGGACAGCCCTGTGGTACAATTCTTCGCACATTTCTGCAATCCGACCACTACCGCTGGAAGCAAGAATGAGTTCGGACAGGCCTATGCACGAGAAGAAGCTCGACGAGACGATTGACGAAACGCTCGCTGCCATTTGTCAACGGCAGATGGTCCTGCCTGCAATCCTTTTTCTTGCCGGACACCGTCCCCTGGCATTCACATTCGGGCAGCTCCTCTTGATCGTACAGCCCCTGGCCGTGCTCTTGGGTTCAAAAGGGCTGGACGCCTGGATTCGCGTTCTGACGCATCCGGGCGGTCCTCCCGCATTGACGGAAAGATTGGCGGAACTGCTGGAAAAGGACCATCTCTCAAATCGTGAATTGAAAACCGAAACGTGAGCCACTTTTCACAGCCTGGACGGCTGGCCGGTGCTTGGCGGCAGCTTGCCGACACGGCCATCGAGTACGGCGAAACGCCGCTTTATTCCCTGGGCCTTGACGCATTCTACCGAACGGGCCTGCTGCACCTGCTCGCGTTGAGCCGCATTTCCCGCAGAAATCCAGGGCCGCAGCACCCGACAGTCGTCACAGGCGGTGACGGTTGGCTCTGGCTGCTGGCCATGCTTGTCTGGGGTCCGGTCGGAGGAGGCCGACGCCACGCGGCGGCGAGCTCCGCTGCAACGCCTGAAAGCAAAGCGGAGACCCTGTCGCACACTGTCGATGATGCGGGTAAAACCGTACTCTATGCCGGCGCGGACAGCGCTCTCTACGCCGCGGCGCTGAATCTCGCGGGGCAGCAGGGCGGTCCCGCCGTGACGCCTTTGGGTTTGGGCTTGTCCGGCCCGTCGACAGCATCCGCCGCTGTTGAAGGCGCGGACTTCGAGCTGTTGCCCGCCCTCTTTGAACGGGAGTCTCTGCCCGGGGCCGCGGAGCCCTTGGAAGACGCCTGGCTGCAGCGGGGAGAGCGTTGGGCGGGCGGCCTTCTGGCGTTCGCGCTCCTAGTCTTTGCATTCCTCGGGTAAAGGACCTTGTACTCTTTCCGGTCAGGCTGGTTTAATCGAATCTTCCTCTTGATCGTCCTGACCTGCGCGAGTTTGATCATTGCCTCGCGCTTCGGACTGACCTTCATCCCTCCTCTTGTTTCGACTACTCTTTACGGCTGGGCGCTGCTGCTGGGCGCGTTCGCACTCATGCTTGGCATAGCCAACACTGTCAGATTTCACCTGGTCAGGGTTCAGCGCGGGCAGAGAGAGTGGCATCTCAGCCTCCTTCTCTTGATCGTTTTTGCCCTCGTTCTTGGGGCCGGAATCTCGTCGCCCGGGGGGACGACGGGCCTTCTCTCTGAGTGGATTTTCGACGCGGTCGTGGCGCCCGGGCAGGCAACGCTCTATGCCCTCACCGGCATATTCCTTCTGAGCGCGGCCTACCACTTTCTTCGCATCGACCGGCCTGGCGGTCTGTGGATTCTTGCCGGCGCACTTCTGATGCTGTTGGTGCAGACGCCCTTCCTCTACCGGATCCTGCCCGACGCGCTGGTCGATCTGGTCGACTGGCTTCTTTCCTGGCCTGTTATGGCCGCGATGCGCGGTGTTCTTCTCGGTGGCGCCCTGGCAGTCCTGTTCATCAGCCTCCGACTATTCGTGAACGGCGCGAAATAGATTCAACCTCCTGGAGACAGCCGCGTTAACCTGCGGCCGCCTTCAGTTTTCGCTCAGAGGATTCCGACTTGGAGACCGGTTCGCCGCTGGCGGCGTTCGACTGTCCACACTGCGGGTACAGCAACCCGGCTGCTTCCCAATTCTGCGTCCATTGCGGCACCAACCTGGCGCGCCGTCAACCCCCGCCCGCCCCTGCCGGTGAATCCGCTGATGAGCCGAATGATCTCGCCGCCGCTCAGGAAACGGCTCCTCCCCGGCCCGGCGTGGCTTCCGAAGGGCGGAAACCCTCCGCAGGGTCCACCGACCCGGGCGCCCCCCGGACCAGGCCCCATGGCTCCTCCGAAGCGGAAGAGGCAACGGGAGAAACCGGAAAGGAGAAACCGGAGCCTGACGCCGTCCGACCCGGCCCGTCATTGGGCGGCCTTGGAGGACTGCTTGAACCAGCTGATCCGCTGGCATTTATCGCCTCGGACGCCGGCGCCCTCGACCCGACTCGCGACCCCTCCACAGCGCTGTCCGGTGAACTGACCACGGATGAAGAGGAACGCAGACAGTTGCGGCAGCTCTTTTCCGAAGACCTGCCGCTGCCGGTCGGGGCTCGACCGGCGACGACCTCAGATACTGAGGAGACGGCAAGAAACGGGAACGGCCTGCAACGGCAGTTTTGGCTCGAAATGGTGCTTCTTCTCGGCATGGTTGGCGCTTTGCTATGGGGCGGGCAACTGCCCCCAGGGGGCGCCGGACCGCATCCGCTGCCCGGCCTGGAACAGGTTCACCGGCAGATCGATACCTTGCCCCCCAACAGCCTCGTACTGGTGAACTGGGCCTACGACCCCGCAACCGCCGGTGAAATGGACCTTGTGGCGAAACCACTGATCGAGCACCTCCTGCAAAGGCAGGCCAAGCTGATCGTCTTCAGCCAGTTGCCGGGCGGGCCGGCCACCGCGCGGCGTGTCATCGCCAGTGCAGAGGAGTCCTTACAACGACCATCGCGCACACAAATAACAGCGAATCTTGTCATCGAAGCTGGCTATCTCCCCGGCGGCGCCGCGTCACTTCCACTCCTGGGGGTCGCGCCGGCCCGGGCGCTTCCGGTCGACCCCGGCTGGGTTGAACTCAGAGAACGGTTCAGCATCGCGGCCCTGGGCGAAACCGGACCGGCGCTTTCTCTTGTGATCGCCGCCCGCGCCGAAGATGTGCGGCGATGGCTGGAGCAGGTGCAGCCTCTCAACGGCGGCCCCGTCGTGGCGGCTACCAGTGCCGTAGCTGGCCCGGCTGTTCGACCCTATCTGCACAGCGGACAGCTGGCCGGGCTCGTCAGCGGCTGGGACGGCGGCGCCGTCTATGTTCGCCGCCTGGACCGCGCCCGCGGCGCTGCGGAGCAGGGCCGGTCGCTGAGGCTGGCCAGCGGCCAGAACTGGGGTGTTGCCATTCTGATTCTCGCTCTACTGCTTGGAAATCTGGCAGGGCTCAACCAGCGGAGATACCGGTGAGCCCGTTCAGCAGCGGTCTTCCCGGCGTCCTGCAGGATGCGGGCCTGGTCCTGGGTCTCTTCATGTCCCTGACGATCGGAAGCTATCTCATCCGGGACAATTTCCTGGCGCGCCTGGGTCAATACGTGCTGATCGGCGCCGGCCTGGGCTACCTGGCAGTTCTTGTCTGGCGCAACGTACTGTGGCCCCGCCTCTTTGCGCCTCTGATCGCAGATCCTTTGTCATGGCAGTCGCCAACCGGTTCGGACCTGTCCAACCTGTGGCTGCCAATCCTTCTCGGCGTCCTGATGTGGGGAGGCGGGCTTGAGCTTCTGCGACTTCCCCCTGATAGATTCGCGGGCAGAGTCCTTCTGCGCCTGCTGGCGGCGGCGCCGGCGGCCATCCTCGGCGGTGTCGTCCTGGGCGTGGCTGTGAGCGGCGCCGTGCAGGGTACTCTGTGGCCCTTGCTCGCCGCCGCGCTTCAGCTGCCGCAAGCGGAGGCAGTGGCAGCCGCCCCAGGCCCGGCGGATTCTGGTCGGGCGGCGTGGCTGGTCAGGCTGCTCACCCTGTTGATCACAGGAGGCGTCCTGATACACCTGCAAAATGGCCCCATCGCCGGCGAAAAGGAAAACAGGACCTCTCCGTCGCGAGCCTCTTCGCCGCAGGAGGCGGATGCCGGCGCCGGCGGAAGGCCCAACCTGTACCGAATGCTCATACTGACTTTGCTGCGTGTGTGGGAGGGCATTGGCCGCAGGGCACTCTGGCTGGCTGCCGGCATCATCTTCGCTCGCCTTGTCGCATCCCGTTTCTCACTGGCGCTGGCGCGCCTCGACTACCTTCTCTTTGAGTTACCCCGAAGCGACCTTTGGCAGCTGCTGTGGGCGCTCCTGCGCGGAGGCGGTTCATGACCCTGTCACGCGTTCAGCCGCCGGCCTCCTCGGGTCACGGACGTACCGCGAATTCGCTGGCGGACTTTGCCCCGCAGAGCATACTGGCCCTGGCCGCGGAGCCGCGACGCGCCGCAGCCGTCCTGATAGAACCGGTCGAAGAGATCTCCAGGATGGTGGGATGGCAGACTGTCGAGCTCTCAGAGCAAGCCGGGCCCAACGAATGTAAGGCCGCTCTCGTAAAGGCAGTCAGCCGGCTTGAAAGTCAGTTCAGCATCTCTCTCTGGGACGGAAAGGAAATGAGGCCCCGTCTGCACACATCGGGCGCAGCCGCCGTGGATGGTGTTGGTCAGACCTTCGCGGTAGCCGACCTGCAACCGCTCTTGCGAGTCTGGATGGCAGGCCTTTCCGGCGGCGGCAGCCTTACTGCCGGCGAAGCGGCGCTTGCCGGCGCCCTTTGCAACCCGGTCGCGACCTATCTCCCGGGTCCCTATCAGAGTACGGGGGCTTTGACGGAAGAGCTGCGGTCGCTGCGGCCGGACGTCATTCTGATTGTCGGCGGCCGCGAACAGATTGCCCCGCAAAGCCAGGAACAGGTGCTGGCTCTCAGCCAACTCGTGATCGAGGCGGCCGCGGCCTTACCGGATGGAGACAGGCCGCTATTCCTTTTTGCCGGCAACAGCCGGGTGGCCCCTTCAGCGCTGGCAAGTTGGCGGCAGGCGACCGGCGGGGGAGAGGCCGCGGCAGCCGACAACGTGTTCAACGCCTCCGCCGGCGGCAGCGTCACTGCTCTGCACAGCGTACTGGAGCGGCTTCACTGGCAACGCTCCCTGAACATGCCTGCAATGCAGGACATTGCCGGCTGGCTTGATCAGACGGTGGAGCTTTCCAGCACGCATTGGGCCTTCGCCCAGGGGGTCCGGCTCTGGCGGCGGCGTCAGCGGCTGCCGACGCTGCACGGACTGTACACCGCAGAGGATAGGTGGCTGCACGTCTGGACGTGGGAGATGCCCGATCAGGAAAGCGAAGGCCTGCGAGTAAACTGTGTGCGTCCGCACGAACGCCCGGATATCCTGTCAGACTGGCCTCCTGTCCGCCTCGTCAGCGGCGACTGGCCCGCCAACTGGCCTCGGCCCGCGCAGCCGCCCCCCGTACTGGGTCCTCAGAGGCCGAAGGCTTTGCCCGCGTTTTGGTGGGATCGGCTGGGCCTCGTCCCAGCGGTGGCCGGCATCGGCCGCAACGCGCCGGAAGCCGTTCTGCAGGTGCTGACCGCAGACCTCCTCATGGAGAATGGGACCGAATTCGCCGCCGCTTGACGCGCCCGACCAAGTTGTTGAAAATGTAGGGAACATAACCTCATCGGGAGAACTGATCCGGAGAAGGCTGTCGATTGGGGAGGGCTTATGACGACGACGCTGCGCCAAACGGATGGAAGCTACATTAGGCAGACCGACGTCGGGCCGATTATACAGTTGCTCAACAGTTCCCACTGCGTTGAGCTGACCGGTTTCAGCAATGTGGGAAAATCTTCCCTGATGCGGGTACTGGCCCACGTCGATGTCTGGCTCCAGCAGCTGGGGGAAGAAGGCAGCGCGATCCTGCCGGTCTATATCGACTGCAACCGCATGTTGGAGATGACCGAGCAGGGATTCTATGAACTGGTGCTGAGATGCCTGCAGGAAAGCAGCCCGGCTCTGGCGGAAAACGAGGAGCTGCAGAACGCTTACGCGGCCCTGGTGGAGCCCGCAAACGTCTTTCAGGTGCCCCTGAGCTTCAGCAACGGCCTGACCGCCGCCCTTCACAAGGCCGATTACAAACTGGTCCTGCTGTTCGACGAGTTCGACGAGCCCTTCCAGCAGATCGACACGCGCGTGTTTCTCAACCTGCGGGCCAAGAAAGACCGCTACGGCAACCGGCTTGTCTTTGTGACCGCAACGGTCCGCCCGCTGTCGACTCTGCGCCCCGGGGACCACAGCGGTGAGTTCGGTGAACTCTTCTCCCATCATCCCTGGCACCTTGGCCCGCTTCCCCGACATGAAGTTGAACGGTATATGCGCAACTTCAGCGCGCAGAGTGGCGGCGTCCCCTTTGAAGAGGATATCGACTTTGTCTACCAGTGGACCGGCGGGCATCCCGGCTACCTGGCCGGAGTCAGCAGAATTCTTGGCCGCGCCGAGTCCGACAGGGAGCGGGACAGCGGAAGCGAGCAGAATCGCTTCGTATTTCTCCGAGGGCTTATCGATAGGCTTCGCCAGGATCCGACCTTGCATACCGAGAGCGAGAAGATTTGGAAAAGCTGCTCCGTCGACCAGCGGGAGAACCTGCGGCTCCTGTTCTCCGGGCTTGAGCCTGACCCTGCCTCTCTGTCGCAGTTGATGAAGCACCACGTCCTGGTCCGGGAGCGGGAAGAGCTGCGCGCATTCTGCCGGCTTTTCGCCGAGTACGTTTTGGCGCACCAGGCTTCAGCGGCCTCTGAGGAGGGGCTTCAGGTGGACCAGGAGAGTGGGGAGGTGACTGTCGGCGGCCGTTCCATCGACCTCACGCATCTGGAATTTCGGCTGTTGAAACTGCTTTACCTCAAGGCCAATTCCATTATAGACAAGTATGCAATCGTCGAAGGCGTTTGGGGAGACGAACAGATGCCGGATGTGGATGACGCCCGCATCGACAAACTGATCAGCCGGTTGCGACAAAAGATCGAGCCGGATCCCGCGGCGCCGGTTTTCATCACCACGGTTCGAGGAAGAGGATACCGCCTGGTTATCGACTGAACGACATCGGAGGGCCCGCAGAAATGCACTGAAGTGACGGGTGGCAACTTGCCGTTAGCGGGTGTCCGCCGGATTTTGTTGGCTTCGCCCTTCAGTCTATACTATTCGCAGTCCATCGATTGCGGTCTGGTGCGCAGTAGCGGCCGTCTAGCATGCAGATGCGTGGCAGCAACCTCAATTCATTCTTTCAAGGCAGAACTGCACTATGGCTGAATCCCTGCAGGCAGAAGATATCCGGGAATCGTTGACCTTCAGAGGCAAACCAAAGTCGATGGTGTCCGCAGTGGCTCTGCTCATTGCCGGAACGCTGACCTTCACGATGGGAATCGACCGGCTCTATTTCGTAGAAGCCATTGCCTGGACTTTTCTGATTTGGGGCGCGCTGCTCCTGTACGGTCACATCATTGATCTTGCAACCGTTTACGAAGTTTCGGAACAAGGACTCGTGATAAAGAGCCCGTTGCGCTTCTGGGCGCTCTCCCGCAACTGGGACTGGGGGCACTTTACCCGCATGGACGTGATCGTGAAGAAGAGGGAAGCAAGCGAGGCCGACGTAGAATTGCAGGTTCACTACACGCCGGAAGACTCAACCGTCCTGTTCCGCGAGGATATCCCTTTCATTCCTGAGCTGGCCGGGGAAATCGCCGACCGCGCCGGCCTGAAACCCGAAAGAGGGCAGGCCATGCAGAGTTTCAGTTCGATTCCCCAGGAAGGTAAAGACTCCTACACCTGGAAGTAGCTCACCCCGGTCCAAACGTCGCCCGCCTGAACGGGGGCGGCCGTCTCCCATCGCCCCTAAGCGCCCTGCTGCGCCGAGATATCCATCAGGTAGATCTGACGGCCATTGCCGCCATGCACTGAATCGACGGTAATCAGCCTCCCGTCCGGGCTGGATCGCGGATGCAGGTCGCAGCGCCACTCGCCCGCGTACTCCGGGTACGAGGCGTATTCTCCCAGCTCCGTTCTCTCCCCGCTCTCCACATTGTAGAGATACAGTTCCTGGACCCTGCCGTCGCCTCTCGGCACGGGATAGGTGTCGTTCAATATCCAGTTTGTGTCCGCAAGATAAGTGCAGTGCCCGTTCAGCTTCATCACCCCTTTGCCGATGACATCCGCATCCTGCGTGCCGTCACGATAAATGTAGAAGGCGTCGCCGTGTGAAGGATGCCTGGCCCACGCCAGGATCTGTTCCGGGTCGCGCCAGATGAAGTGGGACGTGTGCCCGTATTGGTCGACGGCGTAGATGTCGGAGCCGTCAGCCGCGGCCGTCATCATGCGCGTGCTGAAGCCGGCATCGCCGAAACGCCAGCGGTGCAGAAAGATAAAGCGCGAGCCGTCGGTGTTGAAGAGCAGGTGGTTGAAGTAATGTCTGGCCCCGCTGATCTCCATGTGGGGATAGGGGATCGAGGCCACCTCCGCAATGGAGATGATGAGCGAGGCTTCGCCGGTCGCGAGATCGATTCGATGGATACCGGTGTCTTCGGGCGCCATCTGATCGAAGTTCGGATCGGGAATGCCGGCGTAACCGTAGCCGGGCCGCATGTGGTTGATGCGCCGGAAGTCGGCGCCGACGGCGGTGCGCCCGTCCGGAGAAACAGTATAGATCGGATACCCAACCGTGCGCTTCTTGCCTGAATGCACGTCCATAATATGGCAGACGAAGCGGTCATCCACTCGATCGTTCCAGACCACCTCACTATCGGAGCCGGGAATCCACTGGAGCATACAGCCCTGCTGCCAGCACCACGCCCTTGTCTCGCCCAACTCGATCCAGCGGTCGCCGTCGGCCAGGTCGATCATCCCGATTCCGATCACGTCATCTGCATTGGGCGAGCGGTGCTCAAAGTCGACCTCCATCCCCAGCACGTAGCGGCTGGAGGGGTCGAACTGCAGCTTGTCGTAGTAGCCGAACCAGTGATGCTTCGGCCCGGAAGTGATGGGGCGCATACTCATCGGCGCTCTCTCCTCTTGGAATTGGAGTTGGGTCTATTCGGCGCCTGCCCCTGCCAGGTCCAGCTCTTCGGCAAAGTGGCAGGCAACGTGTCTCTCGTCGACCAGGTTGCGCAGCTCCGGCGTCTCCTGGCGGCAGCGCTCCTGGACGTAGCGGCAGCGAGGATGAAAATAGCAGCCGGATGGAGGGTTGGACGGATCCGCCACTTCCCCCTCCAGGACGATGCGCTCGCGCTGGCTATGTGCCGGGCCCGCCGCGTGGACAGCCGAGAGCAGCGCTTCCGTGTAGGGGTGGAGCGGCTTGCGGTAAAGGTCGTCTGCCTCAGCCAGCTCAACCAGCTTGCCGACGTACATCACCGCGACCCGATCGCTGATATGCTTGACGACGCCAAGATCGTGGGCGATGAACAAATAAGTCAGGTCCAGCTCCCGCTGCAGAAACTTGAGGAGGTTGAGTATCTGCGCCTGGACCGAAACGTCAAGCGCGGAGACCGGCTCGTCGGCGATGACGAGCGTGGGGTTGAGAATGAGGGCGCGGGCGATGCCGATGCGCTGGCGCTGTCCGCCGCTGAACGCGTGAGGGTAGCGGGTTATGTACTCCGGCCGCAGCCCGACCAGCCGCAGCATCTCGACCACCCGATCTTCCAGTTCGGACCCTTTTCTCATGCCGTTCAGCCGCAGGGGCTCGCCAATGATGTCCAGAATCGTCTTGCGAGGGTTCAGCGAAGTATACGGGTCCTGAAAAATCATCTGCAAGTTGGAGCGGACTGGACGCAGGGCCGCGTCGTCCAGCGTTGCCAGGTCATAGAGCTCGCCCCCTTCGCCTTGCGGACGGAAACGGATGTCGCCGGCTGTCGGCGCGTACAGACGCATGATCAAGCGCCCAACCGTCGTCTTGCCGCAGCCGCTCTCGCCGACGAGACCCAGCGTCTCACCCTTTTCCAGGGCGAAGTCGACGCCGTCCACCGCCTTGATGTGGCTGACCACCTTTGAGAACAGTCCTGAGGTGATTGGAAAGTGCTTTCTCAGCCCATTGACTTCCAGCAATGGGGATCTGTCTGCGTTGCTATTGATGGCTGGCTTCCTCGGCAAGTGGGGCGCTCTCGCGGCTGGCGTCTTCAGTATACAGGAGGCAGCGCACCTCCCGCTCATCTTCCAAAATGATCGGCTGAGGCACGGTCTCGTCGCATACACCCGGCATATAGTTGGCGCAACGCGGATGAAAGGGGCAGCCGCTGAGTGTGCTGTAGGGGTCCGGCACAACCCCGCGAATCGTCTGCAGCCAGTCCCGCCGCTGGTCCATGCGCGGCAGCGACTCCAGCAGGGCGATCGTATAGGGGTGCTTGGGGTCGCGGAAAACATCGGCGGCCGCGCCCCGTTCGACGATCTTTCCCAGGTACATCACCGCCACCTCGTCCGCCATATCGGCGACCACGCCCAAATCATGCGTGATGAACATGATCGCCATGTCCAGTTCGGCCTGCAAGCCCTGCATCAGTTCAAGAATCTGGGCCTCTGTCGTCACGTCCAGCGCCGTCGTCGGTTCATCGGCGATCAGCAGACTGGGATGACAGGAGAGCGCCATCGCGATCATAACCCGCTGGCACATCCCGCCGCTCAGTTGATGGGCAAAGGCGCCCATTCTCTGTTCAGGCAACGGAATATGCACCTGCTGCAGCATATCGATGGCGATGTCTTCCGCTTCAGCCGGGGATACCGCCTGGTGCAGTAGGATATTCTCGGCGATCTGGTCGCCGATGCGATGGACCGGACTGAGCGAGGCGCGCGGCTCCTGGAAGATCATTGAGATCTCCCCGCCGCGTATCGACCGCATCTCCTGACCGGTGGCTGGCAGCTGAAGCAGATCGATGACGGAGCTCTGTCCCTCGTGGTCGGCGCGGGAGTAGAGGATCTCGCCGTCGACTGTGTGTCCTGGCGGCCGTACCATACGCATGATCGAACGCGCGGTTACGCTCTTGCCGCAGCCGCTCTCGCCAACCACGCCCAGGACCTGTCCGCGGTGGATCGAGAACGTAGTGCTGTCTACAGCCTTGGCGACCCCCTCGGCCATGAAGAAATGCGTTTGCAGGTTCCTTACTTCGAGAAGAGTGTCCATCGGTTGTTGCGTCATCCAGGTGCGATGGGCGCAGGCTGCGCCGGCGGCCGGAAACAGGGCGTTGTCACTTACAGGTCCGCATACGGGTCGGCGGCGTCGCGCAGGCCGTCGCCGATGAAGTTCAGGGCCAGTACGGTCGCGACCACGAACATCGCCGGCCACAGGATCCATGGATGGATCGCAATCTCTACGATCTGCTGCGCGTCCTTCAGCATGACGCCCCAGCTTACCGTCGGCGACACCAGGCCCAGCCCGAGGAAGCTCAGCGCGGTTTCGCCGATGATCATGCCGGGAACGGCAAGCGTTGCGTCCACCAGCACGTAACTCATGAAGGAGGGGACCAGGTGCTGCCAGATCAGGTACCACTGGTTGGCGCCGGCCGACTGGGCTGCAAGTACGAAGTCCTCATCCCGCAGAGAGAGGAATTTGCCTCGCACCACCCGCGCCAGGGAAGTCCAGCTGATAAGCGAAAGGATAAGGGTGATGCCGAAGTAGATGCGAAGCTGCGGCCAGTCCGCCGGCAGCGCCGCGGCCAGCCCCATCCACAGCGGAACAGTCGGGATGGAACGGATAAACTCGATCAACCGCTGGATCAGGTTGTCGACGACGCCGCCGTACAGGCCGGAGAGGCCTCCCAGGAGCAGACCGATGAAAAGGCTGATCGAGACGCCTACCAGGCCAATCGTCAGCGAGATGCGGCCGCCGTAGAGCACGCGTCCGAAAATGTCGCGGCCAAACTTGTCTCCGCCCAGCAGAAAAATCGGTCCAACTTCCTCGGCGTTCTCGACTCCGTAAAGATGCCAGTCCATCTTCCAGAGACCCCAGAGCTTGTAGGGGTCTCCTTTGACGAAAAACTGGACCGGGTACTGCTGGCTGCGATCTTCCACGAAGTCGCGCGTGAACGTTTCCTTGTTCGTTTCGATCTTGACAGCGTACACGAATGGCCGCCGCCAGCTGCCGTCATCGCCGCGGATATGGATCTCTCTGGGCGGCAGATAGAGGTGTTTGGTAAACCGGTGCGACTTGTCATAAGGCCCGATTATCGGCGCAAACAGTACGGCGAGGTAGAGGAATCCAAGGAACCACATGGCGACTACCGCCAATCTGTTGCGCCGGAAGCGGATCGACATCAGCTGGCGCGGCGTCAGGAACTGGGTTCGCGTTTCGCCGACCGTCCCTTCGGCCTCCAGCAGGTCGGACAGGTTGCCGCCTTCGTAGGCAGAGGACGCCGCATCGGAACCGGCCTCCGCGCCAGGGTTGATTGCCTCCCTCATGTCGTACCCCGTTCCCCGTAGCGGATGCGCGGATCCACCCAAGCCAGCAGAATATCCGAAATCAAAGTCCCGATCAGCGTGAGTGAACTCAAAATCAGGATCATGCTGGCCGCAAGGTAAAGGTCCTGCGACATCAGCGCCCGCCACAGCAGCGGCCCCGTTGTGGGCAGGTTCAGAACCAGAGCCACCAGCACCGTCCCGGAGACGATCTGGGGAAGTTGCCAGCCAATTGTGCTCAGGATCGGGTTGAGCGCCACGCGCACGGGATACTTCATCGTCATCGGGCCTTCGCGCAGACCCTTGGCGCGAGCCGTCTCCACATAGGGGCGCCCCAGCTCATCCAGTGTCGTCGCCCGCATCACCCGTATCGTGCCGGCCGTACCCGAAGTGCCCACGATCACGACCGGCAGCCACATATGCTTCAACATGTCCCAGACCCTGGCCACGCTCCAGGGCGCGTCCAGAAATTCGGTCGAGAAGAGTCCGCCCGCGTCGGCGCCGAAAAACTTGATGCCGATATACATAAATATCAGCGCAAGCAGAAAATTAGGGGTCGCCAGCCCGATGAATCCTATAAAGGTAAAGGCGTAGTCCGTGGCGCTATACTGCCGGACGGCGGAATAGATGCCGATGGGGATGGCCATGGCATAGACAAAGAGAAGCGTGAAAAAGGACATGATCATCGTCAGCATCAGCCGCTCGCCGATCAGCCTGTTGACCGGCCGGTCCCAGTAGAAAGACAGACCCATGTCCCCCTGCAAAAAGTTCGTGATCCACTTTATGTACTGAACGTAACCGGGCTGGTTCAGCCCGTAGTGCTCCTCCAACGCCTCGATCTCCTCTTCGCTCAACTCCTCGCCCGCCGCCGCCAGGTTCGCAACGTAGGTGGTCACGTAGTCGCCCGGCGGGAGCTGGATGATCGTAAAGCTGACAATCGAAATGAGGAAAAGCGTCGGGATCAACTGCAGGACGCGCTGCAGGACATATTCTCTCATGACATTCAGTGGGTAAGTGAGCGGCCGCCTGGGACTGGCGGCCGGCGACAGTACCGGCTGCCAGCCCAGACGTGCCTGCTGTTTCTAACTCTGCTTGTAGAAGAACTGCTCCGGATGCACCGGCACTGCCCGGATCACGGAGAAGCCCCACACTCCGTCGTCCGGGAAGTTGGTCAGATTCTTCTTCATTACGACCGGCTTGGGTATGCCTACCGTGCCGAAGCCGGGCAGGTAGTCGTAGAACCACTCCCACAGCTCGCGAGCGATGGCGACGTGCTCCTCTTCGGTCACCGCGTCGATCATCTCCTGCCAGCGATGGAAGACCCAGGAAACCTCGTCCGGCGGCTCCACCGCGATCTCACTTTCGGTATCGCCCTTCAGCCAGATGTCATAGCCTTTGCCCCACGGGACGTTGCACTGTCCGGGGTGGTTCAGCCGTGAGCACCAGACCCAGGTAATGTCGGAAATGTCACCTTCCCAGCCGGACATTCCCATGTCGTTTGCCGCCACCAGCTCGTTCAGATGGGAGCGGTTGATGGGTCGGATCGACGGGTCCAGACCCACGGCGCGCCATTGCTCGACGACCAGTTCAAAGACGTCAAGGACGTCGGCCTGCTCCGTGTCGAGTTGGATAATCCAGCTCACGCGCGATCCGTCCGGGAAGAGCCGGTAGCCGTCCGCGTCCTTCTCCGAATAGCCGGCCTGGTCGAGCAGCTCCATTGCCATGTCGGGATCGAACTGCGCCCAGTGGTCTCCGTCCCCCTCCTCGTAGTACTTGGATCCCGGCCAGGCCGCCCACTGCCGCGGCTCGCCCAGTCCGAAATAGACGACGTCGTTGATCTCTTCGCGGTCAATGGAGATCGACATCGCGTGCCGCACGTCCTTGTTGCCGAAAAACTCCCGCACCTGCGGGTCTTTGTGCGTATGGTTGGGGACGATGATGGTGCGGCCGGGGAAGGTCGACTTCCACATCTTGATCTTCAGGTCTGCCGACTCCAGGTTGGCCTGGTACAGCTCCATGTTGGCCAGGTCTGCCTGGCGGCCGGAGAACTCCAGCTCTCCCGCAATCAGTTTGGCGTTGGCGACCTCGCGGTTGTCGATGACAAACACAATCGTCTTGTCGATGTAGGGCAGCTGGTTGCCCTCCGTGTCCACTTTCCAGTAGTAAGGATTGCGTTCGTAGGTGTGATGATCGGGGGCGTCGTCCACGCGAATGAACGCAGTCATGCCGGGCAACCCGACCTGGGCCGGGATCGTCGAACCCACGCGCCCTTTATCGCGCAGTAGCTGGTGCCACTCCTCAAAGCCGGCGTCTTCCGTCATCGCGGCGATCTCGTCCGCGTCGCCGTAGTCAGGATGGAACTGCTTCAGGTAGTGGGCCGGCTGCCAGAGGCCGCCCTGCGAACCGGCGTAGAACGTCTCGTGCAGAACGATCAAGGGATAAGGCTTGCTGAAGGAGAGTTTGATCGTGTAATCGTCGATCTTCTCCATCTCCAGGGGATCGCCGGCGGCCGATGCGCCCGCCTTCCAGGAGCTTGGAGGACCGCCCGGAGCGTACTCCTCGTTCAACCAGAGGTCGTGCCAGGAGAAGATGAAGTCGTCGGCGCTGAAGGGCTCGCCGTCGGACCACATCAGGCCTTCTCGCAGATGCAGTATCTGCTCGGTGGCGTCGTCGTTGAACTCCCAGCTCTCGGCCAGGCCGCTCGTAATCGAGGAGAAGTCCGGCGCAATGCGCAGAATCAGCTCGGTGCCCATCACGGCCTGCGGGTCGCCGAAGAGATGGTTGGGATTGCCGATGGCAACGCGGGTCGTGCCGCCGTACTGACCGATCTCCTCAAGGGGTTCGATCACCACCGGATTGGCGGGAAGCCGCTCATCCACCGGCGGCAGGCTGCCGGCGGCAACGCGCTCGGCCAGCAGCGGCGACTCGTTGTACTTGGACATCGAGCCTGAATCCGCCGCGGGCGCCTCGGCTGCCGGAGCTTCGTCGGCTGCCTGCGGTTCGGCGTCTCCGTCCGGTGCGCCGCAAGCCGCCGCAACTGCGGCCGCGGCCGAAAGACCGCTCATCCGCAGAAAGGTTCTGCGATCCATTCCGTCCTTCATAATCTTCATTTCCTTTCGCTTGAGTTGATTGAAAGAGAAGCGATTTGAGTTTCTGGGATATTGATAGGCGAGTGAACAACCCGCTTGCGGCAGTCTACGCGCCCATATCGACCGTCGTATTCAGGACTGTCAACATGACCCACTCCATCATGCCCCGCCAGTACTCATAGCGTTCGCTGGTCGCCCCCTGAACCACGACCGAATACAGGAAATTCCCGGCGCAAAACAGCCGCGCTCTGCGCCGCCGCGTCATCCCATCCTGCACGAACGTACACACCCACTCCTGGCACCAGTCGCCAACCTCGGCCAGGACCTCCAGCTTTTCGATCACACAACCGTCAAGTTGGTTCAGCCCTTCCTCGATTCCCTCTGCCAGCAGCGAACTTTCTTCCGCAGCCAGCGGCTCACCCATATCCTGGACCGTGATCGAGATGAACGTAGCCCCGTCGGACGGGTCCGGGTACAGGCTTACCGCTGGATGCGGCGTATCCGTTTCCTGCAGCTGCCACTCGGGAGGATACCAGAAAGAGGGATGGCCCGCCGCGTGCTTGTACATTTTGACGGAGGTGAAGCGCGGGCGGGCGGGATGACTTGTCGATGACATAGGGATGTGCGATCTCAACTGGTGGCGCGCTATATAACTTTCGAGCTGGTGGAAAGTAGGGCAATTCGCAGGACGGCGCAACGGTGTCGGGGGGATCCGGCCCGTCGCGCCGTCCTTAATTCGTTCACACTATCGAGCATTCCTCCGCGGCACAGCATATCCCTTTCTGACCGCCGGTAGCCACAGCGTCAAGGCTTGAACTACATGTGATTCTCAGGATCTTCCCAGGAGAGCAGCTGCGGGTTCAGAAAGTGCTCGTCCTCCAGCCCGTCGTTCACCGGCTGGCCCGAGATGTAGTTGTACATCTTGTTCTTCATAATGATCAGCGCCGGCGACTGTCCAAGGTAGCCGACGATCGGAATCTCTTCGGCCCAGATGTCCAGGATCTGGTAGAACAGCTCGTCCCGCCTGGCCGGATCCGGCTCGGAGCTGACCTCGTCCCAGATCTCCCAGATCTTCCACAGGAAGTGGCCGTCAGGCGGCGGTTCGCCGTTGGCGTCGTTCTCGTCGACCTTCCAGCGCCCGTACGCGCCCGCCCACGGGCGGTCCAGCTCCGTGCCGATCCACGGGGAGGGCGTGAGAATCGGCAGCAGATCGCGATAACCGCCCCAGTACACGGCGTCCTGCGTGTTGGCGGACCAGTGCTCGGTGTAGAGTGAACGCTCCATCCCCTTGTAGGTCGCCTTGAGGCCGATCTCTGCATAGTACTTGATGATCGTCAGCACCGAGTCTTCCTCCGGCGTGCCCGGCTGCGAAGTCCCCTCGATAATGAAGCTTAGCGTCTCGCCGCTGCCGTCCTTCCACAGCCTGAAGCCGTCGGCATCGCGCTCGGCGTAGCCCGCATCGTCGAGCAGCTGGTTGGCGCGGTCCGGATCGTACCCGGCGTACGCCTCGGTCAGCTTGGCGTAATACTGCGGCGACTGATCGAGCGGACTGTACTGGCGCGGCGTCAGCAGCCCGTCCCACACGAGTTCGTTCAACGCATCGCGATCCACCGCCAGCGACATGGCGATGCGTACGTCTCTGTTCTCGAACAGCTCGCGCACGCGCGGGTCCTGCGCGCCCTGGTTGGGCGTCACGACCTCGTGCCGCGTCGACGTGCCGATGATGACCCGGAAATCACCGGCGTCTTCATTCTCTTTGTAAAGCGTGAAGTTCCCCGTCTGGATATGCCGCGCCTGGAAGTCGACCTCACCGTTGATGACGCGCAGGTTGAACACGTCGTTCGTGTCGAAAAGACGGTGTGTCACCTTGTCAATATAGGGCAGCTGTTGTCCCTCTTCATCTACCTGCCAGAAGTAGGGGTTGCGCTCCATCAGGAACAGCTCGGAGGAGAGCTCGTTCTTCGAGAGCCACGGGCCGATGTTGGGCCGGTCCGGGTTCAGATACCACCAGTTGCGGTCGACGTAGTACTGGTCCCAGGAGTCGACGCCCGCTTCATCGATCTGCGCCTCCAGGCCCGCCTTGTCTTCGGTCAGTTCGATGTGGAACTGCTTCATGTAGTGGCCTGGAGAGAAACAGTGGGACCGCGTCACGTCGAAGGCGAACAGCGGCTTGGGATGTTCGAACGTCATCATCACCGTGTTGTTGTCGGGAGCCGACACCACCATCGGCACGCGCGGCGTACCCGTTCCCCAGCGGATCGATATGGCGGGCGTCAGGTCTTCGTTGGAGAAATGGTTGTCGTACCACCACATGAAGCTGTCACTGTCGAACGGCGTGCCGTCCGACCACTTCAACCCCTCGCGCAGGTGGAAGGTCCACTCGGTGGCGTCCGCATTCGTCTCCCAGGACTCGACCATGTTGGGCCGCAAAGTCAGGTCCATGTTGTACCAGGTAAGCGACTCGTTCTGCATCTTCGTCGGGCCCCAGCGGTCGGAGACGCCCTTGAAGCCGCGGCGGATGGTGCCGCCAAACTTGCCAACCTGCTCGACCGCTTCCAATACCGCAGGGCTGGCCGGCAGCCGTTCGTCCACGGGAGGCAGTTCGCCGGCTGACACCATTTCTGCCAGCATCGGCGCCTCGCTGTACATACTGCCCGACGCCGCCGGCGCCGCCTCTTCCGCGGCAGCCTCGTCAGCGGCCGGTTCGGCTGCCATCTCTTCCTGCGGCTCGCCGCCCGCCCCGCAGGCTACGGCCACCAGCCCGGCCGTGGCCGCGCCTGAAACGCGCATGAACTCCCGGCGGTTAATCCAGTTCCCCTTTGTCCTCAGACGCCTCATCGGTTTTCTCCTCTGTTGTGAGTCCCTTTTGTTGTGAGTCCCTGCAATGATTGCCATCGCTGACAGTCGGATAAGTTGGATTCGCAATGCGCCCTTCTTCTTACGCAACTCTTCTACAGGCTTCCCCTAGTCCTGCACCCAGTGCCACAGGCGCGTTCGGTTGTAGCCCAGTAGCTCCAGTTTGCCGTCGCCGTTCGTATCCGCAACTGTAAAGACCGCACGCACGCCCGTATCGCCGTCGTCGAAGCGGTCTTCGGCATACGTGTGCAGCGGCATATCCAACTCCTGGATGATATTCCCCTGCCCGTCAATGAGCGTCGGCTTCTTCCCCTGGCACTCGGCAAAGATCACATCGGCCTCCGCGCCGGCTAAACGTATCGTCCGGCCATAGCCGGCCTTTTCCATGCGCCAGATCTCGTTGCCGCTGCAATCTACCAGGTAGCCGCGGAACCCGATGTGGGCGTTTTCCCCGTGCAGCCGGCGCTCGGTGACAAACAGTTGCTGCCCCTCCATCTCCGGCAGGAACTTGCCCACCGCGCAGGTCTGGATGTGCGTGCCTTCGAATATCCATCGATCCTCGCCGGTTGCGGCGTCGAGGACGACCAGGTCTTTGCCCGCGACCATGAGCAGCTCCGGCCTGCCGTCATCGTCGATGTCGTGAACGTGCAAATGATCGACGTGGGGCGCACGCGTCATTTCCTCGAGGTGCGGCTCCAGGTCCGGCCGCCACCAGATTTTGAGCCCGTCGGCGCGCACGCAGCAATAGCCGATGAAGGCCTCCTCTTTGCCGTCGCCGTCAATGTCGTAAAAGTCATGTTCATGCCCGGCGCCGCCGTAGAAATGGCAGTTCCACAGGCAGTTCAGGTCGCCGTCATAGATGTAGATGGGGTTCACGAATGTGGAGACCAGAATGTCGCGCCTGGCGCCGAGTCCCCGGATGTCGCAGAGCTGCAGTACACAGTTGGGGCCCGTTTCCACCTCTTTGCGGTAGTAGCCGCGGTCGCCTTCCAGTATTCTGAGGTAACTGCGGCCGTCGCGTTCGGTTACATAGACGATCTCCTGCTTACCGTCGCCATCTATGTCGCTGACCGCGGCCGCTACCTCGTGCATGGCCCAGTGGCCCGTGCCCAGCGGCGCGCCCTCCTGCCACATCACGTCGCCGTCCAGCTTCATGGCGGTGACGCAGTGGACCTGCTTCTCGTGTCGGTAGCCGCCGGCCGACATCCGCGGAATGTGGCAATCGCGGGCCTGAAAGAAGACCGCTTCCAGTTCACCGTCCCCGTCCAGGTCCCCCAGGCGCATTCCCGTATCTCCGAAACCGGTCGTGTCGACTTCATTCGCAAGGCGGAATGGACCTGTCATGGGGACCTCGTTCTCAGGTTGCCGTGGATTTACTTGTCAGTGCCTGCTCGAAACCGGACATGTGAGTGCAACCGGAGGAGTGCCTGTCTCGCTATTTCAATCGAAATCGCGGGGCTGGTTGCCGGGTAGTTTGGGCAATTCTAAAGGAAAATGGCGGCCTCGTCAATGTTACGAAATCAGTGGGGCGCGACACTGAATTGAGAGGCAAAAACGAATACTCAGGTTCGGATCAGAAAAAGCGAAACGGCCCTAACGTGACGGTGGCTTGGATGAGTGGGAAAGATGAATGTGCAGGCGCGCCGTTGAAGTCGGTGAGGCCTGGATTCATATGGGGATAACACTTACCACATGGCGGTCGCGACTTTCGACAAGGCTGGCAAGTCCGGCGTCAAGTGTGGCGACTCTCCCGCCCTGTTGCAAGGCGGCGGCCACCAGCAAAGCATCGGAGATCTGGCGGTAACCTTGAATACGCGTCAAAACTTTATCTGGCATTTCATGCACTGACCGATCGAGAGGCCAAAATGAGTGAATGCCCACCCGCTTCAATCTCGCGAGAAGTGCAATCGCGTCTTCGGGAGTTGCCGAGCGTTCAAAGAGCTTGGGATTGCAGGAAATCCTTACGAATCCCGCTTCGGTCAACAGGCACGTCGCCCAACCATCCATGCTGCGCCTCGAAAACCACGCTCGCGCCGCAGTATGGTGGACATGACTCGGCCAAGCCAGTGCAACCAGGACGTTGACATCCAATAGCGCGGTTACGGCCAATCGCTAAGTGCCTCTCTTACGTCTTCGCTTGTTACCGGTCGCGAGTTTGCGTCGACGCGAAAAGCAGGGATGCCATCGACTACTTCATAGTCCCCCGTCCCCTTGTACCCTCGCCGCGCCAGTTCAGAAATAGCACTGCCGAGGCTGCATCCGTTGCGTTCCGCCAAAGCTCGAGCGACCGAGAGCACATCGTCGTCAATCGTTACTGTTGTTCGCATACCTGCATCATAGCATCACTGCATCACACTGTCAAACGACGGTCTTGCCCCCTGCGTCGCCACTCATTCATCCGCCGGTAATCTCCCCCACCTCAAACAGATACATCTGCCGTCCGTTCCCGCCGTGGGCCGAGTCGATCACGACCTTGCTGCCGTCGGGGCTGGAACGGGGATGAAGATCGCACCGCAAAGTCTCCGTATACGCCGCCGGAGAGTGGAACCGTCCCAGGTCGACGCGTCGGTCGCTTGGGACATGGTACAAATAGAGGTCCTGCAACCGTTCCTCCCCTTGCGGGTACGTGTCATTCAGCACCCAGTCGTTGTCGGACAGATACGTGCAGTGCCCGTTGAGCGGCATCTTTGTCCTTCCCACTATCCGATCGGGGCCGCACGAACCGTCCTCGGCGTTTGGGAAGATGTAGTATGCTCCCCCGTGTGAGGGGCGCAGGGACCAGGCCAGAATATGGCCGCCGTCCCGCCAGATCAGGTGCGAAGTATGGCCGGAGTGGTCCACGACCGTCAATTCCGAGCCATCCGCCCTAGCTGTAAGCATACGCGTGTGGAAAGGCCCGTCGCCAAAGCGCCAGCGGTGCAGGAAGAGGAAATGCGTGCCGCACGGATTGAAGATTAGGACATTGAAGTAATGTTTGGCCTCTCGGATCTCTCCGTGGGGATAGGGGATGGCCGCCACTTCAGCCAGGCTGACGATCAGACTGCTTTCCCCGCTGAGCAGGTCGACCTTGTGAATGCCGGTCTCCTCTGGCGCATTCACGCCGTACCAGGGATCGGGAATGCCCATGTAGCCATAGCCCGGCCGCATGTCTTCGAGCCGATGAAAGTCGATGGACAGCGCCGTTTGGCCGTCGGGGCTGAGCGTAAAGATGGCGTGGGGGAGAGTCCTCTTACGCCCCGTCCTCACGTTCAGAATGTGGCAGACGAAGCGGCCGTCCATCCGGTCGTTCCAAACGATTTCGTTCGCCGAATGCGGCAGCCATTGGAGCATGCAGCCGGCCTGCCAGCCCCAGGCGCGGCTCTCTCCCAGTTCGACCCAGCGATCACCGTCCTCCAGGTCGACCATTCCGATTCGGATCACGTCCTCCGGTGTCGGCGCGCGCTGCTCGAACTCCACCTCCATTCCCAGCGCGTAGCGGGCGGACGGATCGAACTGCAGTTTGTCGTAGTAACCGAACCAGTGATGCTTGGGGCCGGATGTGATTGGGCGCGGCTGGATCATACTGCCCTCCGGGCGGTCATGCGCTGAGAGTAGATTGAAATCTCAAAGTCCTTCAGCCTGGCTTCTCGCAGTACTCTATTCTCCAAAAGATGGCGCCTCATCGCTCCACAACTTCCGAGACGTCCATCACGTAGACCTGCCGGCTCCCTTCATGGATCGAGTCGAAGCTGACCATGCGCTCATCCTGGCTCCAGCGGGGATGCAGGTCGCAGCGAATCTCGCCGCGGAACGGTTGCGGAGCATGGTAGCTTCCGAGATGCACCAGGCGCTCCTCCCCCATATGCCAGAGCAGCAGCGCCTGCCGGCTGTCTTCGTCGGGGTATTCGTCGGTCAACAGCCACGTCCCATCCTGCGTAAAGCTGCAGTGGCCGTTCCTGGTCAGAACATCCGGCCGCACCGCCTCGTATTCGCAGGTGGTGTCGTTCATCATGTAATAATGCGCCCCTTCCTTCATAGTCACCCAGCCGAAAATCAACTCGTCGGTCAGCCAGTCGCAGTGCGACGCGCCCAAGTCGGTCATGGCGCGCAGTTCTCCCCCGTCCATATTGGCGGAGAGCATCGTCGTCTGTCCGATCTCCTTATTCTCATCGTAGACCCGTACAACAAAAGAGACGCGGGTGTCGTTGCGGTTGATAAACGGATGGTTGAACCAGATTTTGCCGGCCTGTAACTCTTCATTATGACTGAGGAATTCGCGTACCTCCTCGTAGGAAACCAGCACACGGGCCTCCCCCGTCTCCGTGTCCATGACGTAGAGGCCGTCCTCGGTGGGATGATTCTGGTCAGCATAGGGATCCGGCAGCCCGGCGTACCCGACAACCGGTCGCATCGACTTTAAGCGGGCGTAGTTCAGACCGAGCGCTTTGCGCCCGTCGCGGGTGATGGCGGCGATCGGGTGGGGCAGGATCCGCTTCTGTCCGCTGTGGATGTCCTGCACCACCGCGACGAAGCGGTCGTTGTCGCGCGCGTTGTACGTAATCAGCCGGTCGGGCGCGGTCGCCAGCCAGTGCAGCATCGAGCCTTGCTGCAGATTCCATGCCTGCGTTTCGGCAACACCTTCGAACTTGCCCGTCTCCATGTCCACCAGGCCAACGACGGCGGTGTCGCCGGCGGCGGGCGGGCGATCGTGAAAGTCCGACTGCAGGCAGAGGTGGTACCGGCCGGTCGCGTCCCAGGGGCAGATGGCATAGTAGCCGAAGAAATGGTGCTTCGGTCCCTGAGTAATCGCTCTTGCGACCAGGCTGCTATTTGTATTGCTCATGTTTCGTCCTGCATGGTTGGATTGTGACAAACGGCCCTGGCTTCCCTGCCACCTATCGTGAGCTCATTGGAAAATGAGTTGGACTTATCGACCTACGACCTCCGCAACGTCCACTATGTAGATCTGCCGGCTGCCTTCGTGGATCGAGTCAAAACTGACGAGCCGTTCGTCGCGGCTCCAGCGGGGGTGCAGGTCGCAGCGAATTTCGTCGCGAAAGTATGGGGGGGAGAGGAAGCGGCCTAGGACGACCAGGCGTTCTTCGGCCATATTCCACAGGAACAGGGCGCGGAGGTCGTTCTCGTCAGGGTATTCATCGTTGAGCAGCCAGGAGCCGTCGCGGGTAAAGCTGCAGTGGCCGTCGCGGGAGAGGATGTCGGGGCGCACGGCCTCGTATTCACCGGTGGCGTCGTTAACCAGGAAGAAGCTAATGCCCTCTTTCGTCGTGAACCAGCCGAAAATGACCTCTTTAGTCCGCCAGTCGCAGTGCGAGGTTCCGAGGTCGTTCAGAATGCGAATGTCTCCGCCCTCCAGGGTCATCGTCAGGCAAACCGTTCTTCTGGCCCCGGCGTCATCCCAGTAAACGACGACGAAGGCAACGCGGGAGTCGTCTCGGTTGATGAACGGGTGATTGAACCAGAGCTTGTGGTTCTGGATCTCCGGATAGTCGCTGAGATAGTCGCGGGCGTCTTCATATGAAAAAAGTAGCTTGCCCTCACCTGTATCGGTATCCATGATGTAGAGGCCGTCGTCGGCAGGGTGTTTACGGCCTGCGTTGGGGTCGGTGAGTCCTGGGTAGCCGACCACGGGACGCATATCCCAGAGCCGGGCGTAGTTGAGCCCCAGCGCCTTAGTTCCGTCGCGGGTGATAGCGGCAATTGGGTAGGGCAGGAGGCGCTTGTGCCCGGTGTGGATGTCCTGGATCACGCTGATAAAGCGGTCGTCATCACGGGCGTTGTAGGTAATCAGCCGATCGGGCGCGGTGGGGAGCCAGTGCATCATGCTGCCCTGCTGCAGGTTCCAGGCCTGGGTCTCGGCGACGCCTTCGAAGTTGCCCGTCTCGATGTCTACCAGGCCCACCACCGCGGTGTCTCCGTTGGCGGGCGGGCGATCATGGAACTCCGACTGCAGGCAGAGGTGGTAGCGGCCGCTTGAATCCCAGGGGTAGATGCCATAGTAGCCGAAGAAGTGGTGCTTCGGTCCTTGTGTAATTGCCCTTGCGACAAAGCTCTCTTCCGTATTGCTCATCATTCCTCCCACATGGGTTTGACAGAGTCGAACGGCCCTGGTTCCGCTCCCCTCACCTTACGTTTCAGGCAGTGCGAGGGCCTCTCATCCTTCCACCACCTCCGCCGCGTCGACAACATAGACCTGCCGGCTGCCGCCGTGGATCGAGTCAAAGCTGACCTGCCGCTCGTCCCGGCTCCAGCGGGGATGCAGGTCGCAGCGGATCTCGCCGCGGAAGGGCTCGGGTGAGTGAAAACGTCCCAGAACGACCAGCCGCTCTTCGACCATGTTCCAGAGAAGCAGGGCCTGGCGGCTGTTCTCGTCAGGGTACTCATCGGTCAACAGCCACGCACCGTCGCGGGTAAAGCTGCAGTGGCCGTTCTTGGTCAGAATGTCGGGCCGCACCGCGCCGTATTCGCCGGTCCTGTCGTTGATCAGGTAGTACTTTTGCCCCTCCTTCATCGTCACCCAACCGAAAATCAACTCCTCGGTCAGCCAGTCAAAGTGGGACGCGCCCAGGTCTGTCACTATGCGCAGATCGCCTCCGTCCATGCTGGCGGAAAGCAGAATCGTATGCCTGATTTCTCTGTTTTCGTCACGGTACCGCACGACGAAGGCGACGCGTGTGTCGTCGCGATTGATGATCGTGTGGTTGAACCAGATCTTGCGCGCCTGCACCTCTTCGTAACTGCTGAGAAAATCGCGGGCTTCTTCGTAGGAGACCAGCACGCGCGCCTCGCCGGTCTGCGTGTCCATGGTGTAGACGCCGTCCTCCGCGGGATGGTTCTGATCGGCGAAAGGATCTTGCAGGCCGGCGTAGCCGACCACCGGCCGCAACGACTTGAGCCGGGCATAGTTGAGGCCCAGGGCCTGGCGGCCGTGGCGGGTCATGGCGCTGATCGGGTGGGGAAGGATTCGCTTTTGCCCGCTGTGGATGTTCTGCACGATGCCGACGAAGCGGTCGTCCTCGCGGGCGTTGTAAGTGATCAGCCGGTCGGGTGCCGTCGGCAGCCAGTGCAACATGGAGCCCTGTTGCAGGTTCCAGGCCCGCGTTTCCGCCACCCCTTCGAACTTGCCCGTCTCCATCTCTACGAGACCGACCACCGCGGTGTCACCGGCCGCGGGTGGGCGGTCGTGGAAGTCCGACTGCAGGCAGAGGTGGTACTGGCCGGTAGAATTCCAGGGGCAGATGCCGTAGTAGCCGAAGAAGTGGTGCTTTGGCCCCTGGGTGATCGGTCTGGCGACGAAGTCTTCTTGTGTATTTCTCATAATCTGCCTTGGCATCAGTATGATAGGCTGTTTGCGGACCCGACGCTGCGACATTGTAATCCAGCCGATGTCTTCTCTCCTTCATCTGGCGCCGCCATGCACAGAGGAGGAGTTCGGGCTTGAAGATCACGTGCGCGAAGCCATGCAAACGCGTTGCCGCGGGCGCCGCCGTCTCCGGCAGGCCCGCGGCCTCTACTCGTGCGAATTTGCCTTGATGCTCTGCACGCCGCTTACCCACCTTTGCCCATCAAATCGGAGAGAATCGAAACAGTTGGCGGCGAGTCGCACTGCAGCAATGTCGTTCTATGTGTCCTCACCTGCGCGGATGAAGTACTGCTCCATCCCCGTATTCGAAGGCGAGCGCGGCTGGTCGTCGAACATGCCGTCTTCGGGCACGTTGCGGAAGTAGTTCTTGACGATCACCGGCTGCGGCGGGGCGGTGGTGACACCGATCTGCCACAGGTTCTCCATGTTGAGCTCGAGAATCTCGCGGAACAGCGCATGCTGAGTCTCAACGTCCACGGTCGTCTTAATCTCTTCCCAGATCTCTATCGCCTTCAGAATGTCGCCGGTCGGCTCAAACCCCTCTTTGCCGCCGCTGTTATAGTAGAAGGCGTACTGCCGCAGTGCATAGTTGTTCACGATCGGCACGAAGGAGCGCGGTTCGATGAAGGGATTCCACTCACCGCTGCTGTGCCATACCCCCAGGTCCAGCTCGTTGGCGCTGAGGCGCTGCCCGAAGAGACTACGGTCGATTTCGGTGCTGATCAGCTCCAGCCCGATCTCCTTCCATTGGGAGGTCAGCAGTTCGGCGATGTCGCCCCAGGCGGCGAAGATTGCCACATACTCAAACACCAGGCTGAGCCGCTCCCCGTCAGGGCGCAGTCTGTAGCCTTCGTCGTCACGCTCGGTCAGACCCATCTCATCCAGGTAGGCATTGGCCTGTTCCGGATCGTGCTCGGTCATACTCTTGGCCTGGGGCTCCCAGTAGACCGGCGAATTCTTGGTCGGGGAAACCTGCGTGGGTTCGGTCTGACCCAGGTAGACGGCTTCGTTGATGTCTGCACGGTTCATGCCCAGCGAAAGCGCGTAGCGGAAACGCTTGTCCTGGACGATCTCTCGCAGCACGGGATCCTTGTTAGTGTGATTGAGATGCAGGACCGTATCGGTTACCTGCCCTCTGTTCCAAAGCATGACACGATAGTTGCCTCTCTCCCGGTTCTCCATGAAGAGCGGCACGTTGTCGAATGTGATGTGCCGGAGCTGCATGTCCACTTCACCCTGGATCGCCCGCAGGTTAAGTTGGTCCTTGCCGTCGACCAGGCTCCAGTGGATGCTGTCGATGTAGGGCAGCTGGTTGCCCTCCGGATCGACCTTCCAATAAAAGGCGTTGCGATCTGCCACCAGCGGGTCGCTGTGCGAAGGCGTGCTCAGATTCCAGGGAAGGTAACTGGGCGTGTCCGGGTTGCGGCGCGTGTCCGGCTTCGTGCCGAACAGCTGGTACCAGTGCTCCACGCCGGCATCCTTCATCATCGCTTCCAGCTCGTCCTTGTCGGCATAGTCGACATGGAACTGTTTCAGGTAATGAGCGCAGTATCTGGCGAATCTGTCCCCCCACAGCGAGCCCAGCACGTTGATAAACAGGGCATAGGGAGCCGCAAACTTGAATTCGACCTTGTAATCATCCAGCTTTGAGATTACCACCGGCTCGCCTGCGACAATGAGCCAGTTGGGGAACGAGGGTGTCAGGTCCTCGTTGAGGAGCACATCCTCGTAATAGAAGAGGAGGTCATTGGCCGTGTACGGCTCGCCGTCAGACCATCTCATCCCCGGGCGCAGGTTGAATGTGAAGGTCGAGCCGTCGTCAGACACTTCCCAGCTCTCGAAGACGTTCGGGTTGATCTGCGTTCCGTCTTTGTTGTAGCGCACGAGATGCTCACCGCCGACCTTGCCCCCCAGCTGATTGTCGCTGGCCGAGGTCGCGAGCCGGTTCCAGATGCCGCCGTAATCGCCTATCTCTTCCTCTGGTGTAATGACCAGTGGTTCCACCGGCAGCCGCTCATCCACCGGCGGCAGCTCGCCGTTCGCCACCATCTCCGCAAGCATCGGCGCCTCGTTGTACTTCGAAGGCGCTGCCGCGGGTTCAGCCGCGGTCTCCTCGGCGGGCGCTTCGGCCGCGGCCGGCGCTTCATCTTCCGCCGGCGGTCCGCCGTCCGCGCCGCAGGCCACGACCACTACGCCGGCAGCCGTAAACGCAGAGACGCGCATGAACTCCCGCCGCGAAATCCTCCCGTGTGCCCTCTTCCGCATGATCTGCCTCCTTGAGCAGTGTAAAGGACTCTATATTCTACTTGTCAGGGAGTAAGCCGGGTACCCAGGCCAATAGCCTGGGTCCTCGGGACTGAGTGTGCGGTAGGATCCCAACCCCTCGATCAGCATCCTAACTTACCTGAATTCGGGGTTAGATGAGAGCAGGTAAGAGGGTCATCTCCTTGTGCGCAAGCTGGATAGAAGGCTTCTTGTCCTGCCAGGTGTAGGCAATCAGACCGGCAGTAAGATTGACGAGAAAATTGATAGGACTGCGATGACGGGAATGGACAATCTGTGAAACGTTCTTGAGTTGATCGTTGATTGTCTCAATCAGCGAGCGCTTTCGTGTCAGCAGCCTGTCTTCGAGAACAACGAGCCGATTTTTCATGTTTTTGCGCAGGGGCGTGATCAGTTGCAGCCCCTGTGAGAAAAGTTGCTCAAAGAGTGGCTGCGAGATATAGCCACGATCGCCAACCAGCTTGCCCCACAGATTCCTGGCCATCTGTGGCACTGGGTTGCGGTCATCAATATTGCCGGGCGTGAGTTCCATTGCCAGGATTTCACCCTGGTCATTGACAATCAGATGGAGTTTGAAGCCGTAGAACCATCCCATACTGCTCTTGCCGCGTGCGGCTGCGTCAGCAAAGACCCGGTTGCGGGCAATGCGCCTGTTATGACAGACCGGAATCGGGGTCGAATCGACAAAGGCAACCCCTCTGGTCTGGCCGAACCGACTCAGCAGATAGGAACCCAGTGGATTCAGCGCTGATGGAATCAACTCGACAAAGCGAGTGTAACTGACCAGTCCAGGAAATTCACTGCACAGATGCCGACAGAGATGTTGCCTATAGTATGCCTTGAAATCGCGATAATGGGACTGATGGAACTGGATCAGGATGGTCATAACTTCGCTCATGCTCAGGCGCGGGGCTGGCCCTCGCTTGCGGCCAACGCGCAGCAGCTTGCCATTCTCCCATCTGGCCAACCGTTGACAGAAATCATCGACATCACAGAAAAGTTCGACTATACTCATCGTGAGCACCTTTCATAGGCGGTAGGGTTTTGGTGTGAGAAACCCTATTCTACCACCTTGACAAGGTGCTCTTTAACTCCGAATTCAGGTTAAATAGTGAGACCCACTTCAGGGCGCGCAGGAGGACGAAGTGAATAGGGTGTTTCACGGGGCAGGACTACGAAAATAGCAGCCATCAATCCAGCAACGGCTTTCTTTCAATCATTCACAGGAGGGAGAGAGGTGGCAAGAAAGAAGGGTTTGATGGGATATCGACACGGCATTTTTGATCGTCTCGAAACCACAACCGCCACTGACGAACTGTACAATGCGCGTGCCGTGATAGGTCGGTTACGACATGATGCCTATCAATACTTCGAGGAAGGTTCCGCCCAATTCGAGAAGTGGAACAAAGAGTGTCTGGATCTTGACGGCCTACTTCGTAAGTTTTCCCTCCCGCTCCAACATGGTGGTGAAGATTCAGTGGTATTATTGGAATGTTTCATTGTTCAGTTTGAACATGCCGAGAGACGTTTTCGGCAAGTTCTGGACGAAGATCCTGTACCGCAACCCTATCACGAGTCAAAGTCATTCCCGACAGACTTCTGGCTTAACGCTCTCTTTAGGTTTGCGGTCAATGCCACATTGTTAGAGATTGAAAGGAGGGGTACAGTGGAAAAGTAGATATTTGACAGGCAAGAAAAGCCCTCGTCCAAACCGGCGCTTTCTATTCTCAAACAGTAGGTCAATCACGACATCCGATCAAGAGGCCAGGGAAAGTATCCAACGAAACCACAACACAAAACCCAAAATAATCAGCGCAACAAATGTAAACACACCCACTTCAGACCGACAACCCTCGGCAGCCTTCTCCGCCTCTCCTGCATCCCAAATCGTCATCTGCCAAGACGTGTAAGCGCCATCAACTCCCGCAGGAAACTCATCACCCCGACGCAAAAAAACAAGATGGTCCGAATCCTTCACATCTTCATATCCTCCAGCGTACAGAACTTTGCCGCCAGTTACCCACGCCCTCCCCGACACGAAAAACCTCCCAAGACCCGGAAACAGATTTGTCAAAACTCTGACAAAGTAAGTACTAACAACATTACTAGCAATAGCGCTAAACAACCATTCAAGCACCCCTCTCAATAGTTCCATTGAAGCCCACAACCTCTCATCTTTCTCCGTTTTCATTTCAGTCTTAAGTGGCAAAATACGACCATATGTGCTCTAGTTAGGGTGATTATATACTTTAGTCAGGGTGCGGTCCAGATTGGGATTATCTGTAGAAGCAGGCGGCAGGTTTCAGTGTAATTTTCCAAAAAAAGCCTGAAACTCATGCTATCAAGTGCATGAACTCAGGTCAATTCAGATAGATTTTTCGTGTCGTTGCTGTCGGCGACTAGCCCGTTCAATATTCAGGGTTAGTGAAGAATTCTGCCCAGACCTCCTGATATAGAACATATTTTCGGATAAGATAGTATCATGAATCATCATCTGCTAGACAAGGAGGATTTATGAGCAAGGTCAGTAAGAAGGCACCCGGAAAGTCCTATCGTAAGGGCATCAGCCTTATGGAAGTAGTCAACATGTTTGATACAGAGGAAAAGGCTGAACAGTGGTTTATCGAACAACGATGGCCTGACGGTGTTGTTTGTCCTCGATGCGAAAGTGAAAACATTGCCAGCAGAAAATCACGCAAGCCACAGCCATTCCGATGCCGCGCCTGCCTCAAAGATTTTTCGGTCAAAACTGGCTCTTTGCTACACAGTTCAAATATCGCAGTGTTAGAATGGGCCATAGCCTTTTACCTGTAAAGTACAAACCTCAAAGGCGTGTCCAGTATGAAGCTCCGTCGCGACTTAGGAATAGGGCAAAAAGGCGCGTGGCACATGGCGCACCGCATACGAGAAATGTGGAACAATCAGGCTGACAAGTTCACGGGGCTTGTAGGGATTGATGAAACCTATATGGGGGCAAAGAGGGAAACAAACACGCCGACAAGAAGCTAAACGCTGGAAGGGGAACTGTTGGTAAGTCCCTGGTAGCTGGGCCTCAGGACAGGGAGAGCGGACAGGTGAGTGCGCAGGTTGTGGCGAATGTCAAGAGAAACACTCTACATGGCTAAATTGAAGAGCGTCCTGCTCCCGACGCCACTGTTTACACAGATGACCTCCAGTCTTATCAGGGCATCTCTTTCGAGCATGAATCGGTTAGTCACAGTGTAAGCGAATACGGTCGTGATCAGGCGCACGTCAATGGTTTGGAATCATTTTGGGCGGGCCTCAAGAGAGGTTATCACGGCACCTATCACCACATGAATCCCAAACACCTTGGGCGGTACGTGACTGAGTTTTCTGGACGGCACAACGACCAACCTTCAGATACGATCACACAGATGAAGAATATAGCCAAAGGGATGACAAACAAGCAGTTGCGGTACAAAGATCTGACCACGGGAGGGCCTGCCTCTCCACAGTGACAGATTCCTCTAAAAACCCGTCAGTAAACTTGTTGGCGGGCTTGAAAGTTTCCAATTGGATTACAAATAACCGTCTCCCCAGTCAAGCCATTCTAGAGACCTCTCAGAGAACCCATGGGGCCAAATCAGAGTTTGCGAGGGATCCAAAAATGGCATCGCGTCTAAGACAGCAGTTGTCGATTCCGCCATTGTGATTATTTGAATCGGAACACACCGATTGTTATACCCTGTTCTTCTACCTGCAGACTGATACAGATAGCATATTCGGCCTAATGTCTCATACGCATAGCTGTCATATTGCGGCATCGAATATCCGATAATAACTATGGAAGTAAGGTGACTCCTCGCAAAGTCAAGGTTTTCCCATAAGTCCAATATGGGTTCATGCCCCAAAAGTTTATTGTGTGAGAGTGGGAGCATGAAGGGAACAACACTATTGAACGGATATCCATAGCTTCTCAGCGGGAAATAATCAAGGTGTTTAGGCACACGAAAAACTCTCGAAATTATTCTCCGACCCAAATGCTCATCGATCTCACCCTTGTTCAGAGGAATTGGATGAACTAATGGCCGTGGCCCGAATATTGGGTCCCTGTCCGGCACATCGTTATGGCCGTTTTCTTGTTGCCTATCATCATAGTACTTCCTGTCGTACCAATCAACTGACCCATGCAACTTGATCAGGTCCACATATTCCTGTCCAGTTTCAGGCAGTTTTCTTTTGAGCCACCACTCAGGTGTCAGAGTATAAGGCTTTTGAATAGAATCGAGAGCTTGCTCCAAGAGCGTATCATAATTGAAAGTTAATACTGCGTCATTTGGCAAGAGATGCTTTGCAAAACTTTGGTATAAGGGTGGTATATCTGTAGGCGTGCAATTAACAAGGATTTGTTGAATTGATGCCCTGGCAGCAACTATGGCTTGGCTTCCGTGCGAGAAATATTCCTCTGGCCCTCTAATGCGAAGGTAGTGTTTAGCATGACTATAGGCCAATACGCGTTCTAGTTCTAAGTCTTCCGAAGGATATAATTTTTTCCATTCTTCAATTTCGTGTTCGAGGTTTGAAGACTCTCTCTGTTGCTGATTTCGGACAAGGCGAAGAAGGTCTTGTCCGAGCGGAAGCCCTGCTGGTTGCGAAAAACCTGCGCCCAATATGAATAGACGAAAGTGAGGAAAGCTAGATTTCCTTTCCATAAAAGTTATTCCTTTTCGGAATGAGCTTGGCCCCAAATACTGGACCACAAGCTAAGGTGTATAATGGAGCGAACTGCCGAGCCTGAGGAGGGGCAGAACGATGGTCAAGAAACGACGGCGCCATACGGCGGCCTTCAAGTTTCGGGTTGCGCTGGAAGCGCTTGAAGGCCGGAAGACGATTAGCCAGTTATCGAGTGAGCACGAGATTCACCCCAACCTGATACGGGCCTGGAAACGGCAGTTGCAGGAAGACGGGCCCCGAGTCTTCGCCACGAACGGCGAACGCAAACAGCGGGAGCAGGAGGCGCAGGAAGCAGAACTCTATGAACAGATTGGGCGACTCAAGATGGAACTTGAGTGGCTGAAAAAAAAAGTTGCCCGCTTCGGTTCGTGAGAGACGGTGCATGGTCGATAGCCAGCATGCGGTCCTGAGTGTACGACGGCAGTGTGAGTTGCTGGGACTGAATCGGGCCTCCTTCTACTATCAAACGGTTTCCGAGTCGGCTCTGAACCTGCAGTTGATGCGCCTGATTGACGAGCAATTCCTGCGTACACCCTTCTATGGCTGGCCCAAGATGACCGCGCATCTGCGTCGACTCGGCTATGTCGTCAATGGCAAACGAGTCAGACGTCTGATGCGTCTGATGGGCATTCAAGCTATCTACCCCAGGAGAAGCAGCAGTTCGCCTGGAAAAGGACATAAGCGCTATCCCTATCTTTTGCGCAACCTGCCGATTACGCACGTTAACCAGGTCTGGAGTGCAGACATCTCCTATGTGCCGCTGCTGCGCGGCATCATGTACCTGGTCGCTGTCATCGACTGGTACAGTCGTTATGTGCTCGCTTGGCAGTTCTCCAACACCCTGGACGGCATCTTCTGCCTCGATGCTCTGCGTAAGGCGCTCAGCACGGGTCGGCCCAAGATCTTCAACACCGACCAGGGCGCACAGTTCACGGCCGATGCCTTCACCGCCTGCCTGCTCGCAGCCAACATTCAGGTCAGCATGGATGGCCGTGGCCGCGCCCTCGACAACGTCTTCTGCGAACGCCTGTGGCGCAGCGTCAAATATGAG
>JAJEDJ010000006.1 GCA_022821545.1 Caldilineaceae bacterium
GCCATCGTTCGTCGGATGGCCCTCAATCTACTGCGCCATGAGAAATCCGCGAAAGTCGGCATCGCTGCCAAACGCAAACGGGCTGGCTGGAATCCACAATATCTTCTCAAGGTGCTGCAAATTTAAGATGCGATTGCCCTGCGATTGCCCTGGTTTGAGATTTCCTGCACATGTGTGCTATACTAAAGCCGGAATGTTTTTGGCAAATACTGAGTGGAACCAGCCTGATTCGCGGATCCAGGCCGTTGCAAGAGACGATGGGAGATTTCCGTCCTAAAATGTCGAACAGCAGACGATGGGCTTGAGGGAGTAGGATGTGGTCTAGTAACCCCTCCACTAACGTATCTTTCTCAACTAGATGTAACAGGTGAATTATTTTGATAGACTCTGTGAGTAATCCGAAACAAATGGTTGCGTACGATAGGTTCGCGATTAGTGGCGGTGGGTACAATTTAGATGATGACGATTACTGCGATTGTGAGGCAAGCGAAGATACTCATGAAAACCTACTTCAAGACCTCGACAGTTGTGCTTACTGCTCGACTAAATTAATCAAGATTGAGAACAACATCCTCAAAGAAAGTAGCTATCGTGACTATTGCCTTTGGTATTGTCGAAAATGTCGCTTCTGGCAAGCACGCCTCTATACTGATCTTTTAAATCACTGTATGCCACCACCGGTTCATTGGGCGTATGTTTCAAAATTGCGAGAATTTAATGCGGGTTTACCCGACTGCTGTAGCAAGCAGTTGGCAATGCACATACGATGGCATCCACATTTCTTGTATTCCTGCACTCCCAAACGTTTTGAGGAATTCGTTGCGGACGTGTTCCGAGCCAATTACGCGGATGTAGAGGTTTTGCATGTTGGAAGGCCTGGTGATGGCGGGATCGATATACTACTAATAGATGCAGAAAAAGAGAAATGGCTCATTCAGGTAAAGCGTCGCGGATCTCAACGCAATACCGAAGGAGTCGGCACGATTCGGGATATACTAGGGGCTATGGTCGTGGAGAATGCACTCAAAGGGATCGTAGTTTCAACAGCAGAGCGATTTTCGCAAGATGCAATACAGGCTGCAAACGCAGCTAAAGCAGGACAGTATCGCATGATTGTCCGACTTGTTGATAGGGGCATATTTGACAAGATGCTAGACCCAATCTTGCCAGATCGTCCGTGGTTAATCCCCATCATGCAACTTGACGCAGAAATAGCTAGACACCTTGCGCATCGTATTCAGAGCGACTATCAACTTGATCTGTTTACGACGCCTCAATCCTTTCAGTTGATATGAGCTAAAGAAATGCCACGTCTGCCGGAGCATGGATAACAGATATTCATCCACTTTGTCGAAACGGACGAGCCGCTGCCGGACTGCTGCCGCTTCTTGTTGTTTGAAGTTAAGCCCGAAGTTGGACTCTTCTGGAATGGCAAGACCAACGAAATCCACAACATCCAAAACATCGTGTAGACGTTTCAATCTAACAAAAGGGTGGATAAACGGTGGCCGAAAAGCTTGGGGAGGCACGGTCTCAAATGCCTATGTTCTATAGAGAGGAGCGGCACTGTGAACTACAAGTTTCTCACCCCGGCATTGGACCGACTGGAGGGGCTACAGGTCCGAAGAATTCGACTCTTAAAGCCAGAGTGAGACCTTCGGCTTGCAAA
The DNA here is from genome assembly GCA_022821545.1 of Caldilineaceae bacterium. Lineage (GTDB taxonomy): Bacteria > Chloroflexota > Anaerolineae > Caldilineales > Caldilineaceae > Bin5. The sequence continues at coordinate 1,670 of JAJEDJ010000006.1, forward strand.
GCACTGATTCAGCAAAAGGGAAGCGCAAGGGCTGGGCAACCCTATCTTTAAGAGCGAGTGGCCGCATATCCGTACAATGAAGTGCTACGAACAGGAATTGACCAACGTTGCCTACGATTACACAAGGCGCAGGCGAAAGGTCTTGGCCAGAGTCGGGGACATCTTCGGAAGTGCGACGAAATGACGATAGCGGAGGTGGTGGTGTGGCTATAAGGGTTAGCTTGAAAAACCTTGGGATTCTAAGGCAGGCAGATTTTTCGTTAGGAGATCTGACCATCATCTGTGGCAAAAACAATACCGGCAAGACCTATGCAACCTATGCCTTATTCGGTTACTTGTGGAGTTGGAAAAGCTTCCTGCGCGTCAATATTTCCAGTCAAACAACTGAAGCCTTGTTTAAGGACGGCGTAACGCGAATCGATATTACATCCTTTGTCAGGAATTCCGGCAATATCTTGAAGCGGGGTTCCCAGGACTACACGGAGCAATTGCCAAGGATATTCGCGTCAAGAGCGAACCACTTTGAGAACACGGTCTTTCAAGTAGATGTTGGGACAGTACCAGCGGCGGCAGTGGTTGGAGAAATACTTCAGCGTACAATTCGCTTCGGCGAAGATGACATTCTCTCTCTTTCCAAGGCCGAAGGCGAAAAGGAACTGGTGATATCGCTGTTGTTGGGTGAAGGAAGCCCAGGACCTCCGGCTCACATAGTCCAGGAAATGCTATCTGATCACATTTTAGAACTGCTCTTTGAAAGAATTTTTCCCCATCCATTTATCGCCAGCGCTGAGCGCACTGGCGCGGCGATTTTTCGCAAGGAACTGAATTTCGCTCGCAACCGACTCCTCGAAGAAATGAGTCGGACAGACAGAAATATTGACCCATTGGAACTATTGTTCAAGTCCTACCAGGATTACCCACTGCCGGTCAAAGTTAATGTCGATTTTATACGGAGACTTGAAGACGTTGCTAAGGAAGACAGCTTCATTGCAAAAGATCATCCCCGCATATTGAATGACTTCGCCGACATCATTGGAGGCGAATATATCGCAGGGAGTGACGATACGATCTACTTTAGACCTGCCCGCCAACGACTTAAGTTGACAATGGACGAGAGTTCCAGCGCGGCGCGTTCCCTGTTGGACATTGGCTTCTTTCTACGCCATGTCGCAGCCCCTGGTCAAATATTGATGGTAGATGAGCCCGAATTAAACCTACACCCAGAGAATCAGCGTCGTATTGCCAGACTTTTAGCTCGCTTGGTGAATGTGGGGGTAAAAGTTTTCATAACCACCCACAGCGACTACATCATAAGAGAGCTTAACACGCTCATCATGTTAAACCGCGATAAGCCCCATCTGAAGAGAATCGCCCGTGCCAACGGCTATCAAGAGGACGATCTGATATCGTCAAATCAGGTTAGAGTGTACATGGCCCAAGAAGACCTTATGCCGCTGGAAAAAGGTCAGATGAGACGAAGAAGAGGCCATACCCTTGTTCCGGCCGAAATTGATCCACAGCTTGGGATTGAAGCCAGCAGCTTCGACAAAACAATCGACCAAATGAATAACATTCTTGAAGAAATTGTGTGGGGGGCGGAGTAGGGTCTGTGAATGAGATTGCAATGTTGAGGAAAATGCTTGTATCCACTGCCCAGATTCCGTTGCACCCTAGTCCGGGCAGACCCTCTGTCAAACTAACAGATAAACAGGCCAAAACAACTGTAGAAATCAAAGGTGTACCTCATGACTCAGTCGTTATCAGAGCAGAGGACTTTGAAAATCCTCTTACTATCTTCAATGGTTCGAAAGGGGAGCGCAAAAGGGCTGACTTTGTAATTGTTGCTATTGACGGGATAAGAAAGTGGATCATTTGTATTGAAACACAAGCAGGGAACTCCAAAACGCGGACCCATGTTGAGCAGCAATTGAAGGGTGCGGTCTGCTTCATGAGTTACTGTAAATGTATAGGAAAAATGTTCTGGCAATCGAAAGTATTTCTTGATGACTACCAGTACCGGCATGTAAGTATTGTTGACATCTCCTCAGCCAGAGAGATCAAGAAAACACGTCACTATCCCTTCTATATTCAGTCCCAAGGGGGACTGCACAACAAGCCTGCAGGTTTTTTGAAAATATACCGGAGTGATTCTCTTTATTTCAGCAAGCTAATTTCAGAGCATCTTTCCGTTTCTCCAAGTTAACTTCTGCACCGTCCCGTACACGAATCTTGACCAGACTATCCGACCATTTTCGCCTACCGAGCCCCGATATAGAACCGCAAAGGGATACTGCCGCCTGTGCCTGCATCAATCGCGCCAAGATGTCGATAATGTCGTACCAAGGCTCCTTCTGATTGTGTCTGAGTGGCCATGAGAACGCCCAGCCCCAACCCCACCCCGTCACGACTTAGCACTAGCCCGTCCATTTCGCGCCCAAAGACCGTACCGCACTAACTAACCCCTGTCACCTGCCCTACTGGAGCCCCACCATGAAAATCACCGACATCAAACTCCACACGCTCCAACACCCAACCCTCACCCAGAGCCGCCACCGCCTCATACAGGTGCCCGGCCTGCGTCGCATCCAGTACACGCATGCCGGCCTGCCCACCGACACGCCCATGCAATCGCACATCCTGGAAGTGGAAACCGACGAAGGCGTCACCGGCCGCATCGCCCCCACCTCCATCAACAAGTATCAGCTCGATATCCTCAAAACCCACGCCATCGGCGAAAGTCCCTTCGCCCGCGAACGGCTCTTCCAGATGCTGCACAAGGGCACGCGCTGGGTCTACCAGGAGCCCGGCTGGTTCGGCGAATTCGACAACTGCCTCTGGGACATCTTCGGCAAGACCGCCGGCCTGCCCGTCTATGATCTCATCGGCTGCGTGCGCGACCGTCTGCCCGTCTACCTCACCGCCGGCGACATGGATCTCCAGGGCTACCTCGACCACATCGACGGCGGCCGCGCCTTCGGCGTCAACGCCTACAAACTGCACACCTACAAGGGCGGCAGGGCCGACATCCCCCTCCTCACCGACGTTCGCAAAGCCGTCGGCGACGACTACGACCTGCTCAACGATCCCGTCTGCTCATACAACCTGCGCGAAGCCATCGAAGTGGGCACGGCAATGGAGGAGCTCGACTACATCTGGCTCGAAGAGCCGATGCACGAGCAGAAGATGAACCAGTACCAGGAGCTCTGCAGCACGCTCACCATCCCCATCATGGCCACCGAGCGCCTCATGCACGACATGGACCTCACCGCCCAGTGGCTGATCCAGGGCGCCACCGACCGCCTGCGCGCCCGCGCCACCTTCGGCCTCACCCAGGTCCTGAAACTGGCCCACTTCGCCGAACTGCACGGCGCCAACGTGGAGATGAACGGCCCCGGCGGCCTCTACGGCCTCGTACACGCCCATGCCGGCTGCTGCATCGACAACACCGACTTCTATGAGCTTCTCGGCCCGGCCAACCCCCAGCGGCTGCGCTCCGAAGGCGAAGAGTGGGGTCTCCTCAACGCGCCCCTTATCGAAGACGGCCACATCGCGCCGCCCGACGGCCCCGGCTGGGGCGCAGTCTGGGACGAAGATCGCATCCGCGCGCTCACCATCGCCACTGACTGAAAACTGCCCTTCCCATGAAAATCACCGCCATCAAGCTCCACACGCTCGCACATCCAACTCTCACCCAGGCCGGTTACCGGCTGAAACAGACGTCCGGCCTGCGCCGCATTCAGTACACACATATCCCCCTGTCCACCACCACCCCCATGCAGATGCAGATCCTCGACGTGGAAACCGACGAGGGCATCACCGGCCGCATCGCCCCCGCCTCCATCACAAAACACCAGCTCGACATCCTCAAGATCCACGCCGTCGGCGAAAGCCCCTTCGCCCGCGAACGGCTCTTTCAGATGCTGCACAAGGGCACGCGCTGGGTCTACCAGGAGCCCGGCTGGTTCGGCGACTTCGACAACTGCCTCTGGGACATCGCCGCCAAAGCCGCCGGCCTGCCCGTCTACGCCCTCATCGGCCGCGTGCGCGACCGCCTGCCCGTCTATCTCACCGACCACGAGCTGACCCCGCAGGGCTATCTCGATCACATCGAGCGCGGCCGCGCCTTCGGCGTCAACGCCTACAAGCTGCACACCTACAGGGGCGGCAAGGCCGATATCCCCCTGCTCACCGAGATACGCGAATCCGTGGGCGGCGACTACGACCTGCTCAACGATCCCGTCTGCTCATACAACCTGCGCGAAGCGATCGAGGTGGGCACGGCGATGGAGGCGTTGGACTACGTCTGGCTCGAAGAGCCGATGCACGAACAGAAGATGAATCTCTACCAGGAGCTGTGCCGCACGCTCACCATCCCCATCATGGCCACCGAGCGGCTCTGCCACGACATGGACCTCTCCGCCCAGTGGCTGATCCAGGGCGCCACCGACCGGCTGCGCGCACGGACAGGCCATGGCCTCACCCTGGCGCTCAAGCTGGCCCACTTTGCCGAACTGCACGGCGCCAACGTCGAGCTACACGGTCCCGGCCATCTCTACGGGATCGGGCACGCCAACGCCGGCTGCTGCATCGACAACACCGACTTTTTCGAACTCTTCGGCGCATCCGGTCCCCGCGACCTGCGCGCCGAAGGCGAGGAGTGGGGTCTCCTCAACGCGCCCCTGATCGAAGACGGCTGCATCGCGCCGCCCGGCGGCCCCGGTTGGGGCGCAGTCTGGGACGAAGATCGCGTTGGCTCACTGACCGTGGCTACCGACTGACGAACACGCGTCTTGAGGTTCAGCGCAGCCGAAACGGACCAGGCAGTTATGCTATAATTGCGGTGAAACAACGGCAAGGTAAGGGGTGAATGGATTCAAATATGCGCAAAGACTTCATTGAAAACTTTGGCAAGTTGGAAGAGTTGGACCGTTCATTTGATCTGCGTTTCTGGCAGGCGCAAACGCCTCAGGCGCGCCTCGACGCCACATGGGGACTAATCGTACACTACGCCAAAGTAAAAGGTCTTGATGTTCGCCAACTCCGACTTCAACGATCTGTTGAGAATTTTCAACGCCAGAAGCGTTAAGTATCTGGTCATCGGTGGCTATGCAGTAATCCAGTACACCGAACCTCGTTTTACGCAGGAAGGCACAGGAGCCTCCACTGTATCTCCGTTACCCACTCAAATGAGGCAGCACTGTCGCCGCGAACAAATAAGACCCCTCCACCCGCGGCGAATCCGCGATATTGACCGTCAGCCGCCCTGCCCCCTGTTCCACGATCCGCAACAGCGCCTCCGTCACCTGCGCCGGCGTTCCCTCAATCGTGCCCTCGCCCGAAGGCCGCACGTCGGGGTCCTCTCGCAGCCGCTGCAGCTCACCCTCGTTCTCGGCGATCAGCACGCTCACGTGCATCACCTGTAGAATCTCGTCGTACTCCCGCCCGACCGCGCGGCAATGCTCCTGCAGCACAGACTGCTTGTGCGCATACATCTCAACATCCGAGCACACCCAGTTCCACCAGTCCGCATGCTCCGCCACCACCCGCAGCAGATACCTCTCCCCTCCGCCCCCGACCATGATTGGCGGCACAATTTCCGGTTTCGGCTCGCAATAACCGTTCTCCAACTGGTAATGCTTGCCCGTGAAGTTGACCGGCGTATCCGTCCACATCGCCCGCAGAATCCGGATCGCCTCCGCCAGCTGCTCGATGCGGGTCCTTGCCCCGGGAAACGGCCAGCCGTACCCCCGGTACTCCTCCTCATTCCAGCCCGCGCCGATCCCGATCACCACCCGCCCGCCGGAAAACGCCTGCGCCGTCGCCGCCATCTTCGCCAGGTGCGCCGGGTTGCGAAAACTGTTGCACAGCACATCGTGGCCCACCAGCTTGTCCGGGTAGCGCGCCAGCGCGTACACAGCCATCGTCCAGCCCTCGGCCACATTGTGCCCGTTGTACTGCACATGATCCGGAAACCACAGCGAATCAAAAGGATGGATGATCTGATCGAGATAGGGGAAAAGTTCCGTTACGTGGCGGGACCACGTGTTGATGCCTACGGGGACGCCCATACTTGCCTCCTCAGAGATGGAGCGCGCCGCGCCTGCGCAGCGCCGAACGCGCCTTGGGTCAGCAAATGAGTCCTCTGCCGGCAGATTGCCCGCTCTGCCGGCTTGCATTTCATATCCGCTTCCACGACAATCATACCAGAGCAGGCGCAAACATCCCGTACCCGGCGCCGCACAGAGCCGCGCTTCACGGCCTCTTCTCCCCCAGCGCTGCCGCGGGCCCAATCAAGCCTGCGCGACCTTCCCGTTATCTGGAGCGAATCCCATGCCCTTCGAAGTCTACGATTTCCGCGACGTAAACAAGAACGTACTGACGACCCCGGAGATCCGGGCGCGCCTCTATCACATGGCGCCGGGCCAGGTCGACAGGCTCCACAGCCATGATCTCGGCCACGAAATCTTCCTCATCCTCGAAGGCAAAGCCGAGTTCATGATCGCGGGCCACACCGAAGTCCTCGAAGCCGGCCAGATGTGCGTCGCCCTCGCCGACGAAATCCACCAGGTGCGCAACCTGCTGCCCGACCGCCGCACCGTCATGTTCCTGTCCGTGACCCCCCACATCCAGCCCACGCACACCGGCCGCGACCCCGACGGCTCCGTCCACCCGCCCCAATTCCGTGCCAACAGCTTCTACGATGACGAGGACGACACGGGTCCTCTCGCAGACCGGCTCGACACCTTCGTGCGCGACGCCGAAGCCCTCGCCGCCGAAGCCCGCCGCGCCGCCGGCGCCCACGCCCAACAGGCCGAAAACTGGCGCCAAGCCCACGCCGCTGACGACAAGGACGCAGCCGTCACCGCCCGCAACGCCATGTGGAACGCCGTCCGCAGCCTCCACACCAGGCTCTTCAAACTCGACCTTGCCTGGAACAGACTCGCCCCAAGAGCCGGCGAATAACGGCCTGACGATTCCACCGGTCGTCCTCTTCTTTTTCACCCAACGCTATTTCATCTGACACCTTTGCATGGCCCGCAAAAACGGCACAGGTAATCGAAATCGGATAACCGGACAATGAAAAGCTGGCGCACAGCGGGAGGGAACAGCGCGCTATGTTGACTACCGAACAGATAGCCCACTTCGAGACCTTTGGCTTCGTCATCAGGCGGCAGTCCTTCTCCGCGACCGAGATGGCGGAGATCAGCCGCGCCTTCGACGACGTGCTGGCCGCCGACCGCAAGGGGCAGCCCTTCGATGGCGTGGCGCGGCAGGCCGTGCTCGGCTTCATCGAGAAGCGGCCGCTGCTCTCCGGCCTCGTCGAGGATGATCGCATCTACCGGCCTCTGGAGCAGCTGCTCGGCCCCGGCTTCGTCTGGATCGGGTCCGACGGCAACCTCTACGTCGGCGACACCGGCTGGCATCCCGACGGCTCGGTCCTTGACTATGGCCGCATCAAGGTCGCCTTCTACCTCGACCGGGTGACCAGGGACACCGGCTGCCTGCGGGTGATCCCCGGTTCGCACCGGCTGCCCTTGCACGCCGCCCTCGACCCGCTCCGGCAGCAGCGCGCCGATTCCAGCCTGAAGCCGTTCGCCACGGACGGCCCCGGCGTCCCCAGTTTTCCGCTCGAGTCCCGGCCTGGCGACGTGGTCTTCTTCAACCAGAACCTGTGGCATGCCGCGTTCGGCGGGAAGACGGGCCGGCGCATGTTCACCATGAACTTCGGCGCGCAGCCGTCAACGGATGAGCATATCGACTTTCTGAAACGGGTCTACCGGGCCAACCTCAAGCACGTGGAGAACATGCAGTATACGCAGTCGGCCCGCGTCTACGAAGATGCCTTCCTGTACAGCCGGCGGCCGCGCATCAAGGGCATGGTGGACAAGCTGGTGGAGTTAGGATTCAAATGATGGGCCTGCCCCGACCCGGTTGACCTCGGCAACGACCCTGTCCGCCTCCGCCGTCCCGTGCTCCACGCAAAACAGCGCGTCCTCCAGCAGAAACGCGCAGCCGGCGTAGAACCGGACCCGGTCCCAGCAGCGGTCCATCAGCGGATAGACGCGCGCGCAGCGCCGCAGAAACGCCTCCCCGAAGCAGACGTACAGCCCTGCAAAGTCCACCGCAGGGTCGCCGATACCGGCATGACCGAAATCGATCATGCCCACAACCCGCTGCTCCTCCGCGCAGTACAGCATATTGCTCGACCCAAAGTCACCGTGGCGCAGCGCGTTGTCGAACGTGAACTGCTCACCGTTCCCCAGAAAAGCGTCGAACTGCTCTCCCGTCCACGCCCGCGCCTCAGCCGTCAGCCGCGGGAAGACGACCTCCTCGATCCGTCCAAAAATCTCCCGCCATGCGGCAGGCGAGTCGGACGGCGCCTGGGGAATGTCTACCGTGTCAGGCGGGATTGCGTGCAGCGTCTGTAAAAACGTCGCAATATCCTCTGCCAGGCGCTCGACCGTTCCCTCATCCCCGATCCGCTGGAAATCCTGCGGCCACAGCGGCCTGCCCGGCAGCATGCGATAGCCCGCGAAGGCCCGCCCCGCCTCTTCTTCCAGGTTATAATATATATATTCCGGTGTCGCCAGCGGCAGCCGCGGCCCCGCTGCCCTCAATATCGCAACTTCCCGCCGCAGCCTGTCAGCGCCGCTGCCGTACCTCGGAAAGCGAAAGATCAACTCACCGTTGACCAGAATCAGCTGATTATTCTGCCCCGCCCGGAACAGCTCGACCGTCTCCAGCGCCAGCTCAGGACAGACCGCCGCAATACATTCCCTGTACTCTTCCATTCACCGACCCTCACCCACGGCATTTCGCAGCGCCTCAACGCTCGTCACCGGCAGCTTGCAGGCGTAGTTTTCGCACACATACGCCGCCGGCTGACCGTCCACCAGCGTGCGGCCCTCCAACAGCGGCAGCGGGTTCTCCTCCTCCGGCGCCTTCAACGCCAGCACACTGTGCGGCAGATAGTGCCGCCGCACCTCCTGCAGCAGGAGCTGCGTGCGCGCATCTGCGAGTTCGCCCACCACGGCAATCTCCTGGCTGCGGCCGAGCAGATCGTCGAGCGCAGTCAGCAGCCGCCCAAAGCCGGTCGGCTGCTGCGCCATCGCCGCCGCCATGATCCGGAAGATCCGCGCCGCCTCATTCGCATAGGCATCGTTTCCGGTCAACTTGGCCAGCCGCAACAGCAGCTCGGCCGCCATCGAATTCCCGCTCGGGATCGCGTTGTCGATAAAATCCTTGCGCCGCACCACCAGCTGTTCGTGCGCGATGCCGGTCTGGAAAAACCCGCCGCCCGCCTCATCCGCAAACTGGGCCTGCATCACCTTCGTCAGCCGCACCGCCTCCGCCAGCCAGCGGAGCTCGAACGTCGCTTCGTACAGCGCGACAAGGCCCCGCCCGAACGCGGCGTAATCTTCCAGGTAGGCGTTGAACCGCGCCCGCCCGTCCTTGTGGCTGCGGAAAAGAAACCCATTCTCCTGGCTCATCTCCGCCAGGATGAAGTCAGCCGCGGCCTTCGCGGCCTCCAGCGCGTCCGCACGGCCGAGAACGACCCCGACTTCCGCCAGGGCGTGGATCATCAGCCCGTTCCATTCGGTCAGGACCTTCTCATCCCGCTCCGGCTTCACCCGCTTTTCCCGCTCGACGAACAGCTTCTGCCGCGCCGCGGCCAGCCGTCCCGCAACTTCTTCCGTCTCCGCGCCCGTCTGCTGCGCAATCTCCGCCGCGGTCCGCTTGACGTTCAGAATCGTCTTGCCCTCAAAATTGCCCGCCGGCGTCACCCCGTACGCTGTACCCAGCAGGGCCGCCTCCTCCTTCCCCAGGACCGCCTCGATCTCTTCCGCCGTCCAGACGAAAAACTTGCCCTCCTCGCCCTCGCTGTCCGCGTCCTGCGCGCTGTAGAAGCCGCCTTCGGGCGCCGTCATCTCCCGCAGCACATAATCGACCGTCTCCTCGACCACCCGGCGATATTCCGGCCGGCCGTTGATCTGCCACGCGTGCAGATACGCCCGCAGCAGCTGCGCGTTGTCGTACAGCATCTTTTCGAAATGGGGCACCAGCCAGATGCGGTCGACGCTGTAGCGGTGAAACCCGCCTCCCAGCTGGTCGTAGATCCCGCCTGCGGCCATCTGTTCCAGCGTATGTTCCGCGATCTGCAGCACGTTGGCGCCGCCGCCCCGCCGGTACTGGCTCAGCGCGAACTCCAGCGTCATCGGCTGCGGAAACTTGGGCTGGTCGCCGAACCCGCCGTACAGCTCATCGAAATACTGGAGCAGCTTCGCGGTCGCCTCGTCCAGCACCTCCTCGCCCGGCGCGCCGCCGCTGGCGGACAGGCTGCCCGTGCGCCCGATCGCGTCCGTCAATCGTTGCGCCTGCTCCTCCAGGTCATCCCGCTTGTTCCTGTAGGCGTCCGCCACCGCCAGCAAAATCTGCGAAAACGAAGGCATCCCGTACCGGGGTTGCGGCGGGAAGTAGGTCCCGCCGTAAAACGGCTTGCCGGACGGCGTGAGGAAGACGCTCATCGGCCAGCCGCCGCTGCCGGTCATCGCCTGCACCGCCTCCATGTAGATGGCGTCCAGGTCGGGGCGCTCCTCGCGGTCCACCTTGATATTGACGAAGTTGGAATTCATCAACTCCGCCGTCTGCTCGTTCTCGAAGCTCTCCCTTTCCATCACGTGACACCAGTGGCAGGCGCTGTAGCCGATGCTCAGAAAGATCGGCCTGTCCTCCGTCCGCGCCGTCTCCAGCGCCTCCTCCCCCCACGGGTACCAGTCCACGGGATTATGCGCGTGCTGCAAAAGATAGGGCGAAGTCTCATGCGCCAGCTGATTGGAATGGGTCGGCGATGTTGAGTCTGTCGGCGAAGTTGAGTCTGTCGACGATGTTGAGTCTATCATTGTGACTCCCTTGACGCGGATGCGCCGCTGCGCTTAACCCCCCGCCTTTTTGTGCGGAGGCGTACCCTGCATTATAACGGAATGGCGAACGCGGCGTCGAATCCCGCCGGGCAATCTGCCATTTGCGTATTGACAGCGAATAGTGGGAATGCTAACATTCCTCTGTCCCCCCAGGCTATACGATGTCAGTTGCGTGTCAGTGTTAGCTGCGTGTCTGTCCCGCAGGATACCGGCGCCGGCTTTCCCTTCGCCCAAGACGGTATTTCATTAGAGACTGTATTTTCATTACAGGAGGTCCGAATATGGCAAGAAAGAAATTCTCAATACTGGCGGCGCTCTTGGCGGCCGCGCTGGTCCTGGCAGCCTGTCCTCAGCCCACACCCGTCGTCGAGACGGTGAGGGAGACCGTAGTCGTCACCCAGGTCGTCACCCAGACCGAAGAGGTCGTGGTCACGCCGACGCCCGTGCCTCCCATGCAGGGCGGTGTCTGGGTCGAAGGTTCCAGCGCCGACGCCACCATCCTCAACCCGATCCTGGCCTCGGACAGCGCCAGCTTTGACGTGCTCAACTGGTTCTTCCCAAGCCTGCTCGGGCAAGACCCCTTCAGCGGCGCCATCGTCCCCACCGAGATGGCCGCAAGCTGGGATGTCTCCGAGGACGGCCTTGTCTGGACCTTCAATCTCCAGGACGGCGTCATGTGGTCTGACGGCGAGCAGGTCACCGCCGACGACTTCAAATTCACCTATGACGCCATCGGCAGCGATCTTGTCGAGACGCCCCGCAAGGCCAACCTCGACAACATCGAGAGCATCGAAGTCCTCGATCCCCTCACCATTCAGGTCACCTACGCCGAAGTAAAATGCGACGCCCTCAACAATCTCAGCCTGGGCTGGCTGCCGAGCCACCTCTACGCCGCAGACTACAGCGACGTCATGGACAGCCCGCTCAACGAGGCGCCGGCCGTCAGCGCAGGCCCCTTCATCTTCAATGAATGGATTCGCGACGACAACTCAACCGTTCTCCGCAACGACGGCTACTGGAAGGGCGCGCCCCACATGGACGGCTGGATCTACAAGATCGTCCCCGACCCCGGCGCCCGCCTCGCCCAGCTTCAGACCGCTGAGCTCGACCTCATCGGCGTCCAGCCGGAGCAGCTGACCACCGTGCAGCTCAATCCCGATCTGAACCTGCACAAGTTCAAGGATGACGGCTACAGCTACATCGGCCTCAACCAGGCCGACCCGGCCAATCCGCAGGCAGGTCAGGACGAAGACGGCAACCTCGTCGCCCAGGACCCCCATCCCATCCTCAGCGACCTGGCCGTCCGTCAGGCCATCGCGCACGCGCTCGACTACGATGCGATCATCAGCAAGGTCTACCTCGGCCAGGGCTATCAGATCGCCTCCAACGTGCTGCCCGCCGTCGAATGGGCCCACGATCCTTCTCTCCGGCCCTACGCCTTCGACATCGAAGCCGCCGCGCAGATTCTCGATGACGCCGGCTGGACCGACAGCGATGAGGACGGCGTGCGCGAGTGCAACGGCTGCGCCACGGCTGAAGAGGGCGCCACCCTCACAATTCGCCTGCAGACCAACGCCGGCAACACCACCCGTGAAGACCTGGGCGCGCTGGTCAAGGACCAGCTCGACGGCATCGGTTTTGACATCCAGTTCGAAGCCATCGAGTTCGGTACCCTCGTCGGCGAGCTGCTCGGCCAGACCTTCGACATGGTCATCATCGGCTGGACCGGGCTCGGCACCGACCCCAACGACGACGCCTTCTGGCACTCCAAGTTCGACACGCCCGGCAGCGGCTTCAACTTCGTCAGCTACCAGAACGCCCGCATCGACGAGCTCCTGGAGCAGGCCGTCAGCGTTCCCGGCTGCGCCACGGCAGATCGCGCCCCCTTCTACCACGAGATTCAGAAGATCATTCACGACGACATTCCCTATGTCTTCGTGACCGGCTCCGTCGGCAATACCGGCTACTCAAAGAAGTTCAACGGCACCGACCCCGGCCCGTGGAGCTTCTACCATAACATCGAGACCTGGTCCCTGGCCCAGTAGTCCGGCCCGGTTCCTTACCGGACGGATTCGGCGCTTGACCGGCAGGCCTCGAAGGAGATCCGACCAAATCCGCCACCGCTCGCTTCCAGCGGGCGCTGGCGGATTCTCACCTATATATCTGCCGCGTATACCTGTCGCGTATACCTGTCGCGCATAGCTGCCGCGTCCGTCTAATTGCAAAGGCGCATTTCAGATTATGGCCCGTTACGTAATTCGCCGCCTCCTGCAGGCGGTTCCTACCCTGGTTGGGGTCAGCGTCATCGCCTTCGCGCTCGTATATAACTCCCCCGGCGACCCCATCCTCATTCGCACCTTCGATCCCAACATCACGCAAGAGACCCGTGAAACCCTGCGGCGGCAGCTCGGGCTGGACCAGCACTGGGCCTTGCAGTACGTCAGCTGGTTGACGGGGGTTACACTGCGCGGCGGGGCGGTGGTCGCAGAGTTCGAGCGCAGTGACACCAGTTGCTCCTTTGTTGCCTGGCTCAACACCACCTTCTGTGATAACGGCGGCGGCATCCTGCGAGGAAACCTGGGCACCAGCATCGCCACCAATCAGCCCGTCTGGGACCGGATCGTAGAGCGAATGCCGGCCACCCTGCAGCTGGGCGTCGCCGCCCTGCTGGTCTCTCTGCTGGCCGGCGTTCCGTTGGGCGTTCTCAGCGCCGTCCGTCAGAGATCCCTGTTCGACGGTTCCGTCCGCGTCCTCGCCGTCGTCGGCAATGCCCTGCCCTCCTTCTGGCTGGGCCTGATGCTCATCCTGTTCTTTGGCGTCGTTCTCGGCTGGCTGCCCACCGGCGGCATGCGCACCGTTTCCCTCACCAACGAATTTGACCCGGTGGACCGGGCCAGGCACCTGGTTCTGCCGGCATTCGTTCTGGCGGTAAGCGGCGTCGCTCTCTTCAGCCGCTTCATGCGCACCGAAACCCTGGAAGTGATCCGCACCGACTACATTCGCATGGCCAGGGCCAAAGGCGTGGCCGCAAGACGCGTCTGGTTCGTCCACGCTTTGGGCAATGCCCTCATCCCCCTGATGACGGCTCTCGGCCCCGCCATCTTTGGCGTTCTCAGCGGAGCCGTAATCGTCGAGACCATCTTCTCCTGGCCCGGTATGGGGCGCATGACCTTCAGCGCGGCCATCCAACGCGACTACCCCACCGTTCTGGGCGCGGTCATGTTCTTCTCACTACTCACGATTATGGGGAATCTTCTTTCCGACATCCTGTACGGCGTTGTCGATCCCCGCGTGCGGCTCTCGTAAAGACGACAGGCTCTTCAGCATGACGATTGCTCAGGCAGACAGTCCGGCGCTGACCACACTGGCAGCCGACCCGCAACTGCAGCGCAAGCCCCGCACCTACTGGAGTATGGCGCTCCACTCCCTGCGCCGCGACCTGGTTACAATGATCGCAATCGCCTTTCTGGCCGTGATGACCGTCCTCTCGCTGCTGGCGCCGGCAATCGCGAACGGCATCGGCGTCGGCCCGAACGACACCAACCCTGACAACGCCTTCCAGCAGCCCTATCTCGGCCCGTATGTCCAGTGGCGCACCGGCCAGGACCCAACGACCGCGCCGCTCATGCTCGGCAAGTCCGGCGGCGTCCCCCACTGGCTCGGGACCGACCAGCTTGGCCGCGATCAGTTTGTGCGCCTCCTCTACGGCGGCCGCGTCAGCCTCGGCATCGCCCTCGCCGCCGCCGCCCTGACCCTGATTCTGGGTGTGACGGTCGGCACGGTCGCCGGCTTCTTTGGCGGTGTCGTTGACGACCTCATCATGTGGTTCATCAATACCTCCGTTTCGATCCCCGGCATCTATCTGCTCATTATCGTTACCGCGATGTTCAAGCCCAATCCCATAACCTTGACGCTCTTTCTCGGGCTGCTGGGCTGGTTTGGCACCGCCCGCCTGATCCGCGGAAACGTCTTCAAAGTCCGCGCCCTGGACTTCGTGCTCGCGGCCCGCTCCGTCGGCTCGCGCAACGCCCGCATCATGTTCCAGCATGTGATCCCCAACAGCCTTCCCATTATTATCGTAAATGCCGCCATCGACATCGGTTCGCTGATTCTGGCCGAATCCGCGCTCAGCTTTTTGGGATTGGGAGTACAGCCGCCGACCGCAACATGGGGTAGTATGCTCAACAGGGCCAGAAATCTGATCTTTCTGCGTGATCCCGAAACCGGGGCCAACCTGGCTCTGCATCTGCTCAGTGTTCCCGGGCTGCTGATAACGGCTACCGTGTTATCCTTATATCTCATCGGCGACGGACTGCGCGACGCTCTGGACCCGATGATGAAAAACATACGCTGAACAGTATGGCGCATCCAGCCGGCCCGGCCGGCGCCGTCCGCCGGCTGCGCGCCTACTGCCGAAAACTTTCTGCACGCTCTAACAAAGGAGATAAGCGAATGTCCAAGAAGCGATTTACCTTCCTGGCGGTCCTTCTGATCGCCGCCCTCCTCTTCGCTGCCTGCGGCGGCGGTGATGCCGAAATGGCCGAAGAGCCGGCCGCGCCCGCGCAAGAGGAGCAGGCCGCCGACGAGACTGAGGAAGTGGCGGCCGAAGAAGAGGAAGAGAAGGAAGAAGCGCCTGCGGCTGAGGAAGAAGAGGCCGCAGCCATGAGCGAACGCGCCGGCGCATGGGTCGACGAAGTTATCGCCGTCGAAGAACCCTCCGCCGCCGCCGCCGTCACGCGCATGGATCTCGCAGAGATCGACGCCTACGCCTTCTCCATCAGCGATGCCGAAGTCTACGCCACCGTCCAGGACATGGATAGCCTCACCTACTCCAACTCCTTCGGCGTATACGCAGAGCTGACCTTCAACCCCGCCGGCCCGGTCTTCGACGGCACCGGCAAACTCAACCCCTTCGCCGTGCCCCGCATCCGTGAGGCCATGAACTACCTCGTCGACCGCGATTTCATCTCCCAGGAAATCTACGGCGGCCTTGCCTCACCGCGCTACATGGCCATAACCAACGCCTTCCCCGACTACGCCCGCCTGGTCGACATCGTGCGCCAGCTCGAGCTCGAGTACGCGCACAACCCCGACAAAGCGGCAGAGATCATTAACGAGGAAATGGCGGCGTTGGGCGCCGAAATGGTCGACGGCGTCTGGAACTACGAGGACGAACCCGTCGAGGTCATCTTCCTCATCCGCACCGAAGATGAGCGCAAAGAGATCGGCGACTACGTGGCCACCATGCTTGAAGACCTCGGCTTCAGCGTCGTCCGCGACTACAAGACCGCCTCCGAGGCCTCGCCTATCTGGATCGGCACCGATCCCAACGAGGGCCAGTTCCACATCTACACCGGCGGCTGGATCACGACCGCCATCAGCCGCGATCAGGCCGGCAACTTCGACTTCTTCTACACCAACCGCGGGCTGCCCTTCCCACTGTGGCAGGCTTACACCCCGTCCGAAGAGTTCGACGCCATGTCTGAAAAACTGGACCTGCGCGACTTCACCACCATGGAAGAACGCCGTGAGCTCTTCGGCGACGTCCTCGCCCTCTCCATGCAGGACTCCGTGCGCGTCTGGCTCGTCAACCAGCTCGGCTTCACCGCCTACAGGGACGACGTATCCGTCTCCACCGACCTGGCCGGCGGCCTCAACGGCGCCCGCCTCTGGCCCTATACCCTGCGCCGCGCCGGCGAAGAGGGCGGCACCCTCACCATCGCCATGCCCAGCATGTTGCCCGAACCCTGGAACCCCGTCGCCGGCACCAACTGGATCTACGACACCATGCTGATCCGCGCCACCGCCGACGTCGGCTCCATGCCCGACCCCTTCACCGGTCTCCAGTGGCCGCAGCGCATCGAAAGAGCCGAGGTTACCGTCAAGGACGGCCTCCCCGTCGGCAGCACCCACGACTGGGTTGAACTGACCTTCGCCGAGCAGATCGACGTGCCCGAAGATGCCTGGCTCGACTGGGACGCCGTTGAGCAGCAGTTCGTCACCGTCGGCGACCTCCATCCCGACGGCCTCACCGCCAACATCAAGAGCGTCGTCTACTATCCCGGCGATCTCTCCGAGCTGACCTGGCACGACGGCAGCCCGCTCAGCCTTGCCGACGTCGTGCTCAGCATGATCACGACCTTCGACCTCGCCAAGGAAGAGAGCGCCGTCTTCGACGAGGCCCAGGTCCCGAGCCTCAACAACTTCCAGAGCCACTTCAGGGGCTACCGCATCGCGCAGACCAGCCCCCTCGTCATCGAGTACTACAGTGACCAGTACACCCTCGACGCCGAGCTGAACGTGGCCAACTTCTTCCCCGGCACGCCCTGGCACACCATGGCCGTCGGCCTCCTGGCCGAAGCCGCCGGTGACCTGGCCTTCTCATCCGACAAGGCCGACGCCAACGAAATCGAGTGGATGAGCTACATCGCCGGGCCGAGCATCGAGATCCTCGCAGACCATCTCGAATCCGGCGCCACCGACGGACACATCCCCTACGTCTCCACCCTCGGCGACTACATCAGCGCCGCTGAAGCGGATGTCCGCTGGTCAAACCTGAGCGCCTGGTACGCAGACAAAGGACACTTCTGGGTCGGCAACGGGCCCTTCTACCTCGAAGAGGCCTTCACCACCGAGAAGACCGTCCAGCTGCTCCGCGTCGCTGACTTCCCCGACGCCTCCAGCAAGTGGGAAGGCTTCGACACGCCGATGATCGCCGAAGTCGCCGTCGACGGACCGGCCCGCGTCGCCTCCGGCGATGAGGTCACCTTCGAGGTGATGATCGACTTTGGCGGCGACGCCTACGCCATTGACGACATCGACGAAGTCAAGTACCTCGTCTTTGACGCCCTCGGCGAGCTCGCCCTCACCGGCGCCGCCGAAGCCGTCGAGGATGGTCTCTGGCAGATCACCCTCAGCGCCGAGGACACCGCCGGCCTCGAGTCCGGCGCCAATAAACTGGAGGTGGCCGTCGCGCCCCTGCGCGTCAGCATCCCCACCTTCTCGTCCCTGGAATTCGTAACCACCAACTGACACTGAAGAGGAGTGAGGAATGAGGAGAGAGGAGTGAGGGATATTTCTCTCTCCTCTCTCCTCTTCACTCTCTCCTCGCCCTTGAAAGGTTCCTCCATGACCGATGCCGCTCTGCCCCTCCAACCCGACGCCGCCGCCGTCGAAAGACCGAAGTCACAGAGCACGCTCACCCGCGTCGTGCAGTACACCGGGCTGCGCATGATCGCCATGTTCATCACCATCCTCATCGGCGTCTATCTGACAATTATCATCGCCAATATGGGCGGCCACGTCGATAACATTCGCAGAGGCTATATCCGCGAGATGGTGGCGATCTCCACGGGGCAGAGTGACGAGTTCAGAAACATGACCGCCCAAGAGCGCCGCGAGCACGTCGACAAGCTCGTCGCTCTGCAGGAAAAACGCATGGGGCTGGACCAGCCCTTTCTCCTGCGCAGCTTCCGCTTCCTCTGGGGGGCCATGATCCTGGACCTGGGCTGGGCCGACAACATGTCCAGCGACAGCGGCTCGCGGCAGGTGCGCAACATCATCCTGGAGCGCCTGCCGGCCACCTTGCTTCTCTTCTCCACCTCCTTCCTCATGCTCTTTTTCGTCGGCATCTTCGTCGCCCTCTATCTCTCTCGCAACTACGGCAGCCGCCTCGACCGGGTCATCATTGGGCTGGCCCCCACCTCCGCCGCGCCCAGCTGGTTTTACGGCCTCTTCTTCATTCTGCTCTTTGCCGCCCTGCTGGGCTGGTTCCCTTTCGGAGGGCTCGTCTCCGCGCCCCCGCCCGACACGGTGACCGGCTACGCCCTCAGCGTCCTCAACCACATGGTACTGCCGGTCATCGCCATCTTTTTCAGCGCCATCTTCCTCGGCATCTACGGCCAGCGTACCTTCTTTCTCATCTTTTCCAACGAAGACTACGTCGACATGGCCCGCGCCAAGGGCCTCTCCGACCGCGTCGTCGAGCGCCGCTACATCATGCGCCCGACCCTGCCCACAATCGTCACCGGCCTGGCGCTCTCAATCATCGGCCTCTGGTTCGGCTCAATCGTCCTCGAGACCATCTTCAACTGGCCGGGTCTGGGGCGGCTCTTCTACCTGGCCACCAACATCTTTGAAACGTCGGTGATCGTCGGCTCCACCGTCATCTACGCCTACCTGCTCGGCATCACCGTCTTCTTCCTCGATATCGTCTACGCCCTCTTGGACCCCCGCGTAAAAGTAGGCGGCAGTCCCGGAGGTCAAGTATGACAGCATTGCGCCGCACCCTGGCCGCTCTTTCCCAGTATCCCTCCGCCGTCGCCGGCCTGGCCATCATCGCGGCCATGGTCCTCTTTTCCATCTATGTCGTGATCGCCATCCCCTACAGTGAAGCGATAGACCTCTGGCGGGGCGGCGAGGGCGTCTGGCTCGAAAACCCGCGCACCGCCAAGCCCAAGTGGGTCAACCTCTTCCCCGGCGTCAACCTGCCCGAAACGATGGTTCTGGGCCCCGCCGGCGAATCCGATGACGCCTCCGCTGACGCCCCCGCTGACGCCTCCGTACAGAAGGAGCGCCAGGCGGTCTCCGAAGAGATGACCGACGTCATCACCACCTTCACCTTCGACTACAGCGCCGACGACTTTCCCCAGGAGATCTCCCTCTTCCTCACCTCCGAGCACGAACGGAAACGCCCGCTCGTGTCGCTCACCTGGCTGACGCCCGACGGGCGCGAGATCCGCATCGCCGACGTCACCGTCGAGGGGCCCGTCACCGTCCGCTTCTCGCAGGAAGAAAAACTGGCAAGACGCCTCGACGGCGAAAGGGCGGAAATCGGCCTCTTCGCCGACCCCGCCTCGGACCAGGACGACCCCATGCCGCTCAAGGGCACCTACCGGCTCGTCGCCGCCGGGCTCGTCTTCGAGGATGACGCCGACGTCGACGCCCGCCTCGTCGTTTACGGCCAGGTCTACGGCCTCGCCGGCACCGATCACCTGCGCCGCGATCTCATGCTCGCCCTGATGTGGGGCATGCCCGTCGCCCTCGCCTTCGGCCTCCTGGCAGCCGTCGGGACCTCCGTAAGCACTTTCATCGTCGCCGCCATCGGCGTCTGGTTCGGCGGCATCGTTGACGCCGCCATCCAGCGCATTACCGAGGTCAACCTCATCCTGCCCGCCCTGCCCATCCTCATCATGGTCGGCCTCTTTTACTCGCGCAGCATCTGGGTTATGCTCGCTGTCATCATCGCCTTGAGCGTCTTCAGTTCAGGCATCAAGACCAGCCGCGCCGTCTTCCTCCAGATCAAGGAGTCCCCCTACTTCGAGGCCGCCCGCGCCTACGGAGCCGGCAACTTCCGCATCATCTTCCTCTACCTCATCCCCCGCCTGATCCCCACCCTCGTGCCCGGCTTTGTCGTAGCCATCCCCTCCTTCGTCTTCCTCGAAGCCACGCTCGCCGTGCTCAACCTGGGCGACCCGCTGCTGCCCACCTGGGGCAAGGTGCTCAGCGACGCCCGCGTCAACGACGCCCTCTACCAGGGCAACTACTACTGGGTGCTCGAACCGGCCGCCCTCCTGCTCGTCTCCGGCCTCGGCTTTTCCATGGTCGGTTTCGCCCTCGACCGTGTCTTCAATCCCAGATTGCGAGATCTGTAATGGCCTTTTCCGATCCGCCGGTACTCGAAATCGACGACCTGCGTCTCTATTTCCGCACGCAGCAAGGCGTCCTGCACGCCGTCGACGGCGTCAGCCTCAACCTGCGCCGCAACGAAGCCATGGTCATCCTCGGCGAATCCGGCTGCGGCAAGACCTCCCTCACCAGGGCGATACTGCGCCTGCTCCCCCGCAACGTCCACACCTATTCCGGCAGCGTCAAGCTCAACGGGCAGGAGGTCATGCAGCTGAGCGACGAAGAGTACCGCCAGCAGGTGCGCTGGGTGCAGATCTCGCTCGTCCCCCAGGCCGCCATGAACTCGCTCAACCCCGTCCTCAAAGTCGGTGACCAGGTAGCCGAACCGCTCCTCTCCCACTACGGCATCCACCGCGCCCGGGCCCTCGAACGCGTCGCCGACTCCTTTCAACACGTCGGCGTCCCCGCCGACTTCATCAACCGCTACGCCTTCGAGCTAAGCGGCGGCATGCGCCAGCGCGTCGCCATCGCCATGGCCATGGTCACCGACCCGGACCTGATCATCCTCGACGAGCCGACCTCCGCGCTCGACGTCCTCACCCAGGCCAACATCATGAACGTCCTCAAGCGCGTCAAACAGGCGACCTCCACCAGCTTCATCCTCATCACCCACGACATCGGCACCTCCAGCGAGCTGGCCGACCGCGCCGCCGTCATGTACGCCGGCCAGCTCGTCGAGGTCAACGACGCCGCGCGCTTCTTCGTCGAACCGCTCCACCCCTACTCGCAGAAACTGATGTCCAGCGTTCCCAAGCTCCGCCAGACCGAGGAACCCGACTTCATCAGCGGCCAGCCCCCCAGCCTGCTCGACCTGTCCACCGGCTGCCGCTTCGCGCCCCGCTGCGACCACCGCTTCGAGCTTTGCGAAAACGACCCCGAACTGGTGCGCGCAGGCCGCCGCCAGCACGTGAAGTGCTGGCTCCATCAGAACGGAGACAACCGCTGATGCGCACAGCCGCCCCGGACGCGCCCCTCCTCTCCCTGCGTAACCTCCGCACCTGGTTCGAGCTCAGGCGCTGGGGCTTCGGACGCGCCGGCACCGTCCGCGCCGTCGACGACGTCAGCTTCGACCTCCACGCCGGCGAAGCCATCGCCATCGTCGGCGAAAGCGGCTGCGGCAAGTCCACCCTGATGAAGACGATCCTCGGCTTGCACAGGCCGACCGCCGGCTCCGTCATCTTCGAAGGCCGCGACCTCAGCACCCTCGACGCCAAGGAGATGCAGTGGTTCCGCTCGCAGGTCGGCTACGTCCAGCAGGACCCCTTCGGCGCGCTGCCGCCCTTCATGGACATCCGCCGCATCCTCGGCGAACCCCTCAAAATCCACGGCAACATGAACGAGTCCGAACGCCGCCATCGCATTCGCGAGGTTATGGAGGAGGTCAGGCTCACCCCCGTCGACGACATCCTGCCGCGCTTTCCCCATATGCTCAGCGGCGGGCAGCAGCAGCGCGTCGTCATCGCCCGCGCCATGCTCCTCCACCCCCGCATGATCGTCGCCGACGAGCCAGTCTCCATGCTCGACATGTCCGTGCGCGTCGAAGTCCTCCGTCTCCTGCAGGGGCTGCAGAAAACGCACAATCTCGCCGTCGTCTACATCACCCACGACCTCTCCACCGTGCGCTACTTCTCCGAACGCATCTTCGTCATGTACGCCGGCGAAATCGTCGAGCAGTCCCTCATGGACGACCTGCTCCGCAACCCGCTCCATCCCTACACCCGCGCCCTCCTGGCCGCCATCGCCGACCCCGACCCCGAAAACGCGCACGTCTTCCGCGACGTTCCCCCCGGCGAGCCGCCCAGCCTCGTGAATCCGCCCTCCGGCTGCCGCTTCCACCCCCGCTGCACCCATTTCATCGAAAATCTCTGCGAGCTGCAAACGCCGCTCGATTTCGAGCCGGAACCCCGGCACTTCTCCCGCTGCTTCCTCTATCAGGACGCGCCCGCCGACTCGTGAGCGCCAGCGCCTTATATCACTTATCATCTATCATTTATCATCTGCCATCCACCATCCGCCAAGCGTATGCCCTCCTCGCCGCTTCACCTGATTCTCTACGGCTTCCTTCTGCTCCTGTGCGGCTTTCTCCTGGCCTTCGCCATGGTCCTCAAGCTCATCGAAGCCGGTTTTCTGCTCAGCTTTCTCTCCTACTTCGCCTCTCTGGCCGGCCTGATTCTCGGCATGTTCGGCGCCGTCAGCTACGCGCGTTCCAGGCGCAAATAGCGGCCGGTCGCGCAACGCGAACCGGAAATCCGCAAACTGATTTGTCCTCCCCGAAAGATTGAAGCTATAATAAAGATCTATGGGCAAAAAATGGTAAAGGTCTATGTTTGAAAAACAGATTGGAATCGACCTCGGTACAGTCAACGTCCTGGTTCACGTGCGCGGGCGGGGGATCGTCCTGCATGAACCGTCCGTCGTGGCCATTCGCCGCGAGGCCAACAAGATGGTGCTCATCGGCCACGAGGCCTACGACACCCTCGGCCGCACCCCGGAGAGCATCGAAGTCGTCCGCCCCATGCGCGACGGCGTCATCGCCGACTTCGTCGTCACCGAGGCCATGCTGCGCAAATTCATCCAGGACATCGTCGGCCGCTTCCCCCTCTTCAAGCCGAGGGTGATGATCAGCACCCCGCGCGGCGTCACCTCCGTCGAGGAGCGCGCCGTCCACGACGCCGCCATGCAGGCCGGCGCCGGCGCAGCCTATCTCATCCCCGAACCTCTCGCCGCCGCCTACGGCGCCGGTCTCCCCATCGGCACCCCTACCGGCAACATGGTCGTCGATATGGGCGGCGGCACCACCGAAGCCGCCATCGTCTCCATGTACGACATCGTCGTCTGGAGCAGCGTGCGCGTCGGCGGCAACCGTCTCGACGAGTCCATCGTCAGCTACATCCGCAAGAAATATAACCTCCACGTCGGCGAACAGACCGCCGAAGAGATCAAGATCGCCATCGGCTCCGCGCTGCCCACCGAAGAAGACCGCGCCATCGAAGTGCGCGGGCGCGACCAGATCAACGGCCTCCCCAAGACCATCGAAATTACCAACAGCGAAGTGATCGAGGCCATGCTCGAGCCCCTGCAGGCCATCGTCCGCACCGTGCGCGCCACCCTCGAAAAAGCGCCGCCCGAGCTCGCCGCCGACATCATCGACCGCGGCATGGTCATCACCGGCGGCGGCGCCCAGCTCCGCCTCATCGCCTCTCTCTTTACCGATGAGACCGGCGTCCCCGCCTACGTCGCCGAAAACCCGATGGCCTGCGTCGCCCTCGGCGCCGGCCGCGCCCTCGCAAACTACGAAATCATGCGCCGCAGCCTGCCCATGCTCTACTCATAACCGGCCCGCGCCTTCACCGGCGCCCGCACCCACCCGACAGAATGCCATTCTCTCCCAAATCGATAGACAGCAAGGCCCTCCACGGCGGTGAAGCCCGCCGCTACGCCCCGCCCCCCGCGCCCGTCTCCGCCGCGCCCGTCGTCGGCGGTATTATCCCCAGCATCGGCTACGTCTACGAAGATACCGCCCACCTCGACAGCGCCCTCGGCGGCGACCCCGACCTCTACGTCTACGGACGCTACGGCAACCCCACCGTCGCCGCCTTTCAGGACGCCGTCGTCGCCCTCGAATGCCACGACGTGCCCGAACGGGTCGGCGATCACTTCGCCCTCGCCACCGGCAGCGGCATGGCCGCGATTCACCTCGCCATGGCCGCCTGCGGCATCCGCGCCGGCGCCACCGTCGCCGCCGCCCAGGACTGCTACGGCGCCACCTATTCGCTCGTCGACAGCCTCTGGCCCCAGTACGGCGTAAAGGGCCTCTTCGTCGACGCCACAGACCTCGCCGCCGTCGAGCGCCTGCTCGCCCGCGAAAAGCCCCTCCTTCTCATCGTCGAGACCATCTCCAATCCGCTTCTCAAGGTCGTCGACGTCCCCCGCCTGGCCCGGCTCTGCCGCGCCCACGACACCCTCCTCCTCGTCGACAACACCTTCGCCACCCCCATGCTCTTCCGCCCCCTTGCCCACGGCG
This sequence comes from Caldilineaceae bacterium, assembly GCA_022821545.1. Lineage (GTDB taxonomy): Bacteria > Chloroflexota > Anaerolineae > Caldilineales > Caldilineaceae > Bin5. The sequence goes on from JAJEDJ010000006.1 coordinate 26,303, forward strand.
CCGACGTCGTCATCCACAGCGCCACAAAATACATAGGCGGCCATGGCGACGTATTGGGCGGCGTGGTCGCGGCCCGCAACGAGTTGCGTCCCGCCTTCTGGGACTACCTCAAAAAGACCGGCGCCAACCTCGGCCCCCACGAAGCCTGGCTCCTCCATCGCGGCATGAAGACCATGCCCCTGCGCGTCGAGCGCCAGTGCCGCAACGCAGCCGCCGTCGCCCAACAGCTCAGCGCCCATCCCGCCCTCGCCCGCGTCCGCTATCCCGGCCTGCCCGACCATCCCCAGCACGAACTCGCCCGCGACCTCTTCGACGGCCCCGCCTACGGCGCCGTCGTCGCCCTGGAGCTCAAAAACGCCGCCCAGCCCGAAGTCTTCCGCTTCCTCGAAGCCCTGCAAATGGTCCAGCCCGCCACCACCGTCGGCGACATCTACTCCCTCGTCCTCTACCCCAGCCACGCCTCACACCGCGCCCTCTCCCCGGCCCAGCGCGCCGCCGTCGGCATCTCCGACGGCCTCATCCGCCTCGCCGTCGGCGCCGAAGACCCCCGCGACATCGTCGCCGACATCACCGCCGCCCTCGAAAACTAAAACCCGCCCAGTTCACTAAGAGCCGCAGTTCCGCAGTTCACTAAAAACTAAAAACTAACCACTAAAAACTGAAGTTTGACATACATTGGAAGATCACATACAATAGACTACAATTTGCATTCACGCGGATTGCCCCAGTGCTTTCCAGCTGTCTGCAAACTTAAAAGGAACTGATTCAGCGCCAAACCCGCTGAAATCCTGCATGACCCAACAGATCATCTTTACCGAAAAAGCCCCCGCTGCGATTGGCCCTTATTCCCAGGCCGTCGCCACTGAGCATCTGCTCTTCTCTTCGGGTCAGATCGGAATCCACCCCCTGACCGGTCAACTACGACCAGGCATTGTCGAACAGACCCACCAGGTCCTGGAAAACCTCGCCGCCGTCCTCGACGCGGCCGGCTCCAGCATGGACCGCATCGTCAAGACGACGATCTTCCTGACCGACATGGCCGAATTCCCCACTGTGAACGAAATCTACGCGCAAGCGTTCCAGGATGAACCTCCTGCCCGTAGTACAGTGCAGGTTGCCGCACTGCCACTCGGCGCGTTGATTGAAATTGAGGTGATTGCATTACGCGCCAGTGGCGGCCCCGCCGGCGAAGAGTAGTACCTTTCCACAGAGAAGACAAAGTCAGTCTTCACGCCCCGTATACAGTTCAGAGCTGTGCAGTCCCCCTGGCTTGCACTGATACGTCGGCTTGCGCTGATACGCCGACCTTTACTGATATATAGGCTCTTGGATACACCAGTGAATATAGCGCGCCTAAAACACGGACCTGCCGTTAAAATCTATACCTTATTGGAGGAAGTAAGACCGTCATGTCTAACCACCACGCAGTAGCAGTAATGGAAGCAATACCGGATTTCCTGATGGAGGAGATCGACGCCGGACCGCCGCAGGACGACCATCCAATGGCCCTCCTCCTGCAGGAGTCCGACGATTCCTTCGTCAACCAGCCGCAAACGGGTGACATTCGCCACGGCGTCGTTGTCGACAAGCGCGCCGGCGAGCTTCTCATCGACATCGGCTACAAGTCCGAAGGCATCGTCACCGGCCGCGAAGTCGACCGCCTCGAAGGCGACTTCAAGGAGATGACCATCGGCGACGAAGTCCCCGTTTACGTAATGCGCGAGGACCGCGACGGCAACCTCCTCCTCAGCATCTCCCGCGCCCGGGCCGAGAGCGACTGGAAACACGCCGAAGAGCTGCTCGAGTCCCAGGACATGTTCACCGGTTCCGTCAGCGGCTTCAACCGCGGCGGCGTCATCGTGAAGATCGGCCAGGTGCGCGGCTTCGTCCCCGCCAGCCAGCTCAGCAGCGAAAGTCAGTCCCAACAGCTCACCGAAGGCGAACCCGACAATCGCTGGATGAAGCTGATGGACGCCGAGTTGCGCATGAAGGTCATCGACCTGGACCGCCGCCGCAACCGCCTCATCCTTTCGGAACGGGTCGCCATTCGCGAATGGCGCCGCGAGCAGAAGGAAAGGCTGCTCGAATCCCTGGAAGAAAACACCGTCTGCGAGGGCGTCGTCAGCAGCCTCGCCGACTTTGGCGCCTTCGTCAACCTCGGCGGCGCCGACGGCCTCATCCATCTCAGCGAGCTCAGCTGGGGCCGCATCAGCCATCCCAAGGAAGTCGTCTCCATCGGAGAGAAGATCCAGGTCATGGTCCTCAACGTCGACCGTGAACGCAAGCGTATCGGTCTCAGCCTGCGCCGTCTCCAGCCCGAACCGTGGGAAACCGTGCCCGACCGCTACGAAGTCGGCCAGATCGTGCGCGGCGTCGTCACCAAACTGGTCCACTTCGGCGCCTTCGCCCGCCTCGACGGCGACACTATCGAGGGCCTGATCCACATTAGCGAGCTGACCGAACGCCGCATCGCCCATCCCAGCGAAGTCGTCACCGAAGGCCAGGGCCTCGAACTGCGCATCATTCGCATCGATACCGGCAAGCGCCGCATGGGCCTCAGCCTCAAGCAGGTCGCGCCCGATGAGGCATCGGTCGAATTCGATTGGGAACCCGTTCCCCTCGAAGAAAACGGAGCCAGCGCAGAAAACAACGCTGAAAACAACGCAGAAAACAACATAGAAGCAGCCGCGCCCGAAGCCCAGGCTGAATCTGACAACCGGGCCGCCGCCGAACAGGCTGAAACGCCCGAGGTCGCCAAAGTACCGGCATAGTACCAGCCCTGTACCGGCTCTGCAGCGCCCATCTCGCAAAAAAAAACGTGTCGGACACCGCGTCCGGCGCGTTTTTTTCTGAATTGACAAAATACAACCGCCGTCGTTACAATGGCATAGAGTCAACGGTTGCACGTATGGCGCGCCCCAACGACCGCTCCGGCCCCCCACGCGCCGGTCCTGTCGCCCGGCCCGCCAGCCCCGGAACGCCAACTGCACCTTACCTTCCGACAGGCGCCAGCTCCTCTCCTCTCGCGACCGTGCGCTCGGACTCGCCTCCGAACCGTCCGCCGCCAACGATTTGCATTTAAGGCATCAACTCTTGCCGGACGACGGTCGTGGCCAGGGAGACAAACGGAATTCCGATTACGTCTGCCGGTCGATGTCTATGGTATAGTTGGTTCTGTCTGCTTGCTTTTACATAGGATTATGACGACTGAGGATTACGACGATTGAGGGAACCTACCCATGTCTGATAAACTCGAACGCTTCACGAAACGTGCGCGCCGAGTCCTGACGCTTGCACAGGAACAAGCCCTGCGGCTTAACCATAACCATATCGGCACCGAACATCTGCTCCTCGGCCTCGTCCAGGAGGAGAACAGCGTCGCCGTCAAGGTCCTCAAGGAGCTGGGCGTCGAACCTGTCCAGGTCGTGCGCGCCGTGGAGCGCACCGTCGGACGCGGCGAACGCGCACCTCTCGGCAAACCGACCCTCGCCCCGCGCACCAAGCGAGTTATCGAACTGGCCGTCGAAGAGGCCCGCATGATGGGCAACCACTACATCGGCACCGAACATCTCCTGCTCGGCCTCGTGCGCGACGGCGACGGCGTTGCCGTCAACGTGCTGCGCAACCTCGGCATCAACCTCGATCGCGTTCGCACCCAGACCGCCCGCGACCTGCTCCAAAACAGCGCCCAGTCCAAGGAAAAGCAGAAGAAAGAGTCCAAAACGCCCCTGGTGGACCAGCTCGGCCTCGACCTCACCGCCTCCGCTGAAGAGGGGCGCCTCGACCCGGTCATCGGCCGCCAGATGGAGATTGAGCGCGTAATCCAGATCCTCAGCCGCCGCAACAAGAACAACCCCGCCCTCATCGGCGAGCCGGGCGTCGGCAAGACCGCCATCGTCGAAGGCCTCGCCCAGCGCGTCGTCGACGGCGACGTGCCCGAGCCGCTCCTCAACAAGCGCATCCTCATGCTCGACGTCGGCAGCCTCGTCGCCGGCACCATGTACCGCGGCCAGTTCGAGGAACGCCTCAAAAAAGTTATCGAAGAGATCATCAACAGCAGCGCCATCCTCTTCATCGATGAAGTCCATATGCTCGTCGGCGCAGGCGCGGCCGGCAGCAGCGTCGACGCCGCCAACATCCTCAAGCCCGCCCTCAGCCGCGGCGAGCTCCAGGTCATCGGCGCAACCACCCTTGACGAATACCGCAAACATATCGAGCACGACGCCGCCCTCGAACGCCGCTTCCAGCCGATCCTCGTCGAGGAGCCGACCATCGAAGAGACCGTCGAGATCCTCAAGGGCATCAAGAGCCGTTACGAAGAACACCACAAACTCATCATCTCCGACGAGGCCCTCGACTCCGCCGCCCACCTGGCGGCCCGCTACGTGCCCGACCGTTTCATGCCCGACAAGGCCATCGACCTCATCGACGAGGCCGGCAGCCGCGTGCGCATGTACAAAGCCCCCCACGCCGTCAGCCTGCGCGAGACCTTCATCGACCTCAAACGTCTCCAGAAAGAAAAGGAAGAGGCGCTCGAAACCCAGCGCTTCGACGACGCCATCGACCTGCGCTATCGAGAGGTCGAGCTCCAGTCCAAACTGGACAAGCTGCGCGAAGGCTGGCGCCAGGTCGCCAACCAGCCCGTCGTCTCCGCCGACGACATCGCCGAAGTCGTCTCCATGTGGACCGGCGTCCCGGTCTATCGCATGGGCGGCGAAGAGCGCGAACGCCTCCTCGGCATGGAAGACGAGCTCCACAAGCGCATTGTCGGCCAGGATGAACCGATCAAGGCCATCAGCAAGGCCGTCCGCCGCGCCCGCGCCGGGCTGAAAGACCCCAAGCGCCCCATCGGCAGCTTCATCTTCCTCGGCCCGACCGGCATCGGAAAATCGGAGCTGACCAAAGTACTCGCCGAATTTCTCTTCGGCAGCGAAGAGGCGCTCATCAAACTCGACATGAGCGAGTTCATGGAGCGGCACAACGTCAGCCGTCTCGTCGGCGCGCCTCCCGGCTACGTCGGCTACGAAGAGGGCGGCCAGCTCACCGAAGCCGTCCGCCGCCGCCCCTACTCCGTCGTCCTTCTCGACGAGATCGAGAAAGCCCATCCCGAAGCCTTCAACATGCTCCTCCAGATCATGGAGGACGGCTCCCTCGCCGACGCCAAGGGCCGCCGCGTCGACTTCCGCAACGCCCTCCTCATTATGACCAGCAACGTCGGCGCCAACCTCATCCAGGGCTCCAAGGGCATCGGCTTCGCCATCACCGCCGATGAGCAGACCCGCATGGAGACCGAGTATGAGCAGATGAAGTCAAAGGTCATGGACGCCCTCAAAAAGACCTTCCGCCCCGAGTTCATCAACCGTCTCGACGGCATCATGGTCTTCCGCAGCCTCACCAAGGAAGAGATTACCGAAATCGTCGAGCTCGAGCTGCGCACCCTGCGCGCCCAGCTCGACGAGCAGGATATGCAACTCGTGCTCACGCCCGCCGCCCGTTACGCCATCGCCGACGCCGGCTACAACCCGGATTACGGCGCCCGTCCCCTGCGCCGCGTCATCCAGAGCGAAGTCCAGGACCCTCTCAGCGAGGCCCTGCTCGAAGGCCGCTTCGTTCCCGGCGACACCATCCAGGTCGACTTTATCCCCAGCGCGCCCGCCGACCCCGCTGCCGGCGGCCCCGCCGCTAGCGACCGCATGTCCGGCTCGCGCAACCCCTTCGACTCCACCAACGGCGCCGCCTCCGACGAAGGCCCCAAGGGCGAGTACGAATTCACCGCCGTCGCCCGCCGCCAGCCGGAAGAGGAAGAGCTCGAAGAAGACAGCGAAGCCACCAAAGAGCTCGAAACGCTGCTTCAGTAGCGGATCCTCCAGCTGCAAATCTTCCAACTGCGGATCCCCCAACGACCAACCGAGACCGCCGCAACAAAAAAGGACCCCTTTCATGGGGTCCTTTTCTATGCTCTTCCACCTTTTTGCATGCTGGCTCGATGGCTGGCCGTGCTGGGCGGGCCTCAAGCGGGGTTACACGGGACCTATCACCACACTCCTTCCATTGCCAATACATTGCCAATACTGCGCCACATCGGTGAGCGCGGGGGCAAATGTTGCGTGTGACGACTTGAGGTATGTTAAGAATGATGGGCAAAGTCCTAATGCGATCTGCATATGGTGCAAGTGCAGGAGTTCTTTGTGAAGTGTCTTACGGACACTGTGCGATTTCCTCGTTTTTGGGCTCTTTGGAAAACCAGATTAAAGAGTTGGCTTTCTGAATTTTCAATATATCGTCTGATAGCATAGGCACAAAGGTCTGCCATTTGTACCATGTAAGTTAGTTCGCTATCAACAAACATTGGTGTTTCAATGACGTAATCTATGTGTGTCCAAAGTGTGCCATCACTCAAGAATGTCTTCATGAGTTTACTATGTTTTTCCGCCACGGATTGATTATTGTCGTGAATAATGAGTCCGTAGTGGGGATCGCGAGGATGGTTAGCTTTCAGAAAATGTTCGAATCGGGACACGATCTGTTCGAAAGCTTGCTCTTCAATTGTTCTTCTTGACCTAGCCGGGTCAAAAAACCCTTTGTCGATACACTCTGCGAATAGACGAACGTCATCCCAGCTTGATATAAGTTTCGCGATCTCTGTTATAACTTGCCGTCTCTCTTGCAAGGTTAAGTGGATATAATCATTAGTTCGGCGGAAAAATCTGAGCGTCTTCCTAGACTTACCATTGAGATTCTGTTTAAGTTTCTTAACCTTTCTTGTTCTCTGTATACCTACAGTGTTGCGACGGTCTGCGAACGTCATGGAATTGAATCCGGGAACAGATTCCTGATCACGATACCTTTGCGCCATCCAAGCGACGTGTATTTCAGCCTCTTGCAGGTCATACTTGCTCTTGATGGTTTCGAGTTGTGTGAGATGGAATCTCCAGAACTCATCCGGTATTGAAAGGCCAGCTAGGACAAAGTGGGAGGTATTACCGGTGGATTCTGGCGTCCCTGATTCATCTATATAGCAAAGCTGCATCTGGTGACTTCTCCAATAGAAAAGAGTCCGAGCCAAGACAATAGTCCTGGGTGAGGCTCTGTGTAGGAGTCTCTAACTCGAACTCAACTCAAATGTACCATAGGCCACTAATGGTGTCAAAGCCAAATCTTCCTGCACCCTTCATATCAAAATGACATGAGATTGGGACTACGTTGAGTCCGCGATGGCGTCCAGTTTGTTAGCAACGCTTCGAAGGTCTTCCGCGAGGGACTTGCAGGCAATCTCTAGTAATTCGGTTGGTGTTTGGTTTGAGAGTTTTACTTCCACAGTTATTTCAACGTCGTTTTGAGTTGAGTCTACAAAGCCGGTGTGGAAGTTCACTCGTGCCATTCCCTTGTGAGTTGGAAGCCAAGGGTACTGGATGCTTCCAACTTGGATATCGACATCTTGTTTCAACGGAAAGTCGGCCATGAGTCTATGTCCTTTAGATTCTACAACTTGTGGTGGTCGCGGACGGGAAAGGAAAAATGAAGCTTATCAAGGTCCGGTGGCGATGTCAAGAGGTGAGGTCCAGCTTTTGGGGCCAAGCTCATATAATTCCAAAACAAAGAGGGGAAGGCGAGTCCGCCTTCCCCTTTTCGCTGCGCCTGCTGTTACGCTACCACTGAATATGGTTCACGTTGTGGCCGGGGTCCAGCGTGAAGACGTAGGGCTTGTCCGTGTCGTACTCATTGTCCGGGTAATATGTCTGTACCCGCAGCAGAGTCTTGTCGCCCTCGGTCACGTAGTCTATCGTTACCGACTTGCCTGTCATCGGGTTGGTCCCGTTGAAGACCGTGATCTTGGGCGAGTCCGGCAGGAACGGTCCCGGCTGCGCGCTGCCGTCGGCGCCGATATACCAGTACTGAAGGCCGTCCGTGACCGAGCAGATCTGGGCCGGTCTCGCCGCGTGCTGGATATGGCAGTCGATTCCCGTGTAGACCGGCGTACCGCTGCCGCTGCCGCCGCCGCCATCACCACCGTCGCCATCCGGGCCCGAACCAACCGGCGGCGGCCCGCCCGACCCGTCACCGTCGTTGCCTCCTGGAGGGGGCGGCGTGTTCGAGTTCGGCGTGTTCGGCGCAGGATTGGCGGGAAGATGAACGTCATGACCGCCTGCCGCGTTCTCGGCATCGGTGCAATGTCCGGAATTGAGCGTTCCGTCCGGCATCTGGCAGTAGCCGGGCATATTGGGGTGGGCCTGTGCGGTCGCCGTCACTGCCAGCGCGCTTACCATCATCATCAGGGCCAAAACTGTGCGGAAGGTCTTCATTCTAAAGGTCTTCATTCTAAGAGTCTCCTTGATGTTTGTCCCGCCCCTGCGAAAGGATTCCTGGGCGGTGGCATGGTATAAAGACGCCGCGCCGCCGCCGCTTGTTCCCCGCCGCCGCGCGCTTGCCTGAATCTCTTTCACATTTCCCGCCGCCCCCGCCCTCTCCCCTTTGCCATTTTCCAGCTGCGCGCGTATCATGAACCGTCCGCGCGCACTCTCTTCGCAGCCGCCGCGGAAACCTTCACAGAAACGATCACAGAAACAAACACTTATGGGAGGACAGACACAATGAATGAGCGAGTCGGGTTCGTCGGGCTTGGCATCATGGGACAAGGCATGACCCGCAACCTTTTGAAAGCCGGATACAGCGTGCGCGTCTGGAACCGCACCGCCAGCCGCATGGCCCCCCTCGTCGAGGCCGGCGCCACCGCCGGGGCCAGCCCCGCGGACGTCGCCGCCAACTGCGACATTACAATCGTCTGCGTCAGCGACACGCCCGACGTCCAGGAAGTCGTCCTAGGCGAAAACGGCATCCACTCCGGCGCAAACGCGGGTTCCCTCGTCATCGACTGCAGCACCATCAGCCCCCAGGCCACAATTGAAATCGCCGCCAGGCTCGACGAAAAAGGCGTCAAGATGCTCGACGCCCCCATCAGCGGCGGCAGCGAAGGCGCCGCCAACGGCACCCTCAGCATCATGATCGGCGGCGATGCAGACCAGGTCGAACGCGCCCGCGGCGTCTTCGAGGCCATGGGCAAGACCATCACCCACGTCGGCAAACAGGGCGCCGGCCAGACCGTCAAACTCGTCAACCAGATCCTTGTCGTCGGCAACTGCCTCGCCATGAGTGAAGCCCTCGTCTTCGCCCAGGCCGGCGGCGTCGACCTCGAAAAATGCCTCAACGCCGTCACCGGCGGCGCCGCCGGCAGCTGGATGCTCGCCAACCGCGGCCCCCAGATCATCGAACGCGACTGGCGCCCCGGCTTCACCATCAACCTCCAGCAGAAGGACGTGCGCCTCATCATGCAGGAAGCCGACGCTCTCGGCGTACCCGTCCTCCTGACAGGCCAGATCTTCAGCCTCTACCGTACCCTCCAGCAGATGGGGCTAGGCGAAGAAGGCAACCACGCCCTCGTCAAGGCCCTCGAAAACCTCAGCGGCGTGCAGGTCTCCTGACCCCCCATTAAATATCGCCCTGTATCACGTCCTGAATCGCGCCCGAACCTGTTCAAGCCCTCAAAAGCCCGGATGCCCGCGACCGCATTCGGGCAACCCTTCCCCTTTCCCCTGAAAGCGGTACGATTCACGTCCGATAGAACTATGAACCGCCGCCGTCACCCCGAAAACCGTTGCGCCCCCCCTGCCCATTGTGTATAGTTGAAATCACTGTTGAAATCGACAGTTGAAGTCACGGCTGAAATCGCGGCTGAATTCACTGCTGATATCACCGCGCATCTCTGAAATCAAGGCCGCCTTGCCTCTGCCTTCCCCAGGGCGCAAGACAGTGGACAAAAAGGAAAGCGTAACCTCTAAAGGACAGTGTAACCACTATGAAACTCACGATACGATCGCTCGCACTCAGTGCGCTTGTCCTTTCCGCCGTCTTCGCGGCCCTCTATTTCGCGCGCCCTTCCAACCGGCTTGACATCGCCTTCCCCGAGCCAGGCGCAGGCAAGCCCGCTTCCCAGACGGCAAGTGATGTCGTTGGCCTTGCCCCGCCCGTTCTCGTCGCAACGGCCGGCTCCGACCGCATCACCATCAGCTGGGCGCCCGTCGTGGGCGCCGCCTCCTACGAGATCTGGGGCCGCCAGGGCGACGACCCCTGGGTGCGGCTCGATGACGGCTCCCTCACACACAACGTGACCTCCCTTACCCATTCCGGCCTCACCTCGGGGGATACATACACCTACACCGGCCGCGCCGCGCCCGCCGCCGGCGAACTGAGCGACTGGGCCGGCGAGATTGAAGCCACCGTTTCCCACATCCCGACGCTGAGCGCCGCGGCCTCCGCCGGCCGCATCGAACTCAGCTGGACAAGCGTGGCCGGCGCCGGCAGCTACCAGCTGATCATGTGGACCGACGGCCTCAAAGACTGGGAGCGCATCGGCGATCCCATCACCGGCGCCACCACCTCCTATATCCACACCGGGCTTACCGAGCTCAACACCTACCACTACCGCGTCAGGGCCGTGATCGATGAGGAGGAGGGCGAATACTCCGATTCCGTGAGCGAAATCCCCGTCCGCCCCGCCGCGCCCACCCTCACCGCCGCCGCCGACACCGGCCAGATCGAGCTCAATTGGACCGCGATCACCGACGCCGAAAGCTACCGCCTCATCACCTGGACCGATGGCCAGACCGCCTGGGTCCGCATCGGCGATCCCCTTTCCAGCACCACCACCTCCTACACCCACACCGGTCTCGTCGCCGGAAGGACCTACTACTATCGCGTCAGCGCCGTGATCCACGGCATCGAGGGCGCCTGGACCGAATCGGTCAGCGGTATTCCCGCGGCCCCGCCCGCGCCGGTTCTGACCGCGAGCGCCTCCATCGGCCAGGTCGATCTGAGCTGGACCGCCGTCACCGGCGCCGGCGGCCACATCCTCATCGTCTGGACCGACGCCCAAAATGCCTGGGTCCGCATCGGCGATCCCCTTGCCGGCGATACCACCTCCTACACCCACACCGGCCTGTCCGCCGGGCAGACCTACTACTACCGGGTTGCCGCCGTCGTCGACGGCACCGAGGGCGTCTGGTCGAATTCGCCCAGCGTCGTTCCCGGCGCCACTTTCATGCCCGGCCTGGTCGCAAACGCCTCTGCCCACCGCATCGATCTGAGCTGGAGTGAAGTGACCGGCGCCGACGGCTACCAGCTTATCGTTTGGACCCCGGGCCAGACCGGCTGGGAACGCGTCGGCGGCGACCTGTCCGCGGGGACGAAATCCCATGCCCACACCGACCTCACGGCCGGCAACACCTACTACTACCGGGTCCGGGCCGTGATCGACGGCGTCGAAGGCCCCTGGTCGGAAGAGGTCGACGCCGTGCCCTGACCGGCCCCTTCCCCCGGGGCCCATCGCCCCGCGTAATAAGTGCCGCCCCGCAATAGATGCCGCCCCGCGCAATAAATATCGCCCCGCGCAATAAATATCGCCCCGCAATAAATGGGGATTGGCTTACAGAGCTTTTCATCCCCGCGCGCTAAAATGGCACACGTCGGCCCTCCGGCGCCCGAAACCGCCGGCCCCCTGTTCCGTACTATATATAATGGGCCGGATATAGTATACTGTTGCCTTTACGCCGGGGATGAGAAGATATGAGAAGAGTACTGATCGCGGTCGTCGCGCTCGCCGTTGTCGCCGCCGCCGGCTGGTTCGGCCTCCAGCGCTTCCAGGAGCGCCGCGCCGCCCTCGACGAAGAGCCCAGCTACGAGACCGTTGCCGTCGAGCGCGGCTCCATCAGCAGTACCGTCAGCGCCACCGGCAGCATCGAACCCGAAGCCGAAGTCGCCCTCTCCTTCCGCGCCAGCGGCCGCGTCGAGCAGGTGCTCGTCTCCGTCGGCCAGCCCGTGGAGTCCGGCCAGCTCCTCGCCCAGCTTGACGTCACCGACGCCTCCCTCGCCCTCGAACAGGCCGAAGTCTCTCTCCTGATCAGCCGCGCCCAGCTCGACAAGCTGGAAAAGCCGCCCTCAGACTCCGATGTCATCGCGGCCCAGGCCAACGTAACCGTCGCCCAGGCCAGCGTCGCCAGCTCCGAGGCGGCCCTCGCCAGCGCCCAGGCCAGCTACCGCCAACTCCTCGCCGGCGCCTCCCCCGAAGAGATCGCCGTCCAGGAATCACAGGTCCGCCAGGCCGCCGTCAACGTGCGCCAGGCCCAGAGCGCCTACGACGGCGTCAAAAACTTCCCCGACGCCGGCGCCTCGCCCCAGGCCGTCCAGCTTGAGCAGATGACCATCACCTTTGAAGTCGCCCAGGCACAGCTCGCCCTCACCCAGCGCGGCGCCGACCAGGCCCAGATCGCGGCCGCGCTCGCACAGATCGCGCAGGCCGAGCTCGGCGTCCGCCAGGCCCGCAGCAACCTGCTCGTCGCCCAGGACGCCGTCGACTCCCTCATCGAAGGACCCTCCCAGGAGGATCTCGACATCGCCCGCGCCCAGGTCCGTCAGGCCGAGCTAAGCAAACGCCAGGCCGAGAACACACTCAACAACGCCATGCTCTACGCCCCCATCAACAGCGTCGTCAGCCAGGTCAACCTGCGCCAGGGCGAACTCTACGGCGGCGCGCTCCCCGCCATCGTTCTCACCGACCTCGACAGCTACCACATGACCGTGCTCGTCGACGAGCTAGACGTCCGCCAGGTCCAGGTCGGCCAGACCGTCCGCCTCAGCCTCGACGCCCTCCCCGACGCCGACATCACCGGCCAGGTCGTCAAAGTTTCGCCCACCGCTCGCGACGTCGGCGGCGTCGTCGCCTACGAAGTCGAAATCGTGCCCGACACCACCGTCGCCCAGCTGCGCGCCGGCATGAGCGCCACCGCCATCATCACCACCGCCAGGGTCGACAACATCCTGCTCATCCCCAACCGCTACATCCAGCTCGACCGCGCATCCGGCCGCGCCTTCGTCCAGAAGATCATCAGCGACGTTCCCACCCTCCAGGAGATCGAAATGGGCCTGCGCAACGACCGCTTTACCCAGGTCCTCGCCGGCCTCGCCGAAACCGACAGCATCGCCCTTATCCGCGCCAGCAGCGAAGAACAGCTGCGCAGCGCCATCTTCGGCGGCAACTAATCGCGTGTTTACCAATCGCGTGTTTACCAAAACGAACCGGAACGCCGGCAGCGACAGCCCCTCCCCCAACGGCGCAGACGCCCCCGCCGGCACCCCCGCCGCCGTAATCGAAGCCCTCGAACTCACCAAGACCTACACAATGGGCGACATGGAGGTGCGCGCCCTGCGCGGCGTCGACCTCAGCATCCATCTCGGCGAAATGGTCGCCATCATGGGCCCCAGCGGCAGCGGCAAGTCCACCCTCATGAACATCATCGGCTGCCTCGACGTGCCCACCTCCGGCCTCTACCGTCTCGACGGCACCGACGTCGGCGTGCTCGACGACAACAACCTCGCCGAGATCCGCAGCCTCAAAATCGGCTTCGTCTTCCAGAGCTTCAACCTTCTCGCCCGCACCACCGCCCAGGCCAACGTCGAGCTTCCCCTCCTCTACGCCGGCATCAGCGGCCGCGAGCGCCGCGACCGCGCCGCCGAATCCCTCCACCTCGTCGGCCTCGACGACCGCCGCGACCACAAACCCAACGAGCTCTCCGGCGGCCAGCAGCAGCGCGTCGCCATCGCCCGCGCCCTCATCAACCGCCCCAAGCTGATCCTCGCCGACGAGCCCACCGGCAATCTCGACACCAAAACCAGCGACGAGATCATGGACCTGCTCCAGCGCCTCAACCGCGAACAGGGCATCACCATCCTCTTCGTCACGCACGACCCCGAAATCGCCGAATACTGCAACCGCGTCATCCACTTCCGCGACGGCCGCATCGAATCCGACGAGCGCAATCTTCCCCAACTCGACAAGGCGCCGTCGCGCCAGGCGTACGAAGACCTGCCGCCCAACCGCCCCACCGCCCCCGAAGAGCGATCGCTTTGAGAACGCCTTTCCCGCACTGCGCAGAAGCGAGTTGAGGAGAGAGGAGAGAGCATGGAACCGACAGATACTGCCCCTGGCACGCCGCAGACAAAGGCCAATCCAACCCAATCGCACGCGTCCGCCCGGACAGCAGCCGGCGCGGCCTCCAGCCGCCCGGTCGACAGCTCCCTCCCCGCGCGCAAGGGGCGCGTCCTGCCCTCTGCGCCCGATGACGGCCGCCGTGTCACCCTGGAAGAGTACTGGGCCAAGTGGTACGAAAATCCCTACCCTGACATCGACGTCAGCTACGAATGGAACAACGGCAAACTGGAGGCAAAACCCTTGGCCAATAAGCCTCAGCTCGACCTCGGCAGCTGGTTCTTCGAGCTACTGCGCCGCTACTTGGCGACGCACAAAATCGCAGACCTGATCAATATGGAGACCGGCTTTCTGTTGACAATGGAAGATGCTGCCGAACCCTCCGGGACTCGCCAGGCCGTACGCAAACCAGATATCGGCGTTATACTGCACGCCAACCCGGTCCCCTGGGGGCGTATCGACCAGCGCTCCTATGCAGGGGTCTGCGATGCCGTAGTCGAATTTCTCTCCGATTCCACGCTGGCGGAGGTGTTGCGCGACACGGAAGAAAAGAAGCGGGACTACGCCCTGGCCGGGGTGAAGGAGTACACCATTCTCGACCCCAGCGGTGAACACATGCGCTTCTACCGGCTTGCCCCGCAAGGCAATTACGAAGATATCGATCCCGACGCCGCCGGCGTGGTCCACTCGGAGGTGCTGCCCGGTTTCCGTTTCCGGCATGAGGATCTGCGGCGGCTGCGGGACCTGGAGGCGTTGGGCCTGGACGAAGTCTATTCCGGGTACGTCATACCCGCCTATCAAGCCGCCGTCAACAGGGCCGAACAGGCCGAAAAACGGGTACAAGCCCTTGAAGCCGAGCTGGCCCGCCTGCGCCGGGAACGCTCCTGAACAAAAAACCAGCCACACTAAAAACCAAAAACTAGCTACTGTCCCTATGTCCTTCTACGAATCCGTCCGCGTCGCCATGCTCGCCCTCGCAGCCAACAAGCTGCGTTCCATTCTGACCATGCTCGGCATCATCATCGGCGTCAGCGCCGTCATCGCGCTTATGAGCATCGGCCGCGGCGTCGAAAAATTCTTCGTCGAACAGTTCACCAGCCTCGGCGCCAACCTGCTCTACGTCTTCCCCGGCCAGCTCAGCGACGGCCCGCCCGGCGAACGCGACCTGGGCGTCCTCACCCTCGGCGACAGCTACGCGATCGGCAATCCGCTGCGCGTCCCCGACGTCAGCGCCGTCGCGCCCGAAGTGCGCGGCAATGCCCTCGTCGCCAGATCGGGCAACGATATGAACGTCTCCGTCAGCGGCGTCACCGCCAGCTACCTGGACGCCCTCTCCGGCGAGGCCGCCATCGGCGTCTTCCTCACCGATACCGACGTCGAAGAGCGCTCCCGCGTCGTCGTCATCGGCTCCGACGTCTTCGGCAAACTCTTCGAACCGGACGAGGACCCCCTCGAACAGACGATTCGCGTCAACAACATTCTCTTCCGCGTCATCGGCGTCATGGAAGAGCGCGGCGCCGGCGTCGGCGGCTCCAACCTCGACGAAATGGTCTTCATCCCTCTCACCACCGTCCAGGACCGCCTCTTCCGCCGCCGCACCGTCAGCGGGGAATACCAGGTCGATATCATCTACGCCTCCGTCGTCTCCGAAGACCGCATGGCGTTCGCGCAGGGGCAGATCGCCGCGCTCCTGCGCGAACGCCACAACATCTCCTTCAGCGGCGAAGACGACTTCGCCATCATCAACCAGTCCGACCTCATCTCCATCTTCGGCGACATCCTCGGCGCCTTGACCCTCTTCCTCAGCGCCATCGCCTTCATCAGCCTCGTCGTCGGCGGCATCGGCATTATGAACATCATGCTCGTCAGCGTCACCGAGCGCACGCGCGAGATCGGCCTCCGCAAAGCCGTCGGCGCAAAACGCCGCAACGTCCTCAGCCAGTTCCTCATCGAAGCCGTCACCCTCGCCCTCATCGGCGGCATGCTCGGCATCGCCCTCGGAGCCGGCGGGGCCGTCGCCGCCACCTCCTTCGTCGACAACTTCAGCGCCGTCGTCGGCCTCGACGCCATCGCCATCTCCATCCTCTTCTCCATGGCCGTCGGCCTCTTCTTCGGCATCTATCCCGCCTACCGCGCCAGCCGCCTCAACCCCATCGACGCTCTCCGCTATGAATAACGCATTGCCGCCGTTCCCCGCCCTTTCCCTGCCCCGCCTTTCCCTGCTCCGCCTTCCCCTGCACCGCCTTTTGCTACTCAGTCTTCTCCTCCTCGCCCTCCTCCTCTCCGCCTGCGGCCGCCGCCCCGAAGAACCCACGCCTCTGCCCCCCGGCACGCCCGTCGCCCAGCCCACCCCCGACTTCAGCGCCCCCGCCCAGCCCGACAGCGCTACCGACAGCAGTACCGACGGCGGCGCCCAGGCCCTTCGCACGCGCCTCGCCCAGCAGCGCGCCGGCGAAACCTCGACCGCCGCATCCCCCTCGCCCGCCGCCCCGACCGCAACCCCTGCCGTTCTTCTCGACCGCAGCCTTGACGTATTCAACCGGCCCAACGCCCTCGGCATCCTGTCCGGCGGCGGCTTCCTCTACGCCGCGCCCGGCGGCGCCGTACGCGCCAACCTCCAGGCCGGCGCCACCCTCACGATCACCGGCCGTTCCGCCGACGGGGCCTGGTTCGCCGCCTACCTTGCCGACGGCGTCGCCGGCTGGGTGCCCGCCGCCCAGGTGCGCGTCTTCGGCGACGCGACCGAACTCGAAGTCGTTCAGGAATCCCTCGGCCCCGCCGTCGTCGCCACCCTCATCGCCCAGGCCAGCCAGCCGCAGACCCCCATCACCCTCGCCAGCCCCACCCCGCCCGCCCCATCCGCAACCGACCCTGCCGCCGACTCCACTGCCGCCCCATCCGCCGCCGACCCTGCCGCTGCCGCCGACCCTGCCGCTGCCGCTGCCCCATCAGCTGCCGATCCTGCTGCCGCCGACCCATCCGCCGCCGAAATAACCGGCCCTGCCCTCACCGTCACCGTCGAAGGCGCCAACCTGCGCGCCGGCCCCGGCACCGGCTACCCCGTCGTCGGCGTCCTCTACCGCGAAGAAACCGCCGCCCTCCTCGGCCGCAACCAGGCCGGCGACTGGCTCCAGCTTCAGCGTCCCGACGGCCCCGCCTGGATCTTCGCCCCCCTCGTCCAGACAACCGTCCCCATCGCCGGCCTCCCCCCCATCGACCCACCCCCCACCCCGCAACCCTGACCGCTCCCCGCCCTTCCTTTACCCGCCAGGTCGTGCTAAAATCCCTCACGCAGACAGGGACGCCGGTCCGCGTTCGATCTACCAAAGGAGACAGCATGCAGTCGATAAAGACCCCGCGCGACCTGCCGCAAAAGCGGAAGGCCCCACCGCCGCGCAATCGACGCGCGCCGGACGATGGCCGCCGCGTGACCAAAGAGGAGTACTGGGCAAAGTGGTATGAAAGTCCCTACCCGGACATGGACGTAAGCTACGAATGGAACAACGGCATCCTGGAGGCCAAACCCTTGCCCAATCACCCCCAGATCACTCTGTATCGCTGGTTCAATCAACTTCTGCACTGCTATGTTCAGGTCAACCCGATTGCCAAGTTTATCGATCTGGAGACGGGCGTCAGCATGACGGTACTGGACGCCGGCGAGCCGTCCGGGAAGTGGGAGGTGGTGTACAAGCCGGACATCGGGGTCGTGCTGAATGACAACCCGGCGCCGTGGGGCGCGGAAGAGTTGCGCGCCTTTGAAGGGGTCTGCGACATAATAGTGGAAGCGGTGTCGGATTCAACGCTTGCCGAGGTGCGTCGGGACACCGTGGAGAAGATGCGAGGCTACGCCCTTGCCGGCGTGCAAGAGTACTACATCCTTGACCCTAAAGATCGCTACATGGGCTTCTACAGGCTGACCGCCGGGCGGCGCTACGCCGAGATCCGGCCCGGCGCCGAAGGCGTAATCGCTTCGGAGGTTCTGCCGGGCTTCCAGTTCCGGTGGTCGGATCTGCACAAGCTGCCG
The DNA here is from genome assembly GCA_022821545.1 of Caldilineaceae bacterium. Classification (GTDB taxonomy): domain Bacteria; phylum Chloroflexota; class Anaerolineae; order Caldilineales; family Caldilineaceae; genus Bin5. The sequence goes on from JAJEDJ010000006.1 coordinate 44,365, forward strand.
GACCTGGAGGAACTGGCTCTGGACGAAGTATACGCCGCCTATGTCATACCCAGCCTTCAAAACGCTGTGAACAGGGCCGAGGGGGAAGCGGCCTCCCGGCGTCAAGCGGAGGAACGGGCCGAGAGGGCGGAGGAACGGGCCGAGGCGGCAGCGGTCGCCCGGCGTCAAGCGGAGGAACGGGCCGAAAGGGCGGAGGAAGAGTTACAGGCGCTGCGAGCCGAATTAGCCCGACAGCGCCCACGTCGATGAAGACGCAAGATGCAAAGGAGTGAGAATTATAACGAATGGAAACAACGATGTGGAAACTCCAATGCTCGATTTGGCGTGAGGATGACTGGTATGTATCCGAATGCAAGGACCTGGAGATAGCAAGTCAGGGAAGGACATTGCAGGAGGCGCAGGATAATCTTCAAGAAGCGATAATACTGTTTCTTGAGGCTGCTTCCTTTACAGAGGTAATGAGCTATCTCAGCCGTCTCGAATCAGATACACCTGCTGAAAGTCAGCGAAGCCTGGAGGTTCAGTTCACGCCCATTGATCAGAAAGCCCACACAACATTAGGTGAAGTTACTCTGGCCTATGCCTAGATTTGGCCCGTCGCACCCCCCCTTCCACCGCAACGCCCACAAACCCACTCCATTCCGCCGCCGTTTTCCCTACTCGCCATTGTATGCCCCGCGCCCATCATATATAGTAGTTAACGATTATAGTCGGTAACTACCTTATCTATCATCGCGCCTTCAATTATCACTGCACAGATCACCGCATCTTTCATAGCGTCAAATTTCATAGCTCAAATTACATAGTATCAAAATTATACCGATTCCTGTACAACCTCTGCCAAATCTATGTCAAACCCGTGTCAAACCTCCCCCGGCGCTCGCGCGGCTGAACCACCAAATCGAAAGCGGGCGCGCCCCCGAAAAAAAATAAATCATGCCAAATCCTGCCAAATCGTGCCAAACCCTGACAAAATTCCCGAATGCTCTCCCAGCTGAACCGCAGAACTGACCGGGGAAATCCCCCCGGAAAACGTGTAAAAATGTGTCAAAACCACCTGCTGCCTCCCTATCATTACATCAATCCCTTAATTCTCAGCGCCGCCTTTATTCTTCGCGCCGCCTTCACTCACACCACCACCTTCATTCACGGCGCTGCCTTATTCATTCTCAGCGCCACCCTTATTCTCAGCACTCATCCGTTGTCGGAGTCTCACTATGTCCACCCCAACACGAACCCTCGCGCTCGCGCTGCTCCTCCTCTGCGCGCTCTTCTCCATCGCATGGCGCACGCCCCTCCCGCACGCCCCCGGCCTCAACCTCCTTCCGCCCCTCCCCTTCTCAGCCGCCACCATGGACCTGCCCCGCGTCCGCCAGGAACGCAAAACAAGGCTCGGCGCCGCCTACTACCGCCGCCTGCTTGAAGACGGCTCCCATACCCCCTACGCCGTCGCCTACAACGGCCTCACCCTCCTGCACATGGACGTCGACCGCGCCCGCGCCCGCGGCGAAAAGTGGATCGAAGTCAGCCTCAACGACCAGACCCTCTACGCCTGGCGCGGCGACCGCCTCGTAAACCGCTTCATCATCTCCTCCGGCGTCGACGACAATCCCACCGTCACCGGCCTCTTCCGCGTCTGGGCCCGCACCGCCGCCCAGACCATGGACGGCGGCGACCGTGCCTCCGGCACCTACTACAGCCTGCCCAACGTGCAGTGGGTCCAGTACTTTCACCACGGCTACGCCTTCCACGGCGCCTACTGGCACAACAACTTCGGCACGCCCATGAGCCACGGCTGCGTCAACCTCACCGTCGAGGACGCCGAATGGCTCTTCAACTGGGCATTTCCCGCCTGGAACGGCTCCGGCGCCTGGCTCCGCACCAACGAGAACGACGCAACCCTCGTCTGGGTACACGAATAACGGCGAGGAAAGAGCGGTAACGGCGAGGAAAGAGAAGAGAGAAGAGAGGGAAGAGAGAATAACGGCGAGGAAAGAGCGGAGAGAAGAGAGGGAACTTTTCTCAATAGTGCGGCGTCATACCTTTCAATCGCATCTTGTATCAGCGATTCGAACACACAGGCCGATTTCCGGCCCAAAACGTTCAAGAAAGGAAACCACAATGAAATCCTCACCTCGCCGGAACCGAAAGATGCGCATCGCCGGCACAACCCTCCTCATCCTCCTGCTGACCGTCACCCTGCTGCCGGCAGCCGCGCTGGCCGGGCCGCCGCCCGCCGATGATGATGGTGGTAGTGGAGCGCCCAATCCGAACGCAAATCAGGGGGCGCCGCTGCCCGGCGGAAATCAGGGGGCGCCGCTGCCCGGCGCGAATCAGGGGCCGCCGGTGCCTGACACGAATCAGGGGTCACCCCTGCCCGGCACGAATCAAGGGTCACCGCTGCCGGACGGAAGCCAGCAGCAGTCAACGCCCGATCCGCATCCCGACGCGCCCAGCACACCCTCTTCAGACTGCGTCGTGGCGCACGCCGCCACCCCCGCGCAGCTCTGCCCCGTAGCCGGCGGCCTGCAGTACTACTTCATCGGCGCGGACGGCAGCACCAGCATCGGGCCTTTCATCAGCGCTTTCAGCGACCTGGCCTCTCTCTACACCGCCGGCGACGTCCTGCTCTACTCCGGCATCAATCCGCTTACCGCCAAGTCGGTCGAGATCCACTACCTGACTTCCACCTACAAGATTCGGGTCAGCACCTACTACCCCGATACCCAGTACGACACCGACAAGCCCTACACCTTCACGGTCAACGGCAGCCACTCGGTCTCGCACATCGCCTGGTAAAAGGCGCGGCGCACAGCCGTCCCGGGCAAGGCAAACAGTCCCGCTAAATCAACTGCGCCGGAGGCATCTCCCTCCGGCGCAGTTCCCTTTCCCCGGCCTTCCCCCGCGTTTCCCCTACCGTTCCCCGCCGTATACATATCGTAGCAAAACCGTCGTATTCGAGTCCGCCCGCGCAAAAAGGTGTTCCCCCCGCCGTTCCTCTGCCGTTTCTTCACCTTGACACCCCCTCCAATCCCAATGTATAATGCAGTTTCCAAGGCTCGATACCGGGTCAACCGGTCCGGCTTCCGCCCGACCGCCTTCCGGCAGCAGATCTGTCCCCGTATATGCCCAAAAAAAGGCTTTCGGCTGGCGGACATCGTCACACATTCAGCCTGCGCGCCATGATTGATCTTCTCTCCGCTCATGGTGTACAGTAGTGTGGCAATGGAGTTGACGACCATTCGATTCGTGATGTAAAGTGTCAGTGTGCGCAGTTGGCGCCAATTGCCTTTATGATGTACAGTATCTGAATCAGGGAGTTGACGTCCATTCGGTTCATGGTGTACAGTATCTCAGGCAATAAAACGGTTGAGGGATGGGCGTCCGGTGCGGTCGTTCTCAATGCCTTGTCTTATTCTGGTTAGAAAAGGAGAGTTTAATGTTTCATAGGAAACGATTCAAGTTGGCAATCGCGGTCATCCTGGTCCTGTTGCTGACTGCTGCCCTGGCGCCGGCAGCCGCCGCGCAGGACGTGGGGATTGGTGGTGGCCCGCCGCCAGCAGATACTGGCGGCGATGATGGCGATGATGGCGGCGGCACCGATCCTGTCCTGCCGGGCAACGGCAACGGCGGCACCGATCCGGTCCTGCCGGGCAATGGGAACGGGGGCAACGGCGGCACCGATCCGGTCCTGCCGGGCAACGGCAACGGCGGCATGAACGGCGACATGAAGGACGACATGATGATGGGGGCGCCCGTGAACTGGCCGCCGCCCAACGCCATCGTCCGCCACGCCGCCACGCCCATCCAGATCAGCTCGCTCGAAGGCGGCCTCCAGGTCTACTTCATCGGCGCCGACGGCGCAACCCACGGCCCCTTGCTGGCGCCCTTGAGCAAACTGGCCGAGATGCATCCCAGCGGCGATCCCGTCGAGCTTTTCAGCGGCACCAATCCGGGAACGGGCAAACCGGTCACGATCCAGTATCTGCCCGACGCCAAGTTGCTGCACGTCAATACCTTCTACGCGGACAAACCTCCGCACGACTACAACAAAGCTTACATATTCACCGTAGATGCCGACCATTCAGTCAACCACGAACGATGGTAGGCCACCTTAAAACAGGAGATTGGAAATGAAACAAAAGTCTGTTGGATTGACGCTGAGGGCGTTGATAATTGCCCTGGCGCTCATCTTGGTGGCTGGGTCCCCAGCCTTGCCGCCATTCGACGGCGTGGCCTACGCGCAGAATACTGTGACTACGCTGTCGTATTTGCCGGTGCCGGGCACCAGTAATTTGGAACTCGACTGGACCGCAGTGGATAACGCCGACAGCTACCGGCTGTGGAAGGCCGAAGGCCTCGTCACAACTGTGGCTGGCTGGGGGAACGCGCCGCATATGACGTTCGACGGGTCGACGACAGACTACGTCGATACGGCTGTCACGGCCGGCACGACCTACAGCTACGTTCTCGAAGCCTATGACGGCGACACGCGGCTGGGCTATTCGAACGTGCTGGAGATCCCCGGCACAGCCAAACCGACCGCCAAGCCGGACGTGACCCTGGCGCTCATGGGCTTGGACGCCATCAAAGTCACGTGGACGACGGTTCCTACCGCCACCCACTACCGCGTGCGCTACTGGTCCGCAGGTATGAGTGGCTGGATGGACCTCGACGACGACGCGACGGGCCTCACACTGACCCACGAGAATCTTGAGGCGGGCAGGCAGTACTACTACATCGTGCGCGGCGAGAACGTCGGCGGCGACGGCCCCTACTCAGGCTCGCCGGGTAACTACGACTCGTATACGATACCGGCCACGACGGACGTGCCGGTGCTGCGCTTCAATCACCCGAGCCGCACCGTCGTCGAATTGAATTGGACGTCCGCGCCGGCGGGCTCCACGTACAACCTGGAGCGCAGGAAAGTTACGACCGATTCGGCTGCTACTCCGGCAAGTAATCCGGCTGACAACTCCGGTTGGGCGCAACTGGGTGGCGGCAACCTGTCTGTAACCAGCCACACCGACAGCGCAGCCAACTATGTGCCAGATACAACTGGTTTAGACCCCTCGGCAACACCCATCACAGTCAGGTACGAATACCGGGTGCAGGCGATCGACAGCAACGACGTCGCCAACGACTGGTCGAATGTGGTGAGTGTGACAATCCCCGCAGCTGGCGCCGTACTGAGCGCGCCGACAGGTTTCAGCGCTTCGGCGGTTAGCTCCAGCAGCATCCGGGTCCGTTGGATGGCCGTCACTGGCGCTGCCTTCTACGAGCTCAAGTGGAAGAGCGGCGACGGCAACTATAACAACTACTTCAGGGTAGACGGGACCACCTACGAACACGGCAATCTGAGCCCGTCGACGAAGTACACCTACATGGTACGCGCCGTCGACATTAACGGAGCGGGCGACGAGTCGGGTGAGGCAATGACGACGACTCATTCCGTTACCGCCGCCGCTGGGCAGATGCCCAAGGTGACCGGTCTGACGGTGACCGACGCCACGACGAGCAATACTGGTGCGACGCGCACGGCCAAACTGATGTGGAACGCGGTCTCAGGCGCAACTCACTATCAGATCCAGCGGTATAACCCTGGCGTCGCCACGCCCGCATGGGCTGATCTGGCAGCTACTGGCGATTTGTTGGCCGGTGGCCTATTGCCGGAAGACGACGCCGGTTCGCCCCCGACCTGGGAAGACGTTATCACGACCAGCGCTGAAGATGGGGCCGGGCAGGTCTACTACTACGTAGTCAGCGCCGTGCATCAAGGCGTTGACGGCGACGTCACCGGTGCTGCCGACAATGAATTGGGCGACTGGTCCGACTACAAGAGTGTCACGTTTGTGGACTTCGCACCCTCTGATCCCACTTCTCTGACGGCAGCGAAGACGAACGGGGGCTCGATCATAGTCAGATGGACGCAGCCGGCCGCTGCTCGCACTGCTTCCAACGGCGTAGCCACCTCTTGGACCATCCATTGGCGGACCGCCGCGACCACAACCTGGAGCCCAATCGCTGTCACTGGCGCGACCTCCTACCACCACACGGGGCTGAGCGGCAATACCACCTACTACTACCGCGTACGCGCCGAGAACTCGGGCGGCATGTCCGACTTCACTGACCCGGTATCAGAAACATTGGGGAACGCGCTGACCGCGCCGACCGGCGTGAGAGCCATGGATGCAACGGACGGCACCACCGTCGGAATGAAGGTGATGTGGAATGCCGTGTCAGGCGCTGACAGCTATGAGATCCAGCGGTTCGGCTTCGGCACCGACAACGACGAGTGGGGTAGCCTGACCGGCACTGCTGGCGACGATACCGACGTTACGGGGACGGAGACAACTGACACCAACACCCTGACCGCCAACACGACCTACCTCTACCGCGTGCGTATGGTCAAGGAAGGCGTCAAGAGTGGATGGTCCGCCCCCGCGAGTGGCACGACCATGGCCACCGCGGTTACTGTCGCGCCGACACTGGTGGCGACGACGACCGGACAGTCCATGATCCGCCTCTCTTGGGAAACGGTGTCGGGCGCGACCGCCTATCACCTGGAATGGTTGGAAGGGGCGCAAGCTGCGACCGTTTTCGACAATCCGAATACGAATGCGCGGCGCATAACGATAAGCGGCAACTTCAGAAACTACGTCCACACAGGTCTTAAGCCTGGGACGCAGTACAGCTACCGCATCCGTGCAGTCCTGTCCGACGGCGAAGGCGATTGGACAACAGCAGATGTACAGCCGTGGACGAAGCCGGCCGCGCCGGATGTGAGAGCAGCCGCCACGGATTCGACAACCATTACCTTGACCTGGACCGCCGTAACCATAGGTGGCGGCCGCTTGGGCGTCAGCCCCGACACCGGCACCTATCGTGTTGAGCAGCGTGAGGCCAACAGCGGCGACGCCTGGGTAGATGTGACAGGAGCCGCTTGTGTCGCCGCAGGCAACAGTTGTACGGTTGTCGTCAGTAGTCTTGAGGCGAGCCATCACTATCAGTTCCGAGTTCGTGCCGAGGCGTCGACTGGTACCGGCGGCAACAACAGCTACTGGGATTACACCAACCAGCGAACGCCGGCCGCCGCCAGCAACTAGAGCTACGGCCTAACCTGGACCTGGTCCTCCCAGCGTTCAGATTGCAACGAGCAGCAAGAGATGCGTCCCGGCCCTGTGCCGGGGCGCATCTCCTCTCTTTAGCGTAGGTCCTTCCCGCCGCAGTGGCGGAATCCGATACGTCTGAACGCAATATATCAT
>JAJEDJ010000027.1 GCA_022821545.1 Caldilineaceae bacterium
GCCACTCATGGGCCTGTTCGGGGGACGGGCCGTGTGCGATGCAGAGGCCGCCGAACTGTTCGAGGGCGTGTCCCTGGCAGGGCGTGCCGTCTTTCTTGATGCCACAGCATTGTGTTCTTGCCACAGTCAGTTTCTCCTTGAGATGTGCCGGCCAGCGGTTGTGTGCCCGGCTGGCCGGGGTAGATGGTGGTTGGGGCCGGGCCGCCGGTTCGGGTGTACTGAACGCGGAAAGGCCCGGACCAGTGATAGAACGAAACTATCACGAGACCAGACCTCGTGGTATGCAGGGGGTGCGTTTGGGCGCAGGCCGCTGCATCAGTATCGAAATCTCGCAAAGAGTAACACAGGTTTTCTACGGAGGCAAAACTGCGAGGAGTGAGCGGAGAGAAGTGAGGAGTGAGAAACGGCGGCGTGTGCGGAATGGCGAGGAGGAGTGAGCTGCTGTTTCTTTTGCCGGAGAGCGGATTGCGGGCCGGGACGTGGGTCTGCCGCTGCCAGAGGTTTGCGCGGGCTCACCCCGATTTGGGGATGTACGCCAGCGGCAGGGATGTAGCCTAACCGGGTCGGATACGTCCCGCTTTTCCCATTTCGTGGTCTAACGATTAGGGGCAACCATATAGGGGGAAGGGTAGGCTCTGTTGAGTGGATTGGTCTGATTTATGGTAGATTTGGCCTATGTATAATGCACTGTTCGCTGCTGATCCGCGACGCTCGCTTGGGTGTGGATGTACCTTATTTTCCCGTTAATTCTAGCCGCCGGTAATTTGCTGCTGGCTATCAGAAAAGACCTAAGTCTCAATAACCGAGGCATCTCCAATCAAGACCTGATGAGATGCATAATGAAGGCAGGATAGAAAACCAAGCGGCAGTTGAAGCGACGACCCAAGCTATTGATGGCTTGAATGGTGGCGTAGTGAAATTCCGCCAGGCGCCAGCGTCTCCGGATCGTCGGGCTCATCCTCAAGCAGCCCGGGCGTGGGCGTCTCGATGCCGACCAACGCCTGTTTCGGCCGCTGTTGTTCGGATGGAAGGTCGCGACGAGTCGCGTGGACCGGATGGATTGGGCCTGCGAAGTAGGGCCGGCCTCTGGGACGGTAGGGTTAAAGGCAGGGTCTATGAACGGCATCTGGCTGAGGTGGTACAGCATCTGTCTGAGGGGGCCATGCGTCAAGAGTAGCAAGGGGTGGATATCGCCCGCAGCCAACAAGTGTCAGTAAGGGGATGTCGCCCGTTGTTTCACAAGGGAAGCGTGCGCCCCGCTTCCCGAAGGCGTTGGCGGCGCTGCTGAGCGTCGGGCATAGCCTCAGCCACCAAGCTCCAGAAGTCCGTCGAGTGGTTCCGATGGGTCAGGTGGGCCAACTCGTGGACGATGATATACTCAATAAGCGCTGGAGGAAGCATCATGGCGCGCCAGTTAAAGCGGAGGGTGCCATCGGGCGCGCAACTACCCCACCGTTGGCGTTGATCGCGTATGAGAACCCGCGACCGTTCTCCCTGGCCGAGCCGAGGCCACCAACGTTTAACAACGTTCGGCAGCCGCTCGGCGGCCCGGCCCCGATACCATCCGACGATGGCGCGCCGGATACGCTGTTGCCGTTCCTCACCTTCGAGACCTTCAGGCACAGCCACCCGGAACCGCCAGTGGTCGAAACGGACCTCAGGCAAGTGCGCCTCACCAGTATCGACGATCATGCGGACGTTGCGTCCCAGGTATGGCAGCGTCTCGCCGCTGACGAAGCGTTTCGGCGCGGTCTCCAGCATCTCACTTGATGCATGGCTGAGTATCCAGGGCGCCCGCCGGCGCACGATGGCACGCAGTTCGTCCTCCGGCGTTGTCATGGGTGCGGCAACCTGCACGCCGCCGCCGTCCATTGTGATCTGCACCGTTTTCCTGCGCCGTTTGCTGCGGCGTACCTCGTAGCCGATGGTCGTGTTGCCGAAGCGGACACTGCCCCGCTCGCTCACCGTTCTCTCCTCCTGCGTGCCATTTCGACGATCCGGTTCGCCAGTTCGTCCAACTGGACTTCGGTGTAATCGCCCGTGGGCCTGAGCACACGCTTGATGTCCCGGCGCATCTCCCGCAGGAGCTCCAAGTTCGACTGCCAGTCCACAACGGTGTAGTGCCGGTCGACGACTGCCTGGACCTTTAGAGCAACGCTTTTCGTACTCTCATCGATAGATGTTCGGTACTGTGCTTTCTCCTCACGTAACTGCGAGGGGGAGACGGCCTCCTGTGACCGTTCATCCAGCAGTTCGTAGATGGCAAAGGCGACAGGGGACAGACCGCGTTCTGCGGCGATGTCGGCTTCGCTTCGAACATCCTGGCGCAGCAGGGCAAGGTAGCGGCACGCCTCTGCCGAGTCGATCAACCGATTGCGAAGGTCTTGAATGATACGCTCAAGCTGTGCCGAGAGCTTTTCGAAGAAAGCAGGGTTGTCGGCCAGGCGTTCGTGTATCTGCGCCCTGATCGCGTGCTCCATGATCGAGGCCCGGGCCTCGTCATGGGGAAGGGCGGCGATCTTCTGCTCTAAGTCTTGATCGAGGATGGATACTGGCCGCATCATCTCCCGTACCTGGGCACTGATGCGTTCGTCCACCAGATTCTTCACCTTAGCCCCGATCTCGGTCCAGTCTGCGTCAGCGTCCTCACGAAGGAACTGGGCGCGGGCGTAGGCGCGTATCTCCGTAAGCCGCGCCAGCCGGTCCGTGTAGTCCAGCGCGCGCGGGTCGGGCAGGAAGCGATCCATGAGGCGTGAGAATTGGCGATAGTCAGCGTTGAACCGCTCGAACAGGTCGGCTTTGAAGTTGCTCTCTGTGGAGGCGTCCGGTGCAAAGACGCTGACGCACGCCCAGGTGTCACTGAAATCCCGGCCCCTGAAATGTGACTCCGCCTGGACAGCCGCCGCCTCGACGACCGGCGCCGGGTCCTCGTCCATCTCCTGCATCGTGTCTTGCACGTCCGCCCGGTCGAAGGTGGAAAGGGCATCATCAAGGTCCCGGGATACGCCGTGGTAGTCCACGACCAGACCGTGGGTCTTCTCGGTCTCCACTCCGTCCCGGCGGTGGGAGAAGGGACGGTTGACCCTCGCAATGGCCTGGAGCAGCCCGTGCTCCCGAAGCGCCTTGTCCAAGTAGAGCACCTGCTCTACGGGCGCGTTGAAACCCGTCAACAGCATGTCGACCACGACCAGCACCTCCGGCTCTCCCTCCGGATCGACGAATGAGCTTTCAACCTGCTCCCGGTCGAGTTCGCGGGCCGCCTTGAACTCCGGTCCGTCGTTGGGGACCGTGGTGATGATGGGATAGGCGCTAAGGCCAAAGTCTCGTAACCGCTCTGCGTAGCGCAGGGCGGCAGCCCGGCTGGGCGCGACAACTTGGGCCTTGAACCCGTTGGGACGCACCCGTTCCTTGAAATGTTCGGCGATGTCCAGGGCGATCATCTCGATGCGGCGCTCCGCTCCCGCCACCGTCTCTTTATTGGCATAGCGTCGGCGAATTTGCGCCTGAATCGAGGGAGGATTGTCGCCGAACATGGCTTCGTACAGCCTGTCCAATGTCTCCGGCCCCTCGACGGCAAGTTCGGGCAGGCGGGCCTCATAGAAAATTGGCACCGTCGCGCCGTCCGCCACCGACTGCGGAATGGTGTAGACGTCGATGAGCGCGCCGAAGCGCCCAATGGCGCTGCGCTTGTAGTCCTTCTCTATAGGTGTTCCAGTGAACCCTATGAGGGCCGCGTTGGGCAGCGCCCTGGACAAGCGCCCTCCGAGGATGCCGTACTGAGTGCGGTGGGCCTCGTCCACCATGACTATGACGTCCTGCGAGGCGTTGAGCACATCAAACTCGCCCTCAGAAGCCGTTAACGCTTCCTCGAACTTTTGGATGGTGGTCATAACCGTGCGGCCGGCGCCGGTAGTGAGTAGACGACGCAGATGCCGGCTGGTGGACGCCTGTTCCGGCGCGGGAAAGCCGCACCGCTTGAAGGCGCCGGTGATCTGCCGGTCCAGTTGGGTGCGGTCGGTGACCACGACGATGGTGGGATTGCCCAGACGAGGCTCCCGGCGCAGCTTCGTCGCAAGCCACAGCATGGTCAGCGACTTGCCTGACCCCTGGGTGTGCCACACAACTCCACCCCGGGACTCCGGCTTACGGTCAGCGAGCAATCGCTCCAAGGCAGCGCGGACCGCGCGGTACTGTTGGTAGCGCGGCAGCTTCTTGACTACCCGTCCCCGCTCTGGCTCGTAGACCACGTAGTCCCGCAGGATCTCCAGCAGGGTCGCCGGAGACAGCAACCCGACGATGAGTTGCGCCTGGCCCTGTGGCTCGACGCCGAAGTGCTTGCGAATCTCATCCTCCGAACGCGGCAGCGTCGATTTCCACTCGAAGTAGGCGTTCTCGGAAGCGCCGAGGGCGGCGTAGGCGGCGGCAGCCCCACAGTGGGCCACGCAGAGCAGATTGTAGTAAAAGAGTTCGGGTGCGCCGCTCCCCTGCCACTCCGGTCCCGCCTCCTGGTAACGGCGAAGCTGTCGCACAGCCTGCGACTTCCAAACATCCATGAGCGACGGCGACTTGGCCTCCATCACCACTAATGGGATGCCGTTGACGAACAGTACCAGGTCGGGGATGACCATGCGCTCGTCGTCCTCTGACCCGCCCCGCTCGTTGCCACGGCGAACCCGAAACTGGGCTGTGACGACGAACTCGTTGAGGCCGCCATCGGGGCGCTCGAAGTCGAAGAAGCGGACGATGCGGGAATCCCTTCCCCGCAGTCCGTCCACGGTCAAGGGCATCCCGTAGGTGAGGTACTCGTGGACCGCCTGGTTGCGGGCCATGCCGGTTGCGTTGATGTGTTCAAGGTCGAAGATGGCGCGGTACGCTTGCTCCTCGGTCATCCATTCGTTGAGACGCATCAGGGCCGCCCTCAGACGCCCTTTCAGCAGAACCTCCCGTTCGTCACCGCGCTCCAACGCCAGTGTCTCGCGCGGCACGTAGGTCCACGCCAATCGCTCCAGAAGCCGACGGGCCGGGTCCTCAGCGTGGTTGAATTCGTTCAGTTTCGCAGGTACTACCATCAGGCTTTGCTCAACAGTTCCTCAAGACTCTGAGACGTGAGTCGCTCGCTCCTTGCATTCGCAAAGACGATGACACTCTTCGTTGTGTCGAGTGCTTGAGAGTCTTCTACGAGCACTCTTTCGGCGAAGGTCTCACCTTCCCTATTGGTACCCGTATTCGCCCCGTCAGCAGCGCGTCGGCCGCGGAGCCTTTCATCGTTTGTAGCACGTCTCGCCCCCTTCGCGCCCGATCTGTGGCATCGTCGACGCTGTCCAGCACTATTCGGTCTATTCCTTGGACGGGGGGCGGATTTCGTGGATGGTCACAGGAAGCCCTGCCCGCTTTGCTTCCAACCAGCGCTTGAAGGAATTCTGGCTTTCTCCCGAAGGCCAGCCGCCCAGCAACATTTCCACACTGATGTCCTCATCCAAGGCGGGCCAGTGGATACCCTCGCCCGCGCCGATCAGCCGCCAGTTCTGGCGTTCCTCCGGCGTGGCATGAATGAGCCTGGGATACCAGGACAGCGGCACGGATACGGTCCGACCATCGGAGAGCTCGGCGGTCAAGGTATCCTCCGTCACCTCGACCGACATGGCCTCCGGAACACTTACCTTAAGAGTTGAAACGTTCATTCCAAGCCTCCAGAAACAAAATCTGGTTCTCCTCAACTATCCTCTCGATCCGGCGTATCTCATGGCGCCTCAAGCTGCCTGTCTTTTGGAGCCTGACCGGGTCCAGCCAGAACTTGGCGATGCGGTCATCACGTTCAACATGAATGTGTGGTGGTTCTCCCCGGTCGCTCGCGTAGAAGAAGAACCGGTACGGCCCCTCCCTTAGTATCACCGGCATTGTTCGACCGCCATACTATCGGACATAGCCCATCTCCGCCAGCAGTTCGTCCATCTTTGCCACCGCCTCATCTCGCCGCCGCTCTGCCACTCTCAGTTGAGCCAGTGCCTCCTCTACCGGGATCACCTCCACCGGCTCTGTGGTGTCCACGTAGCGGCTGATGTTTAGGTTGAAGTCGTTACCTTGTATCTCCTCAAGCTCCGCGACGTGGGCGAACCGCTCCACATCCTTGAAGCCCCTGTACGCCTTGACGATCTTGTCTATGTGTTCCGGGTCGATGAAGTTCTGGGCCTTGCCGGGACGGAAATAACCCTCCTGGGCCGCATCTACGAACAGCACCTTTCCCCGCCTCTCTACAGGCTTGGCCTTGTTCAGCACGCAGATGGCGACGGGTATGCTGGCCCCGAAGAAGAGGTTGGGGGCTAGGCCGATCACCGCCTCGAACAGGTCGGCCTTGACGATGCCCTGACGTATTTTCCCCTCGGATCCGCCACGGAACAGGACTCCGTGAGGCATCACCACGCCCACCATGCCTTGGGCGTTGGTCACCCCCAACATGTGCAGAAGGAAGGCGAGGTCTCCCCTGGTCCTGGGTGGCGTTGCTCCATAGCGGTCGAAACGGTGGTGCGGGTCATTGGGAGCGAAGTCGCGGCCCCAGTTCTTGTGGCTGAAGGGCGGATTGGCGATAACGCGGTCGTAGGACAACAGCCGTCCTGACGGGTCCACGAGGCCCGGCTCGGCTATCACGTCCCCCGCCTCCAGCCGACTGGCACGCAAGCCGTGGAGGAGCAGGTTGAGCTTGCCGATGGCCAGCGTTCCCAGGTTGCGTTCCTGGCCGTGGAGCGCGAGATTGCGGAGGTCTCCGCCCTGTTCACGCACGTACTGCGCCGCATAGATGAGCATACCTCCGGAGCCCGCCGTCGGGTCGCAGATGCGCATCCCCTCGCGGGGTTGGAGCAGCTCGATGATGAGCCGGACCACGGGACGGGGCGTGTAGAACTCCCCGCCTTTCTTGCCGGCGTCATCGGCGAACCGGTTGATCAGGTACTCGTAGGCGTCGCCCAGCACGTTGCCTCCGCCCGCTCTGTCCTCTCGCAAGTTCTCGTCGCGCAGGTCCAGATCGCCGAAATGGTTCAGCAGGCTGCGGATGATGCGCTCGCGGTTGGCAGGGCTCCCCAGCTTCGATTCGTCATTCCAGTTGGTGGCGGTCAATACGCCGTCCAATCTGGGGGTGTTGGCATCCTCGATGGCGTGGCTGGCCACGTTAAGAGCCTCACCCAGATTCATGGAAGAGGAGGCAATGGCCTCCCAACGAGCTGACTCCGGGACGAAGCACTCGTGCTCATCTCGGTCGTTGAGGGCCACGTCGCGGGCAACGCCATCGGCAACGGCGTTCTCGACCTCTTCGCCGAACCGGTCGGAGAGACGTTTCAGGAAGAGAATGGAAAAAATGTAGTTCTTGTAGTCGGCGGCGTCGATCTGTCCGCGCAAGACGTCGGCGGCCTGCCACAGCTTCGATTCCAACTCTTGTCTGCTTAGCGTCATAAGCTTCTCCCCAAAGTTGCAGGTACGGCCCCGTGTGCTAACTCATGTATCACCGCGTCACGGAGTGCCTCGCGGCGCAGCCGTGCTGCTTCAATCGTTGATTCATACGCCTCTTCCGACGCTTCCACGAGTCGGGCCACCGCATCAAGGTCTCGCGGCGACGGCACGGGTACTTGGACCTCTCCCAAGTTTTTGGCCGAGAGTGACTTGAGAGTGGCACTCGCCGTCATCCGCTTGGCGATCTGCGTCCGGCCAAGGGATGAAGTGAGGCAGTACCAAAGCCAGTGTGCCATACCGGATTCCGGTTGTTTCGCCCGCACCACCAGCAGCGTCACGCCCGCGACCGTTCTCGATACCTCCGGCGGTACGAGGGCAACTTGGGTGGACGCTGTACGCGCCGTCACCAGCAGGTCGAAGGGCCGCAGCAGGTGGCGTTCGGTACGGACGCCATGAACGAGCCCAATCTCGTTGAGGTCGTTGAGGTCCAGCCAGCCGTCGTCGCGCACGTCGCCGCTCTCAACGATCCGCAACATCCATTTTCCGCTATGTGCTCCAACACCGTGCCCGGCACGGGCAATGCCCTGAAATACGTTGGCCAGTTCTTTCACTGCGTGCATAATATGATCCTAGCACGTTATAGTTCTGTTGTCAATTTGCAACACTAGCCCGTGTTGTGGTATGGTGGAATCATAATCGATTATGAATGATGTGCCAAATTCCGATTGGTTTGAAAGATGCGGCAATCCATGCAGGCAACGAAACGGCCGCGGCGACCGCGTTTCAAGCGGTGTCGCGGGCGGCAAAACGACGAGGCCGCTCTGGAAACGCTCTCACCAACACACGCTGCGCGCCTACCTATAAGAACGGTCCGTAGCATATGCAGATTCGGAGACTCGCATGACGGAAAACATTGATGTCGTATCGCTACTTAAACGCCCAGAAGGAGAGACACTTGACTTCAAGGCGACTAATTACAACCTGTCGGATAGTAAAAGTAAACGGAGCTTCGCCAAGGACCTCGCAAGTCTTGCAAACACCCCCAGAGACGGCGATGCGTACCTGATTCTGGGGGTTAAGGAACAGGGTGACGGCAGTTATAAGCCACTCGGTATCAATAAGCCTGTCGACGACGCCGATCTGCAGAGCGTGGCGGAAAGTCTGCTTACCCCCTGTCCTCGTTTTCAGCACCAAGTTATCCGGCACGGCGGCGTTCTCCTGGAATTGATCACCATCCCCATAGGGCGATCCCCGGTTGCGCCCAAAAGAACGCTGGATAATGGTTTTACAGAAGGGACAATTTACTTCAGGCGCGGGTCTCAAAATGCCGTCGCTTCAATGGATAAAGTTAGACATATTGTAGAGTGGTTTCAAGGCCAAATCAGTCTCGCCGAGTTCAACGAGCAGACAACATTTCTACACAAGAACCTTGATGCCGATGCGTTGCTTCTCGGTCCGGTCCAAGCGCTTGGCCTCACATCCGATGTCGAGGAGGCCGCCCAGAGTTTATCATCTGGAGATCTAGCAAACGCCGCGGCCGGCTATGCGAGGGTTGCCGAGAAACTTCGTAAGCGATTTCCGGGACATGCTGATCGATTTGAGGAGTTGCATGCCACGACTTTGAAGGCGGCCGGAAAACCGGACGAGAGTCATGATCTGCTGATGAAGATCGCTATTCGCAGGCTTTTTGAGCGGCCCGAACCGCGACTTTCCCCAAGTGTGAGGCGTGCTCTTGAAGAATTGTATGACGAAGTCGACGAAGTCAGACGGGCCCGAGGGGGCGCCCTTATTTTCTTTGGAATATGTCACGAAAATCCTTGGACACTTCAAAAGCTTGTAGAGTGCTTCGACAATCTGGATTCGAGCGATGAGTACGCGCCTTTCATTGCAGTGCTTCTTGCGGAGGCTGCGCTTGCTATCAATGACTTTCAAACCGTGTTGGACCGTCGTGAGTCTCTGCAAAAGGCGGGAACCAGAGGTGATACTTCAATTGAATTGCGGGTGTGTGCCGCATTAGGTGATGCCGGCGCGGATGACGTGTGGCTCAATCTTATCAAAAAAGCTGAGGCCTTCCGACTTTCGGCCCCTGAAGGGACTTACGTTTGCCTTCGGGGTGCTCGGTGGTGTGCGTTGAAGGGACAGATGGACAAGGCCGAGTCTCTCTACCGCTTAGCGATGAAGCTCGGTTCAGAGGCGGGGCTCGATTTGGATGTCGAGAACGCCCTCTGGTCCCTCAATATCATCTATGCTCTTGACTTTCCCGCGGCAGACTTCTTTGAAACGCACGATTTAGCGCTGTCCATTGAAGGATCGCACTCATACGTGAAGGCAAACTCACGAACACCGTTGCATTCGTTTCAATACACTGCAATTGGGAAATTGCCCGACGCACGTCTGTGGACACAATACTGGTTACTTGAGTCTATACGCAGTGGATGCCTCCGGGACGAACGTGAAGCGCACGCGAACCTCGCGCGGATTTTCGATCAGGCTAACGAACCTCTTCTAGCTCTTAAACATGCCGTCCTCGGCGGTTCACAGGATCTCGTCAAGGAACTGGCTCTTAAAGTCAGTGAATGGCCGGAGTTTCTCGCCAACGCGGTGGGCAGTGATGCGCCTTGGGTACGAAGAGCAGCCTTCTTAGCTCTCGAAAGTGTCGGCGACTTTGCACCTCCCGAGGTGGCGCGCGAGCTTGTTTCTGGGCTTCTATGTCGGCTCCGCATCGACTCAGGTGACGAACAAGAGGTTCCGATCTTACTCAATGCACTCGGGGCGATCATCCTGGAGGCCACTGACGATGACCTTGAACAACTCATACCTATTCTTGAGCAGGCAGCTGAACATGAGCCCGATAAGTACCGGCTTACCGATCCAGGCGTAATGGCTATAGCTGCGCGTTTGTATCGGTTCCGGCCAACATTCAGGCAGCAGGCCGCCTCGATTCTCGGAGAAATGGCGGTCGGTGCCCACACGGGCAAGTGGGCACCGACGCTCGAGGCGTGTGGAGACGACAAGAGGGATCTCATCGAGGCATTTGAGCGAGTCGCTGAACGTGAGAATCTCGATCCCACTAGACCATTGTCCGACTTAGGACATCTGACTGCTTCTACACGTACGCTTTGGTCGCAACGGATGCAGTCCGTTACTGAACGTCCTTCGGGAGAGCGGTCTGAACATGCCTTTGGTACTAGGTCCGGCATCCCCGTCGCATTTCTTCAGGAGCAGGATACGGCAGATGTTCTCCGGTACGTCGAAAAGTTGGTCGCGATTGGCACCGCCGAAAACGAGACGGTTATCACTCGAACTGCCGCGCTTGGCGCGGCGGCCCAAGCCATAGATGTGCTTACAGACGAGGGAAAGGGGCAAATCTTCGGGCGTGTCCGACCACTTGTAGAACAGCCGGTCCGTATTTCCGAAGTGGATCGTTATTTCGCCAGTTCTCAGCACCCGCTCAGTCGTAACCGGATAAACTTCGGAAGCGCAACCAATGTGCAAGAAACGGCCGGATGGCTTTTAGGGCGCGCGGCAACAAGTCCAGGAGAATGTTTCTTCATGGAGAAGGTTGCTATGGAATGGATTGGGTCGGATGAACCGGAGCTCCAACAAACTGGGGCCTCGATCCTCACCCTGCCGAACTTCTCTTCCTGTAAGATCCAATGTGTTGAGCTAGTCAAGCACAAGAATCCATTGGTCCGCAGCGTAGCTGTCCGGGCTGCTGTCACTCAATCGAAACTGGATGAAACCGCGTTCGAACAGTTGGCATCTGATCCGGACCGAAGGGTGCGAATAGAAGTCGCACAAGCTCTCCAGCCTGTCCGCTCGAAGGCCCCCGATTTATACGAACGGATTCGAGCGCGTTTGAAAACCGATTCGAGCGCAATCGTGAGAGTTTGTGCTTCGACGCTTCTGTAGCGATGAAACATGCGCTCATAAGGTTGTAGCCGGCCGGCTGCCGTGAATCGCTACCTGGGCCCGTGTCCCTGCTGTCGCCTTGAGGCGGCTCCTGGAGCAGGCATCAGCGCGGCGTGGCTACGTCCTGCGCCACACTAGGTGCCTCGTGTTTGGGGTTGCGCGCGGTGGTGGGATACGATCAAGGCATGCGCTACAAAGGGTCTTAATTGGTATTGGTGGGAGATTACGGAACGCGCAACGAAGACGAGGTGTTTTCATGGGAAGATGGGAGAGGAAGAGCCGGAGGGCAAGAAAGCAGCGAAGAAACGCTTCGACGATGAATGAAGTGGGCCCCAAAAACTGGACCGCAAGCTAAGGTTTATAGTGGAGCAATTCACCAAGCCTATGGAGGGGCAGAACGATGGTCAAGAAACGGCGGCGACACACGGCGGCCTTCAAGTTCCGGGTTGCGCTGGAAGCGCTTGAAGGCAGGAAGATCGGAATATGGAATGAGACCCTTTGCACCGTCGGCGAAGCTGAGTTCGATTCCGTGTTTCAAGAGGCTGGCGACCGTCATCATGCGATTGGCGTTTTTGACGAGAACGGCGTCAATCATCAGTTCCCCTGATTGCGCTGTCGTTAGCCATCCGACTACTCTTTCTTTACGGACATCAGAAATTCACGGTGTGTCAATTCCGCTCTGTCAATCGCTTGGATCGCGTCGCTGAACTGGTGATCCAAACGCTTGCAGACAATCTCCGCGCGCCGCTTATCGGCGTCCGTACAGAACAGTTCAAGTTTACTCATCTTTAGCGCCTTTCCATGCTGGTGATTCGTTGTTGCCGACCTTCTATTCTACCAGCTTGGTTAAGCGCTCACTTACTCCGAATTCAGGTTAAGCAGGTAGTTCCCTTTTTCCCCGACTAGCCTCGCTTATCCTTTCGGATCTTCCTGCGTCGGCGCAGTGAGCGTTGCCGGAGCTTTTGCCGTTAAAGAGACTTCTAGCTTTACCGAGGCGCGCACCTCTATTGCCTCCCGAGTTCGAGCCAGCTCCGCTGCCAACAGTTCCTCGTCGGGCAAGGCAGTTCGGTACTCAGCAGCAAGAACTTCGTTCGCCAATCCCTCTAGTGCATACCGCGCCAGCGCTTCATTCTTCTCCGAGCAGAGAATCAGTCCAACCGGCGGGTTTTCCCCCTCCCTGCCCCGATTCTCCCGGGCATAGTTCAGATAGAAGTTCATCTGTCCCGCGTCCGCGTGGGAAAAGCTCCCGATCTTCAAATCGATAACTGATTTGCCGGTTAAGCTGACGAACTGACCGCCCTCCTCGCAATGCCTCTTTTTCATAGAATTCACGCGCATGCACGTTCCTTACCGATAGCAACCGCACGTAGGCAGACCATGGCAAAGGGAAGGCAGTGAGAAGCTCTCTAAAGCGCACTTCGATCGAATTGCCGTTAGATTTGCCAGACACTGTCTGGCAAATCTTGTCTGAAGGGTAGCTTATGTAGAAGAGACGCATGTTATGAAGATTCTGACGGGAAAACCCGCGTCCATTTGCACTGCCGTGCGCAATGTTCCAGCAGTCCCTGGAATGCCGCCCGGCCCGCCTGTGCTGCAAAGTTATTTCCCAAGGTTCTCCAATTTACCAAGCCACTCTGCAAAATGAGGGCATGCCGAGCGCAGCGTCGGCAGCCCGATCTGTCCGGCCACGATAGGTCCAACAGAATTCTTCCAGGAATTATAGTTTAAGAGTTCCTGGTTGATTCGTTTCGACGGTGGGTTATCGTCGTTGACAAGCTCAGGAGACTGAAACTGCGAAGCCATGGCCACCAGATTCGATATTCCTTCAACGCAGTCGTCATACTGAGACTCAAATTTTTGCGGATCGGAGAGCAAGAGTGCCTCGAATTCGTACAATTGTATATAGGGAAAAAAACGCGAATCACCGATGTCCTCTGCCAAGGCATCTTCCAATGTCTGCACGCGCCGATAGGGGTCGTTGTGCGAAGCGGCTACGGCGTAGCCGGGGAAATCATTGGGTAGCTGGTAGAGATCGAACATTGTGGTGAAGCGGACGTCCATGTCACTGTGCTGGCTAAGCAGGAGACGTATGTCTCTTTCTGGCTTGGTATAGTTGCCAATGCCACCACGGTGGGTGAAGTTGGGCGATTCCCTTGTAGTAACCACCAAGACATGAACGTCGAGAGAAAAGCGGGCCAGATGCGGTTTCAGAGTATGATTGACAAAGGTTGCTTCTGTCTGTCCTTCGGCTATGATGTGCAACGTCACATCCATCAGGGGCGTCCCCCGATTACGTTCTTTTCCCACAGTTCAGAAAGGGAATACTCTTTGAGCCATTCATCTAGCGCCTCGCTACTCTCCTGGCGTCGGAAGACCGACTCACGGCCTTCGCGCTCGACAACGACGATGTCGCCCAGATCGAAACGATCGACGAAAGCCGTCGATTGGGTGGCGACAATAACCTGTACCTTTTGAGAGACAGCGCGAATCAACCCGCCTATCACATCGATGGCTGCGGGGTGGAGCCCCAGTTCCGGTTCGTCTAGGATAAGAATATCCGGCAACATCTCTTCCGGTTGCAAGAGCAGGGTGACAAGGGCAATGGCGCGCAACATTCCGTCCGAGGCCTGTGAAACGTCAAAAATCACGTCGCTGTTGCTTTCGCGCCAAGCGAGTATCAGCCTTCCGCTTTCGGATATCAGTTCAAAATCAAGAAAAAATGGCAGGAACAGTCGTATGTGATCGACGATGCTTTGGTAGCGACGTCTTTCCTCTCTCTTCAGGTTAAACAGGAAAGGAGCGATATTAGCTCCATCCTCTCTCAAAGAAAAGTTGTCGATTGCATCCCATTTGGTGCGAATATTCGCTGTCGCTGACGTATTATGAAACTGGTAAACGACTATCTTTTGAAGAAGATCAATGATGTCGTTCACTCTATAGTCTTCAGATAATTGGGAAAGGAGTTGCGGCGCGTGATGACCGGTTCCCAATGAATGCCAGGGCACGGCTTCGCCCCCAACTCCACGATAACGCTCTTCGGAAAAAATCAAAGTGTCGCTGGCCGCGAAGGTTAAGAGAAACTCGTACTCATTTTCTCCTGAGCCGCTACGTATTGTGAGTTGAGCTTCAATCTTATGAGTGACGGCCGGCCCATCGAGCAGGAGCCTGCTCGCGCCCCCTTGTTGGGCAACATAGGCTTGAAAAAAGAAGGGGTCGATCAGCATTTTGTTCAGCATGCTAAAGAAAGAGATGAAATTGGACTTGCCAACTCCGTTGGGCCCAATGAGCACGGTCAGAGAACCGGGCTGGAAACCGTCCAGCTCGCGAATCGTCTTGAACCCTTTGAGGCTGATGCTTTCAAGCCTGCCTCTCATACGCAATTTGGCCCCTGCTTCCTCATGCCGTGCTCACTCACCGGCAACTCTCTTCCATGCATTCTCCATAGTATACCTTACGCTTGCCGGTGCTCCATCCTGATCTGTTGAGCTATCGCGTGCATATCCAGCTTGCCCGTGACCATGTGGGAAATCAGGCGAGCCCGGTATTCCCACATGAGTTCGACCTGACAGCGGGTGTTGGCGATGGCGGCGGTGACTTTGTCGAGATGAGTGGCGATGACGGACTGTTCCGGAAGGGATGGGACGGACAATCGCGCGGGTTTGATTGCTTCGTGCGTGAGGCCAAAACGAGTGACACCGTTAGCAGTTACCCGAACACTTACGAACAACGCACTGCATTTACGACTCGTGAAGGTCATCCTTGACTACATCAGCGATTTCAGTTGCGATCTGATCGATCGTGAATTGTGATGTGCTTCGTGCCAGTTTGTCGGCGAGCGTGGGGCTGTGAGCTATAATTTCGCTTCTGGTTATATTATGCCAAAGTGGAAGTATCACTTGCTTACCTGTTCCCGCCTTTGTTACGAGCCCGTCCAATTCATACTGAGGCCATTCCTTCGCAAAGAACGAGGGTGAAATGATGACTACGCCGAATCTGCTGCTGGCAACACCAGTATCAATTTTTCGCCGCAGACTGTCCCCAATCCTGAGTTCAAATTCGTCGTACCATACCCGCAGCCCTTCGGCATCAAGAGCTATAGCAAGCGGGCGGGCCACTTCCTCTTTGTCCTCAGTGGCATGTGAGATAAACACGTCAAAGTAGTCATCTGAATTTATCAAATCCGACGCTGCATGAACAGGTTGCACGAGGGAAGATAGTGGCCCTGGGTTGTATTCAGGTAGCGGCGACAAAGTTTCATTAGGGATAACGCGAACAGAGGATCTGGTTGTACCTCTTAATCCTTGCATATCCACAACAACGTACCAAGTGCCCGAATGTGGAATTGGAATTCGTGTAGGGGATCTTTTGACCAAGCCGCCATAGTACCTATGCTTACGCCCGGACCGATAATCCTGGTAATTCATGCTGTCGAGTAACCTCACGTTGGCTGCATTTCCTGACAACGTTACTTCAACCTCATCGCCGCGCTGTCGGTGGCCAAGTTGGTAGTAATTGTATTTCATATCAGCCGACTCCCATCATAGCTCGACGGCACCCGGCCCCGGCGCGAGCAGAGCGGCGCAGCGTTCTCATCAGTTGCCTCCAGGTGGGACATTTTGCCCGCGGACTACCGTACACCATTGCGACATCGTTGACAAGAGCAGCCACTCCAAACACCCAACCTTTTCCCAAACCCAGGAGAGCTGTGGAGCGTCGGGAGATTTTTTGTCTGGTCGGCAAGGTGGTACAGTCAACAGGAGTTGTTTGGAAGCGAGAAAGCAAATTGACGGGGAACCGGTGTTGACACCGGCGCCGGCTGGCGCTATACTGTGCCTTGTTGCGAATTTTCGCAACAGTAAAAATTATCATTTACTACAATCATTTCCCACAATGCGACGGAGGGCATTGCAGCGACTGCCGCAGCTCTGCCGGCTCCTGAGGCCAATTGTGGGGGCACACACCGCCAGTCTGACGAAAGGGACCCGCAGATGCTTCACTCGCTTCGAATTTTGTTATCGGTTCTCACGCTGTTGTTTCTCCTGGCCGCTTGCACCGCAGCCGCGCCCGGAACAACTTCCGCCGGCGTCTCGGCAGCCCAGGCCGCGCCAGATGGTCAGGCTGCAACGGAGCGGCCCACGCTGACGGCGGGCGTCATCTGGCTGGACAGCCCCCTGGATCCGGTGGAGGGCGGCTACGTCTCCACCCAATCGGCATTGTCGGAGACCTTGTTCCGACTCTCAGGAACGACCCTGAGTCCCGAACCGTGGCTGGCGACGGAAGCCACTCACGTAGCCCCCTTTGTCTGGAGGATCGGAATCCGGGAGGGCGTCAAGTTCCACAACGGGAACGTGATGGATGCGGAAGCGGTGAAGGCTTCCCTGGAGCGGGCTATCCGATTGTCGCCGGCGGCGGCCGATACACTGTCCATTGACACGATAACGGTCGAGGACGGGCAAACCATCACTATCAAGACGACGGTAGAGCAGCCCACCCTGCCGGGCCTGTTGATCCTGCCGGCCCTCGCCATCACGGACGCGGCGGCGGCGGACGCAGCCGGAGAGGGCAATTTCATCGCTGCCGGCGCCCTTACCGGCCCGTACATCCCCACCGAGTACGCGCCAAAGGAACGTCTTAACAGCGTAGCCAACGACGACTACTGGGGCGGGAAGCCTCCGCTGGCCGGCATCGAGCACGTCGCCATTCCCGACACGAACAGCCGGGAGCTGGCCCTGCAAGCCGGGGACATCGACGTTGCCATCAACGTATCACCAGAAGGCGCCCTGGCGATCAACGCCCACCAAGGGACACATACCGAGACCTCCGGCATCGGCACCTCGCTGGTGCTGTGGTGGGTGAATTTCGAGCGCGGCACCCTGGCCGATCCGCTGGTGCGCCGGGCGGTGGCCCACGCCATTGACCGGGAGAGCATCGCCGGTCTGGTCGCTCCTCCGGGGTCCGGGTCCTTCGCTGAGCTCCTGCTCCCGGAAGCCCTGGTGGCGTGTCCCGGCGTGAACGCGCCGGGTTACGATCCTGACGCTGCGCGCGATTTGCTGGCGCAGGCCGGCTACGCGGACAGCGACGGCGACGGAGTCCTGGACAAGGAGGGTCAGCCGCTGGAAATTGTTATCGGCGGTTACCCCGAGCGGTTCCAGCTGCCCATAATGGCCGAGGCCGCCCAGGCGATGCTCGCTGATGTGGGCATCAAGGTCGAGGTGCTCATAACAGAATGGTCGGTGGTCAAGGAGCCTGCATGGGATCTCTTCGGCTGGTACAACACTGTCGTGCAAGGCGGGGGAGACCCGGTGTTCAACATCAGCAAGTTCGCCGGGTTGAAGGGGGACGCGAGCGGCAGCGGGACGAATAATTATGGGCACTACGACGCTTCCCGCCTGGTGGACATCGTCGCCCCCTCCACCTCCGTGTCCGACCTGGAGGGTCGAAAGGAGATAGCCTGCGAGGCCCTGGCGGTGGTCACGGAAGATGCCGCATTCCTGCCGGTGGCGCATGTGAATATGGTGTACGGCGTCAGTGACCGGGTCACCGATTTCGAGGCCCACCCAACCTCCCACTATTTTTTCAACCACCGAGTTGGACTGAGCGAGTAAGCGAGGTAGTGGGATAACGGGTACAGGTTCCCCAGCATGGGAGCATACCTGGTACGAAGGTTAGCCACGCTGCCGCTGCTTCTCCTGGGCATCTCGGCGGCCAGTTTCACGCTGCTGAATCTGGCGCCGGGAGACCCGGCCGAGATTGTACTGCGTCAGCGCAACCCGGCCCAGCTGCCCAGTCAGGCGGAGGTGGAAGCCATGCGCACTGAGTTGGGCCTGGGCGCCCCCCTGCCGGTGCAATACACTCGCTGGGTTGCGGGTGCGCTGGCGGGGGATCTGGGCAAGTCATACGTAACGGAACGGCCGGTGGTCGCCCAGCTGGCCCGCCGCACCGTTCCGACGGCGCTGCTCACCGCAGCCGCCCTGGCCCTGGCGCTGCTGGTCGCGGTCCCTACGGGCATACTGTCGGCACGGCGGCAGGGCAGCCCCGCAGATGCCGTCGCCCGCCTGGCGGCGCTGGTGGGCGCGGCCGCTCCATCCTACGCCCTGGCCTATGGACTGATCATCCTGTTCGCGGTGAAACTGTCGTGGCTACCGGCCCTGGGCTATGGTTCGGCGGAGCAGGTGATCCTCCCGGCCATCGCGCTCTCTCTGGCGCCGATGGCTCAACTGATGCGGCTGATCCGCGCCAGTATGCTGGAAACGCTGGGGCAGGACTATGTTCGAACGGCGCGGGCCAAGGGGTTATCGGAAGAGACTGTCGCGATGGGGCACGCTCTGCGCAACGCGCTGCTGCCGGTTATCGGGGCTATGGGGGTGCATTTGGGTTACCTGCTCAGCGGCGCCGTCATAGTGGAGACGATTTTCACCTGGCCCGGTTTGGGTCAGTTGGTGGTGGGGGCGGCGCTGACCCGGGACTACCCGGTGGTGCAGGGGTTCGTGACCTACATCGCGGTGGTGGTCCTGTTGGTCAACCTGGCCGCGGACGTTGCCTTGCGTGTTGCCGACCCGCGCCTGCGTTTCGGACGGGAGGAGAGGTAGCCGCGGATGAGGGCTCGTTGCGATGCGAGAAACAGGGGAGAACGGGTTTCCGTTCCGGCCATCGGCGGGAGGGCGCGTCAGTGGCGGAGGTGGACGGCGTCGTTGCGGGAACCCGGAACCACGTTGGGTTTGTTCCTGGTGGTGTCGCTGCTGCTGGGAGGACTGCTGGCGCCCTGGCTCCCGATAGATGATCCCACGGCGATCAACTTGCCCGCACGGTTGCTCTCGCCGTCCATGACACACCCTTTGGGCACCGATCACCTGGGGCGGGACACGTTCAGCCGGGTCGTTCATGGGGGGCGCATGACGCTGCTGGCCGCCATCACCACGCTGGCCCTGAGCATGATCATCGCGCTGACGGTGGGCATCGTGTCCGGATACCATGGCGGCTGGCCGGACACGGCGTTGATGGGTATCGTGGACCTGCTTCTGGCGTTTCCATCGCTGATTCTGGCGCTGGCCGTAGCGGGAGCGCTGGGGCCCGGACTGTTGAACGTGCTGCTGGCAGCCGGCGCGGTCTGGTGGGTGGGGCACGCTCGCATCATCCGCGCTGTCACCATGGGGGCGCGACAGATGGAGTACGTGATGTCGGCACGCGTAGCCGGAGCCGGCAACCTGCGCATAATACTGCGACACATTGCCCCCAACATCATCGGCCCCATCGTCGTGATCGCTTCCCTGGACGTGGGCTGGATCATCCTGGGCATTGCCGGCCTGAATTTCCTGGGACTCGGAGCGCAACCGCCCACGCCGGAATGGGGCGCTATGCTCAACGACGCCCGCCCGCACTTGCAAACCGCGCCGCGCCTGTTGCTGATACCCGGCGCGGCGATCTTTCTGGCAGTGCTTGGATTCAATTTGCTCGGCGACGGTCTGAGAGACCTGCTTGATCCGCGGACGATGCACAGGCCGGAGCAGGTGATTAGGCCGGAGCAGGTGATCAACAGGCTGAGAGAGCCTGAGGCGGCGATAGCCGAGGGCAGCACAGCGATACGAGCCGAGCCAGGTAGAGGATGAGAAGGCGCTGACCGAGATGATGGTGTTCAGAGGCGTGCGCGGACGGGAAACGGTATTGACACCGCGGTCAGTTGGCGCTATACTGTAGTTTGTTGTAAATTTTTGCAACAAGAAAAGTTATCATGTCCCACAATACCGCAGAGATCAATCGGCAGTTACGCAAATCCGGCTACCGGGTAACACCCCAACGCCAACTCATCCTGGACGCCGTCTGTCAACTCGGTGACCATGTCACGCCCGAGGCCGTGTACGACCATGTACACCGCATCGCTCCCACTCTGAGCCGGGCGACAGTCTACCGGGTCCTGCACTTTCTGACAGAACAGCAGATCCTGGCGATGGTGCATATAGCCGACGGCCGGCTTGCCTACGAGATGGCCGGCCCCGAGCCGCACCACCACCTCGTCTGCCGCACCTGCGACAGCTTGCTCGAGCTGCCGCACAGCGTCTTGCTGTCCTTTCGCCTGGCGATGGAATCCCAATACGATTTTGAGATCGACGTAAGTCATCTCTCATTCTTTGGGCATTGCACCGACTGCCGCAGTTCTGCCGGCGCCTGACGCCAATTGTGGGGGCACACGCCACCAGCCTGACGAAAGGGTACCCGCAGATGCTTCACTCACTTCGAATTCTGACATCGGTTCTCACGCTGTTGTTTCTCCTGGCAGCTTGCGCCCCAGTCGCGCCGACAAGTGTCGAGCCAGTCCAGGAGGCGTCACCCTCCGGCACGCCGATCCAGGTGGTGGCAACCACCACCTTTGTGGCTGATTGGGCTCGGGTGGTAGGTGGAAGCAGGGTCGAGGTCTTCGGCCTGCTGCCGGTGGGCGGCGATCCGCACACTTTTCTGCCAGGCGCTCGCGACGTTGCCAGGGTAGCTGACGCGGATCTTGTGTTGACTGTCGGTCTCGGCCTGGAGGCCGATTGGCTGGAGGATCTCTTGCACAATGCCAGTGCAGACGAGTCCAAGATAGTCACGCTTGGTGACGGAGTCGATCCGATCGAGTTCGGCATGGCCGATATGCATGACGATCACGGGGATGAGCACGAGGATGAGCACGAGGATGAGCATGAGGATGAGCACGGCCATGACGAGATGATCATGGGGCGTTTGCTCGTTGCGGATGCGGTAGAAGCGCACCTCTCCGTCATCGATCTGTCGACCGGTGACGTTGACAGCGGAATCTTCGAGGTCGCCGCGCCCAGCGCGACCGTGCATCCCAGCCCCACTCACCGCTACGCCATCGTCCTCGCCCGCGGGCCTGAGGACGGCGACGACCGAATCCATATCTTCGACAGCGGCGTCTTCCTCGTCGAGCACGGCGATCACTACGACCTCGTCACCCGGCCCGTCTCCCGTCATGCGTTGGAGATCGCTGACGAGCAGCCGGTCCATTATGTCAACAGCTATGGCTGGACCTCGATCTTCGCAGACATCAGCGGTCACGCCATCCTGATCAACGAGGCGGACATGGCGAACTCACGCGGCGACTATGAGCCGATCGTGCTTGAGGCCGGACCGCAGCATGGCGCCGCGCTTGTCATCTCGGACGAGCACATCGTCGTTACCACGAAGAATCCGGACTACCCCGAGAATTCCAACGACAGCCTGCCTGTCGGCGTGGAAGTTCGCGACTTCAGTGATCAGGTCGTCTACGATGCCAGCAATCGCTCATGCCCGGGCATGCACGGTGAGTCCCACAATGAGCATGGCGTCGCCTTGGGATGCACCGGCGGCGTGCTCTTCCTCCACACTCACGATGGCGAGTACGAGTACGAGTTCATCGCCAATCCGCCGGAGATGCGCGAAGGTTCTCGGATCGGGTCGATCTACGGTCACCACCATGTCGAGCATTTCTTCGGCAAGGCCTCCTACTTCGACGGTCAGGGCTGGGCCGACGATGGCATTTGGCTGATCGACGTGGACCACAGCGAAATGCGCCAGGTGTTCAGCGAGCCGAGTGTTTCCACGAAGTTCTCCAGCGATGGCGAGCTGCTCTATGTGCTTGGCGCTGACGGCGTGCTGCACGCGCTGGACGCGCATGACGGCGAATTGCTCGAGACCATGGAGTTGGTCGGGCCTGGTGACGCCGGTCGTCCCGCGTTCATCGTTGTTGGCGAGTGGCTCTACGTCTCCGACCCCAACAGCGGCCACGTCCTGGCCGTCCACCTTGAAGAGATGGAGATCGAGGAGGAGTGGGAAGTCGGCGGCGCGCCGTCGAGCCTAGCGTTCATCGGAGTTGCCGACTCGGGCGGCGCGCCCGATGAAGGCCATGACGAACACGAAGAGGACGAGCACGGCCATGACGAGGACGAAGACGAGCATGGCCATGACGACGATGATCATGAGGATGAAGACGAGCACGGCCATGACGAAGATGAGCATGAGGACGAAGACGAGCACGAGGGGCACGACGATCACGGCCATGAAGGGCACGCACACGGTCCTCTGGATCCCCACTTCTGGTTCGACCCGATCCGGGTGAAGATCGCGGTCAACGAGATAGCCGCCCAGTTCTCGGCGATAGACCCCGACAACGCGAGCGTCTACCTCGAGAACGCCTCAGCGTATGGGGAGCAGCTCGACGAGCTTCACGCCTGGATCCTGGAGCAGGTCAGTACTGTGGCGCCGGAGCGCAGACTGCTGGTTACATCACACGACAGCTTCTCCTACCTGGCAGCGCTTTATGGGTTTGAGATCGTTGGGCTGGTTATCCCGTCGTTGGCGACGCACGTGGAGCCGTCTGCGGAGCACATTGCGGGCGTGGTCGATGTGGTCCGGGAGCACGATATACCAGCAGTGTTTGGTGAGACGACAGTCAGCGAGAGGCTGGCGCAGACCATAGCAACGGAGACCGGCGCGCAGCTGGTCCGGCTCTTCTCGGGTTCCCTTGGGCCGGAGGGCAGCGGCGGTGACACCTACCTTGGCATGGTGCGGACCAATGTGGAACGCATCGTCGGGGCACTGAAATGAACCCAATTCCGGACGGCGGCGCGAGCATGTCGCTTCAGGACGTGACCGTAGAGTTCGACGGGCAGATGGCCCTGAGTAACGTTTCCTTCGATGTAGAAGCGGGGACTCTCATGGGCGTTGTAGGACCGAACGGAGCCGGCAAGAGCACGCTGTTCAATGCGATTGCCGGGCTCCTCCCGGTTCGCCGGGGGAAGGTGACCCTTCACCGTGTGGACCAGGGACGCGGGGCGTTGGCCTACGTGCCTCAGCGCGAGAGCGTCAACTGGCGGTTCCCTGTGACCGTCAAGGACGTTGCCATGATGGGCCGGTGCTGCCGACTGGGATGGTGCCGGCGACCCGGGAAGAGAGACCGCGAGCTTGTCGACGCGTGTCTATACCGTGTGGGTCTGTGGGACCATCGTTCTGCCCTGATGACGGAGCTTTCGGGCGGGCAGAGGCAGAGGGTATTCGTAGCCAGGGCGCTCACCCAGGAGGCAAGCGTGCTTCTTCTGGATGAGGCTTTCAGCGGCGTTGACGCGGGGGCCCAGGAGGGCCTCGTAGAGGTCCTCCAGACGGTGCGGAATGAAGGGCGCATTGTCCTGCTGGCGACCCACGACCTGACCAACCTGGCCGGTCGCTTCGACCAGGTACTGTGTCTGAACCGCCGCGTGTGCGCCTGCGGCCCTCCCGACGAGGTGTTTACGTCCGAGGTCATGGAGCAGCTGTACGGCGCCCCCGGTGTGCGCCTCGCGATGGCCGGGGAGGGTAGCAAGAGTAGGTGATAGAGTTCTTTGTCGCCCCACTCGAGTACGGCTTCATGGTGAGGGCCTTGATCGGCTCGGTGCTTGTGGGCGTGATGTGTCCCCTGGTTGGCGCGTACGTCGTCACCAGAAACCTCGCCTTCATGGGGGACGCTCTCGCCCACGCGGTGCTGCCGGGCATGGTGCTTGGGTTCATCATGGGCATCAACCCGGCCATAGCCGCCGTCCCAACAGGCGTCACCGTTGCCGTACTGGTCAGGATTGTGAGCCGGCGTGCGGGTTTCAGCACCGATACTTCGATAGGCATCCTCTTTGCGGCCATGTTTGCGCTGGGACTTGCGATGCTGTCGCTTTCAACGACGATCAGGGTCGATATGGAAGACCTGCTCCTGGGGCAGATCCTGGCCATATCTCCGACCGACATCTATGTGTCCCTTGGGATAACGATACTGGTCATTCTGGGGCTATTCGGCCTACACCACTGGCTGCTGTTTGCGAGCTTTGACCCCGTGGGGTCGCAGGTTGTCGGCGCGCGCGCCAACATCGTCGATTATGTGCTGCTGGTTATGCTTGCCCTCGTGATCGTGATAGGAATTCAGGCGGCGGGCGTCATTCTGGTCATGGCGATGCTGGTGACACCTGCCGCCACGGCCTATCTGTTGGTGAGACGATTTGTCTCGATGATGGTGGTGGCCGCGGTTCTAGGGACCGCGGCCGCCGTGACCGGGCTTTACATCTCCTACCACTTCAATCTGCCCGCCGGTCCTGCCATGACCCTGGTCGCAAGCGGGATATTCGCGCTGGCAGTCTCATTCAGGCGAAGAGCACCGGCCTGAGAATCCTATTCCCGAAAGCGGCTCGTCGGAAGCCGTCGAGAACGAGTAGATGCACCCATAGGCAGTAGATGCACCGATAGACAGTAGATAAAGAGAGAGGAAAAAGATGTTGAATGTGCCCGTTGATTGGGGAACGGTATGGTTAGGGGGCTTCTGTCCGGTGGAGGCGCTCGGCGGGTTGCCGGTGCGCGGCGCAGATTATGCCGCTCATCCACCGCTGGATGAGCGGCTGACCCTACCCGCTAACGCAGCTTCACATGTCGAGGCGACGCTTGAAACGGCAGAGGCGACATGGTCGGAACGCCTGGGCGGCGCGCGGGTTGTGCTGGTGCGCGATGCCTACCGCGCTCGCCGCTTAGTGCATCAGGCGGCGGGGATTCAGCCGGGCGAATGGGTCGGTGTGCCGGCGAATGCCAGCCATGACTTGGCAGAGTCGGTCAAGCACCACGGGGCGCTGCCGCGCTTTCTGGACTTTGACGCGCATCTACGGCTCGCGCCGTCCAGTACGCGCTTCACCTGGACGCAGGTTGTGCGCGGGTTGTGGCAGCCGCAGAACACAATGTGGCTCGACTGCGCTGACACGCTGCCTACGCCCGGCGCGGCAGAGCGCCCGGCGGTGACGCTGTACGGCTTACATCTGCCTGATGTTGATGACCGCCCCGGCGCGCTGCTGGTCTTCAGTGATGAGGCACTTTATGCAGAGGTGAGAGCATTGCGTCAACCGGTTGACTGCCCGAACGCAGCGCAGGCACTGGCACAGTGTACACGTCTGCCCGAACTGGCAGAGCAGCAGGGCGCGAATCTGGCGGAGATGCGGCGCGGTCTGCGTGAAGCGGCCGGGCTGGTGACACACGAGCCGAACAGGCTGGCGCTGGCGACCGCGGTCGCGGTGCAGGTTCCGCCAGAGAGCGACGTCGCCACGTTTTACGCCTACGTTGAGCAGGAAAATACGCCCGTGCGCTGGCTGCCACAGATTCGGCCTTTGCATTATTCGGCGCTGGGCGCTGACGGCGCGTCCGATCACCGGGGAACGGCGACGAACCTCGCCCGCTGGATGTGCGTCCCGGTGGGGCCAGACTACACTTTTGAGGAGATCAAACACGGTGTGCTGGGCATCGTCAAAGCGGCGGAATATCTCGGTGTGCGCTGGCGCACGAATCCCGCCTATGCCGCCGAGTACGCTTCCTTGATGGATCGAACTTATGGCGCAGGGCATGATGCCTACCGTCCGTTGTTTGCGCTGGATGAAGCCATCGCTGCGGGAGATTAGCTGGGAGATTAGCCATGCAGCCGCTCGCTATCACCGGGATGCTGCATCGGCCCAAGATTGCGCTGACGCGGGCGCTCATTGAAGCGCTGTCCGCCGAAAGTGACAGTTGAACAGAGAAGGCAGTTGCACAGGGAAGACAGTTGAATAGAGAAGGCAGTTGAATAGAGGAGACAGGAACATGTTGAACACAGTTGAAACACGAGTGCCGGTGACCGTTCTGACGGGCTTTCTGGGGGCAGGCAAGACCACGTTACTCAACCGCGTCCTGACCGAAAATCACGGTAAGAGAATCGCGGTGATCGAAAATGAGTTCGGCGAGATCGGCATTGATAACGATCTGGTCATTGGCGCGGAAGAAGAGATCTTCGAGATGAACAACGGATGCATCTGCTGCACCGTTCGGGGTGATCTGATTCGCATTCTCGGTCATCTGATGAAGCGCCGCGATAAGTTCGATTACATCATGGTCGAAACGACCGGCATGGCAGATCCCGGTCCTGTCGCGCAGACCTTTTACGTGGATGACGATATGCAGGAAAAGTTGATGCTGGATGCGATTGTGACGGTGGTGGATGCCAAACACATCTGGGAACACATCGACGACAGCGATGAGGCAAAAGAACAGGTTGCCTTTGCTGATGTGATCCTGCTCAACAAGATTGATCTGGTTGCCCCGGAAGACCTCGACAGACTCGAGGCACGCATCAAGAGCATGAACAAGATGGCGAAGATCTGCCGCACCCGCGACGCGGTGGTCGAGATGGACAATATTCTCAATGTGGGCGGCTTCAACCTCGACCGGGCACTGGAAATCGACCCGAAGTTCATGGAGCCGGAGTACCCGTTTGAATGGTCGGGTATCTATGAGCTGAACACAGGGACTTACGAATGGGTGATGGGTGAAGGCCCCGACCCGGCAATGGGGGCCGCACTGCTGCCGCTGGCAAATAATGGATTGGCGGCGAAGGAAGCGACGCTGATGGACGCCGTACTGACCTTCTCTGAAGATGAGCAGGCAGTAAATGCAGGCGAAACGCTGCACCTCGGCAAAGGGCAGCACAACCAGCTCGTGCTGAACGGACAAGGCGAGACCGTCTTCAACTTTGTGATCCAGCGGCCGGGCCATTACATGCTGTTCACCGAGCATCACCCTGATGAATTCGACGCGCACCTGTGCGGCACGGATGCCGTGCTTGCCCCGCTCGAAACCCGCGAGTACAAGCCGGATCATGAACACGACGAAGAGGTGACTTCTGTTGGTATCACCATCCCCGGTGATTTCCACCTGGAGAGGCTCAATAGTTGGTTAGGTCAACTGCTGCGCGTGCATGGGCTGGACATCTTCCGAATGAAGGGCGTGTTGAGCGTGCGCGGCTGGAATGAGCGTTTCGTATTCCAGGGGGTGCATATGCTCTTTGACGGCCGCCCGGACCGTCCGTGGGGGAATGAGAAGCGTCAAAACAAGATGATTTTTATTGGGCGTAACCTGGATCGGGCTGCACTGGAAGAAGGCTTCCGCGCATGTCTGGTTTCATGATGCGGCGCAAAGACAAACGCAAGCCGCCGCAGCCATCGCTCCAGGCAATGTGGCGTACCGACATTGACGATCATCCGATCGGGCTGGCATGGTCGCCGGATGGCAAACTGCTGGCAGCGGCGGGTGTGTCCGGACCAATCACGCTGTTTAGTGGTAGAGACGGCGCGTTACAGGGCAATCTACCCGGCCATACCCTCGGCACGATGGCAATTTCGTGGCATAAAGACAGTCGTCTGCTCGCCAGTGTCGGGCAGGACGGCAAGGTACGGCTGTGGGATACCAAGACAGGTAGGCAGACCTCTGAAATGGCAGGCGGCGCAAGCTGGGTGGAGCGTGTCGCTTTCAGCCCTGCGGGCGATTGGCTGGTGTCAGCCGCGGGGCGCAAACTGCGACTGTGGGACACCAGCGGGGAGTTGAAGTACGAATATCCCGATGCGAACAGCACGATTACTGACATCAAGTGGCGCCATGATGGCAAACAGTTCGCCATCTCTGCCTACAATGGCGTCGTGCTGTATGACCCCACAAAAGCGGAACCACTCAACCGTTTCGAATGGCAGGGTTCGACACTCACACTGGAATGGAGTCCCGATGGAAAGCACATTGCGACCGGCGACCAGGACTCGACGGTGCATTTCTGGCTCGTCGCTACCGGGCAGGATTTGCAGATGTGGGGCTACGAAACGAAGGTGCTGGAACTGGCATGGAGCTCTAACAGCCGCTACCTGGCGACCGGCGGCGGGACTCAGGCGGTGATCTGGGACTGTTCCGGCAAGGGGCCAGAAAACACTAAACCGATCATGGTGGAAGGGCACCGGCACCTGATCAAGCACCTGAAGTTTCAACGACGGGGTAGGCTGCTGGCTTCGGGTGGTAACGATGGTCTGCTGGCGATCTGGAAAATCGAGAAGAAGAAACCGGTTATGCTGGCGGATGCTGTGTTCAAAACGCCAATTGCCGGCTTGGCCTGGTCACCGAATGATCGCTATATCGCGGTGTCAGATGAGAGTGGGATCCTATCGATAGCGGCAGTGCAGTGATTGTGAGAGATGATGGCGGCCGCGGTCTCTATTGCCGCGGCCGCCATCCTGAAATCCCCCAATAGTCCTACTTCAGACAAGCGCTACCCCGCCGCAAAGGCCCTCCACATCCCCGCCACGTCGGCCTCGTCAACATCTCCGTCATGCACGACGAACCGCACTGCAAAGTCGAGGACATCGTCCTGCTTCAACGCATACCCCTTGCGCGCCATCGGGTTGACCGTGAGCGTCCCCCAGTCCGCTACGAACCAGGGGAACCCCTGCGCGTTTGTGTAGGGGAACAGCGCCGCGCCGGCGCGCTTGCCGGCCGCAGTTGTGCCTGAACAGTCGACCCAGTCCGACACCTGGCCGCTGATGGCGGCGGCCCCGGTGCGGCCTTGGGAATCGACCATGGTCGCACCGCTGGTTACGCGCAGGGGCTCGGTCATGCGCAGCCCGAAGTAGGCGTGGCGGGTCGGCCCGACGTGCAGGTCCCACTCGGCCGCGCGCAGCTGCGAGCGGACGTCGAACAGGTTGGCAAGGTCGCCGGGCCGGATGTCGATGGTTCTCGTCTCGACCGCCAGCGTGCGGCGCTGCGGCGCGCCCCATTCGATGGGGCCCTGCCAGTGCAGTGTCTGCACCAGCCGCAGATGGTCTTCGGCCATTTCCTCCGCCTCCACGTCAACGCCCAGGATGCGGCCCGGCGCCCGCCCCTGGAAGATGTCGTTCACGTAGAAGTTATAGTTGGCCTCCTCGAGCGCGCCGCTGGAGTACGGCAGATAGCAGTTGACGTGGTCGGCGCCGATCCAGAGCGAGTTGTGGTGGGGATGGTCGAGGGGCGACTCGCTCGTGACGGCGAAGCCGGCCGGCGTATAGACCGGGAACAGGTAGGCGCGAAAGGCGCCCTGGCTCAGTGAGGTGAGGTCCCGGCCCCGCCAGCGCACGTTCAGCCGGTGCGACTGCGCCCACGCCCCCTTGGGCAGCGCCACCTGATCGCCTTCCAGCGAGAAATTCTGCAAGCCGGTCTGTTCGGTCATGGTTATTCCTCCAGCCTTGGTTTATTGCGTGCCCTTTTTGTTCTTCGTGGATAGTCAACTGTAACCCCTGGCCGCCGTCGCAACAAACTGCAGTAAGCGGCCCCGCAGTTTCAGCAGGACGATCCGCGCCCCATCCGACTTGCCGCCCATTCGCCCGCTGTTACAATGGGAAAAGGATGCGGTCAGTTGCCGCCACGAGGGTTGAGACTGAAAAGTTTCGCGGGGGAATTCGAAGATGCAGAGCAGCGCCAAAACTCCAGAAGAGTACCTGACCGAACTCGAATCCACGCGGCGCGAGGCCATCTCCGCCGTGCGCAATGTTATTCTTGAGAACCTGCCCGACGGCTACGAGGAGGTGATGCAGTTCGGCATGATCGCCTACGTTGTCCCTTTCAACGCATTTTCGGACACGTACAACGGCCAGCCTCTGATGTACATTGCGCTCGCTTCGCAGAAGCAGTACATGTCCCTCTACCTTACGAGCGTCTACGCCGACGAGTCGGTCTCGGACTGGTTCAAGAAGCGGTATCTCGCCACTGGGAAAAAGCTCAGCATGGGCAAGTCCTGCGTGCGTTTTCGCAAGCTGGACGATATTCCCCTGGACGTGGTCGCCGAGGTCGCTGCCCTGACGCCGCTTGAGAGATTCGTCGAAGAGGCCAGGGTCTCCAGGTCGGGTTAGAGCGGCAGTTGGAAGATCTCGGCGAAGGCAATCCCCGGATTGACATACTGTTCCAGGTTCTGGAGACTGTGAACGCCCGGCTTGTCATCGCAGCGGAGAGTTGACGGTCTCTCTCGATGCTCTCTGTGGCATGTAAGAAAAGACCCAGCCATTTCATGCGACTTGTCTTTACGCTGCGAATACCGCACAATATCTCCTGTCCAACACACACATCTCTCCAGGCAGCTCACACAGCCAACTCAACCGCGTGCGCGCGCAAAGGCAGAAGGAGAAACGCAGGATGACCAGCTCACACGATCAGCCCTTCGGCTGGGCACTCATCGGTTGCGGCAGCGTCGGCAACTCTCATTCCCGGTGGGCCGTCGCAACGCCCGATATCGAGGTGCATGCCTTCTGCGATATCAATGAAGAGGCCGCAGGCAGCTACTACGAACAGTTCGAAGGCCGCTACTACACGACAGACGCGGAGCGCATCTTCGCCGATGACGAAATCGAGATCGTCACCATCGCCACCACGCACGGCACACACGCGGAGCTGGCCCTGGCCGCGTTCGAGGCCGGTAAACACGTCTATCTCGAAAAGCCGATGGCCATGACCAGCGCCGACTGTATGCGCATCTACCACGCGATGCAGGCGGCAGGCAAGAAGCTGATGATCAACTTTTCCATCCGTTTTTCGGGGGCGACGCGCGCTATCAAGAGCCGCCTGCAACCGGCCAAGGTGAGCCATGCCCAGGTTATGCTCGGCCGTGAAGACCTCACGCGCTGGCAGTGGCTGCCCGGCATCGGCGGCGGCCCCCTCTTTGACGTCGGCGTCCATCTGGCCGATCTGCTGTGCTGGATGCACGACTCGCCGCCGGTCGAGATTTCCGCCACCGGCGGCCAGGTCACGCATCCCGGCCAGCTGGCCTCGCCCGACATTATCGATACTGTCGCGGCCAACATCCGTTTCGCCAACGGTTCCGTCGCCACTTATCTGATGAGCGACGCCGGCTTCAGCGAGAAGCTGACCAAGTGGTTCTTCACCTTCAACGACGGGCAGCAGAGCGCCGTGCTCGACAAACATTTTAGCCGCGCCACCATCACCACGCCCGATCCGGTCAGCGGCGAGCTGACCACCGAGTCGTACTCTCCGCCTTTCATCGAGCGCATGCCGTTGCTGGTTGATGCCATCCGCAACGATACCGATCCCTACGTGCCGGCGTATCCCGGCATTGTGGCCACGCTGGTCCTCGAAAGTCTCATCGCGTCGGTCCACAGCGGACAGCCGCAGAAAGTTGAGCTGCCGGCAGAGCTGAACGCGTAGAGCCCGTAACCAGTGCATCCGCCAGCGCTCAAACAGCGAAGCGGCAGCGCATTCAACAATTCAGGAGTCAACGATGTCCAATATCCGTGTCGCCCAATATGGTACAAAACACGCCCATGCCGCCGGCAAGCTGCGCGCGATCATCGACAATCCCGACGTCGAGCTGGCGGGCGTTCTCGAGCCGGACGAGGAGCGGCGCCGGGCCATGGCCGCGGCCGACGGGCCCTACCAGGACGTACACTGGTTCGGCAGCGAGAGTGAAATGCTCGACGACGACAGCATTCTCGCGATCTCCTCCGAAGGCCCCACCCACCACGGCCTCGACCAGACCGAGCGCTGCGTGCAGGCCGGCAAGCACGTCTGGTACGACAAACCGGCCGGCGACGACTGGCCCCAGTGGCAGCGCACTATCGCCCTGGCCGAAGAGCGCGGGCTGACCGTCCAGATGGGCTACATGTTCCGCTATCACGCCGGTTTTCAGCAGATCGACGAGTGGGTAA
Organism: Caldilineaceae bacterium; assembly: GCA_022821545.1. Lineage (GTDB taxonomy): Bacteria > Chloroflexota > Anaerolineae > Caldilineales > Caldilineaceae > Bin5. The sequence goes on from JAJEDJ010000027.1 coordinate 31,854, forward strand.
AGTCCGGTTTTCTTGGGGATATTTTCGCCTTGCGCACCCGCATCGGCACGGCGATGGACGAGAAGGCGCGCCGCGAGGTCAGCCGTCATAGCGGGGGCGTATTCTACGAACTGGGCTGCCACATGCTCGACCAGGTCGTCTGGCTGCTCGGCCGTCCGCGCAAGGTGACCGCGTATCTGCGCAATGAGACGGACGTAGTCGCCGAGTGTCCCGACAACACTTTGGGCGTCTTTGAATATGAAGGAGCCATGGCGCTGGTCGAAACTTCGGCCATGGAGACGCGCCCGGCCGCGCGCCGCTTCGAGGTCTACGGCAGCCGGGCCTGGGCCATCATGGAGCCGCTCGAGCCGGCCAGCGAGATCCACCTCTGCCTGACTGAGGCCCAGGGCGGCTATGCGGAAGGCGTGCAGAAGGTCCCCATCGAAACCCAGACGCGCCAGAAGCTATATGACTTGGAGCTGGTGGATTTTCTGAAGACGATCCAGGGAAAACAGCCGCCCGCCCGCCCGTACTCTCACGAACTTCTCGTGCAGGAGACGCTCCTGCGAGCCACTGGCGAAATCGAAGAATAGGGAACGGCGAGTAGAGAGAAGTGAGAGTTGAAATACTGCGAGGATTGAGAAACAGCGAGAAGTAAGGTACAGCGAAAATAAGAAACGCAAAGAAGTGAGAAGCGAAAAATTCTCACTCCTCACTCTCCTTCGCTCACTCCTCGCCCTGCGGCCACATCAGCGGCCAGTACGGCCCGGCGAACGGCTCGCCCTCCTGCGCGTGCGGGCCGAGGAAGACCAGGTTGGGATGGTACTGGCGGCCGGGCAGATAGGTCGTGTCCCCGGGCATCATGTGGGAGATCAGGCACATGCGCGGCTCCCAGGTCAGGTTGGGGCCGGAGCCGTGCAGCGTGAGCGCGTGATGGAAGCTCACCTGGCCCGCCTGCATGATGCACGGCTCGTCCAGCCATGCGCCGCTGATGTCCTGGTTGGCAAAGCGGGCCTGCAGGCCGTCCAGGTCCTTGTGCCCGAAGGTGTCGCTGTCCTCCAGCAGTCCCCACTTGTGCGAACCGACGATTGTGCGCATGCCGCCGTTCTGCAGGTCGGTGTCCTGCAGGGCGATCCAGGCGGTACACATATTCGAGGTGCTGGACGACTTCCAGTGGCCGTAGTCCTGGTGCCAGCCGATGTTGCCGGCCGTTTCGTCCTTGCCGTCGGGGCCGATCCCCGGCTTGTAGACGGCCTGGTCATGCCACAGGCGCACCGTGTCGACGCCCATGAAACGGGCGCCGATCGCGCCCAGCAGCGGGCTTGTGGTCACTTTGCGGATCACGTCGCTGAGCCAGAATGCGTTGCACTGCTGGCGCACGTCCGGCGCCCCAGGCTCCACTGCGCGCGCGCCGTACTGCGACGGGATTTCCGAGTCGTGTTCGCCGGCCCACATGCGCTCCTGCGCCTCTCGCATTGCGGCGATCTGTTCAGCGTTGAACAGCTTGGGGCTGACCCAATAGCCGCGCTGCCGGTATTCTGCGAGCACGTCATGGGTGATCAGTTCATCGATGTTGACGCCGTCGACGACCGTCGGCGTCCGGGTGGCTGTCATGTCCGTCATTTTTCGCGTTTCTCCGTGTTTTGTCAGGCCGCGTCGGGCCGGTCCAATGCCTACCCCTTCACTGCGCCCAGCGTAAGGCCCTTGATCAGGTTCTGCTGGACGAGCATCACCAGCAGCGTGGGGGGCAGGACCGCGACGGTGGCCGTGGCCATGATGTCGCCCCACTCCACATCCCGTTCTCCCAGGAAGCCGGACAGGAAGACCGGAAGCGTCGTCGTGTCGGGACCGCCCAGCAGCAGCGCAAACAGGAACTCGTTCCAGGCGAGCAGCGCGGCGAAGACCGCGGTCGCGGCCAGCCCCGGCGCGATCAGCGGCAGGATCACGCGCCCAAGCGCTTGCAGCCGCGAGGCCCCGTCGATCCAGGCCGCCTCTTCCAGTTCGATCGGCACCTCTTCGAAGAAGCTCTTGAGCATCCACACAGTAAAAGGCAGGTTGAAAACGGTAAAGATCAGTATCAGGCCGATGTGCGTATTGCGCAGTTTGAGCATGTTAAACAGCAGATAGAGCGGTACGATGAAAACGATCGGGGGCATCATGCGGGCGACGATGAGCGAGAAACTCAATGTCAGCGAACCTTTGAACCGGAAGCGGGCAAAGGCGTAGGCCGCCCACGCGCCCAGTACCAGCGAAAGGAAGACCGTCGTGCCCGTGATGATGAGGCTGTTCTGGATCACCTTCAGAAATTTAGGGTTGGTAAAGCTGCTGAGATAGAACTGGAGCGTAGGCCAGAAGACCCATTTGGGCGGAATCGCGAACGTGTCCACCCGCGTCTTGAAGGAGGAGGTCAACATCCAATAGATTGGGAAAAAATAGAAGATCCAGACGGCCGCCACGACGAAAAACATGGCGACGTTCCGGATCCGCTTGAGGTTGTTTGTCCGCATCGTGGTCTGTCTCATGGAAAACGAAGCCCAGGCTGTGGGCGGTCAGCGTTTCTGCCGTCTACTCCTGCGTGAGTTGGACTTCGGCCTGACGCACGACCAGCATGCGCAGATAGAAGATGCAGATGATAAGGGTAGCGATCATCAGCAGGATCGACGCCGCCGAGGTGAAGCCCAGCTTGAAATGGCGGAAGCCCCAGCGGTAGATGAACATGCTGATCACTTCGGTTGTGGTGCCCGGGCCGCCGGCCGTCAGCAGGAAGATCAGGTCAAAGGTGCGCAGGGCATCGACCGTGCGGAAGAGCAGCGCCACGATGATGACCGGCGTGATGAAGGGCAGCGTGATCAGACGGAAGACCTGCCAGCCGCTGGCGCCGTCCACCTCCGCTGCCTCGATCGTCTCCACCGGCTGCGCCTGCAAGGCAGCCAGCAGCACGAGCACCATGAACGGGCTCGAGCGCCATACTTCGGTGGCGACGACGGCATACAGCGCCCAATCCGGATCGCCCAGAAAGATCGGCGGATTGGCGCCCACGGTTCGGATCAGGTGCGGAAAGACGCCGAACTCGTCATCATAGATGATGCGCCAGATCAGCCCCGAAGCCAGCGGCGGCACCATCAGCGGGACGAGAAGCCCCACCCGCAGCCAAGTGCGCCCCCGGAATTCCCGGTTGAGCAACAGCGCGAGGCTGAGGCCGATGATGAATTCCAACAGGACGCCCACCAGCGCGAAGCGAAGGGTCACACCGACCGACGTCCACATCTCACTCTCCAGCGCCAGCAGATCGAGATAGTTGTCCAGCCCCACCCACTTGAAGGGGACCGAACCGGTCAGGATCTTGTTGGAAGTGCTGAGTACGATCGCATAACCCAGCGGATAGACCAGCAGACCGAAAACGATCAGGAATGTGGGCGCGATCAGGAGATAGTGAAGAGGCAGACCCAACAGCCGGTTTCCCTTTTCCCCGCCGGCTGTGCGGATCTGCCCCTGCTGGCCTTGTGTAATACGTTCCTGCTCCAATGAGGCGTGCTGTTCGCCCGTTGTCATCGCAGCCCGTTTCCCTACCGGTTATCGACTAGCTGACATAGCCGCGCTCTTGGCGCAATTCCAGAATCTCGTCATTCATCAGCTGGGTCGCTTCTTCAGGCGTCTCTTCCCCGGTGATGGCTGCGTTGATGTGCTTGACCATGATATCGAAGACCTCGTTGGTCTCCTCCGTACGCGGCCAGCTCAGGCCGATCGCCATGGCGTCGCCCATCGTCTTCAAGTAGGGGTTGATCGCCTGTACTTCGGGATCTTCAAACAGGTCTGTCAGGGTGATGGCGTAGCCCTCGCTCACGTACTGGCGCTGGATCTCGGGTGAGACCAGGTAGTGGCAGAGCAGATAGGCGGCGTCCTTGTTCCTGGAGTAGTTGGATACCGCGATGCCGTGGCCACCCAGCGGCGTGCCTCCGGGAGGCGCGGCAAAGCCCATCTGCCCGTACACCGGCGAGTCCTCGGCAATCAGTCCCGGCAGGATGCCCGGCCACTGGATCTCCATCGAGCAGGTGCCCTGTGTCACCGCTTCCGCGGCCTGCACAATGTCCCAGGAGATTGCGGCCGGCGGTGAGATCTCCGGCAGTTTTACCGCCATGATCTCCATCGCTTCGAACCCTTCGTCACTGTCAAACTGCGGCACGCCCGCGTCGTCGTAGAAGCCCTTATTTGCCAGCCCGAAGAAGATAGCGGCATAGGTACACATCGCCTGGATCTGGCGGCCGCCCATAAGCGCGAAGCCGTACTGGTCGCCCTGCGTCAGCTCCATGCCGAACTCATGAACCTCGTCCCAGGTGACGGGCGGCGCATCCGGGTCCAGACCGGCCGCCTCGAAGTGGGTCTGGTTGTAGGGGAAGATCATGGCGTCGCCCAGCCACGGCAGGCCGTAGAGGCCGCCTTCCCACTTGGCGTAGACCTCCAACACGGCAGGCACAAAGGCGTCCAGGTCGATCGGGGGGAAGGCAGGGTTGTCCACATAGTCCTCCAGCCGCAGCAGGCCGTCCGTGGCGATAAACTGGCCGAACCAGGCGAAGTTCAGGTCTATAATGTCGTAGGTGCCGCTCTGCGAACCGAGGTCCAGGAAGGTCTTGTCGTAGACCTGGTCGTAGGGGTTGTTCTCCCATTCGGTTTCGATACCGGTCAGTTCGGTAAACCGAGCCGACGCCGTCTCATTCACGGCCCAGTGGCCGACGCCGCCGACCGGGACCCGCAGCAGCGTGCCCTCCCACTGGCGGCCCACCTCTTCGTACGCGGCCTCAAAATCGTTGGCCGCAACCGATGCCTTCACGACGACAGGCGCCTCGGACCCCGCCGCTTCTTCAGCCGGCGCCGGCGGCGGCGCGCATGCAACCACGGCAGCTCCGGCCACTGTCAACGCGCCGGCGCGCAGGAATTCGCGTCGGCTGGATCTTCTTCCTTCTTCTGTCCTACCCATTGTGTTTCTCCTCCTCTGTATGAATTCGTTCGGTCTCCTCGTTTACGGTCAAATCATTGCGAAATCGGATTTGGAAACACAGCCGTCTATCCAATTCTCTATCCCGCCAGGCCAAGCCATGGCGAGACCGTCTGCCGTTGTCAGGGACCAGAAGCTGACGACCGGAAACTGACATCAGACGCGCATTCGCAGCACCGGCTGCTCGAACGACACCTCCAGGTATTTCATTTCGCGCAGTGACCTGGTACCGGGATTCATGAAGTGGATGGCGAAGGCCCGGCGCTGGCGGTCGGTTTCGTTGGGCGCGGTGTAGTGCAGGGTCTGGCAGTGGTGAAGCGTGACGCCGCCGGCCGGTAGGGGCACTACGACCGCTTTTGAATCGTCGACCTGGTCACTCAGATCGAGCAGGGCGTTGTTGTCGGCCAGCCGTTCGTGTTCCTGCGAGCGGAAGTGTGTGCCCGGGAGAAACTGCATGGCGCCGTTGCGAACGTCGACGTCGTCCAGTGTCAGCCAGCAGCTCACCAGGTTGGGCGGGCTGCATTTCCAGTAGGCATTGTCCTGGTGCCAAAGGGCGGGGGCACCGTGGCGGGCCGGTTTGAAAAGCGCCTGGTCGTGGAAAAGCTGGATGTTCGGCCCGATCAGGTCTTCGATCAAGTCCAGAATGCGGTCGTCGTAGAGCAGGCGGCGAAAGTGGATGTTGTATTCGCACATCTGCATGATCTGCAGCATCCTGGTATCGCCGATCGCATGGCTGCGAAACCTGGGATGACGACCGCTGTTGGCCAGTTCAAACTCGTGATCATACTCCCGGCGCAGCAGTTCAATCTCGTCGTCCTCCAGGATCTTGCCGATGCCCAGATAACCCTCAGTCCAGAAGCGGTTGACCTGCTCTTCGGTCAGCGCCTTGCGTTGTGCCGGCTCGCTGTTTCCGTTTGCGGTTTGCATTGCCGATCCTCCAGAAATCAATTCTACCCGGCTGCTGCAACAGGCAGCCAAGAACCGCTGTTATGCGTTCCCGGCTTCTACTGCCCAAGATCCGGTCGCATGCTGCTATCAAGAACCGACCTCAGACGCGCATCCGCAGCATGGGGCGTTCGAACGATACCTCCAGATACTGCATCTCGTGCAGCGACTTGGTGCCGGGATTCATGAAGTGAATGGCAAAGGCGCGGCGCTGGCGGTCGGTGACGTTGGGCGCGGTGTAGTGCAGGGTCTGGCAGTGGTGGAGCGTCACCCCGCCGGCCGGCAGCGGGACCACGACGGCCTTGGATTGCTCGACCTTGTCGCCCATGTCCAGCAAAACGCTCTCGTCCTGCGCCCGCTCGTGTTCCTCGGAGCGGAAATGCGTGCCCGGGAGAAACTGCATCGCGCCGTTGGTGACGTCCACGTCGTCCAGCGTAAGCCAGCAGCTCACCAGGTTGGGCGGGCTGCATTTCCAGTAGGCGTTGTCCTGGTGCCAGTGGACGGGGCCGCCGTGGTGGGCCGGTTTGAACAGCGCCTGGTCGTGGAAAAGCTGGATGTTCGGACCGATCAGGTCTTCGACCATGTCGAGGATGCGGTCGTCGTAGAGCAGCTGGCGAAAGTGGATGTTGTATTCGCACATCTGCATGATCTGGAGCATCTGCGATTCGGCCCGGTTCTTGGCCTCCAGGTCGTCGGTGTCGTCGATCGACAGGTTGCGGAACCTGGGATTGCGGCCGCTGCGCGCCCGTTCAAATTCATGATCATACTCCCGGCGCAACAGGTCGATCTCGTCATCCTCGAGAATCTTGCCGATCGTCAGATAGCCGTCGATCCAGAAGCGGTTGATCTGTTCTTCGGTCAGCGCCTTGCGGTCGGTCGGCGTCTCGTTACCGTTTGCACTCTGCATTGTCTGAACTCCGGGGATCTTTTTTGTCGGATGTCGGTATTGGTTGTTTCGCTGCCGCCGGCGACGCTCGGAAATCGGGCGGCAGGCGCCGACCTAGCGGCCGGCCAGGCCGGAGAGGGCGACGCCGGAGACGAAATACTTGTTGGCGGCAAAGAAGACGACCAGGACGGGGACAAGCATCACAGTGGCGACGGCCATGATGAGGCGGAACTCGGTGAACTGTTCGTCGCCGAAGTAGCGCAGCCCCAGCGCCAAAGTGCGGCTTTCTTCGCTGTTGGTGAAGATCAACGGCCCCATGAAATCGTTCCAATGTTGAATGAAAGAGAAGACGCCCACCGCCGCGATCGCCGGTTTGGTCAGCGGCATCGTAATCATCAGAAAGATGCGCAGCCGCGATGCGCCGTCGACGACGGCCGCCTCCTCCATCTCGACCGGCAGCGTCATAATGAACTGGCGCACAAGAAAGATATAGAAAGCCCCGCCGCCGAACCAGAACGGCAGAAAGAGCGGCCACAGCGAATCGAGCAGGCTCAGATATTTGAAGAGCAGGAAGCGCGGGATCAGCGTGACTGCCCACGGTAGCATCATCGTCGAGAGCGTAAGCGCGAACCAGACGTTGCGGCCATAAAAGGGGATGCGGGCAAAGGCGTAGGCCGCCATCGACGCGGTGAGGAGCGTGCCCAGCGTGGCCAGGAAGGTAACCAGAATGCTGTTGAAGGTGAAGAGCCAGAAGGGCGCGCGATTCCAGGCAACTCCATAGTTTTCGGGATGGAATGAGGAGGGGATCCACTCGGGCGGGTAGGTGAACTCGGCGCCGGCAGGCCGCAGCGAGGTCAGAACCAGCCAGTAGAGGGGCATCAGCGAGATGACGCCCCCCAGCGCCAGCAGGATGTAGGCCATTAATTTGCCCGATATCGTCCCGATATACTTTTCTTCTCTATCTACCACTGCATTTCTCCAAAGAAACAGTCGATGAACTGTGGCTCGTGATCACAGCTGCTCACTGGCCACCGGCCACTGGAGTACTAGCTGGGCGGGCCGCCGCTCTCATAGTAGACCCAATTGCGGGCGAAATAGAACTGGATGCCGGTGATCACCAGGATAATCATGAAAAGGATCCAAGCCAGCCCGGAAGCATAGCCCATCGAGAAACTTTCGAACCCTTTGCGATAGATGTAGAGCACGTAGAAGAGCGATGAGTTGATCGGTCCGCCTCTGGTGGCGATGAAGGCGACGGTGAATGTCTGAAAAAGGTTGATAATGCCGATAATGAGGTTGAGAAAGATGACCGGGCTGATCAGCGGGACCGTGATTCTGAGAAAACGGCGGAAGTTGGTGGCGCCGTCAATCGACGCGGCCTCCAACAGCTCTTCGGACACGCCCTGCAGGGCGGCCAGAAAGATGACCATCTGCTGCCCCACCGACCACAGGCTCATCAGAATCAGCGCCGGCTTGACGATCTGGGGATCCCAGAGCCAGTTGACCGGCGAGATTCCGATCAGGCGCAACAGCGAGTTGATCAGGCCGAAGTCGAAGTTGAAGATCCAGACCCACAGGAAGACGTTGGCGACCGCCGGCGTAACCGTCGGGATGTAGTAGACGGTGCGAAAGACGTTGACGTAGCGCACCTTCATGTTGAGGAGAACGGCCAGGCAGAGCGCGACGAGAAGCTGGGCGGGCACGCCCAGAAAGGCGTAATACGAGGTATTGTAGAGCGCGGTGTAGAAGAGATCGTCCTGGAAGATCTTGTCGTAGTTTTCGAAACCGACCCACTTGATCGCGCCGAAACCGGAGTATTTTGTCAGCGACAGGTAGCCGGAGGCCAGCATGGGCCCGACGGTAAAGGCCAGGAAGCCGATGATCCAGGGCGCCATGAACAGATAGCCGGCGACATTGTCGGCTTTGACTTTGCGCGACCATCTCGGTTTTTTGCCTGGTACAGGGCTGCTTACCCCCAGAGGCACGGCGTCTGCCATGGGCCACTCCCCGCTTTGAAGGAGAGATAGCGGCCAGCGGCTCTTACAAGCCACTGACCACTATCTACTATCTACTATCTACTATCCACTATCCACTGTTCACCACTTACAGTCCGGCTTCCTGAATCTCTACTTCCACTTCGGCGATGATGGCGTCGACTTCGGCGGCGACGGCGTCCATCGCCTCCTGGGCCGTGGCCTCACCGAGAATGATGCGATCCTTGGCCGCCTGGATCAGGTTGTCCATCTCCTGCTGGCGCGGCAGGTGGGAGAAGGCGCGGATGTTGTTGAAGGAGTCTTCCCACATTTCCGCGGTCTCCAGGTTCGGTTCGAGGCTGCCCAGCCAGGCTTCGCTTTCGGCGTGGCGCTTGACCATCGGCGAAGTCCAGCGCTCGCGGATGATGCGGAACTGGGCATCGTCGGAGATCAGGTACTGGCACATCGCCCAGGACTCGTCGACGTGATCGGTCTGAAGGTAGATGCCGTGGGAGTTGGTGGCGTTGCGCACTTCGCGATTGCCGTTCCAGAGCGTGTTGAGCGGCACCAGCTGCATTTCCGACATGACGTCTTCGGGGATGAACTGGGCCTGGCCGCCGAGGACAAACTGCGCGCCCGGCCACTGCATGCACAGACGGCGCTGTCCCATCATGGCGACCCAGCCGCCGGGGATGTTGCTCTCGGCGGGGGTGGGCGCCCAGCCTCTGGCCACGGCACCGGTCATGTACTCCCAGGCTTCGATCGCCTCGGGGCTGTTGAAGGCAGACGCGGTCTCGTCCGCATTCCAGACGGTGGCGTCGTTGCCCCAGATCCAGACGCACTGCATGCGGATGGTGCCGCCGCCGGGCAGGGCGCAGCCGTAAACGCGATCTTCGCCCTCGCCGCCGCTGACGGCGTCCATGGTGTTATCGAAGGCTTCGATGTCCCACTTGCCTTCCGCCCACAGCTCGGCGGGGTCGTCCATGCCGGCCTCGCCGACCATGCTGCGGTTGTAGAGCATGATTGTCGGGTTGTCGGAGCGGGGAATGGCCCAGCGCTTTCCGCGCCAGACGTTGTAGTCCCAGGCCTTGGTCATCTCGTCATCGCTGACGCCGAGCGTGGGCATCAGCTCATCGAGCGGCATCAGTGCGCCGCGCATCGCCATCGTGGCGTTGTGCATGGGATGGACGTCCAGCAGGTCGCCGACGGTGCCGCCGGCCAGCCCGGTGAGCACCTTGGGCTCGTAGTCGCGGTGCGGGATGATGAGCGAGGATACGGTTACGCCGGGGTTGATCTCCTCGTACTCGGCCATCAGCGTGTCCCACAGCCCTTCAGAGCGGGCCATGGGCTGGTTCACCCAGAACTCGATGGTGACCTCTTCCATTGCCGCTCCGCCCCCGCCATCGCTTTCCGCGGACGGCGCGGCGGCCGGTGCGCAGGCGGCGATCAGGGCGCCGACGGATGTTGCGGTTGCCACGTGCATGAAGTCACGTCGGCTCATTGCGCGTTTTGTCATTTTGTGTCGCTCCTTTGAATGGTGATGTAAAGACCTAAAATGGACGATCACAGGCAGACTGCTCGAAGAACGTTTGTAGCGCAACCAGTGGCGGTTGCAGGTGGGTATAAGGACCTGCGTGAAACAAGATGGGGCACTGCGGGAGAAGATAACACGGGTTCGGGATGGTGTCAATCAGTTTTTGGGGCTGGGTGGTCTGACACCCCGGTCCGCGTAGGCGTCTTCCGAACCTCTAAATCCGACGCAAATCTACAGTAGGTCTCCTCTTGACATAATGGAACATGTGTGCTAATGTATGCAATACATGACCTCGCGGCCCGGCAACGACCGGAAACCAGCGCAGGCAATAGTGCTCGACCCAATAGCAAGGAGCGAACCGTGAAAAACGACATTGCAAAAACCTCAATCGGACGTGTAGCTCTCCTCTCCTCAAGACCGATTCTTGCCCTGGTGGCCGCTATGTTTGTCGCCGACCTGCTGGGAAGCATGGGATGGGTGCAGGGCCGCATCCAGGGGGAGACCCTCTTCTACCTCTTCAACAACCCGATCTCAAACTGGGGCGTCATGATGACGATGCTGATCTGGATGCTCACCACCGGCATCCAGATGGTGTCGAGCGGCATGGCCTACCGCGCCAAGACCAACCCCTACATGGCGGGCGTGGGCTTCTACGTCTGGCTATTCGGCTCGATTCTGGGCCGCAAAAGCCTGAAGTTCAACAGCGCCAACTACGGCTCGGTCTTTACGATCGAGTACGGCAAGCTGGCCAAGGAGTGGTCGGGCATGTCGTTCCTGATCGCCCTTTACTGGCCCTCCCAGATTTTCGACATGGCGACCGACGCCAGCTTCTATCTGACCACGCCGCTGCGGGCCTTCAATCTGTTCTTCGCCTTCTCGTCGCTGGTCTCGGAGCAGTTGGCCTACATGGCGAGCGCCGCCAAATCGCTCGGCGACGAAGCCCTGGAGGAGATGCGTGGCTACCTATAGGTCGCTATTGCAGCAGGACCGCGGCTGGGGGCTTTTCTGCCAGATGTCGGTCGCGCCGCTGATCGCGGGCACGCTGGAGTGGCTGATTGCGGTCGGCGCCTGCTGGTTCATCGGCGCTCCCTACGCCGCGCCCTGGACATGGCTGGCGCACATCGCCGCGGCCTACCCCCGGGCCGGCGCGGCCACAGGGCTGCGGGCGCTCTCCTTAGTTTGGGCTGGGTGGGAGTTCCTGCGCACCGGCATGGAGTGGGGCCAGTTGACTCCCTACCTATGGTTCGTTCTGATCACCGCACTGGCCGCGGCGCCGCAACGCTGGGGCGTGTGGGCCGCGCGCATCGCCGTGCATGGTCTGGCGCTCTGGTTTATCCTCCAGATCGATCACATCTCCGGCCTGATCGGCCTCGTCGGACTGCTCCTGCTCCTGATCTGACCTGCCGCGGAGAGGTTGCTCTAGCTACTGACGGCTGGCTCCGGCTCCGGCATCACCACCTCGTACCCCTGGCGGTTGTTGGCCGATTCGCGTGCCCACAGGCAGGTCAGGGCGCTGAGGATACCGGCGTCAATCGGGCTGCGCGAGGGCCGCCGGTCGCGCATCGCCATGAGAAAGTCGAAGCTCAGTTCGCGGTCGCCGCCGAAATGGGGCATATCGCCGCTGAAGTCGATGGTCTCCACCACGGGCGACGTGTGACTGAATATCTTGATGTGGTTTTCGCTCCAGTTGAACTCGATGATGCCGCGATAGCCGTAGAGGCGGGCGCCGCGGCGGGCCCCGCGGTAGCGGGTGAAGAAGTTCTGCGTATAACTCGCCTGAACGCCGTTCTCATACTCCAACATGCAGGCACCATTGTCCTGCAGCTGATGCCCCTCGGAGAAGACGCAGAACTGATCGTCGCGGTAGACCTGCTCCTCGGCAAAGCGGACGCGGCCGCCTTCAAAGCCGCTGCGGAAGCGCACGAACGGGCTCTCCGGACAGGTTTCCAGCTCCGGGCAGTCCTTGCACTGCAGGTCCCAGGCCTTGTCGCCGCCGTAGACGCGGCGGGAGTTCATGGCACTGACCCAGTGCGGGCGCGCGTCGAGCAGATAGTTGATATAGTCGACGTCGTGCGTGAACTTCTGCAGCCATAGCCCGCCATCCATCTCGTAGTTCCGGTACCAGCTTCTGAAGTAAACACTGCCGTAGCCGACGTCGTTGAACGCGACCACCTGCTCAATGCTGCCGACATGGTCGGATTCGATGATCTCGCGTACCTTCTGGGCGATCGGGCTGAGCCGCAGCGGAAACGAAACGACGGTGGGCGCGGCGTAGTCCTTATAGGCCGCGTGCAGGCGGCGCACCTCGTCAAAGGTGATTGCGACCGGCTTTTCGAGGAAGAGCGGGAGCTGCGTGGGCGCTACTTTGAGCGCCATCTCCGTGTGCAGATTGCAGCGGGTGCCGATCATGATGCCGTCCAGTTCGCCGGCCTGGGCCAGCAGTTCGTCGGCGGAGGTGTAGAAGCGGGCGCCGGCGAGGAAGGGATCGTTGCCGGCCTGGATGCGGTCGCCGCGCGGGTCGGCGACGGCGGTTACTTTGTACGGGATGTCAAAGATATCCAGCCCCTTGGCCATATTGGAAATGCGGCGGCCATATCCGATGATGCCTATGTTCAACATTGCGGCTCCTTTCGAGCTTTTCGCTTTCTTCTAGCGGTTTTCACAGGACAACGCTGCTCTGAAGCAGGCTGCCGGGAATGACTCAAGGTTCTTCACCCAGATAGGCCAGCACTGCGGCGCCGGTGCGAATGCCGGCGATGAAGCGCTCCACCTCGAGGTTTTCGTTGGGGGCATGGTTGGATTCGTCATGGTTGGCGTAGGGCGTGGTAAAGGAGTGGACGCCGAGTATTTTTGTCCAGGCATAGTCCGGCAGGCTGCCGCCCATTGCCGGGATCAGCAGCGGGTCATCGCCTTGGGCCGCGCGAAAGGCCCGCTGCAGGGGGCGCGTGTAGGGCGAGTCCAGAGGGGTGCGCGACGGCTCCATGCCGCCCTGGCGGATCACCTCCACTTCGGGCGCGTGGAGAAGGACATGCGCCTCCACCTTGTCGAGGATTTCGTCGACGCCCTGGTTTTCGACCAGGCGCATGTCGCATTTCACGGTCGCCTCGCGGGGCAGAACGGTCTTGGTTCCCGGCCCGCCGTAGCCTCCGTGAAAGCCGTTGATCGTGAAGGTCGGCCAGGCCGCCAGGCGGTCGAAGAAGGGCCTTTCCTGCGGTTCATCCAGCCGCGCCAGGCCGGCGCCCTCCATCACCGCCGCCACATCGACCGGCAGGTCATCCAACGCCCTGCGTTCCAGATCGCTCAGAGGCGCCACGTTGTCGTAGAATCCGTCGATGGTGATGGCGCCGCGGCTGTCCTTCATCGTTGCCAGCAGATGGACCAGCGTCCAGATTGGGTTGGGCGCGACGCCGCCCCAGTTGCCGGAGTGAAAGTCCCGCTGCGCATGCACGGCCCGCAGCTCAAACGAGGCGATCCCGCGCGGGCCGAACTTGATGCAGGGCCGGCCGCTCTCATGCACGGGGCCGTCCGCGGTGATCACCAGGTCGGCGCCGGCAAGGAGAGCGCGGTGAGCGCGCACGCAGTGGCTGATATGCGGGCTGCCGACCTCTTCCTCGCCCTCCAACAGGATGATGACGTTGCACGGCAGGCTCCCGGCGACCGCCAGCCAGGATTCGATCGCCAGAAGCTGGGCCAGGTGCTGCCCCTTGTTGTCGCCCACGCCCCGCCCCCAGATGCGGCCGTCGCGTATCTCCGGCTCGAATGGCGGCGAGTTCCAGGCGTCCAGGGGATCGGGCGGCTGCACGTCGTAATGGCCGTAGAGCAACGCGGTCGGCGCGTGCGGGCTTTCCCGATAGCGGCCGTATACGAAGGGCCAGCCCGCGCCTTCCAGCAGACGCGCCTCCATGCCCAGCCCCTGCAGGTAGCCGAGCAGGAACTCTGCCGTCTCGCGGATGCCGACCCCGTGGGCGCTGATGCTGGGCCGTGCGACATAGGCCAGCAGCCGGTCGATAAACGCCTGCCGGTGGGCGTCGACATAGTCAAATACTCGCGCCAAAGCGGAAGGCGAGTTCTCCTTTGCGGCCAACTGTTTCCTCCTCCAGGCGCTGGCCCTATCTACAAGCATCGGGCCGGCCGTTTGCGTTTTTCAAAAATATCTGATGATATGTGCGGGTGGGAACGACCCGATTCTACAGTATGTATCGCGAATGTCAACTTGGCGGGTCTTGGCGCGGAACTGGCGGTCAGGCAGGACACTGACCGCCGAAAGTTACAGGGACGAAAATTACAGGGACGAAAACTACGGGGAGCTGTCTTATGAGATTAGGCGTTGTCGGCATGTTGCCGCCGGATCCCGCCGATATTCACGGCCCGCATCTGGTTGCTATCCGAGAATTGGGACTGACGGGAGGGGCCCTCTCCGTCTCCGCCAGCGGTTCACCGCCGGCCTCCGCGCCGGTGTGGCAGCGCGTGCGGAGGCTTTTCGCAGATGAGGGCATGGACATTGTGCAGGTTGGCATCGGTTTCAGGGAATGCCTCTTCGACCCGGACGACGAAGCGCGCCGAAAGCTGCTGGAGAGTATCCGCCGCGGATTGGGTGTTGCGGCCGAGCTGGGAGGCCATGTGGCGCTGATCCGCACAGGCAGCCTGAGCCCCAGTGGCTCCTACAGCCCGCACCCGGAGAACCACAGGCCGTGGCGCCGCGGCGTGCTGCTG
The DNA here is from genome assembly GCA_022821545.1 of Caldilineaceae bacterium. GTDB lineage: Bacteria > Chloroflexota > Anaerolineae > Caldilineales > Caldilineaceae > Bin5. The sequence goes on from JAJEDJ010000027.1 coordinate 46,877, forward strand.
GAATCTCTCTCCTGGCTGGCCGAGGCGGCTGAGGCAATCGGTCAGACCATCGCCGTCGAAACCCATCTGCTGACGATAATGAACTCGCCCGAGTTCAACCGCGCCGTCATTCGCGACGTGGGCAGCCCGCGGCTGCGGGTCGTGATGGACTACGTCAATCACTTCCAGACGCTGCACCAGGTCTATGACAGCAGGGCGCGTCTACGCCATATTTTCGAATGTATGGGGCCGGTCAGCGCGATTGGACACTGCAAGGATATCAGCGTGCGCGACGGCTTCGTGATCCATATGGATGAAGATGTTCCTGGCGAGGGCGAGCTGGACCTGGGGACAGCGATGCAGCTGTGGCACGAGGAGCATCCCGACGGCTACATGATGCTCGAACACCTGCCCAACGAGAAGTACCCCCTGGCCGCGGCCAACGTGCATCGCATCTTGAGGCGGGACGGGATTCCTGTGTACTAACTGTGTGCTGGCGCCAGTGGCCAGCCATCCGCCACCGGTTTAACGCTCTCGGAAATGCCCCGCGTCGACCAGCGTCGGGCTCTGCGGCATGCCGTTTACCAGCGCCCCGTTCTGCACAAACCCCTCCTCGCGGCCATCCAGCTCCGACACCAGCCGTTCGCGCCAGAAGGCTACGCGCTCCGGCCGCGCCGCGGCGAGGTCGTGTAGTTCGGTCGGGTCTTCCTCCAGGTCGAAGAGCAGCTCGCGCCCGCTCTGGCAGTACCAGATATACTTCTCGCGGCCATCCGTCAGCCACTGGTTGGAGTCAGCGTTCATGAAATGCTCACCGTGCAGATGCTCGCGCCAGCCTTCTGTTTCGCCGCGCGCCAGCGGCAGGATACTGCGGCCGTCGACATGCGCGGGGGCGTCGATTCCGGCGAGGCCGCAGAAGGTCGGCAGCAGATCGCGTAGCTCGACCACCTGATTCACTTCTCGCAGCGGGGCATCCGCCTGTCTTGCCTGGTGGTGCGGGCTGCCTGCGTGCGGCAGCCGCAGGATGAAGGGCAGGCGCGCCGAGCTGTCGAAAGGGTAGCCCTTGGCGACGTGGTTGTGGTCGTAGAGCATCTCCCCGTGGTCTGCGGTGAAGACGATGGCGGTGTTGTCAAGCTCGCCGTTCTCAAACAGCGCCTGGAACACGCGGTTGAGGCTGTAGTCGATATGGCTGATCTGGGCGTAGTAGGCCCGCCGCGCGTAGTCGCGCTGCGCGACATCGGTCGGGATCGGGCTGTCCAGGCCGCGTACCGGCAGACTGTCGGGCGCCCAGTCCCCCATAATCGGGTCCGGCAGCGGCTTCGTCAGATAGCGCTGCATGAAAGCCTCCGGCGGGTCCAATGGCGGGTGCGGCCGGTGGTAGGAGAGCATCAGGAAAAACGGTTTTGTCGGGTCGCGGCGGCGCAGGAAGTCGATGCCCATCGTCGTGACCCAGCTTGTTGGGTGCAGCATCTCGTCGTATACCCAGGGCCGCGCCGCGTAGCCGTTACAGCCCACGCCGGTGTCGATGTAGTCGGCCCCTGGGCCGAGCCGCTCCCGCAGCCACGGCGTGTAGTCGTCAACCAGGCCGTAGTCGTCGCGCTTGGAGCGTTCGCGGTGCAAGTAGCCGTCGTGCAGGACGACGTTGTGAAAGCCCATCAGATTGCGCGAGGGGTGCGTGTGCATTTTGCCGACGCACTGGGTATGGTAGCCGGCCTCGGCAAGCAGGCCGGGCATCGTGCAGTCGTAATGCCAGTCGATGCGGTCGTTGTAGCCGACAAATCCGGTATGGCGCTGGTTGAGCCCGGTGAAGATCGTCGCCCGCGCCGGCACGCAGGTGGGCGTGGCGGCATAGGCCTGCGTGAAGTTGATGCCCTCGCGGGCCAGTCTGTCCAGGTGGGGCGTTTCGGCGACGGGGTGGCCGGTCAGACTGAGCGCGTCGGCGCGCCACTGGTCTACGCAGATGAACAGGATGTTGGGCCGGCTGTCGGATGGCATAGTTCTGCCCCTTGATCTGTGAATGTAAAGTTGCTGCGCGAAAGCGCCGCCGGTCAGAACGGACAGCGAACCGTTAGTCTATTGGTTCCTGAACTTAGCCCTTCAGGCCGGTGATGGAGATGCCCTCGACGAAGGTACGCTGGACGAAGAAGTAGAGGATGATGACTGGCGCGACCGTGGCGGTGCTGGCCGCCATCATGTAGGGCCACATCAGCTCTTCCTGGAACATGGTGCGGAACTGTTGCAGGCCGAGCGCGAGCGGATATAAGACCTCGCTGTTGAGATAAATCAGCGGTCCGATATAGTTGTCCCAGGCGAACATGAACTGAAGCAGGCCGATGACCGCCAGCGCAGGTTTGGCCAGGGGCAGGATGATGCGTATGAGGATGCCCAGTTCGGTGCAGCCGTCGACGCGGGCGGCGTCGGAAAGTTCGCTGGGGATGGTAAGGAAGAACTGGCGGAGCAGGAACGTATAGTAGGCATTGACCCCAAGAAAGGTCGGCACAATGAGGGGCAGGTAGGTGTTGAGCCAGCCGAGATTTTTGAAGGTGAGATAGAGCGGGATCATGCGCACCTGGAACGGGATCATCATCGTCGAGAGGCAGATGATGAAGAAAATATCCCGACCGGGCCAGCGGATGCGGGCGAAGCCGTAGGCGACCAGCGTATTGGAGAGCAGCGCGCCGGCCACTGCGCCGAGGGCATATCTCAGCGTGTTATACGTATAGGTGCCGAAGGGGCGGGAGGAGAGCGCTTCCGGATAGTTGACCAGGCGCATAGGATTGGGAAACCAGGTCGGCGGGACGGTGTAGACCTGGGGATCCGTCTTCAATGAGGTTGAGAGCATCCACAGCAGGGGCCCGGCGAAAGTGAGCCCCAGCGCAACCATCATCAGGTAAAAGAGGGCGCGTTGTACAGCCTTGAACGGCGTGCGCTGCGTGAGCGGGAGATGCTGTGCTGTGCTGCTGGCGATGGCTTCGGCTTGTTGCATGATTGCGGCGGACAGTTAGCCCCTTGCGCTTAATCCGACTCTCCGGCGTAGTAGACCCAGCGGGCCGAGCTGCGGAAGATGAGCAGGGTGAAGGCAAGGATGATAATGAAAAGGATCCAGGCTTGTGCCGAGGCGTATCCCATCTTGAAGAACTGGAAGGCGTTGCGATAGAGATAGAGGCTGAAGAATTCGGTCGATTCGTTGGGGCCGCCCTGGGTGAGCAGCCAGCCAATGGTGAAGTATTGGAACATGCCGATCATGCCGGTGAGCATCACGAACAGGATCGCCGGCGTACAGATGGGAATGGTGACGTGCCAGAAACGCTGCAGAGCGTTGGCGCCGTCGACTTCGGCGGCGTCCATCAGCGAACTGGGAACGTCTTGCAGCGCGGCGAGGAAGATGACGATGGCGGTGCCCTGCGTCCAAACGTGAATCAAGATCAGGGACGGTTTCGCCAGCTCCACAGAAGAGATGAAGGGGATGACGGCCAGCCCCCAACTCTTAATGACTGAGTTGATCACGCCATAGTTGGTGTTGTAGACCCAGCGCCACACCTCTGCCGAAGCTACGGCCGGCACCAACACCGGCAGGAAAAAGATGGTGCGGAAGAGTGGCCGCAGCTTCATTTCGCGGTTGAGAAGACTGGCGAGCAGGAAGGCCACGACCAGCCCGGCCGGTACGCCGATCACGACCAGGTAGACGGTGTTGCCCAGCACGGTGCGAAAGATATCATCCTTGACGAATAACTCGACGTAGTTTTCCAGGCCGATGAAGCGGGCCGGGCGCAGGACGTCGTAGCGCGTCAAGCTGTAATAGGCGGAGGCCGCGATCGGATAGAGGACAAAGCCGGCGAAGCCCACCAGCCAGGGTGAGATGAAGGCCAGACCTTTGAGCAGGTTGCGCGTTTGGGCGGGCGTCCAGTTCTGTAGCATTTTCGCGGCCCCTAACCGGTGGCGGGCGGCCATTTTCGCTCGCCGCCGGCCACCGGTAATTTTCGCCTTTACCTAGCCTACCAGTTCGGGGAACTGCTTGAGCATTTCCTCGGTGCAGGCGGCCTGCATATCGGCGGCGGCCTGTTCGGGGTCCTTGTCGCCGAAGATGACGGATTCGTAGGTGCGGGAACGCTGCTGGTTGACAAAACCCTGGATCGGGATGACGGGGCAGGCCCACAGTTCATCGGCCTCATTGACCGATTGCAGGAACCAGTCCAGGTTTTCGTAACGCTGGTACTTGGGCAGGTCGGGATCATAGAGAGCCTTGCGGCCGCCCAGCCAGCCCGTGGCGTCGAAGATGACGTTCTGGGCCTTCTCCTCCGAGCAGAACTCGATGAACTCGAAGGCTGCGTCGATTTCGGTGACGCCGCTGGGAATGTACATCGGGTGGCCGCCCACGTTCTGGAAGGTGATGTCGCGGCGGTCTTCCGAAACGGGCACCCAGCCGGCGCCGAACTCCTTGTCGGGCGCGGAGTGGAACAGTTCGCCGGGGGCGTAGTAGCCTGTAACAATCATGGCCTGAACGCCGCTGGGGAAGGAGGAAGAGGGGCTCTGCGTCCAGCCGCCGAAGCTGGAGCGGAACGACTCCATCTGCTGCACGCCGACGTGGTCGGTGAAGCGCTTAATCGTTTTCAGAGCGCTGACGAAGAGTTCGTTGTCGTAGTTGAAGGAGCTGGTTTCGTCGTCCCACATGTCGAGGCCGTATGTGAGGGCCCAGAACTGCGGAATGTTGGTGGCCGGGCCGTTGCCGGCGGTGGCGTCGCGCGGGTCGAAGCCGACGATCTCGACGTTGCCGGCGTCGTCGAACTTGGTCAGCTCGACATGTCACTCGAACATCTCGTCCCAGGTGCGGGGCAGATTCTCGGGGTCGAGGCCGGCTTCGTCGATGATCGCCTTGTTGTACATGAGGCCGTAGCGGGGTCCGGCCTCGAAGCCGGGCACGCCGTAGGTGGCGCCCTGCCACTGCATCGATTCGAGGAGGCCGGGCACAAAGTCGTCACGGCCGATGACGTCGCTGTTGTCGATGAGGTCGTCGATGGCCGTGACCGCGCCGCGCGAGTAGAGTTCGGCATACTGCACGCAGCAGACGCCGACGTCAGGGGGCGTGCCGCCGGCGATCGCGGCGAGCAGCTTGTCATTCATTTCGGTTACGTGCAGGCGTTCGACCTTGACGTTGCGGTCCTCCTCGTTGAAGGCCGCGGCGACGCCTTCCATGGCCGCCATACCGGTCGTTCCGCCCCAGGCGTGCCACCAGGAGATCGTGGTAACCTCTTCGGCCGCCATTTCCGCCTCTTCGGGGGCGGCTGCCGGGGCCGCGGGCGCCGCACAGGCCGCGATGGCCGCGCCGCCGATTCCGACTGCGCTCAACTGCAGAAAGCGCCGCCGATTGAGTATGGTATCGTGCATCATAGAGTAATCGCTCCTTTTCATTTAGAGTAAGGTCAGGAATGTGAAGCGTATAGAGTTGTCGTCGCGGGAAACCGATGCAATCAACATGGGCTAGTCAAATTTTAACAGATCTGGAGGTAGAGCGCAAGATTTTTCCCGCCGCAGAGCTCTTCCCGCTCTGAGAATGCACGCCAAACTGCCGGACATCGCTGTCGGCTATCTCAGGCGACGAGTGAAGCAGCATCAGGAAGCCGCCTTTCGCCTGCAATGCCGTCAATCCGTGAATCGCGAAAACCTGAATCAGACAGCGTCTGTTCAACAGATCCGGGTCGCATCCCAACTGCATCAGCCAGTTGTCGGCCAGACCGAATGCAATTACGATCTCGAAGACCCGTGCAGCTTTACTGCCGACAGTGGGGTGACATACATGGCTGTATCGAGAACGATTTTTAATCCACAGCCGGTCACGCTGACCGGAAACCTGGTGCGCCTTGAGCCAATCGCGCCGGCGCATGCCGCAGACCTGTATGCCGCGGGCGCGGAGGAGTTGATTTGGAGATACGCGGCCCGCCCTGCACTAAGCAGCGTTGCCGACGCGGAAGGGTGGATCAAGGCGTGTCTGGAGGAAGCGGCAGCGGGAACAAGCGTCACTTTTGCCGCAGTTCACCTGGAAAGCGGCAAGGCGGTGGGATCGACCGCATACATAGACATCGTTCGCGAGCACCGGACGTTGGAGATTGGCATGACATGGTACGGGACCGCGTGGCAGCGGACCGGCGTGAATACCGAGTGCAAGTATCTGCTGTTGCGGCACGCCTTCGAGGAGCAGGCAGCGCGCCGGGTTTCCCTCAAGTCGGACAGTCGCAACGAACGTTCGCGACGCGCGATTCTGCGGCTGGGCGCAGTCGAGGAAGGCACACTGCGCAACCATCGCATTGCCCGCGACGGCGCGGACCGCCATACCGTCTACCACAGCGTTATCGAAAACGAGTGGCCTGCAGTGAAGAGACGCCTGGAAGGGCTGATGCAGAGGTGAATAGAAGGGACGATATGAACGCCAGCGCGCCTGTGCTAGAATTTCCTGTGCCGAGTCCGACCTTTATACCCGCTTATAATGAGGAAAAGCGTGCAGCAGGTATTGACCGCTGAGCAGGGCCAAATCCTACAAAAAGAGCGCCAGCTGCTGGGCGACCTGCAGGTGACCCTCGCGCGCCTCGACGCGCCCGATGCCGACCTGGGGCTGATCCGCAACGCGCTGGCCCAATTGGAAGAGCTTTTTCTCATGGTGGTGGTGGGCGAATTCAATGCCGGCAAGAGCGCGGTCATCAACGCGCTGCTGGGGGAAGAATATCTTCCCGAAGGTGTCGTGCCAACCACCAGCGAACTGGTCCTGATCCGTCACAGCGATGCCGTTGACCAGCCCGGCGCGGACCGGGGCATGGCGGTGCGCCGTCTGCCGGTCCCCTGGCTGCAGGAAGTCAATCTGGTCGATACGCCCGGTACGAATGCCGTCATTCGCCAGCACCAGGAGTTGACCGAGCATTTCGTCCCTCGCAGCGACCTTGTCCTCTTCGTGACCAGCGCCGACCGGCCCTTCAGCGAATCGGAACGCGCCTTTCTCCAACAGATCCGGGACTGGGGAAAAAAGATCGTGATCGTGGTCAACAAGATCGAGCTGCTGACCACTGAAGCAGAGCAGCAGGAAGTGCTCGAATTCGTGCGCCGGAATGCCCACGAGTTGCTCGGCGTTGCACCGGCCATCTTCGCCGTCAGCGCCCGCCTCGCGCTGGAAGCAAAGAGGTCAGGAGAGAGCAGAGAGCAGGGCGAAGAGGCCAGAAAATCTTCTTTCCCCTCGCCCTGGCAGCGCAGTCGGTTCGAACCGCTGGAGCAGTACATTCTTGACTTTCTCGATGCAGGGGAGCGCGTGCGGCTGCAACTCTCGAACCCGGTCGGTATCGCGGCTGCCCTGATCGGAAACTACCAGGAGGTGATCAGACAGCGTCAAGCTCTGCTCAAGGGCGATTTCCAGGCGCTGGACGCCATCGACCAGCAGCTGGCGGCCTACCAGAATGATATGAGGCGAGACTTTCGCTACCAGAGCGACCGCGTCGATAACGTTCTCTACGAGATGGCGGAGCGGGGCGACCGTTTCTTTGACGAGAATCTGCGCATCACCCGCGTCGTCGAGCTGGTCAACAGTGAACGGCTGCGAGGTGAATTTGAGCGCCGCGTCCTGGCCGACAGCAGCCGGGCGGTCGAGCGTCACGTCGACGAGCTGATCGACTGGCTGATCGAGCGCGACTACCGTCAGTGGCAGGCAGTGATGGAGTTCATTGACCGCCGCTCACTCCAGCACACCGACCAGATGGTCGGCCAGGTGCGGGGGGAGTTCGATTTCAACCGGCAGAATCTTCTCAAGAGCATCGGTCGCAGCGCACAGGAGGTGGTTGACTCCTATGACCGCGAGGCCGAGGCGCTGAAGCTTGCCAAGGACGTGCAGCGGGCCATCATCCAGACGGCAGCGGTGGAGGCCGGCGCCATCGGCCTCGGCGCCATCCTCATCGTCATCCTGAATACGACCTTTCTCGATGTGACCGGTGTCCTAGGCGCCAGCGCCCTCGCCGCGCTCGGTCTCTATGTTCTCCCCTACCGGCGGCAGAAGGTGAAGGCGCAGCTGCGCGCGCGCATCGGTGACCTGCGCCGGCGGCTCGATGCCGCAATCACCCAGCAGTTCGAATCGGAACTGACAGCCAGTGTTCAGCGCATTCGCGAGGCCGTTGCGCCCTACACCCGCTTTGTGCGCGTGGAGCGGGAAAAGCTGGAGACGCTCGGGGCCGATCTGCAGCGCGCCGAGAGTGAGTGGAAAGGGCTGCGGCGCAGCCTGGAGGAGCTGGCCGCAAGGCGCACGCCTCTGCCGTCATGACACCCTCCATCTCTCTGCTTCCCCTGGACCCCTCGCTGCACGCCGATGCGCTGCAACGTGTATACGAGCTGTCACCGGCCTATTGGGCGATGTATCACCTGGCCCAGGCGCCCGCTGGGCAGTCGGCGCGAGATCTGGAAGCGATCGAGGCCGAGCCGGGGCGTATGGGGCTGGGGATTGTGGCCGCGAATGAGCCCGGCAACCCCCAGGCCGGCGCACAGCTGGTGGGCCTCATCGACTTCCGCCTGCACTGGCCGGACCCCGACACCGCCTATATCGGCATCCTGCTGGTGGCGGAGCCGTTTCAAAGGCAGCGCGTGGGCGCCAGTGCCTGGGCGCTGTTGGAACCGTGGCTTGCTGCGGAGGGCGGCGTACACGAAATTAAACTGGGCGTCGAACAGTTCAACCCCGGCGCCCTCAGGTTTTTCCAATCGCTTGGCTTTACCCTGACCGGAGAGGCGCAACGCATTCGTTCAGGCAAGCGCCTGGTGCGTCTGCTGGCGATGGAGAAGAGACTGGAATGAAGTGGCTGGCGACCGCCGGCTGAAGAGACCAAGTTGATCACATGAGTAGGAGTGACGATGGGAACGAATAACGAAAGCGTTCTGGAGGAAAATTCGGCGGAGAAGACGATTCTGCGCGTTGCCGGAAAGCTGCGAGCGCTGAGCAACCACGGTCTGTATTTTGCCGAAAATCCTTACCAGACCGAGACCTTCGAGCAGATGTTATCGTTGTGCGCCGAGTTGACGGAGCTGGTGGACGCGCGCCCGCTGGCGCAAATCCAGCGTCATTTCTTTGATGATACCCGTTATGTTTCTCCATATGCGGTGGTGGATACGGCTGCCTTTGACGACGCCGGCCGCATTCTCCTGATCCAGCGGAAGGACAACGGGCGTTGGGCGCTGCCGGGCGGCTGGTGCGAGGTGAACGAACTGCCGGCGGAGGGCGCGGTGCGGGAGGTGTGGGAAGAGACCGGCTGCCGGGTTGCGCTGAACGGGTTTCTCGGCATTTTCGACAACAACTATCACGGCGGCGGCGGCCTGCACCATCTCTACTGCCTGCTCTTCGCCGCCCGCCACGTCGAGGGAACGCCAATTGTCACCAGGGAGACGTTGGACGCAGGCTGGTTCACGCCGCAGGATCTTCCTTGGGATGCCCTGCACGCTGCCCACCCTACCCGTATCCGCTTTGCCTTTGAGTGGCAGCAAGAACCCTCTCGGCGCCCCTTCTACGATTTGCCGCGGCATCAGCCGCGCCCTACCTGGCAGCACAATACACACCAGGAATGAGGGGCGAACTTCCCTCTGCCTGCTGTTCGTAGACGGATCGTAGATATATTGCACAGAAATTCGATCAAACCGATCTCCGGGGCTTCCACCTTGCCCAGCCCGGAAATCGATCCGCGCTCCAGTGTATTCACCCGGCAAAACGACCGGAAATCAACCCACCTAGGCAGAAATACTGCATACCCCGGCGCTTTCTCAAGTGCCGGAGCATTTTGGTAATATATACTTTCCATTTGTGGACAGTAATGACCAAGAATGGTATCATAGTCCTGATAGCGAACATCCGTTCCTATTCTCGAATCGCCTGACTTCTGCTGGGCGCCGTGACAGGCGCCTGGTTAACAGGAACCGGAAACGATTGGAGGCTGCATGGCGCTTGACAAACTGATCATACGGGGCGCACGCGAACACAATCTGCGCGACGTGGATCTGGAGATCCCACGCGATAAGCTGGTGGTGATCACCGGGCTCAGCGGCAGCGGCAAGAGCAGCCTGGCCTTCGATACCATCTACGCCGAAGGGCAGCGCCGCTACGTCGAGTCTCTTTCCTCCTACGCGCGACAGTTCCTCGGCTTGATGGAAAAGCCGGATGTGGATCAGATCGAAGGTCTCAGCCCCGCGATTTCAATCGATCAGAAGGGCGCCGGGCGCAATCCCCGCTCAACCGTCGGCACCGTCACCGAAGTCTACGACTACCTGCGTCTGCTCTTCGCACGCGTTGGCCAGCCCCATTGCCCCGAGTGCGGCGACCCCATCACCCAGCAGACACCGCAACAGATCGTCAACTCAATCCTGGAGATGGAGGAGGGCGCCCGTCTGATGATCCTCGCCCCGATCATCAAAGATCGTAAAGGGGAGCATAAAGGCGTCTTCGACGACCTGCAGTCGCAGGGCTATGTGCGCGTGCGCGTCAACGGCGAGCTGTTCGAAATCGGCGAAACGCCGGAGTTGGACCGCTACAAGATGCACACAATCGAAGCGGTGATTGACCGCATCATCGTGCGGGCAGAACGGTCCGATCCGGACGACCCCGGTAGTGTGCTGCCGGGCACCGACCGCACGCGGCTCACCGACTCGGTTGAGACGGCGCTCAAGTTGGGCGAGGGCTCAATGATCGTTTCGGAAGTAAAGCGCGTTCCGGTTGAAGGCAACGGCACCCTGCGCGAGGTGGCGACCGACCGGGTCTTCAGCGAGCATTTCGCCTGTATGCGCTGCGGTCTCAGTTTTACAGAGATCGAGCCGCGCACCTTCAGCTTCAACAGCCCGCACGGGGCCTGTCCTTCGTGCGACGGGCTGGGCGTACAAAAGGAATTCGACCCCGATCTGATCCTGGACGGTGAACTCAGTATTGCCGAGGGGGCCGTAAGGCCCTGGCAAGGCTCGAACCCTGGCAACGGTGACGAGGGCTACTACAAACAGCTGCTGCGTTCGGTCTGCCACCAGTTTTCGATTCCCCGTACGGCGCCGGTGAGGGAGCTGAGCAGCAAACAGCGGGATATCATCCTGTACGGACCGCCGGGACGGGAAAAGGTGCTCGTGCAATATCGCAATGCCCGCGGCTACGAGCGTAACTACGAGACGCAATATTCAGGTGTACTTCCCAACTTGCAACGGCGTTACCGCGAAACCGACAGCGATTGGATCCGCGGCAAGCTGGAAGAGTACATGGGCATCAACCCCTGCCCCGAATGCGAGGGACGGCGGCTGCGGCCGATGGCGCTGGCGGTAACGGTCGCCGGCAAGAGTATCTTTGACATTACGGCGATGGCGGTCAACGATTCACTGACCTGGGTGCGGGCGGCCGCAGGACGCAACGGCGCCGAGCCGCTCTTTTCCCCTCGCCAGCTTGCAATCGGCGGCCAGGTGCTGAAAGAAATCGAAGCGCGGTTGGAATTCATGGTGAACGTGGGACTGGACTATTTGACTCTCAACCGCACCGCCGTATCCCTGTCCGGCGGCGAGTCCCAGCGGATTCGGCTGGCTACGCAGATCGGCAGCCAGCTGATGGGCGTTCTTTATATTCTCGATGAGCCGAGTATCGGCCTGCACCAGCGGGACAATGCGCGGCTGATCAACACCTTGCAGGGCATGCGGGATCTGGGAAACACCGTGCTGGTGGTCGAACATGACGAGGAAACGATCCGGGCAGCCGACTGGGTCGTGGATATGGGGCCCGGCGCCGGTGAACACGGCGGCGATGTGGTCGTTTCTGCGGTGCGGAATGCCTTTGTCGACCACCCGGGAAGCCTGACCGCTCAGTACATACGGGGCGAGCGGCGCATCGAGATTCCGATGGACCGGCGCGAAGGAAACGGGGAGTATCTGCACGTGCGAGGCGCCACCGAGAACAACCTCAAAAAGGTTGACGTACGCTTCCCGCTCGGCCGCCTGATCGCAGTGACCGGGGTCAGCGGCAGCGGCAAGTCCAGCCTGGTGGTGGAGGTCCTCTACAAACGACTCGCACAGAGCTTCTACCGGGCGAAAGCGCGCCCTGGCAGCTGCGAGAGAATTGAGGGCATCGAGCATCTGGATAAGGTGATCGAGATCGACCAAAGCCCGATCGGGCGAACACCGCGCAGCAACCCTGCCACCTATGTGGGCCTGTTTACACCGATGCGAGAGTTGTTCGCCAGCATCCCCGAAGCGAAAGCCCGTGGATATAAGGCCGGGCGATTCAGTTTCAATGTAAAGGGCGGCCGCTGCGAGGCCTGTCACGGCGACGGCATCATCAGAATCGAAATGCAGTTTCTGCCCGACGTCTACGTCTCCTGCGAAGAGTGTCATGGCGACCGCTACAACCGCGAGACGCTCGATATCCGCTTCCGCGGCAAATCGATTTCCGATGTATTGAACATGACCGTCGAAGAGGCGCTGGACTTTTTCCAGAACATTCCCCGCATTCGCTCCCGCTTGCAGACGCTAATGGCTGTCGGGCTCGGCTACATCCGCCTGGGACAGCCGGCGACGACGCTCTCCGGGGGTGAGGCGCAGCGGATCAAACTGAGCAAAGAGTTAAGCCGGCGCGACACCGGCAACACCTTCTACATCCTCGATGAGCCGACCACCGGCCTGCATTTCGAGGATGTGCGCAAGTTGCTGAACGTCCTGCACGAACTGGCCGACAGGGGCAATACCGTACTGGTCATTGAGCACAATCTGGATGTGATCAAGAACTGCGACTGGGTAGTCGACATGGGACCGGAAGGCGGCGGAAAGGGCGGTTACGTGGTGGCCGAAGGCACTCCGGAACAGGTCGCGACTATCGAGAAGAGTTACACCGGCCAGTTTCTGCAAGGCTGCCTGGAGGCTATAGCCAGTGTCTAGCCGTCGCGGGAAGGCCCCTGCGCTGGTTGCGCGCTGCGGCCTATTGGAAAAGGGAGCGAGGCGCATGTTGGGAGTTTACCGTATGTTCCTGTTCGCATCTGTCTGCACGGCGTTTATCCTGGCAGGCTGCTCACCCATCCAGCCCGAGTTGCCGGCGGCCAGTGAACAGGCGCCGGCAGCGCCATCCCAAAGCAGGCCGCAGGCTACAATGGAGCCGACGGCCATCTCCGTTTCGGAACAGCCAGATCCGCCAACACCCGCCGCACGGAAACCGCCAGATTTGCCAACCACCGCCACACCGGGATCCCCAGCCCCGCCAGCCACCACCTCCCTGCCGGACGTGCCGTCCCCCGATTACTGGCAGGTATACGTCGATGACGCACGCGGACTGGCGATTCCCTATCCGCCGGAATGGGTCCTCTTCGATCCGACAAAAACGGAGTTGAAAGAGCTGGTGGAGAAGCTGGGCGAAAGGGCCAATAGCGATGAGATCAAGGAGCTGTTGGAAACATTTACCCAGGCGATACAGCAGGAAGATCTCTTTGTCGGCATGGGCTTCCAGTTTCCCACCGGTGATTCCCGCGACACTCGCTTTGTCAACAATATCAATATCATCTCTTTTCACACCGAAGGGCTGTTCCTGCAACTGATAGCGCAAATGATCGCTGCCCAGCTGGACAGCATCGAAGGAATCCAGGTGGACAGCGCCGACGTGGTCGCCGGTCTGCGGCCCAATGGCGCGGAGGTAGCATCAGTCCTTTATCGTTCAAAGGGCGCCCTTTTCAATCAACCGGATCTGGAGATTATCGGCTGGCAGGCGGGCGTTCTTTCACCGGAAGCGGAGAGGATTGTCGTCCTTACCTTTAGTATCCGAAGCGAAGATTTCGAGGAGTTGGAGCCGCTGTTGACAGAGATAGTGCAGCGCGTCCAGTGGCTCGAGTGAACTGTGGGACGTGGGATTCTCTGTTCACAAGCTACAACTCACGGATAATTGAGGTCTGGAAGCACGTATGCGGGGAATACTATACCTGGTCCCATTATTCCTCTTTTGCCTTGGCTGGTTCGCTCGAGCGGCCCCCGAACTGCCGCTGCTCTCTGATTCAAGCAGCGCTCGTCGCGGGGTCTCGCTTGCCGGCTATCACGCGCCCGGAACCTCCGGTAAGCTTGACGTAACATCCAGCTACATTCGCCTCCCCAGGCGGTCTCCCTCGTCCCAGTCCCCCTCTCCTACCTCCACACCGACACCAGGCGAAAAAGATACAGTGGTCATCCCGCTGGCTGCGCCGGAAATTTTCAAGGTTTCAGCAGACTGGCACGCCTTCGAATACGTGGCGCATGGTCTGACGATCTTTTGTCCTCCGGAATGGCTTTTCTTCGACGGTTCGCAGGCAGCGGCCCTTCAGCAGGACATGGCAGCGATGGACAGAGCGGAAGTCGTGAATCTGCTGACGGAAATGCGGTCCAGTGTACAGCTGAGCAGGTTGGTTGGCTTTGGCTTCGCCTTTCCGCCGGATCCTCCCGAACTGCTGCATGCCAATAGCGTCATTGTGGAGATTTTCCCCGCAAAGGGCCTTGCGTTGTACGAGTTCGGGCAAAGCGCTGCCGCTGCCCTGGATCGCCAGATCGGGGTCGACGTGGATAGCTTCGATCTGATCACAAGGCTGCGGCCCCACAGGGAGGAGGCAGTTTCGATCAGATTCCGAGGCGCCGTGCCTGTCCCGACTACCTCCCAATCAATTATGACCGGCGCTCGGACAGCCGGCTGGCAGGTTGTCCTGCTTTCGCCGGATGCCGAATATCTGCTTGTTCTGACCTTTTCCGTTCTTGGAGAGATGTTCGAGGAATTGGAGTCGTTGCTTACTGAGATCGTGCGGCGCGTGCAGTGGGCCGACAACCACAGAGAAACGGAATCTGGGATAGGTCCGGTGACAATTACGAACCGGACAATGTACGTCCATAGCGAACCCACCACATTTAGTCCTACGATTGGCAAGATTGTGGCGGGAGAACAGTTCTCGATTTTGGAGAGGGATTTTTCTGGGAAGTGGTGGCGGATCAGCTATGGCGGTCAGCCCGGCTGGGTATCGGATCGTCTCGTGGCCGCCAATATCCCGGATGCACCCGTATCGGTACCGGTGGCGATGATCGACCGGCGCGTCAATGTTCGTAGTGGCCCGGGCGCCAATAACCCTGTAATCGGCGTGGCGGTAGCCGGCCAGCAGTATCTGATTACCGGCAGAAGTGAGGCCGGCGACTGGTGGCGAATCGACAGAAACGGCCGGCACGGGTGGGTCTTCGGAGAGCTGGTCACTCCGGTTGACGTGAGGGGGGTTCAGGTGGCCATCGTAAAATTCCCGGCTCCCCCGTTACTTCCGGTGACAGAGGCGCTCATATCGGTCAACCGACAGGCGAACCTGCGGGCCGGACCGGACCACAGCTATCCTATCGTCGGCGAAGTCGTACCTGGACGCCAATATCTGATTACCGGCAGGAATGCGGGCGGCGACTGGTGGCAAATCGACGAAGACGGCCAGCCCGGCTGGATCTATGACGATCTGGTTGAGCTGGTCAATGAGGGCAGCGTCCAGGTCGTGGCCAGGTTTCCGCTTCCTCCACTGCTGCCGGCCACGGAAGCGATGTTGACTTTCAGCCGCCGCATGAACGTCTATAGCGGCCCCGGCAGTCGCTTCCCTGTAATCGATACGACCGTACCCGGCTATCAGTATCCGATCACCGGCAGGAATGTGGTGGGAAGCTGGTGGCAGATCGACAATCATGGCCAGCCCGGCTGGGTCTTCGGGCAATTCGCGGCCCTTGTTGAGCAGACGGGTGAGGTTCCGTAGGCTGCTGCGCCTCTTCTGAACTGAAGAGAGCGCGGGGCGGCCTTGGAACAAGGGCAAGTCTGGTTGGCCTCGGAAAGGCCGTATACGTGAGCACCCCGGGTAGGATTCGAACCCACGACCCTCTGATCCGAAGTCAGATGCTCTGATCCACTGAGCTACCGGGGCAAAAAAGCACGCCAAAGTATAGCACGATCAGCCCCCTATCTTCAAAAGCAGGTGCTGGTTTAAGAGAGAATTCCCAGTCAACAGCCATGCTGACAGGATCTCACTTTTCCCTCCTACCAGCTCTCTTCTCTCCCTCACATTTCTCTGTGATCCGTGTGCGCCAACGCCCTGTGAAGGAGCGCAGCGCGTCCTCCGCGTCCAGGCCGCGCCTTTTCGCCAGGGCGACCAGGCGCCACAGCAGCCTACCCAGCCTTTCCTCATCGCTACCCGCCGGCAACAGGCCCTGCAACTCAGGATCGCTTTCCGCCAGCATGGCCTGGTCGAGAAGACCGGCCTTGTCGGCCTTGGATTGCATTTCACGCGCCTTGCGCAGCGCCGGCAATGCCGCCGGCACGGCATCCAATGGGCCGCGCGCCGGTCTGTCCTGGGCCGCACGCTCTTCCGCTTTGATCTCTTCCCATCGTGTAAACAACTGTTCCATATCGTCAATGTCATCTTCGCCGAAAACGTGTGGGTGGCGGCGGATGAGCTTTTCGACGCTAATCCGCACTGCGTCGGCCATCTGGAAGCGGCCCTCTTCGGTCGCGATCTGCGCGATCATCGCGATGATCCCGAGCACATCGCCCAACTCCTCGGCGACATGCGCCTCATCTTCGGAGTCCATCGCCTCCAGCGCCTCCGCTACTTCGTCAAGCAAAAAGGCCCGCGTGCTCGCCAGAGTCTGCTCCCGGTCCCAAGGGCAGCCGTAGGGCGCGCGCAAGTGCGCCATCACCTCCTGCAGATCGGCATAGCTGCTGCGGGGCAGAGGGGGTACGTACAGGCAGGCACCCTCGCCAATTTCGGGCGGCTCATCAAGTTCTACAAGCGGCACAGTTCGCGCACGGCGAGTACCATTCCCGTCCAGGCAGATGAGCTGTAGCGGGTGGTCGTCAGGGTAGGCGTTGCCCAGCACCGCACAGATAGCCTGCGCAGATGGCTCATCGGCGATGTCAAGCACTATCGCCGGCCGCCCCAGGTCGAAAGGTGGATGATGGCGGTCGGCCAGGTGGGCCGCGCCGATGAGCTGCATACCCTCGTGCGGGTCAATGCCGACGGACTGCGCCGCCGCTGCCGCCGCCCTGATTGGATCACTCATGGTCATGGTCCGCCGATCCGGTCAATTGGACTGCCTTAACCTATCTCTGCGCGAGGGGAATCTGCATTCAGTTACCGACAGCTATGCACTCTACTGCATCGTCTGTTGCCGGTCAATTCCGGCGGAATGTTGGGGCCGAGGCTTGGCATCGATATTGAATACTGATAAAGTAGGGCCCATCGGCGTTCAAACGGCAGCCAATCCATTTTCCTGGGACAGTCCATGACGGATAACCTGCCCAACTGGTATACCCAGCCCGCCCGGCCCACTGCCATCACACACCAGGGGCCGGATGGTCGTGAGGTTCAAATTTCGGTGATCGTGCCCTGCCGCAACGAGGGGCGTAACATCCGCCCCGTGCTCGAATGGGCCGCGCCCCATGCCGACGAACTGCTGGTCGTCGACGGCCATAGCTGCGACGATACCCGGGCCATCGCCGCCGAACTGGGCGCCACCGTCCTGCTGGATAACGGTAAAGGCAAAGGCGACGCCCTGCGCGTCGGCATCGCCCACGCCAGCGGCGATATCCTCGTCTTTATCGACGCCGACGGCTCCCACGACCCGCGCGATATTCCCGCGCTCGTCCAGCCGATCATCGCCGGCAACGCCGATCACGTATCCGGCTCCCGCATGTTGGGAGGGAGCGACGAGTTGCACGCCACCATCAATCAGTTCGTCCGTCTCTTCGGCAGCCAGGTCATCACACTCAGCATCAATTATACCCAGGGAGTGCGCCTGACCGACTCGCAGAATGGATTTCGGGCGATCCGGGCCGAGGTAGCGCGCAGCCTGGCGCTGGAATCGGAGATACCGACGATCGAGCAGGAGATGGTAATCAAGACCGTGCGCAGCGGGTATCGGATCTGCGAAGTCGCGACCCACGAATATGTGCGCTCTAATGGAGAGTCCAACTTTCGGGTGTTGGATGTCTGGTTCCAGTTTGTCAAGAGCTGGCTCTACTATCTCTTCATCTGGCGGCCGCCAAGACGGACTGCAGGGCGCGTCAATGCAGGGCGCGTCAATACAGGGAGCGTCAATACAGGGAGCGTCAATGCAGAGAGCCTGGAACAGAGCGGCAATATCGCCGAGGAGACGAATTCCCCCGGTTCTCATAAGCTATCCGGGCCAGGAGAACAGATACCGAAAGCCAGATCCAGGTAAATGTCCCAATCCCGTGAAACGGGGGAGGCGCCGCGCCGATTCGCTCCTGTTTTCCCTGTTGTTCGCCCCACGATTCGCCATCTGTTGGCGCTCTACCTCCTTCTTGCCAGCCTGTTCAGCATTGTCACCCCGCCATTCGAAGCGCCCGACGAAATCTGGCATTTTGCCTTTGTTCAACATCTGGTGACGCAGCGGACGCTGCCGGTCACAGAACCGAAAACCCGCGCCCTCTGGCGGCAGCAAGGCACACAGGCGCCCGCCTACTACGCCGCTGCGGCTCTGCTTACCGTTCTGATCGATCAGTCCGACTTCCCTGAACTTTTTGCGCGCGCCAACCCCCACCGCGCCGTCGGTCGACCCGATACTGCCATCAATCGCAACTATCTGATCCACCACCAGCAGACGGAACGCTTCCCCTGGAGCCGGTCGATTCTGGCCCTGCATGTCGCCCGTCTCGTTTCCGTCTTCCTCGGTGCAGTGACCGTCTATGCGGTCTACCGTACCCTTCACCTCCTTCTCCCTCCGCAAAATGCCCTGCTCGGCGCCGCCTTCGCGGCCTTCCTGCCCCAATTTGTCTTCATCAGCGCCTCCGTCAGCAATGACAACGCCGTCAATACAACCGCCGCGCTTGTCCTCTGGCAACTGACCGAGATGATGGTAGAGGGAGGGCGTCCGCAACGCAGCCGCCTACTGAAACTCGGCGCTGCGCTTGGCTTGGCGCTGCTTTCCAAACTAAGTGGACTGGGCCTCGTCGGCGTCTCCACCATCGCAATTCTGTGGCTGGCCTGGCGGAACCGCAACCTACGCCCCATCTTCGATGCCACCCTATGGACGGCCGTTCCCGCAATCCTGCTCGCCGGCTGGTGGTACCTGCGCAACTGGCGGCTCTACGGCGACCCGCTGGCCTGGGAAATGTGGGAAGCGAACATCCTGTTACGGGTCATTCCGGCTGGCCCGTCGCAGATCCTGAGCGAGTTGGAAGGGCTGGAACGCTCCTTCTGGGGGCTGTTTGGCTGGCTCAACCTGCCCTACCCGGCCTGGGTCTACCTGGGGTTGCGTGTCATCGCCGCCGTCGTCGCGTTTGGGCTGCTGTTTCATATCGCCCGGGAAACGCGCACCGGCGCCGCCCGCCCTGCAACCCGCTTCTCCCCCCGCGTGCCTCACGCCTTCCTCATCCTGTGGCTGCTCGTTCTGACCATCTCCTGGCTGCGCTTTATGCGCGTCGCGCCGGCCGCCCAGGGACGTTACTTCTTCGCCGCGCTGCCCGCCCTGGCGCTGCTCTGGACGTATGGCTGGACAGGATGGGGCTGCAGATTCGGCCACAGAATCGGCTGGAGTGTCACCTCTGCCCTCGGACTGCTCACGCTGGCTACACCCTTCTTTCTGATCCAGCCCGCCTACAGGCCCCCACCGATGTCAGTTCCTGACAGCGATGCGAACACTGGTGTCTCCCCGGCGCCCCACTCCCTCTTTCTCGCCGGAAACTCCGAGATTCATTTACAGCATGCGGCCGCACTGGAATACGGTCGGCAAGAGCAGGCAAGCGAAACAGATCCTCGAGTGCCGACCGTATTCCCTGGTGACGAAGTGCAGGTGGATCTGGCGTACTTGACCAACGCCCCGTTGACCGATGACTGGTCACTTTTCATCCATCTCGTGGACGGCACAGGTCTGACCGTCGCGCAACTGGATACGATGCCCGGCGGCGGGTTACGCCCGACCAGCGGCTGGCAGCCGGGCCGTCTTCTCCTCGACAGCTATACCGTTGCAATTCCGGAGACGGTCCATACACCGAATCGGGCCAGTTGGCAGGTGGGCTTCTACGACCACCGCAGCGGCATACGTCTGCCCCAGGTCGACGGCGGCACAGGCTATTCGTTCGGCGAGGTGATCATCTGCCCCGCTGGATTCACCGTTGCAGACTGCGAACCAGGCGGGAAGGCAGACGTTTCCCAGGACAGGGGCCATAGTATCCCCATTCCACTGCATGTGCAGTTTGACGACAACATCACCCTGGCCGGCTACAGCTTCAATACCCGGACCCCGGTTCCCGGCGACGAAATGTCCATTATCCTGTACTGGACCGCATCAGGACAGGTGGTCGAATCCTATACGGTCTTCGCCCATCTGCTGACCGACAACTTCGAAATGTTCGGCGGCGCCGATTTGCAGCCGTCCCCGCCAACCGAGAGCTGGGCCGCCGGCGAGACAGTTGCGACCATGCACACTTTCACTGTCCCCTTGAACGCTCCCCCGGGACTCTATCAGATCGAGGTCGGCCTGTACACCCGGCCCGATTTCCAGCGCCTGCGCGTGCTCGACAGGATCGACCCGGCGCAAGAGGACCGGCTGCTCCTCGGCCCACTGCGCATCGAGTGAGCGCCGTACCGGTTACAAACACACAGGCGCCTTGATCCACAGTCCGATTTCGACTATGATTCGTGAGGCTGATGGGACTCAATCTGAGCTGCGAAGTTAATATTCATCAATCCCATCTCTTGAATTTCGGTCGGAAAGGGACTGCGCATGAGCCGTAGACGGGGCAGACGCCGCCGCTTGAGCCGCAACGAAAAGATATTCTACTTTCTCAGCCTGCTGATCGCGCTCAGTATGGTGTTGAGCCTTGTCTACGTGGCGATTACGCCCGCCGCTCCCTAGAGCGGCCACAGATCTCCACCCCGGAAAGCGCAGGTTTGACGCCCGCGCACAGTCTGGGTCGAATCCGTGACAGTCGAAGAACGTCGCGGGCTGGCTCTGGTAGCGATCGCTGTCCTCTTCTTCAGTACCAGCCCCGTGCTGGTGCGGTGGGCCGCCCGCTCGGTAACCTCGTTCGAGATCGCAGCCGGTCGCCTCCTGGTCGCCGGCATTGTCGTATCCGCCGTGGTTCTCCTCCGCAGCCGCGGTGCGTGGGGCGCCTCGAATGGGCGCGGCCTCCTCTCGTCCAATTGGCCTCGTCTTGTTCTGGTCGGGCTGGTCGCCGCACTCCACTTCTTTTTCTACGCCTATTCTCTTGAGTTTACGACGATCACCAATAGCCTGGCGATCATGTATACCGCGCCCATCTGGGTCGCGCTGCTGTCCCGCTTCACGCTCCGCGAACCACTGTCGAAACGCAAATGGCTGGGCATCCTCGTAGCTGTCCTCGGCGTGGCCGTCCTGTCAGGGTTCGAGCCGGTTCTTGCGCTCGTCCAGCAAAGCGGCAGCGCATCGTACAACTTCACCAGCCGCACGTTGATCGGTGATCTGCTGGCACTGGGAAGCGCCGTCACCTACGCCGTCTACAGCATTGCCGGCCGCAGTCAGCGGCAGCGTTTCCCACTGTTGGTCTACGCCGGCGCAGTCTACTTACTGGCTGCGCTCTGGCTGCTTCCAGCCGCGGCGGCGGCCCATACCCCCGGCAGCTTCAGCTGGCCCGCCGTCGCCAGCATCGTCGGCCTCGGTGTCTTCCCACTGGCATGCGGCCACACCCTCTACAACGCGGCTCTGCGTCGGGTGAACGCCACCTATGTCAATCTCATCGCTACGCAGGAGGTGCTGGGCGGCGTCCTGCTGGGCGCGCTCCTGCTGCGCGAGATCCCTTCTTTCAATGGCATAATCGGCGGTCTGATTACGATCGGCGGAATCCTCATGGTGCTTCTGTAATTTCTGCAATGTATCACGACCGTCTCTCGCTCTTCCCCGACACCGTTGCTCTGCGCCCCGACAAAAGCGGCAGACCCTCGCTGCATGTTGGCGGCTGTGACCTGGACAGGCTGGCCGCCGAATGGGGTACACCCCTCTATATCTATGATCTTCAGACCATTGACAACTCAGTCGAGGCCTATCAAGATGCCCTCAGCCGCCGTTATCCCGGCCCCGCAGGCATCACCTATGCCGGCAAAGCATCTCTGAATCTGGCCATGGCCCGACTGATGGCGGCGCACGGCCTGCTTCTGGACTGTACCGGGGTCGGTGAGATGCACATCGCCCGCGCCGCCGGTGTCCCGCGCGCCCAGCTCCTGATGCACGGCGTCAACAAGAGTTGGGCGGACCTGCAGGCCGGGCTCGCCTACGCCGGCGTCCTCGTCGTCGACAACCCTCCTGAGTTGGAGCGCATCGCCCAACTGGCGCCTGCCCGGGGCAGCGCGCCGGCGCTCTGGTTGCGGGTACGGCCAGGTTACGCGGTGGACACGCATCATTTCCGCCAGACAGGGCAGCACGATAGCAAGTTTGGGATGGATGCCGATCAATGTGTCGACGCAATCGCGTTCTGCCAGCGCTATGACCTGCCCGTGACCGGACTGCACTTCCACCAGGGATCGCATTTCCACGCTGCCCAACAGGTGCTTCCCGCTCTCGATATGGTGTGCGATCTGATGGGCCGCTTGCAGAAGCAACTCAACTGGTGGCCTCAAGTGCTCAGCCCCGGAGGCGGTTGGGGCGCCGCCTACCATGAAGCGGATCTCCCCCACCCGTCGATCGAGCAATACGTCGCGACAGTTGCCGCGGCGCTGACAGAGAAGCTGTCGCCCTATGCCTTGCCCCTGCCGCGTCTGCAGGTGGAGCCGGGGCGCAGCCTTGTCGCCCGCGCCGGAGTTGCCATCTATCAGGTAGGAACTGTCAAACGAGCGGGGGGTCGGCGTTGGCTTCTGCTTGACGGCGGAATGGCCGACAATATCCGCCCGGCGCTCTACCAGGCGCGCTATTCCGCGCTGCCTGTCACAGACCCGCTGAGCAGGGCGCCTATTTCAGAAAACGCCTGGCTGGCCGGGCCATACTGCGAGAGCGGTGATTTGCTGATCGAGGATCTGCCATTGCCTGACGTCAAATCAGGGGAACTGCTGGCCGTTCCGGTTTGTGGCGCCTACCAGCTCATGATGGCCAGCAACTACAACGGAGCCTTGCGGCCGGCTGTCGTGATGCTGCGCGCGGGCGTCGCGCAGCTGGCGCAGCGCCGCGAAACGGTCGAAGATCTCCTGCTGCGGGATATCGTCTGAAGGGCCGAAGGGGCGAGAACGGCCGCACTAAGATTCGACAGGGGGTTCTTCCGGCTGGCCGACGAGCAGTTGGCGCACTACGTCATCAATGCGTCGTTTGTAGCGTAGCAGTTCCCGCCTGCATTCCATCTCTGCTGAGGACTGTGGCTTGAACGACCGCAGCGTCTCCTCCAACTCCCAGTCGATCTGCACACGAATCCGATTGATGACACGCCCCCGCAAGTACTCCCGCATCTCCTGCGCAATCACCGTGTCGTAATGCAGCAGGTCATCATGCAGGTCGACCAGGCGGTCCGAGCCTATGGCAGGAATCGGCAACGACCGCAGCGTTTCCCAGGCTCTGTTCAGTTTTCGACGATTTACACTCATGCCAAGTCCAAATGACGCGCCACCGTCGGGCACAGTTGCAGCGTCAGTTCTGAAGTGGGAATGGAGGTTTTTCTATTCACGTCTGAAGTAGCTGAGAGCCGTAGTCCAAATGAGGAGATCCGAATCGCGCGAGGATTATAGTCGGTGATACCTTCAAAAGACAAGAATCGGATAGTGAAAGAATTCGAAGTTGGGGGCGTAATGACGGATTTCGGTCCCCTGCGCGTCTCCGCATAGCGTACCGCCGGATGTCCGGTCCTGGCCGGTTCCGGGCATCCGCCCGGGCAGGCACAGTTTCGACAAGGCAGACATTTTGACAAGAATTGTACATATGTTCTATAATGGGCTGCATCAGTCCCCCGGGGATTACCTCGCCGCCTCTGCTTGGAAAAGGCGCGTCGAGCATGTTAAAGAGTGTTGAAAACAGGACGCAAGGGAA
Organism: Caldilineaceae bacterium; assembly: GCA_022821545.1. Classification (GTDB taxonomy): domain Bacteria; phylum Chloroflexota; class Anaerolineae; order Caldilineales; family Caldilineaceae; genus Bin5. Next base: position 70,841 of record JAJEDJ010000027.1, read on the forward strand.
AACGATGACAAAAAAACGATCAGCCGACAGCGGACCGGCCAAAGCCCTGGAAGTAGCAATTGCCAACCTGAATCGCCGCTATGGGGATGGGGTGATCATGAGGCTGGGAGAGGCGACCCGGCTGGACGTGGCCTCGATCCCGACGGGCAGTCTGAGCCTGGATATAGCGCTGGGAGTGGGAGGGATACCCCGCGGACGGATCATCGAGGTATATGGGCCG
>JAJEDJ010000050.1 GCA_022821545.1 Caldilineaceae bacterium
CGGACGAGGAGCGGACCGGGAAACCGGGCGGTGATCCGACGAAGGAGCAACCGAAGATGGATTTCAGCGCGCTTAGCACGGAGGAGACAGAAGAGTTCCTCAGACTGCTGTACAAGGGAACCGCCACAGATGATACCGGGGTCTAGGCGCTTGGGACAGATGGGTTGCGGGGGATTCAACCTGACGCCAGGCGACGGCTACCGGCCTACGATGACCGGTTCACCAGTCTGATATGAGGGTGGAAAGACGACTGCGGCGCCGACTGAGTCCTCGCCCTCACGCTGATATTGAACGACGGTTACAGCAGGGTCGGGGAACTGGTGCCACCACTTGGGATCGACGCCGGCTTCCTCGGGCGGGTTGCTGCTGTTGACGGGAAAGGTGATGGTACCCAGCGCGCCTTCATAGGTGGTCTCTTCCAATGCGGCGATGACGGCCTGGGCCTCGGCCGTCCCGGCTTCGTTGATGGCCTGCGCGATAATTCGAACAGCATCGTAGGCTGCGAAGGCGTAGGATTCGGCCCCTTCCTTGCCGGTGCGCGCTTCATAGGCGGCAAGAAAGGCGTGGGCGGCATCGTTGTAGAGCTGAGGCGGGAGACCGATGCGGCGCACGAAACAGTAGTTGCCGTCGGGAACGTTTGTCCAGAAGGCGTCGCTTTCCAGGGCCACATGGTCACACATGGTGGGAACGTCCTGCGGCCCCAACCCGGCATCGGCAGACTGCTGGGCGAAGTTGTAGGAGGCTTCTCCGGTTGCCAGGGACATGATCAGATCCGGTTCTTCGGCCCTAATCCTCTCGATAATGCCGGCGAAGTCCTGGGTGCCGATGTCGACGCCGAAGGTGACGGAGTCGATCCCGGCTTCACCCAGCAGGCGGGCGGTATCTTCGGCGGCGGGTATGCCATAGTCGGTATTCTCAGTCAAGAGGACGACCTTTTCGAGCCTGGCGCCGGCTTCGTCTCGCAGCCACTGCATGAAGTTGACGTCGACGGCGGAGACTTCGGAGCTGATCGGGGCGATCCGAAAGACCTGGGGATACTGGACGCTGGTGATGGTGTCGTTCCAGGTGTTGGCGAAGACTATGGGGACGTCGTAGTCGTGGGCGACCTCCTTGGCGACGACGCCGACTGAACTGTGGTAGCCGCCGGCAATGGCTACGACGCCGTCCTGGGTGATGAGCCGCTCGGTCACGGCGGCCCCCCGCTCCGGCAGACCTTCGCTATCGACAACGATCAGCTCAAGGGGCCTTCCCAGGATGCCGCCGTTCGCATTGATCTCCTCGGCGGCGATGATCATTGCGTCCCGCATTGCCTCGCCGCCCACGACGGAACCGGGGGCGGAGAGGGGGACAAGCGCCCCAATCCGAATGGATTCGGCAGCCGGTTGCCGGGAATCTTCCGCCGGCGTCGAAGCGGTCGCGGCGGCAGTTTCGGTGACCGGCTGCATCTCTTCAGAGGCGGGTGAAGCGGGACCGCAACCGACGATCACGAGGGTGAAGAGGGCCGCGGCAAGTGAGCGTTTTAGTCCTGACAGGGTGAATTTCACAGTTGTCTCTCCGGATGTGGGGAAGCAGTAGTCAGTAAGCAGGGCAAGGGGCCGACGCCGGGGAGCGCGACCACGACTACCCCGGATCTTCACGACCGGCCTCTCTCAGTTCGGTATGGGGGATTTCGGCGGCGGTCCCGTATTTGGGCATACGGCCCAGGATAAGGCGATCGCGCAGCGACGTCGGCAGACGTTCGATCAGATTGCGGATGACGGCGTCGCGGCCGACCAGATAGCGGGCTTTGGGCCTGGAGACGGTAAGGACGTGGTCCACGATCCGGGCCACTTCTTCAGGATCGACGCCGCGCGGTCTTGCAAGAGCTTCGGAAATCCTGTTGAGAAGGGGGCCATAGTTTTCAAAGGCCTCGGGCGGGTACTTTTGCAGCTCCCCTTCGACGTAGGCGCGGGCTTTGCGCCAGATCTCGGTCTTGATCGCGCCCGGCTGGACGGAAACGACTTCGATTCCCCAAGGATTCAGCTCGAGGCGGAGGCCGTCGGTTAGCGCTTCGAGGGCAAACTTGGAGGCGCTGTAGGGCGAGAGAAGGGGCGTCGAACTGAAACCGGCAATCGAGCTCATCATCACGATGCGGCCCTTTGCCCTTCTGAGCAGGGGGATCAGGGGCCTGGTGACGGCGAGGGGCGCGATGGTGTTTATCTCGAGGACGCGGCGCAGCTCGGCGGGGTCGAGGTATTCAACCAGGCCGCCCACGGCGATACCGGCGTTATTGACCAACCCGTGCAGGCCATTTACTGGCACGGATTCGGCAACGGTCGCGGCGGCCGCGGCGATCTGGTCAGGGTCGGTGACGTCCAGGAGCAGGGCGCGCAGCGCGGGGGAGGCGTCGTTCTGCAGGTGCAGGGCGTCAGCCTCACTACGCACAGTTGCGAAGACGCGCCAGCCGGCGCGATCCATGCGAAGGGCGCAGGCGCGGCCGATGCCGCTGGAGGCCCCGGTGATCATGACGGTCCGGGGCTGCGTGTTGCCGTTCTCTCCTGTCGCGCTCACGGTAGCAGTTGGAGTAGCCATGGGGATGTTTGCAGGGATGGAAGGGGGCTGTCGCGCTGCGGCCGCAACGGGTCAGATTCCCATGCCGCCGGTCACTTCGAGAACGTGGCCGGTGATGTAAGAGGCAAGGGGCGAGGCGATCAGGACGATTCCAGCCGCGGCTTCGTCCTCCGAGGCGGGCCGCCCGAGGGGGATCCGAAGCTGGATATCCTTGTCGAGCATGGAACGCACCTTTTGGGGGATACCGAGCACAACCTCACGCCCGTCGATCTCGATCGATTCTTCCTGGACCTCCTGGGCGCGGGTCAGACGCGTGTCGACGAAGCCGAAGGCGACGGCGTTGCAGCGAATCGCCAGCGGCCCCCACTCCCGGGCGATGGTTTTGGTCAGTCCCACGATCCCCATTTTGGCGGCAGCGTAGTTTGCCTGACCGATATTGCCATGCAGGCCGGAGGTGGAGGAGACATTGACGACGCAGCGGTTACTCATGCCGGCGCCGGACTCCATTTCGGCCGCGGCGGCTTCACGCAGGTGGGGGGCGGCGGCGCGGATCATGCGAAAGGGAGCAGACAGGTGTACGTCGAGGATCGCCTGCCACTGCGGGTCGGCGATCTTGTGCGCCATCCCGTCCCAAGTGTAGCCGGCGTTGTTGACGAGGACGTTCAGGCGGCCACATCTGTCGACCGCCGTCTGCATGAGGCGTTCGGGGAATCCGGGTTCGGTGACATCGCCGGCGAGGGCGACGGCCTGCCCGCCGCGCGCCCGAATGGCGCGCGCGGTTTCCTCCGCCATCGCGTTTTCGAGGTCGTTCACCACGACGGCGGCGCCGTAGTCTGCGAACAGGCGCGCGGCGGCGGCGCCGATGCCGCGACCTGCACCCGTGATGACTACCACCTGGTTATTGAACATAGGATATTGGCACCGGTTTTCTCAATCTTCAACAAAGTAGAGACGCGAGACCATTTCGGCGACACAGGCAGGTTTTTCCACGCCATCGATCTCGACGGTAACGTTGTGAACCATCTGCAGGCCGTTGCCCTTCACTTCCTCGACCGACTGGAGCCGGGTTCGGGCGCGGATTGCGGCTCCGGCGAGCAGGGGGTGGGGAAAGCGGACCCGGTTGAGGCCGTAGTTTACGGTGAGGGCCACGCCCGGATATTGCGGCTTGTCCGGCTCGACCATGCCGGTAAGGTGTGGAATCAGCGAGAGGGTGAAGAAGCCGTGGGCGACGGTTGCGCCAAAGGGCGAGTCGCGCGCGGCCCGTTCCTCGTCAATGTGGATCCACTGGTGGTCGCGTGTGACGTCGGCAAAGCCGGTGATCATATTCTGGGTAACCGGGAACCATTCGCCGGGGCCGGATTCGGCGCCTATCTTGTCTTGCAGGTCCTGGTATGCCGCTTGTCGGGACATCGTTTCCTCCAGTTCAGTGTTATGGCGATCGCTGTTATGGCGATCGCTAGGCGGTCATGCCGCCGTCCAGGTTAACGGCTTGGCCGGTGACAAAGGAAGATTCGTCCGAACATAGCCAGACGATGGCTTCAGCGATGTCTGAGGGCTGGCCGAAGCGGCGCATCGGGATGCGTTCGAGCATCTTTTCGACGCGCCGCGAGTTGCCGGCGATGAGCGGCGTGATCAGAGGCGTATCGGTGTAGGCGGGACAGACGGCATTGACGCGAATGTCGTGGCGGGCGACCTCCTGGGCAGAGACGCGGGTCAGGCCGATGACGGCATGCTTGGATGCGGTGTAGGCGGCCTGGTAGGGGAGTCCCCGTTTGCCGGCGATCGAAGCCACGTTGACGATGGCCCCTCCATTTCCGATCATGCGTTTGATCTCTTGCTGCATGCAGTAGAAGACACCGGTGAGATTGACGGCGAGAACGCTGTCCCAGCCTTCGTGCGGGTAGGTCTGCAGCGGTTCCCACGGCCCGCCGATGCCGGCGTTGTTTACGGCGAAGTCGAGGCGGGGGAAAAAGGATAAGGCCAGGTCTAACAGATGCACCACCTGGCGCGGATCAGAGACGTCGCAGCCGACGAAGATGCATCTAGCGCCGCGGGCGCGCAGCTCAGCCGCGGCCGCGGAGCCGTTTTGCCCGTCCAGATCGGAAATCACAACGGATGCGCCGAGTTCAGCGAAGCGGCGGGCGGTCGCGCGCCCGATTCCCGATGCGCCACCTGTAACCAGAGCTACTTTGCCCTCAAAGTTCATTTCAGCCGCTCGCAATCAGGGTGCGGCGTTCTGCATTGCCGCAGGTGTGGACCGGGTTTCGGAAGCCGTCTGCAATAAAGTTTCGCCCAACTCCTGGAGTTCGGCAAAAAAGTCGGCGGCCTCGACAGTTGCGGCGAACAGCTGGACCATGCCGCGATTGAAGCTGTGCAGGAAGGTGTCGAAACCGGGCGGCAGCTGCCAGACTGCGGCGGTGGGCACGGCGTCGGCGAAGGGCGCGAGACGGGGGAATTCCCTTTTCCATTCCTCTCTCATCCCGTCGTGGGCAGGCATCCAACCCCCGTCGTTGGGGAGGGAGCCGACCAGATCGGGGCCGCTCAGGAAGAAGGCCAGCGCGAAGGCGTCCTGCTGGCGGGAGGAGCCGGCAGGGACGGCATAGCAGCTGGTAAAGGCCACGGAAGTGTTGCGCCCTGCGGGACCTGAGGGCAATGGCGCTACGCCGTAGCGGAAGCCGGGAAACTCGGCCTCAAAGTAGGGAACGATCCAGTTGCCCTCGATGGTGAGTCCGCCCTTGCCCTTTCCGAGCACCTCTCCGGCCCACTCGTTGTTCGACTCGCCGGCGTGCCCGGCAAAGTTGTCGCGAAACACCTGGATATACCAGTCCATTGCGGCGGCGGCGGAGGAGGAGTCCAGGGCCATGCGGCCGTTCTCAGCGATGATTGTACCACCGGCGCCGTAGAGGATGGGAAGCCAGCGGGAGAGGTCGGGGGCCTGGATGAAGCCGAAGCGGTTGCGTTCAACGTCGGTTTGCGAGACTGCGGCGGCTCGGAGCGAGTCCCAGTCGGCGGGGGGCGGCAGGCCGGCGGCAGCCAGTCCGTCGCGGTCGTAGACGAGGGCAAGGGTACGCACTTCGCGGGGGAGGCAGTAGCGCTGCGGGTCGGCATCCTGTGTGGGCCAGGTGAAGGCGGCGGCAAGCCGGGGGGGCAGGCCGGCGGGGTCGAGGAGACCGGCTGGTGCGGGCGCGAGGAGACCGGCGGCGGCCAGATCGGGGAAGAGGAAGGCGGTGACGACGACGAGGTCGGGGGGGTCGGCGGCGGCCAGACGGCTGGGCAGTTCCTGGTCGTAGGCGGGGGACGCGGTCAGTTCGACGGGGAGGTCACGGGCGGCGGCCCAAGCGGCGATGCGGGCGCGCAGGGCCTCGGTGACATCTCCCTCCTGGGGGAGGAAGATGCGCAGCGGCAGTTCTTCGGCAGCGGATTCGGCGCGCGGCTGAAGGAAGGGCAGGCCGGGCAGGCGAGGCCGGGAGGGCGACGCGTCACAGCCGGTCAAGAGGAGCGCCAGTAGGAGCGCCGGCAGGAGCGTTAGCTTTGGCGTCAGCTTTAGCGCCAGGTTTGGCGTCAGCTGCGGGGGGCGGCGCGGGAAGGGGCAGCGGCGCGGCGCGGTAGTGCAGCTGGCGGTTTTGCCGGGCGTGCAGCTCCGGGGAACGCTCGTGCCCGGCCCGGTCTCACTGCTGACTCTCAACGAACGCTGAATAGGCATCTGCGTCCATCAGGTTGTCAAGCTCGGTCGCGTCTTCGACTTCGATTTTGAGGAACCAGGCTCCGTAAGGATCTTTGTTCACCAGTTCGGGCTCGTCGTTGAGGTCTTCATTGACGGCCGAGACGGAACCGGATACGGGGGCGATGATGTCCTCCGCGGCCTTGACGGATTCGACGACGGCGATGGCATCGCCGGCGGCGACGGCAGCCCCTATTTCGGGCAGCTCGACGAATACGATATCGCTCATCATGTCCTGGGCGGCGTCACTGATGCCGATGACGACGTGCGAGTCTTCGCGCCTGGCCCATTCGTGGGAGTCGGCATATTTCAGGTCCGGATCGTAGTGGTAGGATGACATCGAGTTCTTCCCTTTGTACAGTATACAGTTTGGCCATAGAAACTGGCCATACAGATTGGCCATACGGTTTGGCCATACGGTTTGGCCATACAGGTTGGCGGCTGCGGCGTTGCGTGCGGCTGTCGAGGCCGGTCAGCAGTCCGAAGCGGGCGCGGCAGGAACAGGGGCCTGCGCCGGCGAGAGGGCCTGCGGACCGGCCTGGAATTTACAGTTTTTTCAGGCCGACGGTCACTTCCTCGTCTCCCAGAGGAAAGGTGACGGTTGCGGCGTCGTGAAGCGCGGCTGCGCCGTCGGTCAGTGCAAGCTCCAGGGTGAGCGTTTCCTCCAGGACGTAGCTTTCGTACACGGACAGGAGTTTGGCGACGAGCGGCGAGTCGGAGAGCGTAAGCGTTATGCGGTCGGTGATGTCGAGATCGGAGTCCTTTCTAAGCTGCTGAATGCGGCGCACGAGCTCACGGGCGCGGCCCTCTAGCTCGAGCTCGGGGGTCAGGGTTGCGGCGACGGCGACGAGATAGCCGCCGTCCTCGGCGACGGCGAGGCCGGCGCGCGGGGTCCTGCGAACTTCCACGTCCTCGGCTGCGACGACGTATTCCCGGTCCCCGTCGGTCACGGTCACGGTTTGACCGGCTTCCAGTTGGGCGGCCAGGTCACGCTGGTCCATCTCTGCGAACCTGCTCCTGATAACCGGGTAGCCGGGACCGTACTTCTGGCCAAGCTGCCTGGGGAGGGGAAAGACGGTCAGTTCGACGAGGTCGCCGGCCTCGTCCGCGAAGGCCAGCTCCTTGACGTTCAACTCGGAGAGGAGGAGATCTCTCACTCTTTCGAGAGCGGCGTTCTCCTCCTGTGAACGGGCGCGCACGACAACGCGTTGCAACGGCTGCCGCACTTTGAGCGCGGCGGACTCTCTGGCAGCCCGCCCCAGGGTGGTGATCTTTTGCGCGAGCGCCATGTCGGCATGAAGGCGGTCGTCGATGGCGGACTCGTCGAAGCCGGGCCAGGCGGCCAGATGGACGGAGTCGGGCGCGCCAGGCTCGACGCCGGCGACGAGATTCTGGTAGATCTCTTCGGAGATGAAGGGCATTGCCGGGGCGAGCAGCTTGGAGACGGTAACGAGCGTGCTGCGCAGCGTTGTCAGGGCGGCGGCGTCGCCGTCCCAGAAGCGCCTGCGGTTGAGGCGGACATACCAGTTGCTGAGCTGGTCGACGAAGTCGGCGATGGGGCGCGTGGCCGCGGTGACGTCGTAGGCCTCGTAGGCGGCGGTGACATCGCGGACGAGCCGGTTCAGCTCGGAAAGGAGCCAGCGGTCCTGGAGCGCGGCCTCAGCGGAAGCGGCCGATCCGTTCACATTTGCGGCAGGGGCGGCGTCTCCGTTTTGCAGATTGGCGTAGACGACGAAGAAGCTGTAGGTATTCCAGAGCGTATTCAGAAAACGGCGTTTCACCTCCGCCACCAGGTTGCCGCTGAAACGGCGGGCGTTGCCGGGCGGCCCGGCGGTATACATGTACCAGCGGGTGGCGTCGGCGCCGTGTTCGGCGAATACCTGCCAGGGGTTGACGACGTTGCCCCTGGACTTGCTCATTTTCGAGCCGTCTTCGGCCAGAATGTGCCCGAGGCAGATGACGTTTTTGAAGGCCGGGCGGTCGAAGAGGAGCGTGCTGACGGCGTGCAGGGTGTAGAACCAGCCGCGCGTCTGATCGATGGCTTCGCAGATATAGTCGGCCTGCTTGTAGGTCTCCCACTCGTCCCGGTTTGAGAAGGGGTAGTGCCACTGGGCGACGGGCATGGCGCCGCTGTCGAACCAGACGTCGCAGAGTTCGCTGACGCGGCGCATTGTGCCGCCGTCGGGGGCGGGCCAGGTGATGTCGTCGACGTGGGGGCGGTGCAGGTCGAGGCCGTCGAGGTCGCGTCCGCACTTTTGGGCGAGCTCGGCGACGCTGCCGATGCACTCCATGTAATCGCTGCCGGGCGCGTCGCTCTTCCAGATCGGAATCGGGGTCGCCCAATAGCGGTCGCGGCCCAGGGCCCAGTCTACGTTGTTTTCGAGCCAGCGGCCGAAGCGCCCGCCGCGGATGTGGTCGGGCACCCAGTTGATGGTGTCGTTGAGGGCGACCAGGCGGTCCTTGAACTGGCTGGTGCGCAGGTACCAGGTCTCTTTGGCCCAGTAGATGAGAGGCGTCTCGCAGCGCCAGCAGAAGGGGTATGAGTGTTCGTAGGTCGTTTCGCGGTAGAGGAGGCCCCGCTCCTCAAGGTCAGCGGAGATGCGGGGATCGGCGTCCTTGACGAAGAGACCGGCCCAGGGGGTAACTTCCGGTTTGAACCTGCCGGAGGCGTCAACGGTGTGAAAGACCGGAAGGTTGTGGGCCTGGCCGACGGCGAGGTCGTCGGCGCCAAATGCCGGGGCAACGTGAACGATGCCGGTGCCGTCGGCAGTGCTGACAAAGTCGGCGGCGATGACGTAGGCGAATTTTTCCGCAACGGGAGGCCCGAAGAGGAAGAGCGGCTCATATTCGATGCCGACAAGATCGGCGCCCTTGAGCGCGGACAGAATTTCATAACCCGGCTCGAGAACGGCTTCGGCCCGCTCCTTTGCCACGTAGAGATGCGCGCCGGAGGCATCCTTAACTTTCAGGTAGTCGATGTTCTCGCCGACGGCCAGAGCGGCATTGCCGGGCAGCGTCCAGGGCGTGGTGGTCCAGGCCAGCAGGTAGGCGTTGTCCTCGCCGGCGACGGCGAACTTGACGAAGACGCTGGGGTCGACCGTACCTTCCTGGTAGCCGAGGGAAAGTTCATGGCTGCTGAGGGGCGTGCCGCAGCGGGGACAGTAGGGGACGACTTTGTGACCTTCGAAGAGGAGTCCCTTGTCCCAAAGCTGCTTGAGTATCCACCAGAGCGACTGAACATAGTCGTTGGTCATGGTGACATAGGCGTCTTCAAGGCTGACCCAGAAGGCCATTCGCTCGGTGAGGGCCTCCCAATCGCTGAGGTATTCCCAGACCGATTCGCGGCACATCTGATTGAAGTTGGCGACGCCGTACTGTTCGATCTGCTCTTTGCCGGTGAGGCCGAGCTGCTTTTCGACTTCGAGCTCGACGGGAAGGCCGTGGGTGTCCCAGCCGCCCTTGCGCAACACGTGATAGCCCCGCATTGTCTTGTAGCGAGGGAACATGTCCTTGAAGGCGCGCGCGAGGACATGGTGGATGCCGGGCCGGCCGTTTGCGGTGGGAGGGCCTTCGAAGAAGACGTATTCGGGGCCGCCCTCCCGCTCTTTCATGGAACGGCGGAAGACGTCTTTTTCCTGCCAGAGTTCCAGGATCCGCTCTTCCAGCTCGGGAAAGGAGACGGCGGCGGGCACTTCGCTATAGCTGCCCCGCCCCTCTCCGGCGGCGGCCAAGGCGGCTGTACTCGCAGTTGTCTGTGTCATTTCAATACCCCCTGTCAGTCATAGAGAAGAAGCCGACGCGACCCCGGTCTCAGCCGATCTCGACGTAGATCCGCTTGTTGATCGCGCCCTTGCTGCGGTAGTCGACGACGCGCATGAGACGGACTTCGCCGGTGCTGGCGGTATGTGTGCCGCCGTCGGCCTGGAGGTCGAGGCCTTCCAGTTCTACTGTACGCACTTCTTTTATCTGCTTGGGCAGCAGGTTGATCTTTGTGCGAATGAGGTCGGGAATTTTGAAGGCCGCGTCACGAGGCAGGGTCCTGGTGGTGACGGGACGGGCGGCCTCGATTTCGACGTTGCACTTTTTCTCGATGGCGGCAACGAGGTCGGCGGTCATGGCCTCGAATTCAAAGTCCATGCGACCGCTGCCGGGTTTCATGTCGCCGCCGGTGACTGAGGCGCCGTAGTCGCGCCAGACGACGCCGCATAGGATGTGCATGGCGGTGTGCGTGCGCATGAGGAGGTAGCGCCGCTCCCAGTCGAGGAGACCCCGTACCTGTCTGCCGGGCGCTATGGGTATGGACTGGCCCTTTATTCCGTCGAGCGTATGCCATATCCGGCCGCGTTCGCGCGCGACTTTGGCGACGGCGAGGCGGCGGTGGTCGATTGTCAGCCAGCCGGTGTCGTTGGGCTGGCCGCCGCCGCCAGGGTAGAAGGCGGTGCGGTCGAGGGCGACACGCGGCCGGCCTTCTTTTTTGTCGACGGCCACGATAGCGGCGTCGAATTCCCGAAGGTAGGCGTCGTCATAGTAGAGTTCGGTGGTCATGCCCGTTCCTCGCACGTTCTATATCACGCAGTCTAAAAGGGCCCACGCGCAGGCCACTCCAAAATGGAAAAGCCCGTCCCAAGTTCAGGGACGGGCCATAAGGTCCGCGGTACCACCCCGCTTCCCGGATCTGCGACCGGGCCGCTCGGTTGCCAGGAGAGGTCATCTCTTTGAATCTGGCCGTGAAGGTAACGGTTCACGAGACCGGCGACGCCTACGAGGCGGACATTGGCCTTTTCGGGCCGCGGCTCAGGAGTGATGTTGGCTGTCGCAGAGGCCGGCCCGGCTTCCACCTACCCGGGCTCGCTGGTGACTTGCAAGACAGTTAGTCGTCTCCGTCAGTGCCGTTAGGCTGTTGGATGAGACGGGGGCATTGTAAGCGCGGGTGGGGGGGATGTCAATTCGGACGGACCGCCGGGTGCATCCTGGAATGACTTTGAGGAGATTTGGCACTTAATCAGCAGCTGACCTGCCCCCGATGTTTGTACCAACTGTTATGTTAGTCCGACAAGCACGGGGACAGGGGCGGCAGGGCATCACCATATGATTCTTCTTGACGACTATAAGTTGATGCGCTATATTTGCGTGCAGTCCCATCAGAAGCACAAGCTTGTCCTGAAGAATTTGGATCGCTCGAAAGCTTGCTTCTTGCCATGTGAGAGCCAGAGAAATCCAAAAAGATGGTGACCGAAACCCTAATCGCCGACAATGATTGATTCATTGTGTCAAATGCGTTATTCTTTCAAGCGATAGGAGGCGCATGATGGACACAGAGAAAGACAAGAAAGTAGATCCGGAAGTCCTGTCAGGTTATCTGTCTAACCTCAGAGGCTCAATTGCAGGGTTAGAACTCCTGTTAACGCTCCATATTGGTAATTCGTCCACGAGTACAAACATAGAATTCTACATCGAGACTCTATTGGTGGCTGAAAAGAGCATAAGAGAGTCAATTGATTCAAACGAGCATGATGCTTTCCAACAAGACTACTTGGACGGTATGCTCGACAGAATCACAACTATAAAATCTTCTTTGCTTTATTTATTAAAAGAGAGAAAAGGAGGCAAAAATGAGTGAGGAAGTTTCTCTGAATGACCTGATGAATGAACTAAACAGAAGGTTTGATAAGATCGATGAAAGATTCGATGGAATAAGTAATGAGTTTAAGGGAATCAATGACGAACTCAAGGAAGTCAAAAAGCAGCTAAGAAAGCAAGACAGGAAGCTAAATGAGTTAGGTGACGGCTTTACAATGTTTAAGGGCGCAATTGCCCTCTTGGAGACATTGCTGGAAACGGGCAATATACTGCATGAACTGGGCTTGCACGGAAACCGATTCCTGTCAAAAGGTGAGATCGAAAAAATCGTTAACCAAATCAGCACAAAAACTGGAAGCGAAATCGTTGGGGACCTTCAGGCATTGCTCGATGTCGATGTGTTAATGTCGGCATTTTCATACGAGATAGAGACGCATCACTTTATACCTGTTTCAGTCTCATGGACAGTTGACAGAAGCGATGTAGACCGGTCCCTATCGTACGCTAGACTCCTGCGTGAACTCCCCGACATTCAGGAGGTAGTTCCAGCAGTATCAGGGCGTTATATTTCTGAAAAGATCGAGGAGTATTGCAGGCATGAAGGAGTCTTTGTAAACAAGTTGCGCCAGATTTATTGACCTCCCGCGGTTAGCCTGGTCTTTTCCCGCTTAACTTCCCCAACGAATCAAATGAAACATTGCTGCAAGAACTGCCGCTTCTTGGTCAGATTCTACCTTCCTTAATGATCAACAAGAGCCACTGTCATCAGTGGCTCTTGCTTCTACGCCCGGTTGAGAATTACATCTCTGGGTAAGCAGGCCCTCCCGCGTATTGTTGGCCCCAATGACTAGACCACGAAACGGGGAAAATAAGGTGTAATCATACGGATACGGTCTGCCGAAGTCAGAGCACGAAGTTGACCTGCCCCCAAAAACTGGTCCAGGTATTTTGATTGGCTTGCTGGTTTTTCGCAGCATCCTGAACGACATAGGCATGGACCAAGACATCCGTGTCGATGTAGATCACACTTCAAGCCCCATGTCCATGTCGTTCATTTCGTCGGCCAAGCGGGAGATATCGATGTCAGGGGCGACGTGAAGCCGCCGGGTGATATTGTTGTCGACGATGGTCTGCCATGCTTCACGCCGTCTGTTGTCGAGCCCTTCCTCTTCGACTCTCAAGACGCTCAGGCCCTCACTTTTTGCCCAGGCGATAAAGGCTCCGGCGATACCGTCGGACAAGATGTCTTTCAGGGACTCGCGCTCATCTGCGAGTTTATCCCGAATGACCAGGTCTTTCAGCGTGAAGCGTTCGCTGAGTATATCCTGGAGACTTTGCTCCACTTTTGGGATGTCGGTGATGTCTTCAAAATAGTTGGGGTCTTTGCGATGATAGTGGGAGATCTGTTCACCGTTGGTCCATACACCAATCGGCGCGCCGGTGGCGTTGCAGTAGGAGCGGAGTTGGCTTTTGCCGTCTTTTAGCTTTGGCTTTTTCAGTTCAACGATTATGTAGGCGGTATCGGGGCGGTCTTTGTCGAAGACAACTATGTCGGCCTTTTTCTTTTCCTTGCCAAAGTTGACGGCGTGCTCGAAACCGAGGCGTTTGGCGGGGTACGCGTACTGATTGATCAGCCTTGTCGCGTACAGTTGGCGAACGATCTCCTCCGGCTTCAGCTGAACTTCCTTGTCGCGGACAATACAACGGACGAAGGGCGCTTCCTTGCCCTTGGTTGTCTTGAGGAAGATTCCGGCGCGCAGTTCCTCGATCTCGTCTTCCCGAAATAGGGAGAGATGGTAGTTGCTGTCTCTGAGAACTGTCCGGATGATGTCGGGATGTTTCATAGGTCGGATTTCCTAGCGACAATGTGCTTGGCGACAGTGTGCCTGGCATCTCTGTAAGGTCGGATAATCGGCGCTTACGCCTGGCCTTGGAAGGGCCATGGGCCGGAACCGGTCCGGCTGGCGGGATGGCAGGCGACGCCAAGACCTGTATAACAAGTGGCAGTGGCCTAACGTCGCAGCAAAAGTCTTTCGGCGGCCAAGCGGTTCATGCTGACGCCGGCTTCAGCGGCGTCCAGTGCCAGGGCACGGTGTGTCTCAGGAGGGATGCGAAGGGTTATGGCGCCGCGGTAGCGGCGTGTAGACAGTGGTTCAGGACACGGGGCGCCATCTTCGTCTAAGGCATTCACGGCGAAGGCGACCACGTCCCTAATGCCTGAGAACGCCTTTTCCGGCGTGTCGTCGAGATGGCTAAGCAACGCAAACTCCGCACACAGGCCCACGAACATCTCATCCTCTTCGGACCAGGTAACGCGATAGGTATAGCGGTCATGGCGATTCATTGCCGTTCCTCCAATAGTTTGTCGATTGCCTTAAGCGCCTGGCGAACCCGATATGGCTTGGCCATGCCCTTTATTCGCTGGATGTTGACCAGTGGCTCACCCTGCCATGGCGTTCTGTAAAACAGGTGGCTGCCGCCCTGTCGGGGATGTCCGAAGTAACGGTCACAGACCTTGCGGAGATCGTCAAAGCGAACGTTTCGGGGGTTCCGCCTGATCTTAGCCAGGGTCTTGTCCATAAGCGTATGATAGCATTATTGCAACCGAATGTCAAGCGACAAGATGACCTGCCCCCCAAGAACTGGTCCAGGTATAATGTTAATATTGGGCCGTAGAAAGGGGGAAAGATGGCGAGGAAGAAACATACGCCGGAGCAGGAGACCAATAAGCTGCGAGAGGCTGAGGTGGCGATAGCCGAGGGCAGCACAGTGGCTGAGGCCGCCCGCCGGATCGGCGTGACCGGGCAGACCTTCTACCGCTGGCGGAAGCCTGCCTTATGCCTAGCTCTTTGCGATGCTAAAAGAAAATCGGCGTCTGGGGCCGTAGATGGTTCGAGTCTTATGGTGGCTTTCCCCCCTAATTATGGAGCAGGAGTTCTAAAATGAGTAAGGAGAGATGGGAGAGGTGGGGTTGGTTGGCGGCATGTGTTGTTGCCGCTGTGACGGGATTGGCCATTGTGGGGTACCTGGGTTGGTTCGGAGGCTGAGCATAGGTGGTGGTTGTAGGCAGGGGAAGCAGGCCAGGCCGGCGTTTCCGATCATTTCTCCTTTGGTTGTTTTCGCCTGCGTCTTCCCCTTATCCAGTCACGCACTACGAAGACGACGTCAACAATCAATCCAATGGCCGCTACAACAAACAGGCCCCCGCTTTCAATGAACGGTTCCACAAACCCTTCAATGATGTTCGCAACATACCATAAACCCACTCCTGGAGGTAGTATCAAGAGCAACAACCACAGAAAGAAGAGAATGCCAATAATCCAAAAAGTGAAATAGCCAAAGATCGGCCTCCCCTTCCTGGATTCATCATCACCAGAAATGCCGAACGTCTCTACGCCCTTTTGCCTGATTTTGTCGGTGACCTGTCTCTTAGTCACAATCCAAACTCCTTTGTGACAGCGTAAGGTCCACGTTTACTGCGCCTGAACGCGCAAGTGGACAGTCAATCCGGCCTTTCAGGTATCAGTTGATGTCCTGTGGGATTGGGAGCGAAACGAAGTAACAACCCTGGCCGGCAGGAAGCAAGACTTCACAATGAAACGCCTGATGCAGCGCTTGACCGCTCTTACCAGCCAGTTCCTGGAAAAGAGCGGTCGTGACACGGTCCTGGGGCACAAAGGTGGAGAGAAACAGCTCCCCAAAGCCGCTGATGCCCCTACCAAACGCGATTCTGTCAGGCAATGTACCGATATTGGTACATTCGCCCTACCCAAATCGGTACGTTTGAGCGAGCCAAACCCCGTTGAAAGCGCGTATACTGTCCCCACAAGTGTATAGTGCCTTTCGCGCCGGCACAATCCGGCGAACAAGTCCAATGGATCCATCAGTTAAAATCCAACTGGGTCCGCTCTTTGAACGTGGTCTTGCGTTATGTTGACAATCCCCCACCCCGGCACACCAGAACAGTACCCGGAAAAAGGAGGAAAACATGGGGATGAAACTTACAGGCAATGACAGGATATGGGGACTGGCAATGGCGGGTGTAATGATTAGTTTCTGGATCTGGGGATTCCAGGGCTCGAGGCCACTGATAACGCTTGCAATCATCCCCTCCCTCCTTCTCGTCTTCGATTTGGCCGTCCCATCGAAATACCAGCCGTATCTCTTGACGTCCATCATTCTGCTCATGGCAGGCGTCCTCGCCGGTGTCTCCCTTGAAAAGCTGTTCGGCGACATCCCCTACATCCGGTGGACTGTATACACGTGGGCGGTAATTGCCGTTGCCGTGGGTATCCTGCGGCCCTTTCCTGTCCTGAAAAGGTATCTTCTCTTCCTGAAAACGACAGCGGCAAGTGATGCTGCAAAAAAGGAAGGAAGAGAGAAATGGAGGAAGTACCGGCCCCAGATTATTTCCATTCTCGTTTGTGGAATGACAAGCACGGTTGGCGTCGGCATTGCCTACCTGTTCAGCCTCTATGGCCCCGATGTATACGGATCCCGTGGGATGTTTGAGATCTTAGGACCTGTAGAGTACGCCATCATCTTTTGGATATGTTCTTCACTTTCCGCACTGCGCTTTGGCCTTTTCAAGGCATATCTGCCAAAAGACCGGAAGGACGGCGAAGCGTGAGGAATCCTGCCCGACAGACCAGGGAGACGCGGTTGTGATTATCGTCCTCACAAGCCTGCTCGATCTCTATAGTCTTCCGCCATGGGCCGCGCTCTCTTGGTTGACGAAGTTCCCCGATTAACATTCAGCCATCCAGTGGCTAATTGGAGTGTCTATACTGATTCTCATGCTCGTACTGCTGTGGGTGTGTGTTCACTTTGGGTGGCTACGGGTTGGGATAATAAGAAGGGAGAGACAAGATGACTGACGGTCTGTGGAGGTTTCCTTGGGGAACGTTTACAGACGAGGAGGTATGGCAGTTCACGAACTTCATTGAAAACATTGAGGTCGTAGTCCTGCCCGCTGTCTATTTCATTCTCGTTGTTCTGGTTCCATCGGTAAGAACACTGCTCAATATCTGGTATGCCGTCGGAGTATGGCTATTGGGCGGCTAAAAGTCGGTGATAAGTTCAGCCAAGTATATAGATCCCATTTGCAAAGGGGCTTGGTGGATGATCCTTATCATTCTTGGGTCTGTGGCTTGGATCTGGTTCAGGGATCGGAAACGGGACTGACTTCTCACAAAATTGGGTGAATTTGTCCATTATGCACCTTAGCTTGTGGTCCAGTTTTTGGGGTCAAGATCACATCGCTTTACAGGACCAGTATTCGAACTTTGGTGCTGTTTGTCTCGAAAGAGTAGGAACCGGGTCTAATCTCTATGCTAGAGCCTGGACGGTACTGTCTGACCATTCCCGGCTTACTCTGAAATCCTACAAAACCTGCTCTTCTCTGTGGTGACTTGACACTAAGTCTCGCCCATGTAAAATCATAGCATAGGTTGACACAGTTAGGGACGGTCACTGAAATGAATTTCTCATTCCAAAATCTAGGGCCAATTGAGGAGGCGAAGCTAGAACTTGGCGATCTCACGATTGTAGCAGGCCGGAATAATACAGGTAAGACCTATATCGCTCACGCTTTGTACGGCTTCTTGAAAAAGATTCCGGAGATCACTTTAGGTGGTGGAGCTACGAATAGTTTCTTCGAGAGACACTTTGAGGAGATAACAACTCTTGAAATAGATGAAGTAATCGTACAGCTAATTGAGTCTGGGAAGTATGAATGGCC
Source organism: Caldilineaceae bacterium (assembly GCA_022821545.1). Taxonomy (GTDB): domain Bacteria; phylum Chloroflexota; class Anaerolineae; order Caldilineales; family Caldilineaceae; genus Bin5. The sequence goes on from JAJEDJ010000050.1 coordinate 17,592, forward strand.
GCTAGATCGCGAAATGTTTGCATCAGCACAAGCAGGTTTCATGCAGGCGGTAGAAAGTGACTATTCGAGTAGGTATATATTTGATGTGGTTGCTATCCCAGAAAGCAAGTCAAAACCTGTTTCGATGGGGGTAAGACTGGATAGTTCTTTTCACCCACCCCGCTTGACGAACCTTTTTTCCAAGAATCGACAAATGAATTTCGAATACAGTGAAGGCACCATGGACGTTTCACTTAGTGGGGGTTCAGGGATCGATGATTCAGACGAAGAAGATCCTCTGATTTATTTTGATATTGTTCGAAACACTTTCCTGCTAACGTATTCGGCTATACTGACATGGCAACTAAGTGACGAAAAATTTCGACCATTTATCCTGCCATCATCACGACATTCGGCCCCCTTATTCTACAAAGAGGTTGATTACGTAAATAACCAAGTGGTAAGAGGAAGACCGAGCGTCCCCCTGTTACGCCGTCCAAGTAAATTAGAACAGGAGATGGCTTCCGTTGCACAGAGATCCATAAGTCAACACTATTTGCCCATACTTGACAATGTTAATTTTAACCGAGATATGTCGAGGATTGCGGAAAGGCACAAAAACACCCCAACTAGCGACAAGTCTCGTGATATAGAGAAAATGCTAGGAGGATCCTTTCAGAGCAGAGATAGCCAGATTCGCTTCATTTCCAATAGAGGTACGAAATTCGATATTCCTTTGTCTGCTGCGTCATCGTCAGTTTGGGAGTTATCCCAGTTATATTTCTTTCTCAGTTATGTTCTAGCTAATGGTAACTTAGGATTTGTGGTAATTGATGAGCCTGAAAGCCACCTGGACACAGCCAATCAGATACTGTTTGCACGTCTCTTGGTGCGATTGGTGAATTCTGGCGTGAGAGTATTGATCACGACTCACAGTGACTATATCATTAGAGAAATAAACAACCTCATCATGCTAAGCAGTCCGTTAGGAGATGAAGGACAGACGAAAGAGAAGCTCGGATATCGACCCGATGAACAGTTATGTCTCAACCAAGTTCGAGCATATATAGCTGAAAAAGGAGGACTAACTCCGTGTAAGAAGGATAAGTATGGAATCGAGGTTAAATCCTTAGATGATGTTATTGACCGGCTCAATGAAAGGTCAGAAGAGTTGGCGATACAGATAATGAAAAATGAATAGGATTAGGGCATGACCTTTTGCGAGTGGATTAAGAGCAATGTCCATCCAGACATGTTGTTAGCTGAAGGTGAAAGGGTTGGGCAGACAGTTCATCTAATAGAAAAAGCGGGGAATTCTACGGCCAAGATAATCGTAGAAGATGTTCCTGAGTCAACGGCAATTGTCCGCCTTGATATTGGCGGCCTGTCGAAAGTATTTCGGTCCAAGAAGGAAAGAGACGAGGAAAGGAATTTTGACGAGAGATGTGACTTTCTCATGTTGAATGAAACATGCCAAAAATACAGGGCGATATTTGTCGAGCTGAAATCTCAAGATCCTAGAAACATTCCAAAGGGGAAACGGCAACTGAGGTGGTCCCTGCCCTACTTGAAGTATTACCTAGCCGTTTTTGAGGCGGACTGTTTTGAAGAAAAAGTGAAAAAGGACGTGGAGGCCAATTTTTTCATCTTCTCTAAAGAACCCCGAAAGAGAGCTACTAGAAGCCATCTAGCGTCAGGCCGATACGAAAACATATTTGTCAACATTTATACACGAGATAAATTCGAGTTTAGTGAGCTTCTTGACATAGGCACGATCCCTTCCTTGTCTTAACTCTGGGCCAATTGTAAAGGCCGATTCCTCCCAACTTGAATCCACGTACCTTAGCCGACCCCATAATTGTATGGTGAGCCCCAATCTTTGGACCACGGGACAGGAAAAATGAGGTGTATTCAGACGTAGGTTGTTAGCCGCCATCAACGTCGTGAGGTCCGAGGCCAAGTTTTCTGAGACGTGAGCGAATCGCCCCTGGCTGGCGCGGTTGGACAGGAAAATCGCGCTCTTCCAGGTTGCGCGACTGGGCGTAAGTGGTGATTTCCGATAGGAATGTTTCCCCCAGATCTTCGAGCTTCTTGGCGCCAACGCCAGAAATCTGAGATAGACTGTCTCGTGTTTGAGGGAGATAGTAGGCCATCTGCTGCAGGGTGACATCGTTGAATATGATGTAAGGAGGTACTTGCCTTTCCGATGCCAGCCTCCTCCTCAGTTCGCGGAGCAGGTCGAAAAGCGCCTGGTCGTAGTCCAGCGCGGCGCGGCTGGCTGATGACACTTTCTCTTCCTCGCGCTTGGGCATTGCAAGGGTCAACGAGTCGCGGTTCTTGAGGAAAATCCGCCCGCTCTCGGATACCCTGAAGGTAACGTAGTCCCCGCTGTTTTTCGCCAGGAAACCTTTGGCAACAAGGAGCCCGGCGATCTCCTTCAGTTCGCCAGTGGAAAACTCCTTCGCGATGCCGTACACGCTCAGCTCGTTGTGATTCCAGCGCCTGATGGCCTTGGTGTTGCCGCCGCGCAGTACGCTGATGACATGGTTGATGCCGAAACGTTCGCCGGTACGGATTACCGCGGAAAGGATCTTCTGGGCGATGATGGTGGCGTCGAACTCTTCCCTGGGCACGAGACAGAAGTCGCAGCCGCCGCAGTTTTCCTCATCCCATGCCTCACCGAAGTAGTGGAGAATATATTTGCGCCGGCAGGATTGGAGCTGGCAAAACTCGACGACCAGCCCCAGCTTCCGGCGGGCGTTGCGGCGCTCGGCCTCGTCTTCGACCTGGTCGATGAAGAATTCCTGTTTTGCCGCATCGCCATAGTTGTACAGCAGAACGCAGTCGCTGGGCAGACCGTCGCGGCCGGCGCGGCCGGTCTCCTGGTAGTAGCCTTCAAGAGACTTGGGCAAGTCGTAGTGGACCAGCAGCCGGATATTCGGCTTGTCGATGCCCATTCCGAAAGCGATGGTGGCTACGACAGTGGAGACGCGATCGCGGATGAAGCGTTCCTGGGTCTGCCGGCGCACTTCGTTCTCAAGGCCGGCATGGTAGGGCAGGGCGTCGAATCCGCCTTCACGCAGGCGCGCAGCCAAGCCTTCGGTCTCCTTGCGAGAGGTACAGTAGATAATTGATGACTCACCTTTATGCTTCTGCAGGAGGTCGACGAGGACTTCGAAGCTGTCCCTGTTTTTGGGCAGGACGCTGTAGTTGAGGCTGGCGCGATTGAAGCTGGCGATGAACTGACGCGGTTGATTCAGGTGAAGCTGGCCAAGGATGTCGCGTCGGACGCGCTCGGTGGCGGTGGCGGTCAGCGCCAGGAAGGGCACGCCAGGGAGAGCATTGCGCAACTCGCCCAGCCTCCGGTAGTCGGGACGGAAGTCGTGGCCCCAGACGGAGATGCAGTGGGCCTCGTCTACGGCTACGAGGCTGACTTTGAGCCTGGAAAGGAAGCTCTGGAAGGCATCCAGCGAAAGCCTCTCGGGGGCGACGTAGAGGATCTTAACTTCACGGCGCAGGGCTTGCTCCTGGACGCGACGCAACTCAGAAAAGGTGAGAGTGCTGTTGATGAACTCCGCCGAGATGCCATTGGACTTCAGGGCGTCGACCTGGTCCTTCATCAGTGCTATCAGGGGGGAGACGACCAGCGTCAGGCCGGCGAGGCGGAGGGCGGGCAGCTGGTAGCAGAGTGACTTGCCGCCACCGGTCGGCATGAGGACCAGTGAATCTTCTCCGTTCAGGACGCTGGCGATGATCTCTTTCTGCAGCGGGAGGAACTCGTCATAGCCGAAATACTTCTTGAGCAGTTCTAACATGGGGGAATTCTCTTTCTTGTGAGAGGGCGCCGGTGAAGAGGACCCCCTTCGCCTACTCCCACGGCTTGAGCAGCACTTTGCCGCACTGGGCGCTGGCCTGCAGCTCCCAAGCGTCGGCCACGCGCTCCATGGGGAAGCGGTGAGTGATGAGTTTGTCGAGCTTGTCGGGATTGGCGGCGATTACGCGCAGGATTTGGGGCGTATCGGCCATGTTGTAGTGCCACGAGCCATGCAGGCTGAGGCCCTTGCGCAGCATGTCGGTGCTGACGAAGATCGGCGTCTCGTTCGAAGCGCTTTCGCCGACGAAACTGACCGTGCCCTTGCGGCGGGTGGCGTCGATGCACAAGCGGTGGGCGGCGACGACGCCGGAGCAGTCTATGCTATGGTCGACGCCGCGGCCGTCGCGAGTGAGAGCCAGAACGCTTTCCAGGGCGCCGGGCTCGGTCGGGTCGATGACCGCGGTCGCGCCTAATTCCAGGGCCTTGGCGGCGCGGTAGCTGTTGGTGTCGACCCCGATGACGGTTGCCCCGCGATGGGCGCCGTTGATGACGCCGCCGAGGCCCACGGGACCCAGGCCGGTGATCATCAGGGTATCGTCGGGACCGAGTTTGGCGCGCTGGACTGCACCGAAGGTGGGGCCCAGGCCGCAACAGGCCATTGACGCGTGGTCGTAGGAGATGCCGTCGGGGATCGGGACCAGCATCCAGTCCTGTTTGAGCATGAATTGGGCCATGGTCGCCCTGCCTTCGCCGTCGTCCGGTTGCGGGGGAGGCGCCTCCGCGTCCAGGCAGTGGATGTACTCTCCGTCCAGACAGAGTTCGCACTGACCGCAGGGCGTCTGCGGCATTACGACCACCCGGTCTCCCACTTTGACGCGACAGGGCTGCGCCACTTCGACGACTTCGCCGGCGGCTTCATGGCCCAGATAGGGGGCCTCTCTGCCGGAAACGTACACCTTGAACTCGGTACACATGGGAGCGGTATGGATTTTGACGACGACCCAGTTCTCGCCGGCGGTTGGGGTGGGCGCATCGATTACGCCGCCCTGCTTTGGTCCGAATACGGCAGCTGTTTTCATTGTTCCTTTCCCTTCCTCGTCGCTTTCGATTTCGGCGGTAACCGCTTAGCCAAGTCTCTCATTCTTTACGATGACGACTAGCCGCACTCAACCTACCAGTTGGTGAAGGAGCCGTCGAGGCGGCGCACTTGCGGCGTCTCGCGCCACTGCGATGGCTGGCGGGCGGCCGCCTCTCTGTCGAATTCAATGCCTAGCCCTGGTAGCTCTGTCGGCGTCAGATAGCCGTCCTCCCAGTGATGCTGCACCGGGACTATGTCAGGCAGAATCTCGGCCGGTTTGCGAGGCTGTTCCTGCACGCCAAAGTTGGGCGTCGCCATGTTCATCTGCAAGCAGGCCGCCGACGAGACCGGGCCGAGCGGGTTGTGTACGACCAGTTTTATGTAGTGCGTCTCGCACCAGCCGGCGATCTTGCGGGTCTCGGTGAAGCCGCCGGCGATGCACATGTCGACGCGGGCGTAGTCGATCCACTCCTCCTCGATCAGCTGGCGAAACTCCCACTTGGAGGAGAACTGTTCGCCGGCGGCGATGGGCACGTGGGTGCGCGGCCGCAACGTCTTGAAGGAGTCGGGATTCTCGCAGCGCAGAGGGTCTTCGATGAAGAAGGGGGCATACTGTTCGACTTCGCGGCAGAGCCAGACCACATCGGGAAGATCGAGGCGAGTGTGGACGTCGAAACAGATGTCGATCTCATCGCCGACCGCGTTGCGCACGGCCTCAAACTGGCGCAGGGCGGCGCGCACGGCCTGGCGGGGCTCAAGAATATCGCCGTCCTGGGGCAGGCCCCAGCGAACGAACTTCCAGCCCTGCTCCTTGGTCTCCAGGCAGCTCTCGACCAGGGGTCCCACTTCCAGGGCATGGACGTGATTGTGAGGGTAGCAGACGACCTTGTCGCGCACGCGGCCGCCAAGCAGTTCGTAGACGGGCACGCCGAGCGCCTTGCCCTTGATGTCCCAGAGAGCGATGTCGATGGCGGAGATGGCCGAGCTCAGAACGCGCTGGGCGGGGAAGAAGCCGCCGCGGAACAGCCACTGCCAGATGTGTTCTATGCGAAAGGGGTCCTGGCCCACGAGCAGCTCTTTGAAGTGCTCAACCGCGCCTATAACTGCCTTTTCGCGGCTGGTCAGACCGGACTCGCCCACGCCGAAGATCCCTTCGTCGGTGTCAACGACGACGAAGAGAAAGTTGCGATGGCCGGCCCAGACAGGATAGGCGGTGACGTCGGTTATCTTCATATGGCGCTCCTTGGAGATGGCTTTGAAGCGAACTGTTAAGGCGGCCCGGCCACGGAGCGGCCGCGGCTGCCATTTCCGGCAAAGCCTACACCCGTCAGGCGATCTTCGCAAGCTGTCCGCCCGCCCACAGGCCGGCAGGTCAGACGGCGTTGACCGCTCAACCCTCTCTGCTCGCAGTTGTGTGCAGGTGCATAAGCGCGTATAGTGCTGAACAGGGTCCTACCCAGGCGGTGGGGCCGATTCACCTTGGCGGATGCGACCCCAGCGGCTACGGAGGAATTTATGCGAATTGCGTCGATCCAAGCCTATGCGATCAAGATTCCCCCTTCAGGGGCGGAATCGAAATCAGACAGTGACCGGGTCGAGGCCTATGGCGACTACACGATCGCCGCCGATGCCTGGACCTCCATCTACTCTCGCAACCACGAAACCTGCCTTGTGCGCCTCGAAACCGACGACGGTCTTGTTGGTTGGGGCGAAGGGCAGGCGCCGGTCGCGCCGCGGGCGACTGCCGCAATCGTGGAGGAGTTGTGCGCGCCCCTCCTGCTAGGCAGGGACCCCTTTGACGTGGAATATATCTGGTACCGCCTGTACAGCGCCATGCGCGAGCGCGGCCACGTGACCGGCTTCTATGTAGATGCCCTGGCGGCCGTCGATCTGGCCCTTTATGATCTTTTGGGCAAAGCCCTGAACAAGCCGGTCTACAAGATTCTGGGCGGCGCCTTTCGACCGGACGTGCAGGTCTACGCCGGCCTGGGCGGGACAGAGCCGGACGCCGCCGCGGCCAACGCCAGGGCGCTGCTTGCCGCCGGTTACCGCGCCCTGAAACTGCACCTGCGCATGCCCAATCCGCAGATTCTTGTTGTCGTCGAGGCGGTGCGCAGGGCGGTGGGGCCGGAAATCGAACTGCTGGTGGACGTGCATGGCACGCGCGACGTGTCGGAGGCCATCGAACTGGGGAAAGGGTTGGAACCGCTTGGCGTGCGCTGGCTCGAAGCCCCGTGTCAGCCGGAGGACATTCGCGGCCAGGCCGAGATCGCGCGCGCCCTCTCAATGCAGGTGGCCACCGGCGAGTGGCTGCGCACGGTATGGGAATGGCGCGACTGGATCGCGGTACGCGGCTTCGACGTCGCCATGCCGGACGTCGCCCGCACGGGCCTCTCCGAGGGCAAGCGCATCGCCGCCCTCTGCGACAGTTTCAACCTGCCCATTGCCCCTCACGTGGGGGGCGGCGGCATCCTGTCCGTGGCCGCCACTATTCACTACTCGCTGGCGATCCCCAACTTCCAGATCATGGAGCACAGCCACGAAGCCCAGACCTGGAAAGGGAGCATCGCCAGCGCCTATCCGATGCCCCAGCAGGACGGGCGCTTCGCGGCGCCGCAGGAAGCCGGCCTGGGCGTTGAAATCGACGAGGCCGCCGTGGCGCGTTTCGCAGTCTGAGTACCGCATCACCAGTTGACCGCCGCAGTTCCGGTCCGGGTCGCAGCGGCGCGGCGTTATTGCAGATCGGGCCGGGATTCCGTATGATGGGGCAAGCGACGAAACAAGGAAAGTAGTGGAGGATAGCGATGCAAGCGCTCGTCTGGACAGCGCCGGAAACGATGGAAATGCAGGAGCGGCCTGATCCAGCGCCGGTCGCGGATGAAGTGGTGATCCGCGTGGCCTTTGCCGGGATCTGCGGCTCGGAGTTGAGCGGGTTTTTGGGCCACAACGCCCTGCGAACGCCGCCGCTGGTGATGGGGCATGAGTTCGCGGGCGAGATCGTGGAGGTGGGGCGCGAGGTAACCTGCTTAAAGGCCGGCGACGCGGTCACGGTCAACCCGCTTACATACTGCGGGCAGTGCCGCACCTGCCGCATGGGGTTGACGCAGCTCTGCCCCGAACGGGTGCTCGTCGGGGCGCACAGGCCGGGCGCCTTTGCCGAATACGTCAGCATCCCGGCCTTTGTGACCCACAAGCTGCCGGATGGGATGTCCCTGCGCAGCGGCGCACTGACGGAGCCGGTTGGGGTCGGCGTGCGCATCGGCAGGTTGGCGGGCGACGTCGCCGGGGAGTCGGCGCTCATTATTGGGGCCGGGCCGATCGGCTTGCTGGCCTTGCAGGCACTGCGGCTGGCCGGCGCGGAGCGCATCTTTATTGCCGATCTCGATCCGGAGCGGCTGGCGATGGGCGGCGAGCTGGGCGGGATTACGATTTCTCCGCCGGGTGCAGGGACGGGCGGGAGCGATGGGGGCGCTGACGTCGTTGAGACCGTTAAAGAGGCCACGGGCGGGGACGGCGTGGCTGTCAGCGTGGACGCGGTGGGGACGGGCGGCACGCGCAGCCAGTGCGTGGCTGCCACCCGCAATGCGGGAATCCTGATACTTTCCGGCCTGCACGAGGAGACCAGCCCCATGCCGGCGGCGGCGATCATTCGGCAGGAGTTGACTGTACGGGGCAGTTTTGCCTACGGCGCAGCCGACTTCGCCGACGGACTGGAGCAGCTTCACGCCGGCCATTACCGGCTTGATCCCTGGATCGTGGAGGCGCCTCTCGCCGAGGGAGGCGACTGGTTCAAACGTCTCATCCACAGCCCCGGCAATGTCTCGAAAGTGCTGCTGGTCCCGTAACGGCGCTGAATTCGACGGGGCGCTGTCACGACGGCGGAGCCAGAGACCCAGGTCCCTCACTCAGTTTCGTAAACTCTACCCTGGAGAAAATCCATGACCATACCCCGCCCCGAGTATCCGCGTCCGCAGTTTGTACGCAAGGACTGGCTCTGCTTGAACGGCAGCTGGCAGTTTGAAATCGACCAGGGCGACAGCGGCCTGGAAAGAGGGCTGCTAGCGCGTGATCTCGCCGGCCGTATTACGGTCCCGTTCTGCCCGGAATCGGAGCTGTCGGGGGTGGAGAGCCGCGACTTTGCGGAGGCGGTCTGGTACCGGCGCGAGGTGGAGATCCCCCGTGCGTGGGGCGGGCGGCGCGTGTTGCTGCACTTTCAGGCGGTCGACTATGACGCGACCGTGTGGGTCGACGGGAAGGAGGTCGGTCGTCACCGGGGCGGGTTCAGCCCGTTTACGTGCGATCTGAGCGACGCGGCCCAGCCGGGCGAGCGCGTTACAGTTGTGGTGCGGGCGCGGGACAACCACCGGGACCCGCAGCCGCGCGGCAAACAGGCGCAGACGTACGGGCCAAAGGGCGCCATTTACGTTCGAACGACCGGCATTTGGCAGAGCGTATGGATGGAACCTGTGCCGGAGATTCATCTCGGCCGTCCCCGGCTGACCCCGGATGCGGCCAACGGCGTTATTCGTCTTGAGCAGCCCCTCGTCTTGCGGCGAGCGGCTGCGGAGCAGTTTCAGGCTGCGAAGCGGGAAGGGCTACGATTGCAGGCCCAGCTTCTGGACGGCGAGGGCGTTGTTGCGGAGGCGGAGTGCTCCGCCGGGCTGGACCTCTGCCCGCAGCTGGAGTTGAGGATTCCGGCAGAACGGCGCCGCTTGTGGTCGCCCGAGGACCCGCATCTGTATGATGTCGCCTTGCAGCTGGTGGACGGGGACGGCGAGGTGGTTGACGCCGCGCGCAGTTACACCGGACTGCGCGGGGTGGCGATTGAAGGGAAGGCGATCACGCTCAACGGCCAGCCTGTCTTCCAGCGGCTGGTCCTGGACCAGGGCTATTACCCGGACGGCATCATGACGGCACCCAGCGATGAGGCCCTGCGGCGGGACATTGAGCTGAGCAAGGAGGCCGGATTCAACGGCGCGCGCCTGCACCAGAAGGTCTTTGAGGAGCGGTTCCTCTATCATGCGGACCGTCTCGGTTACCTGATTTGGGGCGAGTTCGGGGATTGGGGCTGCAGGAACTATGGCCCGCCGGAGGACCATCAACAGCCGACGCCTTCTTACATTACCGAGTGGCTGGAGGTTTTGGAGCGGGACTACTCCCATCCCTCGATCGTCGGCTGGTGCCCGCTTAACGAGACCTGGCAGCCGCTGCACGATCGCATCACGACGCTGGATGCGGTGACGCGCGGGCTGTACCTGGCTACGAAAGCAATGGACCGAACGCGGCCGGTGCTGGACACGTCGGGCTACTCGCATCGAGTGCCGGAGGCGGACGTATATGATTGTCATGACTATACGCAAGAGCCTGAACCATTTGCCGAGCATCATGCAGACGTGGGCGCAGGGAACCCGTATTGTAATGGCCGGGATGGACAGACGTGGTCGATTCCTTACAGGGGGCAGCCGTTCTTTGTGAGCGAGTTTGGCGGCATCTGGTGGAACCCTGAGGCGGCGGAGGGGGAGGATTCCTGGGGCTACGGGGAGCGGCCGAAGTCGATTGAGGAATTCTACGAGCGCTTCACGCGTTTGTGCGCAGTTCTGTTGGACGATCCGGCCCACTTTGGCTACTGCTACACGCAGTTGACCGATATCTTTCAGGAGCAGAACGGGATCTACGGCTTCGACCGGTCGCGCAAGTTCGATATGGCAAGGATACGCGCGGCGCAGCAGAGACCGGCGGCGATCGAAGCGGGTGACGGCCAGCCGGGCTGCAAGTCCGGATCAACCCCGGCCTGAAATCGCCGTGACGATGTTGTCCCCTTCGGTGGGGCGTTGCGGTTGTTCGCCCTGCCCGGCCTTGGCGGCCAGGACCGGGTAGGCGTCCAGCGGCGGCAGGTCGGCTGCCGGGGGCAGGGGGGGAACGCGTTGCATCGCCCTTGCAACGGCGGGCTCAAGTCTTTCCAGTTTTCGCCTTTGGCTCCCCTCGTGACGGTCTTTGAAGGCCGGCATAACCTGTTCGGAAAAGAGTTCGAGAGACTCGCAGATGTGCTCGTGGCGGTTGTTGCCGGCCTGCTGCACGAACACGACCTGGTCCACGCCGGCTGCCTCCAGCGCCTGGAGGTTTTCGGACACCTGGGCCGGGCTGCCGATCCCGGCGGACGGTTCGTATTTCTCCGGCATGTTGCGCTGAAAGTCCTGCCACAGATCGAAGCCGCCGGGCACGTGACTGCCGGTGATGTAGAAGTGACTGAGCGCGTAGCCGAAGAACTGGAAATTGCGCGCGCCGCGGCGCTCGGCCTCGTCGCTGTCTTCGTGAAGCATGAAACCGGCCACGATGGCGAGATTGGGGTTGACCGCGCGGCCGATGGGGTTGCACTCGCGCTCGAATGTCTCGTAGTACTCCTCCACCCAGTGGCAGGCGCTGTCCGCGTCGATGAATGCGAAGGTCAGGGCGCCCATGCCGTAGCGGGCGGCGATCTTGATCGTTTCACGGTTGGAGCAGGCCAGCCAGAGGGGCGGGTGCGGCTTCTGCAGCGGCTTGGGTACAACATTGCGCGCAGGCATGGTAAAGCTCCGGCCCTGGAAACCTGCGTACGGTTCCATCACCATCATTTTGGCGGCCTCGCGCACCGACTCTTCCCACATCAGGTGCTTCTGTTCCGGGTCGATTTCGAAGCCTTCAAGTTCGCTGCGGCTGCTGGAGGAGCCGGTCCCCCATTCGACGCGGCCGTCGCTGATCAGGTCGAGAGTGGCGAGGCGTTCGGCCACACGGGCTGGGTGGTTGAAGTTACTCGGCATGAGGACGATTCCGTGGCCGAGCCGGATCTGCCGGGTGCGCTGGCTGCAGGCGGCCAGAAAGACTTCGGGGGCGGAGGAGTGGGAGTACTCCTCCAGAAAGTGATGCTCCACCTCCCAGGCGTAGTCGATTCCAAGTCGATCGGCCAGCTCGACCTGGTTCAGCGCCTCTTTGAGAAGACGGTGTTCGCTGTCCTCCGCCCAGGGACGGGGCAGCTGGTGTTCGTAGAAGATTCCGAATTGCAAGGGTAGATCCTTCGGCTGCGGCTACGGGCCCCAGAGCAGGCAGACCGGCATGGGCGTCGGCGTCAAGTCGCCGAAGGGCGTCAGCTGACCGCTGTCGACGTCGCGGCGGAAGACGCAGATATCGTCGGAATCCTGGTTGGCGGCCAGCACCCAGTTGCCGGTTGGGTCAATGGTGAAGTTGCGCGGGGTCCGTCCCCGGGTCGACGCATGGCCGGCCGGGGTGAGCCGCCCGCTCTCCCGGTCGATGGAAAAGATGGCGAGCGTGTCATGGCCGCGGTTCGAGCCGTAGAGAAAACGGCCGTCGGACGAGACATGTACGTCGGCGCAGCTGAAACCGGTGCGGTCGACTGTGCCTTCGGGCAACGTCGTATGCGTCTGAATGGGATCGAGCGCGCCGCTGCCGGCGTCAAAGGCGCATGCCGTCACCGTGAGGTCCAGCTCGTTGATGATGTAGGCGAAGCGCCCGTTGGGATGGAAGTCAAAATGACGCGGGCCGGCGCCGCTGTAGACGAAGACATGGTCCGGATCGTTGGGTTCCAGCCGTCCGTTGTCGAACCGGTAGATCATCACTTTGTCGATACCCAGGTCGGCCACGTAGACGCGCGTGCCGTCGGGGCTCAGGGTCGTATTGTGAGCGTGGGCGCCTTCCTGCCGTTCCGGGTTGGGTCCGCTGCCTTCGTGTTGAATAATTTGGGAGGGCTCGCCCACCGAGCCGTCGGAGTTCAGAGGGTAGACCGCGACGCTGCCGCTCAGGTAGTTGGCCACGACCAGCGTGCCGCCGTCCGGTTTCACGACCAGGTGGCAGGGCAGAGTACCGTGCGTCGGCTGGCGGTTGAGGAAGGTCAGAGCGCCGGTTGCCGGGTCAATGGCGTAGCTGCTGACCTGCCCGGCATCCCAGTTCTCGTCCACTGCGTAAAGTATATGGCCCTGCGGATGAAGCGTCAGAAAGGACGGGTTGGCGTGTTCGGCGCCGAGAGCTTCCTGCCGCAAGGCGCCGGTCTCCGTATTGAAACGATAGATATAGATTCCTTCGCTGTCTTTCTGCGTGTAGGTTCCCACATAAAGCGTGCGTTCCGTCATTATAAGAGTCTCCTCGATAGTCTCCTCGATGGTACGGGGTTTTGCCGTCAAACCGGCGCCGGTGTCGGAAGGTCGGGAATGTGCTGATAGGCCGGGTCGGTCTTCTGCTTGCGCATGATGGCGATGATCTCCATCCAGGCCGGCAGCAGGCCGCGTTTGCATTCGGGCATCTCCGACTTGATGGCCCGGTGGAGCTTGGGCAGATTGTAGCAGGGCACACCGGCGTACATGTGATGTTCGGTGTGATAGTTCATCTGCCAGTAGAGAAAACTGGTGAAGGGATTGAGATAGACTGTGCGGCAGCAGAGGCGGAAGTCGGGCACGTTATCCTGGAGACCGGCGTGCTGCAGGTTGTTGCAGAGGTAACGCAGCCAGCCGCCGTAGAAAGGAGCAAACGTCGTCAGGACGGGCAGGAGCCACCAACCGGTTGCGAAGGCCAGGGCCAGAATCAGCCCGTGCCCCAGGAGCAGCAGCCGCGCCCAGCCAAATAGCCTGCGCCGCTCGCGGACGGCTTCCGGCGGGAAGAGGGAATGTTCCCACTCGCCTTCCAGGCGGCCGAGACTGAGGCGAACGGTCGACCTGATGGTGTCGTAGAGCGCCCAGGGGTTCACCACCGCGTTCTTGAGAAATCCGGCCACGGTCAGCTCCATCGGCAGCTCCACCTCGAGATCGTCGGGCGGGTGCAGCGTGTACTTGTGGTGTTCGACGTGGCTCGTGGAAAACATCAGGTGGTTGCGCCAGACGAGGAAGCTCAGAAGGTAGAGACAGACGATGTTCAGCGATTTCGTCTTGAAGACCGTATAGTGACAGAGTTCATGCGTGCCGTTGTAGAGAAAGACGTAGAAAGTTCCATGCAGCAGGAGGATGAGAAGGAGCAAGGGCAGGGGCAGATTGGCGGCCGCATACCAGGCGGCGAGACCTGTGACAACCACCAGGCCCAGGTGCCCGGCGACCTGGAGCGCACCTTGCCAGTCGTCGCGTTGATTGAGAGCGTTCAGTTCAGCGCGTGCAATTGGAACTCGATACCAGTTGATTTTGACCGGTTTGCGGGCCTCCGGTTTCGTCGCGGCGGCAGGCATCTTGTACCTCCTTCAACGGTTCGGGACGGCTGTCATTCGTCGGCTGTCATTCGTCGGCTACAATTGTCTGCCGGTCCGGCGTGGAAAACATGATCGTCATGATGGCAACGTCGTCGCCGTCATTGCTGGCGTTGTGAACGACGTTGGCCGGAATCACGATCGTGTCGCCGGGTCCCATGGGGAAGAGCTCGTCCTCCAGGGAGTGAACGATGTGTCCGCTCAGGACATGCAGGATCTCTTCACAGTTGGGGTGTGAGTGACGGAAGTTGTCGTGTCCGGGTTTGAGCACGGCGCGCCCAAATGTCATGGTGGCGCTGTTGCCCATTTTGCCGTTGGCATACCAGACCAACTCCCCCCAGTCAAACTCCTGGACGGTTGCGTCAGAGGCGGGCAGGACAGTTTTTTCGTTCATGGTTTATCTCGCTTTGCAGATGGTCGTTTCAGCCGGGAGGCGGCGTTGATCGGGCGTCGATGGCGCTACTCTCCGTTGCTTTGCGCCATATTACCATAGACGGTGTCATGTGTCATGGCCTGGGAAACCGGCAGCGAGTCGGCAGTCAGCGAATCGGCAGTCGCAGTGAAAGGCGGCAGATTTGGAGCCGGCTGCCCGGACAGACGCTTCAATCTTCGCGACTACGGATTGAGGCGTTGCACCAGCTCGTCGTGGATAGCGCCGCCCGTGGCGATGACGCCGTTTCCATAGAGGGGATCGCCGCCCTGCCAGTCGGTAATGCGTCCGCCGGCGCCTTCGATGATCGGGACCAGCGCGGCGCGGTCCCAGAAGTTCATCACCGGGTCGGTCATTACGTCGGCGCCGCCTACTGCGACAAGATAGTAGCCGTGACAGTCGCCCCAGGTGCGGTACTGTGCCGCGCGGCGGGCTACCTTTTCAAAGGCGGGGCCATTGTGAAAGTTGGCGACGTTGTAGTGGTCGGTCGTCAGGAAGACCGCTTCTTCGATACGGGCGCAGTCCCGCACGCGTACCGTCTTTCCGTTCAGCCAGGCAGTCCGGCCGTCGCCCATCAGAAGATCCTCGAGGATGGGCTGGTGGATTGCGCCGAGAAGGGCCTTCCGCTCATGCATGAGGGCGATGAGAGTGCCGAAGAGGTAGCCGTGGCTGATAAAGTTCTTGGTGCCGTCGATCGGGTCGAGCACCCACTGGAAGGGGGCGTCCGGCTGATGATGGCCGTACTCCTCTCCCAGGATGCCGTGGGAGGGGTAGCGCTGTTGGATTAACTCGCGCATGCGCTCTTCGGCCTGACGGTCGGCGATGGTCACAGGCGTTTCGTCGGTCTTGCTGTCGACAGTGTAGCCTGTGCGAAAGTAGCGGCGGATGATGGATCCGCTTTCGGCGGCCAGGACGCGAATGAACTCTTGCAGCGCGGATTGTTCTGAGGGTGACAGGACGGACTTGGGCATGGTGAATCACCTGCAGTTGGAGTATAGTGGCTGTTGGAAGGCGACAGTCAGGGAGATTGGGCTGCGCGCCGGCAGGATTTCAGGGTATGATAGCTTCTTTCCGGCGGATGGCGAAAAGCTGCGGGCAGGGCTGTCCGGCAACCATATAAGCGGAGGGGAAGGATGTCAGTTCTCGACAAGTTCAAGCTCACGGACCGGGTCGCTCTTGTCACCGGGGGCAACCGCGGGCTGGGGTACCAGATGGCGCTGGCGCTGGCGGAGGCGGGCGCGGCGGTCGCGCTCACGAGTCGGGATCAGGAGCGGGCGGAGGGGGCCGCGAGGGAGATCCAGCGGTCGCCGACGACCGGCGCTGAAGCGCGCGGCTACGCCTGCGAAGTCAGCGACCACGAGCAGACGGCGGAGGTGGTGGAGAAGGTAATTGAGGACTTTGGCGGTCTGCACATCTTGGTAAACAACGCCGGGATCAACATCCGGGGGCCGATCGACGAGTTGGCGCCGGAAGAGTTCCAGCGGGTGATCGATACCAACCTGAAGGGTGTTTGGAATGTGTGCCGGGCGGCGGCCCGACACCTGAAGGCGCAGAGATACGGCCGCGTGATCAACGTTGGTTCCACCCTGTCGGTCATCGCTCTGCCGGAACGCACCCCGTACGCCTCCAGCAAGGGCGCGGTCTGGCAGATGACCAAGGTGCTGGCGCTTGAGTGGGCGCCCTATGGCATTACCGTCAATGCGATGTTGCCGGGACCTTTTTCCACGGAGATGAATGTAGCCCTGGAGCAGGACCCTGAGAAATATCGGGAGTTTATCGCCAGGATCCCGCTGGGACGGTGGGGCGACCTGGATGAAATCGGCGGGCTGGCGGTCTTTCTTGCCAGCGACGCTTCCAGCTACGTGACCGGGGCCGGGATGACAGTTGACGGTGGATGGACGGCGCATTAGACCTTTGCCGGCTAGCGGCTCCCGCAAAGAGATCGGAAGGAAACGCAAACCGTGAAGATTGTAGCCATTTCCACGCTCATCGTACACGTCAACCACAGGGGCGACTGGCTGCATATCGTCGTGGAGACGGACGCCGGGATCACCGGTGTAGGCGAGGCGAGCCACAACGGCAACGACGCCCTGTGCGCCGCGGTCGTAGAGCAGTTCAGCCGGATTCTTGCGGGTGAAGACCCGCGCCAGATCGCGCGCATCCGCCAGTTGTTGCGGCGCAAGGACGGAGGACGCACGTACAATACGGCGTTGAGCGGGCTGGAACAGGCGTTGTGGGATCTCCTGGCGCAGTCGCTGGATGTACCGCTGCACGTTCTTTTTGGCCGGGCGGTCCGGGACCGTCTGCGGCTGTACGCCAATATCAACCGCCATGTGAGGGACCGTTCGCCGGAGGGATTCGCGCGGGCGGCGCGGCAGGCGGCGGACGAAGGCTTCACGGCGGTCAAGATGGCGCCCTTTGACGAGCTGCGCCACCCCTACCGCTACCGCACCGGGCCACGGGCGGACTGGCGCCCCGGCGTCGAGCGGGTACGCGCGGTGCGCAGGGCGATCGGCGACGACGTTGAACTGGCGGTTGACTGCCACGGCAGGATGGAGGTCTCCGAGGCGGTTGTCGTTGGGCAGGAGCTGGCGGAGCTGAACCTGTTCTGGTATGAGGAGCCGGTGGCGCATACCGACCCGGAGGGTTTGGCGGCAGTGGCAGGCCGCGTGCCGCAGCCGGTCGCGTCGGCGGAGAGCGTTTTTGGCGTCGAAGGCTTTCGACCCTTTACGGCGGAGCGCTGCGTCGATGTGATCATGCCGGACGTGAAGCATTGCGGCGGAATTCTGGAGCTCAACGAGATCGCCGCCGCGGCGCGCATGGGACAGGTGCTGGTTGCGCCGCATAACCCGGCGGGGCCGCTCTCGACCGCGGCGACCGCGCAGGCAGCCGCCACCTGGCCCAACTTCTACATTCTGGAATTTGCCTGGGGCGAGGTTGACTGGCGTTCGGACCTGCTCAGCCCGCCGGAACGAATTGAAGAGGGCTACCTGCTGTTGTCGCAGGCGCCGGGAACGGGCCACCGGCTCAACCCGAAGACGGTGGAGGCCCACCGCGTGTCGGTTGCTGGAACTGCGGACTCATCGAAAGTGCGATTTGGTTAGCCGGGGGTCCGGGCGTTTCGAGAGTGCTCCAGGCTTTTTGCCCGCTAACTTACGCTGCGCGAGTTGCAGCCTCCCCGGTTTCGACCGCCAGCCAGTCCAGTTCCAGCCATTGGACCTCCCTTTTCTCCACCAACCCCCAGCGGAAACGGCCCCAAGGCGCAAACTGCAGGAACTGGTTGTCCAGCCAGATTACAAGCCCCAGGGGGCCGGACGGCGCTTGCGATGTTTCCAAGAGCGGGACGCCGTCCAGATAGAAGCGAACCCTTTCAAGCTGCCAGTCGATCGTGTATACGTGCCAGTCCGTCATGGCCGCGGGGAGAGTTCGTTCCGCGATGCCGGCCGCCCTCTGCACACAGGGCCACAGGCTGCGGCAGAGGCGGGGAATGCGCGTCAGGGGCGCGGCCAGGGAAAGCAGGGGCGCCTGCAGCAGAAAACGGCTGGTACGCGTGTCGATAACGGAAGCCTTCCATCCCCAGGCCGGTTGATCCAGGGCCAACGGCATGGCGCCGTCGGGGCCGGTATAGAAGAACCAGAGGGCCTGGGGCAAGGCGACGCGGCGCAGGCCGGTCATGCAAAGGCCGGTCATGCGAAAGGGGTCGTTCCAGAAACCGAATCCGGCGGTTCCGTTCAGGCTTCCGCTTGCGTGGGAAAAGCGCGCCCGGAGTGAGAGGCGCAGAGGTGGACGCCAGGGAAAGCGCCAGCGGGGGCGGCCGCGGCAGTCGTCGATCTGCGCGTTTGTGTAGGCCTGTTTCGATGCGCCCTCGTTCCCCAGGAGAAGACCGGAGGCGCCCGTTCGCAGGAATGCGGATCCGCTGGTTGACTTGCGCCAAAGTGGGGCCAGCCCGTTCGCAAAGCGGGCGTAGACATCGGGCCGGGTCATCCGGAGCCTCTCTTTTCGGCAACGATGATCAGGGGCCGAACGCTCCCGTCCCCGACAACATGCGTCTCCCTGCTCAGGCCGGCGCTGCGGGCCGCCTCGTCGAGCCTCTGACGGGTGTCCGGCGCAGAGGGAAAAACCAGGTGGTAAAACAGTTTCAGCAACAGGCCGGACTCGGCCAGGACCAGTTCGACGACAACGGCTCGGCCTGCGGGACGCAGACAGCGGGCGAACTCCTGGTGGGTACGCGGGTCGAGGATATACGGCGCCGGGAAGGCGCTGACGATGGTATCGAAGCTGGCGTCGGCAAAGGGTAGCCGCTGCGCGGTCCCTTGAACTCGGGGGACGGACTTTGCCTGCCGGCGGAGTCTTGCGGAGGTCATTCGCTGCATCGCGGCGGACGGTTCGATTCCGACCACGCGGCAAGCTTCGTTTTGTAGTACTGGCAGCAGTTGGCCCGTACCGAAACCGACTTCAAGAATGCTGTTTCCGCGGACAAATGGCAGGGCGGCCCTGCGCCAGCTGTCCCAGCGGCCAAGGCTTACGGCCCAGCTGACGGTGTCATAGGCCCAGGCCATCTCATTGTAGAGAAGCCGGTACAGAAGCCGGTAGATCGAGCGCATCGGGCCGCGGATGTCGTCAGTGGGCGCAAGCCGTAACCTGCAAGGTCAGGCGAACAGGGGGGTCATGGTCTGTTTCTCCACCATGGCCGTCATCTCTTCGTCGCTTGGCCCGGCGCCGTCGAAGCGGCTGGCGGCATCAAGGACTTTGGGCAGCAGGTCGATATCCCCGGGCGTATTCAGAAAGAGGTCGCCTTGCGCGAGGATCCAGTGGACGGCGCGGTCGATGTCGAGCTGCTCTTCCAGGGGCTGGTACCAGGTGGTGCGGTTTTTGGGCGTGGTCCCCCAGGGGCCGCGCAGAAGGGACTTTATCACCTGCACGGCAAGGCCGCGTTCGCGGGCCAGGCCCACGGCGCGGTCAAAGTCGGAGGCATACTGGTCATTCTGTTTCATCTGGATGTTCCAGGGGAGCAGGATCGAATCGAAGTCGAAGGCGCGCAGGCTGCGGTGGTGGAAGGCAGCGATTTTGAGGCCGTGGCCGGTCACGCCGATGTAGTCTACCAGGCCCTGGTCGCGCGCTTCCCTGGCCGCTTCGAGGGCGCCGTTTTCGCCCATGGCCGTATCCCATTCGTCCGGATGGCCCAGATTGTGGAGTTGGATGAGGTCGATCCGGTCCACGCGCATGCGTTCCAACGAACGGTGGATTTGGGCCTTTGCAGGCTCATATTGGCGTTCGCCTGTCTTGGTCGCGAGGAAGAAGCGGTCGCGATGTCTCTCGAGCCAGGGACCGAGGAGGACTTCTGCGTCGCCATAGCTGGCGGCGGTGTCGATGTGATTGACGCCGTACTCGAGCAGGAGTTCGACGGTGCGGTCGGCATCGGCCTGTGAGACGCGGCCCAGCGCGGCTGCGCCGAAGAGAGTAACTGTGCTCTTGTGGCCTGTGCGGCCGAATGTCCGTTGTGGAATCATCGAGGCATCTCCTTTTCTTCGTCTGAAGTGAGTTCTACAGCGGTCCTTCTGCTTGCATCCGGCGGCGGACATGGGCCAGGGCGCGTCGAAAATCTGCATGCCAACCGCAGCCGGGCGGCTGATGAAGTTCGTGCCAGAAAAAGTCGAACAGGTGGCCGCCGCCGTCATGCGTAAAGAAGGTCCAGCGATCGGGCAACTGACCCTGTGGTCTGCACAGATAGAAGTGCCAGTGCTGTCTTATGCGCCGGAACGGCAGCTGGCCAAGCTCTCTTTCTACGGTGGCGTTCTCGATTCCGGATTCCTCGGCCAGTTCGCGCAGCGAGGCTTCCTCGCCGCCTTCACCTTCTTCCCAGGTCCCCTTGACCAGCTGAATGCCGGCCCGGGGATGGCGGAAAGCCAGGATTTCCAGCCCTTCGCTTCTCCGCCGCAGAACGATGGGAGCGACCTTTTGCACGAACTTCTCCATTCTAGGCAGTTTCGCTTCCCTTCTCCGGCTTGGGCTGATCGGAAGTCGAGTTGACGAGGGGTGAAGCGGCTGCCAGTGCGGCGGCGTAAACGACCGGCAGCGGTGTCCCCGTGGCCGCGGCCAGCGCTTGACAGTCGTCGAACTCCGGTTTGGCGCCGGCGGTCTTTCCTTCGACCCTTTTCACCTTGACCCGCACGGGGCCGAAGGGCGTCGCCACCGTCTTCAAGTCCCGTTCGGCAACATGGCGGCGTACCTGATGGACGCGGACGCCGAGCGTGGTTGTCTCGCGCAGAAGGAGCGCTGCCAACTCGGATTCGACGGCTGGAGGGGCGAGAACGCGGAGCAGCGTGGCGGGCCGGGACTTTTTCATCCCGATCGCCGTCGTCCAAACGTCGAGGGCGCCGGCATCGAAAAGACGCTGCTGGACGGGCTCGAAGAGCTCCGGATTCATGTCGTCGATATTGGTCTCAATTACGACCAGCCGTTCGGTGGGTTCGCGGGCTGTCCGGACCGCCGCATTTTCGATCTCCTCACCGACCCAGAGGCGGGCGACATTGGGCCAGTCGAAGACCTTTTGGCCGGCGCCGTAACCGATCCGGCGCAGCTGAAGCTCAGGTTGGCAGAACTGTGCGAGCTCGGCCAGCAGCGCAGCTCCGGTTGGTGTAACAAGCTCGCCCGGGCCCGGGGCAGGGGCGGTAGGCGCGCCGACAGCAGCCAGCAGTTCGAGCGTTGCCGGGGCAGGAAGTGGAATGCGGCCGTGCATTGAACTGCCCCACCCGGGGCCGAGGGGCAACGCCGATGCGTACAGCCTTTCGATTCCGAGGTCATGCAGTCCGGCGCAGACTCCGACAATATCGATAATGGCGTCGAGTGCGCCGACCTCGTGGAAGTGGACTGCTTCGGGCGTTGTACCGTGTATTTTGGCTTCGGCCGCGGCCAGCCGTGCGAAGACGGCGCGGGCGCGGCTTGTCACCCGGTCGGGCAATGAGGCTGCCTCGAGGATCTCCGACACTTCGGCCAGGCGGCGCTCCGCGGCCTCGTCCGCCACCTCGACGAGGATGCGCGTGGCGCGGATGTTTCCCTGCGCCACCGGTTGCGCGTTGATGCGCCAGCTGCCGTCCGGCAGGTTCAGGTTTTTGACCGTCGCGCGCAGTGAAGCCGGGGGCCAGCCGGCGTCCACAAGGCAGCCGAGAAAGATATCACCGGAGATTCCGGACGGCGTGTCGAGGTAGGCGAGGGGCATGGTGAAGTGGTCGGCGGCAACTGCGGCCAAGGGAGCCGATCCGTTAGTGGGGGAAGGAAATCAGTTCATCCATGGGGACAAGGGAGATTTCGGCATTGCCGTTCGCCGAGGCAGTGCTGGTCGCGCAGGCATTGCTGTTCGCGCAGGCCGCGCTGTTCGCTGAAGCATTGAGGCCGCCGCTGCGAAAGCCGGCCAGGTCGAGAGTGACGAAGCGGTAGCCGGCGGCCTTGATGCCGGAGACGATCTGATCGTGGTGGGCGATGATCGTCGGGAACTCTTCGGGCGGCAGTTCGAGGCGGGCGATCTCACCGTGATGGCGCACGCGAAACTGGCGCAGACCCAGGGCGACCAAAACGTCCTCGGCGGTCTCTATTTGACGCAGGAGCTGTGGGTCGATGTGTGTGCCGTGGGGCACGCGCGAGGAGAGGCAGGCCATGGCCGGTTTGTCCCATACCGGCAGCCCGAGATGTTTCGCGATAGCGCGAACTTCAGGCTTGGTGATGCCAGCTTCCAGCAGAGGGGAGCGTACGCCGCGTTCCCGCGCTGCCAGTACGCCGGGGCGGTCATCGCCGACGTCGCTGGCGTTTGTTCCGTCGCAGACGATGCCCCAATCCTCCCGCTGAAGGATTTCATGCAGGCGGTTGTGAAGTTCGGACTTGCAGAAGTAGCAGCGATTATTGGGATTGGCGGCGTAGTTGGGGTCGAGATACTCTTCGGTTTCGACGAGGCGATAGGGAACGCCGATCTGGTCAGCGAGGCCGACCGCGTCCCGCATTTCGCGCTGCGGGTAGCTTGGTGAAACGCCGATGCAGGCCAGCGCGCCCTGATCTGTCGCGGCCGTCGTGCTGCGGCCTCCCAACTCCTGGTAGGCAACCGCCATAACGACGGCGCTGTCGACACCCCCGGAGTAGGCGACGATGACGGAAGCGAAGGAGCGCAGGGTTGTACGCATGGCTTCCAGTTTGGCGGCTGTTTCCGCTGCGAGGGTGGATGGAACCGCTTGATTCTCGGATGCGTTCATTGTCGCGCCTCAACTCTAGGCTATAAGCTCTGACTATAAGCCGGTTACTGATCGCGCCTCTTGCCCGGATGGCGTACTCCCATTCCTCGACGCGCTTGCACCGTTTTCAATCTTCTCATTTATCAGCGCCGCCATGTGAGCGGCGCCGTAGCCGTTGTCGATGTTTACCACGGCCATTCCCGAAGCGCAACCATTCAGCATGGCAAGGAGGGCGGCGATGCCGCCAAGGCTGGCGCCGTAGCCGACGCTGGTCGGAACCGCGATCACCGGCGCCTGGGTCAGACCCGCCACGACCGATGCGAGCGCGCCTTCCATGCCGGCGATAACGACGACCACGTTGGCCTCCTGCAGGACAGGGACATGGGCAAGCAGACGGTGGAGGCCGGCGACGCCGACGTCGGTGATCCTTCGGGGTTCGTGCCCCATCAGCCGCAGCGTCAGCGAAGCTTCTTCCAGCACCGGCAGATCGCTCGTCCCTGCGCAGACGACGACTACACCCTGCCGCAGCTGTTCAGCCGGTTCCCGGTCCAGCCAGATGCAGCGGGCCTGATCGTTCCACGCCAGTTCGGACACAAGCCGCGCGGCCGCTCTGAACTGTGACTCCGTCGCCCGCGTTCCCAGTAGACGAGGCGAGCGGGCCGCCAGCCTCTCTGCGATCAGGGCAACCTGGTCCTCCGTCTTGCCCTCGCAGTAGATCACCTCGGGGAAGCCGGTGCGCAGGGAGCGGTGATGGTCCAACGTCGCCACGTCTTCGAGTGTCTCGAAGGGCAGTGACCGCAGGCGGGTCAGGGCGGCATCGACGGAAAGCGAACCACCAGCTACATCGGACAGGAGGGCAGCCAACACTGTTTCGTTCATCTGAGACGGTCAAGTAAACAGTTCTGCAGTACAAGCCGGTTGGAAAGTCACTGTACCTCGCGTCCTGAGAGCTGTAAATCTCGGCTTCCGAAGAGTTTGCGAGCGTTTTTCGTGCGGCGC
The DNA here is from genome assembly GCA_022821545.1 of Caldilineaceae bacterium. Classification (GTDB taxonomy): domain Bacteria; phylum Chloroflexota; class Anaerolineae; order Caldilineales; family Caldilineaceae; genus Bin5. Next base: position 41,328 of record JAJEDJ010000050.1, read on the forward strand.
CAGGCCATGCAAACGGATCAGACCAGGGAACGGTGGAGGCTGGGACCAAAGTCGGCCTCGTAGAACGGGCTGACCATGCGGCCCGGCGGGACCAGCTCATCGATGCGGCGGCGGTCCTCGTCGGTGACGGCAACGTCGAGTGCGCCGAGGTTGTCCACCAGGTGTTCCATCGTGCGGGGGCCAAGAATGGGACTGGTGACTCCCGGCTGATGAATACACCAGGCCAGCGCCAGTTGAGAGACCGTGCAGCCCTTTGCTTCGGCCAGGGGCAGCAGGCCCTCATTCACGTCATAGACGGTCTCGTTGAGACGGCGGAACCGGGGCGGCACATCCTCTGCTTTGGCGTATCGCGTCCCTTCCGGCGCCTCGCCCCCGCGCCTGTACTTGCCGGTCAGGAGGCCGCCGGCCAGCGGGCTCCAGGGGATCAGGCCGATGCCGTATGTAACGGCCATGGGGACCAGTTCCCGCTCGATGCGGCGGTCCAGGATGTGATAGGGCGGCTGCTCGGAGACGAAGCGGTTCAGGCCCAGCTCCTTTGCGACCCACAGAGATTCCACGACCTGCCAGGCCGCGAAAGTGCTACTGCCAAGATAGCGGACCTTGCCGGCGCGCACCAGGTCGTCCAGGGCGCGCAAGGTCTCGTCGATTGCGGTATCGGGGCGGGGCCGGTGAATTTGATAGATGTCGATGTAATCGGTCTGCAGCCGTCGGAGGCTGGCTTCACACTGTTCAACTATGTGGCGGCGACTGCTTCCGGCGGCGTTTGGATCGTCGTCGTCCATTCTGCCGTGGAATTTCGTGGCCAAAACAGTGCGGCTGCGGCTGCCGTTGCGCTTCAACGCCTCGCCCGTGATCTCCTCGCTGCGGCCGCGGCTGTAGACGTTGGCGGTATCCAGGAAGTTGAGGCCGGCGTCCAGCGCCCGGTCGACGATTGCGTACGAGTCTTCGGGAGGTGTGCGCTCGCCGAAGTTCCAACAGCCCAGGCAAAGGGGGCTGACCTTCATTCCAGTTCGCCCGAAATTTCGGTACTCCATACGGCTCCTCGTTCAGAAGAAAGGACAGATTTCGAACTGTCCGGTCAGGTTGTGTGGCCTGACGCGATGTGCCCACAGTGTACAAGTGAATTGAAGCGATGTAAAATCTCACACGGATGCCGTGTTGCGCGTGCAGCCCTGGGCTGAACCGCGGGCGCGCCGGCCGGCGCGCGTTCCTGCAAGGGGTTGGCGCGGTCCATCGCAGACTCGTATGGGAACGATCTTTCAAGCACTTTGGGAACAATGCCCGTTACAGCCACCGCAGAATCGTTGCGCCGGATTCTTGACCGCATAGACGGCCGGGGATACAAGTCGTATCGGGATATCGCCGGCGTCTACCGTTTCACCGAATTCACTCTCGCGATCGATTGGGTGCAGCCTGACCCATTCGCGGCGCCAAGCCGTCTGCGGGCGTTGATTCCGCCCGAGGTCGCCCAGCTTTCCGGGCGGCTTTATGCGAATGACAGCCGGTCCGTAGGCGTGAGCTGCTTTCTTGCCAGGGCCTTTGCGGAGCGGACACGTGAGCGGTCGGCTCGCCGCGGTAGCGGCAAAAGCGGGGAAATCCGGATCGAGGCGCCGGGCCAGCAGGCGCTGGCGAACACTGCCGTACAGATTTGCGGCGACGGAGCCGTCGAGGCCCGTTTTTCGTTGGGATTGCCGGCGCAGGGGAGACGTGTGCTGGGCCGGCAGGCTTGTCGGATGCTCCTGGAAGACCTGCCGCGAGTGGTCGCCGACAGCCTCTTTGCGCGCAGCCATACGGCGGAAGAGCTGTGGCGCCACGCGGCCGTAAACGAGGACGCCGACGCGTTGCGGGCCATGTTGGCGGAGCGCGGTCTGATCGCCTTTGTCGCGGACGGCTCGATTCTCCCCCGGTCCAGCGGAGTCGACGATCGCCCAATGCGGGGCGAGTCGGTCATCCCTTTCAGCTCACCGGAAAGCTTGAGAGTTTCGTTTTCCCTGCCCAATACGGGAACCGTGACCGGCATGGGCGTTCCGGCGGGCGTGACACTCATTGTGGGGGGCGGCTATCACGGAAAGTCGACGCTGTTGCGGGCAATCGAACGCGGCGTCTACAATCACCTGCCCGGCGACGGGCGCGAGCTCGTAATCAGTGCGGCGGACCTGGTCAAGATACGAGCGGAAGACGGGCGCGCCGTCAGCGGCGTCGACATTTCGGGATTCATTGGGGACTTGCCGCCGGGAATGTCTACACGCCGTTTTTCCAGCGCCAACGCCAGCGGCTCTACAAGCCAGGCAGCGGCGATCGTTGAGGCGATGGAGTCGGGGGCCAGCGGACTCCTCATTGATGAAGACACGGCGGCCACGAATTTCCTCATCCGGGATGCAAGGATGCAGATTCTGGTGCCCAAGGAAAAGGAGCCGATTACGCCATACATCGACCGCGTGCGAGCGATGTACGAGCAGTATGGCGTCAGCACGGTGCTGGTCGTTGGTGGAAGCGGTGATTATCTGGATGTAGCCGACACGGTTATCGCGATGGAGACGTTTCGCCCGCACGATGTAACGTCGCGTGCAAGTGCCGTCGCGGCGGCTCACCCTACCGGCCGCGTTTCTGAGGAAGACGGTCCGTTCGATGTCAATCTCCAGCGCCGGCCCCGGACCGGAAGCGTCGATCCAAGGAAAGGCCGGAGAGAATCAAGTATCAGGACCAGAGACATTCAGACGGTCCAGTTTGGCACGGAAACGCTTGATCTGACGGCAGTGGAACAGATTGTGCATAGAACCCAGACGCGTGCCATCGGCGCGGCGCTCGACTACGCCCGGCGCCGCCTCATCGACGGGCGGCGGTCCCTGTCCGAAATACTGGACCGTGTGATGGCCGATATTGAAGAAGAAGGGTTGGACGTGCTGGACGGCCGCCGCACAGGGGAGTTCGCCCTGTTTCGACGCCACGAGCTGGCCGCGGCCTTCAACCGTCTGCGCTCATTAAGAACGTAAGGAAAGTCTACCATGACGCAAGATCATCCCGCTCCGGCCCGCGCGTTGGGGGCCGAGTACGCTGAAAGACTGCGCAGAAGCTATCTCAATTTTCGATGGCCCCTGTTCCTGCTCGAACCTGACGAGCAGACGCTGCCCTGCCTGGAAAACGGATGGACGCCGATCGCGGCCGCAGCCCACGTCGCCTATTGGGACAACTACCAGCTGCGGCGCATGCAGGCGGCGCTCGATTCCCAGGGGATGTTGCCGGTCCCTGTGTCGGTGGAGACAAATGACGAGAGGGCCGCGAGTGAAAACCGAAGCTGGGAAACGGTATTGGAGGAGGCCGACGCGGCGCGGCAGGAGCTGATCACCTTTGCGCTGTCGCTCGCCGATGAGCAGATCGAAGCCGAGTACGTTTACCGCGGCGAACGCAGCCGGATCGTGAAGCTGCTGCTGGAACATATGCCCAAACATGTGGCCGAGCATGCCGTCGACGTGCATCGCTACTGCTTCTCGATTGACCGCTGGGGCCGCGAACGCCTGCTCGGCTTTTACCGGCGCCATTTCAATAGCCTGTTGGACGCTATCACCGGCCTCACGGAAGAGAGTTGCAATACCGTACCCGTCAGCGGCAACTGGGCCGTGCGCGACCTCCTCGCCCACATTCTTGCATGGGACGAGTATGTCCTGGAGCTTGTCAAGCGCTGGCCCGACATCTCTTTGCCCGAGAGCGGCTCCTCGGAAATGGAAAGCGGAAGGGCCGACGATCTGTCGCATTGGGCCAGCGGCGATGTTGATACGGTCAACGCCCGGCTGCATGGGGCACGCGCCGGATTGTCGATGATTGAAGTGTTGGACGGGCTGGCTACCTGCCACCGGCGAATCGTCAGCCGCTGCCGGCGGCTGAGCGACGAAGAGATGCGAACGGAGGTGGAGTACGATAAGGGCGAGAAGGGCAACGTCGTAAACCTGCTGGTTTCGACGTCGGCACATACGGCAGACCACGCAGCGGAGATCTATGCGGCCCGCGCGGATGGACGGCTGGTCCCTCTGGAGCTGCGGTCCTAGCCGGAGTGGGCGTAGCGCTTGCTGGACGCCTGGTTGCTCAGGTGGGAGGTCTCGGAGAGCTGCACAACTTCCCAGCCGGCGTCATTGCGCTGCAAGGTGAATATACAGCACAACGGCACTGAAATGCGGTCTTTGAGGCCGGTCAAACCGCGGACGATGCCGACGACCGGGGCGCCGTGGGTAACCATGAGCAGGTTCTTTTCGGGAAAACGGTCGGTCAGCGCCTGGGCTGCGGCCGCGGCCCGTTCGTGGCCCTCTTCCGAAGACTCCGGGTAGGAAAGCTCTTTGAGCGCTGTGTAATCTTCGTCGATGCGGGGAAAACGCTGCTTGCGTTCGACTTCCGGGAGGAGCGCCGGCGTGCTTTCAACGTTGGGCAGGATTTCGCCGAGACCCGGTTCCAGGCAGACCGGCAGGTTGAGTGCATCGGCGATATGAGATGCGGTCTGGATTGTACGCAAAAAAGGTGATGCGAAGACGCGGTGGACCTGCTCGCTCTGCAGGCTGAGGCCGACTTCCCTGGCCTGTGTCTCACCGTCCGCGCTCAGGGCAGGATCGAAGGGGCGCTGCGCGGTCCTGGACCAGCCGGGATTCTGAAAATCCTCCCGATTGCCGTGCCTGACGATCCATATCCTCTGGCTCACTGATCGGCTCCTCTTTTGACCTTGAATCCGCCGCCTGCCGTGGTCGTTGGCCCGCCCTTCGGAAGAGGCTGACTCCCTCCAGTTCACGGCTGAGAGCGCCTTTGCGGCGCGGCCGCGCTAGTGTATCACAGCAGCTTCTCGGAGGACGAAAACCATGGCGGCAGGTCAGCCGGAGGCAGACGGAGATGGCATACACGTTTACTGACCACTACCGTGCAGCGCGGCTGTGTCTGCGGGTTGACGCTATCCTGATCGGCCTGGGATTGGGACTGTTGCTGCTGGCATATCCACGCGACCTCTTCGCGGAGGCCGGGATCACGCTCGGGTCCGCGTGGACTGCTCGCGTTGGGGGAGGCGCCCTGATTGGATTGGGGATTGGACTGTTATCGGCTTCGATGGAAACGGACCTGCATCCGGCCTGGTTGCTGTCCGCCATTGCCTGCAACAGCGCGATCTCTATCAGTCTGCTGATCGCCTACATTGAAGGAGAGATAGCGGCCCTGCATCCGATCGGCGCGGGCGTCCTGGTGATTGTCTTCGTAGTTTGCATTCTCACCGTCGCGTTGTCTGCCCCGCACGTTCGAACAAGGGCAAGCCAGCAATAGAGCGCTTCCAGATCGGGGACCTGCCTCAAACGCCTGCCCGGAGGAAACCGGACGGACTGGGCGTTGGGTCGGCCCGCTTCCTGCCTAATCTCTTTCCCCGCTTGACCGTGCCCTCCCCAAAATCCGGGATGCGTCCTTACCGACTGAATTCTTGGAACATGCTGAGATCAGTGTTAGGATGTACCGTCTTATTTGTTTCTGACAGGACTGTCCAGTACGGCGGTGCAAGGGCCGGATCTTACGCCGCAGTTTCAGACGCAGGAACTTCCGCCCGCAGGAGCCGGTTCTATGAGTTACGATGGACGAACTTATCGAGTTACGGTCGGAGAATGCGAACGCGAACTGCCCATCTTTGAAGTCGCGCCCGGCGTAAAGATTGCCATCTTTAACATGCTGGGCGATACAGAAGTTGTCGAGACCGCTGCCCGGATGCTGTCTCGGCAGGCGCCGGCGACGGCGGAAGTGATTCTGGCGCCGGAAGTAAAGGCCGTTCCCCTCGGACACGCACTGTCGGCGGCGACCGGACTCCCACTTGTGGTCGTGCGAAAGTCGCGCAAGCCCTACATGGTCGACTGCCTTGAGACGGAAGTGGTGAGCATTACGACGGGGGAGCCGCAGACTCTCTACGTTGACGGCAAAGACTTGGCGCTGATCAAAGGGAAGCAGGCGCTCCTGGTGGACGACGTCATCAGTACAGGAAGTACCCTGAACGGGCTGCGCTCACTGGTAAAGAATGGTGGAGGCCGGGTTGCGGGTGAGATGGCAGTCTTTACCGAGGGGGATCCCGGTCCCTGGGAGCAGATAACGGCCCTGGGAAACCTGCCGATTTTCACCGACTGAACCTGGCCGGTCGGACGCTGGAATCAGACCGAACGCAGAACTATGATCCTGACTGAACAGCTGTCGAGAGTTGAGGAGCGCTACGAGGAGCTGGATCGCCTGATGGCCGATCCCGATGTGGTGGCAGACTACGCGCGCGTGCTGGAGCTGGCGCAGGAAAGGAGCGGTCTGGAGGAACTGGTCGCCGCATTTCGACGTTACCAGGAACTGCAAGGACAGTTATCGGATAGCAGGGAGCTACTGGCCGAAAGTGACGATCCGGAGATCGTTGAGCTGGCCGAACTGGAGATTGCTGAGCTTGAGGACCAGGTAGCGGGGCTTGAGGACCAACTGCGACGTATGCTCCTGCCGAAAGACAGGAATGATGAAAAGAATGTCATCGTCGAGATTCGGGCCGGCGCCGGAGGGGATGAGGCCGGGATTTTCGCGGCGGACCTCTTACGCATGTACACTCGCTGGGCCGACGATCACAAATTCAAGTCCGAGCTGATGAGCGTTAGCGAGACCGGCGTGGGCGGGATCAAGGAGGCGATACTTGAAGTTCGGGGCAAGGGCGCTTACAGCCGGATGAAGTACGAATCGGGCGTTCACCGGGTGCAACGTGTGCCGACCACCGAAAGCCAGGGGAGGATCCATACCAGTACGGCCACTGTCGCTGTACTGCCCGAGGCCGAAGACGTGGAGATTGAGATCGCGCCCAATGAGATGAAGGTTGACGTGTTTCGCAGCAGCGGCCCCGGCGGGCAGAGTGTCAATACGACCGATTCAGCCGTGCGGCTTACCCATCTTCCGACAGGCATTGTGATCAGCTGCCAGGACGAAAAGAGCCAGCTTCAGAACAGGCTGAAAGCGGTTCGTATCCTGAAGACCAAGCTCTACGATGTCGAGATGCAAAAACAGTTGGAAGATATGGGCGCGGCCAGACGCAGCCAGGTCGGCTCGGGCGACCGCAGCGAAAAGATTCGGACATACAACTTTCCACAAGGCCGTGTTACCGATCACAGGATCAACAAGACGCTCTTTCAGCTGGAACAGGTGTTGAACGGCGAACTAGACGAGTTTATCGAGGATTTGGCGGCATTTGAACAGGCGCAACAGTTGCAAGCCATGGGCGAAGAAGAGTAACGCATGTATGAACCCAGAGTGAATCCCCCGCAAAGGGACCGATGGGCTCTCTACCTGGCCCCAGACCGTGCGGACGGCCGGAATGACGCCGTCTTGCGTCGGCGCGACCGTGACGGTGGGCAGGAAGATCGGCAAGGCGGAGCAGGGAACGGCCCAACTCTTGAGGACAGTCCGCACGAGGACCCTTTCAACTGGAGTCTGACCACGGGAACCACTGTTGGGCGCGCCTTGATTTCGGCTGCGCAGCGATTGGGTGAAACGAGCGGCGAGACGGCGCGACTGGACTCGCAGGTGCTGCTGGCCCATGTACTGAAACAGAATCGCAGCTGGCTGTTCGCCCACCACGAGCATGAACTCAGCGAAGGGGACTGTCGCCGTTACGCAGATCTCATAACCCGGCGCCGGCGGCGGGAACCTGTGGCCTATCTGTTGGGTCGCCAGGCGTTTTACGGACTGGAATTTGGCGTGGACCGGCGCGTTCTGATTCCGCGGCCGGAAACGGAGCTGTTGGTCGATCTTGTGCTGGCGCAGGTCAGCGACAGGGCGGGCAGGCAGGTGGTTGTTGCCGACGTCGGCACGGGCAGCGGGGCGATTGCAATCACCGTCGCGATGCACGCGCCGGAGGCGAAGGTCTACGGTATCGACATCAGTCGCGATGCGCTTGACGTGGCGGAAGAAAACAAGAGGCGGCTCACACCGGATGGTGGACCCAAGTTTCTGGAAGGCGATCTCTTGAGCCCGCTTCCTGAACCGGCAGATGTAATCGTTGCGAATCTTCCTTACATCGCCGACGAGGAGTATTCCGGCCTGCAGTCGGACGTGCGAGACTACGAGCCGCGTGTGGCATTGAAGGCCGGGGCCGAGGGGCTGGACCTGATCGAGCGGCTTTTGCAGCAGTTACCCAACAGGGTGCAGGCACGCGGCGCCGTGCTGTTGGAGATCTCCCCCAGGCAAGGGGAAATGGTGCAAAGGATGGCGCAAGAGCTCCGCCCCAAGCCTTCCTACGTCGGGCTTCGCCGGGATTACAGCGGGCAGGTGAGGATGATAACGCTGGAGTATTGAGAGCCGTGAGCCGCCTTTCCCGGACGGATGAAGCCGGGTTGTCCTGGAGGCCGTCCCTGTCCTCCGCATACTGGAAACTCCTCCTGAGAGTCCCCGACCGGCAAGACTGAACTGACAGCTCCTGCCGGACCTCCATCCGAGGTTGAAAAAAGAAAGATGAAAAACGGAATCGATTTGGTCGTCCTCGATATGGACGGCACGATCTATGGCAGACAGTTCGCGGGCGGCATTACTGTGAGGGTGCGGCGTGCGATTGAAGCTGTGCAGGAGGCGGGGACGCCGGTCACCATTGCCACAGGGCGAATCTTTGACTTTGTACGTGCCGTGGCGCCGGAGTTGGGCATAACGCTTCCGGTGATCACGGCGCAGGGCGCGGTGATCGGCGATCCGGGCAGCGGAGAGGTACTGTACGAGTCGCTGATTGGGGAGGATGACGCCTGCAACGTGGCGGCCTGGGCTGACGGTGAGGAGCGCACGACGGTCTTCTATCTGAACAGTTCCGCGGGGCGTACGCGGCTGGTACAGAGGGGGCCTGGCGGAGGGAACGGCAGCGGCGGCTGGGAGGGTTGGGACAGCTCTACATATGATCACTGGTTCGGCAGCCCCAGAGAGATGCACGACAGGCTCTTAGACGTCTTGTCTGTGCCGGGCGTCCGTCCCCTGAAATTCATAACGGTGAACGACCCCGCGCTGGAACCGGATCAGACCGGCGCCCTGCAGAGGCGGTTTGGCGGAGGTATCCTTGTGAGCCGTTCGCACCAGTACCTTGTGGAGGGAACGGCTCCGACGGCGAACAAGGGTCACGCTCTTTTGAGGTTGACGGAGCGGCTTGGAATCGACCCCAAACGCGTCCTGGCCATCGGCGACAACGAAAATGACATCCCAATGTTGCGGGAAGCCGGTCTGGCCGTGTGTATGGGCCAGGCGCCCGCGGTCGTACGGGCGGAGGCAGATTGGATCGCGCCGACGCTGGATGAGGATGGCGCCGCGGTTGCGCTGGAACGGTTTGTGCTTTCCTGGAAGTAGGATTTGGTCGCTTCTCCCGCCTTGCACGAATTTCCGGGGCTGTCGGGCCGAAACCAACCTGTCACGAGAATTGGGATATTACCGGGTTTGCTGCTATACTCTTGCCGAATCAGGGTCAAGATAGCAGACCTCGTGAATTCCCCCTCGCAACTGCACCCGCTGCCGTCAAGCATGTTGGGCGGGACCCTTCTGCAAAGATGCCTTTTTCCTATCCGAGCGCCTTACCCGTGCTCGACCGGTCCTAGTCAGATACCCTGCGGCCCGCGGGCGTTTTACAGCGCCGGCATGCAGCCGCCCCGGTTGGAATTGTCATTAGCCGTTGACACCTTATCATTCAAAACGCATAAGGAGAGTGCATACCATGCAAGAGAAGAAAAGTGTAAACCGACGCCAGTTCCTGCGGATGAGTTCTGCCGCAGGCGCGACTGCATTTCTGGCGGCCTGTGCGGCGCCGGCCGCGCCGGCGGCCGACAGTTCGGGCGACGGCGAGATGATGGCCGAAATGATCTCGCTCCGTTACCAGTCGCGAGAACCGGAGCGGGCGGCAGGCATTGCGCAGCTCTGGAAGGAGTTCTATCCGCAATTCCAGGAAGCCAACCCCAACATCGAGGTTGAATTCCTGCCGGATCCCGGGGGCGCCAACCGCCGTGAAGGCGCTCTGAGCGCGATGGTCGCCGGCAATGCGCCGGACCTGACAGAGTGGTGCTGCTCCAGTTCCACCTTTTTCATGCAGAAGGGCGAGACGCTCAGTTTGCAGCCCTATATCGACCGTGATGCCGAAGAGGTAAACCTGGACGACTACTATGAGGCCCAATTCGATCCCTGGACGTTGGATGGAGACATTCACCTGATGCCCCGCTTCACCGGCACGCAGGTGATCTACTTCAACAAGGACATGTTCGACGCCAGGGGTGTCGACTACCCGCCCCAGGAGTGGGGCGCCTGGAATTGGGAGGACTACACCAACCTCATGCGCCAGTTTGCCGATGCAGACGAGCAGCCGCAGATCTGGGGTACCTCAAACTACGGCCTGAACGCCAACTGGCTCTCCCAGTACTGGATTCGGGGCTTCGGCGCCAACATGGTGGACCAGGAAGACAATACCCATTGCGGTCTGGATTCACCCGAAGCCTATGACGCCCTGACATGGATGCGCAGCATCGTCCACGATGAACCGCTCTTCGCTTACGGCGCCGACATCGGCATGGGCGTAGTCGAGCTCTTCCTGGGCCAGCGCATCGCCCTGATGGAGATCGGCCCCTGGAATCTGGGCGTGCAGGCAGACGGCGCAACCTTCCGCTGGGACGTCGCTCCGATGCCGGACGGCCCGGCAGGACACACGACCCATCAGTCAGTCGACGGCACGATGGTCTGGAAGGGAACAGCCTATCCGGACGAGTCGTGGGAGCTGATGAAGTGGCTGACCAGCCCTCTCTACGGCCGCCTGTACATCACCTGGGCGCAGAAGCAGCCTTCGCGCAAGAGCCTGCTGCCCGAGTATGCGGAGATTATGCGAGCCGCCAATGAAAAGTTCGAAGATATCAACCTCGACGTGTTTACCAATTCAGTAGGCCAGGACATTGGCGGGCCGGAAGAGATGTTCGCCGAGGACCTGATTACGAAGAATCAGATTCTGAAGCCTGCCTTCGACCTGGTGATGTTGCTCGGCGAGCAGCCGGTTGAACTGATCGTAGATCACGCCGACGTTGCAACCCGCTTCAATCGCGGCGAGATAAACATCGAAGATCTGGGCGCAGAGCTGGATAAGCTCAGCTAGTTCGTCGACCTGAAGGGCGCGGGAGGTCTCCTCCCGCGCCTTTCGGTCCGGGAACGAACTGCCGCGAACGACAGAGATTGAGCCGGCGGCGAGGACTGTTTCAGGCCGCCGGCAACCTGCATGCTAACCGGGGATTCAGATGGCCAGCATCAGCGAAACCCAGACACAGAAGGGTCTTGCCTCTTGGTTCAGGCGGGACGGGAAGCCAATGAAGCCGTCCACGCGCGAAGCGTGGTATGGATATCTGCTCGCGTCGCCGTGGATCATCGGGTTCATCGTCTTTACGGTTGGGCCGATGCTGGCTTCGCTGATTATTGGAATGTACCGCACCGACTTTCTGACTGAGACGACATTCGTCGGTTTCAAGTGGTATCAGAACGTGCTGCGCGACAGTCTCGTGCGTAAAGCATTGATTAATACTGCGATCTTCAGCTTCACGGTTGTGCCTATCAATACTGCGCTGGCGCTGCTGATCGCGGTGATGCTGAATCAGGGCATCCGGCTCCAGAGTTTCTGGCGCACCGTATATTATCTGCCGTCGGTCGTGTCCGGCGTGGCCGTTTCGTTGCTGTGGAAGTGGCTTTACCAGCCGGATATCGGTCTGTTGAATTCAATTCTGGGTCCGCTTCTGCGTCCCTATGGCATCGACCCGCCGCGCTGGATCTTCAGCACGGAGTGGGCGCTGCCGTCTTTGATCATCATGGCGTTCTGGGGCGCGGGCGGCGCAATGCTGATCTACCTGGCCGGGCTGCGGGGGATCCCGACGTCACTCTATGAGGCCGCCGAGATCGACGGCGCCAGTTCCTTCCGCCGTTTCTTCGCGGTTACGCTGCCATTGCTCACGCCGACAATCTTCTTCAACGTTGTCCTCAACATCATCATTTCATGGCAGGTATTTACGCAGGCCATGGTTATGACGCGCGGCGGTCCCAACAACGCCACTCTCACCATGGTCTTGCACATTTACAATACCGGCTTTCAGAATTTCTATTTCGGCTACGCGTCCGCCCAGGCCTGGTTCCTTTTCATCATCGTACTCATTTTCGTCATTCTCGCTTTGCGGAGCGCGTCATCCTGGGTGCATTACGAGCGGGTCTAGCCGGCGAATCCGGCAATCTCTGAGGCAGGAGCTTCTAGCATGGCAACCACGGTCCAGACGCGAGCAGCCGTTCAGCCGGCCGAGCGGCACGACAACAGCAAGCTGACTGAGGGGATCTATCGCACTCTCCTGTACGGCGCGGTCGTTTTGGGAGGCATCGTTTTTGCTATCCCCTTTTACTGGATGATGCGCACTTCGGTCATGCCTACAACGCAGGTCTATCTTTTCCCGCCGGAGTGGTGGCCTGAACGGTTTGAATGGCATCACTTTAAGACGCCTTTTGCGGTCTTTCCTTTTGCCAAGTTCTTTTTGAACAGTACCTTTATCGCCGCCGGCAGTGCAGTTGGGGCGGCGCTTTCCGCCTCCGTGGTTGGATTCAGCTTTGCGCGCCTGCGTTTTCCACTCCGAGATGTCATGTTTGTGGTTGTCCTTGCCACCATGATTCTGCCCGAACACGTCCGGCTTGTTCCGACCTACCTGCTTTTCGTCCAGTTGGACTGGATCGGGACTTACAGGCCTCTCATCATTCCGAACTGGTTTGCGCCCGCCTTCTATGTGTTTCTGATGCGCCAGTTCTTTATGACGATCCCGAGAGAGCTGGATGATTCCGCAATGATTGACGGCTGCAATCCCATCGGACTGTTCTGGCGCATTCATATGCCGCTGAGCCTGCCGGCGCTCGGCGTGGTCATCATTTTCATGGTCACGAACCAGTGGAATGATTTCCTCTACCCGCTCATCTACATCCAGGGCGTGCCGAACTACACTGTCGCGCTCGGTTTGCGCCTGTTTGAAGGCCATATGACAAACAATATGCAGGCGCTGATGGCGGCGTCGATTCTCGGTGTCTTGCCGACGATCATTCTGTTTTTCTTCGCCCAACGCCACTTCGTTCAGGGAATCGTCATCTCCGGCGTAAAGGGGTAGTGCAAGTTAGATTTCGGCCTGCTTTCACTTCGCTTGCAGGCCGCCGGGCAGTGGCCCGCTTCACAACGGGAGGTACCGCGACTGTGCGCACGAAAGAAGAAGACAAGGAACTCGATTACCTCTTCGACTTGCAAGGTTATCTCGTCCTGAAGGGCGCTATCTCCAAGGATGACCTGGCGGAGATGAACGGCTGGGTGGACGACCATTGGGAGATCGTCGAAAATCCGCCGCTCCTGGGCAATGCGCAACTCGACGTAAATCCTGGCGAAGAGTACTGGATAGGCAACGTTGAGGTCCACAGTTACGGCCCCGACGACGGCGTGAACTTCCAGAACATTGTCGAAGGGGGCGCAGTCTTTGAGCGCCTTATCGATCATCCGGCCTGGCATCCTCTGGCTGAACGCTATGTCAATCCGGTCAACGGCCTCTCAATTCACGAGAACCTGCTTAACGTGCGCGGCCCGGGGGGATTCCTGTACATTCACTGCGGCGGCCACACGCCTCTCTTCTATCTGACCTTCCGCCAGCACAATACGGGCGAATGGATGGTTGGGCAGATCAACGTGTTGATGGCGCTGGAGGATATCGGTCCCGGTGATGGGCCTACCGTCCTGGTCCCGGGCAGTCACAAGGCGACGGAGATTCACCCGCGGCTGGAGCTGGACGGCAAAGGCATCGTCGCGGCTCACCATGAGCGGGAGGCCGCGGGCACAGCGCTGGCGATGAAGGAGATCTATCTGGAAGCCGGAGACGTGGTCTTCTTCACCGACGCCATCACGCACGGATCCGCTGAGCGCACCAATCCCGGCTACCGGCGCTCGGTCATCTTCCGCTACTCGCCCCGCTACCTGCGTACGCGGTTCAACTACCAGTTGTCATCTGAACTGTCCGCGCGTCTGACGCCCCGTCGCCGCGAGATTCTCGAGCCCGTCGCGCCCCGTGGAAGCATGTTGACCCCGGCAGGCAGCGGCTAACCGCTGTTGCGCCTCCGCCCACGGCCCTCGGCAGCTTGCGCAATGGATATCCTCTACATTCATCCGGCCAAACAGGAAGTTGAAGCGCGTTATGACAAGTTTCGCTCCTGTCCGCCCTATCCTTTTATTCCGGTGGGCGTCGTCGGCTTCGTCAACATGCTGCGGGCTGAAGGGTATCAGGTCCGCGGTCTGAACCTCCCGGTTGAACTTCTGCAGCGCCCCACTTTCAGTCTGCGCCAGTGGCTGAAAAGCCAGCGCATCCTGCCGAAGCTCGTTCTGATCGACCTTCACTGGTACGAGCACGCCTTCGGCGCAATGGCGGTGGCCCAAGCGGTCAAGGAGACACTGCCAGATACGACGGTGGTGGTCGGCGGACTGACGACTTCGTATTACGGCGAAGAGATTCTTGCCGGCTTTCCCTACGTCGACTACGCGATCCGCGGCGACGCCGAGGAACCGCTGCTTCAGCTGGCTGCTCGGGTGGTCGGCAAAGGTTCGTCACAGGTCGACGATATACCCAACCTGATACGGCGTCCCGGTAGCGGACGGAAACCGGAGCAGAATCTGGGCTTCTATTTCGCCGACTCGGCCATGCTGGACAGCCTCGACTTTGTGTCGATGGACTGGCTTTCGAATCAGCGGGCCTATGCTGCGCTCCAGTACTCCGGCGCGGGACTCATGACGCTGCGCAAGCCGAAACTGCTCAGCCACTGGCTCACGGTTGGCCGCGGCTGCGTCTTTGACTGCATCTACTGCGGCGGCGGCAAGGAGTCCCACAGCGAACTCGCCGGTCGCAACGGTTATGTTATGCGTTCACCTGAGGCGGTGGTTGAGGACGTGGCCCGCCTGGCAAAGGAGGGATTCCAGCAGGTCAATCTGTCGCTGGACATCGCCACCTATCCGGCCAAATGGTGGCGCGCCTTCTTTGCGCAACTCCGGAACGACGAAATACGCATCGGCATCTATAACGAGTTTTTCCAGCTTCCTTCGAATGACTTCATTGACGAGTTATGCAGGACGGCCGATCTTTCTCACACAGAGGTGGCGATTTCTCCTCTTTCGGGTGACGAGGAGGTGCGGCGGCGCAACGGAAAGTTCTACACCAATGAACGCTTTTTGCGGATGCTGGAGACGCTAAAGAAGTATGAAGTGCCAATCTTTATCTATTTCAGCCTGAATCTGCCGGGGGAAACGCCCCAAACCTTTAAGAAGACGCTCAACCTGGCGGACCGGATCGGCAAGACCTACCCTCATCACCTGTTGCGAATGCTTAATCCCTGCCATACGCTCGACCCTATGTCGCCGATGAGCCGTCAACCCGACAGCTTCGGCATGAATGTTCAGTTCACGACCTTCCAGGATTATTACGACTACTGCAAGGGGACCGGTTGGGAGCCTCGGAGGGTGGTGAGAGGCCAGCACCGCGGATTCGAAATGGCTGGCCGGCCGACGCGTATCGTTGAACAGATGGCACAGATCTGGGACGTATTCGCCCAGGCCCAGCAGTTTCGTTGCTTCCCCGTTCCCCGCGGCTGGTAGGGATTCCTACAGGTGAATTCGCAAGCCGCGTCGCCGCCGGTCTGTATCCTCTCAGGACTCTCAGCAAAGCCGTTTCTTCGTTCAGACGATGCCGTTACGTTTGCAGCCAGAGTTGCGGCGGCCTGCTATTTCGGTGACAATGAGGCTGTCAATTTTTTTGGCGCCCGTATCGACTGACCGGTCAGTTTGGGCCGGCTTACCCTCTGCTTTTGCGATGACCGAAGAGCCCATCCGCAGCCCTGAATCGACAAGGGAGCGCATCCTGGATGCCGCCCTCAGTGTTTTCAGCCACAAGGGCTACCATGACGCGCGCCTAGACGAGATCGTCGCCGAATCCAAAACATCGAAAGGCTCGATCTATTTCCACTTTCCCAATAAGGAGCGGCTCTTCTTGGCGCTTGTGGAGAAGTTCGCGGACCTGGTCGAACGTCGAGTCACGGAAGCAATTGAGCGGCAGACGAGCCCGATGGCGAAGGTCGAGGCCGCGCTGGAGGCCTGCCTGGAGGCATTTGGACGGTACCGGCGCCCGGCCAAGGTGATGCTGGTCCAGGCCACTGGATTGGGTACCGTCTTTGAGGAAAAACGGCTTGAAATCAACGAGCGTTTCGCCAATCTGATCCGAATCTATCTGAATGAGGCCGTCGCCGCCGGTGAAATCGATGAGGTTGACACCGACGTAATCGCTCATGCGTGGCTGGGCAGTATCTACTACCTGACGATTCGCTGGGTCTACAGCGGAGAACCGGAACCTTCACGCATTGTCGGCACGCTGGTGCCGATGCTTCTGCAGAGCGTGAACTACACGAGGGACTGAGCGGGTCCTTCCATGCATTCTACGTGACAAAATCTGGCGAAGAGGCGACGGGTACTTTCTGGGTTCATGTAAGATGACGGCGCAAAATCACCTGGTTGAGGCGGCCGGCCGCAATGGCCCCGAATTGAACGAGGATGCCCGCTGGTTGGAAAGCGTCGAGGGTGGCGGCGGAGACGAATACAGTGTGGAGCGCCACGGCCGCCTGGTGAGCGCCAGCCGGCCGGTAGCCGGCCTACCCTTTGAACGCTTTCTTCAGGCCGCATCGGGCCAGGAGCGCTTCTTCTGGCGCGACGGCAGGCAGGGCATCACTTTCGCGGGTTCAGGGGTGGCGGCCCATCTCATTGGCTACGGCCGCAGCAGGTTTGCCGCCATTCAGCGGCAGGCGAGCGAGCTCTTTGCATACGCCGAAACTCGCCCATCCCATCGCTTCGTGCAGGCGCCCAGGCCCGAACTTGCTCTGCCCCGACTGTTCGGCGGCTTTGCCTTTCGGGAGGAGTTTGTGCCGGACATGACCTGGACCGGCTTCCATCCGGGACACTTTATTCTGCCCCACTACCAGTTCGTCGAGCAGGACGGCCTCGGCTGGCTCACCATGAACGCTTTCTTGCCTCGCGAAGATGACGCGTCGGCGACTATCCCACTCCTCGAAGAGGCTTTGGACGCTCAGACCGCGTTGCTGGCGAAGGGAGAGATTGAGGTCGGGGTCCGGGACGCCGAACTGCCGCCCCGGGACGGGGACGGAAAGCGGAAATGGCTGGAGATCGACTACCCTTTACAATACGACGAATGGGCGAAGCTGATCGAGAATGCCCTGGAATCCTTTGATGCTACGCAGTTGAGAAAAGTCGTCCTTTCCCGGATCGCGCAGCTGCGGGCGCCGCAGCCCCTCATTATCAGGCAAATGCTGACGCGTCTCTGCGCCGACTATCCGGACTGCTTCAGTTTCCTGTTTGAACCGCGGCCGGGGCACGCCTTTCTCGGTGCCACGCCTGAGCTTCTGGTGCGCGTTCAGGGGGTGGAGCTGGAGACTATGGCGCTGGCCGGATCGATCAAGCGGGGCGCGACGGCAGACGAGGATGCGGAACTGGCTACTGCGCTGGCGGCTTCGGCCAAGGACCGCCGCGAGCACGCGCTCGTGGTTGACGCGCTGCGTGTCATCTTGCAACCCCTGTGCCGGCAGCTGAACGTCGCCGCCGAACCGACAGTGCTTGCACTCAGCAACATTCAGCACCTCTACACACCGGTCAAAGCCACACTCAACAGTCCGGAGGGTGTCCTACCGCTGGTGGAAGCTCTGCACCCGACGCCGGCTATGGGGGGAACGCCGCGCGAACTGGGAATGGCGTTCATCCGGGGGAATGAGCCGACGCTGCGGGGCTGGTACGCGGCTCCGGTCGGCTGGATCGATCGCAACATGGAAGGCGCATTTGCCGTGGCGATCCGGTCGGCCGTTGTGCAGAAGGAGCGGGCTTGGGCCTATGCGGGCGCCGGCATCGTTCCCGGTTCCGTTCCACAGGCGGAGTGGGAAGAGACGAACTGGAAGTTCCAGCCGATTATTCGTTCGGTGGTGGGTGGGTAGCCGGCATGAGCAGCGTCGCCAGTACTCCAAACCCGAATCTGCGGTTCTCCGAGACCCTGGTCGCGGGGTTGGCGGATGCCGGGCTGAAGGCGGTCTGCATAGCGCCGGGCTCGCGTTCGACACCGCTGGCGCTCGCCTTTGACGCCCACCCAAGTATCGAGAACTTCGTCCACCTGGATGAACGCTGCGCCAGCTTTTTTGCCCTGGGAATGGCTCAGGCAAGCGGCCGGCCTGTGGCGCTGGTATGCACATCCGGAACTGCGGCGTTGGAGTTTCATGCAGCGGTGGTAGAGGCGAAAATGGCCGGCGTGCCGCTGCTGCTGCTGACGGCGGACAGGCCGCCGGAACTTCGACATAGCGGAGCCAACCAGACAATCGACCAGATTAAAATGTACGGGGACCATGTTCTGTGGGCGGTGGACGGAGCGCTGCCGGAAGAGGACCCGCCCGATGTTGCGTTGAGGAATGCTCGTACGCTGGCGGCCAGGTGTTATGCCGTCGCCGACGGCATCCGTAAAGGACCTGTACATATCAACTTCCCTTTCCGGAAACCGCTGGAGCCGGAAGCTCCATACAGCCCCCATTTTGACCAGGGACGGAGCAGTTCCGTTCAGCGGGGCGTGCTGGTACCGACGGCAGAGCAGATGGAAGAGATGGTTGCGCTCGTTTCCGCCAATGAGAAGGGCTGGATCGTCTGCGGGCCGTGGGCTGGACGCCCGCCTTGCGATCTGGTCGATGCGGTGGCGGAACTGGGCCTCAGCGCCGGGTATCCCATTTTCGCGGACCCGCTTTCAGGGCTTCGTTTTGGCCCGCAGACGGCAACTGCGCCGATCATAGGCAGCTATGAAAGCTTTCTCCAGCATTCGGCCCGTTTTGAGGCCCCCCAGGTCGTTATTCGTTTCGGCGCCGTACCAACTTCGAAAAATCTCAACGCATACCTGGAGCGCACTGCGCCGGCGTTGCAGGTACACGTTCGCAGCGACGGAGTTTGGGCGGACGACAGCCACCGCGTACACTCCTATCTGCAGGTGGACGAGACCGTCTTCTGCCGGCAGCTGGCGGAGCGGTTTCGAAGGACGCCGGGCCGGTGGGCAGCCTCCGTTCTGGCAGCCGAGGAACGCAGCCGCCAGCGCCAGGAGCGTTTTCTGCAGGCGAGCTGGTTTGACGCTGCCGCGGCCGCAACCGCTGTGACGGCCCTTCCGGATGACGGCAATCTCTTTGTTGGCAACAGCCTGCCCGTGCGCCACGTGGACCAGTTCGCCCAGCCTGATGCGAAGAGAATGCACGTTTACGGCAACCGGGGGGCCAGCGGCATCGATGGCGTAATGTCGAGTGCGCTGGGTGTGGCCGCAGCAGAGCGGAACAGACCGATGTTGCTGCTCATTGGCGATGTCAGCTCTTACCACGACATGAACGGGCTGCTGGCCGTTAACAGGTATGGGCTGGACAACGTCACGGTAGTGCTGTTGAATAACGGCGGCGGCGGCGTTTTCCGCCGACTTCCAATTTCAAGAGATAATGCCCGGTTCGAGGAGTTGTTTCTCACGCCGCCCGGCCTGGACTTCTCCCTTGCGGCGGAGATGTACGGTCTCGACTTTGTGCGCATTCAGGGTGAAAACAGGGCGGGCCTGGCCCAGGAAGTCTGCGCGTCACTCCGCGACAGGAGGCCCACGGTTATCGAAGTGTGTACCGACGGAGCGCGGGACGAACAGATACGGCGAGAACTGGTCGAATCCTTAAAAGACCATCAGGAGGAATATACGTGACGATCCCTCAGAGTGCAGACTGGCAGGAAGTCGCCCAATATAGCGATATCACCTTTCACAAGGCGGATGGTATGGCGCGCATCGCCTTCGACCGGCCGGAAAAACGCAACGCCTTCCGCCCCGAAACCATCGATCAGATGACGGAGGCGTTCAAAGATGTTTGGGCGGACGACCGGATCGGCGTCGTTCTCCTGACAGGGAACGGACCTTCACCCAAGGACGGTGTCCACGCATTCTGCGCGGGGGGCGACCAGGGTGTGCGCGGGCACGCAGGTTATATGAATGAACAGGGTGTGGCACAGCTGAATGTGCTGGAACTCCAGCGGATCATGCGCAATATGCCCAAGCCCGTGATTGCGCTGGTAAACGGCTTCGCAATTGGAGGCGGGCACGTGCTCCACGTCATCTGCGACCTTTCCCTGGCTTCGGAAAACGCTGAATTCGGCCAGACAGGGCCCATCGTCGGCAGCTTCGACGGCGGACTTGGGGCGTCATACCTTGCTTCCGTCGTGGGCCAGAAAAAGGCTCGGGAGATCTGGTATCTGTGCCGTCGTTATGGGGCCCGGGAGGCGTTGGAGATGGGGCTGGTCAACAAGGTGCTGCCGACAGTGGAGGCGCTGGAGGAGGAGGGCGTGGACTGGGCGCAGGAGATTCTGCGGAAGTCCCCGATCGCGATTCGATTCCTTAAGGCAGGCTTCAACGCCGACCTTGACGGGCAGACAGGATTGCAAGTTCTGGCGGGAGACGCCACGATGCTCTTTTATATGACGGAAGAGGGCAAGGAAGGGAGGGACGCTTTCAACGAGAAACGCAGGCCGGACTTCCGTCAGTTTCCCTGGAGGCCGTGAGGCGGTTAAGAAACACAAGAATAGACAGATCCCCTTGGTCAGGTATGAATCCCTATGCTTTCAATGAAGAAAGACTGGCTGCGCTGGCGTGCGCTGGCTACGCCCGGCAAAGTCGCCGTTGTTTTTGAAGGGCGGTCGGTCAGCTACGCTGAATTGGACCGGTTGGCCCGTGGACAAGCCGCCGGACTCGCGGCGCATGGTTTGCGGCCTGGCGACAGGGTGGCGACGCGGATGGAAAACAGCGTAGAGGCCATCGCTCTCGTTCACGCTGTGGCCCGAATTGGGGCCGTACTCGTGCCGCTGAACACGCGGTTGACAGCCCAGGAGATTGCGAGGCAGTTCAGCCTGGTCGAACCGGCGCTGCTGGTGATTGACGACGAAAGCGCTGGCGCGGGTAACGGCGACCCAAAGCATAGGCCGGCCCCGACACCGGATTTCCAGGCATGTCCGGTGGAGCCACTGCAGACCGTTTCCTTGACCAGGCTGGTCGGGGACGGGTCTGTGATTGGGAGAGAGGAGGAAAGGAACTGGCAGGAGCCACGCCAGGCGGAAAAAGATCAGGTCCAGTCAATTGTCTTCACGTCCGGCTCGACGGGGACTCCCAAAGGAGTGCAGCTCAGTCTTGCCAACCATTTTTGGAGCGCCACCGCCTCTGCCTTCCGTCTGGGCGTGGACACCGAAGACAGTTGGCTCTCATGCCTGCCGCTTTATCATGTGAGCGGCATGGCCGTTGTGTTTCGTGCCTGCCTTTACGGCACGGCGGTCGTTCTTCAACGCCGCTTCCAGCTTGAAGAGTTTCAGCGCTGCCTGCGCGAGAATAGGGTAACGCAAACTTCGCTGGTGCCTACGTTACTCCACCGACTGCTGCACAGTTCCACCGCCACGGAATGGCCGCAGAGTCTGCGCACAGTTCTGATTGGCGGCGCGGCAGCCGCGCCTGAACTTTTGCGTGACGCCCTTGAAGAGGGTGTACCCGTCACGCCTACGTATGGTTTGACGGAAACCGCTACACAGGCGGCGACGGCTTTGCCGGCTGAAGTGCGGAAAAAGCCGGGAACTGTAGGGCGGCCCCTGCTCTTTACGGAGCTGCACATTGCAGATTCCGCTGGGCATCCTCTTCCTCCTGGGGAGATAGGTGAGATTCTTGTGCGCGGCCCGCAAGTGACGACGGCTTACTACCGCAACCCCGCCGCGACCGCGGCAGCTCTGCGGGAGGGCTGGTTGCGCACCGGCGACATGGGCCGCCTTGACAGCGACGGCGATCTGTTTGTCCTGCAGCGGCGGGCAGACCTGATCGTCAGCGGCGGGGAGAACATCTACCCGGTCGAAGTGGAGGCGGCGATGAGGGAACATCCTGCCGTGGCAGACGTCTGCGTGGTGGGGCTGCCGGACGCCGAATGGGGACAGCGTTGTGCGGCGGCTGTGCAGCTTCATGCAGGGGCAACCGTGACCCGCGACGCGCTCCTGGCCTTCAGCCGGGAGCGTCTGGCCGGCTATAAGCAGCCTTCAGCCAAACATGTCCGCTTCGTTGACTCCCTGCCAGAGACGGCTTCGGGCAAGATCGCACGGCAGGCGGTCAGAACTATGTTTGAGGATGTCATCGCAACACGAAAGGAATGCCAGCCATGATCACTCAGCAACAGATCGAATTTTTCAACGAAAACGGATACCTGCGATACGGCCGCGTATTGGACATGGCCGAAGTCGAGGCGTTGCGTACGGGCCTGGACAATGTCATCGCTATCGAAGAGGCCGGCGGCGATGAATCGGAAATAGAGTTCAAGTATGGACACCGTCGGGGAGCATCGATGGGGGGTAACGCGGAAGAGCATCAGCCGCGCCATATCGTTCAATACGTGAATATGTTCAAGAGGGAGCCTATATATGAGCGTCTGCTCCACCACCCCGTGATCTCGGGCGCGGCCTGCGCCCTGTTGAACACGCCGCGCGTGCGGCTCTGGCACGATCAGATCATCTCCAAGCCACCGGAGGAGAACCGTCACTTTCACTTTCATCAGGACTTCTATCTGTGGCCGCTGAGAGAACCGCGCATCGTAACTTGCTGGCTTGCTCTTGACGATGCGACCCCCGACAACGGCTGCATGCACGTGGTACCCGGAAGTCATAGGGACCCCCGTTTCGGCCTGGAGTCGTACGCGGCCGAGCTGGCCGCGCGGGCGGAGGCCGAGGCGCAAGGGCGCGAAATTAAGGAGACCGACCGGCAAAAGATGGCCCACCAGCCGGCCGACTTTGGAAAGCCGGTCGCTCTGAAGGCCGGTGAGTGTATGTTCCACCACTGTTTGAACTTTCATGCTACACCGGCCAACGTGACCGACCGGCAGCGCCGCGCCCATGTCATGATCTTTATGGCCGAGGGCGTCAGAACAAAGCTGGACCAATCGCCCAACCACGTGCTTATTCCCGGCTTCACTGTGGGGGACGGCGAGGAACTGGTGGGTGAAGGATTTCCACTATCGAATCCGGAGAGCGGCAAATGGAAGGTTACCGCGTAGCAGAGTCTTGCGAGACGGCCCCGGGAGTGGTCCATAGCCGCAAGATGGTTCTTTGCGGACACACGGCCGACTCTATGAATCCGCCCGCGACCTTCCCCTATCACCTGCATTGCTGGGGCAGGGAAGGGAATCCGCCCGTACTCCTCCTGCACGGCTTCACCGGACACGGCGGGAGCTGGGCCGGGGCGGGGCATACATTTGCGGAGGCTGGATTTCATGTTCTGGCGCCGGATCTGCTTGGACATGGAAGCTCGCCGCATCCCAGCGAGTCGACGCGCTACGGGATGGCCCGCGCCGCCGCCGATCTGAATTCACTGCTGGATGAACTGTCCTTGGAGGCCGTTCATCTCGCGGGCTATTCGATGGGTGGCCGGCTTGCGCTGTATTTCGCCCTCAGCTACTCGGAACGAGTTCGAACGTTGTGCCTGGTGAGCGCGTCACCGGGTATCGCGCCCGCTGTTGAGCGGGCAGAACGCCGCGAAAGTGACAATGCGCTGGCCGACCGGATAGAACGGGATGGGACTGCCGCCTTCGTAGACTATTGGGAATCTCTGCCGATGTGGGAGAGCCAGCAGAGGGGTCTCTCCGTGAAGCAGCGCCGGCAGTTGCGTGCGCAACGGCTGCGAAACCGACCGGACGGACTGGCGAACAGCCTGCGGGGGATGGGTTCGGGCGCGCAACCAGCGCTATTTGATGAACTGCCTTCTCTGGATGTGCCCACGCTCCTCATCGTTGGCATCGAGGACGAGAAGTTCGTCGCCGTCAACCGGCAGATGGCGCAGAGTATTCCCGACGTGCAAGAGGTAATCTTCCCCGGGGCCGGTCATGCAGTGCAACTGGAGAGACCGCGGGAATTCGCGCGCGCCGTGCTCGAATTCTGGCAGACAAGAGGGGACCCGCGCACGACAGCGTAGAAGACATATTCGTACCGCGGGCGCACACCCATTTCCGGAGTAATCATATTGAGGATTCGCGCTGGGCGAGGCTATAGTTGCCGCACACAGTGGGCAGAAACGCAAACGTACAGATGTCTGGCTCACACAGACGGATAAGATATGGACCGAAAACGGCTGGGCGTTCAGTTCTTGTGGTCGGTGTTGCTGGCTCTGATTGTGTATATAGGACTGATCATATATGGAGACTGGCGACAGTTGTCCGCGTTGCTGGCCGATTTTCCGTGGAGATGGCTGCCGCCGACACTGGGTTTGACGCTCGTGAACTTCGGCGTCCGTTTGCTGAAATGGCACTGGTATCTGCGGCTTATCAAGACGCCGATCAGTTTCGGCCAGAGCGCCCGCATCTACGGCATCAGCTTCCTGATGATGATGACGCCGGGCAAGGTCGGGGAATTCGTGCGGGCCTTCATGGTCCGCAATGTCAGCGGCGCCCCCTTCTCTGTTGTTGCCCCTGTTGTGCTGGTGGAGAGGATGACCGATGGGCTGGCCATGATTCTGCTGGCCGGGCTTGGGCTGCTGGCAATCGACCAAGGGTCGATGCGGTTGGCGGCGCTGGCGGCGCTGCTGGTCATAGCGGGGATCATCGTCGCGATACAGATAAGACCTCTGGCAATGTGGTGCCTGGCTTTGGGTCACCGACTGCCGCTGATCAACCGTTTTGCGGATAAGCTGGCCGCGTTCTACGAGAGCAGCTACTTTCTTTTGCAACCAAAGTATCTGTTCACTTCAGTTCTAATCGGTCTGGTCAGCTGGGCGAGCCAGGGAATTGGCTTCTATCTTGTCTTGCTGGGCTTTGGCGTGGATGCAGGCATTGATACCATGTTGACTTCCGTCTCTGCCTTCAATATGAGCACAGTCGTGGGCGCGGTGGTGGCGACTCCCGGCGGCCTGGGCGGAGTGGAGAGCTCACTTGCGGCGCTCAGCATGCAGCTACTGGATCTGTCCCGGCCGGCCGCCGCGGCTGCGGCGCTCGTGATCCGCTTTGCCACGCTGTGGTTTGGTGTAGCCATCGGCCTTATCTGTTTGGCCCTGTGGCCCCACTTGCTGACGACGCAAAGGGGGCCAATGGTCGAAGGGCAGGAGGCGCAACCATGACATCCGGCCGGGCCACATTCTTCCACCGTATAGTCAGGACGGAAAGAGACCATGTGGAAAGTCGATCTTCATTCTCACACGATTTTCAGTAAGGATTGCCTCACACGGACCGAGGACACGATTGCCCGCGCGCGCCGCATCGGCCTGGATAAGCTGGCGATCACGGAACACGACAATCTGGCCGGCGCCTTAAGAGCAAAGGAGCTTGCACCTGATTTGATCATTGTGGGTGAGGAGATAATGACAACTCACGGTGAACTGATCGCCTACTTTGTCAAGGAGGAGGTGCCGCGCGGCCTGTCGCCGCAGGAGACGATTCGCCGGTTGCGCGAACAGGGCGCCGTAATTGCCATTCCCCATCCGCTGGACTCGTTGCGGAATTCGGCAATGGGGTTGTCCTGTGCATTGGAGGTGATCGACCTGGTGGACGCCCTGGAGGTAAGAAACGCCCGTTGCGTTCGGCCGGAGGACAACCTCGCGGCCATGTCGCTGGCGCAGGAGCGCGGGCTCTTGACCACGGCGGGCAGCGATGCACATATTCCGTTCGAATTGGGGCGCTGCTACACGGAGATGCCGGAGTTTGAAGACGATGCGGAGTCGTTTATTGACGCGTTGCAGTATGCCAAGCCAATGGGGAAGGAGTCCCCCTTCTGGCCGCATCTGATGAGCACCTGGGCAAAGTGGCGCAAACGAATCCGGCCGGTGCCGTACGGCGGTGTGCTCCACTCTTACGGCAGGAGTAAGTAGCGTTCACCAAGCGGCGGCTTACCCTGATCCGGGGGACGGCAAGCCAGGTTCCCGGCGATACTCGCTCCCCCTATGCCGCGCTCGACTCCTCTTTTTCGTCTCTTGGAGCGTGGAGGAAGGCCTCGACCTCTGTGAAGACCTCTGGCGGGAGCAGATCTCTGAAGAAATACCAGTTGAAGACGGAAAGCCTGTGATCCTGAAAAGAGGCTCGCAGAAGTTCAACGGCATGGCGAAGGTTGCGGTGCAGGTGATCTCTGTTGCCGCTGATACCCCATCCTAACGCTGCCAACCCCAAAATGAGCGGGTCCCGCCGCGTTTCCTGTTGCCCGAGGAGATTCAGGGCCACATGCAGCCCTTGACGAACCTCGTCGGATTGAATGCCGCTCCCCTGGCCTTCGCCGTCGTCCGTACTGTCAGTCTCCGGCGCCGTCGCGCCTTCGCTATCGGACAGAGGGGGCGCTTGAACGGCGCCCAGGTAATAGTGGGCCAGGATCCAGTCGCCGACTGATGAGAGAGTAACTTCCTCAAGGGGGACCTGGGCCACACGCCGCCATTCAATCTCCGCGCCCCGCTGATCACCGCTATAGTAGCCGGACAGGCCCCGCCAGAATCCCTGAGAGACGGGAGAGTTCTCGCGATTGAGCGCTCGCTGAGCCAGGCGGGCCTGACCATTCAGAACGAGCGGGCGATAGAGCAGATGCCAGCGGTCGCTATAGGCATCCGACACTCTGGCAGCCATGCCGAAAGCATCGGCGGCCTCCTGCCAGCCGTGCCTCTCCAACGCCACGCAGCTGCGCAAAAAGTGAATGAGCCCGAACTGGACGGATACCTGGTTCGTTTCGCTCTCGCTGTCGAGACGCTCCTTGACCTGAATCTGCACATCTACATCTTCGACGAGGGTCTCCGATAGGCCCTGAGAACGGAACAGTTTCTGCAGCAAATGTAGCAATGACTGCCGGACTTCATCTGCCTCGCTGATTTGATTGTCGTCGATCAAAATGGAGAAAAGCAACCAGCGCAGGTCCACGTCAAATGGCAGGTTCGCTGATTCGGCGCGTACGATATCGGCCGCCTCTTCATGGCGGCCTTGCCACCAATAGGCGCGTGCCTGGTTCTCCCGCCATAAGGACTTGCCGTCCTCGCTCAAAACTTTTAAGACGCCTTCATCAATGGCCGCCATGTCGTCCAAACGGTTGCGCCGGGCGTAGTGGGATTGCAGGCCGAGGACACTCTTGTCCAAGATGTGTTGCAGCCGTTGTTCCCGGGCAGATAGTCGCGACTCCGGCAGGGCGGCCAATCGCTCTATCAGGAAACCGAATTTGTTCAGGGCCTCGTCGTTGCCCTGCCGTGCAAGGGCCACTGCCTCAGAGTGCAAGGCCTCCCAGGAGCCCTTTAGTGCGGCAGCGCTGCCTGAACCGCGCGTGTCAGTCGTCATCTGAGATTCCCGCTATGCGTAATTGTCGATTTGAGAAAACGGTCTGGCGCCGGGCATGTTCTTTTGTCAAGAGCGGTCACGCGCTTATCCGCCGATCTCCCGCTTGACGGTATTGAGGAGTGTGTCGGCCCTCAGGTCGGGCAGGTTGTAACAGACGCCGCCCATCTGCTCAGCGAGAGCCTGGGCCAGCCCGCGGTCGAAAGCCATGTGCTCCATGTTGATGACGATGGTTCGGACGTCCTCACTGTCGAAGAGGGAGGCCATCTTCATCGCCTCTTCCTGGGCGGGCATGCCGGTCATGCTTACATTGCCGGCGCCGTCCGTCAGCAGCATTACGAGCGGACGAAGTTCCGGATCGCGGCGCTGAGCGTTTTCCACTACCTGCCAAGTCGCTAGAAGACCGCTGCTGAGAGGGGTCTTGCCGCCCACAGGGAGGTCTTGCAGGGCCCGTTCGGCCAGTTCGACGCTATTGGTCGGCGGCA
This sequence comes from Caldilineaceae bacterium, assembly GCA_022821545.1. GTDB lineage: Bacteria > Chloroflexota > Anaerolineae > Caldilineales > Caldilineaceae > Bin5. The sequence continues at coordinate 69,221 of JAJEDJ010000050.1, forward strand.
ACACCACGCGAGCCTTGTCGCGTTGGAAGACAACCAGCCCGACCTGATCCCGGCGCTGATAGGCTTCCACCAGCAGGCTGAAGATCGCGCCTTTCGTGGCCTCCATCCGTTCGCTGGCCGCCATCGACCAGCTTGCGTCCACGACGAAGAGAATGAGGTTCCCGGTGCGGCGGACGCGAATCTTACGCTGCAGGTCGGACATTCGCAGCTGCAGCGCCAGGTCGCTCTCGCCACTTTCGTGCCGCTCCTTCTGATAGGGGGCAGCGTTTCGCAAGGTAGCGTCGAAGGCGACGTCGTCGAACTTGTCTTGGGCAGGACGCGCTTTTATGTAACGACCCCGCTTGCGGTCGGTCCGGCTGTAGGAGCGCTTGCCGGACTTTTCACGCGTCATTTTATCGAGAGGCGTATCCAATTTTCGGGCTTCAAAAACCTCGCCGACGTCGACCGGCTTCCGGGCCCCCTTCTCGTCTCCGGGTGATGAACTCTGTTGGGGAGCTGCGTCCGGCTGCGCTACGCCGCCTTCGCCGCTCTCCGGCGAGGAGTCTAGCTCCTCTGAGTCATCACCCTCTTCACTTTTTTTTCCGTTGTCGCCGCGTCGCCGTCCGCCTCTTCCATCGCTTCTTCGTTTTCCTCGGCTTCGGCGCGGGCCTGGCGCATGTTGGCCTCAAGTTGGTCCGGCTGGAGGGCGGTATCCTGGAAGGGCTGTTTCTTCATGCGGTGAGGAAGCGCCAGTTCCGCCGACATGAGGATATCCCTGTCCGTAATCGCGTCGCGGCCCTCGAATGCGGCCTGGGCTCGGGCGGTATTGAGAATGACGAGGTCGGCCCGGTGTCCATCGACGTTGAAGCTGCTGGTGAGAGCGGCAATCGTGTAGAGATCTGTGTCGGAATAGGTAACGCGGTCGTAGCCGCGGCGGGCCTGGATGATACGTTCACCCAGACCCTTTGCTTCGTCGGCGAAGTCATCGGAGAAACGGTCTGCGTCCTGTTCGAAACGGGTCCGCCGGCGCAAGATCTCCACGCGGGCCCGGGGTTCGTCGATTCCGACTACGTCTACGGCGTGGGCAAAGCGGTCCAGCAGTTGGGGGCGCAGGTCGCCTTCTTCCGGATTCATGGAGCCGACGAGTACAAAGCGGGCCGGATGCTGGACGCTGATGCCTTCGCGCTCGACGACATTGACACCCATTGCCGCGCTGTCCAGCAGCAGATCGACAACGTGGTCGTCGAGGAGGTTCACCTCGTCAACGTAGAGTATTCCGCGGTTTGCGGCGGCGAGAATGCCTGGCTCGAAATGACGCTCGCCCTGCCGGATTGCCTTCTCAATGTCCAGCGTGCCGACGACCCGATCTTCGGTCGCGCTGACGGGAAGATCGATGAATGGCGTGTTTCGCTGTCCGGCCTTCAGCTCTCCGTTGAGGGCGCTTCCTTCGCAGACATGGCAAAGACCGAGGGGATTGTCCAGGTTACAGGCAAAGGGGCATCCATCTACCGCTTCTATTGCCGGCAAAAGGGCAGCCAGGCCCCGGGCAGCGGTCGATTTGGCCGTGCCGCGTTCGCCCCTGATCAGCACACCGCCGATCAGCGGATGGACTGCATTCAGGATCAGCGCTCTCTTCATGCGCTCTTGGCCGACAATCGCAGTGAATGGATAAATGACTTGCATCGTGATCCGTTCCTTTCAAGGTTCAGGCAGAAGTCGGGATGTCGTGGTTCGTCCGAACGGTGGACGTCGCGCTTGCAACCTGATGTGCCTGTGGCGGTGCAGAGTCGAGCATGAAATATGTTGCCTGAAAAGCCGCGATTCGGCCGCAGGGCCGGTTTTGACCTGGCGGAGGAATGTCAGCTTTCAGTCAGGACTATGGCAGGACACCACACACCGTATCCGATTTATTATATAACGAGGACAATTTGCAAGACAAACCAAAGCCCCCCGAAACTTTATCATCGCAGATGCGTAGTAGACAATGAGCATCCAAAGGCGCATAGGAATGAATGAACAGGAACAAGACTGGTTGGAGCGTGCCAGGGCCGGAGAGCAGCAGGCATTCGGCTTTCTCGTCGAAACATATCAGAGACCGGTCTTTGCATTAGCATATCGAATGCTCGGCGATCTGTCCGAAGCCGAAGATGCCGCTCAGGAGACCTTCCTGCGCGCATATGCCCGGCTGGACCAGTATGACCCCGGACGCAAGTTCAGCACCTGGCTGTTTTCGATCGCCAACTACCACTGCATTGACAGGCTGCGAAAACGTCGCGTGCAATTTGTCGGCCTGGACGAGTCTCCTGTCATATTCACCCTGGAAAGCGAATCAGCCCGGCCGGAAGAAGAGACGTTGGCAGTTGAACAGGCTGAAGAGATGCAGGCCCTCGTCAATCAACTGGAAACGGAATACCGCACGCCTTTGGTCCTGCGGTATTGGAACGATTGCAGCTATCAGGAAATCGCCGACGTTATGGACATTTCGGTACCTGCTGTCAAAAGCCGGCTCTTTCGCGCACGCAAGAAACTGGCTGAGTTGTACGAGGCGGCCCAGCAAACGCATCGAGTGGAGGGCGCCAGGGCTTCGGCTGACCTGTCCGGGCAGATTCAGGCTGGACAGAATGCCCAAACCAACCAACCGGCCGCCCGCTTCCAATCAGCAGGACGGGCTGAGAAGCCGGAGGAAGACTGGACGGCGCAAACTGTTCTTTTGCACAGGGCCCTCGTCAGCGGCGCAAGCCTTTAGGAGTTCAGGAGGCTGAGATGGTGGAAAGGCTTATCAGAGCAGGCATGTCACCCGGCAAGTCCGCGGGCCACCGCGAGTACTTGATGCTGATGTCGCTGGCTTTGGACGGCATGCTGGACTCGGAAGAGAAAAAGCAACTTGACGGACATCTGGAACAGTGCAGCGGGTGCCATGCACAGTGGGTCTTGTGGCAAGCTATCGACGACAGGCTGCGTGCGGCTCCTGTGCCTGTGCCGGCCCCCGGTTTTTCCCGTTCGGTGGCGCAGCGGCTGGCCCAACGGGAACGCCTGCGCAATCTGCGTATCGGCGTGATGCTTGCCGTATTCACACTGCTTGTCTGGTCGCTGGGCCTGGTCGGGGTCTGCGTTCTGACCGGTGCGCTCGTCTATACCAACCTGGACCGCTTGGCGGAAACGGGTCTTTTCCTGAATGAGGTATGGGCGGTGGCGGGCGTAGTCGGGCATTCACTTTGGGAGATAGTCGTCGAAATAACCGCGACGCCGGCCGCGCTGGGCGCCGCGTCGGCCTATCTTGTCATCGCGGTCGCGGCGATTGCAACATGGTGCATCATCATTCAGCGCACAACCCAGCCGCTCCGTTCCCGGGGTTGAGAGGACTGAAGCAAGGTGGAACAGGCAGGTAGGGGAGCAACAGTCGGAGTGGCCCCGTCTATTGTGACGAAGAGGATTGCCGCATGAAGTCGTTACGCAGGAAGGGATGCCGGACAACGTTCCTTCTTATCTTCGCGCTTGGCACCTTCATATTTCTGTTCACACAGTCAAGACAGGGGCGAAGCGAGCTCAGTGTCAGGCAGGAGCAGCGCAACGTAACCATGTTTGGCGGCGATGTGCGGATCGGTGAAGACGAGCGCATCCCGGGAAACCTGCTGGTCGTAGGAGACGACCTGACTCTGGAAGGGCGAATCGGCGGCAATCTCGTTGTTGTCGGCGGCGACGCTGACCTGACCGGTCAGGCTACAGTCGGCGGCAATTTCAGCGTGATTGGAGGGGATGCGCACGTTGCGGGATCCTCGGTGATCGGAGGCAATGTTGCCGCGGTAGGCGGGGACGTTGAACTGGCCGGACACGCTAAAGTCGGCGGCAGTGTCAGAGTTGTCGGCGGGGGCGTCAAGCAAGATCCGACCGTGCTTGTGGGCGGCGGCGCGAGTGGACTCAACTACACGAATCGCGTCTCTCAACAGAGTCTCAATTCAGCGGCGGCGGCGCCACTTACCGCAACAGGCCCGCCCAAACGGCCTGATCCACCGATTGCGCAGGTCGTCGATAGTGGAAGACCTGGTGAAAGCGCCCAGGCCCGAGTCGAACTGATTCGCGAGGCAGCGGAGGAGGCGGCAGACGCGGCGGCGGAGGCAGCAGAGGAAGCGGCGGAACTGGCGGAAGAGGCGGCAGAAGACTGGGCAGAAGCGGCGGTGGAGGCGGCAGAGGAATGGGAAAGAGCGTCGCTTGTCCAGGGAGCTTCCGCACGGACGCCCTGGTTCCTTGTTTTTCTCGGTAAGTTGGTACAGGCCTTTTTGTGGACGGTGCTCATCACCGGTCTTGTCCTGCTGTTTAGCTGGTTGCTCCCCAATCAGGTGAAAGCAGTATCCGAGACCGCGGAAGAGGAGACCGCGCTCAGTTTCGCCACTGGAGCGATCGGGATTGTGGGGTCGGCTATTCTGACCGCCATCCTGACTATCACCATCTGCTTTGCCTTGCTTGCGTTGCCTCTCCTGGCCCTTCTGGCATTGGTAGTGCTGTGCGGCTGGACGGTGTCCTGCTACTGGTTGGGCCGCCGCCTGGATGAGCTTGTTGCTGGCCAGGGCGAGCTCCCCTGGAATCCGTTGATTTCGGTGGGTCTGAGCTCGCTGGTCATCACTGGCGTCACGGCATTTTCCTGGGTGATCTTTCCCTGCCTGGGTTTCATCGTAGGGCTGCTCATCGGCTCCACCGGAACGGGCGCAGCAGTTGTGCATATTGCCCGGCGATCAGGACGCCTTCCGGGTGGTGTGCTGGGAAGCAGACCGGACGATCCTGAGCCAGACAGAGAAGAGTAGGCAGGAGAGTTGGGCGCCAGGCGGGAGGGGCGTCGATCAAGCGCGGCTCAGCTTGCGATAGGTGATACGGTGCGGCCGCGAAGCCGCGGGGCCAAGGCGACGGCTTCTGTCTTCTTCATATTCGCTGTAGTTGCCGGGAAACCAGAACACGTCGCTGTCACCTTCAAAGGCCAGAATATGGGTGGCGACGCGATCCAGGAACCAGCGATCGTGTGAGATGACCATTGCTGTACCGGCGAAAGTTTCCAGTGCGTCTTCCAGCGCCCGCAACGTATTGACGTCCAGGTCATTGCTCGGCTCGTCCAGTAGAATGACATTGGCGCCGGTTTTCAGTAGTTTGGCAAGATGGACCCGATTACGCTCGCCCCCTGACAGCCCACCGACCTTCTTCTGCTGGTCCTGCCCGCTGAACGTAAAGCGGGCGACGTACGCGCGACTGTTCACCTGTCGGTTGCCCAGTAGCAGCTGCTCATTCCCGCCGCTGATCTCCTCCCAGACGCTTTTCTCAGAGTCGAGACTGTCGCGACTCTGGTCAACGTAGGCGAGCATAACCGTTTCCCCCTGCTGCACGCGACCCCTGTCAGGCGTTTCCGCGCCGGTCAGGAGTCGAAACAAGGTCGTTTTGCCGGCTCCGTTGGCGCCAATTATGCCCACGATTGCGCCCGGCGGAATGTCGAGCGTGAGATCCTCGAAGAGCAGGTTTTCGTTGAATCCTTTTGTCAGAGATTCAGTCCTTATAACCAGGTCGCCCAGGCGGGGGCCGGGCGGAATGTAGATCTCTCTATCCTCGCGCGCCTTTTCGAACTCCTGGCTGAGGAGATCATTGTAGGCGTTGACGCGCGATTTGCGCTTTGTCTGCTGGGCCTTGGGTGACATGTTCAGCCACTCCAGCTCTCTTTGCAGCGTTTTCCGGCGGGCGCCCTCCCGCTTCTCCTCCTGAGCAAGGCGCTGTTGCTTTTGTTGCAGCCAGCCTGAGTAGTTGCCCTGCCAGGGTATGCCGTGCCCGCGATCGAGTTCGAGGATCCAGCCGGCTACGTTATCGAGAAAGTAACGATCATGGGTGACGGCGATGACTGTACCCGCGTACTCCTGAAGGTGGCGCTCCAGCCAGGCGACGGATTGCGCGTCCAGGTGGTTGGTAGGCTCGTCCAGGAGGAGGATGTCCGGCTTCTTCAGGAGCAGCCTTGTCAGCGCGACACGCCGCAATTCGCCGCCGGAAAGGATAGCCACGGGCGTTTCCCCGGGAGGACAGCGCAGCGCGTCCATCGCCAATTCCAGGCGGCTGTCCAGGTCCCAGGCGTCCAGTGCGTCCAGTTTATCCTGCACGGCTCCCTGCCGCTCAATCAGCTTGTCCATCTCATCGGGCGTGAGGTCTTCATTGAAGCGGGCATTGATAGCGTCGAACTCGGCAAGGGCGTCAACCGCTTCCTGCGCGCCCTCTTCCACAATTTCTCGAACTGTTTTGGATGGGTCGAGAACCGGCTCCTGGGGGAGAAGGCCGCGTGTATAGCCCTGGGCAAGAACAGTTTCGCCGTCGTACTGATCCTCCTCACCCGCCATTATCCGCAGTAGCGTGGACTTTCCGGCCCCGTTAAGGCCCAGAACACCGATCTTTGCACCCAGGAAAAACCCCAGGCTTATGTCTCGCAGAACGCGCTGGTTGGGGCCATAGCTCTTGCCAACGCCTACCATCGAGTAGATAATCTTGTCGCTCATCGCGATATTCTTTCCAATTTCGTGTTTGTTCAGCGACCATCAGGCGTTTATCATTGGACCATGAATACCGACTTCGGTCCTGTCCGCCGGCTCCGGAGAATTCACATTCACTATATAGCCCCTAATGCGAAGGCGCAACAACAATGACCGACATGACCTTTGTGCATCTGTCCGACCTGCACATATTGTCCAACGACGAAGACCTGCTCTACGGACGGCGAACAACCGAAAAGCTGCGCGCCGTCATCGATCTGATCCGCAACATGGACGTCAGTCCCGACTTCTTCATTCTGAGCGGCGACCTCGTAAACGATGGGAAAGAAGCCGAATACAGAACGCTCAACACGGTTTTGGATGAGCTGCGAGAGTTCGGCGCGCCGCTGATTCTCGGTCTGGGGAATCACGATTGCCGGATAAACTTTCGCCGGATTGTTCTGGGGGAAGACGCCGGGGACGAATCGCAACGCTACTACCATAGCGCCATGTTCGGCGGGCTGCGAGTGATCATGTTGGACAGCAAGTTGCCGGACGCCGTCTACGGCGATCTGGACGGGCCTCAACTGGCGTGGCTTGCAGAAGAGTTGCGAAAACCGGCTCCGCTCGGCAATCTGATCGCCGTTCACCACCCGCCCGTTTTCAGCACGGTTGAGCCGCTGAGCGATCACTGCCTGAACAATCCGGATGGACTGGCGAAGGCAATTGCCGGCAGCCATGTTCACGCCATTTTGAGCGGGCACATTCATTACTCTCATATCACGTCCTTTCAGGATACGATTTCGATCACCACGCCTGCTATCGCGTACATACTCGATCCGGGTTCACAGCAGGAAACCCGCCAAAGAGACGGCTGGGGATTCACGCTTTGTTCGCTGCGCGGCGGGCAACTCTACGCGAATCCGATTTCCCTGCACGGGCAGCCGGTGCAGGACTGAATTGCCCGAACTCCTGGTCAAGGCTCTATATTTCTCCCACGTCGCAGCGTGCCCTGATCAGACCACCACCTGAACGTAGTGTGCGGCTCACCCTATTGCGGCGGTCATGTCGGGCGCCTGTCAGGTAAGTAACCCAGCCCCGCCCCCCTGCCTTTCGCGGGCTGCTTGCAATCGTGCCGCGGCGAATGTATACTGCTTCACACTGCTTCCGACCTGTCCATACCTGTTCCACCTACCCAAGAGATACTGAGAGAAATCGATCGATGTTGGCGAAGCACGTTCGGCCAATGCTTTCTTCCGCGGTGGGCGCAATCGTACGCTGGCTGCATGGTATCGGCGTGACGCCGAACATGGTCTCTTTAGCCGGCTTTGCATTAACAGTCGGCGCGGCAGCCTTGCTGGCCGCGGGAAGTCTGCGTATCGGCGGTGGTGTGCTGTGGGTGGCGGCGATGTTCGATATGGTTGACGGCGCCCTGGCGCGCCTGAGCCAATCGGAGAGCAAGTTCGGCGCCTTTCTGGACAGTACGTTGGACCGTTACTCCGAGAGCATCACATTCCTGGGGCTGGCGATATTTTTCGTCACTCAAAGTAACGCGCAGACCCACCTCATTCTGATCTTCCTGACGTTGGTCGGCTCCTGGGCGGTCAGCTACACTCGGGCCCGGGCTGAAGGGCTGGATGTCGAGTGTAAGGCGGGCATTCTACAGAGACCGGAGCGCCTCGTCCTGCTCATTGCCGGGCTGATTCTGGGACTTGTGCTGCCTGTCCTGTGGGTGCTGGCGGTGATGACGAACATCACTGCGGTCCAGCGCATCCATGAAGTCTACGTGCGTACGTCGACATCCCGAAGTAACGAGCGCGCAGGCAACTGAGACAGGCACATCCTTCCTCCGCAATGTGCGCGTTCTGAAGACCCCCGCCCCGCTTTGCCTGTTATCCCGGCCACTCTCTCTATTGGCGGAAATACCCAATTCAGTATAGACTTTGGAGACTGGTTTCGCGAGGCGCGACCGGGATTGCCCTGTGTGACTTGGCAATTAGCCGGCACACCCGTTCCAGACTGCAATAAGTTTTCAGTGTTCTCGCAGAACGGCGATTGAGAGAAGCAGGCGGGAAGGTCTACGTGTTTGAAAGTTTGTCTGACAAACTGCAAGGCGTTTTTGAGAATCTGGCCACTCGCGGCAGGCTCTCGGAACGCGATGTGAACGCGGCACTGCGCGAAGTACGGCTGGCTCTTCTTGAGGCCGACGTCAACTATAAAGTCGTCAGAGAGTTCGTCGGGCGGATAAAGGAGCGGGCAATCGGTTTGGAGGTGATGGAAAGCCTCACGCCGGCTCAGCAGGTCGTCAAGATCGTCAATGAGGAGTTGGTCAAGCTTCTGGGTGATCCGGCTCCGCTGAATCTGTCCGGGCCGCCTCCTCTCGTTCTCATGCTGGTTGGTCTGCAGGGCGCGGGCAAAACGACGATGGCCGCCAAACTTGCGCTGCGTCTGCGCAAGCAGGGGCAACGCCCTTTGCTGGTCGCAGCTGACATTTACCGACCGGCGGCGATCGCGCAGTTGGAGACCTTGGGCCGGCAGATCGATATTCCGGTCCACAACGAGGGAACAGAGGTCGCGCCCAGCAGTATCGTCAAGAATGCGATGCGAATTGCCCGGGAGAAAGCCTATACCGTCCTGATTCTGGACACGGCCGGCCGGTTACAGATCGATGAGGCGATGATGCAGGAATTGGAGCAGATTCGCCTGGTGGCGCGACCTGCGGACGTCCTGTTGGTGGTCGACGCCATGACAGGTCAGGAGGCCGTATCCGTCGCCCAGGGCTTCCACGAGCGGGTGCCGGTGACGGGCCTGGTTATGACGAAGATTGATGGGGATGCCAGGGGCGGGGCGGCGCTCAGCATTCGCCAGGTAACGGGCGTTCCCATAAAATTTCTTGGCACCAGCGAAAAGATGGACGGTCTCGAACCGTTCCATTCGGACCGGCTGGCAGGGCGAATTCTCGGAATGGGCGATGTGCTTACGCTTATCGAGAAGGCTTCGGACGGCATCAGTGAAGAGGATGCCCTGGCCATGGAAGAGAGGTTGGCCGGCGGTCAGTTCGATTTTGAAGATTTCCGCGATCAGCTGCAAAAGCTTCAGCGGCTGGGCTCAATCCAGGACATTTTGAAGATGGTTCCGGGCATGGGGCAGATGGCCAGGCAACTCGACGGCCAGGACCTCAATTCCGACCTGAAGCAGATTGAAGCAATCATCAATAGCATGACCACGCAGGAACGACGCCTGCCCAGTGTGCTGAATGCAAGCCGGCGGCGGCGGATCGCAGGTGGGAGCGGCACAACCGTTGAGGACGTCAATCAGCTCGTCAAACGTTTCCGCGACATGCAGAAGATGATGAAGCAGGCTGGCATGCTCGGCGATCAGCGTGGAACGAAAAAGAAGCGGCGACGACGGCGTCAGCGCGAACCGGATTCCGAGGGTATTCTTGCGTCGTTGCGTCAGGGACGCCTTTCCTAAAGGAATAGACCGCAGGGAAGCTGTAGCGCAAAAGCAGGCCGGGCTCGTAACCGGCGAACCGTTTTTTTCATAATGCACGAGAACTAGCAACCAAGGAGTCATAATCAGTGGTCCGCATCCGTTTGCGCCGCATGGGCGCCAAAAAGAAGCCATTTTACCGCATTGTCGTGGCCGATCAACGCAGCCCGCGCGATGGTCGATTTATCGAAAACATCGGCACCTACGATCCATTGACCGATCCACCTACTGTCAACGTCAAGACCGAACGCGCCGGTCACTGGTTGCGTGTCGGCGCCCAGCCCAGTGAGGCCGTGGCCCGGTTGCTGAAAAAAACCGGAATCACAGATGAAAGCGGCAAACTGAAAGAGATTGAAGCCGACGCAGCCGAGGCAACGCCGGCAGAGCCGGAAGCTGCCTGATAAAGAGAGCATCCGATGAAAGAACTGGTCGAATTCATGGCAAAAGCTCTCGTGGAATCTCCCGATGACGTGCATGTGTCCGAACGTGTTTATCGGGAAAGGGTTGTCCTGCGTCTGCAGGTCGCTCAGGAGGATGCCGGAAGAGTGATCGGCAAGAACGGGAGAGTAGCCAACGCTATGCGGTCCGTGCTGAAGGTCGCGTCGGTTCGCCAGTCGCGCGATGTGATACTGAAAATCATGTAGCTGCCCCAACGTTTCAATTCCTCAGCTGCAGGCGGACTCCCTTCCACTGCCCGTTTCCGCGACCGCAAACTGGCCCGCCCGGTCCCTGGCGCCCCAGGGGGAGGCGGGCCTTGGAACATATTGCAGTGAGGAATAGGCAGTCACTTGATAGACCGGTATGGGCAGCAAGTCCGAAAACGCAACTGGCACAGACCGGTCACCCGATGCAAAAGGTGAGCCTGAGGACACTGGATTTGCCAGAATGAATGACCGATCGAAGCCAAAGCGCGGCCGGCCTGGCAGGGGTCGCCGTTCACGTGCGAGCCGCTTTCGCCAGCGTTCATCCTCGGTTCCTGACGGGCATCTGGCCGTCGGTCGAATCCTGGGCGCTCACGGTTTGCGGGGAGAGGTGAAGATTGAATCGCATACCGACTTTGACTCCCGCTTCGATCCGGGCCAGCAACTCCTGGTCGGGAAGGAGTTGCTCCTGGCTGAAATCACATCGTCGCGGCCTCACAAAGGCATTTTCTTGGTCCAGTTCTCCGAGATTTCGGATAGATTCGGAGCCGAAGAACTCTACAATGAATGGCTGTACATTCCGGAAGAGGCTGCAATGGAGTTGGAAGAGGACTCCTTTTGGGTTCACGACATTGTCGGCTTGACAGCGCAAACAGAATCCAAAGGCCGGTTGGGCGAAGTGGTCGATGTCCTGTTTACCGGGGCAAACGAAGTCTACATAGTCCGACCGGCGCCGGGGGTCAACCGTGATCGGGATCTGCTGATCCCTGCCCTGGAGGAGGTTGTGCGACGTGTGGACATTGAGGCCGGAACGTTGACCGTTCGCCTGCAGCCAGGATTACTCGAAGAAAGTGGGGAGTAATCGGGAGCCGGCAGCAGCCGGCATTTGAACTCTTTCCCGTGATTATGGACGAGCGCGCCTTTTGGATAGCTTTTAACCGTGTTCCCGGCATTGGACCAACGCGGCTGACCGCGCTGTTGGAAAAGTGCGGCGGCATCGCCGCGGCCTGGAAGGCGCCCATTCAGACGCTGCAAGAGGCAGGACTCGACCGGCGCAGTATCGAAAACCTGTTGAATGCCCGCAAAAGTCTGGACCCCCAAGCAGAATTGGAAAGAGTCTTACGCCGTGGATTCGACGTCTTTTGCTGGGACAATAGCGGCTATCCGGCCAACCTGCGCACGATTCCACAGCCTCCGCCGGTCTTGTACGTGCGGGGCCGGCTCGAGGAGCGGGACGAACTGGCAGTGGCCATTGTCGGCACGCGGCGGGCTTCCACCTATGGGCGGGAGGTGGCCCGTGAACTGGGCGCCGAATTGGGGCGGCACGGCGTTACCGTGGTTAGCGGGCTGGCACTCGGTGTAGACACGATCGCACATCAGGCCGCCCTCGACGCCGGCGGCCGCACGATCGCCGTTTTGGGGAGCGGTGTCGACCAGATTTACCCGGCGAGAAACCGAAGGCTGGCGCTGCAGATCATCGAACAGGGCGCGCTGGTCAGCGAGTACCCGATGGGAACAAGGCCGGAAGCCAGCAACTTCCCACCCCGCAACCGCATCATCAGCGGGTTGAGTCTGTCGGTGATCGTTGTTGAAGCCGGTAGGCGCAGCGGCGCGTTGATTACTGCCAGCTTTGCCGCTGACCAGTCTCGTGATGTCTTTGCCGTTCCCGGTTCGATTCTCAGTCCGGGCAGCGACGGTTGCAACCGGTTGATTCGTGACGGCGCAATTCCCGTGACCTCTACCAGTGACCTCCTCGAACGTCTCCAGCTTGCCACCGCCTCCGCGCAGCAGGAGGCACGCGTCGCGGTCCCGGCATCGCCGGTAGAGGAGATGATTCTCCAACATATTTCGACCGAACCGCAGCACATGAACGAAATCGTGCGGGCAGCCCCCTTGGAGACCTCGGAGGTCAGCAGTTTGCTGGCAATGATGGAGCTCAAGGGCCTTGTACGCCAAGTGGGGCTGATGCAGTATGTACGCGCCAACTGACACTGTCACCAAATGTACGCTGTAATTCTGGCCGGCGGTGTAGGCACTCGCCTGTGGCCCCGCAGCCGGCAAAGCACACCCAAACAGTTCACCGACGTCACCGCCAGCGGACGCACGATGATTCAGTCTACCGTCGCCCGGCTCGAGGGGTTGGTTAGCCCGGAGGACACTTATGTAATCACGGGCAGACGCTATGCCGATCTCTGTGCCCTGCAGTTGGACGGTCTGCCTGAATCGAATGTGCTGGTGGAGCCGGATGGCCGCAATACGGCACCCGCAATAGCTCTCGCTTGTGCTCATCTGAAACGGCGAGATCCGGATGAAGTGGTTGCGATACTGCCGGCAGACCACCTCATTCAGGATTGTCGCGGCTTCCAGAGTGCGTTGCGGCAGGCGGAGCGAAGCGCTCGCGAGGGCTATCTTTCCGTGTTGGGTATTGAACCGACAAAGGCTCACACCGGCTATGGTTACATTCAACGGGAGGAGGGGCATCTGCCTCTTGCAGGTGATCTTCCGACCTATGCGGTAAGTCGCTTTCTGGAAAAGCCCGACCAGGCGACTGCCGAGCGCTTCCTGGCGGATGGCCGGTATTATTGGAACGGCGGTATCTTCGTGAGCCGGATCGGGCGTCTGCTGGCTGAATATGAAAAACAGTTGCCCGACCTGTTTGATGCAATGAACTCCATTGCCGCTGCACTTGGCACAGGCGAGCAGGAAACCGTGCTGGCTGAAATCTGGCCGACCATGCCCGATGTATCGATAGACTACGGGCTCATGGAAGGGGCGAAAAAAGTGGCAGTGGTGCCGATGCAGGTTGGATGGAATGACATGGGGAGTTGGGATGCTCTTGAGGCAGTCGTTGCCGAAGATGAGGCCGGGAACTACCCTGTGGAAGGAGAGATCCTGCCGTTGAATAGCCGGGGCAACATTGTCGCGGCCCAACAGCGGCTGGTAGCGCTGATCGATGTCGACGACTTGATCGTGATTGATGCCGGGGACGCGCTGTTGATCGGCAAAAAGGAAAGTATTCAACAGGTAAAACAGGTCGTCGCCGAGTTGCAGGCCGCTGATCGCGGCGAACTCCTCTAACGTACCGTCGGTCGCGGCGAGAGTTGCAGACAGGAATATGATCGACCGTTACAGGTCACTCATCCATATGCTGATGGCCGGGCTGGTTGGGTTGACCCTCGGCCTGTTCATCGGCTGGTGGGTGTGGCCTGTACAGTGGATCGAGACGCCTGCGGCGGCTCCGGCAACAGCGCCGGCCGCGTCGGCGCCCGCTCAGTCCGTGGAGAGTCCGGCAGAAGAAAACAGGAGCTCCGATTCCGGTTATTCGGCCTTGATGGACCGGGTGAATCAGGGACTCCTGTACGTAGCGGCCGCGCTTCTTCTGGTCGGGGGCGTCGTCATCGGCTACCAGCTTCTGCGTCAATCTCAGGACAAGGACTCGAAGGAATCACCATTTCCGCTGCCTTTCAGCAGAAGACGCTCCAATCAGGCCACTGCCGCGCGTGACCGGCGTGCCCATTCTCCCCCTCTCGCAGGCAGACCGACAAGGCCCCGTCAACCCACCCTGAACTGGCTGCGCAGGGAAACCGAATCCGAGAATCCGGCCAATACGCAAGAGCCTGTATTCAGAGAACAGACTGTGAGGGAACAGTCTGTAAGGGAACAGTCCGTAAGGGAGCAGTCCTTCGACGGGCGGCAAACAGGTGAACACTCTCCCGCCTCCCCGGCGCCCGACCGCGACACTTCCCATCAGGAAGCTAGACCGCAAGAGCAACCTGTCGAAGCCGACCGCGAGCCGGGCGAACCTCTTTCACACGGCCCTCCTGAGGCCGCGATTCAAGAGAGCGGCGATAGGCAGGATGGCGAGCCGACCGTTGACTGGGACGGAGAAGAGCCGGCCCGGCAGGAGCCTGAGACCGTTGAAATCGTCCGCACTAAGGAGGAAATGCCGGCGGCGACCCACTCTTCAAGTCGCCAGCTTGGCCGCTTTGAGGCCAATTACGCTTTCGGCATCCAGACCTACGATGAGAGCTTTACCATCAACGCAGCGGACGGCGAATTGCTGGGCGCCTGCGGGATGGGTATCAATGAATCGGTGGACCGCGCTGCCGCGAATTCAGACCGGGTTAGACTGCTCGACGTCTGGCTGTATGACCGTTCGGCCGTTCAAAGCGTCAGCCAGTCCCTCGTCTCGCCTGGATTCGACGTGTCCGGTCTGGATGACCTCGCGGAGGACAGCGACTCGGATGCGCCGGTCCCGCTTGATGTCCGCCCCGGCCTCACCTGCACACTTCGGTCAGACCACCTCGTCCTTGACTGCAAAATAGAGAGTGCAACATTTCTGGATGGCGAACAGGCGCCGACGCCCTTCCGCTCGGTCAGCGCAAGCCTGACTGTCTATGTGCAGCCGCAATCGGTGTAGAAGGCTAGACGCGAAGTTTGCCGTTCAGACCGCCTCTTCCGGGTCAAACAGCCGGCGGTGCTCAGCGATGGCGTAGCGGTCGGTCATGCCCGCGATGTAATCGCAGACAGCGCGGTGCAGATCTCTGCCTGGGTCGGAAATGTTGGCCTGTGTTTCAGGCGGCAATTGGGCCGGCTCCTCGACAAATGCGGAAAAGAGGGCGCGAATCGTCCTGTCTGCCTTGGCCGCCATGCGGGCCACCCGGTAGTGCCGGTAGAAACGTTCGTAAAGAAACCGTTTCAGTTCCCGGTTCTCCTCAGCCAGTTCATCCGAATATGCTGCCGCGTTGGTTGTTTGCGCCCGTAGATCAACGATGCTCCCGACGCCGGCGGCGCGCAGGTTCGCGGTTGTGGCCCGTATCGCGTCGTTGACTTCGATCCCAACCATCCGCCGGATGAATCGGTAACGGTCCAGGGGCTGAGTAAGGTCAATGGCGTTCGTCGACTCTCCAAGTGAGTCCAGGACGCGCCGGCTGATGGCCAGTTCCAGGAACGCGCCGGGGTTCAGGATTCCGGCCCGCAAGCCGTCGTCGGAGTCACTCGTGTTGTAAGCGATTTCGTCTGCCAGGTTACTTACCTGGCATTCCAACGTACCCTTTTCATCGGGACTGTAATCCTCGGCGTCGACGATGTCATAGTCGGTGTCGTGCTTCACCACCCCTTCACGCACCTCGTATGTCAGATTCAGCCCTGGATGATCAGTATAACGCCGCTCCAACCTGGTGATTATGCGATAAGTCTGCTTCTGGTGATCGTAGCCGCCGTGCCCTTGCATGAGTTCATCCAGGGTTTCTTCGCCAGTATGGCCGAACGGAGGATGTCCCAGGTCATGGGCGAGGCAGATCGCTTCCGTCAAATCTTCATTACAGGACAGGGTTCGGGCAAGTGTGCGGCCTATCTGGGCCACTTCGACGGTGTGGGTCAGGCGGTTACGGTAATGATCGCCTTCGTTGTAAACAAAGACCTGGGTCTTGTACTGGAGTCGCCGGAATGCCGTCGTGTGGATTATGCGGTCGCGGTCCCGCTGGTAGGCTGTGCGATAGGGGTGTTCGGCTACAGGATAGACCCGCCCGCGGCTGCGGCAGCTGGGCATGGCGTAGGCGGCCAGCTCTCTTTCTTCCCTCTGCTCCAGCTCTTCTCTGGTCACCATCGTCTTTGCCTGGGGCGGTAGAGGATCGAGGCTGTCTGAGTTTCCCCAAAGTGGTCCTGCAGAACGGGAGCTTCCCACAAAACTCAGTATACAGGTAGAGGACCCAATCCTGCCAACACGCTATTCAAGTTTGATTGCCAATCTGCTTGCGCGTCGTGGACGTTCCCATAGACCGGCGCGTTTGCCATAGATGTTCTTTCTATCGTTCCCGCCCATGCTATAATTGCCTCGTGGACCGCCCGCAGAGCCTATCTCAGGAGACGCACACGTGCTCAGGCGCTTGTTTGGCCGCCAGCAGGAAAAGACGGCGGACGATGTACGAATTGAGGAAAGCCTGCAAAAGACCCGGTCGGGAATCTTCAGTCAGATCGGTTCGCTATTTCAGGAGAACGAGGTCAGTGATGCACTTTGGGAGGAGCTGGAGGAGGCGCTGATCGTAGCCGACGTCGGGATGGACACTACGGTCGAACTCGTCGAATCTACGCGCGCGCGGGTGCAGCAGGAGGGGATTAGGCGCAGTGAGGATGCCTACCTGGTCCTGAAGCAGGAGATGGTGAAGCTGTTGGAGGCAGAGGAACCGTTACAGATAGAAGAACCGCGCATTCTGACCGTTGTGCTGGTCGTTGGCGTGAATGGATCGGGCAAAACTACGACCATCGGCAAACTGGCGTTGCGGTACAAGGAGAAGGGCAAAAGAGTCGTCCTTGCCGCAGGTGATACTTTCCGGGCGGCGGCCATTGATCAGCTCCAGATTTGGGGAGAACGGGCGGGCGTGGACGTAATCGCCCAGGCCCCCGGATCCGATCCGGCGGCCGTTCTTTTCGACGCAATACGGGCAAGTCAGGAGAGCCGCAATGCCGACCTGCTTATCACCGACACGGCAGGAAGATTGCAGAACAAGTTCAATCTGATGCAGGAGTTGGAGAAGATTCGGCGAGTGGCTGCGAAACAGGTCCACAGGGCGCCGCACGAGACTCTATTGGTGCTGGACGCTTCCACGGGCCAGAACGCCATTTTGCAGGCAAAGGGTTTTGAAGAGGCGTCCGGAGTAACCGGTATCATATTGACCAAGTTGGACAGCAGTGCCAAGGGCGGCGCGGTTCTTAACATCAAGAAACAGCTGGGAATTCCCGTGCGTTTTGTCGGCACAGGGGAAAAACTTGAAGACCTGGCCGAGTTCGAGCCGGTCACGTTCGTAGAAGGACTCTTGGGAGAGTAATGGGGCGGCGCCCCGCTGGTGGCGGACGAAGAGTGTCCTGAATCCTGGGGCCGGCGGAGGCTCCGGGATGCCAGCCAATTTCATCGAAGGAGATAGGGACGCATGGGCGAGTTAACTGACAGACTTCATCTGCTTGCGGAGCGGGTCAACACGATACGGAGGCGGCTTTGACCTGCCGGACAAAGTCGCACAGGCAAAGGCATTGGAAGAGGCGTCAATAGCACCCGATTTCTGGGACGACCAGAGGGCCGCCCAGCAGAAGATGCAGGAGTTGAACGCCCTGCAGGAGCAAATCGGAGTCTGGAATGGGTTGAGTCAGCGGACGCAGGACGCACTCGATCTGGCGGAAATGGCCGCTGACGACGCGGAACTGCTGGTGGAGTTGGACGGTGAGGCCAGTTCCTTGGTTGAGGAGTTGGAAAGACGCGAATTCACGCTGGCCCTCAACGGAAAGTATGACTCGGGCGGAGCAATCATCAGCATTCATGCCGGGGCCGGCGGTACCGAGGCACAAGACTGGGCGGCGATGTTGCAACGCATGTACCTGCGCTGGGCGGAGAAGAAGGATTATGCGACCGAGATCACCGACATGACCCAGGGCGAAGAGGCCGGCATCAAGAGCGTTACGATCACAGTGGACGGATCATACGCATACGGCTATCTTCAAGCGGAGCGGGGCACACACCGGCTTGTCCGGCTCAGCCCGTTCGACGCCGGCAACAGGCGTCATACCTCCTTTGCCAAGCTTGAGGTCATGCCGATCATCGACGAAGACATCGAAATCGAAATCGCGCAAAGTGACATTCGAATGGATGTCTTCCTGTCCAGTGGGGCCGGAGGTCAGAGCGTGCAAAAGAACGCGACCGCGGTTCGGCTCCACCATTTGCCGACAGGCATAGTCGTTTCATGCCAGAATGAGCGCAGCCAGACGCAGAACCGGGAAATCGCAATGAGGATTTTGCGGGGGAAGCTCTACGCAATCGAGCAGGAAAAAATCGCCGCCGAAAAGGCCCGTCTCAAGGGAGAAAATGTCCAGGCCGACTTCGGCAGCCAGATCCGCTCCTATGTCCTGCATCCCTATCAGATGGTGAAGGACCTGCGCACGGAAGTGGAAACCGCCTCGCCGCAGACGGTCCTCGACGGCGACCTGGACCCGTTTATCGAGGCATGGTTGAAGGGTCAGGTAGGAACTTAACCGGATTCGCTCCACGGAGGTATCAATGATTCAACTCGCGCCGGTGCGGCAGTCGGTCTCTGAGCAGCAGGCGGCGAATGTATCCGCCGCCGTATGGAACGGTCTCAACGCGGTGGCGCTGTCTGAAAAGGTACGGCCTGGGATGCGAGTGGCGGTGGCCGTAGGCAGCCGGGGCATCTCCTGCTACAAGGAAGTGGTGCAGGCAGTCGTCGAGACACTGAAGTCACTGGGGGCGGAGCCGTTTCTCGTCCCGGCGATGGGCAGCCACGGCGGGGGTACGGCCGAAGGTCAACACGCCGTCCTCGTCGGATATGGAATGGCTGATCTGGGCGTCCCCATTCATAGCAGCCTCGAGGTAAAACAGATTGGCGAAGCGGCCGGCATGCCGGTCTACTGGGATCGTCACGCGGCCGGGGCCGATGCGGTCATCCCTGTCAATCGCGTCAAGGCCCACACCGCCTTTCGCGCAGACCACGAAAGCGGTCTGTGCAAAATCATGACGATCGGACTGGGGAAAAGGAAAGGGGCGGCGACGCTCCATGCCCACGACGCCGTAACCGCGATTCCTCAGGCCGCGCAGGTCGTACTGAGGACGATGCCGGTCGTAGCCGGCGTCGCCATCGTCGAGAACGGTCGCCACGAGCCCGCCGAGATTGCGGTCCTGGCCGGTGACAGGATATTTGATGAGGAGCCGGAGTTACTGCGCAAGGCGAAAGCGCTGCAACCGTCCATTCCCTTTGACGACCTCGATCTGTTGATCGTGCAGGAGATGGGCAAGAACATTAGCGGTACGGGCATGGATACCAACATCATCGGAATGTGGCGGCGCAACGGCGGTCCGAGAGAGCCGAACTTTCGCGTCCTCGCGGTCCTGGATCTGACGGCCGGCAGCCACGGCAATGCCTCCGGCGTCGGCCTCGCCGATCTCATCCCCGAACGACTGCGGGCCAAGGTCGACTGGCACGCAACCTATACCAACTGCTTGACCGCCGGAAATTTCGCGGCCGCAAAGCAACCTGTCGTGTTGCCGTCCGACCGGGAGGTCATCGAGACCGGGTTGATGGGCAAGGATGCCGGCTCGGCGCGCGTCGTCTGGATTCAGAACACGCTTGAACTGGATACGCTGTGGCTGTCGCCGGCGCTGTTGGAAGAAGCCGCCGCAAAACCGGCCCTTAAGAATGCTGGATCTCTGCGACCTGTCGAGTTCACCGCGGACGGCGCGCTCCGGCCTCCGGCAACCGAGCAGATTGTCACCTGATGCCATGGAGGAGAAACCATGGGCCCGACCGACGGCGCCGTCGCACTGACATTCGACCTCTTCGGCACGATCCTGGATCTGGGGGGAAGTCTCAGGCCGGCTATCACGGAACTCCTCGAAAGGGACGCGCCGGACAGGTCGCCGGAAGCCTTCTGGGATCAGTGGCGGACTCGTCAGCGGCTGGAGCAGTACCAGGACACCATCATGATGGTGGGCCACGCCGGCTATCTCGAAACGGTGCGGCGTGCGCTGCACTACGTGTTTCGGCTGAACGGGTTGGAGCCGACTGAGCAACGCATACAGGAGCTGATGGCGGCCTGGCAGGGACTCTCCCCTTTTCCTGAGGTAGTTCCGGCCCTGGAACGATTGCACGACCGTTATCGCCTGGTTGTTCTCTCCAACGGAGACCCCCATTACCTCGAGCATCTTGTGGAGAACCGAGTTCATTTCCCATTTGACGATGTGATCTCCGCCACCGGCAACGGCGCTTTTAAGCCCCATCCCGGCGTTTACCGGCGGGCTGCCTATCTGCTTGGCCTGGAGGTCCACCAGTGCCTCATGGTATCGGCCAATGCCTTTGACTGCGTGGGCGCCCGCGCATGCGGTTTCCAGGCGGCCTATGTGGACCGTTACGATCTGCCGGTCGAGGACTCGCCCTTCCAGCCGGCGTTGACTGTGGCCGACTTTACTCAACTGGCCGACGCTCTCCATTGAGAGCGGACACGAGCAGATTGCTCATTCAGCGGTCGGACTGACAGTTTCAGTGTCCTGCTTCCAGGGCTGCCGTTTCGCCGCAGATCTGCCGTTTCGTCCCAGATTTTGTACAGAGGTTAGAGAATGTGCTAGGATTTCCCGTGCCGGGCCTGCCCGGCGCTAGAAGGCTCTTGGAGAGGTCGCATAGTCTGGCCGAGTGCGCGCGTCTCGAAAACGCGTAGGGTTTACGCCCTCGAGGGTTCAAATCCCTCCCTCTCCGCCTCGGTTCCCGGGCATAGCGTGTCCGGGAATTTTCTTTGTTCAGGGAGTTCAATTTGTCGGGAACTCACGCTGGTTTCCAGCGGGACCAACTGTCCCGAACTCGGGCGTCAGGATCGAAGGTATGGGATTGGGACGGACAGTCAAGCAGTCTCTGACCGGCGGTCTGCTGGAGCCGCCTGCCGGGTTGCCGCCAGCCGGGCTGCCATCTGTCTCCGGCCGGCAGGTCCGCACAGCTGCTGCGGTAGTTGGGCTGGTGCTGCTGGCCGGACTGCTGGCCGGGCTGCCATTGCTCTGGGCGGCCGCTGCCGTTGCGGCCGGCGCAGCGGGCGTACTGCTGCTGCGTTTCCCGCATCTGATCTGGCCGGGGCTTGCCGTCGCGCTCCCTTTCGCCAGCGCGTTCAAGCGGGGTCCAGTCAGCCTGGCGGACCTGATGCTTGGCACTGCGGTGCTGCTGTGGTTTGTCGACGGTGTGCGGAAGGGCCGCCTTCGGCTCAACTCTGGCCTACTGCCCGTCTTGTTTATCGTCTATCTGCTGGCGCTCCTGCTCTCCTTTCCCATCGCGATAGACTTGCAGGAGGCAGTTGAGGGTGTGATCAAGTGGCTGCAGATGCTGGTAGCGATTCTATTGGTCCAGGAGGCGTTATCGCCGAGGCAGGTGCGCTGGCTGGTTTGGGGTCTGCTGGCCGGCGGCGTACTGCAGGCCGCGCTCGGCGCTTTCCAGTTTGCTTTCCGCATCGGCCCGCCCAACTTTCTGTTGCTGGACCGATTCATGCGAGCGGCGGGAACATTCGGCCAGCCGAATCCTTTCGCCGGTTACCTTGGTTTGACATTGCCGGTGGCGGCCGCGCTTTTTCTCTTGCATTTCACCTCGGTTTTGAGAAGACAGGGTGGGAGTTTGCGTCAGGCTTTTGCGGGTACGGTCGCTTATGGGGGGGCGACCGCAATAATTGCAGGTGGGCTCTTGGCGAGTTGGAGTCGCGGCGGCTGGATTGGCGCTGCCTCCGCTCTGGCCGTTGTCCTCTTCGTTCAAGGGGGACGGCTGGCAAAAGGGGCTGCCCTCGCCACGGCGGGCGCGGTTATGCTGCTGGGGCCAATCTCATACCGCTACATTCCCAGCTCCTTGACCGACCGGTTAGCCGGTCTGCCTGCCATTCTTGGATCGGGCATGTGGGATATCGTTCAGCAGCCGGTCACCGATGACAATTTCTCAATCATCGAACGTCTGGCCCATTGGATCGCTGCCCTGCGGATGTGGGAAATGTCGCCCTGGCTAGGCGTCGGGCCGGGCAACTACGCCGCCGTTTACCCGCAGGTACGGCTGGCCAAATGGGAGGACCCGTTGGGGCACGCCCATAATACCTATCTGAATGTACTTGCCGAGAACGGGATTGTTGGGATTGTCGCGTATCTGGCGCTTTGGGCCGGCGTGGTCGTCTGGCTGATTGGCATGCGCAAGCGAATTCTGCGCAGAACGTGGGAGCGTATTGACGCCAAAGTCAGTTCAGGACCGGCCCGCGCATCCGCCAATCCATCCCCGGAGTGGAACGCAGCGGTTCTTCTCGGCGTCTTAGGCGTGGTCGCTCACCTTTCCGTACATCACCTGTTCGATAACCTCTACGTACAGGGGATCTATTTGCATGTCGCGCTTTGGCTTGGCGCCGCGGCGGCGCTGGTCAGGGGAGGACCGGCCGGCAGAGTTGAAGCCTTTCCCTTCAGTGGTTCTGAAATCGGCCGGCGCGGCACAAGAGATTTGCAGGGGAAATAAGACACTCGGCGCTGTGGCTGGCCATGTCTCGCGGCGACGGCACTAACGCAAAACGGAGTCCCTTTTGAGCTTGGCAAAACACATCGGAATGGAAAGCATCACTGGCAAAGAGACAAAACGGTTTGTCAAATTCGCCTTCGTTGGCGCGCTCGGATCGGTGACCGACTTCACGATTCTGAATCTGCTTATTGAGTTCGCAGGTCTCCCTTCCGTCATCGCCAACGCTGCCGGGTTTTGTGTGGCAGTCCTCCAGAACTTCCTTCTCAACCGCTGGTGGACGTACCCCGAGAGTCGAGTTCGTAACTCCCGCCGCCAGATGGCAAGATTTGCTCTCGTCAGCGTCGTGGGTCTGGGAATCAATCTGATCGTATTCAGATACTTTGATGAACTTCTGCGCCCCTTCTGGGTTGACTGGCTATCCAGTGCCGACTTGGGATTCACATTCAGCTACAATTCAGCCAAGCTGTTCGCGATCGGAGTTGTCCTCTTCTGGAACTTCGCCGCCAACCGACTGTGGACCTACAAAGGGCTGTGAAGCTTGTAATTGACTACACGCCGGCCGTTCGCCAGACGGCAGGCATTGGCCGCATCATACGCGGCCAGGTTGACGCGCTGGTCCGGCACAATCCCGGCTTTGACATTTCACTCTTCGTGGCCGGGACGGTCACCCCCGGTCAGCGCGCCGCAAGCCCTCTTCCTCTACACACTTTCCCCGGAATTTCCGAGCGCAATCTGACTCGCATCTGGCACCGCCTCAACATTCCCGCCCCGCGCGTCGAGTGGCTGACCGGGAGCGCCGTCAGTCTCTTTCACGCGACCGATTTCGTTATGGCGCCGGTGAGCTCGAAAAAAAAGCTGCTGACCGTACACGACCTGGCCTTCATGCGCTACCCCCAGGCGGCCATGCCCTCACTGCATCACTACCTGAATGTCGTCGTTCCCCGCAACATCAACCGCGCCGACCACCTCATCGCAGACAGCGGCAACACGGCCCAGGACCTGGAATCGACTTGGCCGCGCCTTGAAGGCAGGATCAGCGTTGTGCAGGGCGCCGTTGATCACGGTTTCTTTAGACGCGTATCGGATCATGAGACCCTGCGTGCGTCACGTCGGAAGTACTCTCTTGGAGACAAGCCATACATCTTCGCTCTGAGCACTCTTGAACCCCGCAAAAACTATCCCAGGCTGATCCGTGCCTTTCACGCCGCCCGCCGGGATTCAGACCTGCCTCACAGGCTTGTCATTGGGGGCAAGACAGGCTGGCTCTTTGACGAGATCTTCACAACGGTGCGAGAGCTGGGAATGGAGCAGGAAGTTCACTTTCCCGGATTCGTTGACGACGCTGACCTGCCGGCCCTCTATTCGGGAGCGGAGTTCTTCGCCTACCCTTCCCTATACGAAGGATTCGGGCTCCCGGTTCTCGAGGCGCTGGCCTGCGGGACACCTGTCCTCACGTCAGACAACTCCTGTCTGCCCGAGGCCGGCGGAGAGGGCGCACTCTACGTTGATGCCGAATCTGTCGAAAGCATCGCCGATGCGATTGTACGCCTCGCCTCGCAGCCCGGGTTGCGGGCCAGGCTGGCGGCCGCCGGAGAGGCGCATGCCCGTTCGTTCACCTGGAGGCGCAGTCTGCGGCAACTCCTTGAGGCCTACGAACGGGCGCTGGCCTGAGAATGTGATACAATGCACTGCACTCAGCCGTCACTTCACTACGCATGAAATCCATGAGCAAGACTGTCGCCGACTCGACGACGCGTATCAGCCAGATAATGAATCCCGAGCACGCCAACCTGCTGGGCAACGTGCATGGCGGCGTGATTCTGAAGTTGTGCGACGAATGCGGCGGCATCACGGCCGCGCGCCACGCGCGGCGGCTCGCTGTGACGGTCGCAGTTGACAGCATGGCCTTCCATGAGCCGGTGCGCGTCGGCCAGCTCCTAAGGTTGCGCGGGCGGATCACCTACGTTGGCCGCACTTCCATGGAGATCGAGGTCATCGTCCAGGCGGAGGACCTGCTGACCGGTGAGATTTCACATACCAACAGCGCCTACTACATTTTCGTAGCCCTTGACGAAAGGGGCTTGCCGACCGAAGTGCCGCGGCTCGACCTGACCAACGAAGCCGAACGACGGCGATTCAAAGAGGGCGAGGAGCGGCAACGCCAGCGGCTCAAGCGCGCCGGGAAGAAAGTGGCGTAATTGGAGTAAGACCGGCCTCTACCCGCAGATGCAACCCTTTCAACACCTCATTACCCGATCTCTGGACCCTTTGCGCAGATGGCTGCTGCCCATCGGCGCGCTGTGTGCGTTTCTTGGCTACGTCCGACCCTGGATCGCGCACAAGGCGGCAGGGCTGGCCGTATTGGGGCTGGACTTGGGAGAGTTCGTGAAGTTTCTGCACCCCGTGCAGCAGGGTGAAATCCGCCTGTGGCGTGAGGGGTTCTATCTGCCGCTGGTCGCGGTAAGTGTCAGCCTCAGTTTGAACGCCTTTTGCCGTGATTCAAACGCTTCGGATCGCCAGGATGCGAATATCGACGGAACGGAAGCCGGAGAACCCCGCCCGCGCTACGGCTGGCCTGTCCGCATCGCGCTCCTCCTGCTTGCAATCGTGACGGCGCTTAACCTGTTGCCCCCTGCCTGGACCCCCCGTCTGTTGCTCACCCCTGAGTTTCGCTTGCAATCGATGGCAATGGCTCTTTGCCTGGCGCTGGTTGCCTTAAGCCCATTGGTGGGGCTTCTTCAGTCTCCCCGTTCGCTTTTTGAGTCCTTCGGCGGAACTGCAGACGGCGCCGGACGCCGCGGTTGTCTTTGGCGGGCCGCCTGGTCGATCGCTCTTGTGCGCAGCCTATTTCTTGTCGTCAGTGCGGGCGCCGCCATCTACTTTCCCGTAGCCCAATTTCGCCTGGTGATCCCGACCCTGGCCGAACTGTACGGGCAGCCGCCTGAAATTGGTTGGGGTCCGGCGCTGATGGTTGCCGGGCTGGCAGTTCTGCTCTTGCATGGACTTGGCGACCTCTCCTCCCAGATAAGAGAATGATTACAGAGTTTGGAACGAACGTCCGGACATTCGACCTGCCCTTCCGGGCCGTCTGGGTCCGCCGCAAAGACATGATCGACCTGCGCGTTTCCAGAAACGCGCCGCAGACGGATAGCTGGACGAACGCCGATGTCGTGGCCCGCGTCAGCGCGTTCCGCCTGGTTGGCGTAAGCGTCAAGGATCACAAGAGATTGGGTCTGGGCCGCTGGCTCCGTGAAAGCGGAAATGAAATCCCATTCATCGCCGGTGAACCGATGCCCTCGGGAACGGTTGCTTACGATGAGGCGGGCCAGATCGCATACTTCTCGATCTGGCCCCAACTTTCCGAGGATGCTGATGCCCGTCACTACGAGCGCAGGGGCAAAATATATTTGAAGGGAAACGGCGGAATTGCACGGATCCGCTTCCCCGTGCTCAACAAACGCGGCCGCGCAGGTCTTCTCGGTTCGGCCGCGGCTCTCCTGGCGACGAGGTGAGCTTTGAAGACTTCGACGAATACACCCTCCGGAAACCTGCTGCGCGCTGAATGATTTCGAATACACCCTTAAGCGGGAAACTCGAATCTTCTATCAATCTTACATGGAGTTCTCTTGATGACAGGTCATATTCGCTTCGGAGTGATCGGGGGCAGCGGCGTTTACCGGATGGATACGTTGTCTGATGTCGAGGAAGTCGAGTTAGACACGCCTTTTGGCAAACCCTCGGACGCTTATATTGTGGGCACTTTGCACGGTCAGCGGGTCGCGTTTCTCGCCCGCCACGGACGGGGACACCGCATCAGCCCCACGCGGTTGAACCAGCGAGCCAACATCTACGGCTTCAAAATGCTGGGCGTCGAGTACCTGATCGCGGTCAGCGCTTGCGGCAGCCTGCAAGAGAGGCTGCGGCCGGGCGATATTGTCATCCCGGACCAGATCTTTGATCGCACGCGCCTGCGAGGGCTCAGTTTCTTCGATGACCCTGACGTGGGGACTGACGGGCTGGTTGTCCATGTGAGCGTCGCCCACCCATTTTGCGAGTTCCTCAGCGGCATCTGCTTCAGGGCCGTCGAGCAGAGTGGCGCCGCGGCGCACCTTGGCGGTAATTTCGTTACGATCGAGGGCCCCCGCTTCAGTACAAAAGCCGAGAGTGTCGCCTTCCGCCAGTTGGGAATGGACATCATCGGCATGACCACCACCCCGGAGGCGTTCCTGGCCAGGGAAGCGGAAATGAGCTATGCCTGCATGGCCCATGTGACTGACTACGATGTCTGGCATGAAACGGAAGAGGCGGTGACGGTCGAAGCTGTCATCAGGATGCTTATGCACAACGCGGAAGTGGCTGTAGAGGCCGTTGCCAATGCAATCGAACTGCTGGCCGACAGCGGGCCTTCGCCCCATGCAAACGCGCTCCAGGATGCGCTGATTACCGACAAGAAGGCTGTTCCGTCCGACGTCGTTGACCGCCTTGAACTGATCGTAGGCAAGTATTTTGATCGATAGGGAAGGACACTCCTGCCATGCCCACTCCTGCCATGCCCACCGTTGCCGAGACAATTGCCCAGTCCCTTCATAACGCCGGCGTCCGCTTTGCCTTCGGAATGCCGGGTGGAGAGGTGGTGTCGGTATTGGAGGCCTTGCAGCGTGTGGGAATCCGTTTTGAGCTGATGCACCATGAGGAAAGCGCGGTGTTTGCGGCCGATGCTTACGCGCGGGCCACCGGCAAGCCGGGGTGCGCCCTCACCACTTTGGGCCCCGGCGCGCTCAACGCGGTGCCCGGCGTTGGGCATGCATGGTTGGACCGGGCGCCGGTTGTGCTGGTCACGGCGCAGAAGCCGGACTCCCTGCTGCCGGACTATACCCACCAGGTCGTCGACCTGCAGTCCCTCTTCGCGCCCATCACCAAGCGCACGCTCAAGGTTACGCCTGAGAACGCCGCCGCGGAGGTGCCGGCGGCCGTTGCATTGACGATGCAGGGGCGTCCGGGTCCTGTGCATTTGCAGATAAGCAACGAGGAGGCGGAACTTCCGGTCGAGCGCGCGAACGGGCAGCAGCTAGGCCATACTTCGACCGGCCGGAACGAAGCGGGTGGGAAGGGAGATCTGCCCGACGGCGAGCAACTCTCTCGAGCAAGAGAAATTATTGCGAAGGCGTCCCGTCCTGTGATTCTGGCCGGGCTCGGATTGGAGCCGGAGGCCCCGTACGCTGCGCTGCGGGCGCTGGCGGAAGCGGCCGGCGCGCCGGTAATTGTGTCCCCGAAAGGCAAGGGCGCGTTACCGGATGATCACCCGCTGAGCGCTGGTGTCATCGGTTTGACCCGCACCGATCCCGTGTACGACATCCTGGAGGAATCGGACTGTGTCGTCGCCGTGGGATTCGACGTGGTCGAGCTGGTGAAGGAGTTTTCGCTGCCGCAGAACGGCGACGGCGCGTCGGCAGGACGGACTGAAGACGTGCCGCTCATTTGGATCGCGAATTGGCCCAACTACGACCCGGTATTGCCAGCTGACGTAGAGCTCGTGGGGCCAATGACGGCGGCGCTGATGCAACTTGCCGACACTGAGTTCTGCACCGACGGAAGTTGGGGGCAGTCAAGGGTGCGTGCGTTTCACGCGCAGCTGGCTGCCGTACCTTTGCCCGCGGCCCGGCCCGGCCATCTGCTGCCGCAGCAGTTGCTGGAGAGCATGAGGCGTCATTTGAGCCGCGACACCTTGCTTGCCGTGGACGTGGGCAGCCACAAGATTTTCGGGAGCCTCGAGTGGCCGACCTTGTCTCCCAACAGCTTCGCTCTTTCCAATGGGCTGTCCTGCATGGGATTTGGGCTGCCGGCAGCCATCGGAACAGCTCTGGCGCGGCCCGACGAAACCGCGGCCTGCCTAATTGGCGACGGCGGAATGCTGATGTGCCTGGGTGAACTGGCTGTCCTAGCCCGGCTGAATCTGCCCGTCATCGTCGTCGTCGCCGTCGACAACGCCATCGATCTTATCCGTTCACACCAAATCAGGCAGGGCAAGAAGCCTTTCGGGACCGAGTTCCCTGCGCCGGACTTCTGCAAGATCGCCGCAGGATACGGCATCCCGGCGGCCCGCGTTACGACACCGGAAGCGTGCGATGACGCCCTGGCCCGCGCGGTCGCCGCAAGCGCGCCCTACCTGGTCGAAGCCGTCATCGATCCAGTCGGCTATCCAACCACGCCGGCGTAGCCTTTCCCTCCACCTCAAAAAGACACGACCTCTCTTTCCTGGATCCTGGCATCGTCCAGTTCCATGCCGATGCCGGGCGCGGTGGGCACGCTGACATTGCCGTTGACCGGCTTCAGCGGATTCTTCAAAAAGAACTGGTGGACTTCATTCCACTTGATCAAGTATTCCAGCATCGGTGTGGTCGGTTCCGGCCAGGCGGCGATGACGTGGATGCTGGCAGGCGTAGAGTGGCCATGGGGAATGACAGGCACGTCGTAAGAGGATGCCAGGGCCAGGATCTTCTGTGTCTCGGAAATGCCCCCGCACCAGTAGATATCCGGCTGGTAGACGTCGCAGGCGCCGGCGTCCATCAGCTGTTTCAGCCCCCAGCGTGTGTATTCGTGTTCGCCGCCGCTGATGGGAATGTTAACCGCGCGGCGGATCTGCGCGTACTGTTCGATCTTGTCGGGCAGGACCGGCTCTTCCAGCCAGCGGGGGGCGTATTCTTCGAGCCGGCGGGCCATCTGCACTGCGTACGGTACATCCCAGCTCATCCAGCAGTCCAACATGATGTCCACGTCCGGGCCGACGCTCTCGCGCAATGTGCGCGCCAGGCGAAGATTTCGCTCCATTCCCATCTTGCCGTCGGTCGGGCCGTCGCGGAAAAACCACTTCGTTGCTCTATAGCCTTCGGCCGTGAACTGCCTGGCCCGCTCCTGGACCAGCTCCGGATCGATTGAGAACCCCAGGGCGCTGGCGTAGGCCGGGACCTCGGTGCGCGTGGGCCCGCCCAGCAACTGGCAGACGGGCGCCTGAAAGTAGTTTCCTTTCAGGTCCCAGAGCGCGCAGTCCACCGCGCTGAGGGCCATCATTTCCGTCCCTTTACGTCCATGCACCTGGGAGCGGTACATCCGGTCCCAGAGCCGCTCGGTTGCCAGAGGGTCGTGACCGATCAGGAGGGGCGCCAATTGGGTCTGGATTATGAAGGCCTGCTCTAAAGGAAGAGGACCGCCGCGACCGGATACGCCTTCGTCGGTCTCGACTTCGACAAAGTACGCGGTGATGTTGTAGCGGCCTTCGCCAACGGCAAACATTTCGTGGGGGCCTTCCGCCTTGTGTTCCGGGTAGATGTCGAGGGGACGCACCAGCCGCTCCTCCCAGAACTCCCCTTCGGACTCCAACACGCCTTGCAATCGGACTACCGTCACGTCAGTGATTTTCATGTTCATTTCGCTCGCTTCTAAATGGAGTGGATGCCTGAATGTAGTATACTGATCCCAAGGGGCAGGGCAACAAGCGGACCCCCTTAACGAGCCCGGGAGCAGAACCAATGAACAAGAACTGGCGCGGCATATTCGCTATCGTCGTTACCCCGTTTACCGACGGCCTGGATCTGGACGAGGCGGCGCTTCGCCGTCAGGTCGAGTTTTGCATTCAGGCGGGCGCGGCCGGGCTCGTCGGTCCGGCCAACGCGGGCGAATTCGCGACGATGTCCGATGAAGAGCGTCAGCGCTGGATCCGGATCGTCGTTGAGGAGGCCGGCGGGCGGGTTCCGGTCATAGCTGCCACCACCCACGGCCACAGAGTGCCGGCAGTGGCCCTGGGCCGCTTTGCCCAGGATGTGGGCGCTGACGGCATCATGGCGATGCCGCCGCACATCCTGCATCCTGACGCCGATGGCTGTTTCAACTATTACTTGGCTCTGAATGACGCCCTCCGCATTCCAATCTGCATTCAGAACTTTATGGGACCGATTGGAACGCCGATGTCCTCGGAGTTGCTGGCGCGCATGTGCCGGGAGCTGGAGTGGGTCCAGTATCTGAAGGAGGAAACCCTGCCGGAGCCGCGCGCCATTTCGCGCACCCTGACTGCGGCAGGAGATGACTGCAGGGGCGTCTTTGGGGGGCAGGGTGGAATCTACATGATCGATGAGTGGCGGCGGGGGGCCTGCGGAAATATGCCTGCCAGCCAGTCTGTGGACCTGCACACCCGGATCTGGGGCCTTCTGGAAGAGAATGACGAGCACGGCGCCAGGGCACTGTTCAACCGTCTGCTGCCGCTGCTCAATTTCGAACGAATGCACGGTGTCGCCGTTTACAAACAGGTCTTCTTGCGTCGCGGCATCTTTGCGTCGGCCGCCAGCCGCATTCCCGGCGCCTACCTGGACCGGCAGGACTTGCAGGAGTTTGAAGCCATTTGGCGGGACGTACAACCGCTTCTGGAGACATGAGGGCAAGTCGAGAGGGACACCCCGCCATCGACAAGCTATGAACGCTACCGTATCTGCCGTTGAACTCTTCCCTCTCCGCATCCCGCGCGACGTTCCCTACCTGGGACCGCTGGAGGAGGACAATCGCCCCAACCCCAAGGGCTACATCGTGCGCCCCGGCAACCGCACTGTATACCCCGTATTCGACCAGACGCTGCTGGTCAGAGTCGAAGCAAGTGACGGAACGGTCGGTTGGGGCGAATGTTTCGGTGTGGTGGCGCCGCAAGTCGCACGGACGATCCTGGATGAGCTGCTGATCCCGTTTGTCATTGGCCGCAGCCCCCATGACGTCGAACGCATTTACGAGGACATGTACGACCTGCAGCGAGTGCGGGGCCATTTCGGCGGGTACGCGCTCGATGCCATCGCCGGACTGGACATGGCTCTCTGGGACCTGCGGGCCAAACTGTCGGGGCAGCCGGTGTGGCAGTTGCTGGGCGGCCTGCGGCGCCAGAAGTTGCCGGTCTACGTCTCTGGGCTGCCGGGCGCGACAAAGGAGGAACGGGCTGCGCTGGGAAAGCGGTGGATCGAACGCGGTTTTTCGGCGCTGAAGTTCGCAGCTGTTGTCGCTGCCGAAGGCGAGGTCGCGGAGATCGAGGCAATCCGCAGCCAGGTTGGGTCTGCGCCAAGGATCCTCGCCGATCTTCACTGGCGCTACACTGCCCTGGAAGCCGTTCAACTGATAGAAAGACTATGCGAATACGACCTCTATCTGGCGGAGGCGCCGGTCGCGCCCGAGGACCTGGCCGGTCAGGCGCACGTGGCCCGGTCGGTTAAGACGCGCATCGGTCTGGGAGAAGAGTGGCGAACCGTCCACGAATACCTTCCGCGCCTGCAGGCCGGCTGCATGGACGTCATTCAGCCGGAGATGGCCCACACCGGCATCACCGGTTTCGTCCGCATCTGTGAGCTGGCGCAGGCTTTCCACTGCCAGGTGATGCCCCATGCGACCATCAATATCGGCATCGCGCAGGCGGCCAGCCTGCATGCGGCCGCCACCCTGGCCAACTTCGTCATGCACGAGTACCAGCATACCATTTTCGATCGCAACAAACAGTACATTCGCAGCGCGATGGACTGCCGCGCCGGTTTCTTCACGCTTCCTGATGGGCCCGGCCTGGGCGTCGAGCCGACGGAAGAGGCGCTGAGTTTTGCATTCAATCAAGGCTGAATCCACGAGGAGTGTTCGGGATGAGTGAGAGAGAGTTTGCCGTCGTCGATACGCACTGCCACGTCGGCCTGCACAAGTATGAGCCTGTTGAGGCCCTGCTCTTCCACATGGAGCGGGCCGGTGTCGACCAGGCCGTTCTGATCCAGTACATGGGCAACAGCGACAACGGTTACATTGTGGATGTAATTGAAGCGAACCCGGGCCGATTTGCCGCGGCCATGATCGTGGATGACGGCGACGACGGCTCTGCCATTCGCGCCTGGGCCGAACAGGGGCTCGCCGGCATTCGCTTGCTGGCCGACTTCCGCAGCTCCGGCGGCGACCCCCTGGCCCACTGGCGCGTTGCCGACGAGCTGGGCCTGGTTGTCAGCGTCTTCAGTCGACCGGATATCCTGCAGAGCGCCGAGTTCAATGAAGTGCTGCGCCTCTTCCCGAACCTTTCAATGATCATCGAGCATTTGGGAGGCGTCAAGCCGGGCGTTGACCTGGAAGAGTTCGCCGCTATCACCGCTCTGGCGCGCCACGAAAACCTGACGATCAAGCTGCCGGGATTTGGCGAATTCTGCCATCTCCCTTGCCCGTTTCAGGAGGTACCTCCTCTCGCGGAGCTTACTTTGGAGGCGTTCGGCGCACGGCGCATCATGTGGGGCAGCGACTGGCCCCCCGTCAGCAGCCGCGAAGGCTTCGACAACTCTCTGGCGTTTCCTCTTGAGTACCTGTCCGCTCTGAGCACAGATGAGCGCGCCTGGATATTCGGCAAAACGGCAAGACAGGTCTGGAACCTGAACGGCTGAACCAAATTGTCCCCATCGCTTGCGCAGCTCTTGCGGGCGTCTTCGCCTACGGTAGACTGTTGCGCTCACCCAGGAATGCCCTGATGCCAAAAATCATCTTCTTCACAAATCTGGCCGGTGAACTGGCCCGGCAGGTCATTGCCCCGGCTCCCGGGGAATGGGATGTATCCGTGCAGCCGTTTGAGCTGCCGGCAGAGGAAAAAGCCAGCATTGCCTCCGATGCCGACTTCCTGATTCTCTTTCCCGGAGACCTGGAGGAAACCGTACTGCGGGCGGCGCGGAGTCTGAAGTTGGTCCAGCTTGTGAGCGCCGGTTTCGATCGCATGCCGCTCGACGTGCTGGCAGAACTGGATATCCCCCTTGCCAACAACGGCGGCACGAATTCGATCGACGTGGCCGAGCACACCTTGGCCCTCATCCTGGGCGTCTACCGCCGCTTGACGGAGATGGACCGCAACGTTCGCAACGCAGGTTGGAGCGATATCGACAGTGGAATGACGACCTTCACAGTCCACGGCAAGACGGTTGGCATCGTCGGCCTCGGTCACATTGGCAAAGAGGTTGCCAGGAGGCTGGTCCCCTTCCAGGCCAACGTAATCTATTTCGACCCGTTCCCCGTTCCGGCCGCAGTGGAACGCGAATTGCAGGTTGATCGGGTCTCTTTGGGCGAGTTGTTGGAGAGGTCCGATATTGTCACCTTGCACGTGCCCCTGAATGACCGGACCCGTCATCTCATCGGCCCAAAAGAGTTGGCGCAGATGAATTCCAGCGCGATCCTCGTCAATACCTGTCGCGGCCCGGTTGTGGACGAAGATGCACTGATCGAAGCCTTGACCGTTGGTACAATTCGGGCCGCAGGACTGGATGTACTCAAGGACGAACCGACCGGCCCCGACAACCCGATTCTGCAATTGGATAACGTGATTCTCTCACCCCATATCGCCGGCGTCACCTACGATACGTGGCGGCGTCGCGGGCTTTTCATCTTCGAGAACCTCCGGCGAGTCTGGGAAGGCGGGAAACCGCTGGCCGAAATCGAACTCTGAGCGGCGGCTGTTTGCTGGCGTCGCCGCCCTCTTTGCCGCCATAACTGGACCCTTCTCCTTTGGCGTTCAGTCGGCGCGCTGTTATACTCCCTCAATTGCAGGTTCAACTGACCGCTTCCTGCAGAACTCTATTTCATGGCTTCTCTGACGGCCCGGTGCGGCCCTGCCGTCCGGTCGGGACCCAATGCTGTCAGGGTCAATGGGCCAACTGTCCTTTCGTCGGCTTCACTTGCGTATTCCGGAGCTGTGGTCGATTTAGGAGCATACATGACGGACATCGCCTTTGTACAGGACCTTGCGCAACGGCTACGCGAAAATGTTGGCCGGGTGATTGTTGGCAAGGACGAGGTTGTTGATCAGCTGCTGGTGGCTCTCTTCTGCGAAGGTCACGTGCTGCTTGAAGACGTACCCGGCATCGGCAAGACGATGCTGGCGAAGACGCTCGCCGCTTCTCTGGGAATCGGCTTTCAACGAATCCAGTTCACGCCCGACCTGCTCCCCTCGGACATCGTAGGCGTCAGCGTCTACAACCGCAAGACGGACGACTTCGAGTACCGTCCCGGCCCGATTTTGGCGGGGATTGTCCTCGCAGACGAAATCAACCGCGCCGGGCCCCGTACGCAGAGCGCCCTGTTGGAAGCAATGGAAGAGCGGCATGTTACCGTCGATGGCGTCAGCCACGCGCTCCCCTACCCGTTTTTCCTTATGGCGACTCAGAATCCGGTCGAACTTGCAGGAACGTTCCCACTGCCTGAAGCGCAGATGGACCGCTTCTTGATTCAGCTGGCGCTGGGGTATCCGGAGCGTGAAGAGGAGCGCCTGATCCTGCACCGTTTTCGCGCAGACAACCCTCTTTCCCGCGTCAAGGCTATCGTCCTGGCGGACGACGTCCGCCAGGCTGTAACAATCTGCCGTGATGTTTTCGTCCACCCGGTCCTGGAGGACTATCTCCTCGACCTGGTCCAGGCTACGCGCGTCGACAGTGCGCTCGACCTGGGCGTCAGCCCGCGCGGCAGCCTTGCCTTCTACCGCACGGTGCAGGCCCTGGCCGCAGTCAAGGGGCGGTCCTACGTTACGCCGGACGATATTCAGCAACTTGCCCCGCCCGTCCTCCGCCACCGCTTAATCCCCGGCCCCGACACGCGTCTGCACGGCACCTCCGTCGCCAAGGTTCTGGAGGACATTATTCGCACTGTGCCGGTGCCCGTAGAGGAGAACTGGCAGGAAGGCCCTTCCGGGACGGACTCGGCTGACGGGGTTGGCGCTTTCGGCGCTGACCTGGAGCAGGAGTTGGAGGCGGCCGCATCCCCGGAGGCTTCCGTCAACGGCCCGCCGGCTGACAATCGCACCTTACTTTCAGACTGATGGGGCGAGCTGGCTGGACCGCCGCGGCTGCTGTACTGATTCTGGCGCTTTCTACGCGCAACAGCCTGATCTTTACGATGGCGCTGGTCCTCGGTCTGATGGGGCTCGTTGTCTGGCTTTGGAGCCGCTACAGTCTGTCTCAAGTGACCTACAGGCGCCGCTTCGATGTCGACCACGTCTTTTTCGGCGAAAAGACTGAACTTCACTTGGAAGTGACCAACGCCAAACCGCTTCCGCTTGCCTGGCTGCGCTGCGAAGATGACTTTCCCGTTGCCCTCCACCTGGAGCCGGAAGAACGAGCGCGGCACTATCTGTCCACGCGCCGCGTTCTCGTCAACCTCTTCTCTCTCGGTATCTATCAGAGAGTCATTCGTCGCTACACCGTCGTCGGTACCCAGCGCGGCGCCTGGAGATTCGGGCCGGTTCAGATCATCTGCGGCGACATCTTCGGATTCCGCAGCCAGTTCCTGGAGGATCCGGCTACCTCGCTGCTTCTTGTCTATCCCAAAATGTACTCACTGCCCGAACTGGGTCTGGAGGCCCGCAACCCATTTGGCGATCACGAAAGTCGAAACAGACTGATCGAAGACCCGTTGCGGTTGAGCGGTGTACGCGACTATCTGCCCGGCGACAACTTCCGCTACATTCACTGGAAGGCGACGGCCCGCCGCCAGGAACTTCAGACAAAGCTGTTCGAACCTTCTGCCTCGCGCCCGCTGGCGATCTTCGTCAATATCCGCACCTTCCATCACCGCTTCGAAGGCGTAGACCCGGAGCTGCGGGAGTTTGCCATCAGCGTCGGCGCCTCCATTGCCCGCTGGGCGCAGATGCAGGGTGAGGAGTTCGGTGTTTTCGCCAACAGCATGATGTACGCCGGCAGGCGGGTGCGCGTACTTCCCGCCGCGCACCCGCGGCAGCTTACCAGCGTCCTCGAGGCGCTGGCCTACTGTGTCGGCCTGCCGCATACGACCATCGAAAGGGTCTTGCAACAGGAGGCCGACCACCTTCGCTTCGGGACTACGATCGTTCTGGTCAGCGCCACGCTGTCGGAAAACCTTCGGCGCGTCCTCATCGACCTGCAGCGTCGCGGATTTGCCGTCACACTGCTGGGAATCGGCGGCCTGACGCTCGACAGGGCTATCCCCGGGGTCGCTTTCCAAAAGCTGTCGCAACAGGCGTTGAGCGGCCTGGCTGTCGAAGTGGAACAGGAGACGCACGAATCTGAATCGGCCGTCATGGCGGCTTGATACCATACTGACCCATGAATTCGACACTTACTCTGCCTTGGGGCCATTCGGAATGGAACATTGTGGACGGCGGGCTGTTGCCGTTGCTTGTCGGTGTCATGCGTTTCTGCTGGATCTGGCCCTGGATGCTGCTGATTCAGGGATTTCTGGCGCCCTCACTCGCCGCGCCGCTCATGTACCCCTGGATGGTGATTCTCCTGCCGGTGCTCAGCTTTACTTTCGCGCGCTGGTCCATGCCCACGCTGGCTGAACGCAGGGACTTTCGCAGAACCAATCAGATACGCCAGCAAATCGCAACCTTCGGCTTTGCGGCCCTCCTGTTTCTGCTGTGGCTGCGCTTCCTGCGACCGGAATTCTGGCTGGTGGACCTGCGCTGGCTGATAGCCGCAGGCTACGATCTGATCTACTGGGACGCGGTCCCGGTCGAAGTTCCCGGCACGTTGCTCTTTCTGCTCCTGGGTGTTTTTCTCTGGCTGCGCGGCGCGCTCGACGGGCATGGCCAGTACCGCCACGATGAGATCTGGAGGGCCTTTCTCTCGGGCGGCGCTGCGCTGGCCCTTTTTGCCTGGATCGTTCCCCCAATACCCGCAATAGAGCAACCTGACGCGGCCGCGACCCCGTTCATGTCCGCCGGCGGCCAGCTCTCTAGCTCTATCTGGCTTGTACTCCTCTTTGCCGCCTCAGGACTTGCAGGGATGGGTGTCGCCAACCTTGGAAAGTCGGGCGGTTGGAGACGCCGTGCGCACGCTGCCAAACTGCGTCCCAACCGCGGCTGGATGGCCGGAATCGGGTTAACGATCATCGTCATGCTGGCAATGGCCCTGCTGGTGGCGTTGATCATTCAGCCCGAGGACGCCGCCATACTTTGGAAGGCGCTCGGGCTGATCTGGCAGGGCGTTAGCAGAGTTCTCATCTGGATCATCACAGTCGTCACCTACCCCATCTTTATAGTCCTTGAGTACCTCATGCGCCTGCTGCGAAGCCTCTTCGGTGAACGTTCTCAGGAAACCGAGCGTACCGAATTTGCCCCGTTTCCTACCTCTGAACCGATGCCGGAGCCGCCGGATAGGGCCGTCGAAGCGATGCCGGAGCCTTTACGGTGGATTGCACTCCTTGTGTTTGCCGCAGGCGTTTTCTTCATACTCATGCTCGTTCTGCGTCAGTTGAACAGACCCGAAGAGGAGAGCGACGAGGTACGCGAATCGATACTGACGGCCAGCCTGTTGCAGTCTCAACTTGCAGACCTGTGGGCCCGTCTGCGCTCTCGGTTCGGCCCGCCGCCGGAGGAGCCGGACCCGTACCTGTCGCTGGCAGGCGAGAACGACACGCGCCGTCTCATTCGCTCGATCTACCAGCGGCTGCTGGCGCTCGCACAGACGCGAAACGCGCCCAGGTTGCACGGTGAGACCCCCGGCAGCTATGGGGGGCGCCTGGCCGCCAAACCCGAATTTGACGAGGCGCTCGTGCAAACAATCACCGCGGCTTACGGCGAGGCCCGTTATGGCGACGAGCCCCCTTCCGAACAGACCGCTTCGGCAGCGCAAGAGGCTTGGCGCGGGATTGAGTCTGCTCTTGCGCCAGACCCATCTGAAGACGATTCCTGAAGTAACTTACGGCAGTTCGTTTGCCGATTCTCTCACTCGCCCAGTCCGGAGTATTTCTAATGAACGGCGCCCAGGCTCTCATTCGCACTCTTTATGACGCAGGTGTAGACACATGTTTCATGAATCCTGGCACGTCGGAGATGCACTTTGTTGCCGCGCTGGACTCCGTGCCGGAGATGCGCTCCATTCTCTGCCTGTTTGAGGGCGTCGCGACCGGCTGCGCAGACGGCTACGCCCGCATGACCGGCAAGCCGGCCGCGACACTGCTGCACCTCGGCCCTGGCCTGGGAAATGGAATCTCCAACCTGCACAACGGGCGCAAAGCCCACTCTCCGATCGTCAACATTGTGGGCGAACACGCGACCTATCACCTCAAGTATGACGCGCCCCTGACGTCGGACATCGAGGGGCTGGCCCGGCCGGTCTCGGGCTGGGTGCGCACTTCGCCCAATGCGCGCGCGGTTGCTGAAGACGGCGCCGAGGCCGTCGCCGCGGCCCGTACGCACCCGGGACAGGTGGCGACCCTGATACTGCCTGCGGATACCGCTTGGGGAGCTGCCGGCGGGCCGGCGTCCCCGCAGAGCCCGCCCCCGAAACCCGCCGTGCCCGAGGAGCGTATTTCAGCCGTCGCCCGTCTGCTGCGGCGGGGAGAAGAGACTGTCCTTCTCGTGGGCGACCAGGTAATGTGCAGCGCAGGTGTCAGCGAACTTGCCTGCCGCATCGCGGCGGGAGCGAACGCCCGCGTTGTTGGCAATCGCGCCGCAGCGCGCGTTTCGAGAGGCGCCGGCCGCCCTGTCCTGGCCCGCCTGCCCTATCCTGTCGATCAGGCGCTCTCCCTGTTGGCGGGCGCACGCCACGTCGTTCTTGCCGGCGCCAAAGACCCGGTGGGATTCTTTGCCTACCCGGACAGCCCCAGTCGGCTGGCGCCGCCGGACGCAGATATCCATCTTCTCGCCTCCGAGGATGAGGACGTTCCCGCCGCGCTCGATGCCTTGAACGAAGAGTTGGGCGCGCCGGCAGCTCCGACGCCCGCGGCCCGGTTGGAACGCCCGGCCCTGCCCACCGGCCAGCTCACGCCGGAGGCGGTCTGGACCGCTCTGTGCGCACTGATGCCGGAGAACGCAATCATCGCCGATGAGTCGGTCACCTGCGGCCGCCAGGCCTATCCCCACACCGAGACCGCGCCGCCTCACGACTGGCTTCACGTGACGGGAGGCTCTATCGGCCAGGGCCTGCCGGCGGCCACTGGGGCGGCCGTGGCCTGCCCGGACCGCCAGGTGTTTGCCATGGAGGGCGACGGCTCCGGCATGTACACTTTGCAGGCCCTGTGGACGCAGGCGCGCGAGTCGCTGAACGTCGTGAACGTCATTTTCGCAAACCGCAGTTACCGCATTCTGCAGGGCGAACTCCTGAATGTGGGAGGCGATGCTGAACCGGGGCCGCGTGCCCAGGCCATGATGCGCCTTGACTCTCCGGAGTTGGACTGGGTCTCGATCTCCGAGGGTATGGGCGTTCCCGCGGTCCGCGTCGAGAGCGCCGACGCTTACGTCCGGGCGCTGAGCCGGGGGATTGAAGAGCCGGGACCGCTGCTGATTGAGGCGATGATCTGATTAAACACCTTCCCCTTCAGCCATGGACGCAGTTGAACTGGACCGGCCATCAGGAGATGCAGTCGCCCGCGTCATCGACGCCTTCATGGCGGCGCGGACGCCGGTCTACATTGTCGGCGGCGCTGTGCGCGACCATCTGCTGGGCATCTCTGCCATCCCAGGCTGGACGCCTGCGAAGCTGGACGGAAAACCTCGCGCCGGCGCTGGCGTCCCCGCTTCGACAACCGACCTGGATCTTGTCCTGAACGGGCCGGTATTACCCCTCGCGAAACGCGTGGCGGACAGCCTCGGCTGGGCCTACTATCCCTTGGACGAAGCGAGGGACGTCGCCCGGATTATCGGTAGAGGCGGCGACGGTCGCCGAATTGAGTGTGACGCCGCGGCACTGCGAGGCGATCTGCGCTCCGACCTGCTGGCCCGTGACTTCAGCGTCAATGCACTCGCGCTGGAACTTTCGGCGAACGGTCCGGCCCGCTTGATCGACCTGTGCGGCGGCATAGCCGATATCACTTCGGGTACCCTGCGCCGCATTTCGGACGAGAGCCTGCATGACGACCCCATCAGGCTCTTGCGCGCAGTGCGCCTGGCAGCTCAACTGGGCTTTACAATTGAGAATGAAACACGAAGGCAGATCGTTGACCTGGCCGGGACCGTTCTTCGCGTCAGTGCCGAACGTCTGCGGCAGGAACTGTGGAAGCTGCTGGACTGTTCGCGTCCGGACCACGGAATCAGGGAGTTGAATGCGCTCGGGCTTCTCGACCGGCTGTTGCCGGAGGTCAGCGCACTTCAAGGCGTGACGCAGTCATCTCGCCACCATCTTGATGCCTACGACCACAGCCTGTTGACGGCGCGCCGCGCAGCCGAACTTCGAGACTGGCTGCGCGGCAGTTCGCCTCTGGAGGATGACAATCTGAAAGGAGCTCTGGAACCTTGGGCGGAGCCGCTCCGCGCCCATTTCGGTGAGGAGATCGCCGCCGGTCACGACCGGGCCGGCTGGCTGGTCTGGCATGCACTGCTTCACGATACCGGAAAGGCCGCTGAATGTGCCGCGGATTCCGGCGACGGCGCCGAACGACGGTCCCGGGCCGGCCACCAGCAGTTGAGCGCCCAGTTAGCCGGCCGGCGCGTTGCGCAACTTCGCTTCAGCAGGCGTGAAGTCCTGCTGGCCGGGCGCGTGGCGTCCATGCACAGCGTTCCCCGCAACCTGGTCGACTCGCTTCCCCGTGTTGAGAAACGGATCGATAGGCGGACGGCCTATCGATTCTTTCGTGATGCAGGCAGTGTGACCGCTGGCCGCCGGATCGAGCGCCATCTGCAATCGAGCGGCGCACGGCAACCTCTCGACGGGCTGGATGTGACGCTGCAGGCTATCTCGGATCTGCATGCGACAGGGCTGGAGCGGGGCGCCGAGTGGGGCTGTTTCCTCAAGGCGGTGGAAGGGCTGTTTTCCTTTGCCTTCTCACGGCAGGCGGACTATCCGGCCGCGCCGCTCGTGGACGGCCATGCCCTGATGAGGCGCCTGGGCTTGGAACCGGGGCCGACTTTGGGGGCCGTTATCCGGGAACTGTCGGAGGCGCAGGCGGCAGGCGCCGTGGCCAGCGCGGACGAGGCAGTAGCATTGGCTAGAGAGTTGCTGGCGAGAGGGGTGAAATAGCTAAGGCGGCCCTTCTGAAAGGGAACTGCTAGCGGGACCTGCTGGTTGCTTATGCCGCGCTCTTCGCCGCGGCTCGTTCCAGGCGGGCGCGCGCGGCACCGCTCTCAAGTATGCGCCTGGTGCGGCCTATCCCGTCGGAAACACTTTGTGCCAGATCAAAAAGATGCAGAAAAACACCGGCCGTCAGGCAGACCTGCTCGGTCGCGTCGCACTCTTCTGAAGCGAGTACTCTTGCATTCAGTTCGGCATGGCCTGCAGCGTCTGCGGGTCCGGCTACGCGGACTCGCTCGGTGTGGCCGAGGGCTTCAGGATCAAGGACCAAATCGTTGGCCGCATCTTCGGCAAATACGTGGGACTTTCGTCCGACTGCCATTTCAACTGAGCCTTCCTCGCCCTGGACAATAAAGCTGCGTTCGCCGCCCGTCTGCGCCGCGCGCAGGCGCTCGATGTAGTTTCCGT
Organism: Caldilineaceae bacterium; assembly: GCA_022821545.1. Classification (GTDB taxonomy): domain Bacteria; phylum Chloroflexota; class Anaerolineae; order Caldilineales; family Caldilineaceae; genus Bin5. The sequence goes on from JAJEDJ010000050.1 coordinate 111,256, forward strand.
GGAAGAACCCGCTCACCTGGTAGGGGGCGTTGGCTGGATTCAGGAGCTTCTCGACACTGTTGAGCACAGTGCGAAGGCCGAACTGGCGCCGCAATGGCAGCAGGGCATGCCACTGGGGCGCGAATCTCTCTGCCGACAGGTAGCCGATGCCGACCGCCTCTATCATTGCTTGCACGGCTTCCGGCTCCAGGTCGTCGGCAACGCCCAGTTCCCGCAGAACCGGCCCCGGCCCGATGCCCTCCTTGGTGGGTACCGCTTCATCGCCATGCAGGATGACCGGCATTCCGGCCTCGGCGAGAACGGCCGCTATCGCGGGGGCCAGTTGTGCGCTCCTTGCCTTGCCGTCGTAGGGCACGGCCAGATCGAGCAGCCCGTCAACCCGGGGCCGGATCTGCGTGATCGTCTCTGCCCGTAAGAGCGCGGTGAAGCCCCGAATCTCGTCGACAGCCTCACCCTTTACCCTCTGTGAAATCAGAAAAGCGCCGGCCTGCGCCGGGGAGCAGGCCTGCCCGACGATCTGGCGCAGGGCTTCTACCGACTCATCGTAGGTAAGATCGCGCTTCAGTTTCTCGCCGCGCCCAACCGCTTGAATGAAAGGGACAAATGGGGCCGGATCCCGGTCCGTTTCATAGATTGAGCCGACTTCCGGGGTCGCGGCCAGCATCGGGGTCGTTCCTTAACGGTTGCAGGGAGGTCGGGAAGGGGTCGGACGTTCAGTCCCCACGCCCCAATTGGTTGAGAAGCGTGTCTACATCCGGAGCGGAAGGCGCCTGTAACTCGAAAGTCAGTGGCTCACGCGCGTCGTTGGCGACGCGTGTAACGGTGGCGTCTTCCCCGAAGATGGCGGCCAGATTGTCCGAGAGCTGGGCCTGGGCATCGCTCGCGGGCGAATCGGCGCCATCGCCATTTGCGCCGTTGGGGTAGTTGAGCCGGTCCAACAGGACGATTGTAGCCCCGTCCGTGCGCAACTTCAGCTTTCCCTTCAACTCCACGTCGTTTTCCGTCAGCTTTGCCCCGTTCAACGCCTGGAACAGTGTCCTGCCCAGGGCATCTGACAGGTCGGAGCCGGCGTCGCGTTTGCGTACATAGAGGAGGCCCGGCTTGCCGTCGGTCAAGTCGATAATGTAGTCGGCTTCGTGGCCGACGAGGAGAATCGCCGGACCGTCCCCGATATGCTTGTAGTCTGCCACGTCGAGCAGCAGCTCGTTGGGCACAACATCCTCCCGAATCCACCGATGGAAAACGGGAATAAAGGATTCGACGTCTACGGAAAAGTCACTGAAAAAGAACTTAACGCTCAGGCGATGGGGTGCAATCATCATTTGCTCCAGCGGGGATGAAAGGCCGTTCGCCGGCTGCAACCTGTATGGCCAGGCACAGCCGGCGGACCGCCGTCAGATCTCTACCAGGACGTTGCCGCCGACCCTGGACTCGCAGGCATGGGTGGCCTCGATGAACAGAAGCGCCTCCTCGATCAACCTGTGGGCGGAATCATTGTCGGGGCTTGCATTGGGACTGCTGTGCCGGTCCAGCAGGTACTGGCCGAACTTGCCCTTTGCATACTGATCGAAGAACAGTTCGGTATCAAAGAAGCGGCTCTTGAACTCCTGCACAATTCGGTCCGGACTGTCGCCCACGTCGAGAAACTGGGTACGCACCAGGGCTCTGGCCGCCTTGAGCATCGATGAGTAGGCCAGGGCATCGGCCCGCGCCGGGTCGTTCTCATCCAGAGCGATCTGCGCTTCGAAGGCTTCTGACTCTGCCGGGGAGATCTCCATTGAGAAAAGGGAGACAACCTCGCCGGCGCATTCGCCGATGCCGATGTCGCCGAGGCTGAAGACGCGCGGATCGCCCCAGTCGGAGAAATACTCCGGCTCCTGTTCAAAGGCCGGAAGCTGCATGAAGGGCTGAATTATGCCGCGCGCTTCCTTCTTGCCGATGCGTCCAATCCATTCCTGGAAAGTTTCACCCTTGGACCGTTCCTCCACATACCGGGATGTAATCGTATCCACGACCTCGGGCACCGTCTTGGAAGGAACAGCGCCAACGGCCAGCCCGTAGCTGCCGGCATTATCATGCCACTTGCCCCCCAGGATGACCTGGAAGTGCGGCATCTTGAAGTTGCCGGAGCGGCGGCTGTTGCCGAAGAATCCGATGTCGGAAACATGGTGCTGGCCGCAGGAGTTGAAGCAGCCGCTGATCTTGATCTTCAGGTCCTTGATGGCCTCAGGCAGCGATGCGCTCTTGGCCGTGAGGCGAGTGCGTAATTCGCCGGCCAGCCCGCGTGAGGAGGCGATACCCAGTTTGCAGGTATCGGTTCCGGGGCAGGCCGTAATGTCGACGATTGTGCCGGCGCCGGGATCGCCAAGCCCGATCGCCTTGAGTTCCTCGTACAGATTGGGCAGATCGGAGTCCGAGACCCAGCGCAGAACGATATTCTGCTCTACCGTCGAACGCACATTTTCGCCAACATACTTGCGGGCGATGTCGGCCAGTTCCCAGGTCTGCTTCGAAGTCAGATCGCCCAGCGGCAGATTGACCGTGACAACGCTGTAACCCTCCTGGCGCTGACTGTAGACATTGGTCTCGTACCACTGGTTGAACTCCGAAGAGTTGACCTGGCCGTTCAAAAACGTGGGCGGCCTGTATGGCTTCTCCTCGTACTCGGGCAGCGTGTCCATATAGGCTGTCCAGCGGTCGTCGTGGGGCAATGTCTTGCGCTCTTCCTCAACCAGCCGGCGAAACTCCTCTATTCCGAGCTTGGCGACGAGAAACTTGATGCGGGCGCGATTTCGGTTGCGCTTTTCGCCCAGCCGTGCGAAGACGCGGGAGACCGCCTGAACCAGTGGCAGGATCTCCTCCTCCGGCGTGAATTCGCTCAGCACCTTGGCCTGGTGAGGCACTGTGCCGAGGCCGCCGCCCACATACACCTTGAAACCGCGCTTGGGCTTGCCGTCAACCTCCTGAATCTGGGCAAGGTAGCCGATGTCGTGCATCATCACCAGCCCACAGGCCTCGGCTTCGCAGCCGGAAAAGGCCGGCTTGAACTTGCGCCCGAAGTCCTGTACGTCGTCATGGCCCAGCAGGAACTCGGCGAAAGCCTCGGAATAAGGCGTCGCGTCAAAGACCTCCGTGCGGCAGACGCCCGCCAGGTGGCAGCAAGTAACATTGCGGACGGAGTTGCCGCAGGCTTCCCTGGTGGTTATGCCGACCGACGCCAGGCGCCGCATCATGTCCGGCGTGTCCTCGATGTGAACAAAGTGCAGCTGAATGTCCTGGCGCGTCGTGATGTGCAGTATGCCGTCGGAGTATTCATCGGCAACCTGTGCCAGCACGTCCAGCTGATTCGGTGTCAGTCCTCCGCCGGGAACTTTGATGCGTTGCATACCCGGCGCGTGCCAGAGCGTATCGGGGCCTTTGATCCGCTCCATTTCCTCGAATGCAAGCTCCCGACTCTCGAAACCGTCGTGCCGCTGGCCATTGTCGTAGCGCTGGCCGTACACGCCTCGACGGAGACGCGTTTCGGCGAAGACCTTCTCGTCCAGTTTCCCTTGGCCCATCAGCTCCATCTGGCCTTCAAATATATCGATTTCGTGGGCCAGATCATCTGACATTTCATCCGCCAGGACGTCTTTCCAACCGATGTTCGACACAGTTGTCTCCTTCACTATCGGTAGAGTCTCTTGGTCTCTTTCGACATCTTTTCCTATTGGTCCCCTATTGCCCACAATTGTAGGGCAGCAGCGCTTGATCTGTCAAGCCGGTCATAATGGGACGTGCATCCCTGCCGCACCCTCCTCGCCCTCTCTCTTCTCTCTCCTCTCCGCTCTCTCCTCCCCTTTGGGCGTGGTCTGGGAATAACGTATACTCTTTTGGGCGCACGCTCTTTTGGGCGCACGCTCTCTTTGCGCCTTCAGACGATGCCCAAAATTCCCGCCGGGATTATTCCTGCCTGTTGCGAAATCTTCGCCTAATGGCAACAGAAATCTCATCTCAGCGTACTAAGCTGGTAGGAGCGGCGCGAATTTCACCCAAGCGAAAGAGATTCAAGGAGTAAACAATGACCAATTCATGCAGTGCCCAGCCCGGCGCGTCCATACGCGGTAAGGCGTACTGGACGGAGACCGGGCCAAAGCCGAGAAAAGTAAAGCTGCTGGTCGGACTACTGCTGCTGACTGCACTGCTCGCCAGTGCCTGCCAGGGAATTACACCTCCTTCGGCCAGTCCGGCCGCGACGACCGATTCGAGCGCTGAGCAGGCGGAGGCCCCGGCAGAGGAGACCGAACAGGCGCAGGCCTTTCTGGACCTTGACAGCGAAACATTGGACATGAACGCGCCGATTGCCCTGGACCCGAGCATACGCAAGGCGCAATTGGAAAACGGCCTGACCTACTACATTCGGCACAATACCGAGCCGGCGAACCGGGCTACACTGATGCTGGTGATCAACGCCGGCTCCCTGCAGGAGGACGAGGACCAGCTGGGGTTGGCCCACTTTGTCGAGCACATGATGTTCAACGGCACCGAGCGCTTTCCCAAGCAGGCGTTGATCGACTATTTCGAGACCGTCGGCATGTCGTTCGGGCCGGACGTGAACGCCTATACATCTTTCGACGAAACAGTCTATTTCCTGGAATTCCCCACCGATGACGAGGAGATTATCGGCACGACTTTCCAGGTGGCGGAGGACTGGGCCAGCCGCGCCGCGATTTCCGATGAAGAAGTGGAAGGCGAACGCGGCGTCATTCTGGAAGAGGAACGCCTGCGGGACCAGAACGCAAGCGGCAGGTTGAACAAACAGCTGTTCCCGCTGCTGCTGGGTGAGTCCCGTTACACTGACCGGATGCCGATCGGTGACATGGAGATCGTCCGGAACACGCCGGGCGAAACGCTGCGCCGCTTTTACCATGACTGGTACAGGCCCGATCTCATGGCGGTCATTGTCGTGGGCGACATCGACGTCGACGACGTAGAGGCGAGAATCAAAGAGCATTTCGGGCCGCTGACCGCGCCGGATACCGTCCGGCCCAGGGACACCTATTCCCTTCCCGACTACGATGACACAGGCTATCTGATTCTCACCGATCCCGAGTTTCCCGTCACGATAGCCCAGATCATCTACCGGCAGGCCGCCCCGGCTCTGGACTCGGCCGCCGTCTATCGAGACCGCCTGATCGGCAATCTCTTCTACAAGATGCTCAATTTCCGGCTCGACGACCTCACCAGGGAAGCGGACTCACCGTTCCTTGGCGCTTTCGTGAGCGAGGGCCAGCTGGTACGCGGCAACAACTACCAGGTGGTCGGCGTGCAGGTGCGCCAGGGCGAGGCCCTTTCCAGCCTGGACGCCGCCCTTACGGAGGTTGAGCGCGTACGCCGTTACGGCTTTACGGCCGCCGAAGTGGAGCGGGCCAAGTCGGAGATCCTGAACACATACGAACGGCTCTACAACGATCGCAAAAACCTGCGCAACCACTCTCTTGCCAGCGAATACAGCCGCAACTACCTGGAGAACGAGACAGTCCCCGGCATTGAAGTGGAGTTCAAACTGGTGGACCGTCTTCTGCAAGGGATCAGCCGCGACGATGTCAACCAGAGGGCGGAACTCTATGTCGGCGGCAGTAACCGCTCAGTCTTCGTCGTCGGGCCGGAGCGGGACGCCGACAGCCTGCCCAACGAGGATGAGCTGGCCGCCGTGATTTCAGACCTTCAGACCAAGCAGGTAGACCCCTACCAGGACATCGAGGCGGTCACGGCCCTGCTGACCGAGATCCCGGAACCGGTGGAGATCATCTCCCGTCACACGGACGCGACATTCGACATTACCGACCTGACGCTGGCAAACGGCGCCAGAGTCATTCTCAAACCGACGACCTTCAAGGAAGAGGAGATCCTCTTCAGCGCAACCAGCCCCGGAGGCTCCTCCCTCGTCAGCGATGAAGACTATCCAGAAGCCGACTTCATCGACAGTATAGTCAGCCAGAGCGCGGTCGGCGACGTGAGTTACGCCGCGCTGCAGAGGCTTCTGGCCGACAAGTCGGTGTCGGTCGCCCCGTTTATCGGCGAGCTGGAAGAAGGGTTCCACGGCCATTCCGGCCAGGAATTCATCGAGACCCTGTTTCAGCTGGTCTACCTGTACGGCACGCAGCCAAATGCAGATGACGACGCCTTCGCTACCCTCAAGGACCAGTACACAGAGTCTCTGCGCAACCGCGAACTGGACCCGCGCAGCGCCTGGACGGACGCCTATATCCAAGCCCGCTACGGCGATTCGATTCGGCGCAATGTCCCCTCGCTGGAGGTAATCGATTCGCTCGATCTGGAGCGGGCCTTTGCCATTTACCAGGAGCGTTTTGCCGACTTCAGCGACTTTACCTTCATCTTTGTGGGCAACTTCGATCTCGAGCAGATGGTCGACTGGTCGCAGAGATACCTGGGCAATCTGCCCTCCCTGGACCGCGCCGAAACCTGGTTGGACGTAGCTCCGGATCCGCCCGCGGGCGTAATCGAGGTTCCTGTCTATAAAGGGCAGGACGAGCAGAGCCTGACGACATTACTCTTCACGGGACCCGGCGAAGATTCACTGGACAATCGACTCCACCTGCGCATGCTGGAGATGATTCTCGATATCCTCATGCGTGAAGAGTTGCGGGAGGAATTGGGCGGTGTCTATGCCTACAGCGCCACTTCTTCGATGGAGCCGGACCCGGACAGCCTGTACCGAATCTCCCTCACTTTTGGCAGTGACCCGGCTCGGGTGGAGGAGTTGGTAGATGCCCTGTTTGGGCTGATTTCAGATGTGCAGGCGGATGGCCCCAGAGAAGATCTGCTGGAAAAAGCCAGGGCCCAGATCGTTCGCCAGCGCGAGGAACAGCTGGAACAGAACAACTACTGGTTGCGTGTCCTGGAGTATTGGGCTGCCGAGGATGATGTCGACCTGACTAACTTCGTCGACCTGGAGGTGGTGGAGAGCCGCACCGACGCCGTTACTGCTGCGGAAGTTCAGGCTTTGGCAGTAGATTTCCTGCCGCTGGACCGCTATATTCTGGTGTCGCTGTATCCCGAGGACTTTGAGGAGTAGGCAAGGCCGGGAAATAAACGAAAGAGCGGGCAGTTGAAGAATAACTGCCCGCTCTTTTCTTTCTGAAATCAGATCGGAAGCTGTCTCAGTGACCGTAGAAATGTTCTGTCGGATCGATAACGGAGTCCTGCCAGTCCAGGTAGCGGGCCGCCTCTTCCAGGGTGGCTGCCTTGCCGTCGTCGACCAGTTGCTGCAGCGTTGCCTTCTGTGTTTCAGTCAGCTGGTCGGCCTGTAAAGCCAGCAGCCAGCTGCTGAACTCCTCCTTTTCGTCTATCCGAGCCATCGAACTGTCTCCTCTCTCGCCGGTCCAAGCGTCGCGTCAAATCGTAAAGGCGACGTCGCTGCCATCTTCAAAATAGAGCTGTAAGTGGAGAGCGTTGAGCCTGAAATGGCTCATGCCCAGGCAAGCCCGTTCTGCCTGCGTGCGCTCTGCAGAAGCCTTCGCCCAGCGGCTGTCACGGCCTTTGTGTTCCAGCTGCAAATAACTTCCGTCCTCAAAGAAGAGAACGGCCTGGTTGAACTCCGCGTTGGCCACGTAACGGACGGCATGGGCGGCCGCGCTTTGCGCCTGGGAAAACGAATTCAGTTCGATCTGGAGAGAACTGTCGGCGCCGGTTGTTCCTCTTTCCATGCGGCATCCTTTGCGCCGGCCTGAGCAGTGGCTTTTCGCCATGGGGGCCGGCGCCATTGGGCTTTCTTGCTTTGGCCCATGGCAAGACTATATGGCAAGACTATACAGCAGCGGCCGCGATCATGCAAGGGATGCCTGCCGGTGCGCCGCTGCAGATTTTCTGGACGGCTTCGTGTGTGCTACCATGGCAGCAATACCGAACGGGCGGATCAGATCCTTCTAATGGAGTTGTGCTATGAAAAAGCTGCTTAAGTTTCTCTTCTTCGTCGGCTTTGCCGCAGGCGTTGTGTATGTCATAAAGCAGGTCCTGGGAGGAGAGCAGTCGGAGGGCGCAGGCAGCGGTGTTCTGCCGGAAACGCCGGTGACGCCCTTGGAAGACGCGCCGCTGGGCGGCGAAATAAGTCCGCAGCTGCTGGATATACTGGTTGACCCTGAGGATAAGGGAAAGCTTCAGCTGATGGACGACAACAGATTTCTGCTTAATCCCCGCAATGGTTACCGCTATCCGATTCGCAACGGCATCCCGGTGATGCTTATCGAAGAGGGTAAGAAGTACCAGGACACGAGTCTCATTTGAGAGAATCAGGGACCGGTGCGTCCGCCTGGCTGCCTGCCGGTTCTTTGGGGATCGCCAGCGTGAAGGTTGCGCCGTCTCCGCTTTCCACGCCTACTTTGCCGCTGTGCGCTTCCACTGCGCTCTTGACTATCGCAAGACCCAGTCCGGCTCCTGGAACCCGTTCGCTCAATTCACCGCGATAGAAGCGCTCGAAGATCAGTTCCCGGTCTGCCTGCTGTATTCCCGGCCCCGTGTCGGCAACTGACAGCAGGATCGCATCTTCATCTTCGGTTGCGGCAAGTTCTACGGCGCCGCCGGGCGGCGTGAATTTGAGCGCGTTGTCCAGCAGATTCGCCAGTGCCATCCCCAGGCTCGCCCTGTCACAACAGATCCTGTCGAGGCCGTCCTCCATGGACAGGCGCAGTGCGATCTGCTTCGCCGCGGCCGTCGACCGAAACGGGGCCAGCGCTTCTTCCAGCAGCCCCTCGAGGTCGTGGCGTGAGATATCCAGGGCCGCCACCCCGCCTTCAAGACGCGACAGGTCCAGCAGGTGTCCGGTAATCCACTGCAGCCGCTCCAGCTGCCGCTGGCTTTCACCAAGGAACTCGGCGCGCGTTTCCGGTTTGCCTCCGGCCTGACCCTGCAGGATCTCGATGAACTGGCGCAGTGCTGTCAGCGGGGTACGCAGTTCGTGTGAGGCGTCGGCAATGAAACGGCGCAGCGCATCGCGTTCCGCGGCCAGGTCCGCGAAAGTGGCTTGAAGCCTTGCTGCCATGCGGTTGAAGCGTCGCGAGAGGTCGCCGATCTCTCCAACCGATTCCGGAGCCCGCACGGCCAGGTCCCCCTCCTCCATCTGCTGCGTGGCGCTTGCCAGTGCCATCAAGGGGGCTGTGAGCGTCCGGCTCATCAGAAATCCCAGCAGCACGGCCACGAGGATGGCGCCCAGCCCTGCCACCATCAGGGATCGACGGATTGCGAGCAGCGGCTCAGCAAAAAAAGGGTACCTGTTTGTCATCTGCACGTAGCCAACGACCTGGTCGTCCTGGTGGACCGGAACAGTGACTTGAGGCCCTTCCGAAGGGGGAGGAACTGCCTCTGGCGCATAGCCGAAAACGATCCGCCAGATTCGGGGCGACGTCCGGTTATCGGGTGTTCCGGCGCCACTCTGCGCCGCGTCCGTGTCGTCGGCGGAAGCGCCTGCAGGATCAACGATGACTAACCTGTCGCCCATAAAGCCAGGCCGCCTCTCGAGGGACAGTGCGGCCCCCTCTTCAATCAGAGGGTCGCTCTCATCGACGTCCATTGCGACCATCCCCCGCGGGTGACCTGGGCCTGAAACGACGATCACAGGGCTGATCAGCCCCTTCTGCCAGTCCTCTTTGCCGCTGCGGGATAGTTCACTGAGCAGGCGCATTACTGCCTGGCTCGAATCCAGTGGCGTCAGGCGCATTTGGGAATAGGCGACCGGCCGCCTGTCCCTGTCGAGAATTCTCAGTTCGGTGTTGGTGAGAAAACCGGACGTTATCGCCAGTTGTTGCAGACGGGGGCCCTGGTTTGGCCGTGCCAGGAGTGGCCGCGCCATGCGGGCTACCGCCTCGGCATTGAGAATTAGCGTCTCATATTCACGGGCGGCCATGTACCTGGTGAGGAGACTGAGGGCAACGACCCCAATCAACAGGATCGTCAGCAGAGTCAAAGCGGTATAGCTGATAATCAGACGCCAGCGAATCGAGTGCAACATTCGCGTCCCTCTACGCCTTCAAAGGACGCGCCGTGAACTCTCGACGCCTCCTTTGCGGCAATGGTGCGGCTTGAGGATGCCCACTCTGCGGTCAACCGCTCGACCGCAGAGTGGGGTGAGTTATGGCTGCGCCGGCCTCCGGGGCGGTAGCACGCCCTTGTGCTGTCCCGTCTCGCCGGCGCTGGCCGCAATCGGGTTGGCAGTGGTCTAGGAGCTGCTCTGCGACTCCTGGGCGCTCTGCTGCTCTTCGCCGCTCTGCTGCTCTTCGCCGCTCTGTTGCTCTTTGTAAGTCTCGTCCTCCATCTCCTTCATCTGCATACGGAGGGATTCCAGCGGCATGATGGCGACACCCAGGTAGGCTTTGTCGTCGTCGTCGGGGTGTGCCCCAAGGGTCACTGTTGCCGCAACTGTTTCACCGTCGCGATTCACTGTGATGCTCACCTCGTCGCCTGGGCTGTAACTTGCCAGGGCTTCCACCAAATCCCCCATGTTGGAGATTTCGGTTTCGCCAACTGCGGTGATTGCATCGCCTCTCTGGAGTTCGGCAGCGGCTGCCGGCCCTTCCTCCTGCACGCCCATCACCAGGGCGCCGTCAGGCACGTCTCCCAAGAAGAAGCGTCCGCCCTGCGGGAACGCGAAGCCAAAACGGTTGCCGCGTTGCTGGCGGCCATTGTGATCAGTGCCGTGCGCGTGGGGCCGGAACTGCTCCGCCGGCGCAATGCGAACGCCGAAGAACGCCTTTTCTCCGTCATCGGGATGTGAGCCGAGGGTCACGTTCAGCTCAACCGTCTCGCCGTCCCGATCAACCGTCAACGCGACGTCGTCTCCGGGGCTGAGAGCGGCGGCAGCGCCGGCCAGGTCGCCCATTCCCATAATCTCGGTCTCGCCCACGGAAGTAATTGTGTCGCCGGCCATCAGTCCTGCCGTCGCGGCCGGGCTCTCTTCCAATACCTCCATTACGACAGCGCCCTCACCAACATCTTTGGGGCTTCCGTCCATGCCCTTGAACTGCTCCATCGAGGGCATACGACCGAAGCTGCGCATTGCAGCGAATCGCCCGCGCCGGGTCTTCATCCCGCGGATACCCGGCCCATCCGGCGCCACGCCAAGCAGCGGGTAACCGTCGACGTCGGCCAGGGTGGCGGTCAGCGTAAGCGCCTCGTCCCCGCGCTTGACCGTAAGTTCCAGAATGTCGCCCGGGTCCTGCATCAGGATAACGTGCTTCAGCTCGGCTGCCGTATTGACCATGTCACCGTCGATTGCCAGCAGGATGTCGCCGCGCATCAGGCCGGCCTCGGAAGCCGGCGTCTCCTCTCCAACGGCTACGATCAGAACGCCGGGCTCCGGTTTGACGCGTTCTGTCATTGACTGAGCCGATGCGGTCCCTCCAAAGGCCAGTAGTCCAAGCAGGGCCGCCGAGATCACGAGCCAAAACCTTCGATTGGCCGCTCTTTGCCATGTCCGCTCCCTGGTCGTTAGTCTGGGTTGTCTCATCTCTGGTTCCTTTCAATGTGCTTTGCATCGCGAGTCCATCACTGACTACGCTCTCAGTGTAGTGGATGGAATTGAAAGGACGGTTGCCTTTGGATTAAGTTTTCACAACAAATGAAAACTTTGCCCAGGCATGATTTCCCCGCGGATGTCAGCCCTGGAACTTGTAACCAAACCCGCGTACGGTCACAAGTCTTGCGGGATTGGCCGCATCGCGTTCAATCTTCTGGCGCAGATGACGGATATGAACGTCCACGGTACGGTCGCTGTTGACGTCGCTTTCGTAGCCCCACACGGCCTCCACAAGACCGCTGCGGCTGACCGGCACATTGGGCCTGGCCGACAGGTAGCGGAGCAGCCGGAATTCGGTAGGCGTAAGTTCGACGGCTTCCCCGTCCAGCCGTACTTCCAACCGCGTCACATCGATTTCGAGACCCTCAAAGCGTTGAACCTGCTCTGACGACGGAGCCGCCAGGTCACCGTAGGCCCGGCGCAACAGGGCCCGGATCCGGGATATCAGCTCTCGCAGCCCATAGGGCTTGACCATGTAATCGTCTGCTCCCAGCTCCAGGCCGAGCACTTTGTCGAGTTCCTCATCCCTCGCAGTCAACATCAGGATAGGTTGGCGGTGGTTTTGGGAACGGAGCGCACGGCAGACGTCATAGCCGCTCATATCCGGCAGGCGCAGGTCCAGCGTAATCAGATCGGGCTGTTGCCTTCCCGTAATCTCAATGGCCTGCGCCCCCGTCTTGGCCCAGTAGACATCAAACCCTTCCTCCTTCAGGGCGTACTCCAACCCCCTGGCAACGGCCGGTTCGTCCTCCACAATCAATACCCGTTCCCGTTTCATCATCCGATCTCCTGGGCTTGCCGGTGTTTCTGTCTACTGCTTCCACACCCTGTTTCGCAAAAATGGCGCGCTTTCATTGGACTGGAATTTTGGGCTCCTGCCCGCTGTCGGTGTACAATGAGCCGCTGTAGTATACCTATCAAATGCAGGCTTTGCTACAAGGGAAGTGGACGGTTCGCCCCCAACGCGCGCGCAGACCGTCACGGTTCGCAGCAGTTCAGGCCCCCGACCTTCGTGACCTTTTTCAAATGGACCGGCCGGCCGAACTACCTTGAGCAGCCGCCGAAGTTGAGAAGGAAAAGTAAGCAATGGCTCGCATGAAAATCTTGTTGACGGAGGATGTTCCCTCCCTGGGTCTTGCCGGTGAAGTCCACACTGTGGCCAGAGGCTATGCCCGTAACTACCTTATCCCGCGCAGGGAAGCAATCATTGCGACCAGGGGCGCCTTGAAACAGGCCGAGGATATCCGTCAGGCTGCCGTACGGAAGCGGGCGCAAGAGCGGTCGAACGCCGATGCCCAGGCAGAGGTGCTGAACGGCCAGCAGCTGCTCTTTAACGTCAGGGCGGGTGAAAACGACCGCCTTTACGGTTCGATTACCACTTCGGACATCGCAGAAAGTCTTGAAGAAACGGTCGAATTCGAAGTGGACAGAAGGCGAATCGTCTTGAACCAGCCAATTCGGGAGCTGGGCCTTTATGACGTGACGATGCGGCTGATGACTGAAGTAGAGGCTACATTTGCGGTTGCGGTTGTGCGGGAGGGCGAAGGTTGGGCCGACGCCGAACAGAGGGAACGGGACCGGGAAGCCGCTGCCCAGGCGGAGGCCGAAGAGGAGGCAGTCGCCGAGCTGGTGGATGATGCCTCCGCGGCTGAAGAAGAATAGGGCCCGGAGACAGCCTGACCTGAACGGTCTCTCCTCGACAGAGAGTTCAGCATAATTGGCGGACAGGGCGTACGCCCTGTCCGTTTTTCTTTTCGTCGGGGCTGGGGACCGAGTCCCCAACACGCAGCCCCGCCTCCCCCTCTCTCTCCTCACTACTCCCTCCTTGCCCCTCGCCTTTTCCAGCCAATTCAGATGCGATAGTTCCGCCACACCAAGCCTGTTTCACTAGCCAGATTCGGGCATATCGGGTATAATAAATGATGGCGAAGTGACCGGATTTCGACCCGAAACGCAGGACAGAAACCTCCCCTTCGATCGACTGCGGAGGCCGCGAGAATAGACGAAATAGTGGCGGGAGAACGTGAATGAGTGAAGAGCCAAACGGCATGGACGGCGCAGCCCCTGGGGACAATGGAATGAGCGGCTTGCCGCAAGACCCTGCCGCCCTGAACGGGACAAATGGCAATGGCATGTTTGCCCAGAGCGTCGAGGAAGTCTCTATCGAAGACGAGATGCGCACCGCTTTTCTGGACTATGCGGTCAGCGTAATCGTCGCGCGGGCTCTGCCCGACGCCCGCGACGGACTGAAACCGGTTCACCGGCGCATCCTGTATGCCATGCACGACATGGGGTTGCGCGCCAACTCCTCCTATAAGAAGTCGGCCCGCATCGTCGGAGAGGTGCTGGGCAAGTATCATCCCCATAACGACCAGGCCGTCTACGATGCCCTGGCGCGTATGGCGCAGGAGTTCAGCCTGCGCTACCCCCTGGTGGACGGCCAGGGGAACTTCGGCTCCGTGGACGGCGACAGCCCGGCCGCGATGCGGTACACCGAGGCCCGGCTCGCGCAGCTGACCGAAATGCTGCTCCAGGACATCGAAATGGATACGGTCGACTGGGGACCGAATTTCGACGACAGCCTGGAGGAGCCCCTGGTTCTGCCTGGAAAACTGCCCAACATGCTGGTCAACGGCTCCAGCGGCATCGCCGTGGGCATGGCGACAAACATCCCTCCTCATAACCTGAATGAGATTTGCGACGCCGTTGCCTTTGTCATCGACAACTGGGAGCGGCGGGAACAGATCGGCCTGGAAGAGTTGATGGAGTTGGTGAAGGGGCCGGACTTCCCAACCGGCGGCGAGATTCTGGGGACGGAAGGGATTCGTCACGCCTTCGCCACCGGCCGCGGCCGCGTACTCGTGCGCGCCCGGACGCAGATTGAGGAGACGGACAGCGGCCGCTTCCGCATCATCGTCACGGAGATCCCTTACCAGATAAACAAGACGACACTGATTGAGCGCATCGCCGAGCTGGCCCGCTCCGGTCGTCTGGACAGCATTAGCGATCTGCGCGACGAGAGCGACCGCCGCGGCATGCGCATCGTCATTGAGCTGAAACGCGGCGCGTCGCCCAAAAAGGAGCAGAACCGCCTCTTCAAGTTCACGCCGCTGCAGTCCACCTTCAGCGTGAATGCCCTCTCCCTGCTGAACGGCAGGCCGGTGACGCTGGGACTGCGGCGGGCACTCCTCATCTACATCGACCACCGCTTTGAGGTGATCACGCGCCGTACCGAGTTTGATCTGACCAAGCAGCGCGAGCGCGCCCACGTCCTCGAAGGGCTGCGTATCGCCCTCCAGTTCCTCGACGAAGTTATCCAAACGATTCGCAATGCGGCCAGCGCCGAAGAGGCGCGCACACGCCTGGTGGAAAGATTCACCCTGAGCCTTGTGCAGGCGCAGGCCATCCTCGACCTGCAGTTGAGGCGGCTGGCTGCCCTGGAGCGGCAGAAAATTGAAGATGAGTACCGGGAGGTCATGGAGCGCATCGCCTACCTGGAAGACCTCCTGGCCAATCCGCCGAAAATTCGAGGCCTGATTCGCGACGATATCGTCGAAATGAAGGAGAAATACGGCGATGAACGGCGCACGGGGATCATACATCACGTCAGCGGCGACTTCAGCGATGAGGACCTGATCCCGCAGGAGAACGTGTTGATCAGCTTCAGCGCCAACTCCTACATCAAGCGCATGGAGGCCGACAGCTTCCGCGCGCAGGGTCGCGGGGGACGCGGCGTAATCGGGATGACAACGCGAGGCGAGGACGTCGTTATGGACCTGCGCTTCGCCCGAACCCTGGACCACATTCTCTTCTTTACGAACAAGGGAAGGGTCTACAGTAGCCGCGTCTACGAGCTGCCGGAGGGAAGCCGCACCTCCAAGGGAGCTCACATTGCCAATATCCTGACTCTCCAACCCGATGAACAGGTCACGACGATGTTGACCCTCGGCGACTTTGAGCAGGCCTCCTATATCACCCTTCTCACCCGTAAGGCGCGCATCAAACGGGTAAAGGCCTCTGTTCTTGCCAACGTACGTACGTCCGGCGTCATCGCAATGAACCTGGATCAGGACGACTCCCTGGAATGGGCTCAGCTGACCAACGGCAACCAGGAATTCATTATAGTCTCTCGCGGCGGCAAGGCGCTGCGGATGCGCGAGGACCAGGTTCGGGCCATGGGCCGCACGGCGGCCGGTGTCTGGGCGATGCGTCTGCGTGGCGACGACCTGGTCACGGGCTTCGACGTCGTGCGGCCGGGAGCGGACCTGTTCGTTTTGCACGAACGGGGATGTGGGAAGCGCGTGTCACTTGAAGAATACGCCACGAAGGGCCGTTACATTCAGGGCGTCTGGACGACAGATCGGTCCAAGTTAAGTGAAGTCGGCCCTATTATTGCGGCGCGGGTCGTCAACGTGGAGGATCAGATAACCGCAATCACCGGCAACGGCATCGTGTTGCGAACCGCCGTCTCGGGTATCAGCCACATGGGGCGCCCTGCGATGGGTGTGCGCATCGTTAATCTCGACGAAGGGGATACTGTGGCGGCTCTGGCCATACTCAGACACGAAGACCTGGTTCGCAAGGTTGAGGGCACTGAAACGGATGGAGACGGAACCGCCGAGGCCGCAGCCGGTTCCCCGACCGTTGCAGTAGCCGATTAAGCAGGGGAGATGCCGCAAATGTCCGACCTTCGTTCGCTGCTGGACAGCGAACCCGGGCCGCGCCTCGCATTTTTGCCCAGCCCCAACCCAGACTCTCTCGCAGAGACGCTCGTCGCCTTCGCCAATGGCGAAGGCGGTTCGGTCGTATTGGGAATTGATCCGTATATCGGCCAGGCCGATCGATTGGTGGGTGACGAAGCGGAAGGCGTTTTGCGATCGGCGCTGGCGCTGTGCCGTCCGCCAATGCGCACCGAGTGGCAGCAGGAGGAGACGCAGAATGGTGCCGTGATCATGCTGCGGGTAGATCGCAGCAGCGAACTGCACGTCCTTTCTGACGGTCGTGCGTTGGTGCGCCGCGGCAGTGAAAACCGTCCACTCAGCCCGTCGGAACTGGAGATGCTGGTCGGGAATCGAGCGATGGGGGAGTTTGAAACCGAGGAGGTCCCAGGCTCGACGCGAGAAGACTTGGACGAAGACGTAATCGACGAGTATCTCGAAAAGAGACAGCAGCGCAATCCCCGCGGCACACTACTGCCCAAGAACAGACTGCTGCAGCAGATCGGCGCGATTGGCGCCGGCGGGACGCCCACAGTGAGCGGCATGCTCCTGTTTGGAAAAGAGCCCCAGCTGTTTCTTCCCCATGGGCGGGCGGTATTTGTAAAGTTTGACGATGGCCCGGCCGCTTTCAGAACCGAGGAGAGAGCAAGGCTCTCCCAGGCAACCGGCTCCGAGGCGTCTGTGTACCTGGAGAGCGACCCGCGTTCCTTCGGCTATGGACGCCGCGAAGAGATCACCGGGCCGCTGGCTCGAATTGTCGAACGCGGTTGGCGAGTCATCTGGGAAGAGATGGGCAAGAAGGCTGTCGTAAAGGGTTTACAGCGGGAAGATCAGACGGAATACCCCCCTTTTGCAGTCCGTGAAGCGCTTGTCAACGCAGTCTGCCACCGGGACTACCGCCTTCGCGGCAGCAGCGTTGAGATTCACATGCGGCCGGACAGCCTTGAAATCATCAGTCCCGGCGGCCTGCCTGCCTACATAACCGTCGAGAACATCGTCGAGGAACATTACAGCCGCAACCCGCGTCTCGTCAACGGTCTTTACCAATGGGGCTATATCGAGGAGCTGGGTCTGGGCGTTGACCGTATGATTGAGGACATGCTGGCGGCCGGCCATCCGCCCCCGCTCTTCGATGCGAAGAGCCATCGCTTCTCAGTCACCTTGCAGAATCGCAAAGACCTGGAAAAGATTATCCCTGAGTGGGAACAGCACATGAACGAGCGCCAGCTCAAGGCAATGCAATTTGTGCAGTCCAACGGCAGCATAAGCAATGGCGATTACCGGCAGTTGTGTTCCCATGTGGGCGCCGAAACCTTGCGGCTGGACCTGGTTGACCTGGTGAACAAGAAGCTGCTCCTCAAAATTGGCGACAAACGAGGGACCCGTTACATTCTCAGATAGCGGCTCCATTTGGGATAGTTGGGTTATTCATTTGGGATAAACGGGGTGGTTCGAGAGGATAAGCCGGGTATATCCTGGCTCGATTGTCCGCCTTTCAAGTGGAGTGATATAATTTACATACGTTCCTGCCCCTGGGATGGGGCGTCTATGCTACGAAATCGGACCCAAGCCATTGCGCCAAGATAAGAAAGACCCGCAGGTAGTGGAGACCGAATCCGAATTGCCGGCCCAAAGCGACCCCGACTCGGCTCCACCACCTGAGAACGACCTCACATCTGCGGACCAGCTGTTGTCCCGGCCCACGATCGAACGAGGAACTGAACCGTCTCTGCCTGGCCCAAATTCCATGGCGACTGCAGTCCCAACCGGAGGAGCAGTGCCTGTGGGCGACGGGCAAGCCGTCTTTCCAGCCGAACAGAGTGACGAAGAGCCTGCCGGTTTCAAATCATTGCTGCGGGAGACGCTGGAGACCGTCATTCTGGCGGTCCTCATTTTTCTTGTAATCCGCACCCTGGTGCAGAACTATCGCATCGAAGGGCAGTCGATGGAGCCGAACTTCCAGCACGGTCAGTACCTGCTCGTGAACAAACTGGCCTATCGATTGGGGGACTACAGTCGTGGAGACGTCATCGTCTTCCACTACCCCAATAACCCGTCTCAGGACTACATCAAGCGAGTCATCGGGTTGCCGGGGGATACGATTGAGTTTCGAGATGGGGTCTTGATTGTAAATGGGCTGAACGTCGCTGAACCCTACGACCAGGTCCCGATCGCACGAGACATTCAGGCGCAGACAGTCGCGCCCGGTTTCTTGTATGTTTTGGGAGACAACCGCCCCGCGTCGTCTGACACGCGCACTTGGGGACAGCTGTCGCAAGAATTTGTTATTGGCAAGGCCTGGTTTGCCATTTGGCCGGTCGGAGACGCAGGACCGGTGGCGCACCCGCCAATAGAACTGGGTCCGGCGCTGGAACAGGCCCCCTAGTTTGTTCGGTCCGCAACCAAACTGCGTAGATCCGCTTCGTTCTGCGCGGCGATGCCCGGTTGTTCACGGAGGTTGGCGTTACTGCTACGGAAGCAGCAATCAGGAAGGTCTGAGGACGAACCGGGAGAATTCGAATGACACAGGGCAGGGTCAGAGATTTCCTCATTCTAATCGGTCATACGTGGATGTGCTTGGACTGTCGCAGGAAGCTTCTCGAGGACCCGGAGGGGACCCTCATCGGCCACAAGCTCAGCGAATTCGAACGGGAAAGGATCATGAATTTGACCGATAGCTCCTACCGCACAATGATGGACTTGGAGGCGGCTACCGGTCTTACTGCTGACGAAGTTTCGCTCGCGGTGGATCATCCTCGCTCGCGTCTGCGTCATTTGGGCACACGAGTGCGAGGGTAGAATTTAGGCGGCGCCACGCGTACGGCCTTCGATGAGTCAGCAACCGGTGGACATTCCAGCGCTGTTTGACCGTTACGAGTGGGGTTTTGAAACGGTTGAGGCCGGAATCTGGCGCAGTACCTTCGCCGACGAACAGGACGAAGAGTATGATCTCTATGTGGCGGCCGGAGAAGAATACCTGCACTTCGCCGTCACGCCCCTTACGCCTCCTCCCGCGCCGGAGTGCAGAGACAGGCTGACGTCGCTCCTGCTGGACCTGAATCAGTCGATGCGCCTCGTCCGTTTCGCTACGGACGGCGATGGCGATGTCTCTCTCTTGGCCGATCTGCCGCTGGCCGCCCTTTCCTTTACCCTCTTTGCCGCGACAATGGATGCCCTTGTCCACTACACTCGCGAACTGGCCGCCCCCCTGTCCAGGACTGCCACCGACCCTCACTTTGAAATGTCAGCCCCGTAGCCGCGGGCCTGCCCGGAGAAAGAGCTCAGAGAAGGAGCCCGGAAGAGGAGCCCGGTAAAGGAGACTGTCATGCCCCTTGCGCTCGCCGCCCGCTGGCAGCCGATCATGGAAGCGCTGGGTGTCAAACGCCCGGGCGACGTCGGTTGGATTCACGGCGCCAACAGCTCGCAGGCCCTGCTTGGCGCGTTGTCCGACCCGAACGTCCACTTCATCGAGGGCGACATCTCGGTTGTCGGCGAAGAGATCATAATGGCCCATCCTCCGGTCACTGAGAGTGACCTGGGCTTTGAGAACTGGCTGGACCTGACCATCGACGCGGGGAAAGGCGCGAAACTTGACTTCAAGTCGCCTGAAGCGGTTACCCACTGCCTGACCTACGCCGCGCAACATGCGCTCGGTAAGATTCCGCTGTGTGTCAATGCCGACGTCTTGGCCGGCCCGGGGGGCGGCAAGCCCGTCTTCAAGCCGGACCAGTTTACGGGCTTGTGCAATCGTATCTTGCCCCAGGCATTTCTTTCGCTCGGCTGGACCGTAGAAGAAGGAGAATCAGGCTATACGAAGGAGATGATTGACGAAATGCTCAACCTTCTGGTCGAAGACCAAGCATCGGTCTCTCTCTGTTTCCATGCCGGATACTTGCGCAACGCGTGGACCCGTTTGGAGAAGATCCTGGAGGAGACTGACTACACCTTTACCATCTGGGGCAGGATCGATGACCGGGGGCTCCTCTCATGGATCCGGGCCAGCACGCCTCCCGGTCGTTGCTTCTATGACGTCCAGTGGCAGGACGGTACGCAGATACACCTGACCTCCCCATAGGCCAAGAACCCGTGCCATCTAACCGGTGCAGTATGGCCGCCGCCCTCACCGCCTGAGAGGCCAGGTAAGCACGCCGACCCGTTCCGCCCAGGCGTGATAGAGGCCCGCGAACTCCGCCGCTTTGGGGCGATTCTTCCCGCTCAGATCGTTCAGTTCGGTCCGGTCTTCCACCATGTCGTAGAGTTCCCACTGGTCGCCATGTCTGCTGACCAGTTTCCACTGACCCAACCGGACGGCCCGATTGCCTTCGTGTTCCCAGAAAATATGCCCTTCCCGGCTCCACTTTGCGCCTCTCAGCAGGGGCAGAAAGCTCTCTCCTTCCAGGGGCAATACCGGCCGCCCGTTGTACTCGTAGGGGTGGGCAATGCCGGCGGCGTCAAGGAACGTCGGCAAAATATCGATGATGTGGCAGGCCTCATGCACGATCTGATTGGGTTGAATGGCTGAGGGCCAGTGGGCGATCAGCGGCGTGGAGATGCCGCCCTCGTGAACCCAATGCTTGTACAGCCGAAACGGCGCATTGGAAGCGTTCGCCCAGGGGAGATCGTAGCTCATAAAGGTATGCGGGCCGCCGGGAAGGAGATCGGGGTCGTTTCCGACCCGCATTGGTCTGCCGTCCGGCGTCCAGTCGCTGTAGCGGTCAACCCAGCCGTTCTCCGAGAGGAACTCAGCGCAACCGCCGTTATCGGAAAGGAAGAGAATAAGCGTGTTCTCGTCCTGCCCCGAAGCCTCCAGCGCAGCCAGAATTCGCCCGACGCCCTGGTCCATCCGGTCAACTTGCGCGGCATAGACGGCCATGCGCATGTCTTCCCAGTCCCGATTGCCCGTATCCTCCCAGGGCGGCGCGGACTCGTCGCGGGGGGAGATCTCCCAGCGGCTGTCAAGAAGCCCCATCCCTTTCAGTTCCTCATGGCGGGCCGTTCGCAGGGCGTCCCACCCTCCCTTGCGATAGTGTCCTTCGTACTTGGCGATGTCTTGCGGCAGGGCGTGCAGCGGCCAGTGTGGGGCGGTGTAGGACACGTAGAGGAAGAAGGGATCTTCGGTTAGCGAAGCCTCTTCGATCATCTTCACGGCCTGGTCGCTGATGGCATCAGTGTAGTAGTAGTCGCCCGCCGCGCCGCTCTGATCCGTCTGCCCTCTTCCCTGGCGCCCGGGCTCCCCCCCTTGATTGACAAGAGAATCGTCCTCCATCAGCGAGTAGGGCGCGAAAAAGCTGCCTGCCCCGTCCAGCGTGCCGTAATAGCGGTCAAACCCGCGCTGGCGGGGCGTCGGGTGCCCCTCTTCGCCCGGCCGCCAGCTTTCCGGCCGCGTTGGGTCGTAGGCGCCGCCTACGTGCCACTTGCCGGACATAAAGCTGCGGTAGCCGCCGCCTTTGAGTGCCTCCGCGATCGTCACGACGTCGTCGCGCAAGTATCCCTGGTATGATGGCGAGCCGGTGTTTTCCATCATGTGGCCGATACCGGCCTGGTGCGGGTAGGCGCCGGTGAGCATGCAGGCTCGCGTCGGGCAGCAACGGGCATAGTTGTACATCTGCGAGAACCGCATTCCGCCATGGGCCAGCCTGTCCAGGTTGGGCGTCCGGATTTCCGATCCATAACAGCCGATGTCGGAGAAGCCCATGTCGTCCACAAGGATCAGGACAAAGTTCGGGCGCGGTGTTGTAGAGTTTGTCATTTGAGACTCCGTGGCGCAGCTCTTTGGTTTGAGGGGTGCGGAAGAGGAGGGTGCCCATGCGGCTCCGGGCATCGGGTCGGGACGACCTTTCCCCGAAAACTGTACTCAGCCCGTAGTCAGGTGCGGCGCATGCTCCTGCACATACGGTTTGACGACCTCCAGACTCTGGCCCATAACGTCGATGGCCGTGTCGATCTCCTTTTCCGACATTGGCGTGGAGATGGCGTACTGGCACCTGGGCGCGCTGAAAATGCCGCGGTTCATCATTTCGAGGTGTAGCAGCTTTGGCAAGTCCTGCGCTTTCTCCTGCGCCGCCACGGCATCGCGGGCATTGCTAATCTTCCCGCGGCTCCAGTGGATGCGGATAATCGACCCGCTGCCAACGGCGCGAATTCCCACTCCGGCTGATAGAAACGCTGCGTTCAGTCCCTTTCTCAGCCGCTGGCCCAGCTCGTTGATCCTTGCCACCTCGCCGGCTCCGAACGCCTTCATCGTTGCCAGGCCGGCTGCCATCGTAATGTTGTTGCCGTTAAATGTCCCGTTATGGGGGATCGTCATGGGGTGGTTCGGGTCGAACGGCGCCATGATCTCTTTGCGTCCGCCGAACGCCGCCAGCGGCAGTCCGCCGCCGATAAACTTGGCAATGGAGGTCAGATCGGGCGTCACTCCGATCGTGGCCTGAAACCCGCCGACGTCTTGCCGGAAGGTCATGATCTCGTCAAAGATCAGGAGTGCCTCGAATTCGTCAGCCAGCTGCCTGACGCCCTGCAGGTAGCCGGGCTCCGGTTCTACGCCGCCGCCGGCGCCGAGGGCGGGTTCCAGAATGATGCCGGCGACGTCGTCGCCGTGCGCGCGCAGGAGTCCTCGCAGTGCATCCAGATCATTGAACGGCGCAACCAGCATGCCTGCCAGCGTCGATTCGGGCACGCCTCTGCTCGAAAGCCTGGGACGGGGCAGGCCCTCTTCATTCGTGTCCGGCTGCATGTTCAGCTGTACGGAGTCGTGAGAGCCGTGATAGCCGCCGTCCATCTTGATGACAATATCCTTGCCAGTGAACGCCCTCGCCGCCCGCATCGCCAGGAGTGTCGCTTCCGTACCGGAATTGCAGTAACGAACGCTGTCAAAACTGGGTACGCGGCTGCAGAGCATCTCTGCATGAACGACCGT
Source organism: Caldilineaceae bacterium (assembly GCA_022821545.1). Taxonomy (GTDB): domain Bacteria; phylum Chloroflexota; class Anaerolineae; order Caldilineales; family Caldilineaceae; genus Bin5. Next base: position 134,459 of record JAJEDJ010000050.1, read on the forward strand.
TACTTCGGCGGCGGACCCGAGTACGGTACCGCGGGCTGCCTGCTCCTGGATGGCGCTGACCGTTGCCGGGTGGGCGTGACCGTGAATCAAGGAGGTGTAGTTGTTGAGAAAGTCGATGTATTGGTTCTCGTCGTAGTCATAAATGAAGCACCCTTCGCCATGCGTCATGTAGGCAGGGTGAGGCGTGTAGTATGAAGCCGCCCTCGTGTCTCCGCCGGGCATCGACCCTTCCGCGCGCCTGTTCCACTCGCCTGATCCTCGCGTGCGCTGGAGAAAGGTATCAGTGACCGAGCTGGCGGCGTCCTGGCTTGTTCTGGAACTCACGGCAGACCTCCATGTGGGCCCTGCGCTGGCGCTGGTTTGCGATTCCTGTCGTGTCGGCCGGGAATCGAAGCCTCTTTCCTTCACTCGTTGAATTGTAGGATTATTGTAGGATTGTAGCATACAGTTTCGGTCGCAACAATGGGCCTTCTGAAACGCGGCGCCTTCCTCTCTCGCGACGCGCGAATTGTAGGCGCGGCGCATTTCGGCTATATTTGACCTGTTTGTGATGGTCTGAGTGAGAATCGAAACCGGGGAGGGAACAGAACGACCAAAGTCGCCGTCTTAATCTGTGGTTGGAATCCTTAGCAGCCTGGCTCTGTCGTCAGACTCAGGCAGCAAAGTCGGAAAAGGTCTTATGCACGCAATCACAGAAAGCGAGGTGGGGAATGAGACGGCTACTAAAGCCCTTGATTCGAGGGACACTGGCCCTCATGTTGGCCGGCACTGCAGCATTTTCACTTTTCAGCGATGCATCCGCTTATGAAGTACACGTCGTCCAACCGGGCGAAACTCTGACCGGGATCGCCAAGCACTATGGTACGACGGTTTCAGACCTGAGGAGGCTGAACAGCCTACGGGACGCCAACTTCGTCTGGTACGGACAGCGTCTCGTGGTCGATGGCGGTGAAACGCCAACCGTCGCGACCCAGGCCGCAGGAGGCTACCGGCTCTACCGGGTTCGGGCGGGCGACTCTCTAACCAATCTTGCAAGTCGCCACGGCCTGAGCGTGTCGCGATTGGCGCAGATCAACGGCATTTCGCCGCTTCGCTGGCTGTACAGCGGCCAGGTGTTGCGACTGCCTCGTCCCCCGGCGCCCGTACGGGCCGCAGCGTCGGTTTCGCAAGTTGGCGCCGGAGAAGGAAGCCTCGGAGCCGTTCAGCGATACACAATTAAGCCGGGCGACACGCTGACGCGCCTTGCGCAACGGCATGGCATCAGTCTGTCGAGGCTCATGTCCATGAACGGCCTGTCGTCGGCAAGGTGGCTGTACGTTGGTCAACTGCTGTTCGTTCCTGTCGGGCGGGGGTCCGCCGGGTTGGTGCCCGCCCGGGAAGACGCCCCACTGGTTCCCGCTATGCAGTCTGCTCCGCCTGTTCCTTCGTTGCAACAAGGGCTGAGCCATGCCGCTGTACATACGGTGCGGAACGGAGAACATCTCAAAGTCATTGCGGGGCAGTATGGCGTCAACCATGCCGCAATAGCGAGGTTGAACAACTTGACAAACCGCAGTATCCTTGAAGAGGGTCAGGAACTGCGCATCCCATCAGAGAACGCGCTCGAACTCCTGGCGGGGATGGAACAGAGACTTGACCAGTCCCGGTATCCTACCTCTTCGGAACGATGGATCGAAGTTGACCTGAGCGAACAGATGGCGATCGCCTATGAAGGTACTACGCCCGTAAAAGCGTTTGTTATCTCAACCGGAGTGGGGAATACGCCCACGGTTCGAGGTACCTTCCGCATTTGGGCCAAGATCGCAATGCAGGATATGCGGGGCGGCAGCCGCGCCGCGGGCACCTATTATCATCTGAGGGACGTCAAAAACGTACAGTACTTCCATCGGAGCTACGGCTTTCATGGAACGTACTGGCATGACAACTTCGGCACGCCCATGAGCCGGGGTTGCATCAATATGACAAATGAGGACGCCAAATGGCTCTTCGATTGGACTTCACCTGCGGTCTACACCGATGACTGGCTGTTCAGCAACAACGCCAATCCCGGCACACTGGTGATGGTCCATGAATAGGTGCCGGTTCAGCAACCATTTCCGCCACGGGAGTCTACCCGCAATGGCAAGAAGACTGGGATTTTCACTGGTGATGGCCCTGTTCTGTGGACTTATGTTCAACGGATGGGGCCATCCGGTTCCGGCCTTTGCCGCCGGAAAGCTCGTGCCGTTTCCCCAGACGCCTGCCACCGAGGGCATGCAGGTTGGCCTGGACTTGCTGCCTCCTCTCCCCTTCAGAGGCGCGACGATGGACCTGCCTCGCGTGCGCGAGGAGCAGGAAGAGTTACTGGCCGGCGACGTTCAGGTCCGTTTGGTGGATGATTCCGAATACGTAGTTTCGGCGAACGGTGTAACTCAGCTCCATCTGGATGTGAGTCGGGCCCGCCTCGAGGGAGAGAAGTGGATCGAAGTCAGTCTGAGTGACCAGACGCTATACGCCTGGGACGGCGATCAGCTGGCGAACGAATTCCTTATCTCATCCGGTGTTCTGGCTTATCCCACGATCACCGGCGTCTTTCGTATGTGGGCGCGCACGCCTTCACAGACAATGTCCGGCGGCTCGGTCGCCGCCGGCACCTACTACAATTTGCCCAATGTGCAGTGGGTGCAGTACTTTTACGGCGAATTCGCGCTTCACGGCACCTACTGGCACAACAACTTCGGCACCCCCATGAGCCACGGCTGCGTAAACCTGACGATTGAGGATGCCGAATGGTTGTTCAACTGGACATTCCCCGAGTGGAACGGCGCCGGGGGATGGATACGCACGACGGAGAGTGACGCCACCTTGGTGTGGGTCCACAGATAATGGCAACAAGATCAAAATCGAGAAAGAAATCGCGGGCCAGGGGCGGCAGGCACTCTCAGAGGGGCGTTGATGGCCGCCTGGCCCGGCCGTCCCGCCAGGAGTTGCGAGAGATCGCCGCCAAGAGGAGACTCAGGCAGAATCTCTACGTGTATGGAGGCGGCGCCATACTCGTTGCCATCGTGGCGCTTGTCATCTTCGTAAACATTCGCAATGCAGCGCCGGTCGGCGGCGAGGAGTCGTGGCCCTCACAGGGAAATACGCACATTCAACAGGGCAGCGCCTCTCCAATCGAATACAACACCACGCCTCCAACTTCCGGTCCTCACTATCCCGGCCTGGCCCCCTGGGACATCTACGACGAGCCGATTCGCTATGAGCAGGTCGTCCATAACATGGAGGATGGGGGCGTAATCGTCTACTACCAGTGTGAAGAAGACTGCCCGGAACTGAGGGAACAGCTGGCGGAGGTGGTCAGACCCTATGTTAACCGGGGGCGGCACGTGCTCATGATGCCGAATGATCCCGATTGGACCGGCTTTGGATCGCAGTCGGCTCACAAGGATATGGGGGCTCGCATCGCTCTGACTGCCTGGCAAAGGCTGGACAAGTTCGAAGAGTTTGACGAGGGCCGAATCCGCGACTTCATTGAGAGATACGAAGGAATCGACCATCATGTGAGATAGTCGCGCGACTATTTCACGTGAGATAGGCGGCAGTGCCGCCCCGTCAGTCGCATGTTTCCTGGCAGCAAGAGGCCCACAGCAAATGCTGTGGGCCTTAATATCTCTCAGAACCGGCCAGACTATTCGCCCTGGCCAAACAGCTCTGTTACCGGCACCAGCTCCGGTTCACCGTCTTCCACCTCGACAACCTTATACACCTGTTCTGCTACGTCGATCATCAGCACGCCGCCCAGATGATCGATTTCATGCTGGAAGATGCGCGCCAGCCAGTCGTAAGCCTTGATTCGCAGAGACTTTCCGTGGCGGTCCTGGGCCTTGACCAGAACGTACGTAGCCCGGTCCACTTCGGCAGCCAGGCCGGGCAGACTCAAGCACGCTTCATGAGCGATCTCCGAGCCCTTTGCCTTGACCAGCTCCGGGTTGATCAACTCATAGCGCCGCATCGTCTCCTCTGGCCGCTCCTCATCTTCAGGAAACTCGATAACGAAGATGCGCTGGTTTAGGCCCACCTGCGGCGCAGCCAGACCGACGCCTTTACCACTGCGCATCGTCTCCACCATGTTCTCCAGGAGCTGGTGGAGACGCCGGTCGAAGGTCCGCACGCGTCTTGCCGGCCGTCGCAGCCGTTCTCCATCTTCGTCCCATATCGTCAGAATCCTGAGTTTCGGCATGTCAAGAGTGTGGTTGGGCGGGCGTCACAAGGCTTGGCGTTTAACGCTGCGGGATGATAATCATGGTCAAACGACTGATATTGACCAGGCGCCCGCTCTCATCCTCGATGCGAATCTCCCACACGTGGGTGCGCCGGCCCGTGTGAATCGGGCGAACTGTCCCATAGACATAGCCGCCCTGAACTGAGCGCAGATGGTTGCCGTTAATGTCTAGCCCCACCGCAGTCAGCGAGCTCCGGTCTATCATCGCGTTAGACGCCACACTTCCCATCGTCTCCGCAAGCGCGATGGAGGCGCCCCCGTGCAGCAGGCCGTAGGGCTGTACCGTTCGGCCGTCTACGGGCATGCGGGCACACATAAAATCAGCGCCAACCTCGGTGAACTCGATACCGAGGTTGGCGGCTAGTGTCCCCTCGCTCATCCTGTTGATGGCAGCGACGGTCATTTCGGGATTGAACATCGACCTATATCAAATGCTTGCGTTTACTTCGCCATATTTCTCAGGGCGTGGTATATGGGCAAGGGACTCCAGTCGTTGCGAACAATGCCCCACTGGGCCTTTTCAGTGCCGTCTGCGACCACGCGGAAGTTCAGGTTCCACAGGAAGGCGGGGCCGACCCAACCCCAGTTGCGCATCATCTGGAAGGCCTCTACGGTCCAGCGCGCCTGCTCGTCGAAGTCGTTGTCGTTGGCGTAGCCGTAGCGGGGGTCGAACGCGCCGCCGGCGGCCCAACCGAATTCGGTCGGCCAGATTGGGATATTGCCGGCTCCGTAGCGCAGCGCCAGGTTGCGGTAGCCTTCCATCGTGCTGCGGAAACTCCACGAATGATGGGGGTTGTCGCAGGCCCCGTTGAAGTGCTGATTGCCGGTCTGCTGGATCGCTTCACATGCACTTTGCCAAACTGCGTTGGGCGGCACGTTATAGCCGCTGGGGTGAGCGCCGAAACCATCTACATAGTTGGCCAGACCCTGTTGCAACATGGCCTCGAAGTAGCGGAAGTCGTCCATTGCCAGAGAACCGTTATCGCCGGCAGGGGTCAATGCGCCGCTGATTACGTACATCGACGGGCAGGCGGCCTTGATCGCCCCGTAGGAGGGTCGCAGCAGCGCCATGTATTCGCCGGGATTGATCGGGCGGTTGCCCCATTCGTAATGCAGATTCTGCTCGTTCCAGACTTCGATGGCCTTCACCGACGAGCCGCAGTACTCTCCGGCGAGCCGGCCCAGGAACCTGGCAAAAGTCTGGGGATCGGCCGGCGGTCCGCCTACCGTGCCGTCGTAACCCGACTCGCGTGACCAGTTGGGCGCGTTGACGACACTGAACAGCAGATTGAGTCCGCGCGCGTTGGCGGCGTTTACCAAGGGCCAGATATCGCCGAAGCCGTACTGGTTCTGCGTGGATTCAAAGACCTTCCACTCGATCTGCTGCTTCACCCAACCGAAGCCCAGCTCGCGGGTCTTATCCATGGCGATGCCTTCCTGGCCGTTGTGAATCATGTGCGCCTGGACCCCGTAGCCGAAGCCGATGCCGGGCAATCTGGTTGCAGGGGCGGATGGAGCGGGAGCAGGGGCGGCAGCCGGCGGCGCCTCGGGCCGTTCCGGAATCTCGGATTCGGCAAATTTCTTTACGCCGGCAAGCGAACCGACCAGCTCAGTCAAGTCGCGGAAGATCCAGGCAGGCTCGCTCACGCCTGACACCTCGACCTGGAACCACTCTTCCCTGGGGCCGATGCCGGTTATCTTTACCCGTGTGCCGGAGGTCAATACGCTGAGAACCGGGTATTCAGTGCCGGGCCCGCCGCGAACATTCAGATGCGTCGGCTGGCTGACTGCGAACGGCCCTCCCGCGGCCGGTGGTTGAGGCGCAGGCTGAGGCTGGGCGGCGGTGCCGCCTGAGGCTGGAGGCGCAGTCGACCCGCCCTGGGGAATCCAAATCCTTGTGCCCCAGAACAGTGTATTTGCATTGGCGAGGTTGTTGGCCTGCATTATGGCGGAAACCGTGGTGCCGTTATTGAAAGCTATGCGGCCGAGCGAATCGCCAAGCTGCACTTCGTACCAGAATCCACCTGTCCTGGTCGCGCCTCCTCCGGCTGTGCCGCCGCCGCTTGTCGCTGCTCCCGGTATGCACAGGCTCTGGCCGATATAGACGTAGGAAGTTACGGACACCCCATTGGCCTGGGCAAGGTTCTGAATCGAAACCCCGTAGTTGACCGCGATGCCGGAAAGAGTTTGACCGGCTACGACGGAATGGGTCTGGCTGCAGGCGCTGGGCTGCGAAGGAGCCGGCTGCTGCCCCGTTGTTGGAATCCGAAGCCGCTGGCCGACGTAAATCTGATTTGCATTGGCGATGTTATTCGCGCTAACCAAAGCCTGGACTGTAACGCCATATCTGACAGCTATACGAGAGAGACTCTCGCCGGCCTGCACGACGTGCGTAGTGTACCCGGTTGCCTGGGGGCTTACACTGACCTGGGGCGTAGCTGCCAAGACCGTCTGCGGCAGCATGGAGAATAGCATCATCGCCGCGACCGATATGAGCCAGACTCGCCGCGACGTTCTGAACTGAGAAAGACCTGCACGCATATGTAACTCCTTATTCAAATCCAACTTCATTCAAGAAGGAAAGATCTTGTTCAGACTAATTATTCTGCACCGTATCCGCGTTCAAGTCAAGACGAAATCAGTTCTTCCATCAACGCAATGCCAACGCGAATGCCACGATAGAAGTTCGGCAGGTGCAGTTTTTCGTTTGGCGCGTGTAGATTGTCGTCTGGCAGACCAAAGCCCATGAAAAGGATGGGGATGCCGAGGGATTCCTGCACAACCGTCGCTATCGGGATTGAGCCTCCCTCGCGGCTGAAAACAGGCTCTGCGCCAAATACACGGTGATATGCCCGCGCCGCGGCCTGCATCTCCGATACATCCAGTGGAACGACCGTGGCAGGCGCGTGCTGGAGTGTGTCTACCGAAACATCCACCGTCTGCGGCGCGATCTGCTGAAGGTACCGCTCAATCATCGCCCCTATCGCAGACGAATCCTGGTCGGGAACCAGGCGGCAGCTCACCTTTGCGCGGGCTTCGGCAGGAATGACGGTTTTGAACCCTTCGTCAATGAAGCCGCCCCACATTCCATTGATCTCCAGAGTGGGCCGCGCCCCAATCCTTTCGGTTACCGTGTATCCCTCTTCGCCCCAGGCCGCGGGTGCGCCCGTTTCCTGCAATAGTTCGGCGTCTCCATAGGGGACCTGCGCCAGTGCCGTCCGTTCACTTGGAGTCAATGCTTGGACGTCGTCATAGAAGCCGGGAACGGCAACCCGCCCTGACCTGTCATGGAGCGCTGCCAGGAGCGTGCTCAGGGCCTGGTTCGGGTTGTGGACCGCGCCGCCGAACATGCCGCTATGGAGATCATGGGCCGGGCCTCTGACCGATATCTCGCCGGCCCATATGCCCCGCAGCCCGTAGATGATCAGTGGCAGCTCGGGAGACAAAATGTGCGTGTCGGAGATGAGACATACGTCGGCGGCCAGTTTTTCGGTTTCCGACGGCAGGTACTCCGCCAGGCCCTGGCTGCCGACCTCCTCTTCGCCTTCGACGAGGAATTTAACGTTTACCGGCAGCGCGCCTGACGTTGCCAGAACTGCCTCGACCGCGGCGACGTGGGCAAAGAGCTGTCCCTTGTCGTCTGACGCCCCGCGGGCAAACAGATCGTCCCCCCGCACGGATGGTTCGAAGGGCGGCGAACTCCACAGTTCCAACGGGTCGACCGGCTGAACATCGTAATGGCCGTAGATCAGCACTGTTGGGGCGCCCTCTCCGGCATTCAGCCAGTCGCCGTATACGATTGGATGACCGTCGGTGGGGACAGTTTCCACATTTTGCAGGCCGGCGGACTTCATCTTCTGTGCCAGCCAGTCCGCGGCCCGCTCTACGTCCTCCTTGTGCTGCGGCAGAGTGCTTATGCTGGGGATGCGCAGCCAGTCGCACAGTTCTTCGAGCTGGCCTCTTTGCGCGCTCTGCAGAAAGGAGTCGAGATCGGGGTCGAAAGCGGGATTTGGGCTAGGATTCATGGGGAGGGAACTCCAGTGGCTCGCGGGGAGCCGTTTGAACGCTCCATGGACTGTTGTGCGCTGACTGCTTCGCGTGGTCGGGAAGCGAACTTGGCGCTCCCGTCAACCTGGAAGTTCGACGACGACGTACTCCTGGTCGACGGAGACCTCGAAGGTTTCCGCGGTGTAGGGGCCCGGCTGATAGGTCGTAGGGAGGGCTTCGGCGGATGCGACTTCCACCTCGTACCGGCGCGTGCGCACCGACGCGGGATCAACCCAGGACTGGCCGGTCGTCACGTCATATTCCCAGCCGTGCCAGGGGCAGCGCAGAATCTCGCCCCGCCTCTCGTAACGGTACTCGCCGCCAGGTTTGTCCGCCATCACAAAACCTGTGAGCCTGCCTTCGCAGAGGGGACCGCCCTGGTGCGGGCAGATGTTTCGGAGAGCGTAGAACTCGCCTTTAATGTTGAATACACCGATTGAGCGGCCGCCGATCTCGACGATCTTGCGTTCTCCCGGCGGAATCTCACCTACAGTGGCGACGACGTGTTTTGCCATTGCTTTTCTCTAAAGCTTGTACAGTTCGCGGGCGTTTTCCGCCATGAATTTGCGCCGGCGTTCCTTGTCGAGCGGTACGGGAAAGGCGCGATCGGGGGCGTCAAAGTCCCAGTGGGGGTAGTCGGTTGCGAAAAGCAGGCGGTCGTCCATCTCCATTTGGCCCAGCAGCTGGCGGAACTGCTCCGGTTTGAACGGCTCCTCCATCGGCTGTGTACTGACCCAGAAGTGCCGTCGGAAGAGATCGGAAGGAGGCTCGGTGACGTGGGGCACTTCGCTGCCCAGTTTGCGCCAGGCGCTGTCCATGCGCCACAGCATTGGAGGAATCCAGGCAAAACCGCCCTCAATCAACACGAATTTGAGTGTAGGAAACTCCTGGAAAACACCTTCAAAGATCAGGCTGATCACCTGCGACTGGAAGGTCTGGGGCATGCCGCCGTGATCCTCTATATAGTGGTTCGGGTAGCCTGACCCGGTAATCGGTCCGCCGCCGGCGCCGCCGAAATGGATGGCGACAGGTACGTCGTGGCGGCAGGCAGCCTCGTACATCGGCCAGTACTTGCGCCGGCCAAGAGGTTCCTTGGTGCGGGCGATCAGCAGTGCGTGGACAAATCCGGGATGGCTGCCCCACTTGTCGATCTCGACGGCGGACAGCTGGCCGTCTTCCCACGGGACGATGATCGAGGCCCGCAGCCGCGGCTCAGGTTCCAGCCATTCGGCCAGCTGCCATTCATTGGTTGCCCGGGCAAAGGCGGCGCCAAAGGCCAGATTGCGCTGCTCGCCTGCCCCGACAAGCGGGTTGAGGACGCCGATCTCGATGTTCCACCTGTCCAGGAGCTGTTCCTGCAACAGCGGCAGATTGGAACCGGGTGGCGTACCGTCGCCCGGCCAGGCGTCGTGGCGGGCCGCATTGGGCATTGCCCTGGGATAATGCGAGCCGTCGAAGCCCCGCGATCCGTACGTGCGGTGATAGTCCTGCCACCTCTCGCCCAGATAGCTGCGCAGCACGTCCTGCGTTGGGAAGTAGATATGGATGTCGGTGTCGATAATGGCCGTGTCCAGCGGCGCGCGATAGCGGGCGCCCTGTTGAACGGAGGCGTCGGGACCGGCTGCATCATGACCCGCTGCATCATGACCATTTATGCGATCTTTCGTTACGGCGCCGCTCTCTACGGTGGCAGTCGAATCGAATTGAGCAGTCATGGCTGTCCTCCTACTCTGTAGAATGTGGCGAGGCGTAAGGAGAAAATACAGTTCACCGCCGGCTTGCAAGGAACGTCTCGTCAAAGCCGGTAAAAGGCGCGCGCGTTTTCGCTGCAGATCTTCTTTTTCTGGTCCGCCGTCAACAGGTCCAGCAAAACGTCCTGGCTATCGTGGCGATGGGGGTAGTCACTGGCGTAAAGGAGGAGGTCTTCGGCGCCGCACTGATCGAGAATCTGGGCCAGGTGCAGCGGATTCGGCGGCGCGTCCACCGGCTGAATGGTGAACTTCAGGTGCGTGCGCATGTATTCGGACGGCCGCCGCCTGACGTAGGGCGTATTGTGTCGCAACCCTTTCCACTCCTTGTCGATGCGCCACATCAGAGACGGAAGCCAGGTAAATCCCCCTTCAATCAGCGCCGCCCGAAGAGAGGGAAAACGTTCGAAAGCGCCTTCGCATACCAGGCTGATAACCTGGGATTGAAAGACCTGTGCCATGTTGGCGTAGTCCTCGATGAAGTAGGAGGGCCAGCCGGTCGGCGTGGGGGGATGGCCGGGCGCGCCGCCGTAATGGATACCGAGCGCGAGGTCGTGCTTGACGGCGGCTGCGTAGATTGGGTCGTAGCGGCGATTGCCGTAGGGCGCTTCGGCGCGCACAGGCAGAATCACCTGTACGAAGCCTGGATGGTCGCCCCATCTGTCGACTTCCCTTGCGGCCAGGGCCGGGTTGTGGCTCGGTACAACGATGGATGCCCGCAGTCGGGGCTCCTTTTCGAGCCAGTGCTCCACCTGCCACCGGTTTACAGCCGTGGCCAGCGAGGCGGCCAGGTCCTCGTTGCGTACACTCTGCACGCGATAGGCACAGTTCAGAATGCCGGTTTCGACGCCCTCCAAAGCCCGGTCTTGCACCTCGGCCAGGTCGGGTTTCGGGCTGCTCTCATCGCGGGCGGCGGTGGGTACGCTGTCGGGGTAGTCGGCCGCGTCGGGGCCGTTGAAGGCCGACTCGCGGCAGTAGTCAACCCAGTGGTCCGGCAGGTAGGGATACAGGGTCTCAAGCGCCGGGATTTCGTTATGGATGTCGCAGTCGATTCGCGTCGATTCGGACATCGAAACTTTCGGTCTGGAATCGGTACAGGAATGTGCAGAGAATATCGTACTCGAAATTCAGTGCGCGGGCAATTCGCCGATCCGCCCCTGTGGCTCAGTCGGCCGGCAGCCCCCACCGGGCGCGCGCCTTTTCTATCGGAATCAGCTCCTTTATGCCATGAACCGTGTGGCCCGGGCCTCCCGCCACCCACCGTTCGTCCGCCGGGTCGCTGGCCGGTTGGAAACGCACGTCGCAGCTCAGGCGGAATCGATTCGTCAAATTGGTTGTCGATGCGTGCATCGTGTGCATTCCGAACAGGATAACGTCGCCCATGAAAAACTCGCTTGTCTGCCATTCACCACCGAATTTTTCGACAATCTCCATTGGGTCCTTCGTGAACCAGCCGTCGATTCCGTCCCGGTCTACGTCCATGCGCCCATAGGTATCGCGAATGCGCGCGAAGCTGGGCAGGTTGTGTGAGCCTTTGCAGACTGCCAGCGTGCCATGATCGACGGTCGTGTCGCCCAGGGGAATCCACACCGTGTGCAGGTTGCCGGAACCGCGTCCCATGTAGACGAAGTCGTAGTGGGCGCCGGTGTACTGCTCATTGCCTACCGCGCGCATCCACTTGTAGTCGAAAGTGAGCGCCGGCTCGCCAAAGTATGCGCCAAAAAAATCAAAGAGCTCAATGGCCTGAATGACGGCAAGAACGTCCTCGTGGTAACCAATCCGTTTCATCTTGGCGCCGCGCCCGCCCCTGGGCATTACGCCTTCGAGGATCGGCGCCTCAGGCGTCAGCACATTCTGTTCGTGCATATAGTGCAGAACTGTCGCCCTCGCCTGTTTCACCTTTTCGCGATCAATCAGACCGCGCAAAAGGAGATAGCCGTCTTCAGCGATTTGGGCCTGCAGTGCCGGAACGTCGGGCCACAGGTGCTGGCTCTCTCGCAGAGTGCCCAGGGCGCCGTTGGGGTAGGTCGTATCCCTGTATCCAAAACGAATGTTCATGTTCATTCCCTTTCGGACGACTGAAACTGCGGTCACGCATTGGCGCGGCAGACCGAACGCCGCGGCCGGGAGTTACTGGATGCGCCTGCGCAGTTGCAGGACCGCGGGCCCGCGCAAGAGTCCCCAGGCGCTCATCACAAGGGCGAGCCCAACGATAGCCATCGCTGCGAAAGCGACGTCCCTCAATGCGGCGGTCTGCAGCGCGGCGGCGGCCTCGGTCACGTCCCCTGCGAAATCCGGCCCGGCGTATACGAAGACCCGGCTCGCCCAGAGCGCTCCCAATGCCGCGACCCCGGAGGTATTGCCAAGCGTTCGCCCGATGACGTTGACGCCGCTCACGACGCCCAGCCTTTCCCGGGGAACCGATCCCATTACCGCACTGTTGTTGGGCGACTGGAAGATTCCCATTCCCAATCCCAAGGGCAGAACTCGCAGAACATAGCCGGAGATCGAGGTTTCCGCGGTCAGAGTGCCGACAGTGTAGCAGCCGTATGCCAGCATCACCAATCCCGCAGTAGCGATCAGGCGGTATCCGAAACGGTCTGAAAGGATTCCCGCAATTGGTGAAGCCAGACCGAATGAGACCATCGTAGTCGTCAACAGCAGGCCGGTGACAACAGGGTCCAACTTGAGGAGGTTGCTCAGATAGAATGGGAGGAGCAGCGTAATGCCGCCGGAAACGATGAAACTGATCAGCCGCATCGACAGGTTGAGGCTGAAGAGGGCGTTGCGAAAGAGGGAAAGGTCGAGTAGAGGCTCCTTCAGGCGCATCTCCGTTCGGATGAACAGTGCAAGGGCAGAGAGTGAAAAAGCCAGGAGGCCCAGCATTGCCGGTGATCGATAACCGTTGCGCTCGCCGACGGTCAGAAAGAGCATAAAGGCCAGCAAAAACGCGAAGAATGTCGAGAATCCGGTCCAGTCGAAGCGCTGCCGCCCGCCGGGGTTGTAGCTTGGGAGGTAGCGCCATGCCAGAAAGAAGCTGATGCAGCCTATGGGAGGGCTTACGAAAAAGATCCAGCGCCAAGAGAGGTGTTCCAGGAGGACGCCGCCCAGGAGCGGCCCGACGATGCCTCCTACCGAAACGGTGGAGCTGAAGAGGCCGAGCGCCTTGCCCCGCTCCGACGCGGGAAAGGTCTCGGTCACGATGCCCATGCTTAGAGCGGTCGCAAACGCGCCGCCAATGGCCTGAAGCACGCGAAAGAAGAGAAGCAGCTCGATGTTCGGCGCAAGGCCGGCGAGTACGGAACTTACGGCAAAAGCGATGGTGCCGCCGAGAAAGACCGGTTTCTTGCCGGCGATGTCTCCCAGTCTTCCCACCCCCAGCATGATCGCGGTCTGCGTGAGAGAAAAGGAGAGCACAACCCATTGGACCAGTGCGAAATCGATACTGAATTCAGTGACGAGCGCCGGCAACACAACCCTGACGACGCCGCCGTCGAAAGAGGCGAGAAAGATACCGGAGCCGAGCGCAGCGAAGATAAGCCACTTGCGCTCGACGAAGAGTTGGTCAGTCGACTTAGCCATGTCAGGCAGAAAATGACACCACTTCGGCAGGTTTAGCGGAACGGACCCGGGAGAATGAAATGTTGCAGGAGAAGGTCCCGATCAGAGACCTCGCTGAAGCCTTCGCAGCGGCGTCCGTGCCTCAAGGATTCCCCAACCGCTCAAAACTAGTGCGAGTGCCACAATTGCGAGCGCGGTGAGGGAGACGTCGCGTAGCGCGGCGATCTGGGCCGCGGCGGCAGCTTCGGTGACACTTCCAAGGTAATCCGGCCCTGCATATGCAATTACGCGGCTTGCCCAGAGCGCCCCCAGGGCCGCGATGCCGGAAGTGCGTCCAAGTGTACGCCCGATAACGTTGATGCCGCTGACGACCCCAAGACGTTCGCGCGGAACGGAGCCCATTACCGCGCTGTTGTTTGGGGATTGAAACAGTCCCATGCCCAGACCCAGGGCGGACACTCGCAAAACGTAGCCGGGAATCGACGTATCGACGCTGAGAGTGCTCACGGTGTAACAGCCGAACGCCATCAGAATCAGTCCGGCGCCTGCGATGCGGCGGTAACCGAAACGGTCGGACAGTGTCCCCGCGAACGGCGAGGCAACCCCAAAAGATATCCAGGTTGTCGTCAGAAGCAGGCCCACGACGACGGGGTCTAACTGGAGCAGGTTCGTCAGGTAGAAAGGAAGGAGAAGGTAGACGCCCCCGATCACAATGAAGCTGACGAAGCGCATTGAGAGGTTCAGGCTGAACTGAGCGTTCCTGAAAATGGACAGATCAAGGAGCGGATCCTTCACGCGCCGTTCAGTTTGGATGAAGAGCGCCAGGGCCAGCAGCGAAAGGGCGAACAGTCCCAACATGGCGGTTGAACGGTAGCCGAAGCGGTTTCCGAATGTCAGGAAAAGAATGAAAGTCAACAGAAAGACTGTCATCAGAAAGGAGCCGGTCCAATCGAAGCGTTGCCTGCCGCCGGGGCTGGCGACGGGCAGGTAGCGCCACGCGAGGAAGAAACTGACAAAGCTGAAGGGAAAGCCGACGAAGAAGATCCAGCGCCATGAGAGGAACTCCAGCAGGATCCCGCCCAGGAAGGGTCCGGCGACTCCACCAATCGAGACAGCGGCGCTGAACAGTCCCAGGGCCTTGCCGCGTTCGGAAGCGGGAAAGATCTCGGTCACGATGCCCATGCTCAGGGCGGTGGCGAATGCGCCGCCGACGGCTTGAACGACACGGAAGAGGAGGAGGAGTTCGATATTCGGGGCCAGTCCGGCGAGGACGGACCCGATCAAGAAGGCAACGGTCCCGCCCAGAAAGACGGGCCTCTTGCCGATCATGTCGCCCAGCCTGCCCACGCTCAGGATAATGGCCGTCTTTGTAAGAGTGAAGGAAAGTACGACCCACTGGACAAGCGTAAAGTCGGCCTGGAGTTCGTTCACCAGGGCAGGCAGAATAACGACGACGATGGCGCCTTCCTTTGAGTCCAGGAAAATGCCGCTGCAGATGGCGGCAAAGATGAGCCACCTGTGCCTGGGGGTCAGGGCTTCAGAGAGATTGGTCATGAATCAGTGAGGATTTCCCGGCGCGGCCCAGGACGAAGGGAGCGCACTGGCCCAGTGGAGAGAACGGCGGCATCAGCACGACATAGAGCTATTGAGAACCGGCTGTCAATAGAAGTAGCCCCCTACGATCACTGCGACCGTCCGGCGCGGCGGGTGACTGTCAGTAAACTGTCCGGCTGAAGCGATCCCCCGTCGATCAGCGATCCCCCGTCAATCATAGTGACGACGCGGTCCGGCCAGCGCACTTCCAGCGCAATGATTCTACTGTCTCGCGGCAGTCCAAAGTGTTGGCGGGCGCTGCGGCCGGACAGGTAGCCGCCGGCGGCTTGTACGCTGCGGCGATAGATGCCGGTCGACGTATGCAGGAGCAACTCGGCGCCCAGCGCGCGCGTGTTGCCGCTGCCGGGATGGCGCAGATCCACCAGCAGGGATCGGCCGCTGCAAAGTTGGTTCTCGAACAGTTGCGACGGGGAACGCAGATTGTTGATCAGAACGTCCGGATCGCCGTCGCCGTCGAAATCTGCCATGCTCATGCTGCGCCCGCCGGCCCTGCTGTTCAGCCGCCATTCGGGCGCGGGCGTGAAGCGGTTGCCTCCATCGTTGCGATAGGCCTGGTTCTCTTCAACCAGCTCATCGCCGGGCAGATGGCGAAAGATCTCCATCGCCGTCATGCCGTTGACGACGTACAGATCGAGCAGGCCGTCCTGGTCGATGTCGCCAAACTGGGCCGACCAGCTCCAGCCGCTGAAGGGGATGCGCCACGCCGCCGCCTGGTCCGACCATCTATCGCCCTGCCGTTCCTGGAGGACGTTGGCCATCACCTGCGGGCCGTCGTCCGGGCTGGGCGGAGGCATCGTCTCCATTACCGGCAGCCACTGGCGCATAATTTCGGGCTCTTCAGAGTAGGGATGCATGTCGGCGGCGAACAGCTCCAGCCGGCCGTCGTTGTCGATGTCGCCGCTGTCGAAGCTCATCGTGCTGAAGGTCGTTGTGGCGAATGGCTCTGTTGCCAGCCAGCTTCCGTCGCGCTGGCCGAGGAAGACGGCGTCGCGCACGTCAAAGTCGTTGCCCACCAGGATGTCCAGGCGGCGGTCGCCGTTCAGGTCCAGTAGCTGCAGCGCCAGCCCCTGGGCGCGAGACGCCAGGCGTGTTGGCAGGAACTGCCCATTGTCGTTTTCGTAGACGAAAACGCCGTTCTGAACGGTTGCGTCCAGCGCGCGCCGCCCTATTTGCTTCTCAAGCGACGCGTCGTAAGAGGCCGTCACCAGGTCGAGGTCGCCGTCGCTGTCCAGATCGCCCCACTGTAGCGAGTACGCGAACCCCCGGACCCCCTGAAGACGGGTCGGCTCCTGCTCGTTGCTGAAAGGCGCGGAGCCGTCTTCGCCGCCCCGATTGCGCCAGAAGAGAAGAATCCCCGCCCGGCTGGTGGCGGTGATGTCGAGCCAGCCGTCGCCGTCTACGTCGACAAGCGCCAGCCCGCGCAGGCTGCCGTCGAGAAGGAGTTGCGGGCGGAACTGCCAACTGCCTTCGTTCCAGAAGATCTGGTTGGGGCCGAGCAGATTGGCGAGGACGAAATCTTCGTCGCCGTCATTGTCGAGGTCGCCGACCGCGAGCCCGGCGCCGTTGCTGGTGAAGTAGGTGACGCGTTCGAAGGCGGCGCCGGTAACGTGGGGTAGTTCATGTTCGACGAAGCCGCCGCTACAGGGACGCGATTGCGCGCCGGACTGCGTCTCAGAGGCGGCCTGAAGATCCGAAGAGTGTACTGTGATGCCGGGCGCGTCTGATAGCGCGCTGTAGGAAGTCGAACCGGGCAAGGCGTCGTAGACGAAACCGGCTGAGCAGGCGCAGAGGAGAAGCGCTGAGACAAAGATTGCAGGAAAGAAAGTGCGCATGTTGGCTGCTCTTACTTCCTAGCCCTTCATTCCCGTCAGCGAGATTCCTTCGATAAATGTACGCTGGGCGAAAAAGAAAGTTACGATGATGGGGAGGGCGACAAGTGTACTCACGGCCATCAGGTACGGAATGCCGTTGCTGAAATTCCCCACGTCGTTGGCGCGTCGCGACAGTTGTTCGATTCCCAACGCGAGAGGGTAGCGATTTTCGTCACGCAAATAGATCAGCGGACCCAGATAGTCGTTCCAGGCCCATAGGAATCGGAATAAGGCGACGACGGCAAGGGCCGGCTTGGTCAAGGGCAGGATAATGCGGAAGAGGATGCCAAACTCGCTGGCGCCGTCAATGCGAGCGGCGTCGGAAAGTTCCTCGGGAAGGGTCATGAAAAACTGGCGCAGCAGGAATACGATGTAGGGATGGCTGAACAGTGCCGGCACAACCAACGGGCGGTAGGTGTCCAGCCAGCCCAGCCACTTGAATGTGATAAAAAGCGGGACCATCGTCACGGCCCAGGGGAGCATCATCGTCATTACCACCAGCCAAAAGATTGTATCCCGCCCCGGCCAGCGGATGCGAGAAAACCCATAGGCAACGATCGTGGAGGAGAGCACTGTAAACGCAACGGCAGGTACGGTATAGAAAACAACCGAATTGACGGCGTACCGTGTAAAGGGCAGAATTTGCCAGCCCTCGATGAAGTTTTCGGGATGGATGGGGAAGGGCAACAGGATCGGCGGCATCGTGTAAACTTGCGAGTCCACCTTTAGCGCCGAGCTGATCATCCAGTAAAGGGGAAAAGCGAAGCTGAGAGTGAGAGGAATCAGCACCGCATACTTGATGACTTCAAGCAGGATCGTCTGCCAGCGATTGCCTGTGTCATGGTATTGGCGCGGCGCGGGCCTTGTTCTGCTCTCCGATGCGATGGTCGTCATTTCTCACCCCCGTAATAGACCCAACGGGCCGAGGACTTGAAAATGATGAGTGAGAATACTACGATTATCAGAAACAATATCCAAGCTAAGGCTGACGCCTTTCCCATCCTCAAGTATTCGAAGGCATTGCGATAGAGATGAATCAGATAAAACTCTGTCGAGTTCATCGGGCCGCCCTCGGTAAGGAGCCAGGGGACGGTAAACTCTTGGAATGCGACAATAAGCCCCATTATCAAATTGAACAGAATGATGGGGGAGGTTAATGGTATTGTGACGTTGCGAAATCTGTGCCACAGATTGGCTCCGTCCACTGTCGCGGCCTCGTAGAGAGAGCGGGGAACATCCTGCAGCGCTGCCAGAAATATCACGACGGCAGCCCCTTGTGCCCATATTGCTACCAGGATCAGTGAGGGCTTGGCCCATCCCGGATTGGAGAGAAAAGGGATGATGGGTAGGCCGAAATAGCGCAGTACACCGTTTATGGCGCCGTATTGAACATTCATCAGGAACTGCCACACCATCGCCGATGCCACCGCTGGAACAATTGAAGGGACGTAGATTACGCTGCGGAAAAAGGAGCGGGCAACGATCCTGGAGTTCAACATATTTGCTATCAGAAATGCTGCGCCGACGCCAAAGGGTACACTGAGCCCCACATAGAAGAGCGTGTTGTACATCACGTTCCAGAAATGAGGATCGTCGAAGAAGAGGGTCAGATAGTTTTTCGCCCCAAGAAAGACAGGCGGTCGCAGCAGATCGTAGCGGGTGAGGCTGTAATACAGCGAAGACAGAAGAGGATAGATCGTAAAGAGAAGAAAACCCAGTGCCCAAGGTGAGACGAACAGCAGTCCCAGACGCAGGTTTCGCCACTCCTGTGGCGTGTAGCGACTGACCTTTTCTGTGCTGGCTGCCATACGGGACTCCTCCACTTATCCAAGTGTTTGGCGGCCGGACCCTAAGGATCCCGCCGCCAAACGGCGAAAATCAGAGGCCTTGGGCTTCCCACTCGTCTTCGGCGCGCTTTTGCAACTCCGCCACAGCTTCTTCAGGTGTGATCAGGTCGCGGTAGACCTGCTCGCGGAGATCCCAGAGCTGGGTATTCACGAACCAATGTATTGGCGAACGGCGGCCAACGATCCAGTCTGTGACCTCACCAATATTGTCGACGTAGAAACGCAGACCGGGGAAAGTGTCAGGATCGAGAGTAGTCAGCCACGTCTCGATGCCCATGATCCAGCCAACCTCGTGGAAAATGATGTCCAGAGGCTCATTGGTGTGCAGGTATTCAGCGACCTTGAACATGCCGTCAGGGTTCTTGCCGTCGCGGTAGATCTGTACCATGTGGGGCCCGGTAGCCATGATCTTGGCTCCCTCCCGGAAGGCGGGAACAGGCGCCCAGGTAGCACGGTTGTGGACTGCCACTTCCGGCTTCTGGATCGTGGTTTCGCCGGCGTGCCAGTAACCTTCGATAATCATCGACTGGACCTCGGCGTTGAAGGCTGCCCCCCAAGTGCCCTGTCCCTCGACCGACCGCAGACCCGCGAAGTTATCCGGCCCGATGAAACGGAAAAATTCGGACTGCATTTGGATGCCCTGGGCCATGAGTTCGTGGTTCAGGTCGAAGGTCTGCTCCTCGTCGTTCCACCAGGTATGGCCGTAGGAGGTAGCGATAAAATCGGGTTCGCCGGCCATGGCGTCAATCGGGTCAAGGCCGATGCGGAGTACGTTTCCGCCATCGTCAAACTTTGAAAGCTCCTTGTGCCATTCCAGGACCCCTTCCCAGGTCAAAGGTGGATTGTCGGGGTCAAGGCCGGCCTCTTCGACGTGCTGAGCGTTGTAGTTCAACCCATACCAGAGGAAAGATTCGACCGATGGCACGCCGATCAGGTCGGCGCCGTAGAATCCTCCCTGCCAGACGGCGTCGACAACGTTGTCGGGGTCGATGATCTCGCTGGAGTCCACCATGTCGTTGACGGGAAGGCAAACACCTCTCGCCCAGAGGCCGGGATAGTCCATGTTGGAGCCGCCGTCGGGAGGGTCGCCTGCTGCCAAAGCAGTCAGAACTGCCTCATTATTGGTACTGCCGCGGTAGTCCAATGTCGTGTTCTCGCCGACGTGCGCCTTGAAACTGTCAAGCTGCGAGAATGTCTCGACAGCCGGGTCCAGGTTTCCCCAGGCATACCACCAGGAGATGGTCTGGGGTTCTGCGGCCATAGAGTCATCGCCTTCCGAGGCGGCTGGCGCAGGTGAAGGCGCGGCGCAGGCGGCCAGCGCGGCCCCGCCGGCCACGAGACCGCTTGTGCGCAGGAAGTCGCGGCGGCTAATGCTTTGTCGGGTCACTAGATTTTCCTCCTTGGGATGAACTTTTCGGGACAATGTCGGCTGGATTCGCAAACGTTGTAAGGTTTGACGCCGATCGTCAATCTTGATCTTGCCGTCAACTCAGGGCAAAGAAGCCGCACACGGGAACGGAGTCAAGATTGCGTGGGGTCTCAATTCTTCGAATGCCCTGCCGCATTCGAGCCTGTCCTGATGGACGGGGCGCTCACGTTTGGGGAGGGCATGTCGGACACAGTCCAGGCAGATCAGGTGCAACCGGCTGTGGGCGCACACCTCTGCGGCAGCCGGATGTTGGACGCGTCAAGGGGAGCATAACAGAAAGCCGCTCCAAGAACAATTTTCCGTGTTCTCCTGAGTGCATCCCAAACCATTGTACTTCAAGTGGGTCCCTGTCCTCTCTCCTCTCCCCTCTTTCCTCGCCCTTCCCCTCTCACTCCTCTCTCCTCTTCCCTCTCTCCTCGCCGTTCCTCACTCCTCTCTCCTCTTCCCTCACTTCTCGCCGTTCCTCACTCATCTCTCCTCTCCCCTCACTCCTCGCAGTTCCTCACTCCTCTCTCCTCTTCCCTCACTTCTCGCCGTTCCCCTCACTCCTCGCAGTTCCGCATTTGCGCCGCCGGAAAATCTGTGCTAGTCTTTTCCTGATTCCGATACTGATGCAGCGGCCTGTCCCCTAACGCACGCCCCTGCATACCACGAGGCCCAATCTCGTGATAGTTTCGTTATATCACTGGACTGGGCCTTTCCGCGTTCTCTGCAACCCAAGCGGCGGCCCGGCCCCAACATCCATCTCACCGGCCGGCCGCACACACAACCGCCGGCCTGCACATGCCAAGGAGTAACTGACTATGTCCGCAATGCGCTGCACAGGAATCAGAAAAGACGGCCAGCCCTGCCAGGCCAACGGTCTCGAACAGTACGGCGGCCTCTGCCTCGCCCACGGCGCCCCGTCCGAACAGGCCCGCGAATGGCGTTCCCTCGGCGGCAAAAACTCCGCCGCCGCCGTCCGCTTCGCCAAAAACATCCCCGAACCTGTCAAAGAGCTGCTTGAACTCCTCAAAGAGTGCAGGCAAATGGTCTTGGACGGAACCCTCAGCGCCGCCGCCTGCAACGCCATCTCCAACAACGTCAAAATGGCGCTCGAGGCCTACAGCCGCGCCGAAGAGGCCATGGAGAAAG